>NZ_JBVJOE010000001.1:0-220823 GCF_055583325.1 Amycolatopsis sp. NPDC104775
CCCCCCCCCCCCCCCCCCCCCCCCCCCCCCCCCCCCCCCCCCCCCCCCCCCCCCCCCCCCCCCCCCCCCCCCCCCCCCCCCCTCCCCCCCCCCCCTCCCCCCCCCCCCCCCCCCCCCCCCCCCCCCCCCCACCCCCCGCCCCCCCCCCCCCCCCCCCCCCCCCCCCCGCCCGCTGTTCACTGGCCTCAGTAGGAGCGCGGCAGCCCCAAGACCTGCTGCGAGATGTAGTTCCGCACCATCTCCTGCGAGAACGGCGCGTTGCGCAGCAACCGGACCTCCCGCCACAACCGCTCCACGTGGTACTCCTTCGCGTAGGCGTACCCGCCGAGCGTCGAGAACGCCCGGTCGCACGCCTCGAAACCGCCCTCGGCGCCCAGATACTTCGCCGCCGCCGCTTCCGGGCCGCACGGCCGGCCTTCGTCGAACAGCCTCGCCGCCCGCATGACCATGCCCTCGGCGGCTTCCAGCCGGATCCACGAGTCCGCCAGCGGATGCGCCACGGCCTGGTTCTGCCCGATCGGCCGGTCGAACACCACCCGGTTCTTCGCGTACTCGGCCGCGATGTCCAGTGCGGCCCGGCCGAGGCCGACGCCCTCCATGCCGACGACGATCCGCTCCGGGTTCAACCCGTCCAGCAGGTAGTAGAACCCCTTGTCCACCTCGCCGACCAGCCGGTCGTCCGGCACGAACAGGTCGTCGATGAACAGTTCGTTCGTGTCGATCGCCGCGCGGCCCAGTTTTTCGATCTCCCGCACGGTGATCTTGTCGCGGTCCAGGTCCGCGAGGAACAGCGACATGCCGTACAGCGGCTTGTCGTCCCGCCGCGGCGAGGTGCGCGCGAGCAGCAGGATCTTGTGCGCGTTCTGCGCGTTGGTGATGAAGACCTTCTTGCCGTTGATCTTCCAGCCGCCGTCGACCTTGGTCGCCTTGGTCTTGATCCGCGACGTGTCCACCCCGGCGTCGGGCTCGGTCACCCCGAACGCCATCAGCAGCTCGCCCGCCGCCAGTTTCGGCAGGTATTCGCGCTTCATCTCCTCCGAGCCGTACTTCACGATCGGAGCCGGCGGGAACACGTAGAAGTGGATCGCCGAACCGCCCGCCATCCCGGCGCCCGACGCGGAGATCTCGCCCATCATCACCGCGGCCTCTTCCAGGCCGAGGCCGATGCCGCCGTATTCCTCCGGGATCATCGCGCCCAGCCAGCCGCCCGCGGCGAACGCCTTCACGAACTCCCACGGGTATTCGTGCTTGCGGTCTTTGTCCAGCCAGTAGTCGTGGTCGAACTTGCGGGCCAGTTCCCGCGTCGCCTTCCGGACGATTTCGACGTTGCTTTCCGGATCGGTCATTGCGCGTTCTCCTCCGCGAGCACCGGGATGTCTTCCAGCGGCGTGGCCGGGTCCAGTGAGGACAGGTCTCCGACCGGCGCCCCGACGAACCGCGCCCGGATAGCGCGCCGCATGATCTTGCCGTTCTTGGTTTTCGGCAGCGTCGGCACGACGTACACCTGCGGGGCGAACGACTTCCCCGCGTTTTCCAGTGCCACCTCGTGCAGGTCGGCGGGTTCCGCACCGCCGGCGCGCAGCACCGCGAACGCCACCGCCCGCTGGCCGCGCAGTTCGTCTGGCGCGCCGATCACGGCGACCTCGGCGATCCGCTTGTCCCGCAGCAGGGCCGCCTCGATCTCCGCCGGGCCGACCCGGCGGCCGGCCAGTTTGAGCGTGTCGTCGGAGCGGCCGTGGATCCGCCACTGCCCGGCACTGTCCACACTGCACAGATCGCCGTGCACCCAGACGTCCGGGAACCGTGCCCAGTACGTGTCGAGATAGCGCTCGCGGTCCTGCCAGAACGCGTGCGTCATCCCGGGAAAGGTGTTGCGCACAGCCAATTCGCCGATCGCGCCGACGATCGGCCCGCCTTCGTCGTCGAGCACCGCCGCGTCCACTCCGGGCAGCGGCCCGGTGAACGCGGCCGCCGCGGCGGGCAGGAACGGGTAGCCGATCAGCAGCCCGCCGCCGACCTCCGTGCCGCCGCTGTAGTTGACGATCGGCACCCGGCGTTTTCCGACCTGGTCGAACAGCCACCACCAGGTCGGCTCGTCCCACGCTTCCCCGGTGGAGACGAACGAGCGCAAGGTTTCCAGTTCGTGGCCTGGTTTCTCTTGCGCCGCACGCAAAGCGCGCGCCGCGGTGGGCGCGATGCCTTGCACGGTCACGCCGTTGCGCTCGACCACTTCCCACATCCGGTCCGGCGTGGGGTGCGTCGGCAGGCCCTCGATCATCACGATCGTCGCGCCGAGTTGCAGCGGGCCGGTCATCAGCATCGGCCCGACCAGCCAGCCGAGGTCGGTGATCCAGCAGACGACGTCGTCGGCGTGCACGTCGAAGCCGTAGGCGAAATCGACGGCGGTTTTCACCGCGAATCCGCCGTGGGAGTGCACGATCCCCTTCGGACGGCCGGTCGTGCCCGACGTGTAGACGACGGTGAGCGGGTCGTTCGCCTCGGTCGCCGCGGTCTCGACCGGCGCGGGCGACGGGTTCAGGTCGTCGTAGTACCGGTCGCGGCCAGCCGTCATCGGCACGTCGGTGCCGAGGTGGCGGACCACCACAACCGTGCGCACCGACGGCGCGTCCGCCAGCGCCGCGTCCGCGGTCGCCTTCAGCGGGACTTCCTTGCCGCGCCGGGTCGTCCCGTCCGCGGTGATCAGCGCGACGGCTTCGGAATCCTGCAACCGGGTGGCGAGGGCGTCCGCCGCGTAGCCGCTGAATGTCGGCACCGCGACCGCCCCGAGCATCGCGATCGCGAGGAACGCCACGACCGCCTCGGGCACGACTGGCAGGTAGAGCACCACGCGATCGCCCCGGGAAACGCCGAGCGCGGCGAGATTCGCCGCGAACCGGCGCACCTGCTCGTCCAGTTCGCCGAAGGTCAGCGTGCGCCGCTGTCCGGAGTCGCCCTCGTAGACCACTGCGGTCTTGCCCGCGAGTTCGCCGCGGGCGTGCCGATGCGCGCACAGTTCGGCGACGTTGATCCGGCCCCCGGGGAACCAGCGAGGGAACGGTTTCCCCTCGGATTCGTCGAGCACTCGCTCGAACGGTTCCGCGAAAGCGATGTCCAGGTCGTCGACCACCGCGCGCCAGAACCACTCCGGGTCGGCGATCGCCCGCCGGTTCGCCTCGGCCACGCCTTCCGCGTCTCCGGGCAGGCTCCACTTCCGCAGCGCGGCGAGGTAGCGGCTGCGGTCGCGCACCTCTTCCGGCGGCACCCAGGCGAAGCCGGTTTCGTCCTCGGCCATGTCCGGCCCCTTTCCGCTCAGCTCCGCGCGGCGGACGCCTCGGCGGCGGACCGCTTCAGCATCAGGCCCGCGCGCAGGGCGTCGCACACGATCTCGTCGCGCTGGTTGATGCCGAGGTGGCGGAACATCACGATGCCGGAATCGCCGCGGCTCTTGGACTCGCGCTTGCTGACGATTTCGGTGCGCACGTGGATCGTGTCGCCGTGGAACACCGGCTTGGGGAAGGTGATCTTCTCGAAGCCCAGGTTGCCCAGGGTGGTCCCCTGGGTGGTCTCCGGCACCGTCACCCCGGACACGAGGCCGAGGATGAACAGGCTGTTCACCAGGCGCTGGCCGTAAATGGTGCCCTTGCTGTACTCCGCGTCGAGGTGCAGCGGAGCGAGATTGAGCGTCATGACGCTGAACAGCGTGTTGTCCGCCTCGGTGACGGTGCGGCGGGTCGGGTGGTCGATGACCATCCCAGGTTCGAACTCCTCGAAGTACAGGCCTGCCATCCGGTGTCCTCTCCCCGCCGCGCGCCCGGCGCGGCGCTGATCGATCGACTCGCTCGCAACAAATATAAAATATACTCTCGACCGGTCACCGTCTAGCCAGGTTGCGCACATCATATATTCTTGACGACCGTCTGGGACCACCCGAGGAGGCGCCGATGCCCGATCTTGCCCGGCCTGCCGTGCCGCCCGGACCGGTCCGTTTCCGCACCGCCGACCTCGAGACCGCCCGGGAGCAGGTGACGCGCGCCTTCGCGAGCCACGACGTGCGGGTCGACGACCGCGCCGGCATGCGCTTCCGGCTCGACCTCGCGCCGTCTGCGCACCTCACGATCGGGCGGATGGCCTACGGCGCGGACACCACGATCGTCGGTCCGCCGATGCGGCTGTGCTACCACGTCAACCTTCCCGCCACCGGCACGAGCACTGTGGAGCAGCACGGCGCGCGCCGGACGTTCGCGGCGGGAGAGGCGGGAGTGGCCTTCGTGCCGCAGTCCCCGGTCCTGGTGCAGTGGAGCGCGGATTCGTGGCAGTACCACGTCAAACTCCCGAAAGACCTGCTCGAGGCGCACGCGGCGAAGCTGACCGGGCAACCGGTCCGCGAGGAGATCGACTTCGACCTGACGTTCTCGCTCCGGTCGAGCACCGCACAGTCGTTCCTCGCGACAGTGGGCTTCCTCTACGCCGAACTGAGCCGCGACGGCGGGCTCGCCACCGTTCCGGCCGCGTGCCACGAGTTCGAGTCGGCGCTGATGACCCAGCTGCTCATGACCGTGCCCAGCAGCCTCAGCGCGCGGCTGCACAGCCGCCCCGCGCACACCCGGGGGTCGCGCATCCGGGAAGTCGTCGACTATCTCGACCGGAATCCCCAGAAGAGCGTCACGACCGCGGACCTGGCCGCCATGGCCGCCATCAGCCCCCGCGCGCTGCAGGCCGGCTTTCAAGAGGCGGTGGGCAAGTCCCCGATGGCCTACCTCCGCGCGGTCCGGCTGGACCGGGTGCACCGGGAGCTGCTGTCCGGCGCGGCGGACTCGGTCACCGACGTCGCGGCGCGCTGGGGGTTCCACCACCCCGGCCGGTTCGCGCAGCAGTATCGCGAACGGTTCGGGATGCTTCCGTCGGAGACCGCCCGGCCCCGCGGCTGACGGGCGGTCTCCGCGGGATCAGGCCGACCGCTCCCGGGGCCGCGTCCACGCGGCCAGCAGCCAGTCCAAGTCCAGCACCGCCGCGTCGGGCGCGGACGGCTCGCGCGCCGGGGTACGGCTGAACCGCGGGGCCGGGCGCGGGTGCAGCACGTCGCCGACCCGGCCGAACACCGCCCGCTCGGCGTTGTGCGGATGCCCGGCCGCCTCGTCGAACGTGAGCACCGGCGTTACGCACGCATCGATCCCGGCGTAGATCCGCGCCCATTCGTCCCGGTCCTTCGCGGCGAGAGCGGCCGCGATGAGCGAGCGCAACCGAGGCCACGCCGCGCGGTCGTCCTGGTCGGGCCAATCGGTCAGGTCGACGCCGAGCCGGGAGACGAACTCCCGGTAGAAATCGGGCTCCAGCGCGCCGACCGCGACATACCGGCCGTCCGCGCAGCGGTAGGTGTCATAGAACGGCGCGCCCGAATCGAGGTAGTTCGTACCGGGTTCGTCGGAGTAGCGGCCGGCCGCGCGCAGGCCCTGCAGCTTGGCGGTCAGCAAGGCGACGCCGTCGATCATCGCCGCGTCGAGCACCTGGCCGCGGCCCGACGAGCGGGTTTCGAGCAGAGCGCTCACGATGCCGAAGGCGGCCACGAGCGCCCCGCCCGCGTAGTCGCCGAGCAGGTTGATCGGCGGCCGCGGCGCCTCCCCTTCCCGGGCCATCGCGTGCAACGCGCCGGTCTGGGCGACGTAGTTGATGTCGTGCCCCGCCTGCTGCGCGAGCGGCCCGGACTGGCCGTACCCGGTCAGGCGGGCGTACACCAGGGCGGGGTTGCGGGCCAGCAAGACCTCCGGCCCCAGACCGAGGCGCTCGGCGACGCCGGGCCGGTACCCCTCGATGAACACGTCGGCCGCTTCGGCGAGCCGCCGCACCGCGCGCACGCCGTCGGCCGATTTGAGATCGGCCTGGACCGTGCCGACCCCGCGGTTGGCGAGATCGTGCTCGGCGGCCATGCCCTCGGTCTGGCCGAGCGCGCGGCCCCGGTTGTCCGCCGGCCGCGCCACCCGGACGACCTCCGCGCCCAGGTCGGCCAGCAGCATGCTCGCGAACGGCGTCGGCCCCATCCCGGCGAGCGCCACCGCCCGGACACCGGCGAGAGGCCCGCGGCGGATCGTTTCGGTCGTCATCGGCACTCCTCGGCTGTTCGGGCAGGCATTCGAACATATTATGTATTATCTATGCACAGTGCTACCCCGAGCCGCGGGCTTGGATTCCGCGCCATCGCCGAAGCGGTTCGGCTCAGCCGCCGGAGGACCCGGACGGTCAGTGCTCCCAGAAACCCTGCTTCTCCAGCAACGCCACCGCCCGCTCGCCCCCGTCGGAGAAATGCTTCTCCACGATCGACCGGGCACGAGCCGCCGACCGCGTGCTCAGCGCGTGCAGGATCCGGCGATGGTCGTCGGCGGCCTTGTCCGCCCAGTCCGCGTGCGCTTCGTAGAACCCGTGCGACACCGTCTTCACCAGGACCGCCAGGATCGAGATCAGCCGACGCGAATCCGACGCGTGATTGATGCGGCGGTGGAACTCGAAGTTCAGCCGTTCCAGCTCCGCGGGGTCCGCTTCCTGCCCCATCCGGTCGACGAGATCTTCCAGTGCTTGCAGGCTTCCTGGGGTGAGGTTTTTCGCGGCGCGTTCGGCGGCCAGTCCGGACACGACGCCGAAGACGCGGTAGTGGTCGCGGATGTCGTCGCGGGTCATGCGGGCGACGAACGCGCCCCGGCGGGCGATGTGCTCGACCACGCCTTCGTGGTCGAGGGCGATCAGGGCTTCGCGGATCGGGAGTTTGCTGATGCCGAGTTCCTCGGCGAGTGCGTCCTGGTCGATCTTCGCTCCGGCGCGCAGCTGGCCGGAGAACACCCGGCGGCGGATTTCCTGCGCGGCCATCGCGTTGAGGTTCGCCGGACCGGTCCGGCGCGGTCCGCTCTCGAGCATCGACTCCCCCTCCGCCCGACGTCCTGTCCGATGAAGTATCACATACCGCGCCCCGCGCGAATCCCGCGAAGCTCACCCGACCGGATTCACCGGGCGGCGTCGTCACGCGTCTGACCTGGAGATACCTGTCCTCGACGGCGCGGCTCGGCGCTCTCCTCACCTGTGAGCCATTCGATGATTTCTGATAAAGTATTTTCGATCCGGGCGGTGTGGGTCATAGTGGAGGGCATGGCAGCAGCGGTGACCCCCGAGGACTTCCGGCCCATCCTGGAACTCGTGCGCGACTTCGTCCGGACCACAGTCGTCCCCCGCGAGCAGGAGATCGCAGACGGCGACGCCATCCCGCACGACCTGCGCGCCCACGCCGCGGCCATGGGCCTGTTCGGCTACGCCATCCCCCAGGAATGGGGCGGCCTCGGCCTGGACCTGGCCCAGGACGTCGAACTCGCCATGGAACTCGGCTACACCTCCCTCGCCCTGCGCTCGATGTTCGGCACCAACAACGGCATCGCCGGACAAGTCCTCGTCGGCTTCGGCACCCACGAACAAAAAACCCAATGGCTCGAACGGATCGCCTCCGGCGAGGTCGTCGCGTCCTTCGCGCTCACCGAACCCGGCGCCGGGTCCAACCCCGCCGGGCTGCGCACCCGGGCCGTCCGCGACGGGGACGAGTGGGTGATCGACGGGCAGAAACGGTTCATCACCAACGCGCCCCTGGCGGACCTGTTCGTCGTGTTCGCCCGCACCCGCCCCGCCGACGCCTCCGGGCCGGGCATCGCGGTGTTCCTCGTGCCCGCGGACACGCCGGGGCTGGAGGTCGGGCCGAAGGACAAGAAGATGGGGCAGGAAGGCGCCTGGACCGCCGACGTCGCCTTCACCGGCGTCCGCGTCCCCGCCGCCGCGCTCGTCGGCGGCGACGAAGACGCCGGATACCGCGCCGCGATGACCTCCCTCGCCCGCGGCCGCGTGCACATCGCCGCGCTCGCCGTCGGCACCGCACAACGCGCCCTGGACGAATCCGTCGCGTATGCCGCGTCGGCGACCCAGGGCGGGCAGCCGATCGGCGACTACCAGCTGGTGCAGGCGATGCTGGCCGACCAGCAGACCGGCGTCATGGCCGGACGCGCACTCGTGCGCGAGACCGCGGCGCGCTACGTCTCCGGCGAAGACCGCCGGATCGGGCCGTCGGCCGCGAAGCTCTACTGCACCGAAATGGCAGGCCGCGTCGCCGACCTCGCCGTCCAGATCCACGGCGGCACCGGCTACATGCGCGACGTCCCCGTCGAACGCATCTACCGCGACACCCGCCTCCTGCGCCTCTACGAAGGCACCAGCGAAATCCAACGCCTCATCATCGGCGGCGGCCTGGTCCGCCAAGCGAAGAAAGCACAGAAATGACCAGCCGCGCGGCGGTCGGGCAGACGGTCGAGCGCCTTGTTCGGCAGACACGGGAAGGGAATGGGCGATGACGCTCACCGACGATGAACAGCAGATGGTCGCGCTGGTCGCGGAGTTCGTGGACGAACGGGTCCGGCCCCGCGTCCGCGAATTCGAAGCCGACGACATCTACCCCGCCGAGTTCATCGACGAGATGAAGAAACTCGGCTTCTTCGGCCTGCTCGCCCCGGCCGAATACGGCGGCGTCGACGTCAGCACCGCCTGTTTCGCCCGGGTCACCGAGGAACTCGCACGCGGCTGGATGAGCCTGGCGGGCGCGATCGGCGGACACTCCGTCATTACCTACCTGATCAAGACGTTCGGCACTCCGGAGCAGAAGGAGAAGTACCTGCCCGCGATGGCGGAGGGGCGGATCCGGGCGACGATGGCGCTGACCGAGCCCGGCGGCGGCAGCGACCTGCAAGCCATGCGCACCCAGGCCGTGCCCGGCGACGACGGCTACACGATCACCGGGTCGAAGACCTGGATCTCCAACGCGGCGCACTCCGGGCTGATCGGGCTGCTGTGCATCACCGACCGCGACGCCGCTCCCGCCCACCGCGGGATGAGCGTGCTGCTGGTGGAACCCGGCGACGGCCTCACCATCTCGAAGAAGCTGCCGAAGCTCGGCTACCGGGGCGTCGAAGCCTGCGAACTCGTTTTCGACGGCCGGAAAGTGCCCGCCGACGCCGTCCTCGGCGGCATCCCGAACCAGGGGTGGTCGCACATGATGCGCGGGCTGGAAGTGGGGCGTATCCAGGTGGCCTCGCGGGCGCTGGGGGTCGGGCAGGCCGCGTTGAACGACGCCGTCCGCTATGCGCAGGAACGCGAGTCCTTCGGCAAACCCATCTGGAAACACCAGTCCGTCGGCAACCTTCTCGCCGACATGGCCACCAAAATGCGCGCCGCGCGCCTGCTCACTCTGGACGCCGCCGAGAAGCTCGACGCGGGCGAGCGGGCCGACATGGAAGCCGGAATGGCGAAGTTGTTCGCCTCGGAGACCGCGATGCAGGTCGCGCTCGACGCCATCCGCGTCCACGGCGGCTACGGCTACTCCCGCGAATACGACGTCGAACGCTACTTCCGCGACGCGCCGCTGATGATCGTCGGCGAAGGCACCAACGAAATCCAGCGCAACGTCATCGCCGCCCAGCTCGTCGCCCGCAACAAGATCTGAGGACACGCCATGACTTTGCTCACCGGCCGGACCGCCGTGATCACCGGCGGCGCACAAGGCATCGGACTCGCCATCGCCCAGCTGTTCGTCGCGAACGGCGCCCGCGTGGTGCTCGGCGACATCGACGGCGCAGCGGCCGCGAAAGCCGCCGAAAGCCTGGACGGCGAGGCGGTCGGCGTCGCCTGCGACGTCACCAAAGCGTCCGATGTGGACGATCTGCTGGCCGCGGCGCCCTCGCCGGTCGACGTGTTCGTCAACAACGCGGGCATCACCCGCGACGCGACCATGCGCACCATGACCGAGGACGACTTCGACCAGGTGATTTCCGTGCACCTCAAGGGAACCTGGAACGGCACTCGCAAGGCCGCCGCGATCATGCGCGAACGCAAGAGCGGCGCGATCGTCAACCTGTCCTCGCTGTCGGGCAAGGTCGGCATGGTCGGCCAGACCAACTACTCCGCCGCCAAAGCCGGGATCGTCGGGCTCACCAAAGCCGCCGCCAAGGAAATGGCGCACCACGGGGTCCGGGTCAACGCGATCCAGCCGGGACTCATCCGCACCGCGATGACCGAAGCGATGCCGCAGAAAGCGTGGGACCAGAAGATGGCCGAGATCCCGATGCGCCGCGCGGGCGAGGTCGGCGAAATCGCTTCGGTGGCGCTGTTCCTCGCCTCCGACCTGTCCTCGTACATGACCGGCACGGTGCTCGAAGTGACCGGCGGACGGTTCATGTGACCGGCTGGGAACCGCACGCCGTCACGACCGCGGAGCTGGTCGATCCGGCCCCGGTCGCCGCGCTGGCCGCGCTGTTCGACAACGGGCTGCCCGCGCCGCGGCCGGGCGAGGACCTGCCGCCGCTGTGGCACTGGGTCGCCCTCCCCCGCTGGCCGGCCTCGGCGGAACTCGGCCCCGACGGGCATCCGGCGCGCGGCACGTTCCTGCCGCCGATCGACCTGCCCCGGCGGATGTTCGCCGGAGGCGAAGTCCTGATCCGCCGCCCGCCGAAAATCGGCGAGACGGTGACCCGGCGATCCATTGTGGACTCGGTGACGGAGAAATCCGGCCGCTCCGGCGAACTGGTCATCGTCGTGGTGCGCACCGTGCTGTCCGGAGTGGACGGTTCGCCGCTCGTCGAGGAACGGCAGGACCTCATCTACCGCGAGGCGGGCGCGACCGCTTCCGACGCACCAGTGCGGCCCGACGAGCTGGTGGGCGCGCCGTTCCGCCGCACCGAGGACGGCTGGGACTTCGCCACCGACCCCACCCTCCTGATGCGCTTCTCGGCGGCCACCGCGAACCCGCACCGGATCCACTACGACTGGCCGTACGCGACCCGCACGGAGGGCTATCCCGGTCTGGTCGTGCACGGGCCGTTGATGTCGCTGGCCCTGGCCGAGGTGCTGCGCCTCGACTCCCCCGGTGCGCGAGCGACCCGGCTGGCGCACCGCAATCTGGCCCCGCTGTTCTGCGGCCAGCCCGCACAGCTGCGCACCGAACCCCGCCCCGGCGGCGCGACGCTGACGCTCACCGCGGCCGCCGGACCGCGCACCAGCCTCGAAGCCGAATTCTCTGAGGAAGGCAGTTCCCATGCGTGACGCCGTCATCTGCGAACCCGTCCGAACCCCGATCGGCCGCTTCGGCGGATCCCTCAAGAGCGTCCCCGCCGCCGACCTCGGCACGATCGCGCTCAAGGGCCTGCTGGAACGCACCGGCCTGCCCGCCGACGCGATCGACGACGTCATCCTCGGCCATTGCTATCCCAGCGCCGAAGCCCCCGCGATCGGCCGGGTCGTCGCCCTCGACGCCGGACTGCCCGTCACGGTGCCCGGCATGCAGGTCGACCGCCGGTGCGGTTCTGGCTTGCAGTCGGTGCTGCTGGCTGCGCTGCAGGTGCAGGCGGGCGCGAGCGAGCTGATCGTCGCGGGCGGCGCGGAAAGCATGTCCAACACCGTCTTCTACGCCAACGACCTGCGCTGGGGCGCGACCGGCGCGGGCGTCCACCTGCACGATTCGCTCACCCGCGGCCGCCAGACCCCCGGCGGCAAGCACTATCCGGTCCCCGGCGGAATGCTCGAAACCGCCGAAAACCTGCGCCGCCAGTACAGCATCAGCCGGGAAGAACAAGACCGGCTCGCCGCCGAATCGCACCGCCGGGCGGTCGCCGCACAGCAATCCGGGATCTTCGCCGAGGAGATCATCTCGGTGCCGGTCGAGACGCGGAAGGGCACCGTCGTCGTGGACACCGACGAGCACCCTCGCCCGGACACCACTGTGGAGACCCTCGCCAAGCTGCGACCGGTGCTGGGCAAGCAGGACCCGGAAGCGACCGTCACCGCGGGCAACGCCAGCGGTCAGAACGACGCCGCCGCCGTCTGCGTCGTCACCACCCGCGAACGCGCCGACCAGCTGGGCCTGCGCCCGCTCGTGCGGCTGGTCTCGCACGGCGTCGCCGGAGTCGAACCGAAGGTGATGGGCATCGGGCCGGTGCCCGCGTCGGCGCTCGCGCTGGAACGCGCCGGACTGAAAATCTCCGACATCGACCTCATCGAACTGAACGAAGCCTTCGCCGCCCAGGCACTCGCCTGCACCCGCGAATGGGGCTTCGGCGCCACCGACTTCGACCGGCTCAACGTCCACGGCTCCGGCATCTCCCTCGGCCACCCCGTCGGAGCCACCGGAACCCGCATCCTCGCCACCATGGCCCGGGAAATGCAGCGCCGCGAAGCCCGCTACGGCCTCGAAACCATGTGCATCGGCGGCGGGCAAGGCCTGGCGGCGGTGTTCGAACGGGTCACGGCATGACCCGGGTCTTCGGCTCCGCGGACGAAGTCCGGGCCGCGATCGGCGAGGAGATCGGGCCGACTGAATGGTTCGCCGTCGACCAGGCGCGGATCGACGCGTTCGCCGAAGCCACCGAAGACCGCCAGTGGATCCACACCGATCCCGGACGAGCCGCGAACGGGCCGTTCGGGACGACGATCGCGCACGGGTTCCTCACCCTGTCGCTGATCCCGTATTTCAGCGCGCAGCTGGTCCGGCTCGACTTCGGGACCGCACGGATCAACTACGGGCTGGGCAAGGTCCGCTTCCCGGCACCGGTACCAGTCGGCTCCCGGCTGCGCGCCAGGGCATCGTTCGCCGAGGTGAAAGACAGCGCCGCCGGAGTCACTGTGACCACGCGGTACACGGTGGAGCTGGAAGGCGCGGCGAAACCGGCGTGCGTCGCCGAAACCTTGGTGGTCGTGGCCTGATGACCGACTTCTGCCGTCTCGACGAAGCCGTCGCCCGCCATGTCCGCGAGGGCGACGCGCTGCACGTCATCCTGGGACACAGCCGCTGGAGCGCGCTCGTGCGCGAGATCGCGCGGCAGCACTGGCGCCGGTCGTCGCGGTTCACGCTGATCATGGCCAGCCTGTCCTCGCTCGGCGCGGTGCTTTTCCGCTCCGGGTGCCTGGAGAAGGTCGTGACTGTCTACTCGGGAGACTCGTTTCCCGTGTTCACGCCCAATCCCGTGTTCCAGAAGTCCTATTCGGACGGTTCGGTCGAGGTCGAGAACTGGTCGTTCCTGAGCTACATCCAGGGTTTGCGCGCCGCCGCGACCGGCGTGCCCGCGGTGGTCACGGGTTCGGTGCGCGATTCGTCGATGACCGAAAACCCCGGCTACGCGGAGGTCGACACGCCGTTCGGCCGCGTCGGCCTGGTCGCGCCGCTCACCCCGGACGTCGCGATCCTGCACGCCGCAGTCGCCGATCGCCAAGGCAATCTGGCCATCGCACCGCCGATGTTCGAGGGTTCGATCGGCGCGTTCGCCGCCCGGCGCGGAGTGCTGGCGACGGTGGAGAAAGTCGTGGACGATCTGCGTCCGTGGGCGCCTTTCGTCCGCATTCCGGCGCACCGGGTGCTGGCCGTGGCCGAGGCTCCGTTCGGCGCGCATCCCGGCGGCGTCTTCCCCGGCACCGAGGGCGCGCGGCTGCCGGTCGAGGGCTACGCCGAGGACGTCGAGTTCTGGATCGCCGCCCGGGAAGCGAGCCGTTCGGCGGACTTCGACGACTGGATCCGCGAGTGGATCCTCGTCGACCATGACACGTACCTGGCGAAACTCGGCGAAGCGCGGCTCAGCGCGCTGACCCGCACGCTCGGGCAGCCGACGCCGCCCACCGGCCGCGGCGAACACACCGGGCCGGTGACCCGGCCGGAACGCGCGGCGACCTGGCTCGCCGCCCTGGTCCGGTCGCGGATCGCCGAAACCCGGATCGACGGCGTGCTGGCCGGGGCCGGGCTGGCGAACCTCGCCGCCTGGGTGGCCGTCGAACAAGCGAAAGCGGACGGGCACGAGGTCGCGCTGGCGGCCGAACTCGGCCTCTGGGACTACTCCCCGACGCCCGGCGACCCGTTCATCTTCAGCTTCGCCAACTTCCCGTCGTCCTCGATGCTGCTCGACACCGAACAGGCGCTGGGGAATCTCGTCAACGGACCGGCCACGCGGTCGATCGCCTGCGTCGGAGCCGCGGAAATCGACCGGCACGGCAACATCAACACCACCCGCGTCGTCGGCGGCCCGTACCTGGTCGGTTCGGGCGGCGGCAACGACGTCGTGACCGGTGCCGACGAGACGTACGTCGTCGGCACGATGAGCCCGCGGCGGTTCATCGAAAACTGCGGCTACGTCACCAGCCCCGGCGCGCGGGTCCGGGCGGTGGTCACCGACCTCGGCATCCTGACCCGGCGCGACGGCGAACTCGTGCTCACTGCGATCGCACCCGGGCCGGAGCCGCTGGCCGATCGCGTCGCCCACGTCCGCTCCCGCTGCGGCTGGGACCTCGCCGTCGCGGACGACCTGCGCGAACTCCCCGAGGTGACCACCGGCGACGCCGAGCGACTCCGGAAATACGACCGCGAGGGCTTGTTTCTCAGCGACGGCAGGAAAGGAACGGCATGAGCCGCTACGCACGATTCGAACACCTGCGAGTCGACGGGCCGGACGCGGACGGCGTCCTCGAACTCGTCCTCGACGCCCCGAACCTCAACGCGGTCAGCGAAGCCGCGCACGCCGATCTCGCCGACATCTGGCGGGAGTTCGACCGCGACCCCGAGGTGAAAGCCGTCCTGCTGCGCGGTGAAGGCAAGGGCTTCTCGGCGGGCGGATCGTTCGACCTGGTCGAAAAACTCGCCACTGACTTCGAAGCGCGCTCCCGCACCATGCGCGAGGCGCGCGACCTGGTCTACAACGTCATCGACTGCTCGAAGCCGATCGTCTCCGCGATCCACGGCCCCGCCGTCGGCGCCGGACTCGTCGCCGGAGTGCTCGCGGACGTCTCCGTCGTCACCGCGAACGCGAAGATCATCGACGGCCACACGCGCCTCGGCGTCGCCGCGGGCGATCACGCCGCGGTGTGCTGGCCGCTGCTGTGCGGCATGGCGAAAGCCAAGTACTACCTGATGACCTGCCGCCCGCTCAACGGCGCCGAGGCCGAGCGGATCGGCCTGGTGTCGCTGTGCGTCGACGACGAAGCCGAACTTCTGCCCACCGCACGGGAGATCGCGCACGAACTCGCCAACGGCGCGCCCACCGCGATCCGGTGGACCAAGCAGAGCCTCAATCTCTGGTACCGCCAGCTCGCCGGCGCGATCTTCGACTCCTCGCTGGCGCTGGAGTTCTACGGCTTCGGCGGCCCCGAGGTGCACGAAGGCCTCGCCTCGCACCGCGAACGCCGCAAGCCGGACTTCTCCCGGGTGCACGACGCATGAACCCCGCGCTGCTGACCGGACTCCGGGTCGTCGAACTGTCCGCCTACGTCGCGACGCCACTGTGCGGGCTCACGCTCGCCCAGCTCGGCGCGGACGTCGTGCGGGTCGAGCCGCTCGGCGGTGCGGCCGACCGCACCCGCTGGCCGCTCGCCGACTCCGGGACCAGCCTCTACTGGTCCGGCCTGAACAAAGGAAAGCGGGCGGTCGCCGTCGACCTGGAGTCCGAAGTGGACCGCCGCCGGGTCGCCGAGCTGATCGTCGACGGCGGCCCGTGCGTGGTCGTGACCAACACCGAACGGCACGCCGATCTCGGGTACGAGGCGCTGAGCGCGCGGCGGCCGGACCTCATCCACGTCCTGCTGACCGGCCGGGCCGACGGCGGCGCGGCGGTGGACTACACCGTGCAGGCCGCCACCGGCTTCCCGCTGCTCACCGGCACCGGCTCCGAGCCAGTCAACCACGTGCTGCCCGCCTGGGACGTCTGCGCCGGGCTCTACCTCGCCGTCGGGCTGCTGGCCGCCGAACGGCACCGGCAGCTCACCGGCGAGGGCCGGTCGATCCGGGTCGCGCTGGAGGACGTCGCGCTCGCCATCGCCGGAAACCTCGGCTATCTCGCCGAAGCACAGCTCACCGACCACGTCCGCACCAAGTCCGGCAACGAAATCTACGGCACCTACGGCGACGACTTCGCCACCGCCGACGGCGTCCGGGTCATGATCGTCCTGCTCACCGAACGGCACTGGCACAAAATGCTCGCCGCGACCGGGCTGTCCGGCGCCTTCGCCGCGCTGAGCGAATCGCTCGGGATCTCCTTCGCCACCGAATCCGACCGCTACCGGCACCGCGACGTCATCACGCCGCTGCTGGCCCGCTGGTTCAGCCAGACTCCCTACGCGGAGGTGGCGGAAACGCTGACCCGGCACCGCATCCTGTGGGAACGCTACCGAAGCTTCGCCGAACTGGGGCGGGACGGCGGCGCGGCACTGCGGGAACTGGCGCTGTTCGGCGAAGTCGACCAGCCCGGCGCGGGACCGCATTGGGCGCCGAGTTCCCCTATCCAGGTCGACGGGCATCGGCTGGCGCCTCAGCCCGCGCCGGAAGTGGGACAGCACAACGACGAGGTACTGCCGAAATCCGCGAGCCGGTGAAGCGGTGGCGCGTGGAGACGGCTGGGCAGCCTGGCAGCCGAGCCAAAACGGCCTGACGGACTTGCCAGCGCCCGACCGACGCGTCTGCGCCAGCTGATCGCCGCGCCCGAGCCCTTCGCTCCGCCCGCCACTGGACACCCGCCGTGCCGAACGAACTTTTCCCCTGACTCCTTGCCACCGCGGACTCGTTCCCGGATGGACCCCCGATCCGGGAAGCGCCTCCGCCGCAGCGCATCCCTCGTCCATATATAATGTTATATTCGTGAAGTGACCATGGCCTTCTTCACCGCGGAACCCGGCCCGGACGGCGAGATCCTGCATCCGCTCCCCGAAGCACGCGCGAGCTGGGGCGGCGGTGCGCAGCTGCGCGGGATGGCGACGAGCGGGGCGCTCGCGCGAGCCGCCGAACGGGCTGTCGCACCGGGACTTCTCCGGCCTGTCCGCTGGACTGTCGACCTGCTTCGCCCGGCCGGGTTCGTCCCCGCTGCCGCCCGTGCGGAGGTCGTGCGGCGCGGGCGGAGGCTCTGCCTGGTCGAAGCGACGCTGTGGCAAGAAGACGTCCTCGTCGGAAAGGCTTCCGGGCTCTTCCTCGCCGGCGGGTCCCCAGCGGTCGGCACCGCGTGGGCTCCGGAGCGCTGCCCCGCGCCGCCTCCGCCGGACGTGCTTCCCGCGACGGCCGAACCCCGGGTGTTCCACAGCGACGGAGCCGGTTGGACGGGATCGCCCGAGCCGCATCAGAACGCCGCGCGCAAGACTCTCTGGGTGTTCCCGCAGGAGGTCGTGCGCGGGGAAAGGCCCACGCCGTTCCAGCACGCGGCCACCGTGGCCGACCTGGTGAATCTCGTGACCAACTGGGGAGACGCCGGGCTCGAATTCATCAACGCCGACCTCACCCTCTCGCTCGGCCGCGCGCCCGCGGCCGACCTGCAGCTGGGCCTCGCCGCCGGGCAACGTGTCGAGCACGACGGCGTCGCCGTCTCGACCGCGACGCTGTTCGACCGGGAAGGGCCGCTCGGCACCGTCAGCGGCAGCGCGCTGCTCGCCGCCGCACCGGTGGATCCCCGGCGGGTCGGCGCGCCGGAGAGCCTGCCGCACGTGCCACGATGACCTGCCCTTTGTATATGATGTTATTTCTTGGACAGCGAGAGACGGCTTTCGACTGACGATTTTCGGCACGGACCCTCGAAATCGCTTCGAGGCAGCGGGAAGGTGGCACGTGGCTGACGAACTGGCCCGGCTGCGCAGCGGCGACCGCCGCCAGCAGCTGCCCGAGGAAGTAGCGACCTACGTCCGGGAACTGATCATGTCCGGCGAGGTCAAACCCGGCGAGTTCCTGCGCACCGAACCGATCGCCGAGGCGGTCGGGGTGAGCAACACCCCGGTGCGCGAGGGATTGCTCTCGCTGCGCAGCGAGGGTTTCGTGGAACTCGTGCCGCGGCGCGGGTTCGTCGTCGCCCCGGTGTCGCGCCAGGACGTGCGCGACCTGTTCTGGGCCCAGGCGCAGTTCTCCGCCGAGCTGGCCGCGCGCGCCGCCAAGAAGATCACTCCGGACCAGGTCGCCCGGCTCGAAGCGATCAACGAGGATTTCGAGAAGGCCGCGGGAGCCGCAGACCAGGAGGCCATCACCCGGCTCGGCCACGAGTTCCACCGCCAGCTCAACCTGGCCGCCGACTCCCACCGGCTGACGCTGCTGCTCAGCTCCGTGGTCAAGCACCTGCCGAACCGCTTCTACGCCGCGATCGAAGGCCACGTCGACCACACCCTCGCCGACCACGCCGAACTCGTGCAGGCCCTGCGCGGCCGCCACGCCCGCAAGGCCCGCACGATCGCGGAGCGGCACATCCTCGACGGGGCCGACAATGTCGTCCGGATGCTCGAAGAGCGCGGTCTCTGGTCAGACGAGGCCGAATAGTCCGCTCAAGACAAGCGCCGGGCCCCTCGGGAGCCCGGCGCTTTTCGACGCGGCGCGTCTTCGTCAGGCGTTCGCCGCGATCGCCTCCGCCTGCGCGACGATCCCCTCCGCGGTCTTCACATGCGCGATGTCCACGTGCTGGCCTTCGAAATCCACCGCCGCGCTGCCCGACGCCTCGGCCGCGCGGAACGCGTCGATCAACCGGCGCGCCTGCTCGACCGCCTCGGGCGTCGGCGTGAACACTTCGTTCGCGATCGCCACGTGCGAGGGGTGGATGCAGACCATGCCGCGGTAGCCGAGCTGCTTGTTGTCCAAGCAGAACTGGCGGGCGCCGTCCAGGTCGCGGATGTCCTGCCACACCCCGGCCACCGGGTGGTGCAGCCCGGCCGCGCGCGCGGCGAGCACGATCCGGCTGCGCAGGTAGAGCGACTCCAGCCCGGCCGGGGTGAACTCGAAGCCCAGTTCGCGGCCGACGTCGGCGCTCGGGCCGGTCGCGCCGAGCAGGCTGGACACCCGGGGCGTCGCCGCGGCGATCTCTTCGCACCGCGCCATGGAAGCCGCGGTCTCGTAGCTCACGATCAGCCCGACGCTCCCGGCTTCCAGGCCTTCGCGCGCCTCGAGGTGCGACACGACCGCGTCGATCCGCACCAGTTCCTCGGCGTCGAACACCTTCGGCAGGAACAGCCCGGCCAGCCCGGGCCGGATGACCGCTTCCAGGTCCGCGCCCTGAAGGCCGCTGACCGACGCGTTCGGCCGCACCCAGATGTCCGGCCGGACGCCCTGGGCGTGCAGCCGGTCGACGGTCTCCGCGACAACCGGGCGCGCCTCGTCCTTGTTCGCGGCGGGCACGGAGTCCTCGAGGTCGAGGATCAGCGCGTCGGCACCGGACGCGAGACCCTTGTCGGCCCACGAGGCCTTGTGGCCGGGCACGAAAAGCATGGAACGGTACGGCTTCATCAGTGTTCTCCAGTTGTCGGTCAGGATTCGTACAGGACGCCGGTCTCGAACAGCTTCTCGACGTCTTCGGCCGCCAAAACCTCGCTGGCGACCGCACGGGAATCGGCGCCTACCTTCGGCGCGACGGGAGAGCGGTCCGGACGCTCGCCGCCGAACTTCCACGGCGGGCGCAGCAGCGCGAGGCCGTCCGGCTGGTGGTCGGCGATGTCCAGGTGCCGCACCTGCGGGTGGTCGAGGTAGCCGGTCATGGACAGCACTGGCGCGAACGGCACGTCGTGTTCGGTCAGCACGCGCTCCCAGTGCTCCTTGGGTTTGCGCGCGAACTCCGCCTCGACGATCGGGACCAGCTCGAAGTAGTTCGCCTCGCGCGGCCGATACTCGGCGAAGCGCGGGTCCTCCAGCAGATCGGTGCGCTCCAGCGCGCGGCACAGCGACTGCCAGAACTTCTGCGACGACGACAGGTGCACCGCGAGGTACTCCCCCGTCGAGGTGGGCACGCAGAAGTTCTGCGCCTGCGGATGCCTGCTCGTGCGGCTGGGGTCGTGGCCGAGTTCGAAGGCCTGGGTGATCCCGTCGGCGGTCAAGGTGCTGACCGCTTCCATGATCGAGGTTTCCACACGCTGCGGCTGCCCGGTCTTCAGCCGGCCGACGAGCGCGGCGAGCACGCCTGCCGCCGTGGTCAGCCCGGTGACCAGGTCCGCGCTCAGGCCGCCTGCCAGCTGCGGCCGCCCCTCGTCGCTGAACAGCGAGTAGAGGCCGCCGAACGCGTGCCCGATCGTGTCGTAGGCGGGCCGGTCGGCCAGCGGCCCGGTGGAGCCGAAGCCGGTCACCGATCCGTACACCAGGTCCGGGCGCAGCGCCCGGCAGTCCTCCGGGCCGAGGCCCATCGCGGCGAGCTTGCCCGGGCGGAGGTTCTCCAGCAGCACGTCGAAGCGCGGCACCAGCGCCTTGACCAGCTCGACCCCCTCGGCGGTCTTGAGGTCGACCGACAGGCTCCGCTTCCCCGCGTTGTACTGTCGGAAGTACGGGCTGCCGTCGTTCATCCGCCGCCGGAAGTCCTCGCCGAGGACCGGCTTCTCCACCTTGACGACCTCCGCGCCGAGGCCGCACAGCATCGAGGTCCCGAACGGGAGCGAGATGTAGCCCCCGATCTCCAGGATCCGGACGCCGTCGAGTGGCTTGTGCTGCATGTCGCCCGCCTTCGCTCAGTGGGTCTAGATAATATTTTATATTATCTAGGCTTGCGCACGTCAACCCGGCGGATCGGCCCGCCGAAACCCTGGTCTAGATATTTTATATTACGTATGCTTCCGGAAGACTTCCCCGGACCGGCAAGGAGCGTGCACTGATGCCCGCGCAACCCCCGCTGTGGCAAGGCCACTACGACAAGCTCTTCCTCGGCGGCACATGGACGGAGCCCGCGTCCGGCCGCGTTTTCGACGTGGTCTCCCCCTCGACCGAGGAAGTTCTCGCCCAGGTCGCCGAGGGCGCCGAAGCGGACATCGACGCCGCCGTCTCCGCGGCGCGGCACGCGTTCGATCGCGGTCCGTGGCCCCGGATGCCGCTCGACGAGCGCATCGCCACTCTGCGCAAGCTCAGCACCGCGCTCGCCGAGCACGAGACCGAGATCGCCCACCTGGTCAGCGCCGAGATGGGGTGTCCCATCACGCTGTCGACCAAGATGCAGGCGATCGGCCCCCGGCTTCTCCTGGACGCGTTCCTCGGCCTCGCACCGGACTACCCGTGGGAGGACACCCGCCGCTCGGCGACCGGGCACGCTCTCGTCACGCGCGAGCCGGCCGGGGTGGTCGCCGCGATCGTGCCGTGGAACGCCCCGCTGCTGATCACGATGATCAAACTGGCCCCCGCGCTGCTGGCCGGCTGCACCGTGGTGCTGAAACCGTCCCCGGAGACGCCGCTCGACGCGTACCTCCTCGGCCACCTGCTGGAAGAGATCGGGCTGCCCGGCGGCGTGGTCAACATCGTCCCGGCGCACCGGGAAGTCAGCGAATACCTGGTCCGGCACCGCGGCGTGGACAAGGTGTCGTTCACCGGCTCCACCGCGGCCGGACGCCGGATCGGCGCTCTGTGCGGGCAGGACCTGCGCCGGTGCACGCTCGAACTCGGCGGGAAGTCCGCGGCGGTGCTGCTCGGCGACGCCGACCTGGACGCCGCGATCGCCGCCGTCCGCGCCGTGTCG
Organism: Amycolatopsis sp. NPDC104775; assembly: GCF_055583325.1. Taxonomy (NCBI): domain Bacteria; kingdom Bacillati; phylum Actinomycetota; class Actinomycetes; order Pseudonocardiales; family Pseudonocardiaceae; genus Amycolatopsis; species Amycolatopsis sp. NPDC104775. The sequence goes on from NZ_JBVJOE010000001.1 coordinate 21,483, forward strand.
CTGCGCAACACCGGCCAGGTCTGCAGCAACAAGACCCGCATCGTCGTCGCCCGCTCGCGCCGGGACGAACTCCACGACCGGCTGACGGACCTCGTCCGGTCGATGCCGGTCGGCGATCCGTTCGACCCCGCCACCGAGATCGGCCCGCTCGCCAGCGCGGCCCAGCGCACCCGGGTCGAGGGCTATCTGGCCGACGGCAAGGCGTCCGGCGCGTCGCTGCTGATCGGCGGCGGACGGCCGGAAGGGCTGGAGCGCGGCTGGTACGTCTCCCCCACGGTCTTCGCCGACGTCGACCCGGACGCGAAGATCGCCCAGGAAGAGATCTTCGGCCCGGTCCTGACCGTGCACACCTTCGACACCGAGGACGAGGCGATCGCCATCGCCAACAACTCCGGCTACGGCCTCAACGGTTCGGTGTTCTCCGCCGATCTCGAGCACGCGCTGGCCGTCGCCCGGCAGATCCGCACCGGCACGGTCGAGGTCAACGGCAACCCGGTCGGCTTCACCGCGCCGATCGGCGGCTTCAAGAACAGCGGCATCGGCCGCGAAGCGGGTCCGGAGGGCTTCGACGCCTACGTCGAGATCAAGTCCTACGGCCTGCCCCTCTCCTGAAAGGCACCCACAGTGAGCACCTTCTCCCCGGTCGAAGAAGCAGTCGCCCGGCTCGTGACCGGCCTGACCTTCGACGCCATCCCGGCCGAAGCCCTCGCCGGAGCCCGCAGGCTGCTGCAGGACCAGCTCGCCCTGCAGGTCGGCAGCGCGGCCCTGCCGTGGAGCCAAGCCGTGCTCGACGCGACCCGGGCGTCCCATGCCCCGGGAACCGCGCACGTCGTCGCGAGCGGCGACGCGATGAGCGCGGCCGACGCGGCGTTCGTCAACGCCACCTTCGGGCACGGTTTCGAGTACGACGACGCGCATCGCGCCAGCTCCGCGCACCCGGGCAGCTGCGTGGTGTCGGCGGCGCTGGCCGTCGGCGAAGAACTCGGCGCGGACATGCGCGACGTGCTGACCGCCATCGTCGCGGGATACGAGGTCTACACCCGGATCGGCACGCTGGCGAACCCGGACCTCCTGATCCGCGGGTTCCACCCGCACGGGTTGCTGTCGACCTTCGGTGCCGCCGCGGTGGTCGCCAAATTGCGCGGCTTCGACCTGGAAACCACCGGGCACGCGCTTTCGACCGCGCTCAGCCACGCCTCGGGCACGACCGAGTACAGCTCCGGCGGTGGTTCGATCAAACGCGTGCACTCCGGCATCGGCACTCGCGGCGGCATCCGCGCGGCGGAACTGGCCGCCGCCGGGGTCACCGGCCCGACGACCTTTCTGACCGGTTCGAAGGGCTTCTTCCGCGCCTTCGCCGGGCGGGAGGTCGGCGACGAGGCGGCCGGTGCGTTCGGGCTCGACCAGACCTTCGAGGTCTCCCGCCTTTGGCTCAAGCCCTACTGCTGCTGCGGCATCAACCACGCCTACGTCGACGGCGCGCGGCAGCTGGCCGGGAGCCCGGACCAGGTCGAGTCCGTCCTGCTGGGCATCCAGACCGGAGGGGACGTGGTGATCGGCAACCAGAACCGCAACGCGTACGCGCCGAAGATCATCGAGCACCTGCAGTACAGCCTGCCGTTCCAATTCGCGCTGTCGATGCTGGGCCACGGCAACGGGTTCGCCACGCATCACGCGTATCTCGCCGGAAAGCTGGACATCGGCGAGGACAGCGACGTCGCCGCACTCGCGCGGAAGGTGAAGATCGAGGTTCGCCCGGACCTGGACGAGCAGTACCCGGGGCGCTGGGTCGCGGACCTGACGGTGACCTATCAGGACGGCCGGACCGAGCACGTGTTCGTCGACAACCCGGTCGGCACCGCGGAGAACCCGATGTCGCAGGCGGATCTGGACGCGAAGTTCCACGACGTCCTCGCATCGGCGCTCACCGAGGACCGGCGCGCCGAACTGCTGCACGCGATCAAGGACGGCGACCTCGACCAGCCGGTCGTCGAGTTCGCGAAGCTGCTGCGAGCCTGAACCGACGGGAAAGCGCCGACGGGCAGAACCCGTCGGCGCTTTCTCTGTGCTCAGAACTCGATGACCGCCTTGCCGCCGGTCTGCTTGTCGAACGCGGCGTAAGCCTCGGCCGCGTCGTCCAGCCGCCAGCGATCGGTGAACACCCGGTCCGCCTCGACGCCGTGCCGGGCGATGAACCGGGCGCACTCCGCCTGGCCCACCGGCGAGAACGTGTACGAGCCGACCACCGTCAGCTGCTTGCGGATCAGGTCCGGGCTGACGTCTAGCGTCACCGTCGAACCTTCGCCGACAAACGCGACCGAGCCCCACTTCGCGGCGGACTTCACCGCCGCCGCCCGTGCGGGCGGAGCACCGGAGCAGTCGAGTGCCTTCGTTACGCCCTTGCCGCCGGTCAGGTCCCGGATGGCTTCGACCGGGTCGGCCGACGTCGAATCGATCGCGTGCGCCGCGCCGAAGTCCTTCGCCCGCGCAACGCGTTCCGCGGCGATGTCCACCGCGATCACCTCGGCGCCCATCGCCGCTGCGAGCTGCACCGCGGCCTGACCGACCGGGCCCTGGCCGAACACCGCCAGCGTGTCGCGTGCGTTCACCTCGAGCCGGGTCAGCGCGCCGTACGCGGTTCCGGTGCCGCACGAAATCGCGGCGCCGGCGGCGAAACTCAGCTCGTCCGGCAACGGCACGAGCGTCCGTGCGGGCACTTTCAGGTAGTCCGCGTGCCCGCCGTGCGCGGTCGCGCCGTAAATCACGTTGCCGCGTTCGCACATCTGCGGCCAGCCGGTCCGGCACAGGTCGCAGAATCCGCAGCCGTCGTAGTGGTGGACCATCATCCGGTCTCCCACCCGCACGGCGCGCGGATCGACCGCCGAGCCGATCGCCGCGACGACGCCGCACGGCTCGTGCCCGCCGATGATCCCGGCGCCGTCGCCGGTCATCCCGAAGGCGGCCAGCGCCTGCCCGGCCGGAGCCCGGTAGAAGTGCAGGTCGCTGCCGCACATTCCGGAGGCTTTCATCTCCAGCACCACTTCGTCCGGGCCGGGTTCGGGATCGGCGAAAGCCTGGATCTCGAGGACCCGGTCGCCCTGGAAAATGACTCCGCGCATGAGAATTTCCGTTCTGGTCAGTGCACTGCGGCGAACATGAGGCTTTCCTCGTCGGCTTCCTCCGGCGAGAATTCCGCGGCGATGCTGCCCGCGCGCGCCACGAGCACGCGGTCGGACAAAGCCTGGATCTCCGGCAGATACGAGGAGATGACCACGACCGCGACGCCGTCGTCGGCCAGCGCCCGGATCATCGCGTGGATTTCCGGGATCGTGCCGAGGTCCACGCCGCGGGTCGGCTCGTCGATGATCGCGACGAGCGGTTTCCGGGTAAGTCCCTTGGCCAGCACGATCTTCTGCTGGTTCCCGCCGCTCAGCTCCTCGACGGTCGCCTTCGTCGGCTGCAGCGTGCGGACGTGGAACTGTTCGACAAACCGTTTCGCGACCGATTTGCGCGCACCGGGCCGGAACAGGAACGGCAGGCGCCGCGCGCCGCACAGGTGGCCGAGATAGATGTTGTCGGCGATCGTCAGATGGCTGAAGAAGCCGGAGGCCTTCCGGTCCTCGGTGATGTAGACGATCCCGGCTTTGCGCGCCTGCCGGGGCGTGCGGAACCGCACCGGCTCGCCGTTGAGCCGCACCCGGCCGCCGCGCAGCCGCCGCCGTTTCAGGATCCCGCTGACGATCATCGCCGTTTCGCTGCGCCCCGCGCCGACCAGGCCGTAAATGCCGACGATTTCCCCGGCGTAGGCGGAAAACGCCATGTTCCGCACGACGGGCAGCAGCGTCAGGTCCTCGACTTGCAGCGTCGGCGCCGGCTCGGGCGCCCGGTTCGGCTCCACCCGCCCCATCTCGACCGTGCGGCCGACCATCATCTTCACCACGCGGTCGCGGCTGAACTCCGGCCTCGCCAGCGTTCCCTGGACGACGCCGTCGCGCAGCACGGTGATCCGGTCGGCCTGCTCGAACGCCTCGTCCAGCATGTGCGTGATGAAGATGACGCCGATCCCGCGCTTCTTCAACTGCTGCATGGACAGGAACAGCTGAAGCCGTTCCTCCGGGGTCACCGACGACGTCGGCTCGTCCAGGATGACCAGCTTCGCGTTGCGGTGCACCGCGCGGGCGATCTCCACCATCTGCTTCTGCCCGACGCCGAGCGCCCCGGCCGGGACGTCCGGCCGGATGTGGAAGTTGTGCGATTCCAGCAGCTCCCGCGCCGCCACGTTCAGGTGGCCGAGGTTGTTGAACACCTTCTCGTCGCCCATGAACAGGTTCTGCGCGACGGTCATCGACTCGACCAGCGAGCCCTCCTGGTAGACCATCGCCACGCCGGCCTCGACCGATTCGCGCGGCGTCGTGAACGCCCGTGCGACGCCGTCGACCTCCAGCGTGCCGGAATCGTGCGCGACCGCCCCGGAAACGATCTTGACCATGGTGGACTTGCCCGCGCCGTTCTCGCCGAGCAGGGCGTGGATTTCACCCGGCCGCACGTCGAAGTCCACGCCGTCCAGCGCGTACGTCCCGCTGTAGCGCTTGCTGATGTTCGTCAGCCGCAACACCGTGCTCATGCGTCCTCCAGCCGCAGCAGGTTCCGGCCGCCGCGCGCGGCGGCGACCACATGTCCGTTGTGGACGGTCACGCCGGTGACCCCGTGCCGCGCGCTGTCGACCCGGGCATGCGCGCTCTCGGCGACCCGGCCGGTGGAGTCCATCCGGAACACCAGTCCGCACGACCGCGCGGGCGCCCAGCTCTTGACCACGCCGAGCACGCGCAGCTGCCCCATCTGCATCGTGTCGGTGAACGGATCGCCCGCGCGCAGCCGCGGCACGAACCATTCCTCCGGGCTGATCGTCTCCGTCATCTCGGCCAGCAGCGCGGGTTCGTCCAGCAGCAGCTCGGTGACCCGGTTGCGGATGTAAGGCGCGGCGAACCACCAGCCGTCCCCGGCGACGTGCACTCGTCCCGGGTAGACGGGAAGGTTCGCACTCAGCGCCCGGCCGCTCTTGCCTGGGGCGGACCGTGCTTCCACTCGGTGGTCCAGGCTCAGCGACAACAGCACTTCGCCCTCGGCCACGCCGACGCCCGACGGCCACGCGAGGCGCTCCGCGACCACCTCCGCCCGCGCACCGCCGACCCGGACGAGCAGCCCGGACCGGTCGCCGGTGACAAGCGCCCGCGGCCACTCCGCGACCTTCGTCGAACCGACAGCCGCCAGCAGCGCGGACCCGTCTGTCGCGAGCGCGGTCACGCAGGCGGTGACCGGCGCGTCGGTGCACAAGTCCTCGGTCTCGCCGGATTGCGACACCGCGACCAGGCCACGCCCCTCGACTGCCGCGACGATCTGTTCGTCGCGCACGGTCAGCGCCGTTACCGGCCTGCCGAACGAAGCCAGCCGCGTCACCTCGTCCGCCCGCACGGCGAAGATGTCGTTGCCGCTGCTGAACACCAGGCCCTCGGCGGTCACGACGACGTCGTCCGGCTCGTACTCGCCCGCGGGCAGCAACTCCGCCGCCGCGTCCAGCCGCAGGTTCGGCCGCAGCCCGGTGTCCATCGGGGGCACCGTCCGGGCGCGGCCCCAGTTCGGGTTGATCCATTCCTTCACGGTGTCCAGTACCGGGCTCATCGCACCGCCTCCGCGGCCTCGCGCGCGGCGGTCCCCGGGACGGCAGCGGGGTCGATGTCGCCGATCTCGCTCGGGTCCAGTTCGAGCCTGCCGATCCGGTTGTTGCTGACGCCGCACAGGTACAGGTGCCCGTCGCGTTCCTTGACCGCGGTCACCATCGGGTAGTTCTCCATCGTCTCGTCCCACAGCACGGCGAGGATCTCGCCGCGATCGCTGAACTTGATCGCGCAGGAGGTGTTGAGCTGCGGCACGACCCAGTTGTCGACCGCCGCCTCGCGGGTCATCCGCCGCCGCACCGCCGGGTAGCGGCCGAGCAGGTCGGACATCGGGGTCCGCATGGCGCACAACGGCATCCAGTAGTTGCCGTCGGAGGACCGGTTGATGTTGTCCGGATAGCCGGGCAGGTTCTCCAGCACGGGTTCGAGCCGTCCCTTTTTCGGCCCGGCGATCCACAGCCGGTCGACCCGGCACAGCCCGGTGCTGGCGATCAGGATCGATGCGCCGTCGTGGGCGGTGCAGATGCCGTTGGGGAACACGTAGTTCGACACCACGACTTCCGTCCTGCCGTCCGGCGTCACCCGGATGACCCGGCCGTTCGGGCGGAATTCCACCAGCTCCAGCAGGAAGTCGGCGGTGTTCGTGCGGGTCGAGAAGTCCGAGGCGTAGATCGAGCCGTCCGGCGCGATGTCGAGGTCGTCGATCGCCCGCAGCCCCGAATCGTCGATCAGCGACAGCGGGCTGCGCTTGACCTTGTTCGCGACCAGTTCGGGTTCGCCGTCGGCGCCGATGCGGTAGATGCCCATGCCGCCGACGGCGACGACCAGCCGTCCTTCCGCGTCCCACGCGTGTCCGCACGGGAATCCGCCGGTGCGCGAGAAGATCTCGCCCTCGGTGTCGTCCAGGCCGCGGAACCGCCACACCCAGCCGCGCTGGTCGCCGCAGTAGACGTTGCCCTCGGCGTCCACCGCGCAGTCCTCCGCGCCGCGAATCTTGCCGAGCCCGACCGGAGGCGCGTCGGTCAGCCTGCGGTTGAGCGACCAGACCGTGCCCGGCTTCGTGACGTCGATCAGCGGACCGAGCCGCAGCCGCGCCGGATCGATCTTCAGCTTCTCCACCGCGCGCTGCCGGTACTTGCCCCATTTGAGATCGAGCACGGTGAACACGAGCAGCACCGCGGCGAGGATGACGGTGTAGTACGAGCCCTGCGCGCCGTCCGAAACGGTCGCCTGCTCGATGATCGTCACCACCGCGACGCCGACGGCCGCGCGGAGCACCGAACCGCGTCCGCCCTTGATGCTGACGCCGCCGAGCACCACGGCGGTCAGCGCGATGATCTCCCAGCTGTTGCCGACGTTGGGGTCGGTCCGGGCGAGCCGCGCCGACGTGAGGATCGCGGCGGTGCCCGCCAGCGCGCCGGACAGGACGTAGGTCCAGAACGTCACGGCGGTGACCGGGATGCCGTTGCGCCGCGCGGACCTCCGGTCCGAACCGGTCGCGGTGACCCACCAGCCCCACCGGGACCGGGTGAGCGCCAGGTGGACCACGAGCAGCCCCACCGCGAAGAGGAACCACGCGGTCGGGATGCCCAGGATCCGGCCCTCGCTGAGGAAATCCCACACGAGCGACGGCTTCGTGACGCCGATCTGCGTGCTGTTCGCGTTCTGCAGCACCGAAGCCGCGCCGCCGAAGGCGATCAGCGTGACCAGGGTGGTGATGAACGGGCGCATCCGCAGGATCGCGATGAGATACCCGTTCACCGCCCCGAGCACCGCACCGGCGACGATCGCCGCGGGCACCACCAGCGCGGTCGGCCACAGCCACACTCGGTCCGCGACCATCGCGCCCAGCCCGCAGAACCCGACGATCGACCCGACCGACAGGTCGATGCCGCCGCCGACCAGCACCACGGTCAGCCCGACCGCGAGCAGGCCGTACTCGGACACCTCGTCCAGCACGAGCGGTGCGTTGGCCGCCCCGACATTGGTCGTGGCGAGCACGTAAACGCACAGCGCGAGCGCCAGCACGAGCGGCACCGCGCCTTCCATCCACCGCTTCTCGAACAGGTCCGAGACCGTGCGGTAGCGAGCGATTCGTTCCGCGGGCCGTCCGCCGGTCATGCCGAAGGCGTCCAGCCCGCGCCGCAGCGGAGACGTAGTCATCAGTCCCCGCTCACTTGCTCTGGTAGCACGCGATGGTGGTCTGGTCGATGTTCGCCTTGTCGACCACCGTGCTGGAGGCGTACCCGACCGAATGCGCCGAACCCGGCTTTACCCCGTTGGTGAGCAGGTTCTGCACCGCCACCGCGCCGGCGGCGCCGATGCCCTGGACGTCATAGGCGGCCGAAGCGGTCACCACGCCTTGCTTGAGCGCGTTGCACCAGTCCGCGTCGGCGTCGAGCGTGTAGACGCCGACCGAACCCGGCGCCACCTGGCCGCGGCCTTCCGCCGCCTTGACGGTCTGCCCGACGGTGATCGAGTTCAGGTCGAAGGTCACCAGGAAACCGCACAGCTTGCCCTGGTGCTGCTGCAGCACCGACTCGGCGGCGGCCTGCGCCTGCGCGTTCTGGAACTGCGAGTGCGCGGTGAGCACCTGGTAGCCCTGCGCCTGCGCGACGTCCTTGATGCCCTGGCCCCACAGGATCGACGCGGGGTCGTTGCCCGGGCCGTCGATCACCGACAGGGTCTTCGGCGCGTGCCGGGCGTCGCAATCGGAGATCGCGCGTTTCGCGATCGACTGCGCCGCACCGTAGACGTCGACGCCGACGAACGCGTCGCCGAGCCGGGTGGACGGCATGTTCAGCACGACGGTGTAGATGCCCGCCTTCTGCGCCCGGTCGATCGCGTTGTCGAGCAGGCCGAGGTCCTGGTTCTGCAGCACGAGCACGTCGGCGGCTTTGCGCGCGATGAGGTCGTTGATCGTGCTGATCATCCGGTCGCTGCTGAAGTTCGAGTCGTAGACCTTGAACTCGGCCCCGAGGTTGTCGAACGTGCGCTGCATGGTGGTGCCCCAGTTCTCGGTGAGCTTGTAGCCCTTGTAGAGAATCGGGACGAAGGCGATCCGCTTGTCCTTCAGCGCGTCGTGCGATTTCTGCCGCATCGGCATCAGCTGTTCGTTCGAGCCGAACACCGCGTCGGTCGCGGCGGCCGCCGAATCCGACGACCCGCCGCCGACCGAACAGCCGGACAGGCCCGCCGCGCCCAGCGCCGCCGACGCGGCCAGCACGAGCAGCTTCCTGGTGATCTTCATGTGCTTCCTACTTCCGTTCCCCGGCTTCGTCGCCGGTCACAGTTCGCCGGATTTCTCGGTTTCCTCGTTGCGCGGATGCAGCCACGCGTCGAACGCGATCGCGGCGGCCAGCACCGCGCCGCGGATCAGGTCCTGCACCGCCGTGCTCAGCCCGTGCAGCACCAGCAAGTTGTTGAGCACGCCCACGAACAGCGCCCCGGCGAGGACGCCCAAAATCGTGCCGCGCCCGCCGGACAGCGAGACGCCGCCGATCACCACCACGGTCAGCGCGGTGAACAAGATCGGGTCGAAGGACGTCACCGTCGTCTGCACGCTGCCCTGGATCGACACGGTCACGAACCCGGCCAGCGCGGCGAGCAGCGCGGACAGCACGTAGGTGAGGATCTGCAGCGGCCGCACCGGCGCGCCGGTCGACCGGGCGGTCTCGAAGTTGTCGCCCATCGCGCGGATCAGCCGCCCGGACGAGGTGAAGGCGACGAACAGCCACGCGAGGAGGAACGCGCCCGCCGCGATCAGCACCGGCCTCGGCACGCCGAGCGCCGAGCCGCTGCCGAGATGGGCCAGCAGCGACCCGGTCGGCACGCCGTAGACGTTCTGGCTGAGGAACAGGATGTCGATCCCGCCGATCGCCAGCATGCCGGTCGCCAGCGTCACGAACAGGGCGGGCACCTCGAACACAGCGACGAGAACGCCGTTGACGAGCCCGATCGCGAGCGCGAGCGCGGTCATCAGCGCGATCGCCTGCCATTCCGGCATGCCTTCGCTGACGAACGCGAGCGTCGCCTGCGCGCAGCCGAGCCCGATCCCCGCCACCGAAAGGTCCAGCCCCTTGCCGAGGACGACGATCGCCTCGCCGATCGCGAGGATGCCGAACGCGGCGGACAGGTTCAGGATGCTGCCGAAATTGCCTGCGGTGAGGAAATTCGTCGTGGTGGCTCCCGCCGCGAGGGCGAGCAGCACGGTGATGACGAGTACCAGATAGGTCTGGTCGAAGCCGCCGAGGCGTGCCCGGAGGGACACGCGTGGCTTCGTTGCCACTGATGCGGTAGTCATGGGATTCCCGGTTCGATGGGTGGGACAGCGTGGCCAGTGTGTCGGCCGTCACCCGGCTGCCGCATCTGCCGCCGGTCGTATTCCGCTACCCCGTACGGCCGATCGCCCGGCTGGCCCCGGTGTCGCCGCAGATATATAATGTGCGAAATGTCGGCAAGGGAGCTGCCATGAACGCGACTGGGTTTCCGCGGCTCGACAGCGTCCGCCTCGGCGCCGGACTCGCCGAGGCCGTCCGCGAACTGGGACTGGACGCGTCCGCTTTCCTCGACCGCGCGCTGCCGGTCGGCCGCTGCGCCGAGGTGCTGCCCGCGAAACGGCTGCTCGGCCAGGTCTGGGACGCCGCGATGGCCGAACTGAGCACAGCTCCGGCACCGGACCGGCTGCCCGGGCTGACCGCTCTGCTGGGCCGGGTCCGGGACCTGGAGTCCCGAGTGGACGATGCCAAGGTCGCCGACGGGGTGGCGACGATGCGCCGCGTCCGCCGGGCGCTCACCCGCCTGCACACCTCGGCGACCGCGGGCGAAGTGCTCTCGCGCGCCGCCGAAGAGGCCTGCACGATCGGGTTCGACCGCGTGCTCGTCTCCACTGTGGACGATGCGACCTGGGTGCTGCGGAAGATGGTGATCGAGCAGGATCCCCGGCTGGCCGAGGAAATGCTCGCCGCCGGCCGCGAAGCCCCGCCTCGGCTGGACGGTTCGCTGGTTGAATCCGACGTCGTGCGCCAGGCGCGCGCGGGCCTGGTGTACGACGTGCAGGAGAACCCGCGCGTGAACCGGCAGCTGGTTTCGATGTCCGGCTGCACCTCCTACGCCATCGCGCCGTTGCAGGCGTACGGAAAGGTCGTCGGATTACTGCACGCGGACAGCTACTACTCGCCCCGCCGGGAGGTCGACGCCACCGACCGCGCCGTGCTGAACCTTTACGCGGAAGGCGTGAGCGAGACGCTGGCCCGGGTGTCCGTCCTCGAGGGACTGGCCTCGCTCCAGGCGGGAATGACCCGGCTGGCCGCCGACGTGCGCATCGCTCCCCCGCCGGAGTCCGGGCCGCCGCGCCACCCGCTGCTGTCCGCCCGCGAAGCGGAGGTGATCGACCTGATGGCGCGCGGCGACGCGAACCGGGCGATCGCGCGGAAGCTCTCGATCTCCGAGGGCACGGTGAAGACCCACATCACGCACATCCTGCGCAAGCTCGGCGCGGCGAACCGCGCGGAGGCGGTGGCCTACTGGCTGCGCAACTGACCCTCCGGCAACCGAGAATATATTTTATACTTGACCGATGACCCCCGACGAAGCCTTCGAAGACCTGCTTGCCCGCCGGTGGAGCTGCCGCGCCTACCAGGACCGGCCGGTGCCGAAGCCGATCGTCGAACGGCTGCTGACGCTCGCGCAGCGGACCGCGTCCTGGTGCAACACCCAGCCGTGGCAGGTGATCGTCACCCGCGGAGCGGGCACCGAGCGCTTCCGCGAGGCGATGACCGGATGGGCGCGCGACCACCCGGCGGAGTTCGATTTCGCCCCGCCCGCCGAATACCGCGGGGTATACCGCGACCGTCGCCGGGCAAGCGGCTGGCAGCTGTACGAGGCCGTCGGCATCGAACGCGGGGACCGGGAAGCCTCGGCGCGGCAAGCGTTCGAGAACTTCCGTTTTTTCGGCGCACCGCACGTCGCGATTGTCACGACGGACGCCGTGCACGACCTGTACGGAGCCGTCGACAGCGGACTGTACGTCGGGACTTTCCTGCTGGCGGCGCAAAGCCTGGGACTGGGCGCGATCCCGCAGGCCGCGCTCGCCGGGCACGCGACGGTGATCCGCGAGCACTTCGAGATTCCGGCCGACCGGAAGATCCTGCTCGGCATCTCGTTCGGCTACCCCGACAAGGACCATCCGGCGAACAGCTACCGCACCGCCCGAGCAGGTCTGGAAGAAGTGGTGACGTGGGTTGAGGAATGACTGAGGCGAACGCGGCGCGTCGTGCAGGGAATCAGAGTCCGTGAAAGCGACCCTCTCGGGAAGCCCGGCTCACGGCTCGTCGAACACCAGCGTCGAGGAATCCACCGCGGCCCCGCCGCCGTCCGCGACCAGGACGTGACCGGTCACCATGGACGCGTCGCCCGAGGCGAGGAACGCGCACACCGACGCGATCTCTTCCGGCTCCGCGGCCCGGCGCAGCGGCACGTGCTTCGTCGTCAGCGCATACGCCTCGTCGAGCGTGATTCCTTCCCGTTTCGCCAGATACGCCATCGCGCCCTCGCCGAGCGGGGTCCGGATCCAGCCGGGGCAGACCGCGTTCACCCGGACTCCCTTCGGCCCGTAGTCCCGGGCGAGCCACCGGGTGATGCCGATGATGCCCGCCTTGGCGGCGGTGTAGCCGACCGTCCCGGGCGGGCCGGCGATCAGCCCGGCTGTCGACGCGAACAGCACCAGCGAGCCCTGCCGCTCCACCAGATGCGGCAACACCTCCCCGGCCAGGTAATACGACCCATGCAGATTCACGTCCAGCGCTCGCTGGTAAGCCTCCGCGTGCTCGGGCCGCGCGGTTCCCGACACCGCGGCGCCCTGAGCCGCGATCACCGTGTCGAGTCCGCCCAGCTGGGCCACGGCCTGCTCGACCACGTCGTGGAGCGCCGCGCGGTCGGTCCCGTCAGAGGGCAAGGCGACCGCGCCGAGTTCGTCCGCCAGTTCCTTGAGCCGTGCGGCGTTCAGGTCGGTCAGGGCGACTTTCGCGCCGTCCTCGACGAGCCGCCGGGCGGTGGCCGAGCCAACCCCGCCCGCCGCGCCGGTCACCAGAGCCAGTTCGGGCTTGCGGCGTCGGACAGCGTTGCTCATCGGGTGCCTGCCTCTCCCCGCCGCGTTCCCGCGAGCGCGCCGGAATCCATTGACGTAGCCAGCTTTTCGTACTTCTCGCGCAACTTGAACTTGAGAATTTTCCCGGAGGCGTTGCGCGGCAACTCCGGTTGCGCGACGAAGTGCCGGGGCACCTTGTAAGCCGCCAAATGCGTGCGGCAATACGCGCGCAGCTCCCCTTCGTCGAGCACCTGCCCCTCGGCGAGGACCAGCACCGCGCACCCGGCTTCGAGATACTTCGGATCCGGCACCGCGACGACGGCCGCGTCGAGCACCGCCGGATGCTGCGTGAGGACTCGCTCGATCTCCGCCGGGTACACGTTCTCCCCGCCGCTGCGGATCATGTCCTTCGCCCGGCCGGCGAGGACGAGGAAGCCGTCCGCGTTGACGTAGCCCAGATCTCCGCTGCGGCACCAGCCGTCCACGAAGGTGTCCCGGTTCGCGTCCGGGCGCTGCCAATAGCCAGCGCACACCGCGGGACCGCGGACGAGGATCTCGCCCACCTCGCCGCGCGCGGCCGGTTCGAGCCCCTCGCCCGCGACCCGCACTTCGGTCAGCGGCAGCGGGCGGCCGACGCTCTTCGGCTGGGCGTCGAAATCCTCGTCGTCCAGCGACGTCGCGATCGCGCCGCCCTCGGTCAATCCGTAGACCTGGGTCAGCCGGACCCACGGCAGCTTCGCGCGCACCTGCTCGACGACCCACGGCATCATCGTGTCGCCGCCGATGACGAAGTGCGTCACCGACTTCGGCAGCCGGTCCTCGATCCCGTCCACGCGCAGCAGGTCGTGCAGCATGAAGGAGAACAGCAGGCAGTCGGTCACCTGCTCGGTTTCGAGCACTTCCAGCAGCCGGTCGACCGTGAAGTTGCCCGACCGGAGGCACACCACGGTGCCGTGCATCAGGAACGTCGGTGCGCTCATCGCCTCGAACGCACCCGCGTGGTAGAGCGGTCCCGGCACCAGCGCGACGGTCTCCGGCGTAAAGCCCCAGCGAAGCGCCTGCGCGGTCGCTGTCGCGACGGTGTTGGCATGGGTCCACACCGCGCCCTTGGGCAAGCCGGTCGTGCCCGAGGTGTACAGGAGCGACATCGGGTCCGCGTCTCCTACCTCCGGCGCTTCGGCCAGCGGCTCACTGCCGAGCAACACTTCGAACGGAAGCGCCCATTCCGGCACCGGCTCAGCCGAATCCTGCCGGACCACGAAAGCCTCGACCCCGGTCTCCGCACGCACCGGCTCGACCCGGTCGAGCAGGCTGCGGTGCACTATCACCGCCTTGCAGCCCGAGTCGGCGAGAATGAACTTCAGCTCGGCCGACGCGAGCCGGAAGTTGAGCCGCACCGCGACCACGCCGAGGCGCATCGCCGCGAAGCACAGGGGCAGGTACTCCGGGTCGTTGCAGAGCAGCAGTCCCAGCCGGTCGCCCTTGCCGAGGCCGAGTTCCCGCAACGCCGCCGCGTACCGCAGCGATTTGTCCCGCAGTTCCGCGTAGGTGAGCCGTTCGCGGCCCTCGTAGCTGACCGCGATCCCGCCGCCGGGCGGCGGAAGCTGGTCGGCCACCGCGTCGAGAATCCGGGTGAACGTCATGACGTGCGCTCCTGTCTCAATCCCGCGTCACGCATCGTGGTTCGAGCGGAAGAACGAGCTGGCAGGCTTGAGGAACATCGTCGCGAACGGCGGAATCATGAAGTCCGGCAACACCATCTCGCCGGAGATCAGTTGCCGTTTGACCTCCGCCCGGAACCCTTCGAGGCCGCCGGCGGTCTCGTAGATCGCCAGATGCCCCTCGTCGACCGGCTTGACGCCGGGCAGCGGCTTCACGTCGGACACCTCGAACCGTTGCGCCCGAAGCACTCCCGGCGCCGACATGATCTGCGGGATGTGCTCCTCGTCGTACCATTTCGCGAACGTCGCGTCGTCGCCAGTGTGGCGGCTCCACGCGAAGAACAGATGCCGGTCGTCCAGGTTCTCGGCTTCCGCGAAAAGGTCCGAGTGGAACGGTTCGCTCACCGGCTTCGCGAAGAGCGCCTGGAACGGCTGCACCATGTAGTCCGGCAGCACCATTTCCCCGGAGATCAGTTTCCGCTTGACCTCGTCCCGGAAACCCTGCGCGCTTCCGTCCATTTCGTACAGTGCGAGGTGGCCGAAGTCCAGCGAACGCACGCCGGGCAGCGGCTTGGTGTCCGCGAGGAGGAACCGCTGCGCGCCGACCATCCCGGGCGCGTCCATCACCTGCGGGATGTGCTCCTCGTCGTACCACTTGGCGTAAGTCGCGTAGTCCGTGGTGTAGGTGCTCCACGCGAAGAACAGGTTCCGATCCCCGAAAACCGGGACCGCGGCGGAAACCATCAGCTCACTCCTTGTTCGTTCGACCGGCCGGAACGCAGCCGGGCTGTTGCTTCTTCGTCGACGCGCAGGCCTTCGGGGTCGAAGTGCGGGTCGCCGACGACGATCACCCCGTAATCGCGGGCTGCTCCTTCGACGCTGACGTACTCGTCGCGTACGTCGGCGAGCACTCGCTGCGGGTCGCGCTCGAACGGCGAGCCCCATCCCCCGCCGCCGTTCGTCAGGCAGCGCAGGACCGAACCGGCCTCGGTCAGCCACGCCTTCCGGCTCGCGAAATAGTGGTAGACGCCCTTTTCCGGGTCCAGCGCCTTGGTTTCCGGGTTCAGGACCCCGGCGACCGGGGTGCTGGCGGCGTAGACCTCCGGCTCGAGGCCGAGGAGTCCGTCCGGCCCGGAAGCCGATTCCCGCGGCGGGAAAATCCACATCGCCCCGGTCGGGCCCGGCTTCCCGCCGTCGGCTCCGACCCCGCTGGGCTCCTTGGTGCGGAACGGAGACAGGTGCTGGGCGGCGGCGGTCAGCCACAGCGTGTCCTTGAGGTTCGCCGCGCCGCCGCGGTGCTTGCCCGGCCCGCCGGTGTCGATCGCGTGCTCCTTGCGCAGCAGCACGACCGGCGAATCGTGCTCGATCGTCTCCGTCGCGGGATCGAGGTTGTTGAGGTTGTACAGCACGGTGTAGCTGTCGCCGTCGCCCTCCTTGGTCGCGCCCCACGGGCCGTGCTCGCCGCCGCATTGCGTCGCGCTCGTCCACGGGGTGCCGTCGTCCCGCACTCCGCTGGCGTTGTGCGTGTTGGTGGAGCCGTAGTCCCCGCCGATCGCGCGTTCGCCGAGGACCGGGTTCAGCGCTTCGAAGATCGCGGAAATCAGCGCACCGGACGGCTCCCAGAACATCATCGGCGCGCCCTCCGGCGGCAGCGCGCTCAGCAGCGTTCCCGGAGGCGCGACGAGGTCGACGTTGCGCCAGGTGCCGGAGGTGAACGGGATCGCCGGGTCGAGCAGCATCGTGAGCGCTACGCCGAGCGCGGTTTTCGCGTCGAGAACACCGCAGTTGATACAGGTGCGGGCTTGCGCCGAGGTGCCGGACAGGTCGGCCTCGATATCGTGCCCGCGTTTGCGCAACGTCACGTGCACTTGGTAATCGACGGTGTCGTCAAGCCCGTCCGCGTCGATCAGCGCGCGGCCGGTGTAATCGCCGTCCGGAACGCTGGCGATCGCTTCGCGCATCTGCTCGGCGGACGTGTCGCAGGCGTAGGCGAGCGACCCGAGGAACGCGTCGAGGCCGTAGCGCTCGATGTTCTCTCGCACCAGCCGCTCGCCGAGCTGCAACTGCTGGTGCATGCTGTGGAAGTCCGGCAGCAGCAGGCCGCCCCAGCGGGTGTTGTCGAAGATCAGGCTGAACGTCGACCGCACCGGCTGGTCCTTCGCCCACAGCAGCATCGGCGGCAGGACGAGGCCGTTCTCGTAGACAGTGGTCTTGGTCGCGGAGAATCCGCCGGGAACCGTGCCGCCCATGTCCAGCTGGTGGGCGCACATCGTCACGAACGCGACGATCTCGCCGCCGGCGAACACCGGGCGGGTGAACAGCACGTCGTTCACGTGCCGTCCGCCGCGGTACGGGTCGTTGCAGATCAGCACGTCGCCCGGGGAGAGATTCTCCGGACCGAATTCCTCGACCGCGTTGCGGGTGGCGTCGGGCATCGTGCCGAGGAACGGCGTCAGGCTGTTGCTGACGACGGCCATCCGGTAGTCCTGGGACGGCGGGCCGCTGATGGTGCACGCGAAGTCGTACCAGTCGCGGATGATCGGCGAGAACGCTTCCCGCAGGAAGGCGGTGCTCATGTGCCCCACGGCGTATTTCAATCGGTTCACGATCACCGACGCGGTGAAGCGGTCGGTGCGGTAGGCCCCGGCGAACGCGTCGTCGGCGAGGTCGCGGATGCGGACGGACGAAGTGTCCAAAGTGGTCATGACGCTCACTTCTTCCGGATGACGAGTTCGCCGTAGCGGCCGACGACGAGACGCTGGCCGGCGCCGACGTGGGTCGTGGACAGTCCTTCGTGGACGATCGCCGGGCCGTCGAACTCGTCGCCCGCCCGGAGCGCGGTGCGGTCGTACACCGGCGCCTCCTGGTCTTCCGCGCCCTCGCCCAGATACCGCAGGACCGTCGTGCGAACCGGCCGCAGCGGCTCGTCCGCGGCACGGGAGGGCAGTTCCGGATACTCGACCTTCGGGGTGTCCAGCACCGCGCGGACCCGGAACGTGACGCCCTCGACCGGGACCATTTCGAAGCGGTTGCCCGACCGTTCCTGGTAGGTGTCGTGGAACGACGCGATCATCGAGGCGACCGCCGCCTCGTCGACGGTCCCGGCCGGAACCGGCACGAACGGCGTGTCCCAGCTCTGCCCGACGAGATGCCCGTCGTAGCTGCGTTCGAAAGTCGCCGCGGCCTCCGGGCCGAGCCGCTCGCGCAGCTGCTCCTCCATCTCGGCGAACAACCCGTCGATCCGCTCCGCGACGTCCGGGGTGAGCACGGTGTAGGCGCTGCGGTTCACGGTGAACACCTGATCGGCCGACAGGAGGCCCAGCGCCGAGAACAGCCCCGGGTTCGGCGGAACGACGACCTGCTTGCAGTGCACCGCGTCCATCGCCGCGGGCAGCAGCATCGGCCCGGCGGCGCCGTAGGCGATCAGGGTGTAGTCGCGCGGGTCGACGCCGTTCTTGATCGCGACGTTGAAGACGCCCTCGGCGATGTTGTGCACCGCCATCTCGTACGCGTACCGCACCCGCTGAGCCAGCGTGAAGTCCGAGTCGAGGTTCTCGAACGCCCGGCGGGCCAGCTCCGGATCCAGCGCCAGCTCGCCGCCGGCGAAGGTTCCCGGGTCGAGGATGCCGATCAGCAGGCAGGTGTCGGTCGTGGTCGGCTGGGCGCCGCCGCGGCCGTAACAGGCCGGTCCGGGCGTCGAACCGGCGCTGCCGGGGCCGACCTGGATCTCGCCGGTCTGGCCGATCGTCACCAGGCTGCCGCCGCCGGCTCCGATCGCGCTGACGTCGTTGGCCAGCGCGTTGACGACGAGATCGTGCTCCAGTTCGAACGTGGTGTCGACGAACGGCTCGCCGCCGGTGACCACGCTGATGTCGCAGGACGTGCCCCCGACGTCCGCGCACAGCAGGTGGCGCTCGCCGATCAGCGAACCGAAATGCGCGCTGGCGACTGTGCCCGCCGCGGGCCCGGAGAACACGATGCGGAACGGCTGTTCCATCGCCCGGTGCGACGGCACCAGCGTCGCCGCGCAATCGGCGAAGTTCAGCTGCCCGGTGAAGCCCAGCTCGGCCAGCCCCTTTTCGAGCCGCGCGGTGTAATCGGCGTAGATGAGCTTCATCAGCGCGTCGACCACCGTCGTCGACGCCCGCGCGTACTCCTTCGCCAGCGGGGACACCTCGCTGGACAACGAGCACGGCACCTCGCCGAGCACCTCGCGGACCAGGTCGCGCAGGCGGAGTTCGTGCGCCGGGTTCACGTAGGCGTTGATCAGGCAGATGGCCACGCCGGTCACGCCGCACTTGCGCAGCACTTCGAGTTCGGCTCGCGCCTGCGCCTCGTCCAGCTCGAACAGCACGTCGCCGGTCGCGGTGAGCCGCTCCCGGATTCCCCGGCGCAGGTACCGCGGCACCAGCGGCCGCGCGGCGTCGCCGAAACTGCGTCGCCAGCCGGGGTCCAAAATGGCCTCCGCGGGCCGCCACACCCGGCCCATGTCCAGGATGTCGCGATGCCCCTCGGTCGTCAGGAACCCGATCTTCGGCACGTCGCGGGTGATCACCGCGTTCAGCCCGTGCGTGCTGGCGTGGTTGAACACCGAGGCGCCCGCGACGCCGAGCAGCGCGGCGCCTTCGAGCACCGGGCGCGTGACATCGGTGTAGTCGGTGGAGACCTTCGCGGTGCGGATCTTCCCGTCCCGCAGGGCGACCACGTCGGTGAAAGTGCCGCCCACGTCGACTGCGATCATCGTCAGTCCTTTCCCCGCACGAGGTCGGAAAGCAGCTGGATCGGCCCCAGCCGCGGGCCACGTTCCCGGCTGACCGAGAACAGGCAGGCCTGGCATTTCACGACGTCGAACCAGCCGCCCTCGGAATTCACCGGATAGCGGGACAACTCGGCGGCCTGGCAACGCGGGCACGTGCCCTCGACGGGTTCCCGATCGAGGGAGGGCGGGTTCGTTTTCTGGTCCATTTCGGCGCAACTCCGTTGTCGGCTCGATCGGGCGGCGCTGGTGCGCTGCCGCACCTCCGAACGGTAAGCCGGGTGAGACCGGGGCAACAGCCGCTCACCGCACAGTCGAGTCCGCAAAACGAAGCGGCGGCCGGGAGCGAACATGGAGACGGGCAGTACAGCGGCCTGTTCAGCCGCCGTACTGCCCGTTGCTTTTTCTTTTCAGGCCGCCTCGCCCGCCGCCCCCAGCGCTGCCGCACCCGCCGCCGTGAGGCGGGCTCGGACCCGCTTCCCGAGCACGGCGGGTCCGGTGTGGACGATCAGCCCTCGATGGGCGAGCGCGTGCGCGGTGTACTGATCGCAGCACGGCACGCCGTCGACGAACAGGTCCGGCTCGCTGCTGCGGGTGATCTCGGCCCGTCCGGCGGCCACGACGCGGAGGAGGGCCAGCGCCCGGCAGCTCAAGTCCGGATCCGTCCGAGGCGCCATCGCGCACCTCCCTGCCGCAGAAATAATATTTTATATTAAACTTTCGCAGACTTGTAGTCAAGGAGAGGGCCGGAGGCGCCGTCCGCGACCGAACACCGCCGCGCACCGACAGGCGGAGAACCGCGGCGAGCGGGCCCGGGACGGCGGCGGTCAGGAGAGGCCGGGTCCGAGGAGGATCTGCTTGGTTTCGGCGAATTCCCGGATTCCTTCGGGCCCGCCTTCCCGTCCCCAGCCGGATCCTTTCCTGCCTCCCCAGGGCGCGGCGACGCTCGGGCCGAACGAATTCAGCGCGACCGAGCCCGCGGCGATGCGGTCCGCGCAGTACTGGCCGCGTTCGAGATCGGCCGTGTAGACCGTCGCGGCGAGACCGTAGGACGTGTCGTTGGCGAGCGCGATGCCGTCGTCCAGGTCCGTGTAGGCCAGCACCGCCGTGACCGGGCCGAAAACCTCGTTCCGGGCGAGGTCCGACCCGCGCTGGACGTCGGTCACGATGGTGGGCTCGAACCACCACCCGGGACCAGGCGGACGCCCTCCCCCGGCGACGACGCGGCCTCCTTCCGCGACGGCGCGCTGGACGGCCCGCTCGGTGCGGGTGCGGGCGGCCGCGTTGGCGAGCGGGCCGATGTCGGTGCCGCGGTCGAGCGGATCGCCGATCTTCAGCCGCGACCACGCGCCGGTCATCGCCTCGACGACTTCGTCGTGCCTCGATTCGGGGACGAGCACGCGGGTGAGCAGGGCGCAGACTTGGCCGGTGCCGCCGGTCGCGCCCGGGACCAGGCTGCGCAGCACCTTGTCCAGCGGAGCGTCCGGGAGGATGAGTGCCGGAGACTTCCCGCCGAGCTCCAGGTGCGTGCGGGCGAGCCGGCCGCGGGTCGAATCAATGATGTCCTGCGCGGCGACGCGTCCGCCGGTCAGGGAGACCAGGTCGACCCGCGGATCGGCCGACAACGCACGAGCGACGTCGGTGTCCCCGGCCAAAATGGACAGCGTGCCGGGCGGGAAACCGGCCGTTTCGGCGCACTCGGCCGCCAGGCGCATGATCAGCTGCGATTCCACCGCCGCTTTCACGATCACCGGACAACCGGCGAGCAGGGCTGGGATGATCTTGGTGGCCATCGTGACCAGCGGGCCGTTGTAGGCCATGATCCCTGCGACCACGCCCGCCGGCTCGTGCTTCACGATCACGTCGCCGAGCGGAGTGCTGCGCCGTTCCGGCCGCAGCGCGTCTTCGGCCTGGTCGAGCGCCGCCGTCCACGCACCGACCGCGCCGAAGCGATGCAAGGTGGCGCTGTAGCGGACCGGCATCCCGGCTTCGACCGCCCACACCGCACCCATTTCCTGGAGCCGTTCTTCCATGGCGGCGCAGAAACGCCGGCAGGCCGCGACTCGTTCCGCGACCGGCAGGCGAGCCCACGACGGCAAGCCCCGCTCGTGCGCCGCGGCCACCGCCGCCTCGGCTTGGCCGGTTCCCGGCAGCCCTACTTCGGCCACGACCTTTTCGTCCGCGGGCGACACGATCCCGTAGCGGCCCCCGCTCGCGGGCAGCCATTCGCCGCCGACGTACACCTCGTCCGGGTGCCGGACCTCGACACCCGCGATCTCGATCGAGTTCGCCACTCGTCGTCTCCGTTCTCGTCCGGCCGCCGGTTCAGGACATGACCAGCGACGCCCGGGCGGTTGTGCCCGCGGCCTGGTCGGCCAGCGCGACACGGTCCTCCGGCGAGCCGGACGCGGGGAAGTCGACTGTCTCGTCGGCGCCCAGCTGCGCCAAGCTGTCCGGTGAGACGCGCGGGACCTGCCCAGCGACCGCGTCCGTGATGCACGAAATGGCCATTTCCCTCGCGCTCGCCGAGCCTGCCCCGCTGTCGTCGCGCCGCGCCGGAGAAGCCGCATCCACATCGCCCGCTTGTGCGCGGCGCGGGTCCCTCTCCGCTCCGCTACGCCCGGAAGATCGTCTTGTACTCCAGGTACGCGTCGACGCTCTGCGGCCCGAGTTCCCGGCCGATCCCGCTGTTCTTGACTCCGCCGAACGGCGTCTCGATCGGCAGCGTCGAGGTGTTCACCCCGACGCTGCCGGTCACGATCCGGCGAGCAACCTCCGTCGCCCGGTCCCGGTCCGGCGAGAACACCCCGCCGCCGAGGCCGTACTCCGAGTCGTTCGCGATGGCGACCGCTTCGTCCACCGTCTGGTAGGGCATCACGGTGAGCACCGGACCGAAGATTTCCTCGCGGGCGATGCGCATGTCGTTGGTGACTCCGCGGAAGATCGTCGGCGCGACGTAGTAGCCGCGCTCGAACGGGCGGCCGCCGCCGATCACCAATTCGGCGCCCTCCGCCTTGCCGAGTTCGATGTAGGACTCGACTCGCTCTCGCTGCGTCGCGTTCACGAGCGGGCCGAAGAACACCGTCGGGTCGAGCGGGTCCCCCTGCGGGATCCCGGCCATCGTGGCCGCGAGCAGGTCCACGACCTCGTCGTAGCGCGACGCCGGAGCCAGCACCCGGGTCAGCGCCCGGCAGGTCTGCCCGGTGTTCGGTGCGCAGGCGGAAAGCACCAGCGGCCGGAACGCGTCGAGATCGACGTCGTCGAGCAGGATGCCCGCCGACTTGCCACCCAGCTCCAGAGTGACGTGCTTCAACTGCTTCGCGCATTCGGCGGCGATCGCTTTGCCCGCTACGGTCGAGCCGGTGAACGCCACCTTGTGCACGCCAGGATGCGCGACCAGCGCCGCACCGGTTTCGCGCCCGCCGGTCACGATGTTCACCACGCCTTCGGGAATTCCCGCCGCGGTGACGATTTCCGCGAAGACGAACGCGTCCAGCGACGTCTCCGGCGCCGGCTTGATCACCGCGGTGCAGCCGGCCGCCAGCGCGGGGCCGAGCTTCCACGCGATGAGCGGCTGCGGGCCGTTCCACGGCGTGATGGCCGCGACCACGCCGACCGGTTCGCGCAGCACGATCGCGTCGCCGCTCGCCGTCTCGACATGTTCTTCGACCGAGAGTCTATCCGCCAGCGAAGCGAAGTACCGGTAGCAGACCGGCACCTGGCTCTGCATCGCGCGGGTGATGCTGATCGGCGTGCCATTCTGCCGGGTGACCAGCTCCGAAATCTCCTCAGAGCGCTTTTCAAACTCGTCCGCCAGCGCGCGCAGGTAACCGGCGCGGGTGGCGGGCGACAGAGCCGACCACGGGCCGAGCGCCTTGGCCGCAGCGGACACCGCCGCGTCGACGGCCGCCGCGTCGCTGTCCACAATGGACCCGATCACTTCCTCGGTGGCCGGGTTGATCACGTCGATCATGCCGCACCGCCGACCTGGTTCAGCAGCACCGAGACGTCCTCGACGTTCTGCAGATCGAAAACCGCCTGGACGATCGCGTCCGGGTCCGCCACGACGCCCTCCACGTTGTGCCGGAACTTCGCGACGAGTTCGTCGTCAGTCATATAAGTGGCCGGGTCGGGCGACGGGCTGCCCTTCGGGTAGGCGCGCTCGCCGCGGTAGGTGGTGCCGCGAGCCTCGACCTCGACCAGCGACCGGCGAGCGGCCGGATTGTTCTTGAGCGCCTCCGTGTAGTCCGGGTGCGCCTTGAACTCGGCCTTCTTCGTCAGGTCGAGAACCGAGGAGTCCAGCACCGCCTCCGGGGTTTGCCAGTCCTTGCCCGGTGGGATCCGGTGCGCGGCGAGGGCGAGACCGTGCGTCATGCTGAACTGGGCGTCGCGCGGGTTGCGGATGGTTTCGTTCACCCAGACCGGCTGCATGACGAAACTCTCGCCATACGCGGTGATCGCGTCGATCTCGTCGGGGCGGATGTCGTGGGTTTCGACGATCTCGGTCAGCGCGTCGAACAACGCGTGCATGACCCGGCAATGCGGATACGGCTTGAACGACTGGAACGGCGTGAACGTCCATGTCTCGCCGAGCTCCGCGGTGATCGGCGCCGGTTCCCAGCGGGAGGTGCCGATGAAGCGCGGGAAGCCGTATTCGCGGTCGTCGAGCATCTGCCGGTCGCCGGTGTGGCCGCGTTCGGCGAGGTTCGCGGCGGTGACCGCGGACAACGCCATTCCTCCGGCCAGCTGGTATTTGATCGTGGTGGCCGGAGCGTGCATCATCCACGCGCGCTGGGTGTTGGTCGGCGCGGTGGAGCCCATGATGCCGAGCGCGTCGGCCAGGGTTTCCCCGTCGAACCCCTTGACGACGCCGACCGCGGCCGCGGCGCCGAAAAGCGTGCTGCTGTAGCCGATGACGTCCGGAATGGTGACGACACCGTCCTTGATGTCGCGCAGGTAGTCGGTCGCTTTCCCGATCCGGTACGACATTTCGTGGGCCACCGCGATCGCTTCGAGCAGTTTCGTGCCGGACGTCCGCAACGACTCCGCGGTGGCCAGCGCGCCGGGCAGCACGTACGGCGTGACATGGCCGGGCGGCAGGACCGCGTCCTGGTCGAGCGCGTTGATCAGCTCGGCGTTGGCGAACGCGGCGGCGGGAACCGAAGTCTTGACGCCGGTGCCGAGGATCGACGCTGAACCTTCGCTGCCGCCGAGGTATCGCGCGTAGTCGACGCCGCGCTGCGCGCCTTGGTCGCCGAGGGACGCCACCGCGCAGCCGAGCGAGTCGAGCAGGATGCGCTGGGATTCGCGGATCACCTCGTCGGGGAATTCCCGGGCGTCCGCGCCCGCGGCGAATCCCGCGAGCCGCTCGATGATCGTCGCCATACCTGCTCCTCGTCGATGTCAGATCGGCCACCACCCAGGGCAGCGCGCATGAAATATATAATATCTAGTTGACCGGAAGGGTCAAGCCACTCGGCGGGCAAGGGTCAGCGGATGCGCAAGGCTTTCAGCCGGTTGTACAGCGTCGACCGGCTGATCCCCAGCGCGCGGGCCGCTTCGAGCTTGTTGCCGCCCGCGGCCGCGATCGCCGCGACGATCACCTCGCGCTCGGCCCGGTCGAACGGCGAAGCGAGCGCCGATCCGTCCCGATGCGACGGCGGAAGGTCTGCCGGGACGACGTCGCCCGCCGAACGCCGCTCCGCCACGGTGCGGACGACCCGGCGCAGTTCGGCCAGATTCCCCGGCCACGGCTGAGCCGCCAGCAACCGCAAGGACTCCGGCGTGAACCGGGCGGCGCACTCCTCGCTCAGCATTCGCTGTGCCAGTCTGGGGATCTCGTGGCGGCGGACGCGCAACGGAGCCAGCTCCCGCCGCTCACCGCAGCAGGCCGTGATCGGCGGGTGGGGTTTGCCCGCGGCAGAGGTCAGCACGACGTTCCGCCTCGACATCCGCGTCCGCGCCGCGACCAACGCGGCCAGCGGCTCCGACAGCAGCTGCACGTTCTCGACAATCGCGGCCGGGCCGTCGCCTTCCAGCAGGCGGCTGGCCCGCTCGGCCCATTCCGCCGCGCCGACCCGAATCGCTTCGACTCCGTCCAGCACCGCCGCACTGTCCCCGGCGGCCTCTCGCGCGACAGTCGTCTTGCCCGTGCCCGGCTCCCCCGCCACCAGCAACGGCCACCGCACCGGCACCGCGGCACGCGGGCGGCGGGGACGCTGCTCGGCCACGAGGTCGACCATGGTCCCCTCGGTGCCCTCCACCGGAGCCCAGGAAAGCCGCACCGGCTGGCCGGACGCCAACGTGATCCGCGCGTTCCCGCCGCCGTCCTCAATGCACGCTTCGACCGCGGCGTGGTCGGCCGGCGCCAAAAGGTCGAGCGCGGGCTGGGTGGCCAGCACGAGACCGTGCCCGACGACCAGCACCCGCCGGTCCCGCCGCCCGGCCGCGGCTTGGAACGCGGCGAGCAGCCGTCGCTGCGCCTCCGCGGCGTCCGTCCGGAGCCTGCTTTCGATCTCCGCGACCAGGTGGCGCACCAGCGCCGGGGCCAGCCGCTCGTCCCGGCTCACCGGCACCGCGAAGTCGAGCACCCCGGCGAGCCGCCGGGTGCCGGGATGGACGATCGGATGGCCGAAGCAGGTGAAATCGTGGAAAGCGGGCAGCGCGTGCTCGGCTCCGCGCAGCAGCAGGCTCCGGCGGGTTTCCAGCGGCGTGCCGATCGCGTTCACGCCGACCTCGTCCTCCCCCAGGCGCACGCCCGGCACCACCCCGAGCGAGGTGACCTCCCGCCCGAAAGCGCGCTCGCCGTAGCGGATGTCCACCACCTTGGCCCGGTGGTCGGCCAGCAGCATCGCGACCGAACTGCCCCGCAGCTCCGTCTGCACGCGATCGAGCACCGGCCCCGCGGCGCGGGCCAGCGCGCCGCGGGTCAGCACCGCACTCATGCCACATAATATTTCATGTTTCCGCGAACCAGGTCAATGTGGCGGATCCCGTTCAGTACAGGACGTAGCCGCCGTCGACCGGAACCGTCACGCCCGTGACGAACGACGCCGCGTCCGACAGCAGCCACATCGCCGCCTGCGCCTGCTCGACCGGTTCGCTGCCGCGTCGCAGCGCGTGCGTGGCGGCGACGGTCTTCTCGTACTCCGGATTGAGTTTCAAGTACTCCAGGTACATCGGCGTGCGCGCGGTGGACGGGCCGATGGCGTTGACGCGGATGCCGTGTTCGCCGTACTCGGCCGCCGCCGCTTTCGTCAGGCCCATCAGCGCGTGCTTGGACGCGGTGTATTCCGCGGCCAGCGGAATGTAGACGAACGCCCCGACCGACGCGGTGTTGACGATCGAGCCGCCGCCCGCCCGCAGCATCGCCGGCACCTCGTGCTTCATGCAGAGGAACGGGCCGGTCACGTTGATGGCGAAGACCCGCTCGACTCCTTGCGGGTGAGATCGGCCAGCTTCTTGCCGTTGTTCGGCACGCCCGCGTTGTTGAACGCGCCGTCCAGCCTGCCGTACTCGGATTCGGCCGCCGCCACCATCGCCGCGACCTGCGCCTCGTCGGTGACGTCGGCGGTGACGAACTGGACCTCGCAGCCCTTGCCCGACAGTTCCTCCGCCAGCGCTTCACCGGCTTCGGTGCTGATGTCCGCGATGGTCACCAGCGCGTCGTTCTCGGCGAAGAGCCGCGCGGCCGTCTCGCCGATTCCGCTCGCACCGCCGGTGACGATGATCGAGCGTCCTGCGATCGCACTCATCGAAAGTCCGTTCCCCACCTAGACAGCGATGTCCATCTCGGGGCCGATGTACTCCTCGGCCGAGACCGCCTTGCCGTTCTTGACCGTCACCACCTGGATCAAGTGCACCCGAGCGGCCGCCAGCGTGGCCGAGGTCTGCACGAAGAAACCCTTGTCGGTCAAGGTGTAGCGGGAATTTTCGAACGCCGGAAGGCCGCCGCGTTCGTGGACGGCGTCGACTGCTTCCTTGACGGACATCCACTTGTCGTCGGCGCTGTGCCAGACCTTGCAGTCGTCCGCGCACAGCGAGTAGAACAGGTCGACGTCCGAGAGCGCGCGGATCCAGCCCTTGGCCAGTTCTTCATGAGTCGTCGTTGACATGCGGAGAACGCTAAGCGCACGCCGACCGCGCGACTGTCCGGATACTTGGACACTTCAGCTGTCGAAGACCGCCGTCAGCCGCCCTCCTGGGGTTCGTCCACCGGCCGGTCCAGCAGTTGCTCGATCAGCGCCCGGCACGCCGGGCCCGGACGGCGGCCCGCCGCGGTCGCGAGGTGAATTTTCCGTTCCGCCCACGGTTCGGCGAGTTCGACCACTGCCACCCGGTCGAGGAATTCCCGCGTGACCATGCATTCCGGCTGCGCCGCGACACCGAGTCCGGCCTGGACCAGGCTCAGCGCGACCTCCCCGCTGCGCACGCTGTACGCCGGTTCGAACTCCTCGCCCAGCCGCCGCGCCGCGGCCTGGAACGCGCCCGCCATCGGGCCCACCGCGATCAGGGGTTCCGCGAGCAGGTCCGCGAACGTCACGCTCAGCCGGTCCGCGAACCGGTGCCCGCGCGGCAGCGCCACCACGATCCGGTCGCGGCGGTACGGGGTGACGTCCACGCCGGTCAGGTCGAGCTCGTGCGCCGCGGCGAAGACGCCGAGGTCCGCTTCGCCGCGCGCGACCTCCCGCAGGATTTCCTTGTTTTCGATTTCGTGGACGATCAACCGGACTTGCGGATACTGCCGGGAGAATTCACCGAGTTCGCGTGCGAGAAACGGCGCGAAGATCGACCGGGCCGACGCGATCGTCAGGTCGCCTTGCATTCCCTCGGTGAACGCCGCGATTTCCGACCGGATGTCCTCGAGGCTGCCGAAGATCTTGCGCACGTGCCGCGCCAGCACCGCGCCCGCGGGGGTCGGCGCCACGCCGCGCGGGCCGCGGTCGAGCAGTTCGATGCCGGCGATGGCCTCCAGGTCGTGGATCCGTTTCGTCGCCGTCGAGGCCGAGACGTTCTCCCGGATCGCGGCCAGCCCGATCTGCTTCTCCTCGACCGCGGACAGGAACAGCCGCAAGGTCAGGAGGTCGACCTGCCGGATCAGGTGCAGCCTGTTGAACGCGCTCACGCTCTACCTCTATCACGCGGTCTGCGCGGGCACCCGTTCCACGAGATTGACTTTCACGTGGTCAGGACGTTTCAAGGTGCCGTCCGGGACCAGCGTGACGGCGGTTTTCACGTTCAGCGCGGACCGGATCCGGCTTTCCAGCGACGTCCGGAGATCGGCCTGTTTCCCGACCGGGAGCCCAGCCGCGTGCTCGACCACGAGCGGCAGCGGCTTCTGCGTCGAATGCCCCTCGAAGTCCGCGCGGATCCGCATCTCGCCCGTGGTGAGCGGAGCCAGCTCCGCCACCAGCTGCTTGATCGCCGACGGGAACACGTTGATCCCGCGCACGATCAGCATGTCGTCGGTCCGGCCGATGCACCGGACGGTGTACCCGGTCCGCCCGCACGCGCACTCGGTTCCGGTCACCACGACGTGGTCCCGGGTGCGGAAGCGCACCAGCGGGGACGCCTGCCGCCGCAGCGCGGTGTACACCAGCTCGCCCTGGGCGCCCTCCACCGGAGCGATCCGCTCCCCGGTGTCCGGGTCGATCAGCTCGGCGACCATCAGGTCCGGCGACAGGAAGTGCATCCCGTTCGCCGCCTCGCATTCGCCCCAGTAGGTGCACGCGATGTCCGTGCCGCCGAGCATTTCCCGCGAGGTCGCGCCCCACAGCGATTCCAGCTTCTCCCGCACCGCGGGCAGCCCGCCGCCGGGTTCGCCGCCGACGCTGATCGCGCGCACCCCCAGCTCCCGGGCGTCCAGTCCGACGATCGACGGGGCCTGCTCGGCGAGATACGCCAGGAAGTACGGCGTCCCGATGAGCGCGTTCGGCCGCTGGTCCGCCTGCACCCGCAGCAGCCGTTCCGCGCCCGCCTCGGCGCCGATGGGGATGTCCACGATGCCCATGTGCTGCAGGATCTGCACCACCGGCAGCCCGCCGACGAACCCCTTGCTCATGCCGAACGCGTGCAGCAGCCGGTCGCCCGGCCGGAATCCGTTCGCGTACAGCGCCCGCGCGCCCAGCTCGCACCAGGTTTCGATGTCGCCGCGGGTCAGCCCGACGTACGACGGGCTGCCCGTGGTCCCCGAGGAGGCCTGGATCTGCACGATCTCGTCCGGGCCCGCCGCCACGTGCGCGCCCAGCGGCGGCGCGGCAGCCAAGCTTTCGCGCAGCTCCTGCTTCTCCGTGAACGGCAACCTCGCCAGGTCCTCGACCGTCCGCACTTGCGCCAGGTCGATTCCCGCGAATTTTTCCTGATAGAACACGCTGCGCGCGGCCACATACGCCAGCTGCTCCCGCAACCGGTCCTCTTGCACCGCCCGAGCTTCGCTCACGGGCGCGGACTCGATCGCGCTCCAGTGCTTTTCCGAATACGGCGCAGCCATGACATTTTCCACTTCTGTCCGGGGACGGGGTCAGGCCCGGGTCGGCAGCACCGAGCCGAGCAGGTCGTTGTCCGCGCCGATCGGGCGGACCGCGGGCAACGGCGGCGGGCGCCTGCCGTCGAAGGACAAGGGCAGGCCGACGACGCCGATCTCGCCCTCGTCGGCCGCGCCGATGATGCCGAGTTCGCGGGTCTGCTCGTGGCGGACCAGTTCCGGGGTCGTCTGCACCGGTGCGCACGGAATCCCGGCTGCCTGCAACCGGTCCTGCCACTGCGCACGCGTGCCCGTCGCGATCCGCTCGCCGATCAGCCGGTCGATTTCGGCACGGTTCTCCAGCCTGGCGGCGTTCGCGGCGAACCGCGGGTCGTCCGCCCATTCCGGGTGCCCGAGCGCCGCGGACAGCCGGGCGAACAGCGAGTCGTTGGCGCAGCTGATGATCAGCGCACCGTCCGAAGCCGCGAACGCGCGGTGCGGAACGATGAACGCCACGCCGGACCCGTGCCTGCTTCCGGGGTATCCGTCCGCCGCGTATCCGGCGATGCCGACGGAGTTCCACGCGATCGCCGTCTCCAGCAGCGACGCGTCCACCGCGGCGCCGGTGTGCTTGACGTGCCGCCGGTTCAGCGCGGCCAGGATGCCGATCACCGCCCACATACCGGTCCCGAAGTCCACTATGGACACTCCGGCGCGCACCGGCCCGCCGTCGTGTTCTCCGGTGATGTCCATGATCCCGGAGAACGCCTGCATCAGCGGGTCGTAACCGGGCAGTTCGCGCAGCGGCCCGGCCTTGCCGAACGCGCCGATCTCGCAGTGCACCAGCTCCGGCTTGGTCACCCGCAGGCTTTCGGCGTCGAGGCCGTACTTCGCCGCGCTGCCGGGACGCAGGTTGTGCAGGAACACATCGGCCCGCTCGGCGATGAGCCGGTGCAGCGTCGCCAGTTCCGAGCGGTCCTTGATGTCGAGGCTGAGGTAGCGACGGCCGCGGTTGAGCGCGTGGAACGCCGCCCCGTCGCCCTTCCACGCGCTCGGTCCCCAGCCGCGCGCGGAGTCTCCGGCCGGCCGCTCCACCTTCCACACCTCGGCCCCGAGTTCGGCCAGGATCTTGCCGGCGAACGGCGCGGACGCGCTGTCGCTCAGCTCGACCACGACGATCCCCGTCAGGGGCAGTTCACGCGTCATCACGCACTCCCGTCCCGGCCGCGCCCGCCGCGAACAGCGTGGCGGCCTCGTCCTCGCCGAACCCGTACTCCCGCAGCAGCTCCGCCGAATGCTCGCCCAGCCGTGGCGCGGGATACCGCAGCTCGGGAGCGCTTTCGCTCCACTGCTGCGGGATGCCGATGGTGCGCAGCCGCCCCTCCGAGGGATGGTCCTGCTCGGCGAAAAACCCGATGTCGTTCATGTGCGGATCGCTCAGCAGCGTCTCCGGCGTGTTCATCCGGATCGCCGGGATGTCCGCCTCGGCGAGCACCTTCAGCCAGTCCTCGGTGGAGCGGAGCGCGAAGACCTCGGCCAGGAAGGCGTACAGCTCGCCGATGTTCTCCGTCCGGCCG
The DNA here is from genome assembly GCF_055583325.1 of Amycolatopsis sp. NPDC104775. Classification (NCBI taxonomy): domain Bacteria; kingdom Bacillati; phylum Actinomycetota; class Actinomycetes; order Pseudonocardiales; family Pseudonocardiaceae; genus Amycolatopsis; species Amycolatopsis sp. NPDC104775. The sequence goes on from NZ_JBVJOE010000001.1 coordinate 52,701, forward strand.
TGGATGTCGGCGAACCTCGGGTCCCGCGCCAGGTCCGCCCGGCCGACCGCGGCGAAGAACCGCTGCCAATGCCGGTCGGTGTAGATGTTGACGCCCAGGTAGCCGTCGAGGGTCCGGTAAGGACGGCGGTCGGCGTTCATCATCCGCGCGTAGCCCCAGCTCCCGATCGGCGGCACGAAGGTGTGCCCGTAGAGGTGGTCGCCCATCGCGAAATGCGCGAACGTCTCGAACATCGGCACCTGGACCTCCTGCCCATGCCCAGTCCGTTCGCGGTAGTACAACGCCGAGGCGACCGCCGACGAGGCCGCCATGCCGACCACCCGGTCCGCGATCGCCGTCGCGACGTACGCGGGTTCGCCCTGTCCGCGGCTCTGCACCACCGGCATGCCCACCGCCGCCTGGATCAGGTCGTCGTAGGCCGGTTTGCCCGCGTACGGGCCGTTCTGGCCGAACCCGAAACACCCGCAGTACACCAGCCGCGGATTGATCTCCCGCGCGTCCGCGTAGGACAGTCCGAGCCGCCGCATCGCCGCTGGGCGCAGGCTGTGCAGCAGCACGTCCGCCGACCGCATCATCCGCACGAGCGCGGCCCGCCCGTCCGGATGCTTGAGGTCGAGCACCAGGCTGCGCTTGTTCCGGTTGAGGTGCAGGAAGATCGCGGCCATCCCGGGGTGGCGCCGCGGCCCGACGCCGCGGGTGGTGTCCCCTTCCGGGGACTCCACCTTCGCCACGTCCGCGCCGAGGTCCGCGAGCAGCAGGGACGCGTACGGCCCCATGAAGTTCGAGGTCAGGTCCAGGATCCGCACACCGTCGAGCGGGCCTGCCATGTCATTCCTCCGCTGCCGGGGCGAACACCGGGATCGTCTGCTCCCCGCGCCGCGCGAACCGCACCTCGACCGGCATCCCGATCTCGATGGCGTCCGGGTCCGCCTCGATCTGCGTGAACAGCTGATAGCCCTCCGCCAGTTCGACGAATCCGACGGTGTAGGGCACGATCGCGGCCCACACCGGCGTCGGACCGCGCATGATCGTGCTGTAGGACCACACCGTGCCGCGACCCCGCGACTCTTCCCACTCCAGCGATCGGGCGGAGCAGTGCGGGCAGTACGAATGCGCGGGCCACACGACCTCGCCGCACGAACCGCAGCGCTGATAGGTGAGCCGTTCCTCGCCGAGCGCCGCCCAGTACGGCTCCGCGTCCGGCAACCGGTACGGCTGCGGCCAGTCCTCGCTCATCACGGCCTCCCAGCTTCGTCGCCGGACAACACCATCACACCCGCCGCGGCGAGCATCCCGCCCGCGCCCTGCACCAGCACCGTGCGCGGTTTCCGCTTCGGTGCCAGCCCCAGCGCGGTCCCGCGCAACTGCCGGACCGCCTCGACCAGACTGTCCATATTGCACGAGATCCCCGGCTGCCCGAAGGAAAGCCAGCCGCCATTGGTGTCGGTCGGCAGGTCGCCGTCGACCCCGGTGCGGCCTTCGCGGTACACGTCGATGCCGTGGCCCTTCTTCGCGAAACCCAGGTCTTCCAGGATGATCGGGCCCATGTGCGCGAAGTTCACCGACAGCTGGAGCATGTCCACATCGGACGGAGTGAGCCCAGACCGGGTGAACGCCTGCCGGGCGGCTTCGACGGTCGCGGTGTGCGTGAGGTTCGGGAATTCGCCGAGGCCCGCGAACCGGCCCGAGCGCATGTTCATCCGGTCGGTGAGGTACTCGTGTGTGGTCGCGGAACCGTAGCCACGCACCCAGACCGGGTCGCGCGCTTCCTTCGCGCGCTCGGGTGAGGTTACCACCAGCGCGCCGCCGGTGCCGCCGCCCCAGGTGGAGCACATCCACCGGCGCAGCGGGGTGGCCACGTACGGCGAGGACAGCACCTTCTCGCGGTCGATCTCGCCGTGCTTGCGCTTGGCCGCGTGCGGATGCTGCGCGCCCCACCGCTGATTGGCAATGGCGACGTCGGCGAGGTCTTCCTCGGTGAGCCCGTATTCGTGGAAGTACCGGCACGCGGCCTGCCCGTACAGAGACGGGATGGTCGGGCCGTACGGCACTTCGTACTGCGGGTCCGAATCGGCCTCCGAACCCATCGCTACGGCGTCCACGAACAACTCGGTCGCGTCACTCTGCACGCACAGCACGTACTCCGCCGCACCCGCCGCGATCATCTGCGACGCCACCGCGATGGTCGACGTCAACCCCGCACCGTGCAAGGTGATCTCGCTGTTGAGCGTCACCGGCATCTGCAGGTGCGAGATGAAGATGTTGCTCCATTGCGATCGCTTGTCCGCCCACGGCGAGCGCCCGGTGAACACCGCGTCGACCTGATGCTTGCCGATCCCGGCGTCGGCCAGCGCGGCCATCGTCGCCTCGGTGGCCAGCTGCAGCGGGTCTTTCCGGTCGGCCTTGGACGCGTACGCGTCGCCCATCCCGACGATCGCGGCGACCGGCTCGCCCGCGCTCACTTCCGCTCCGGCTGCTTCTCCGTGGGCAGCGACGACGCGAGCAGGGCTTCGAGGTCGTCGCGGCGGCGCAGCATCAGCAGGCTCCACTCGCTGCGCTGCACCACATAACCGTCCTGGTTGAGCGCCTTCATCAGGAAGGTCGTGACGCCGTACTTGTCGTCCTTTTCCTTCTTCGCGGTGACCTCGGCGGTCACGTAGATCGTGTCGTCGATCGCGACCGGCTTGAGGTAGCGCAGGTTGTCGATCCCGTAATTCGCCTGGATCGACGGGCCGAACTGGATCAGCCCGGTCATGATCGAGTACGTCAGCGAGCCCTGCACCAGCCGCTTCCCGAACCGGGTCTGCGCGGCGTAGTGCTTGTTGGAGTGGATCTCGATCCAGTTGCCGGTGAGCGCGCAGTAGTTGACGACGTCGGCCTCGGTGATCGTCCGTCCGCCCGAGCGGAAGGTCTGCCCGACCTCCAGCTCGTCGTAAGGCATGTCGATCCGGTTGTTGATCCCCATTGATCTTCTCTCCTCGGGAAAAGCGGTTCAGGCGGGCAGGCGCATCGACTTCGCGATGATCGTGCGCTGGATCTGCGAGGTGCCGCCGCCGATCGTCGACTGGATGCTTTCGCGCAGGTACCGCTCCATGTCGCCCTCGGGCAGGTTCGCGTAGCCGCCCAGGATCTGCATGCCGTCGAGCGCGCACTGCTTCAGCGTTTCCGAGCCGTACAGCTTGGCCATCGACGTCTCGCGCGCGGCGGGCAGGCCCTCGGCTTTCATCTGCGCCGCGCGGTAGCAGAGCAGGCGGGCGGCGTCGACGCGCGTCTGGTTCTCCGCGAGCATGTGCTTGAGCACCTGGAAATCGCGGATCGGCTTGCCGAACTGGGTGCGCTGGTGGGCGTACCGGTTGGCGTTGTCGACCGCTTCCTGCGCGTTGCCGACGTAGGCCGCGGCGACCGCGCAGCGTTCCAGCTCAAGATGTTCGGTGATGATCTTCCAGCCCTGGCCGACCTCGCCGAGCAGCGCGTCGGCGGGCACCCGGACCTCGTCGAGGAAGATCTCGGTGGTGCCGGTCGCGTGCCGGGACAACGTCGGCAGCTTGCGGATGTCCAGGCCCGGGGTGTCGTTCGGGATCAGCAGCACCGACAGGCCGTTGTGCTTGTCGTTCTTGTCCGTGCGCACCAGCATCGCGATGACGGTGTCCTTCGCCGCCGCGCCGCTGCACCACAGCTTCGAGCCGCTGACGATCCAGTCGCCGTTCTCGTCCTGGCGCGCGTGGGTCTTGGTGTTGGCGGCGTCCGAACCGGCGTCCGGCTCGGAAATCGAGACGGAGAACCGGATCTCGCCGTCGATGAACGGCTTGACGTAGCGCGCCTTCTGCTCCGCAGTGCCGTACTTGACGATGTTCATCGCGGTGAACGTGGGCACCAGGACCGAACAGGCGAAGTCGAAGCCGAACTTGCCGAGCCCCTCGGCCATCAGGGAGTAGTCGAAGATGTCCCCGCCGGAGCCGCCCTCGGACTCCGGGATCATGATGCCGAGCCAGCCCTGCTTCGCGATCTTGGCATAGGCCTCGTACGGGTACCGCCGTTCGAAATCGCACTCGCGCACGTACTCGACGGTAATTTCGTTGTCCATGAAATCGTTGACGGTTTTCAGCCATTCCGCCTGCGATTCATTCAGGAAATTCGCGCACATTGTTCCTTCCTCCCATCGCGGTTTCCCTCAGATTAATGCGGACGGCCCGGAAAACCAATTGACGATTCCCGAAGACCGGATTCGGGATTTCCGAACCCGGCGCGCAGGGCCGCGGCCTCTTCGGCGGAGAAGCCCCAGTCGGCCAGCGCCTCGTCCGCGTGCTCCCCCGGCGCGGCGGGCGGCCGCTGAATCGCACCCGGCGTACGGCTGAACCGCGGTGCCGGGGCGGGCTGCACGACGCCGTCGACCTCGACGAACGTTCCGCGCGCCCGCAGGTGCGGATGCCGCGGAGCCTCCGCCATGGACAGCACCGGCGCGAGGCAGACGTCCTGCCCCTCGGCGAGCGCGCACCACTCGTCGCGGGTCCGGGTGCGGAACACCTCGGCGAACCGCTTTTTCATCTCCGGCCAGTGCTCCCGGTCGTGCTGGCCGGGCAGTTCGCCCTCGGCGAAGCCGAGCATCCGCACGGTGTTGCGCCAGAAGCGGGTCTCGTTCGCGGCGAGGCTGATCCAGCCGCCGTCCTTCGTCTCGTAGACCTGGTACCAGGGCGCGCCGGAATCGAGCCGGTTCGTGCCGCGCTCGTCAGTCCAGTAGCCCGCCGCGCGGAACCCGTAGAAGGCGGTCATCAGCGACGCCGAACCGTCCACCATCGCCGCGTCCACCACCTGTCCCTGGCCGGACGTGCGGCTTTCCAGCAGCGCGGACACCACGCCGAGCGCGAGGTACAGCGACCCGCCGCCGAAGTCGCCGGCCAGATTCAGCGGGATCACCGGCGGTCCTCCCGCCTCGCCGATCGAGTGCACGACGCCGGTCAGCGACACGTAGTTGACGTCGTGGCCCGCGGCCTTGGCCAGCGGCCCGTTCTGCCCCCAACCGGTCATCCGGCCGTACACCAGTGCCGGGTTCACGGCCAGGCATTCGTCCGGCCCGAGTCCCAGCTTCTCCGCGACGCCCGGACGGAACCCCTCGACCAGCGCGTCGGCCCGCTCGGCCATCCGCAGCACCGCGGCGACCGCGGCCGGGGTCTTGAGGTCGAGCGGCACGCCGCGGCGGCCGCGGTTCATCAGCTCGAAGCGCGGTTCGATCGGCGCACCGCCGTCGTAGCCGGGCGGGCGTTCGATCCGCAGCACCTCGGCGCCGAGATCGGCCAGCAGCATGCAGGCGAACGGCGTCGGCCCGACCCCGCCCAGCTCGACGATCCGTACCCCGGCCAGCGGTCCGGAATGCGTGTCTTCCATCCTCGCGACGCTACGCGCGCGGGCGGCGGAAACCTATTTCGCAAACCCGAAGCAGCGCTTCGGGAACTCCGAATTGATTGCCCCGAACGGCCTGCTTACGCTACGGCGACCCCGCTCGGGGCTCGCTATTTCCCTTCACCTTCCCCAGCCCGCCGCACCCCATTCGGAGAGGGGCGTTCAATGACGACGCCGAAATCCCCGTCCGCACCGGAATCCGCCGCCCGCGCCAGGTCCGGCCGCCGCGCCGTCGTGGCGAGCATGGTCGGCACCACCGTCGAGTACTACGACTTCCTGGTTTACGGGGTCGCCGCCTCGCTGGTCTTCGGAAAGCTGTTCTTCCCGCAGGTCGACCCCGCCGCCGGGGTCCTGCTGTCGCTGTCCACCTTCGCGATCGCTTTCGTGATGCGCCCGATCGGCGCGGCGATCTTCGGCAACCTCGGCGACCGCGTCGGCCGCAAACGCGTGCTGTTCCTGACCATGACGCTGATGGGCGTCGGCACCTTCGCGATCGGCCTGCTGCCGACCTACCGCACGATCGGCCTCGCCGCGCCGGTCCTGCTCGTCCTCTGCCGGTTGCTCCAAGGCCTCGCCCTCGGCGGCGAACAGGCCGGCGGTTTCGTGATGAGCGTGGAAAGCTCGTCCGGCAACCGCCGCGGTTTGGCCGGTGCGTTCGTCAACTCCGGCGCGGGCTGGGGCCTGCTCCTGGCGAACCTGCTGTTCCTGGTCCTGAACGAACTGCCCGGCGACGCCTTCCTCGCCTGGGGCTGGCGCGTCCCGTTCCTGCTGAGCGCGGTGCTGGTGCTGGTCGGCCTGTACATCCGGGTCAAGCTCGACGAAAGCCCCGAGTTCGTCCGCGTGGAAAACGCCCGAGCGGTGAAACGGGTCCCGCTCGCGGACGCGATCAAGCACGGCTGGCGCCCGATGATCCTGGTGATGCTGTGCTGCCTCGGCACCCACGTCAATTTCTATGTGGTGACGGTGTATTCGCTGACCTACGGCACTTCGGTGCTGCACCAGCCGAAGACCACGCTGCTGTCGATGCTGCTGATCGTGACCGCGATGTACATGGTCACCACCCCGCTGTTCGGTTTGCTGGCCGACCGGTTCGGGCGCAAGCAGGTGTTCGTCGTGTCGGCGATCGCCCTGGTGCTGACGCCGTTCGCGTTCTACCCGCTGCTGGGCAGCGGCAGCTACCTGCCGATGGTGGCGGGTTTCGTGCTGCTGTTCCTGGCGGTCAGCGCGAACTCCGCCGCGGAGCCGACGTTCTTCGCGCTGTCTTTCCCGCCGTCGATCCGCTACAGCGGGCTGGCCGTGTCCTACGGCCTGGGCGCGGTGCTCGGCGGCTCGTTCGCCCCGCTGATCTCGGCGGCGCTGGTCAAGTCGAGCGGCAGCTGGACCGCGGTCGCGATCTACAACGGCGGTGCGGCGTTGATTTCCGTACTGGCCGGGTTGTCGCTGCGGGAACTCCCCCGGCTGAGCACGAAAACCACCCCGGCTCAGTCCGGCTCCGCTCCGCAGGCCGTCTGACTGTCCGAAAAGCTGGACAGTCACGCTCCCGAAACCGGCCTAGGTTGCGGTTGCGGGCAATCTGGTCTGGCGGAAGGAAATCGAGCGATGTGGACGAATAACGGTCAGTCGGCGGCACGTCACCACACCAGCACCCCTCGGCCCGGTATCACCAGGCGGCGGAGAAATCGACGGACCGCCGCTTTGGCCACCGCCGGATGCGTCGCGCTGACCTCGGCACTGACGCTGGCGGCGCCGTCGAGCGCGGAGACCCCGCTCCCCCTGCACCATTACCTCCTGGTCGGCGGATTCGCCTCGCCCGGCATCAGCTCGGTGAGCGTGACCCGGGACAGCGCGATGACCACCGTCCCCGGCTCCCCGTTCGCCGGAGGCCTCGGTTCGCTGGGCATGGCGATCACTCCCGACGCGCAGAAGGTCTATTCCGTACACAGCGGATCCGGCACCATCATCGGCTACCGCATCGCCAAGGACGGCACACTGAGCCCGATCGACGGCGGCACTGTCCTGGTCGGCCTGCCTGTCGTCGGAGCCGCCATCACCCCGGACGGCTCGCGATTGTTCGTCACCCTGGGAGGCGGTGCCAACGGCAGGGGATCAGTGCGCTCGTACGCGATTTCCCCGTCGGGCACGCTCAGCCGAACGGGCGTGCCCGACGCACCGATCGACAGCGCGATCAGCCAGGTCGCGATCTCGCCGGACGCCAGCCACCTCATCGTCACGAACTATCTCGCGAACAGCGTGACGTCCTTCGCGATCGCCCCCAACGCAACGCTGACGCAGGTCGGCACGCCGGTGGCGGCCGGGAACAAGCCAGTCATCCCCGCGTTCACGCCGGATGGGAAGTACCTCTATGTCAGCAACGAAGGCAGCGGTGACCTCTCGGGCTACGCAGTCGGCCATGACGGTTCACTGACACCGATCCCGGGCTCGCCGTATCCCAGCGGCGGAACCACGCACGGTGCCGTCATCACGCCGGACTCGCACCGGCTCTACGTGCCCAACACCACCTCCAACACCGTAACCGGCTGGAGCATCGGCACCGGAGGCCAGCTGACGCCACTGCCCGGCTCGCCGTATCCGATGCCAGTCATGCCGGGCCGGGTCACGCTCAGCGCGGACGGCAAGTACCTGTTCGTCATCCAGGCGATCGCGGTGGACAACCCGACGTTGCACAGCCAGGTGTACAGCTATGTGCTGCGGCCAGACGGCCAGCCAGCAGCCAGCGGCCTCCCGCCCGCCGACACCGGCCTGGTCTGGCACGACGGTTCGAACGCGTTCCTCACGCCGGACCAAGGCCCGCTGGCCGCACTGACCGAATCCGGACCCACCTCCGGCAAAACCCGCGCTTTCACCGCAGCGGGTTCCTCGGACCCGGACGGCACAGTGGCCCAGTACGCCTGGGATTTCGGCGACGGACAGCGGCTGGTGACCACCACGCCCGATCTCTCGCACACATACGCCAAGCCCGGCACCTGGACGGTGACGGTGACTGTCACCGATGACGAAGGTTGTTCCACCAGCCTGATTTACGAGGGAACGACAGTCACCTGCGGCGGTGGACCGCGTGCGCAGGCACGCATGACTGTCACGACGTAGCGACGAGATCGCCGAAGCGGGGCTAAAAGTATGCCGGTTTCGGTGCCGTCCGGTTTGGACTCGCTGGAGTCATGCGGTTTGCCGCGAACGGCCCGGCGGACGCTCAATCACGGCGCCGCCGGGCCCTGGCTCAGGAACCCCGAATAAACGATCTTCAACAGCACCGCGTAAGCGTGCTGCTGATCCGCGCTGATCTGCTGTTCCTCGGTCAACCCGTGATTCACCGCCACGATCTGGCCGTCCGCAAAAGGCGGCCCGGCACCCGCCGAGCCGCCTTCCGTGGCGGAACCTCAGTCCGCCACACGGACCTCCGGTTCCGTCGTGGCGGCCGGTTGCGCGGCCGGGGCCGGGAACTTGATGAAGAAGGCAGTCACCAGCAAGGCGACCAGCGCCGCCACCGTGCAGTACAAGAACATGTGGCTGTACGCGTCGACCCCGCGAACGCCACGCGCACTCGTGAATTGCTGCAGGATCACCGCCATCACCGCGATGCCCAGCGCGCCGCCGAACTGGCGGGACGCCGTGTTCAGGCCACTCGAACCGGCGAAGCGCGTGGGCGGGGCCGACATCGCGGCGGTGATCGACGTGCCCGTGGTGGCCGCGCCCATGCCAAAACCGGCTACCAGCGCCGCGGGCAGCCAGAAGGTCAGGAACGACGCGTGGTCGGCCAGTCCGAAGCTGAACCACAGGCCGCACGCGGCGAAGCAGGTCAGGCCGACCATCGTTACCGTGCGGGGGCCGCCGATTTTCGCGACGACGCGGGAAAGGCCGAGCGCCGCGACCGAAGCGGCGAAGGCGCCCGGGGTGTTCGCGACGCCTGCTTGCATCTCGGAGTATCCCCAGATTTCGGTGAGGTACAGGACGCTGCCGAGCATCCAGGCGTACTGGGCCATCCCGTAGAACAGCGACACGACGTTGACCGCGGCGAAGTTCCGGTTGCTCCACAAGGAAATCTCGATCGCCGGGACGGCGTGGCGGCGCGACCGCAGCACCGCGATCAGCAGCGCCGCGATGCCGACCAGCGCGCTGGCCAGGATCCGGGCGTCGAGCCAGCCCCAGTTGCCGCCTTGGGTGACGGCGAACGTCAGGCCGCCGATGCCCAGCGCCAGGCACAGGGTGCCGAACGGGTCGGGGATTTTGCCGCTCAACGGGGCCTGCGGCGCGGGCAGCACGCGCAGCGCGGAGACGATGACCAGGAGACCGAGCGGCAGGTTGATGTAGAACACCGACTGCCAGCCCAGCTGTTCGACCAGCACGCCGCCGATGCTCGGGCCGACCGCGGCGGCGACCGCGCCGGCCGCGCTCCACAGGCCGATCGAGGAGGCTCGTTTTTCGGCGGGGCCGTCCATCAGCAGAATCGCCAGCGACGCCGGGATCATCGCCGCGGCGCCGGCTCCTTGGACCAGCCGGGCGACGACCAGCACGGTCAGGTCCGGGGCCAGGGCGCAGGCCAGCGAGGCCAGCGTGAACAGCCCGACGCCGCCGACGAACAGCTTGCGTCTGCCGAGCACGTCGGCGAGCCGTCCGGCGGGGGCCAGCAGGGCGGCGAGGAACACCGCGTAGCCGCTCAGGACCCAGGACAGGTCGGGGACCGTCGCGGCGGGGAAATCGTGCTGCAGGTCGGGGACGGCCAGGCTGGTGACCGTGGTGTCCAGCATCGCCAGAAAGGTGGCTCCGCAGGCGGTCAGAGCCACCGCCAGATACTGTTTTCGCGTTGGTCCAGCCATGACGAACGCCTCTCACTTCCTCGTACGGGTCGGCGGGAAACACCCGGATCGCCGGGACGGCGGCGGGCGGGCAACGGCCTGGGCGGACGGGCTCAGTCGCGCGGAAGCAGCCCCGGATCGAGGCACACCGAACGCAGCCGGGCGAGAACCGCGGCCCGCGACCGGGCCATCGCTTCGGAGCCCGGCAGCAACCGCGACTGGTACACCGTCGCCGCACCCAGTGCGTTGATTTCGAAGGCGAGCTGAGGCACATCGACGTCGTCGGCGATTTCCCCCGCGTCGACCGCCTCGGCCGCGAGCCGCTCGAGCAGCGCCAGCCACTCCCCGAGCACCTCGGCCAGGCGGTCCCGGACCGGACCGGTCCGGGCGTCGTACTCGAATTGCGCGTTGACGAAGAAACACCCGCCGGGAAGCCGGTCGTCGCCGATGTAGGCCAGCCGGGCCTCGTGCAGCTTCCACAGCCTGCCGACGCCCGGCGGCTCGGCCATGGCCCCCGCGATCACCAGCTCCTTGAAGCTCTCCTTGGCGCGGGCGATCGTGGCCAGCTGCAGCTCTTCCTTGCTGTGCCAGTGCGCGAACAGCCCCGACTTGCTCACGCCGAGCCGGTCGGCCAGCTGCCCCAGGGTCAGCCCGTCGAGCCCGGCCTCGGTGGCGAGCGCGATCGCGGCGTCGAGCACCGTCGCCCGGGTGCGCTCGCCCCGGACCAGCCTGCCGTCTGCGATCTCCGTCACAGCGAGCACGCTAGCAAAAAACTATCCGACCGATCGTTAATATTTCTCGATTGTGACCTGCTTCATACCCTGCGTGCTCGGTCTCAGTCGTCGAACCGGCCCAGCGCGATGGCCGAGTCGACCTGTTCGATCCTCGCCTGGTCCAGGTCCTCGGCGATCTTCTCGTCCTGCTCCATCAGCGCTTCGAGGTCCTGGCCCTCGTAGCCGATGATCCCCATGTCGGCGAATTTCGCCCGCATCTTCTCCCCGAAGAGGCCGATGTCCTTGAGCGTCGGCACGATCCGGGAGAAGAGATGGCTCTGGAACCGCTTGAAATGCTCGGACTCGCGCATGAAGGTGATGCACTCGTCGGCGTCGACGTCGAGGTTGCGCCAGACCTCCTCGCCGGCGAAGCGCTGCTGCATCAGATGGCACGCCTCGGTGCAGAACTCTTCGCGCTCGTCCCGCTCGGCTTCGGTCAGCTCCGGGTAGTACTCGCGCAGCGCGAGCCTGCCGAAAGCGACGTGCCGGGCTTCGTCCTGCATCACGTAGGCGTTGAGCGTTTTGGCGAGCGGTTCGGTCGCCAGATCGCGGATCAGCCCGAAGGCGGCCAGCGCGAGGCCCTCGATCAGCACCTGCATGCCCAGATAGGTCATGTCCCAGCGGGAATCGGAGATGACGTCGTTGAGCAGCGCTTTCAGCCCGGGGTTGATCGGATAGGCGAGTTCGAGTTTTTCCCGCAGGTAACGGGAATACACCTCGACGTGCCGGGCCTCGTCCATGACCTGCGTCGCGGCGTAGAACTTCGCGTCCAGCCCGGGCACCGTGTGCACGATCTTGGAGGAACAGATCAACGCGCCCTGCTCGCCGTGCAAGAACTGCGAGAACTGCCACGCGGCCAGATGGTGGCGGACGGTGCCGCGTTCCTTCGGCCCGAGCGATTCCCACACCCGGGAGCCGTAAATCGCGATGCTCTGTTCCGGTACTCCCATCGGGTCATTGGTGTCGACCTCGATGGACCAGTCGAGCCGTTCGGCGGCGTCCCACTGCTTCTTTTTGCCTTTTTCGTAGAGGCCGAGCAGCCGATCGCGCCCCTCGTCGTACTCCCAGTCGAAGACCGTGGTACCGCCACCCGGCACCTGCCACTGCGTCTGCTCGACCGGCAGCGCATAGATGCGTGTGCTCACGAACCCTCCACGGTTTCCCTTCTGCGGGCAAGACGCGGTCCAGTCTTGTGCGGACGGCACCGGCCGCGACACTGGGGATTACCCTGGGGCGCCCCCTGGCACGAACGAATCCGGGCGCTTGACAAGCCCCTGGCGTTGCGCTTCCGTTGACGTCAGCCGCGACGGCGAAGAAATCTTCGCTGGGACAAGGCCGGACGGGGCCCGGCGGCCTGGGGGTTTCGCGGCTTCAAGGAAAAAACTGCTGACATGTCCAGGGGGGACTATGCCTCGGCCCGCTCCACGACGACCTCTATCAGCGAAGAACGCGAATGCTCCGCTCGCGAAAAACAAATCGGCCGATCGGCGGTTGCTCTGCGGACGGGAAAACGAACTGCGCACGCTGCTCGAATTCCTCGACGGCCTCCGCGACGGCGGAACCTCGGCGCTGGTGCAGGTGACCGGCGACGCCGGAGTGGGCAAAAGCACCGTTTTGGACACTTTCGCCGAATACGCCCGCGAGCGCGGCACCACCGTGCTGACCGTGCGGGCATTTCGCGGAGCGGCCGAGCGGCCGTTGGGAGTATTCGGCGAATTGCTCGAAGACCATTTCGATCTCCCGCTCGCCGCGCCGTCCTCGCCGGAGAACGCGCACCGCGACGTCCGAAGCCTGCTGGAACGGCTGGCCGCGGAACAACCGCTGGTACTGATTCTTGACGATTGCCACAGCTACGAAAAGAAATCGCTGAAGCTGCTGGCGGATCTGCTCCGGAAACCGCCGAACGCCCCCGTCCTGCTCGCCCTCGGCTTCCGGGACCGGCAGGCCTGCGCCGGGCTCCGGTCGCTCCTGCTCGACCGGTCGCGCGCGCTGCCCGTCGCCCGGCTCGACATCCGTCCGCTTTCCGAGGACGACGTTCAGCAGCTGCTGGCGGGTGCGGGAACCCCGACCTGGCGCACGCAGCTCTACCGCGAGAGCGGGGGCAACCCGCGCTACCTGAACGCGCTGCTCAAGGAGCGGCCCTGGCCGGGAGAGCAGTCGAGTCCCCTGCACGCGAACCACGACGACATCGAGTTCCTGGCCGAGTTCGACGGCATCGATCCGCTCGCCCGGCACGTCGCCGACGCCGCGGCGGTCCTCGGCGAAGGCTTCGACGTCGCGCTGATCGCCACCATGCTGGCCGCGCCCGAGCAGGAAGTGCTGGTGGCGCTGGATTCCCTGATCCGCCGGGACCTCGTGCGGCCCGCGGTGCACGGCACCAGTTTCGCCTTCCGCCATCCGGTGGTGTGCCGCGCGGTCTACCAGAGCTGCGAACTGAGCAGGCGGATCCGGCTGCACGAACTGGCCGGCGAAACCCTGCGCGAACGCGGCGCGCCCGCCTCGCAGCGCGCACCGCACGTGCAGCACAGCATCCGTTACGGCGACCTCGCCGGCGCGGAGCTGCTGGCCGGCGCGGCCATGGAAATCATGGCGAATCAGCCGCGCACGGCCGCGTCCTGGCTGCGCACCGCCTTGCAGACGCTGCCCAGCCGCGATGAAACCCGGCAGCGCCGCGCCGTCGCGCTCATGGCGCTGGCCCGGGCGCTCGGGATCAGCGGGGAGCTGTCCGAATCCTGGGACGCCATGCACCACGCGCTGCGCACGCTCACCGACGAACAGCGCGACGAGCGGGCCGAGGCGGTCGCCCACCTCGCCGCGATCGAGCGGATGCTGGGCGCTCGCGGTTCGGCGGACGTGATCCTGCGCGCGGAAATCGCCGCGCGCGGCGACGACGCCGGAGTGCCCACCGCCTTCCTCCAGCTGGAGATGGCGCACGGGGAACTGGTCCGCAACGACCCGGAGGCCTGCCACGCGTGGGCGAGCAAGGCGCTCGCGATCGCCCGCCGCCACCGGCATCGCGGGCTCGAGGCGTCGTGCCTGGGGCTGCTCGGAAAGACGGACTGCGCGCTGGGCGACACGGCCGGCGCGGCCGCCCGGCTGGACCTGGCGATCGCGATTCTCGACGGGATGCTCGACGACGAACTGCCGGAGAGCCTGGACGCGGCGGTGTGGATCGGCTGGAGCGAAATCCTGCTGCAGCGCTGGTACGACGCCGCGCGGCACTTCGACCGGGCCGTCGAAAGCGCGGTCCGGACGAACAACGGCATGGTGCTTTCGCAACTGCTGCTGGGGCAGGTGATGGCGTTGCGCAGCCGCGGCAAACTCGCGGAGGCGCAGGCGGCCGCCGGGCACGCGGTGCAGCTCGCCGAACGGTCCGGGTGCGAAGAACAGCTTTTCACCGCCCGCGCGCGGCTCTGCTGGGCGAACAGCTACCTGGGCGTCCCCGACGAGGCGCTCAGCGCGGTCACCGAGAAGATGGCCCGGGAGAGCGAGGTCGTCGTGGGCTGGCAGGGCGCGCTGGCGCTGCGGCTGCTGGCCGAGGCCCGGTTGCTCGACGACGACCCGGACGGCTGTCTCGAACTCGCGGGCATCATCGGCAACGTCGACCTCCAAGTCGCCAACGCCGGTTCGCGGGTGATCTGGTACGAGCTGCTGGTCCGGGCCGAACTCGACGCGGGACGCCCGGCCGTCGCGGCGGCGTGGGCCGAACGCGCGCAAGCGCTGATCTCGCTGACCGGACAGGCCGGGCTGGGCCACCTCGCGGCCGCGCAGGTTTTGCTGGTCACAGATCCGGCCGCCGCGCTGCCCGCCGCGAGGGCGGCCGTCGCCGGGATCACGCGGACCGGTGCCACCGTGGACGAACTGCGCGCCCGGGTCGTGCTGGGCGTCGCGCTGTGGCACCAGGGGCTTACCGACGAAGCGTTGCGGGAACTGCGTTTCGCGAAGGCGGGCTTGGAGCGCGCCGGTGCGACCGCGCTGGCGAAACGCGCGCATCGGGAACAGCGCCGGCTCGCCGCGCGCAGGTCCCGGACGGCCGAAAGCCCGGAGCCGGCCGCCACCGAACCGCTGCTCACCCGCCGCGAACAGCAGATCGCCGAACTCGTCCGGGACGGGCTCACCAACCGCAAGATCTCCCGCAGGCTCAGCATTTCCGAGAAAACCGTGGAGATGCACCTGACCAACCTGTTCGGGAAACTGGGCGTGGACAACCGGACCGCGGTCGCCGCTCATGTCGCCGACCTCCGGCTCACCGCGACGTCCGCGCGGTGAGCCGGAGCGGGACGGTTCAGAGCGGGATGTTGCTGTGCTTGCGGGGCGGGGTCACCACCCGTTTGGTCCACAGGGTCCGCAGCGCGCGGACGAGGTGCGCCCGGGTCTCCGAAGGAGCGACGACGTCGTCGACGCAACCCCGCTCCGCGGCGACGTACGGGCTGATCAGCGTTTCGTAGTACTGCTCGGCGAAGTCGCGGCGGGCCGCCTCGGGGTCGGCGGCTCCCGCGATTTCCCGGTGGAACAGCAGTCCCACTCCCCCGCCGGCGCCGATCACCCCGATCTCCGCGGTCGGCCAGGCCAGCACCAGGTCAGCGCCGAACTCCTTCGACGCCATCACCGCGTACCCGCCGCCGAAAGCCTTGCGCGTGATGACGGTGATCTTCGGGACGGTCGCCTCGATGTAAGCGAAGCCGAGTTTCGCGCCGCGGCGGATGATCCCGGCGTGTTCCTGATCGGTGCCGGGAAGAAATCCCGGGACGTCGACGATCGTGAGCAGCGGGATCCCGAACGCGTCGCAGAACCGCACGAACCGCGCGGCCTTCTCGGCGGCGTCGATGTCGAGCGCGCCCGCGAGGTGCTGCGGCTGGTTGGCGACCACGCCCACCGGCCTGCCCTCGACGTGCGCGAATCCGCACACGATGTTGGGCGCGAACTCTTCGTGCACCTCCAGCAGGAACTCGTCGTCGACGAGCCCGCCGATGACGTCGAGGACGTCGTAGCCGCGCGTGGGCAGGTCGGGGATCACCTCGTCCAGTCCGCGGTCCAGCGGGGATTCGGCGAGGTCCGCGACCACCGGATGGCTCGGCGGCTCCTCGAGGTTGTTGCCCGGCAGGAAGGAAAGCAGGTCCTTGACGTAGTCGATCGCGGCGGGTTCGTCGGCGGCCATGTGGTGCGCGTTGCCGGTCCTGGCCACGTGCAGCCGGGCCCCGCCGAGGTCCTCCATGCCGACCGTTTCGCCGTTCACCGCGCGGATCACGTCCGGGCCGGTGACGAACATGTGCGAGGTTTTCTCGACCATCACGACGAAATCGGACGCCGCGGGCGTGTACACCGCGCCGCCCGCGCACACTCCCATGATCACCGAGATCTGCGGGACGATCCCGGACGCGCCGACCACGCGCCGCGCGACCTGGCCGAAGGAAGCCAGCGACAGCACGCCTTCGTGCACGCGCGCGCCGCTGGAGTCGTAAAGGCCGACGACCGGGCAGCCGACCCGCACCGCCATGTCGAGCACCTTGCCGACCTTCTGGCCGAACACCTCGCCGACGCTGCCGTTGAACGAGGTCACGTCCTGGGCGAACACGCACACCGGGCGGCCGTCCACCTTGCCGAAGCCGGCGACCACGCCGTCGCCCGCCGGACGCTGCCGGTCCGCGCCGAAGTTCGTGCTGCGGTGCCGGGCCAGCGGATCGATCTCGACGAACGAGTCCTCGTCGAGCAGCAGGTCGAGACGCTCGCGGGCGGTGAACTTGCCCAGCACGTGCTGGCGCCGCGCCGCGCGCGGGGAACCGGGTTCCCGGGATTCCGCGCGGCGGCGGCGGTATTCGGCGATGCGCTCGGCCGTGGTCGCGGGCGGCGCCGGTTCGGCGGGGACGGGCGACGCGGTCACCGGACCACCTCCGCGGAGCCTGCCATGCGGGCGAATTCGACGACCTGCCCGGCCACGACGCCGAGCTTCTCCGTGTCGGCGGCGAGGGGCCCGGCTTCGAGCGTGGCGCCGAACGGCGTCGGCCAGCCGCGCAGGGCGTGCACGATGGCTCGCAGCGCGGCCAGGGTGACACCGCCCGCCTGGGCGCCCGCCGAGGTCACGATGCAGCCGACCGCGCGGCCGTCCAGGTAGGGCCGGTCGTCCTCGCGGAGGTCCTCGAGATAGTCCAGCGCGTTCTTGACCTGTCCGGACACGCCCCCGTGGTAGCTCGGAGTGGCGAGGATCAGGCCGTCCGCGCGTGCGACGGCCGCGACGAGTTCGGTCGCGGGCCAGGCCCGGTCCGGGTGGCGAGGCCGGAACAACGGCAACCGGCCGAGGAACGCGCCGCCGAAGAGCCGGACCTCGGCGCCGTGGCTCTCGGCTTCCCGCAGCGCCGCGGCCAGCGCGCGCTCGGTCGCCGAGTCCGGATGGTCCGAGCCGCCGATGCCGACCACGAACGGCCGTCTCCCGAACGTGCCCATGGTTTCTCCCCTGTCCGCCGGGTCAGCTCGCGTCGCGCAGGCTGCGCGGACGCAGGTCGGTCCACACCTCGTCGACGTAGGCCAGGCAGTCGGCTTCCGGGCCGCTGAACCCCGCCGGCCGCCAGCCCGCCGGGACCGGCAGGGACTCGTCCCAGAGCGAATACTGTTCCTCGTCGTTGAGCACGACCTGGAAGGTGCGTTCCGCCATCGCGGTTCTCCTTTGCTCGCGGGCTTTTCCGTTCCCGGACGGGGTCATTTCCGGGTGTCCTTGACGATCCGGCCGCCCTTGACGACGAACACCACCCGGTCCGGGTCGTCGAACAGGGCGGGTTCGGCCAGCGGGTCGAAGTCGACCGCGACCAGGTCGGCGTACTTGCCCGGCTCGACCGAGCCGATCTTGTCGGCGACCCGCATGATCTCCGCGTTCACCGACGTGGCGGACTTGATCGCGGCCATCGCCCCGAGGATCTCGGCCTTGAGCGCGATCTCCAGCCCGCGCCGGGTCTGGTCGGGACCGATGAGATCGGACCCGGAGCCGACCGGGACGCCCGCGGCCAGCGCGGCCTTGAGGCCCTCGACCATCCCGTCCATGGTGCCGCAGACGCGATCCCGGACCTGCGGAGGCAGCCCGTGGACCTCGAAGTTCTCTTCGAGCACCTTCGCGATGGCCAGGGTCGGCACCAGGCTGACCCGGCGGTCGGCCATCATCGCCGCGGTGGCCTCGTCGATGCCGGTGCCGTGCTCGACGCATTCGACGCCAGCCGACACCGCGTTGCGAATGCCGTTGATGTTGTGGGCGTGCACCGTGACATACGTGTTGCGGGCGTGCGCTTCGGCGACCGCGGTGGCGATTTCCTCGACGGTGAACTGAGTGTCGGAGAGATTGTCCGCAATGGACACCACTCCGCCGGTGACGGCCATCTTGAGGAAGGACGCGCCCTGCCGGAAACACTCGCGGGCGGCCTTGCGGACCTCGTCGCAGCCGTCGGAAATCCGCCCGACCGCGGTGAGCCCGCGCACGCGGAAGTGGAACGTCTCGTCCGGGCCGACGAACGGCGAGCCGAGGTGGCCGTGCCCGCCGCACTGCACCAGGGGCGACGCCGAGGCCCAGATCCGCGGCCCGGGCACGAGGCCGCGGCCCACCGTGCGCAGGATGCCGTGGTCGATGCCGCCGCAATCGCGCACCGCGGTGAAGCCCGCCTCCAGCGTCTGCCGCAGGGTGCGGAAGATGTCGGCGGCCCGCTCGGCGACCGAAAGCTCCATGTTCAGCACCGCGCGCATCTCGCTCGAGTGTCCGATGTGGACATGCGCGTCGATGAGCCCGGGCAGCACGGTGAGCCCGGAAAGGTCGACCACCTCGGCGTCGCGCGCCGTCTCCCGCGCGCCCACCTCCGCGATCCGTTCGCCGTCGACGAGCACCGCGGTACCGGCGACCGGTTCGTCCGCGACGCCGTCGATGAGGGTGGCGCCGGTCAGCAACATGCTCATTCAGGAACCTCTCTTGTCCGCGGCGGGAACTGGCGGCAGCAGCCTGCTGCTGACGAAGAACCCGAGCATTGTGGTGAAGTAGCTCTGATCCAGTGCGGGCGCGTCGTCGCGATGCAGCACGCTGACCACGTTGTCGCAGGAGATGCGGGGCATCTGCCGGTCCGGGGTGTCCCCCAGCATGGCCATCAGCGGCGCGAGGGCGTTGTCGTCGCCTTCGCGGTCGACCTGCTCGACGAGCGCCGCCCGCCACTGGTCGAACGGAACGGACTCGACCGCGTAGCCGAACTCCCGGATGCGATCGAAGATTTCGTTCCACGGGAAGGGATCCGGGTCGATGGCGTGGAAGGTGCGCCCGAGCGAGGCCGGGGCCAGGGAAAGGTCCACCACGGTCCGGGCCAGATGGTCGACGGTGCCGACGGACAGCGCGTATCGGCGCTCCGGCGCGAGTCCTAATTGGACACAACCCTGGATGACCTTCGTGACGTAGTCGTCGCGGTTCGCCGCGCCGCTGCGGCTGTCCGCGAGCACCCCGCCCGCGCGGTAGACCGACACCGGCACGCCTCGCTCGCGAGCGAGGCCGATCAGGCCCTCGGCCACCCACTTGCTCTGGCTGTAGGCGGTGTCGTGGCCGATCGGCGGGGGCAGCGGGTCGTCCTCGGAGATGCGCGGGACGTCGGGACGCATCGCCCCGGCGAGCACGGCAAGGGTGGAGATGTGGTGGACCGGCTTGAGCCGGTTCGTGGTGGCCAGCCGCAGAATCTCTTGCGTGCCGAGCACGTTCGCGGCCTTCAACGCGCGGTAGGGCCGGACGAAGTTCACCCAGGCGCCGCAGTGGTAGATCGCGTCGGTTTCCTCCGCGACCGCCTCGAAAGCGGCGGCGGACAGGCCGAGCCGGGGCCGCGCCAGGTCTCCCGGCAGCACTCGCAGCCTGTCTCCCCAGCCGGTCCTGAGGCCGTAGGAGTCCAGGTTCGCGCGGAGCCGTTCGAGGCCCTCGCCCGCGTCCGCGGCGCGGACCAGGCAGACCACGGTGGCCTGGGTTCGTTCGAGCAGTTCGTGGCACAGATAGGCGCCGACGAATCCGGTGGCGCCGGTCAGCAGGACGGTCTCCGGATCGGCGGCGCCGACGACCGGCGGCAGCCCTTCCGCGGTGATTGTCTCGTCGAGGACGACCTCGTCTTCGAGGACGAGCCCGGAGCCGGCGGGCGCCGACGGCGGTTCGCCGAGCGCCTGCCCGACCAGGTCCGCCATGCCCGCCACGGTTCCGGCGGCGAAGACGTCGCGGGCGCTGATCTCCACCGCGCCCATCCGGCGCAGCTCGCGGGTGAGCTGCGTGACCATCAGCGAATGCGCGCCGAGGTCGAAGAAATCGTCGTCGACGCTGACCCGCTCCAGGCCGAGCAGATCGCACCAGATCCGAGCGATCCGCCGTTCCCGTTCGGTGCGCGGCGCGACGAACCCGTCGTCGAGCTCGATGCGGTCCTCCGGGGATTCCTCGGCGGGAACCGGGGCGCTTTCCGCGGTGCGTGCGGCGCCCGGTTCGATCCAGTGCCGCTCGCCTTGGAACGGATAGGTCGGCAACGAGACCCGCTGGGGGTCGGCGTCTCCGTGGAAGGCCGCCCAGTCGACGTCCACATTGGACTGCCAAAGCCTGCCGACCGCGTGCACCAGGTGGGCGAGGTCGGGCAGGGTGTCGCGGGGCAGGCCCATGGTGGGCACCGCGACCGGCGTGGGCGCGAGCCGCTGAGCGGCCGCGAGCGCGGTGAGGGTCCGCCCGGGGCCGACCTCCAGCACGACCCGGCCCGGTTCGGCCAATGCCTGGCGAAGGCTGTCGGCGAACCGGACCGGCTGGCGCAGATGCCGGGCCCAGTACTCCGGATCGGTCGCCTCTTCGGCGGTCAGCCAGGTCCCGGTCACGCCCGAGACCACCGGCAGGTCCGGCGCGGACAGTCCGGCCCGGGCGACCTTGCGGGTGAACTCGGCCAGGTACGGCTCGACCATCCAGGAGTGGCTGGCGACCGGGACGCTGACCTTCCGGCAGTCGACGTCCTGTCCGCGCAGCTCGGCGAGCAGCGCGGCGATGTCCTCGTCCGGCCCGGAAACCACGGTGAGCTCCGGGGAGTTGACCGCGGCGATCGAAATCCGGTCCGACAGCCGCGCCGCTACGTCGGCTTCGGGCAGGCCGACGACCAGCATCCGGCCGGGTGGCATCGCGGCGAAAAGCTCGCCGCGCGCAAGGGTGATGTCGAGTGCTCCTTCAAGCGTGAAGACGCCCGCCAGGCACGCGGCGACGTACTCGCCGAGGCTGTGGCCGAGCAGCGCCGCGGGCCGCACGCCCCACGCCATCAGCTGCCGGGCCAGCGCGTACTCGATGACGAACAGGGAAGAGACCACGCCTGCCCCTTGATCCCGGCCCATGGTGGCCGCTCCCCCGGCGAGTTCGCGGCCTTCCAGCGGCGGGAACGCGGACGGGAACAGCAGGCGGCGAAGGTCGAAACCCAGCCGGGGACGCAGGATTTCGGCGCAGCGGTCGACCTCCGCCCGGAAGACCTTTTCCGAGCGGTAGATGTCCACGGCCATGTCCGGGTGCTGCGAACCGCCGCCGGGGAAAGCGAACACCGCGCTGTGCACGCCCTCTGGTGCGGTCCTGGTGGTCAGCCGCGCGGATTCCTCGCCCCGTAGCACGCGGACCGCGTCGGCGTGGTCGGCGCACACGACGGCACGGCGGAACTCGAAGGCGCGTCTGCCCTGCTGCAAGGTGAAGGCCACATCGGACAGTGCGGGGGCGTCGGCCTCGGCCAAGACGTCGCCGAGTCCGCGGGAAGCGGCGTCGAGTGCCCGCCGGGTCCGGCCGGAGACCGGGAGCAGCTGCCACTGCCGTGCTTCTCCGCTTGCCCGCCGCGGTGCCGGGGCCTGTTCGAGGATGACGTGGGCGTTCGTGCCTCCGACCCCGAGCGAGCTGACACCCGCCCGGCGGGGATGTCCGTCCGGTCGCCAGTCTCGCGCCTCGGCCGGGACGTAGAACGGTGTTTCTTCCAGTCTCAGCTGCGGATTGGGCGTGGTGAAGTTCGCCGCGGGCGGGATCCGGCCGTGGTGCACGGCGAGCGCGGCGCGCAGCAGGCCCGCCAGTCCGGCCGCCGCGTCGAGGTGGCCGATGTTGGCCTTGACCGAGCCGAGTGCGCACGAACCGCCCGGGCCGCGGTAGGCCTGGGCGAGCGCGGTGGTTTCGATGGGATCGCCGACCTGGGTGGCGGTGCCGTGCGCCTCGACGTAGCCGACCGTCGCCGGATCGATCCCGGCGACCGTCAGCGCGGAAGTGACCACGCGCAACTGTCCGTCGACGCTCGGCGCGGCGTACCCCGCCTTCATCGCGCCGTCGTTGTTGACCGCGGACCCGCGGATGACGGCGTAGATGTGATCGCGGTCGGCGAGCGCGTCGGAGAGCCTGCGCAGCATGACGACCACGGTGCCGTTGCCCGGCACGGTCCCGCCCGCGGCGGCGTCGAAGGGGCGGCAATGCCCGTCGGCGCTGAACAATCCGCTTTCCGCCACCGGATAACCGCTTCGGAGCGGGACGTTCACCGTCGCGCCGCCGACGAGCGCGGCATCGCATTCGTAGCTGAGCAGCGATTGGCAGGCCAGGTGCGTGGCCACCAGGGACGTCGAGCAGGCGGTCTGGACGGTGAGCGAGGGGCCGGTGAGGTCGAGCAGATGCGAGACCCGGGTGGCCAGGAAGTCCTTGTCGTTGAACATCCGCGCCAGCGGGGCCATCGGCGAGCGCTGGAACCGCGCGTTCGTCGCCAGGTTGTTCAGCAGGTACTTGGCGAAGAACGCGCCGGCGAACACGCCGACGTCCCCGGCGAACCGGGCGGGATCGTGCCCGGCGTCCTCCATCGCCGCCCAGGCGGTTTCGATCAGCATCCGCTGCTGCGGATCCATCGTCTCGGCTTCGGCCGCGGTGAACCCGAAGAACGCGGCGTCGAACCGGTCCGCGTCCGGAAGATGCCCGGACGCGGGCACGTAGTCGGGATCGGCGAGGGTCTCTTCGTCGACGCCCGCGGCCAGCAGTTCGGCGCGGTCGAACCGGGTGATCGATTCGACGCCGTCGCGCATGTTCCGCCAGAACTGCTCCGGGGTCCGCGCGCCGGGCACCCGGCAGGCGAGCCCGATCACCGCGATCGGCTCGAGGCCGTCCGTTGCTGGCTCGGTCATGCCGTGCCCCGTTCCGCGCGGCGCCGGGCGAACGCCGAAGCACGGCGGCTCGCGGCCTCCCGCGCCCGGTCGACCCCGGTGTCGGCGCGTCCTCCGCCGGAGGCGGCGACCAGGCCGCGGACGGTCGGATAGCGGAAGATGTCCACTAAGGACACCCGGTCGCCGAGCACCGGAGCCAGCAGCGTCCGGGCGCGGACCGCCAGCAGCGAGTTCCCGCCGATCTCGAAGAAGTTGTCGAGCACGCCCACGCGTTCGGCTCCGACGACCTCGGCGAGCACACGGGCGACCTCGCGCTCGACGTCGTTGTCCGGCGGCCGGTATTCGCGCTGGGCCTGCTGCCCTGGCTCAGGCAGTTCGTCGCGGGCGAGCTTGCCGTTGGGGGTGCTGGGCAGCCGTTCGAGCAGCACGACGTCGGCGGGCACCATGTAGTCCGGCAGCGTCCGGGCGCAGAAGGCCTGGATCTCCGCGGCCGAAGGCGGTGCCTCCTCCGCCCCCGGGACGCCGTAGGCGACGATCCGGCTCGCCTCCCCTTCGCCGCGGACCGCCACGGCCGCTGCCCGGATGCCGGGGTGCGCGGCCACGGCGTTCTCGATCTCGCCGAGCTCGATTCGGTGGCCGCGGAGCTTGACCTGGTGGTCGAGCCTGCCGAGAAACCACAGCGAGCCGTCCGCGGCGCGGCGCACGAGGTCGCCGGTGCGGTAGAGCCGCTGCCCGGGCACGCCGGAAAACGGGTCCGGCACGTACCGCTGCGCGGTGAGCCCGGGCCGCCCGAGGTAGCCGCGGGTGATGCCGAGACCTCCGAGCAGCAGTTCGCCGGGCACGCCCGGCGGCGTGGGCCGCAGGTGCGCGTCCACGACGTAGGCCCGGGTGTTGGCCATCGGTTCGCCGAGCGCGACCGCGCCGCCGTCGACTTCGGTGCTGCTCGCCCAGACCGTCGCTTCGGTCGGGCCATACATCGAGCGGACCGCCGGGCCAGCCCCGGCCAGCTTCTCGGCCAGCGGCTCCGGCAGCGCCTCGCCGCCGACGAGCAGCCCGGTCAGCGTGCCGAGCGCGGCGGCGTCCTCGTCTTCCGCGAGCAGGCCCGCCACCGACGGCGTGCACTGCAGGTGCGTGATGCCGTGGCGGCGGATCTGTGCGGCGATCGGCTCGTCCGCGAGCGCGCGCCGCCGACGGTCCTCGGACAGCTCGCGGACCACGCGCAGCTGGCCGAGCGCGTCGAGAACCTGCTCGTGCGCAACGCCGAAGTCGACCAGGCAGGCGGCTTCGTCGACCCCGATGGCCTTGAGCCGGTCGATGAGGTCCGCGCAGCGTTCCGGCGTGCCAAGCAGGCCCGAGGTTTCGAAGAAACGCTCGAAAGCGCCTGCCACCAACGCGTCCAGCTCGTCCGGCGGCAGGGTGCGCGGATCGGTGTCGCTCCCCATCGCCGCGCCGAGCCCGGCCAGCAGGTCGAACGACGACTTGATGTAGGCGCACAACGGTTCCCGCACGATTTCGCGGACTTCGTCCTCGTCGGAACCGACGAACGTGTGCAGCATCAAGGTCACGCGGCCCTCGCCCGGATGCCCAGCCTCGCGCCAAGCTTCGCGGTACAGCGCGATCTTTTCGGCGAGTTGTTCGGCCGAGTGGCCGAGCAGGTGGGTCAGCAAGCCCGCTCCGAGCTCGCCGGCCATCCGGAAGGTCTCCGGGCTGCGCGCGCTGGTGATCCACAACGGCAGCTCCGCCTGCACCGGCTGCGGGAACACCGACACCTCGGTATCCTCGCCGACTCCGTTGCGGCGCTTGATGCTTTGCCCGCTCCAGAGCTTCCGCAGCGTCTCGACGCCTTCGATCATGAGGCGTTTGCGGTCGGCGTAATTGTCCGGTGAGAGCACGAAATCGTCGGGCTGCCAGCCCGAGGCCACCGAGACGCCGACCCGGCCGCCGCTGAGGTTGTCGAGCACCGACCATTCCTCGGCGACCCGCAGCGGATCGTGCAGCGGCAGCACGACGCTTCCCGCCCGGACCCGCACCCGCTCGGTCACCGCGGCGATCGCGGCTCCCGTGACCGACGGGTTCGGATAGAGCCCGCCGAACTCGTGGAAGTGCCGTTCCGGCGTCCACACCGCGTGGAAACCGTTGCGGTCGGCGAATTTCGCCCCCTCGACGAGCAGCCGGTAGCGGTCGGCCGGGTCCCCGCCGCGGTCGCCGCCGAAGTAGAACAGGCTGAAATCGAGGGTCCTGGCCTGCGCGGCGGCCGGGACGGCAGGGCCGCCCGCAGCCGCGGCGGTCCGGGCCGGTTCGTCGCCCCGCAGCACCACCCGGTGCCCGCGAGCGAGCGTCCAGAGCAGTTCCAGCACCGAGATGTCGAACGACACGCTCGTCACGGCCAGCCAGCTCGCCGGCACGGCGCCGGGGATCAGCGGGTCCGTCCCGGCGAAGAAATTGCCGACGTTCCGGTGCGTCACCATCACTCCCTTGGGAGTCCCGGTGGACCCCGAGGTGTAGATGACGTAGGCGAGGTTGTCCGGTGACGGCTTGCCCGCGACGGCCGCCGGAGCGGGTGCTTCCCCTTCGGCGGGGCGGTCCACGAGCAGCGAGGGCGCGGGCAGGCGGGCGGCCCGCCGGGCCAGCGCGGCCGAAGCGACGACGACCGCGGCCCGCGAGTCGGCGACCATGAAGGCCAGCCGTTCGTGCGGATAGCCGGGGTCGAGCGGCAGGTAGGCGCCGCCTGCCTTGAGGATCGCCAGCATCGCGACCACGAGTTCGGGCGAGCGGGGCAGGTACACCCCGACCGGCACGTCCGGTCCGACGCCGTGCGCGCGCAGCCGGGCGGCGAGGGCTTCGGCGCGCTCGTCCAGTTCCCGGTAAGTCAGCGCCTCGCCGGGAGCCTCGGCGACGTGCAGCAGCGCGGGCGCCTCCGGCGTTCGCGCGGCCTGCTCTTCGATCAGTTCGTGCACCAGGGCTTCGCGGACCGGCTGGGGCGCGGGGTTGAGCCCGGCCAGCAGGTGGCGGGTTTCTTCGGCCGACAGCAGGGGAAGCGCGCCGATGCGAGTGTCCGGTTCGGACACTGCCGCGGCGAGGACGGTGGTGTAGTGCTTCGCGAGCCGCTGCGCGGTCGCGGCGTCGAACAGGTCGGTGGCGTACTCCAGCCGTCCGGAGAGCTTGCCGTCTTCGCGGGTGAGTCCGAGGGTCAGGTCGAACTTCGCGGTTTCGGTGTCGCCGGGGACCATCCGGACTTCGCAGCCGGGCAGGGACAGGGTGGTCTCCTCCCCCTCCTGGTAGCTGACCATGAGCTGGAAGACCGGGTTGTGCGCGGTGTCCCGGGCGGGTTGCAGTTCCTCGACCAGCTTTTCGAACGGCAGGTCTTGATCCGCCAGCGCGAACCGGGCCTCGTTCCAGGCGCGGGCGACGAGTTCGCGGAAAGTCGGTTCGCCGCGAAGGTCGAGGCGCTGCACGACGGTGTTGGTGAAAAACCCGATCAGCGGCCGGACCGCTTCGGTGGTGCGGCACGCGACCGGGGAGCCGACGACGGCCTCGTCACCGCCGGTGTATCCATGCACCAGCACTGCGAACGCCGCCAGCAGCACCGCGAACGGTGTCGCCCCGCTTTCTTTCGACAGCTCCGCGAGCGCGGCGGTGGTCCCGGCGTCCACGCTGAACGTGACGTGCCCGCCCTGGTGACTCTGCACCGGCGGCCGGGGCCGGTCGGCGGGCAGCGTGGCCAGGGCCGGCGCACCGGCGAGGCGTTCGCGCCAGCGCTCGACCGTCTCCGCCAGGCCGGGACCGGACAGGCTCGCCTGCTGCCGTTCGGCGAATTCGGCGTACTGCAAGGAAAGTTCCGGCAAGTCAGCGGGCTCGCCGAGCAACCGGGCCCGGTACAACGCGGAGAGTTCGCCGGCGAGCAGTCCCAGGGACGCGCCGTCGCAGGCGAGATGGTGCAGAGTCAGGCAAAGCCGGTGTTCCGCGGCGCCGAGCCGGACCAGGAGCGGGCGGATCATCAGGTCGGCTTCCAGATCGAACGGAGTCCTGGCCTCCTGCGCGCAAATCCGGTCCGCCTCGGCGGGATCGGCTGCCTCCCGCACCGGGACGGCGAGCTCCGGCGCGGGCTGGACGAACTGGCGGGGTTCGCCGTCGACCGCGCGGAACACCGTCCGCAGCACGTGGTGGCGTCGCACGACCTCGGTCAGCGCGTGCTCCAGCGCCGGGAGGTCCAGCGGTCCGTCGATGCGGTAGACCAGCGGGACGACGTACACCGGATTGCCCGGGTCGAGCTGGTCGAGGAACCACAGCCGCTGCTGCGGGTAGGACAGCACCCGGCCGCGGGAGGCCAGGCGCTCCCGCAGCCGCCGGTCCAGCAGGGCGCGCCGGCCGGCCGCGGTGTCCGGGGCGGGGGCTTCGGAAATCTCGGTCACTGGTCGGCCTCGCTCTCGGCCATGGTTCGCAGCAACTCCTCGACGTCGTGGTCGGACAGCTGGTCGAGCCGGTCCAGGATCGCGGCGTCAGTGTCGAGCCGGTCCGGTCCGGCGGTCACCCGCACCGCCGCGTCCACTTCGGCGGCGAAGGCCGCGACGGTGGGCGTGAGCAGGAAACGGTTGAGCGGCACCTCGGTGCCGAACCGCTCGTTGACCCGTGCGGCGAGCCGCATGGCCAGAAGGGAATGGCCGCCGAGGCGGAAGAAGTCGTCGGCGACGCCCAAGCGCGGAACTCCGAGCAGCTCCGCCGCGAGCTCGGCGATGGCCTTCTCGGTCGGCGTGGTCGGCGGCTGGTGTTCTTCGACCTCGGCCGAATCGCCGCCCGAGGGCAACGCGGCCCGGTCGATCTTGCCGCTCGGCGTCATCGGCATCTCGGAGAGCCGGACGTAGCGCGACGGGAGCAGGTAGGGCGGCAGCCGTTCGGCGAGGAACTCCCTCAGCCGCGCGGCGAGCGCGGTTCCGACGACGTGGGCGGCGAGCCTGCGGCCTCCCGGCGAGTCTTCGACGACCACCGCCACCTGCGTGACCTCCGGGTGCGCGGCGAGCGCGGCCTCGACTTCGCCGGGCTCGACCCGGAAACCGCGGATCTTCGCCTGTTCGTCGGCGCGGCCGAGGAATTCCAGGGTGCCGTCCCGGAGAACGCGCACTCGGTCGCCGGTGCGGTAGAGCCGGCTGCCGTCCGCGGCGACCGGATCCGGCACGAACCGCTGCGCGGTCAGGCCCGGCCGCCCGGCATATCCGCGCGCGACGCCCGGACCGCCGAGATACAGCTCACCGGCGACCCCGGGCGGGACCGGAGCTAGGTGGGCGTCGAGAACGTGCGCCGTGGTGTTGGCGATCGGACGGCCGATGGGCACCGAGGGCGCGTCCGCGGGAAGCTCCTCGATGAGGTGGCAAACCGCGAATGTGGTGGTCTCAGTGGGTCCGTATCCGTTCATCAGCCGGGCGGGCCGGTGCTCCCGATCGGTTTCCAGGAGGCGGCGGACCCGGTCGGTGTTGAGGACGTCGCCGCCGACGAGCAGGGTGTGCATGCCCGCGAAGGAATCCGGATGGTCGGCCATGACCTCGGTGAACAACGCCGAGGTGAGAAACATCGTGGTCACGCGGTGGTGTTTCAGCGCGCGGCCGAGGCCGCCGCGGGCCAGCAGAGTGCCGGTGTCGATGACACAGACCGTGCCGCCGTTCAGCAACGCGCCCCACAGCTCGAAGGTGAGGGCGTCGAACGAGGCGTCGGCGACCTGGGCGAACCGTTCTCCGGGGCGGAACTCGACGTAGTCGGTGTCGCGGACCAGCCGCAGCACCGAACGGTGCTCGACCATCACGCCCTTGGGCCTGCCGGTCGAGCCCGAGGTGAACAGGATGTACGCGAGGTTTCGCGGTCGCGCTTCACAGTGCGGGGCGTCGGCCGCGCTCTCGATGCCGTCCATGGTGACAACGGGAACGTCGGGCAGCCGCGTCTCCAACCCGGTGCGAGTGACGACCGCGGCGAGCCGTGCTTCGGCGGCCATCATTTCCAGCCGGGCGGCTGGATAACGTGGATCGAGCGGGACGTAAGCGCCGCCCGCCTTGAGCACGGCCAGGATCGCGACGATCATCTCGTCGCCTCGTTCGAGCAGCACGCCGACCGGCCGGTCCGGGCCGATTCCGTTGGCGCGCAACGCGTGGGCGATGCCGTTGGCGCGGCGGTCGAGTTCGGCGTAAGTGTGCTCGCGCTCGCCGTCGACGATCGCGACGGCGTCCGGGCGGAGTGCCGCCTGCTCGGCGAACAGCTCCGGAATCGTGCGCCCGGAAGGGAAATCGGTGACCGGACCGGCCAGCGCGCGCCCCGCACCGGGCAGGGGCAGCCGGTCGAACGCGGTCCCCGGATCGGCGATCGCCGCGTCGAGCAGCGCCAGGTACCGCTCCACGAGCGCGGCGGACGTGTCGGCGTCGAAGAGATCGGTGGCGTATTCCCAGATCAGCGTGATCGGGTCGGTGTCGTCGCGCACGGCGTGCCCGGCGCGCTGTTCGGCGCGCGGCACGACCACGACGTTGATGTCGGTCTTCGCCGAGCCGTTGTGCCGTTCCACCACCGAACCGCGGATCCCGGCGAAGTCCAGTTCGGGCACCTGGGAGTCGTGGAAGCTGAACATGGCCTGGAACACCGGGTTCCGGCTGGGATCGCGAGGCAGGCCGAGTGCGTCGACGAGGATTTCGAAGGGCATGTCCTGCCACTGGCTGGCCCGACCGACCGTGCGGTGCGCGCGGCCGACGAGGTCGTCGAAGCCCGGCGAGCCCTCGAGATCGAGGCGCAAGGCCAGCGTGTTGACGATCATGCCGATGAGGTCTTCGGTTTCGGCGAGGCGCCGGTTCGCGACACCGCTGCCGACGACGATCTCGGACTGCCCGCTGTGCCGGGAAAGCAGCGCCGCGAACCCGGCGAGCATCACCGAGTACAGCGTCACGCCGCGGCGTTTGGTGTAATCGCGCAGCCTGCCGCTCAGCTCCGGCGGGATGTCGACGCGCAGCGCGGCGCCGCGGAAGCTCTGCACCCGCGGGCGCGGGCGGTCCAGCGGCAGTTCGAGCGCGGTCGGGCAGCCTTCGAGCTCGGCTGTCCAGAAGGCGAGGTACTTCTCCAGGACATCGCCGCGCAGCCAGTTTCGCTGCCAGCGCGCGAAATCGGTGAAGCGCGGCACCGGGAGCGTCCCGGAAACCGTGCCGTCCAGCGCCTCCGGGTAGATTCGCTGGAGCTCGCGGCAGAACAGGGCGAACGACCAGCCGTCGTGCACCAGATGGTGTTCGACGTGCACCAGGGTGTGGTCGTCCTCGGCCTCGCGGATCAGCACCCACCTCGCCAGCGGTGGGCGGGCCAGGTCGAACGGATCGCGCACGGTGTCGGCGACGATCTGCTCGATCCGGGCGGCGCGGGCCTCGGCGGGCAGGTCGGTCAGGTCGACCACCGGAAGCCCGACCGGCATCGGCGGCAGCGGCCGTTGGGTCGGCGTCCCGCCCTCGGCGACGAACGCGCAGCGGAAAACCTCGTGCCTGCGCACGATTTCGGTGAGCGTGGCGGTAAGCGCGTCAACCCGCAGCGGTCCGCGCAGCCGCAGTGTCGCCTGCGCGTTGTAGGCGAGGTTGCCGGGAGCGAGCTTTTCCAGGAACCAGACGCGTTCCTGCGGGAACGCGAGCGGGGCCGGGTCGTCTCCGACGGTGTTCTCGATCGGCGGCGGGGCGAGTGCCGCGGCCTCCCCGCCGTCGAGCGCCGCGGCCATGCCCGCGACGGTCGGCGACTGGTACAGCAGCCGCAGCGGCAGTTCCCGCCCGAGGTCCTGCCGGACCCGGGCCGCGAGGCGACCGGCGAGCAGCGAATGCCCGCCGAGAGCGAAGAAGTCCTCGTGGACGCCGACCCGTTCGACGTGCAGCAGCTCGGCAAGCAGCGCCGCGAGCGCGTGCTCGGCCGGGGTTCGCGGGGCGACGTAATCCTGGCCGGAGGCCGCGCGCGGCGGCTCCGGCAGCGCGGCGCGGTCGATCTTGCCGCTCGGGGTCAGCGGCATTTCTTCGAGCACGAGAACCGCGGCCGGGACCAGGTGTTCCGGCAGCTCCGCCTTCAGGCGCTCCCGGAGAAGTTCCGGGTCCGCGGCACCGGTGACGTAGCCGTACAGCTCGTCGCCGCGGCCGAGATCCCGCGCGATCACCGCCGCGTCCTCGACCTCGTCGAATCCGGCCAGGCAGCGGGCGATCTCGTCCGGCTCGATCCGGACGCCGCGGATCTTGACCTGGTGGTCCACCCGGCCGAGGAACTCCAGATTCCCGTCCGGCCGCGCCACGACCAGGTCCCCGGTGCGGTACCGGCGGCCGCCGGGCACGTCCGGATCGGGCACGAACCGCTGCGCGGTCAGCCCCGGCCTGCCCAGGTAGCCCTGGGCGACACCGGCGCCGCCGACCAGCAGCTCGCCGGGAACGCCCGGGGCGACCGGGCGCAGCCGCTCGTCGACCACGACCGTGCTCGCCCCGGGAATGGCGGTGCCGATCGACGGCTTTCCCGCCCCCGCTTCGACCTCGGCGGCAGTGGCCCAGACGGTGGTCTCGGTCGGGCCGTAGGCGTTGACCATCCGGCGGCCGGGCTGCCAGCGCCGCACGAGATGTTCCGGCAGCGCCTCGCCCGCGCTGACCAGGGTTCGCAGGTCCGGCAAGTCCTCGACCGGCAAGGTCGCCAGCACGGACGGCGGGATCGTGAGGTGGCTGATCTTGAGCCGGCGCAGCAGATCGGCGAGGCCGGGGCCGGGAGCGAGCGCGTCGCGGGGCGCGAGCACCAGCGTGGCGCCGGCGGCCAGCGCCATCACCGTTTCGAACACCGACGCGTCGAAGCTGGACGGCGCGAACTGCAGCACCCGGTCGCCGGGTCCGACGGCGAACGTCGCTTCCTGCGCGGCGATGAGGTTCGCGAGTCCGCCGTGCGTGAGCGTGACGCCCTTGGGCCGTCCGGTGGAGCCGGAGGTGTAAATGACGTAGGCGAGATCCTGCGGCCGGATCGGGTGCGCGGCAAGCGGTTCGCCCGCCTGGTCCGGGCTGACGACCTCGACGCCGTGGTCGAGCACCGCGGCGGAGATCGGGTCGGCAACCAGCAGCTCGATGCGCGCGTCGGCGATCATGTACCGCAGCCGCTCGGCGGGATAACCCGGGTCCAGCGGCAGCCACGCGGCCCCGGAGCGCAGCACGCCGAGAATCGCCACCGGCAGGTGCACCGACGGGCTCGCCGCTACCCCGACCAGCGTCCCCGGCCCGGCTCCGCGGCCGCGGAGCACCGCCGCGAGGGCGCCCGCGGCGGCGTCGAGTTCGCGGTAGGTCAGCGAGCGCGCGCCGAATTCGACGGCGACCGCGTCCGGCGACGCCGCCGCCTGCCGGGCGAACGCATCGGCGAACAAAAGCGTTGTCTTCGTCATGACGCTGAATTCCTTCTCGCGAACGGGAATGCGGCGGAACCGGCCGGATCGCCGGGGTAAAAGATGCCGGAAACAGCATTCAGCCGACGGGCGGGAACACCATTCGGGCGAATTCCGGCGAGTCGAAGACAAGACGGCAGCCGGGGCCGAAATCGAGAGCGCGTCCGGGTTCGTAACCGGCGGCGGAAATCCGGATTCCGATTTCCGTCACCCGCTCCGCCCCCTCGGCCCCGCCGACCAGCCGGAGGGTGAGATCCGGCCCGCGAAGCACCCCGCCGGACTCGGCGGAGAAGCCGAACGGGCGCAGCGCGGCGCTCAGCCGGGCGGCCCGCTGCTCCGTGACGGCCAAGGTGACGCTCTCGATGTCGCGCATCAGCGGGCGTTCGCCCTCGTGCTCGCCGAGGACCGCGCGAAGGTAGGCGGCCCGGTCGAGGATTCCGTCGGCCCCGGCGGAGGCGCCCACCGAGGTGAAGTACGCGGGCGTGACCTCGTTGAGGAACAGCAGCAACGGGCTGGGCTGTCCGAGGTCGACGTTGATCAGGTGGTACCAGGGCTGCGGCTCGTCGTGGCCGGGAACCGCGCGGCGCACCAGGTCGTAGCGGTACTCGACCTCAGTACCGCCGAGCAGCGACTGCGCCAGCGACGACGAACCGGGCTGGGCGAAGGAGAAAACCAGGCCGCCGTTGAGGGCGTCCGCGCCCGGCGGCCGGGTGCCGAACAATTCGATCAGCGTGTTGTCGCCGGCGATCCCCAGGGTCGAGTACGAGCCCGCGACCGAGCTGTCCGCGTGCTTGAGCTTGCGCCGGGCGAACCGGTCCCCGAGGAACCCGGACTCGGTGACGGCCTGGTAGCTCGCCGGGTCGAGCAGAACCATCACATGGTCGAGTCGCGGCACCGGCGGCGCCTCGGCAGTGGCCTTGTCGGCGATGTCCACGGAGCACTCCGATTCTCCGGCAGTGGGTGACCGAGGTCCGAGTCTGGCGCCGGGATCGGCCGAACAGCACTGGGGGAACCCCTGCCTCGGGCAGCCGGACCCCTGGGAAGAACCCAGGGAAGGAATTCGTTTCGCGCCCGCCGGGCAATGGCGTCCCGGGCACCGGATGTGCTTTTCTTGACGGGAGAAAAAACCCGCGCCGGCTCATTCCAGGGAGAAACCGTGCTCATTCGTCTTCTCGGCACTGTCTCGGTGAACGTCGACGGAGTCCTGCGCGACATCCGGGCGGGCAAAGTCCGGGCGATGCTCGCGACGCTCGCGCTGGATCCCGGACGGCCGGTGTCCTACGACGACCTCGCGACGGAACTGTGGTCGGGACGGTCGCTGTCCAACGCCCGCAACGCGGTCCAGGCGCACGCGGCGCGGCTGCGCAAGCTGGTCGACGGCCCGGGCGGGATCGTGGTCCGCGCGGTGCCGAACGGCTACTTGCTCGACGTCGCGCCGGAAGACGTGGACGGCAGCCGCTTTCTCGCGCTGGCCGCCCGCGGCGCGGCGCTCGTGCGCACCGATCCGCACCGCGCGATCGATCTTCTGAAGGAGTCCATGCGGCTGTGGCACGGGCCAGCCCTGCTCGACGCGGGCGACGGACTGCGCTGCCGGTCGGCGGCGGCGCTGCTGGAGGAACGCAAACTCGGCGTCTGGGAAGACATCACCACCGCGCGGCTGGCCGTCGGCGACAACATGACGGCGGCGGCGGACCTCGGCCCGCTCGTCGCTCAGCACCCGCTGCGCGAGGTCTTCTGCGAGCAGTTGATGCTCGCGCTTTACCGCTGCGGCAGGCAAAGCGACGCGCTCGCCGCGTTCCACCGCATCCGCGTCCGCCTCGGCGAGGAACTCGGCCTGCAGCCGGGCGGGCGGCTGCGGCAGCGCTACGCCGACATCCTCGCCCAGGACCCGGCGCTGGCCGAGGGCCAGCCTCCGGTCATCCCGGTCGGCTGACCGCCGGGCGCGCGGCCGGGGGCCGGACCATCTGCCGCACTAGCGCGGTGCACGCGGGTTCGTCGCGCCCTTCGACGTGGATTTCCACGAAGAACCCGACTTCGGCGACCCCGCGCCGGTTGACGTCCACGCTGTCGAGCCGCACCGCCGCGCGGTAGCGGGCTCCGACCGGCACCGGGTGGCGGAACCTCAACTCGTCCACGCCGGTGTTGAGCACCGCGCCGGTGCCCCGCAGCACGAAGATTTCGCCCAGGAGGGAGGGAATCAGCGACAGCAGGTAGTAGCCGTGCGCGATCGTGCCGCCGAAGGGGCCCGCCGCGGCGCGCTCGGGATCGACGTGGATCCATTGCCGGTCGCCGGTCGCTTCGGCGAACCGGGAGACCTCGGCCTGCCCGAGCTCGCGCCACGAGGTGACGCCGAGAGCGCTCCCCGCCTCGCGCGCCAGCGCGGCCAGGTCTTCGAACACTTTCATCCGCGCCTCCGGGCTCGGCTGTTCCGGCGCCCCATCGTGTCCGGCCCGGCTGACCGGCCGTTGACGGCCCGATGACCGCGCGGCGGCGTCAACCATCGGTCAGCGCCCCGTCAAGCCCCCGGCACAGACTGGGTTTCCTGGCCCACGGAAGGGGAAGCGATGGTGAGCCGGTCGGCGGTGCTGACGGGGATCGGCAGTTTCCTGCCGCCCCGCGAAGTGTCCAATGCGGACTTGTCCGCGCGGCTGGACACGACGGACGAGTGGATCCGTTCCCGTACGGGCATCGCGCGGCGCTACCACGCCGACGCCGGCACCGCGACCTCCGACCTCGCGATCGGCGCGGGCGCCGCGGCGCTCAAGTCCGCCGGCGAAAGCCAGGTCGACACCGTCGTGGTGGCCACGACGACCCCGGACCGGCCCTGCCCCGGCACCGCTCCCCTGGTGGCGAGCCGGCTGGGGATGACGGGCGCGGCCGCCTACGACGTCAACGCCGTCTGCACTGGGTTTCTCTACGGCCTGGCTACCGGCGCGGGCTTGATCGCCAGCGGTTCCGCCGAGCGGGTGCTGGTGATCGGCGCGGAGACCTTCTCCAGCATCCTCGACCCCGCCGACCGCACCACCTCGGTGATCTTCGGCGACGGTGCGGGCGCGGTGGTGCTGCGCGCGGGCACCGCCGACGAGCCGGGCGCGATCGGCCGGTGCGATCTCGGCAGCGACGGCGAGGGCTACGACATGATCACCGTGCGGGCGGGCGGATCGCGGTCGCGGCTGTCGGCGAGCGCGCCGGACCCGGCCGACCGCTACTTCCGCATGGCGGGCCGCGAAGTCTTCTGGCGTGCCGTCCAGCGGATGACCGCCTCGTGCCAGACCGTGCTCGAAGACGCGGGGCTGACCGTCGGCGACATCGACTGGCTCGTCGGCCACCAGGCCAACCAGCGGATCCTCGACCGCCTCGCCGACATGCTCGGCGTCCCGCGCGAACGCTGCGCGGGAAACATCGCGGAAGTCGGCAACACCGCCGCCGCGTCGATTCCCCTCGCCCTGGACCACGCCCTGGCGGCGGGACAGCTGCGAGCCGGGCAGCGAGTGCTGCTCACCGCGTTCGGCGGCGGGCTGACCTGGGGGTCGACCGTGCTCACCTGGCCCGAGCTGACGCGCGGCTGACGCGCGTCCCCCGACCGGACTTCCTCTCACCGACCGCGCACCACGAACGAAGGAGACCTGAAATGAGCGCGACCTACGACACCCTGGTCGACCTGCTGGTGGACAAGTTCCAGGTCGACCGCGACGAAATCCGGCCCGGCGTGACCTTCGAGGACCTCGAAATGGACTCGCTGTTCCTCGTGGAGCTGCTGCTGGAGATGCAGACCGCGACCGGCGTGCGGATCGACGAGGACACCGCGTCCCCCCGGGACACCCTCGAGGACGCCGCCGAGAAGATCGCGAAGCGGGTGACGGCGGCGGCGTCGTGACCCGCCCGGCGATCGCGGTGACGGGCCTGGGCCTGGTCACCGCCGCCGGGATCGGGGTCGCCGCCTGCCAGGAGGCGATCTGGTCCGGTGCGCCGGCCGCGCGCAAGGACGCCGCGCTCGCCGGGCTGCCGGTGGACATTTCCTGCACCGTCCCGGATTTCGACCCGGCCAAGCACGTCGGCAAGCGCAGCGCCCTCAGCCACGACCGGTTCGTCCAGCTCGCGCTGGCCGCGGCGGCCGAGGCGGTCGCGGACTCCGGCCTCGATCCGTCCACTTGGGACGGTGCGCGGGTCGGCGTGGTCCTCGGCTGCGGGCTCGGCGGAGTGTCCACTTGGGAGCGTCAGCACAAGCAGCTGCTGGGGCCGGGGCCGCACACCGTGTCGGGACTGCTGATCCCGATGCTGGTGCCGAACATGGCCGCGGGGCATCTCGCGATGCGCTTCGGCGCGGCCGGGCCGAACTTCGTCACCGCCACGGCGTGCGCGTCCGGGGCCACCGCGATCGGTTCGGCGCTGGCTTTGCTGCGGGACAACGTGTGCGACGTGGTGCTCACCGGCGGCGCCGAAGCCGGGGTGAGCCCGCTGATCGTCACCGGGTTCGCCCGGATGGGAGCCCTTTCCCAGCGGCTCGGCGATCCGGCCGCGGCGTCGCGTCCGTTCGATGTGGACCGGGACGGTTTCGTCGTCGGCGAGGGCAGCGGAATCCTCGTGCTGGAACGGGAAACCGACGCACGGGCGCGGGGAGCGAAGGTGTACTCCCGGGTGGCGGGCTACGGCGCGTCCGCCGACGCCTACCACATGACGGCGCCCGACCCCACCGGAAAGGGTGCGGCACGAGCACTTTCCGCCGCGCTCGCCGACGCCGGCCTCGGCCCGGCGGACGTCGGCCACGTCAACGCCCACGGCACGTCCACCCCGCTCAACGACTCCACCGAAGCGCGGATGATCCGGACCGCGCTCGGGGAGAGCGCGTCGGTGACCTCGGTCAAGGGGGTCGTCGGGCATTCGCTCGGCGCGGCCGGGGCCATCGAGGCGGTCGTGACCGCGCTGACCGTGCACACCGCGCTCGTGCCGCCGACCGCGAACCTGGACAGCCAGGACCCGGAGGTCGAGCTGGACGTGGTGGCCAAGACGGCCCGCGCGCAGCCGGTCGACGTCGCGGTGAGCAATTCGTTCGGGTTCGGCGGCCAGAACGCCGTGCTCGTCTTCACGTCCTGACCCGGAGGAAACCCGCAGTGAGCGAATTCGATGTGATCGTGGTGGGCGCGGGTTCCGCGGGCTGCGCGGCGGCCCGCCGGACCGCCGGCCGGGGCGCCCGCGTGCTGCTGCTCGAAGCCGGCGGCGCCGACGACGACCCGGCCATTCACGACCCGCGCCGGTTCGGCGAACTGTGGTTCGGCGAACACGACTGGGCCTATCTGACCACGCCGCAGCAGCACGCGGCGGACCGGCGGCTGCACTGGCCGCGCGGGAAGGTGCTCGGCGGGTCCAGCTCGCTCAACTGCATGATCTACACCCGCGGCGCGGCAGCCGATTACGATCACTGGGCCAGTCTCGGCAACCCCGGCTGGTCCTGGGCGGACGTCCTGCCGGTGTTCAAGCGGATCGAGAACTTCGACGCCGGAGCCGACGAATGGCACGGCGCCGACGGACCGCTGCCGGTGACGACGCGGTATCGCACGGATCCGATTCACGAGTCGCTGATCAAAGCGGCCGAGGAGACCGGCATCGGGTACAACCCGGACTACAACCGGGGAACGCCGGACGGGGTTTCGCGCGTGCAGTTCACCGTGGCCGACGGGCAGCGGCGGAGCGCGTTCCGCGCCTACGTCGAACCGGTGGCGGATTCGCTGACCGTCGTCACCGGAGCACGGGTGCGGCGGCTGCTGCTCGACGGCACCCGCTGCGTCGGAGTCGAGTGG
The DNA here is from genome assembly GCF_055583325.1 of Amycolatopsis sp. NPDC104775. NCBI lineage: Bacteria > Bacillati > Actinomycetota > Actinomycetes > Pseudonocardiales > Pseudonocardiaceae > Amycolatopsis > Amycolatopsis sp. NPDC104775. The sequence continues at coordinate 90,994 of NZ_JBVJOE010000001.1, forward strand.
CTGCGCGACGGGCAGGTGGAAAAGACCTACTGCACCGGTGAGGTCGTGCTGAGCGCCGGGGCGATCGAGTCGCCCCGGGTCTTGATGCTCTCGGGCATCGGCGATCCGGAACACCTGCGCGCGGTGGGTGTCGAGGTGAAAGCCGCGTTGCCGGGCGTCGGCCGGAACCTGCAGGATCACTTGCTGGTGCCGGTGATCGTCGGCACCGAGCGGGATCCCGGCCGGCCCTCGGCGGGCATCGGGCCCGCGCAGACGCACCTGTTCTGGCGCAGCAGGCCGGGTCTCGACGCGCCGGACGTGCAACCGCTGAACTTCCCGGTGCCGATGTACCAGCCCGGCCTGACCGGCCCGCCGACCGGCTTCACGATGCAAGCCGGGCTGGTGCGCCCGACCAGCCGAGGCTCCATCCGGCTGACCGGAGCCGACCCGGACGACGAGCTCCTGATCGACCCGGCGATCCTGCGCACCGAGTCCGATGTGGACACTCTCGTGGCGGCCGTGGCCCTGTGCCAGGAAATCGGCCGTGCTCGCGTGCTGGCCGAGGAATGGGGCGCGGTCGAGTGCCATCCTGGCCCGGAGGTCCGCGGAACGGACGAACTGCGCGCGTACGTGCGGTCGACGGTCACGACGTATCACCACCAGTCGGGCACCTGCCGCATGGGCTCCGACGCGGACGCAGTGGTCGATTCCCGGCTGCGAGTCCACGGCGTGGAGCGCCTGCGGGTGGCGGACGCTTCGGTGTTCCCCCGCATCCCCAGCGGCAACACGCACGCGCCTGCTCTGCTGGTCGGGGAACAGGCAGCGGACTTCCTCGCGTGACCGCGCGCCCCGGCGGAGCCCGGCTCCGCCGGGACGGCCCGGAACGACGATCAGGCGGGCTGCGCGCCGATCCGGGCCGGAGCGTTGGCTTCGACGAACTCCGCGATCTGGTCGGCTGTCCACGTCGGCAGCGGAGCCACCACCAGCCGGTCGACGCCCATCTCTCCGTACGCACGGACGCCGTCCGCGTCCAGCCGCCGCGACGGCGTGATCGTCACCCGCGGCTTCCTGGCTCCGGGAGCCGCCTCGACCACGCGGCGCAGTTCCGTCAGCGTTTGCTCCGTCGCGCGCAGGCCCAGCAGGTAGCCGTACCAGTCCGCGCCGAAGGAAATCACCCGCCGGAACGCTGCCGGGCTGTGTCCGCCGATCACCAGCGGAACCGGGCGCTGCACTGGCCGAGGGTGCGCGTCCACCCCGGAGAAGCTGACGAACTCCCCGTCGAACGCGGGTTTCTCGTCGTACCAAAGGCTTTGGATCGCTCGCAGGTATTCGTCGGTGCGCGCGCCGCGCCGCCGCAACGGCACGCCGAGCGCGCGCAGCTCCGGCTCCAGATACCCGACCGCCGCCCCGAAAACCAGCCGTCCGCCGCTCAGCACGTCCACGGACGCCAGCTGTTTCGCGAGCACCAGCGGATTCCGCTGCGGCAGCACGACGCACCCGGTCGCCAGCCGGATGCGGCTGGTCGCGGCGGCTAGATAGGTCAGCGCGACCAGCGGATCGAGCAGCGCCTCGTCCGGCTCCATCGGCGACGGCTCGACTCGCGGCGACGGCACCGCCACATGGTCGGCGACCCAGAGCGAGTCGTAGCCGAGGTCCTCGGCGAGCCGGGCGATCCGCGTCGCCGCGGCCGGTTCGGCGACCGCCCGCATGTTGGCCGCGAACAAGCCGATCGTAGGAGGCATGCGGGCGAGTCTAGTGATCAACGCCGCGTTCCGCGCGCGTCCACGTGGTCGAAGAATTTCCCCGCCAGCTCCAAAAACCGCTCAGGTGCCTCGAGATGCGGCATGTGGCTGGCGTCCTCGATCAGTTCCCAGCGCGAGTTCGGCAGCGCCTCGTGCAGCTCGGCCACCGCGGCGGGCGTGACCTCGTCGTGGCGGCCGGACACCAGCAGCACGTCGGCGGTGACTCCGGCCAGCCTGCCGGTGATGTCCCAGTCCCGCAGCGCACCGGTCAGCCGGAACTCGCTCGGCCCCGCCATCGCGTGGTAGACGGTCGGGTCCTCGCCGAGAGCGCCGAGGGTCCGCAGCACCTCGTCCGGCACCGGACGGCGGCGGCACACGTGCCGCCGGTAGAACACCCGCACGGCCTCCTGGTACTCGGGATCGTCGGTAGTGCCCGCGGCCTCGTGCCGCTCGATGGCGGCGCGGACGTCTTCGGGCAGCGCCGCGACCAGCGCGCCAACCTCGTCGGTATAAGTCTGTGCCCGCGCGAAGGCGTCGGCGACGACCAGCGACCGCAACCCGGCCGGAGCGAGCGCGGCCAGTTCGAGGCCGAGCATCCCGCCCCACGAGTGGCCGAGCAGATGATGGCCGCCCGAGATCCCCAGGTGGTCGAGAAGGTCGGTCAGTTCCCGCAGGAAGAACGAGACAGTCCAGAACTCCGCGGGCGCGTCCCGCCGATGCCCCGACCGGCCGCTGCCGAACTGGTCGTAGAACACCACCGGACGCCCGGATTTCGCGAGTTCCTTCACCGGCGACAAGTAATCGTGGGTCAGCCCCGGGCCGCCGTGGCAGACGACCAGCGGCGCGCGCCCGTCGTCCGCGCCCAGTTCACCGTGCACCTGGTACCAGGTGCTCAGGTCCCCTCGCTCCAGCACTCCCTCGGTGATCCGCATCCGCCTCGTCCTCCCGCGTCGGTGCCCGAAGCATCGGCGCGGCCGTTGACGGATCGCTGACCGCGCGCTGATCGGCCCGGCTCGTCAGCGACCGGTCAATCAGCGGTCAACGGGCGTCGTGACACTGAGGTCCTCTGATCGTCGATCCAGGTCCCGGAGGTTTCCGTTGAGTCAGGAGCAGCAGAACGACATCGGTGCGGCGGTCCGCCAGGTCCTCGGGGACTCCCTCGGCTACCTCTACCCCGCCGCCATGCGCGTCGCCGTCTCGCTCGGCATCGCCGACCACCTCGCCGACGGCGCCAAAACCGCCGAAGACCTCGCCGAGCGCAGCAAGGCCAGCCCCGACCACCTCAGGCGCGTGCTGCGGTTCCTGGCCACCCGCGGCCTGTTCGAAGAGGACGGCGAAGGCGCGTTCCATCTGACCACCGCGAGCAATCTGCTGCGGACCGGCTCGCCGCTGCCGATGGCGTCCATCGTGAACCTGCTGACCGACGAGATGTACTGGCTGCCGGCGGGCCGCCTCGACGACACGGTCCGCGACGGCACCACCGTCTTTCCCGACATCTTCGGCTCCCCGCTGTTCGACTACCTCGGCCGGCACGAGGACCGCGGCCACGTCTTCCACACCGCGCTGGACGACCTGTCGGCCACCGAGCACGGCCCGATCGTGGCGAACTGCGAGTTCGCCGAAGGCTCGACGGTGGTCGACGTCGGCGGCGGCCAGGGCGGCCTGCTGCGCGCGGTGCTCGAAGCCAACCCGGGCGTCAAGGGCGTGCTGTTCGACCGCGACGTAGTGGTGCGCGGGCACAATCTGGACGTCCCGGCGCTGGCGGGCCGCTGGCAGGTCGAGGCCGGGAGCTTCTTCGAGACCATCCCCTCCGGCGGCGACACCTATCTGCTGAAGCGCATCCTCCACGACTGGAACGACGAGGACAGCGTGCGCATCCTGCGCGGCTGCCGCGAGGCGATGGCCGAGGGCGGGCGCGTCCTGGTGATCGACACCGTGGTGCCGCAGGGCAACGACCCGCACCCGAGCAAACTGTCCGACATCGCGATGATGATCGTCTTCGACGGCAAGGAACGGACCGAGGACGAGCTGAGCACGCTGTTCGCGCAGGCGGGCCTGCGGCTGTCCCGGATCGTCGCCACGCCGGGTTCGGTGTCCGTCGTCGAGGCCGTCGCGGCCTGAGCCGGAGGAACCATGTCCAGCGAAATGCTGTCCCCCGGCGCGGACCTCGCGCCCGGGCCGCCGAGGATGCCGGTGCACCGCACCGATCCGGTGGAGGTGCCGGCGCTGCTCGGCGAACTGCGCGAGGCCGCGGCGCTCTGCCCGGTCGCGCTGGCGACCGGCGACCCGGCGCTGCTGGTCACCCGGCACGACGAGGCCAAGACCGTGCTCTCGGACCGGAGGTTCAGCCGGGCCGCCGGATGCGAGGAGAACGCGTCCCGGTCCCAGGCCGTGCGGCCGAATCCCGATTCCCTGATCAACATGGACCCGCCGCGGCACACCCGGATCCGCAAGTTCGCGGGCAAGGCGTTCACCCCGGCGCGGCTCGCGGCGCTGACCCCCCGCGTCGAGTCCATTGTGGACGAAGTGGTGAGCGAGATGGCCGCCCGGGGCGGGCCGGTCGACCTGAACGAGGCGTTCTCGCGGCCGCTGCCGCTGCGGGTCATCTCGGACATGCTCGGCGTTCCGTTCGAGGACTGGCCGCTGTTCACCGAATGGACCGACACGATCCTGAACATCGGCTCGACCGAACAGGAGATCGCCCAGGCCTACGTCGGCCTCCGCGGGTACTTCGTCGAGCTGGTGAAGGCGAAGCGGGACAACCCGGGGGACGACTTCCTCAGCGTGGTGGCCGCGCAGTCGGACGCCGAGGGCGGCCTGACCGAGTCCGAAATGGTTTCGCTCGGCACCTTCGTCTTCGTCGCCGGGCACGAGACCAGCGCCACCGTGCTCACCAGCGGCGTGCTGAACCTGCTGCGGAATCCGGACCAGCTGGCGGCACTCAAGGCCGATCCGGAATTGTGGGCGGGAGCCACCGACGAAATCGCCCGGCTCGGCATTCCCGGGATGTCGCCCTTCCCGCGCATCGCCACCGAAGACCTCACCGTCGGCGGAGTGGAGGTCCCCCGCGGCGCTGCGGTGGTGGTCAACTACGAAGCGGCGCTGCGCGATCCCCGGGCCTATCCGGATCCGGACGCGTTCGACGTCCGGCGCCACCAGCCGTCGCAGGTGTGGTTCGGCCACGGGCCGCATTTCTGCATCGGCGCGCCGGTCGCCCGGCTCGAAGTGCGCATCGGGCTGCGCGCGCTGTTCGAGCGGTTCCCCGGCCTGCGGCTGGCCGAGCCGATGAACGAACTGCGCTGGAAGAACAACGCCGCGCTCGGCGGCTTCGAACGATTCCTGGTCGACTGGTGACCCCCGGACGGAAGGCGGGCTCGTGATCAGCACGGATCCGAAGGACATCGGCTCAGCGGTGCGGCAGCTGATGGGCGACGCGCTGGGCTACCTGTACCCGGCCGCCCTGCGCGCGGCGGCGAAGGCCGACATCGCCGGCCGTCTGGCCGAAGGCCCCCGGACCGCGGATGACCTGGCCGCCGCGGCCGGGGTGGACGCCGACCGGCTGCGCCGGACGCTCCGGTTCCTCGCCACGCGCGGCGTGTTCCGGGAAGAGCCCGACGGCCGGTTCGCCCTGACGACCGCGGCGAGCGTGCTGCGCGCGGACTTCCCGGTGTCCCTGCGCAACCTCGTGCTGCTGTTCACCGACGAGATGTACTGGCGGCCGGCCGGACGCCTCGACGACACCGTCCGCCGCGGCACGACGGTGTTCGACGAGATCTTCGGCGGGCAGATCTTCGAGCACCTGAGCAAGGACCCGGAGAAGTACGAGCTGTTCGCCGACGCGATGGCCGATCTTTCGGTGCTGGAACACGGCGGAATGGCCGAGAGCTACGAGTTCCCGGCATCGGGCACGGTCGTCGACGTCGCCGGAGGGCTCGGCGGGATGCTGGAGGCGGTGCTGGTCCGCAATCCGGGCCTGCGCGGCGTCCTGGTGGAGCGGCCCGAGGTGCTGGCGCGGCACCGGATCGCCGATCCGGCCGCCGAGGGCCGGTTCGACCTCGTCGACGCCGACTTCTTCGCCGAACTGCCCCGCGGGGCCGAGCTGTACCTGCTCAAACGGATCATCCACGACAAGAGCGACGAGGAAGCCGTCCGGATCCTCCGCACGTGCCGCGCGGCGATGACGCAGGAGTCGAAACTGCTCATCTTCGACATCGTGGTCCCGCCGGCGGACGAGGACCAGCCGAACCCGGCTTCCGACCTGCTCATGATGACGGTGTTCGAAGGCAAGGAACGCACCCGCGAGGAACTCGCCGCGCTGCTCGCGGAGGCGGACCTGGAAATCGGCCGGGTGCTCCCGACGCCGACGGCGATGTCCTTGACCGAGGCCGTGCCGCGCCGGGCGTGACTATGCTGGTGGTCCGACGGCGTACTGGGGGAAGGGAACCGACGTGAACCAAGGCCCGACCGCGGACCACGGCCACTTGCAGCCGGTCTTCGTGCATTTCGACGATCTCGACTCCATGGGCATGGTGCACAACACCCGCTACGGGCTGCTGGTCGAGCGCGCGCTGACGATGTTCTGGGACGCCAAGGGATACAGCTTCCGCAACGGCAAGCTCGGCCACCCCGACGCGTCGGTGGGGGTCGCCGAGTTCGCGATCAGTTACAAGGCCCCGATTTTCGGCACCGGGCCGGTGTACGTGCACCTCGTTGTCGACCGCGTCGGCGAGACCAGCGTCGTCTACGGCTTCAAGGTGCTCTCCGAGGCGGGCGTCACCCACGCGGAAGGCCGCCGGGTCCACATCCGGCTCGACCCGAAGACGTTCCGTCCCGAGCCGTGGGCCCAGGAGACGCGGGAAATCTACGAAACCCTCGCCGCTTCCTGAGTTCGCCGCGGTTCATTCACGGCAAAGTCCACAATGGACTTTCCGCTCCGGCTGCCGCTCGGCGGCGCCACTCCCCTGACCCGGGAGGCGTGCGCCGCCGAGCAGCAGCCGTCTGCCCGGGATCACCGGTCGCGGCACCCGGGCACCACGGCGTTTCCGATCGTGCCCGCTGGACGGGCGGCTCGGACAGCCACGACGACACTGCCGACGGGCCGTTGCCGGGCGCATGCCGCGCCGGAAGCTAGTCCGCGCCCGCCGGGAACCGGGTCCACGGCGCGGCGAGCCGGGCGTGCGCTGCCCGAGGACCAGTTCCTCGTCGAACGAGCAGCCATACCGCTCCAGCTTGCCTGACAGCCACTCGGCCATCGGAGCGACTCCCCCGGCACCGCCCAGTTCGGCGAGTGCCTCGCCGTGGGCGCTCTCTTCCAACGCGATCGAGCACCACGTCGTGAACACGCCGCGGACGTAGTCCAGGTTCAGCCGATCCTCGCGCGTCTCGGCGAGGTCGAACTCCCAGCCGAAGCCCCTCTTCCCGGCGGGGCTTTCCTGCGTTCCGCCGCCTTGCCCGCCCAGATCCAGCATCGGGCCGACCTCGGCCGCGCCCTCCCCCTAGCCCTCCGCCGCGGTGGCGCAGCCACCGGCCCGAGCGACCACAACACCCGGACTCGATGATTGAAGATGACGTAAATCGCTTACTTCAATCACAAACGATCGTCTACACTGAGGCTCGCGCTCACTTTGCCGCTCACGGATCGAAGGGCCTTCATGACAGAGCCGTCCTCCCCCGAGTCGTTTTCGCCCGAGTCCCCCGCGCCCAGTGCGGCCGACGCGCTCGCCGCGCCCGGGACCGGGTCCTTCGTGTCCGCCGAACTGGCCTCCCAGCCGCGGATGTGGCTCGCCGCGGCGGACTGTGCCGCGCCCGCCGGCGCCGCGTTGCCGCAGCCGGGCGAACGGGTGGCCGTGGTCGGCTGCGGCACCAGCTGGTTCGTCGCGATGAGCTACGCCGCCGCGCGAGAGCAGCGGGGCCTTGGCGTCACGGACGCGTTCGCCGGATCCGAGTACCCGGCCGGCCGCGAATACGACCGCGTCGTCGCGATTTCCCGCTCCGGCACCACGACCGAGATCATCGAGCTGCTGTCCTCGCTCGCCGGGCAGCGCACCACGCTGATCACCGCCGTGGGCGACGGCCCGGCGGCCTCGGTCGCGGCCGAGGTGGTCGAGCTGCCGTTCGCCGACGAGCGCTCAGTGGTCCAGACCCGCTTCGCCACCAGCACGCTCGCGCTGCTGCGCGCCGGTCTCGGCGACGACATCGGCGAGCTGTCGCGGCAGGCGGAACGCGCGCTGCGGGAACCGATCGACGACCTGCTCGACGCCGAACAGGTCACTTTCATCGGGCGCGGGCCCGCGGTCGGCATCAGCTGCGAGGCCGCGCTGAAAACCCGGGAAGCGGCGCAGTTCTGGGCCGAGGCCTACCCCGCGATGGACTACCGGCACGGCCCGATCGCCATCGCGCAGCCCGGCCGGCTCGTGTGGTCGTTCGGCGAGACCCCGGACGGCCTGGCCGGCGAAGTCGCGCGCACCGGCGCCCGGTTCGTGCACCACGACCTCGACCCTCTCGCCGGGCTGGTCGTGGCGCAGCGGTTCGCGGTCGCGGTCGCGCGGCGGCGCGGGCTCGATCCCGACCACCCGCGGTCCCTGACCCGTTCGGTCATCCTCGCCTGATGGCCGTCCTCGGCATCGACGTCGGCGGCACGACGGTCAAGATGTGCGTGACCGACGGGCGTTCCGTTCTCGCCGAATGGCGCGAACCGACTCCGTTCGGCGATCCCGCCGCGCTCGCCGATCTGGTGGCCCGTGCCGCAGCGCGCCATCCGATCGGCGCGGTGGGGCTGGTCGTCCCGGGGATCGTGGACGAACGCGCCGGGCGGTGCGTCCGGGCGGTCAACCTCGGCTGGGAGGACGTCCCCGTCCGCGACCTCGTCGCCGCGCGCCTCGATGTCCCGCTCGCGTTCGGACAGGATGTCCGCGCGGGCGCGCTCGCCGAGGCCCGCACCGGCGCGGCGGCCGGAGCGTCGGGACCGGTGCTGTTCGCACCGGTCGGCACCGGTTTCGCGACCGCGCTCGTGGTGCGCGGGGAGGTGCTCGACGCGGGTCCGCAGGCGGGCGAGGTCGGCCAGATCCGGCTGCCCGACGGCCGCCGCGTCGAGGAAGTCGCGTCGGCGGCCGGGCTCGCGCGCCGCGCCGGAGCACCGGACGCGGCTGCCGTGGCCGCGCGGGTTCGCGACGGAGATCCCGCGGCGGTCGAGGCGTGGGACGAATGCGTCCGCGCGCTCGCGGAGCCGCTCGCTTGGGCCACCGCGGTAGCCGGATGTTCCACGGTGGTCGTCGGCGGCGGCCTCGCCGAGGCGGGCGACTTGCTGCTCGGCCCGCTCGCCCGCGAGGTCGCGCATCGGCTCGGAGCACTGCGGGCGCCCGCGATTGCCCAGGCGCACCACGGGGATCGGGCTGCCGTGGTGGGTGCGACGCTGCTGGCGCTGCGATGATCGTCGTAGCCACGCCCAACCCCGCGGTCGACATCACCTACCAGGTCGCCGCCCACGTGCCCGGCGGCACGAACCGGGTGCTCGACGTCCAGCGGCGAGCCGGTGGCAAGGGCGTGAATGTCGCGCATGTCCTTGCCGCGCTGGACGTTCCGATGCACGCTGTCCTTCCGCTCGGCGGCGACGCGGGCCGATGGCTCGGCTCGGCGCTGACGGTTCCGTTCGACTCGGTGCCATGCGAAGGCGAAACCAGGTCGACGGTCGCGGTCGCCGGGGACGGCCATCCCACGGTCTACGTCGAGCCGGGACCCGAGCTGTCCGCGGCGGAATGGGAAGGCTTCTCGGCACTGCTCGCCGCCCGGGTGCGGGACGCCGAGCTGCTCGTGATTTCCGGTTCCCTGCCCCGGAACGCCTCGCCGGAACTGGTCGGCGAGTGGGTCCGGCTGGCCCGGGACGCCGGGGTCCGGGCACTGGTCGATTCGTCCGGACCCGCTCTGCTGGCCGCCGCCCGCGCCGGAGCCGACGTGAAACCGAACCGGGAAGAACTTCTCTCGGCCACCGGCGCCACCGACGAAACTGCGGGCGCTGCGGCGTTGTCCAGTCTCGGCGCGGGATTGGTCGTGGTGTCCCGAGGCGAGGACGGGATCGCCGCGTATCCCCCGTCCGGAGCCGTCTCGGTTCCCGTCGTGCCCGGCGTGCACGGCAATCCCACCGGCGCCGGGGACGCGGCGACCGCCGGTTTGGCCGCGGCGCTCGTGCGTGGGCTGCCGCTGGACGAAGCGCTGCGCCACGCCGCGGCAGCCGGGGCGGCCGCCGTGCTGCGCCCGGTCGCCGGCGAAATCGACCTGTCCGCTTACCGCAGATTCCTGAACGGAGCCTCCGCATGATCACCCGCCCCGCCCTCCCCCAGCTGCTCGCCGCGGCGCAGGACCGCGGCGGCGCGGTCGGCGCGTTCAACGTGATCCTGCTGGAGCACGCCGAGGCCATCGTCGCGGGAGCCGAAGAGGCCCGGTTGCCGGTGATCCTGCAGATCAGCGAAAACTGCGTGAAGTACCACGGCGGCCTGGCCCCGCTTACCGCGGCTTCGCTGGCGATCGCGCGCGCGGCGTCGGTGGAGGTGCTCGTGCATCTCGACCACATCGAGGATTCCGAGCTCGTCCGCGAGGGCGTCGAACTGGGCGTGCACAGCGTGATGTACGACGGTTCGCGACTGTCCTATGCGGACAATGTGCGCAGCACCCGCGAGGTGACGGACCTCTGCCACGCGGCGGGCGTCGCCGTGGAGGCCGAACTGGGCGAGGTCGGCGGCAAGGACGGCGTGCACGCGCCGGGCGCTCGCACCGACCCGGCCGAGGCCGCGGAGTTCGTCGCTGCCACCGGGGTCGACGCGCTCGCCGTGGCGGTCGGCACGTCGCACGCGATGCTGTCGCGCACCGCCCGGGTCGACCGGGACCTGGTGACGCGGCTGCGAGAGGCGGTCCCAGTACCCCTGGTGCTGCACGGGTCCTCCGGCCTTTCCGACGACGAACTGCGCGGCGCGGTGACCGGCGGAATGGCGAAGATCAACATCTCGACGCACCTCAACGGGCTGTTCACCGGCGCGGTCCGGCAGTTCCTGGACGAGCAGCCCGAGGCGGTCGACCCGCGAAAGTACGTGCGGCTCGGCCGTTCCGCTGTGGCGGCGGAAACCGCACGGCTGCTGCGGCTGCTGGCCGGATAAAGAAACCAGGAGGTTCAGGTCAGGCCGACGCGGTGCCGGAAAGCGGCACCGCGCGGATCCGCCTGCCGCCCAACGGATCCGGCTCAGCGGCACCCCTCAGAACCTCACTACCCGACGGAAGTCTGCTCCACCGCTTCGGCCGGTGACTTCGCTGCCTGAGTGCGCTATACAGAAGCGCCATGTGCATTTTAATGCGCAAGAGAGGTATGCAATGAGCAGATTTATGCAACCCCTTCGCTGTCTGGCCTCAGCGCTGGTCCTGCTGGCCGTCGCGACTCCCGCCCCCGCCCATGCCGCCACCGCCCCCGCCGGGCAGCTCGGCGACCTGACCGGCTTCTCCGCCGACGGCCCGGTGACCACTTTGACCGCGGGCGCCGCGGCCGTCCGGGTCAGTTTCCCGGCCGAGGCCGCGGTCCGGGTCTGGCTCGCGCCGGACGGCGTCTTCACCGATCCGGCGAGCAGCAAGATCGTGCTGCCGAACGGCAAAGCCCCCGCGGTGCCGAAGCGCACCGACCGAGGCTCCTACTGGGCCATCAGCACCGGAAAGGCCACCCTCCGCGCCTACAAGCACCCGTTGAAGTTCGCCCTCTACGACGGCGCGGACCGCAAGCAGCTCTGGGCCGAATCCTCCCCGCTGTCCTGGACCGGCGACACCACCACGCAGACGCTCGCCCGCGGCGCCGCCGAACAGTACGTCGGCGGCGGAGAGCAGAACGGCCGGTTCAGCCACCGAGACCAGACCATCAAGATCTTCGCCGACGACAACTGGAACGACGGCGGCGCACCCAACTCCCAGCCGTTCTACGCCTCGACAGCCGGATACGGCGTACTGCGCAACACCTTCGCGCCCGGGAGCTACTCGTTCGGCGAACCGGTCCGCACGACGCACGACGAACGCCGTTTCGACGCCACCTACGTCGTCGGCGACGGGCTCAAGGACGTCATCTCCGGCTACACCGACCTGGTCGGCAAACCCTTCCTCCCGCCCCTTTACGGCCTGGAGACCGGCGATTCCGACTGCTATCTGCACAACGCCAACCGCGGCGAACGGCACACCCTCGACGCGGTGAAGGTCGCCGAGGGCTATCCCGAACACGGCATGCCCAACGGCTGGATGCTGGTCAACGACGGCTACGGCTGCGGCTACGAAAACCTGCAGCAGACCGGCGAAGGCTTGCGGGACAACAAAATGCAGCTCGGCCTGTGGACCGAGAACGGCGTGCCGAACCAGGCCGAGGAGGTCAAGGCGGGCGTCCGCGTGCGCAAACTGGACGTCGCCTGGGTCGGCCCCGGCTACCAGTTCGCGCTCGACGCCTGCGACACCGCGCACAAGGGCATCGAGGACAACAGCGACGCGCGCGGGTTCGTCTGGCAGCCGGTGAGCTGGGCGGGCGCGCAGCGGTGCGGCGTGCTGTGGAGCGGCGACCAGTCCGGCTCCTACGACTACATCAAATGGCAGATCCCGACCTACGCGGGCTCGACGCTCTCCGGCATCGCCTACAACACCGGCGACATCGACGGCATCTTCGGCGGCACCCCGCAGACCTACGTCCGCGACCTGCAGTGGAAGTCCTTCCTTCCCGTCGCCATGACCATGGACGGCTGGGCGAAGTCGGACAAGCAGCCCTGGCGCCAGGGCGAGCCCTACACCTCGATCAACCGCAAGTACCTGCTGCTCAAGGAACGGCTGCTGCCCTACACCTACAGCTACTCGGCGCAGGCGCACCAGACCGGCGTCGGCCAGGTCCGGCCGCTGGCCCTGGAATACCCCGGCGACCCGAACGCGTGGACGGACAAGGCGAAGTACGAATTCCTGTCCGGCACGGACTTCCTGGTCGCCCCGGTCTACGACAGCTCGTCCGTGCGCAACGGCATCTACCTGCCCAAGGGCACCTGGGTGGACTACTGGAGCGGCAAGACCTACACCGGTCCGACCACTGTGGACGGTTACGACGCGCCGCTGGACAAGCTGCCGCTGTTCGTCCGCGGCGGCGCTGTGGTGCCGATGTGGGCGGAAGGCACGACCTCCTGGCAGACCCGCGACAAGGGCCGGCTTGACGTCGACGTGTACCCGCAGGGCAAGGGCAGCTTCACCCTCGCCGAGGACGACGGCGTCACGCGCGGCTACCAGCGCGGCGAGCAGGCCCGGCAGACGTTCACGGTGGACGCGCCGCAGTCCGGGCCGGGCACGGTGACCGTCGGGATCGGCGCGAGCACCGGGTCCTATCCCGGGAAACCGGCGGCGCGGAACTACCAGCTGTCCGTCCACACGGGAACGAAACCGGCGGCGGTGCTGGGCGGCCACGGCGTCCTGCGGCAGTACGCCAGCAAGGCGGAACTGGACCAGGCCCCGTCCGGCTGGTGGTACGACCCGTCCGCACGAGGTGTCGTGCGAGTGAAGACCGGCTCGATCGATTCCGGTGCCGCGCAGGACATCCGGCTGCTCGGGGCGAGCGCGGTCGGCGGGTTCTTCCCCGCTGACGACAACGCCTCAGTGCGGCTTTCCGCCCCCGCGACAGCCGCTCCCGGTCAGGCCGTCTCGGCTACCGTCAGCTTCACCAACAGCACGCCGCTGCCGGTGCGTGACGTGGCTTTGTCGGTGCAGGCCAACGGTTTCCACGCGGATGTTCCGCCAGCTCCGTCGCTCGTCTGGCCCGGCCAGACCGTGCAGGTCCCGGTGCGGCTCACGCCGGACGCGGGGTTGCGTCCGGCGGACTACGAGCTGACCGCCACCGCGAAGTACCAGGCCCGGCTGAGCACCCACGAGACGGCCGGGTCGACGATGGTCACCGTGCCCTACGCGACGGTGGCCGCGGCATACGGAAACGTCGGAGTCACTGATGCCGCGCACGTCGCGAATGGTGACCTCGACGGCAGCGGCAGCAGCTTTCGTGCCGAAGGCCTAGCCGACGCGGGCTTGAAACCGGGAGCGCCGTTCACCGCGAACGGCGCCCAGGCGACCTGGCCCGACGCGGGTGCCGGGAAGCCGGACAACGTCGTCGCCAGCGGGCAAACCGTCGCCGTGCAGGGCAGCGGTTCGAAGCTGGTCCTGACCGGCACCGGGACCGGCTCCGCCGCGAACGGCACGGTCGTCGTCCGGTACGCCGACGGCAGCACGAGCCAGGCCGATCTCGGCTTCCCGAACTGGTGCTGCTCCGACCCGGCGAAATACGGCGCGACCACGGTCGCCTCGGTGCCGGGCAAGAACACGAAGTCCGGTCCGGCTTACCCGACGGTGGCCTACCGGGTGTTCGCGAACTCCGTCCCGCTGACGCCGGGCAAGCGAGTCGTCGCGATCACCCTGCCGTCGAATTCGGCACTGCACGTCTTCACCGCCGCGATCGCCTGACCGACGTAAGGGGAACCCGGAGGGAATCTGATTCCCTCCGGGTTCCCCTCACGGCTGGGGTGGTTCAGCGGCGCGGCGTGAGCTGCAGGAGCTGTTCCCCCGCGGTGCGGCCGTCGCCGACCCGGCTGCCGCTGTGGTCGGTCCAGGCGCGCACCGGCGTGGTCTCGGCTTGCCGCCCCGGCGCCGCCGAAAGCGCCAGCACCAGTCCGCTGTAGCGGTTGACCAGCCGCATCCCGCCGTCCGCCGGGACCAGGAACCATTGCTGGGCGACGCCGGATCCGGCGCTCAGGATCGGCGCGGTCCCCCAGGCCCGGCCGGAGGGGACCGCCGGAACGCCCAGCGCCAGCCCGCTCGCGGCGTTGGTGATGCGGTAGGAGCCGTCCCCGGCCGGGGTGAACCGCCAGTTCGCGCGATCGCCTGCCAGCCACGAAGGCACGGACGTGGTGCCGGTGCGGCCGGACTGGGCGAGCACGCGGCCGGAGCCGATCCGGTAGACCCGGCCCGGGTCGACCAGCGACGGCGACGGTGCGGCGGACGTGACGGTGACGTCCGCGTAGACGCCGTCCCGGCCGTCCACGCACGAGATCGAGCAGTAGGACCGGAAGGTCTTGCCCACGATCGTCCCGGTGGTCCGGGACGCCGAGTCGACGAACCAGCGGTACCACGACTGGTCCCGGTAGGAGCCGGTGTCGCCGATCAGCCGCCACTTCGGGTTCGCCAGGTCCTCGGTCGCGTAGAACCGCTGCGGCCCGACCGAATCGACCGCTTCCGGCTCGCCGATGTACAGCCCGAGGTGCGCGTCGTAAGCGATGTTCATGACGAACAGGTCGGATTTGCGCGGCAGCGTGCCGGCGGCCACCTGCTGGGCGGCAGTGCCGGTGTGCGCCGGGTCGTAGTCCTTCTCCGGCGGGGTGTAGCCGAGGGGGTCGACGTCCGTGGGCACGAGGTTGCTTTCCTTGCCGCCGACGCCCGGCTCAGACCAACGGCCGTCGTACCACTTCTGCCACGTTCCGGTGCCCATCTTCCCGGACATCGGCGCGCGGGCGACGTGGGCGAGGCCGCTGAACCCGCCGCCGCCCGCTCCGGCCTTCGTCACGATGCGGGAGCCGTAGTAGACGTAGAAGTACCCGGACTTCGGATCGGCGAACAGCCGCGGATCGCCGTCTCCGTAGTCGAAAGTCTGGTTCGGGAACGCCGCCGTGTCGCCGCGTTTCGTCGAGTACGGCGAGGTGATCGCGTGCCCGCCGATCCGCCAGGTCCGGCCGTGGTCCGCCGAGACCGCCCAGTCGATCGCGTCGTAGTGCGAGAACGAATAAGCGCCGAACGGCTCGGGCGTGAACTCGTTGTGCACCAGGCCGTACCAGTTGCCGGTGTCCGGGTCGACCCAGGTGCCGACGAGATCGCAGAAGTTCTTCTGGGTGTAGCTGGACCCGGCGGGCGGGTCGGTCGCCTCGCGGCCGGTCGGGCTGGTGTTGCACCGCCACGTCGTGTCGTTGTTGCGGTCGCGCGGTTCCGCCGGGTTCACCGCGTCGCTCAGCCCCGCGTCGCGCTTCGCCGAATCGAAGTCCTTGCCGGTGTAGAAGTCCCAGACGCGCGGGCCTTCTTTGCCGTAGAGGGCGGCGGACTGCTGGAAATGAAACGTCCCGTCCCGGTCGAGGAACGGGGCGGCCGGGGTGTCCGTCGGGAACGGGTAGTCGGCGACGGCCCCCACCGACACGGAGTAGCCGGGGTCGGCGTGCGCGGCCAGGGGCACGGCGCAGGTCCCGGCGGTGAGGGCCAGGGCCGCACCGGCGGTCAGGGGAATGCGGAAGCGTGACATGGCTCGGTTCCTCGCAGGCGATCGGCATCAATAACCGACAAGAACGAACAAGTTCACACAGTCTTGGTGATCGATTTTGCACTGTCAACCCGCCATTCGACCCCCTTCGCGCAGGCCGCCGCCCTCTGGCCGCGGATCACGATGCAGCAGCGAACCTCGGCTGGAATGTTGACAAGTGATTGATAAGCGCTAAAAATGCGCAGCAACACGCACTCAGTGTGTGGTCTTTCGACCTCGATCAGGTGGTGGCTGATGCGGTTTCACAAGCTCGTGGGCTCGACCTTAGCGGCGACGCTGCTGCTCGCCGGGTGCGGCGGCGGCGGGGACGCGGCAGGCGACGGCTCAGGGGAGAACGCGCTCCCCGGCGCGGCCGAGTTCCTGTCCTCGCCCTGTCCGGACCCCGCCGTGAAACCGGCGAGCGGCGGGCAGCTCGTCTACTGGTCCATGTGGACCGCCGACGAGCCGCAGGGCAAGGTGCTGCAAAAGGCGCTGAAGTGCTTCGGGGACAAGACCGGCGTGAAGGTCGACGTGCAGTGGCTCGGCCGCAAGGCCTACACCCAGAACCTGGTCCCCGCGCTCAACACCGACACCGTGCCCGACCTGTTCGACCAGGACGTCAGCAAGGTCGGCGCGGCGATCATGACGCCCGGCGGCACGCAAAGCCTCGACGACGTGTTCGGCATGAAGATCGGCGAAGGCGACAAGACGGTCAAGGACGTCCTCTCCCCCACCTCGTACGACTTCCCGCAGAACAAGGACCGCGAGGGGCACAGCTTCCTCGTGCCGTACGAGATCCAGTCCAGCGCCTGGTGGTACAACAAGGCCGCGGGCGGCGCGCTCGGCCAGCCGAAGACCGTGGACGAGCTGATCGGCCTGTTCGACAAGGCGAAGGCAGACGGCAAGGCGGCGGTCAGCCAGGACGGCGACATCCCGTTCTACAACATGTACTACTTCACCCAGCTGGCCGAGCGCTACGTCGGCGCGGGCGGGCTGGCGAAGGCCGCGCAGGACCCGACCGGCCGCGCGTGGACCGACGTGCCCGGGTTCCGCGAAGCGGCCGCGCAGACCGCGCGGATCTCGAAGTACTTCATCGACGGCTGGGACGCGGCCAAGTTCCCGCAGATCCAGCAGCGCTGGGCGGACGGCGACGCCCGCTTCCTCTACGTCGGCACCTGGGCGCCCAGCGAAACCCGCGAATACCTGGACAAGCAGGGCGCGGGCACGAAGATCGACTACGGCTCCTTCCAGTTCCCGATGCCGCCCGGCGCCACGCACGACACCGTGGAGCAGATGTCGATCGGTTTCGCCGTGCCCAAGAAGGCGAAAAACGCCGAAGCGGCCAAAGCGTTCATCGCTTACTTCCTCAACAAGGGCAACCTCGCCGGCATCCCGGCGGTGGCCGACAACCTGGTGCCCCGCCCCGATCTCGCGGTGCCGGACGACCTCAAGCCGGTCAAGACCGTGATGGACGACCAGAAGAAGGAGCACGTGCTGCAGTACGACGGCATCGACGCGATCGCCGGCGGTAAATGGCAGACCGACGTGTTCGACCCCGCCGACACCGCGCTGCTCAAGGGACAGCTGACTCCGGAGGCGTTCGTCGCGCAGCTCGCGCAGAAGTCCGCCGCCTTCTGGAAGAACCAGCACTGATGGCGACAGTCACCACAGTCACCGAGGCGGCCCGGGCCGGGCGGCGGCCCGCGCTCGGGCCGCACCTGAGCCGCAAACGCAAGCTGTTCTGGCCGTTCGCCGCCCCGGCGCTGGCGCTCTACCTGGCGTTCCTGGTGCTGCCGACGATCGCGACCGTCGTGCTCAGCTTCACCAGCTGGTCCGGCGCGGGCGACACGCCGCGGCCGCAGGGGGTCGGGAACTACGTGCGGATGTGGCAGAGCGACGCGTTCCGCTACGCCTTCGGCAACACGCTGATCTACGTGTTCCTCGGCGGCGTCGGCACCTTCCTGCTCGCGTTCCTGTTCACCATGGTGCTGCGCGACATGCGCGGCGGGAAGATCGTGCGGGCGATCCTGTTCTTCCCGAACATCGTCGCCCCGGTCGCGCTCGGCATGTTCCTCGGCTTCGTGTTCAAGTACCAGCCGGGCAAACAGGGGCTCGCCAACTACGTGCTGGAGCACCTCGGCGCGGACGCGGCTAAATTCCTCGCGCCGGAGAACGTGACCGGGGTGGTGACCGCGTCGCTGATCTGGGCCAGCTCCGGCTTCTACATCACCATCCTGATGGCCGCGGTGGACCAGATCCCGCCGCACCTCTACGAGGACGCCGACCTCGGCGGCGCCTCGCCCTGGCAGAAGTTCCGCTCCATCACGCTCCCGCTGACCTGGGACGTGGTGGGCGTGGCCGGCGTGCTGTGGACGATCAACGCGCTCAAGATCTTCGAACTCGTCTTCGTGCTCGCCGGGCCCGGCACCTACGCCCCGCCGAACCGGGCGTGGACGCTCGGCATCTACGTGTTCGACCGGACCTTCGGCTCGAACGGCACGCCGGACTTCGGCGCGGCCTGCGCCTGCGCGGTCGCGATGATCGCCCTCGTCTCGATCCTCGTCGTGCTCCTGCGCCGGCTGATGCGCCGTGACGCCATCCAGTTCTGAAGGAGATCCTGTGACCGTCACGGAAGCGCCGCCGCGCGGCAGCGCGGCGGGCAAGCCCCGGCGCACCCCGCCGCGCCGGCCCCGCCCGGCGCCCGGCAGCCGCAGGCTCAGCCCGCTGCGGCTGCTCGGCTCGGTGATCGTGTGGCTGTTCACCGCCGGCAACCTGCTGGTGCTGTACTGGCTGATCACCGCGTCGTTCAAGACCCCGGTGGAGATCTTCACCAAGCCGTTCGCCCTGCCCTACCAATGGTTTCACGTCGGCAAGCCGTTCCGGAACTTCGTCTACGCCTGGAACAACGCCGGATTCGGCGACGCCGTGCTGTCCACTGTGGTCCTGGTCGGCCTGGCGACGGTCGTCACGGTGGCGATCTCCGCGCCCTGCGCTTACGCGCTCACCCGGCTCGGGGTGCGCGGTTCGGGCGTGCTGACCAACGGCGTCGCGATCGGCATGGGGGTGCCGTTCCAGACCGTGATCATCCCGCTGTTCGTCGCGTTCAGCGAGATCCACCTGGACAACCAGTACGGGCTGTTCGTGCTCTACGTGGCGCTGTCGATCCCGTTCACGGTGTTCCTGCTGACCGGGTTCTTCCGCTCGCTGCCGGAAGAGATCGAAGAGGCCGCGGTGCTCGACGGAGCCTCGCCGGTGCGGGTGTTCGTGTCGGTCGTCCTGCCGCTCGCCCGCGGCGGCGTGATCACCGCGCTGACGCTCAACGCGATCGGGCTGTGGAACGAAACGCTGCTGGCGATCGTATTCCTCAAGGACCAGGCCCATTTCACGCTGTCGCGCGCGTTGTTCACCTTCTACGGCGCGGCCAGCTACCAGTCCGAGTACGGCGGGCTGATCGCCGGGGTGGCGATCGTCGTGCTCCCGATGCTGCTGCTCTACGTCGTGCTCGCCCGCCGGATCATCACCGGCCTGACCCTCGGCGCCGGAAAGTAGGACTTCGATGGCCACCGTGAGTTTCACCGACACCACCCGCTACTACGCCGGGGTCGAGCGCCCCGCGGTGGACGGGCTCGACCTGGAGGTCGCCGACGGCGAATTCCTGGTGCTGGTCGGGCCGTCCGGCTGCGGCAAATCGACCACGCTGCGGATGCTCGCCGGGCTGGAGGGCGTGGACGGCGGCTCGATCCACATCGGCGAGCGCGACGTCACCGAACTGCCGCCGAAGGAACGGGACATCGCGATGGTGTTCCAGAACTACGCGCTCTACCCGCACATGACCGTCGCGGAGAACATCGGCTTCCACCTCAAGCTCGCGCGCATGCCGAAGGACGAGCGGGAGCGCCGGGTCCGCGAAGCCGCGGCGACCCTGGACCTGACCGAATACCTGGACCGGCGTCCGGCGAAGCTGTCCGGCGGGCAGCGGCAGCGGGTGGCGATGGGCCGCGCGATCGTGCGGGAGCCGAGCGTGTTCCTGATGGACGAGCCACTGTCCAATCTGGACGCGAAACTGCGGGTGCAGACCCGCACGCAGATCGCGTCGCTGCAACGGCGGCTCGGCACCACCACGCTGTACGTCACGCACGACCAGATCGAAGCGATGACCATGGGCGACCGCGTGGCCGTGCTGCGCGACGGCGTGCTGCAGCAATGCGATTCCCCGGTCGGGCTGTTCGAACGCCCGCGCAACGTGTTCGTCGCGGGCTTCATCGGCTCGCCCGCGATGAACCTCATCGAGACCACAGTGGACAGTTCCGGCGCGGCGGCGGGCGACGGCACGCTCCCGCTCACCCCGGCGCAGCGGTCCGCGCTGACCGGGCCGGGGATCGTCGTCGGCGTGCGGCCGGAAGGCTGGGACATCGGCGGCACCGGATACCGCGCGGTCGTCGAAGTCGTCGAGGAACTCGGCAGCGACCAGTACCTCTACTGCCGGACCGGGGACCGGGTGCTCACCGTGCGGACGCCGGGCATGGCCCCGTGGCGGCGCGGCGAGGAGATTTCCTTGGCGCCGCAAACCGGCGCGGCGCACCTGTTCGACGCCGCCACCGGCGAACGGCTGCCGGACGCATGAGCACGATCACGAGCACCGAACTCGTCCTCCCCGCCGCCGCGCTCGGCCCGGAAAACCCGTTGCCGCCGCTGATCCGGACCGAACCGGCGGCGTCGGTGGTCAATGCGGGCGAACTTCCCGCTGACCTCGCGGCAAACCTGTCCTACGGCCGGCTGGACACGGTGCTGCCGTACCGGATGCAGGACGGATACGGCCGCGAGCGGACCGAACAGCGGCTGCCCGCGCTGGTGCTGGAGAACGAGCACCTGCGCGCGACCGTCCTGCCCGGGCTGGGCGGGCGGCTGCATTCCTTGCTGGACAAGGAAACCGGCCGGGACCTGGTGTACCGCAACCCGGTGTTCCAGCCGGCGAACCTGGCGCTGCGCGACGCGTGGTTCGCCGGCGGCGTCGAGTGGAATCTCGGCAGCACCGGGCACACCACGCTGACCTGCGCGCCGATGTTCGCCGCCGAGGCACCCGGGCCGGGCGGCGAACCGCTGCTGCGGCTGTGGGAATGGGAACGCACCCGCGATCTGCCGTACCAGCTGGATTTCTGGCTGCCCGAAGGATCGCGCCGGCTGTTCGTCGGCGTCCGGATCCGCAACCCGCACGACAGCGACGTGCCGGTGTACTGGTGGTCCAACACCGCGGTGGCGCAGACGGCCGGGACCCGCGTGCTCGCGCCCGCGGGCAAAGCCTGGCACTACGGCTATTCCGGGCGGCTGGAACTCGTCGACGTCACCGGCGACCTGACCTATCCCGCCCGGGCGACGGCGGCGGCCGACTACTTCTTCGAGGTCGACGGACCGCCGTGGATCGCCGCCGTGGACGCGGACGGGCACGGGCTCGGCCAGGCGTCCACCGCGCGGCTGCGCGGGCGGAAACTGTTCGTGTGGGGCGAATCCGCGGGCGGGCGACGGTGGCAGGAATGGCTCGCGCCGGGCAAGGAGGGATACCTCGAAATCCAGGCCGGGCTGGCCCGCACGCAGCTCGAACACCTGCGGCTGCCCGCGGGCGCCTCGTGGGACTGGCTCGAAAGCTACGGCCCGGTCGCGGCCGACCCGGAACTCGCGCACGGACCGGACTGGTCAGCCGCGCTCGCCTCGGTCGCCGCGGGACTGCCCGCCGCGGAAGAACTGGACCGGCGGTGGCGCGAATGGCGCGCGTCCGCCGACGCCGCGCCCGGCGAACTTCTGGCGGCGGGATCCGGCTGGGGCGCACTGGAAACCCGCCGGATGCTGGTGGACCTGCCCGGCACGCCGTTTCCCGAGAGCAGTCTCGGCGCGGCGCAGCAGCCGTGGCTGGACTTGCTCGACGGCGTGGCACCCCGGGCCGAGCCCGCCGCCGAACCGCCGGAAACGCTCGTCAACCGGCATTGGGCCGACCTGCTGGAGGCCGTGCCCGACAAGGGCTGGCTCACCTGGTACCACCGGGGAATCGCACGCTGGGCGGCAGGCGACCGCGAGGGCGCGGCGGCCGCCTGGCACCGGTCGGTCGAGGCGGAGCCGAACGGCTGGGCGTGGCGCAATCTCGCCGCCGCCCAGGACGATCCGGTGCGCGCCGCGGAGAACTACCGGCGGGCGCTGGACCTGCTGCCGAAACTCGCTCCGCTCGCGGTGGAGGCCATCGCCGCGCACCTCGCCGCCGGAGATCCCGGCGCCGCACGGGAATTGCTCGAACCGTGGCCGGTCGAAGGCCGGTTCGCGTTGCTGCGGGCGCGGATCTCGCTCGCGCTCGGCGATCTCGAAGGGGCGCGCGAGGTGTACGAGCGCGGGTTCACCGTGCCCGGGATCCGCGAGGGCGAGACGTCGCTGAGCGACGTGTGGCACGCCATCTCCGCTGGCCCGCTGCCCGCCGAGTACGACTTCCGGATGAAAACCGGCGGCGGGGCCGGATGAGCGCGATCGGCCGGAGGGGTGAACAATGGCGCGGCGGCGGGCAAACAGGCACGGGGACCGGCTCGAAGGGAGCACAAGCCGATGGCTCGGCATGAACGGTTGAGCACACTGTTGGACCTCTTGGCGAAACGGGAGAAACTCGACGTCGAAGAGGTGGCCGCGGAGCTGAACGTCTCCGCCGCCACGATCCGCCGCGACCTGGACCACCTCGCCGAACAGCAGCTGCTCACCCGCACCCACGGCGGAGCCGTCGCGAACGACCTGGCCTACGATCTGCCGCTGCGCTACAAAACCGCCCGCCACGCCCCGGAAAAACAGCGGATCAGCGCCGCGGCGGCGGCACTGGTGTCCAACGGGATGGTGGTCGGCCTCAACGGCGGCACCACGACCGCGGGCGTGGCCCGGGCGCTGGCCATGCGCGCGGACCTGGCCGACGCCCCCGGCCTCACCATCGTGACCAACGCGCTCAACATCGCCCACGAGCTGGCGGTGCGGCCGAACATGAAGATCGTCGTCACCGGAGGGGTCGCCCGCCCGCAGTCCTTCGAACTGAGCGGGCCGCTGGCCACCCTGGTGCTCAGCCAGCTCAGCCTGGACCTGCTCTTCCTCGGCGTGGACGCGCTGCACCCCGCCGCGGGCGCGTTCGCCTGCCACGAGGGCGAGGCGGACATCAACCGGCTCATGGTGCGCAACGCGGCCCGAGTGGTGGCCGTGGCGGACAGCTCGAAGCTCGGCCGCCGCGCCTTCGCCCGCATCTGCGACATCACCGACGTCCACGAAGTCGTGACCGACACCGACGCCGACCCCGACGTCACCGCCGCTCTCAAGGCCGCCGGAATCCCGGTCCAGATCGCCTGAGGGCCGTCCCGGTTCGCCGTCCGCCGCTCCTTGGCCGGACGGCGGAACAGTCGTGCCCGGGTCCATTCAGGACTCCCCGATTTCGCCGAGCGTTTTCCCGCTCGGCCGCCCGAGGCCAAGCCTTGACAAAGCCGCCGCGCGACATGCTTACTACTGCAGGTTCGAGCGTCACATTGAGCATATTCACGCAGAATAGGAGGCTCCCATGCCTCGAGTGCCTCGACGACTCGCGTACGCGGCGGCCGGGCTCGTCCTCACCGGTTCCGTCGCGACTCCCGCCGCGGCCGAACCGCTTTCTTCGATCTCCGTGCCGCGCGGTCCCGATTCCCCCGGCTACCACCTGCGCATCGACACCGCCCGCCTTGGCCTGAGCCTTACCCGCGGCGGCGAACAATTGCTGCGCACCGCGTCCGACGCGTTCACCTTCGACGGCGGCGTGGTGACGCGCGTACGGTCGATCTCCCGAGAGGGCACCACCGTCGTCGCCCGCGCCGACAGCACCGCGGGCCGCACGGTGACCCTTCGGATCACGCCGCGCCCGGACCGCTTCGATCTGAAGTGGACGGTCGACGGGCTCGCCGCAGGACAGCGCGCGACCCACTTCGACCTCACGACGTCCGGTCACTGGTACGGCGGCGGCGAAACCAGCGAGGGCAAAACCCAGCCGTATCCGCTTTCCGCAGGAACGGTGGACGAGCCGGAGTTCTCCCCCGCCAGCTACATGATGCAGGAGCCCTACTTCTTCACCTCGAAGTCGGTCGGGCTCTTCGTCCGCACCGCGCAGCCGATGAAGGTCGCGCTGGCGGGCGGGCGCGCCGACCTGGCCGTCACGAATTCCGCGGAATACTCGAGCACGGTGTTCGTGGAATCGAGCCGCCGCGCGGTCTACGACGACTACATCGGCGAAGTCGGCAAACCGGCCAAGAGCGACGCCACCGACGCCGAGTACGCGAGTCCACTGTGGAATTCCTGGGCGCAGTACTACCGCGACATCGACCAGGACAAAGTGCTTTCGTGGGCGCGGGACCTGAAAGCGGCGGGCGTCGCCGGGCACACCGTGCAGCTCGACGACAAATGGGAATCCAACTACGGCAACCTGACCTTCGACCCGAAGACGTTCCCGGACCCGAAGAAGCTGGCCGAGGACATCCACGCGATGGGCCAGAAATTCGGCCTGTGGACCACTTTCTGGATCAACCTGGACTCGGCGAACTACGCCTACGCCCGCGACCACGGCTATCTCGTGCGCGCCAAAGGAAACCCGGCCCAGCCGTGCACGGTGACCTGGTGGAACGGCACCGCGGGCATCATCGACCTCGGCAACCCGCAGGCCCGCGATTGGTACACCGGCAACCTGCGGAAGCTGATGGCGGACTACGGCGTCGACGGCTTCAAGTTCGACACCCGTTTCTTCGACGACCGCTGCGCCACCACCGGGAACCTGACCCCGCAGGACTACCAGAAGCTCGGCGCGGACATGACCGACGCGTTCGACCAGCAGGGCGCGGGCATCCGCACGCACTGGGGCAACCAGCGCTACGGCTTCGTGATCCGGGCGGTCGACGCGGACACCACGTGGGACGGCCTGCGCACGTCGCTGCGCCGCGCGTCGGCGATCTCGGCTAACGGCTACCCCTTCGTCGAGACGGACATGATCGGCGGCTCGAACAGCATGCCGCCGCCGTCGCGCGAGGTGCTGGTGCGCTGGGCGCAGGCCGCGTCGCTGATGCCGCTCATGTACGCCTCGACGTCCCCGGTGACGACGGTCGACACCACGACAGGCAAGCCAGTCGCCTACCCGGCCGACACCGCGAAGCTGTACGCCGCCGCGGTCCGCACGCACGCGAAACTGGCGGACTACCTGAAAGCCCAGGTGCAGCAAGCAGTCAAGGACGGTTCGCCGATCATGCGGCCGGTGTACTTCGATTTCCCCGCCGACCACCGCTTCGACACCGTCGACGACGAGTGGATGCTCGGCCCCGCCCTGCTGGCGGCCCCGATGATCACCGCGGGCACGTCGCGCGACATCGCGCTGCCGCCCGGATTGTGGTTCGACCCGCACACCAAGCGGGTCGAACTGGGCGGCCGGACGCTGCGCGCTTACGCGGCACCGCTGGACACGACCCCGATGTTCGTCCGGATCGGAGCTCCCGGGTGGGCGGATCTCGCGTCGCGTCTCTGAACCGCCGCTGCCCGGGGCGGGCGATCGCCCGCCCCGGGCAGCCTCCGCCGTGCGCTTCCGGCTCCGCGAGCCATCCGTCCGCTGGTTCTCCCACGCCGACGCACGGCATCTCTTGCCAGACCGGTCATCCCCCGAGATCGGGCCAGCTCCAGCGAAGCCCGAAACAGCCCGGGCGGGCGTTGTTCGTCACCGCCGTAGCCCGGTTTCCGGCGAGGTGCGCGCCGGGATGCGGCCCGGGAGCCGCCACGGCGACCGCCGACGGGAGCGCGGGCGGCCGGAACACCGCGGTGACCCGCAGTTCGCCCGGCGTGCGATACGGCCGGTGAAACCAGTGATCGCTGCGGACGTCGTCGTCGAACAACACCTCGTACCAGATCCGCCGCGTGTCCATTGTGGACAAAGGACGACCGAGATCCAGTTCCAGCAGGGCGATTCCCTGGTCGGCGACAGGATGGACCTGGCGCAGCGCACAGCCGCGGGTCCGGCCGAGCACCGGAACGCGCCCGACGGCCGTGCCGCGCACGACCGCGACGGCAGTCCGGGCG
This sequence comes from Amycolatopsis sp. NPDC104775, assembly GCF_055583325.1. NCBI lineage: Bacteria > Bacillati > Actinomycetota > Actinomycetes > Pseudonocardiales > Pseudonocardiaceae > Amycolatopsis > Amycolatopsis sp. NPDC104775. The sequence goes on from NZ_JBVJOE010000001.1 coordinate 117,112, forward strand.
GAGCCCACCGCGCGCAGCGTCGCGGAGACGACCAGTCGCCGGTTCGCGCCGGTGCGGCCGAGGAACAGCGTCTCGTGCCGGGACACCGTGCGCAGCGGCGGAACGGTCAGCCGACCGAGCGCGGCCCGGAGGGAATCCGGTGCGCCCCAGACATTCGCCAGCCGGTGCACCTCTTGCGCGGACGGCGTTCCACGGCCACGCGGACGGCGTCCGCCGACAAGCCCGGACAGTTCGCCCGCGGGCACGCCGAGGAGATCTTCGAGCGCGGCCAACGCCGCCGCCGCGTCCCGCTCGGGTTGGCTCCGACCGCTGCGCCAATAGCTCAACGTCGCCACGCTCACCGTCGTGCCCCGGCGCGCCAGTCCGCGCTGGATCTGCCGCAGGCTGAACCCAGCACGGTCGGCAGCGGCCGTGAACGCGCGGGCGAACGTCGTCTCGGACATCGCCCGATGATGCTCGGCACGGCGCCGGACCGCCACTTCGCGCACTCTGTTAACGACTTTCGCCGGGTTCAGCCCGCCCGCCGTCTCCGTAGCATTCCCACCGGCTTCGAAGTTTCCTTCACCGACAAGGGAGAATCATGCGGAATCACGTGACCGGCCGCCTCGCCGCGGTCGCGCTGGCCTGCGCCACCGTCGCGACGGGAGCCGCCGCACCGGCCTCGGCGAGCGGAGTGCCGAGCTACCAAACCTGGCTCTCCGACGTCCGCGAGGCCATGTCCGGCGGCCTCGGCTACCTCGACGACCGGGTCGCCAAGGGCGGCTCGAAGCTCGCCATCGTCACCGATATCGACAACACCGCCCTCGAAACCTACTACCGGCCCGGGGAAGCGACCCAGGACGTGCTGAATTTCGCGCAGCACGCCAAGAAACTCGGCGTGAGCGTGCTCGTCGCCAGCTACCGCAGCGACGCGTCGGAGGCCAAGCGCGCGCTGACCGACGTCGGGTACAGCGTGGACCAGGTATGCGTGCGCAAGCGCGGCGAACAGCACGCGACCGACACGAAACAGCGCTGCCGCAAGGAATACGCCGCCGCGGGCTACACGATCATCGCCAATGTCGGCAACCGGCCCGGCGACTTCACCGGCGGCAACTACGAGAAAGGCTTCAAGCTCCCGGACTACGACGGGCAGCTGTCCTGAGCGTCCCGGCGGAACCCGCTTGAGGCCGCGCGGCGCGACCGGGCATCCGAAGACCGGACGCGGGCCGGTCTCCCGGCACCGGGTGGCCCGGCTCCGGCCTCAGCTGCAGACCCCCTCGCCGGGGATCGCGAGACCGGCGGCAAGCGGACGCACCGTCCACCTCCGTGGCTTTCCCAGCCCGGCCAGTCGTTCTCATACCGCAGAGGGCACGACGTTGGTCCGCCATCCGATCCGCTCCCCCACAGGAAGCTGAACCGGAACCGAGGAGCGGGGAATTGGCCAGGCGATCGTGCCTCGGCCATGGCACCGAATGTCTTTCGTGCAGCGGTTTCAGTCCAGCCGCGGAGACGGCGACCAGTGCACGCAGTTACGCCGGTCGTGCGATCGGAGGGACCCCGCGAAAGAGGCGCGCCTCGGGCGGTCGCGGCCTTCGGTCACCCGCCCTGAACCGCAGCGTGCTCGGCGAGGATGAGGTCGACCGCGCGAAGGACCCGATGCTCCTCGGCCGGTTCGCCGAAACATCGCGCGTCAGCCTCGCGCAAGACGTGCCCGAGCCGTTCCGGGGACACCTGGCCGAGGTCGGCTCGCACGTCGGCCAGCAGCACCAGCGTCTCGCGCACGAGGTCGGAATACTCCGGGGTCTGGCCGGGATAGACGAGATCCTGGAGGTCGGCCTGTTCCAGGCACTGCGACAAGACCGCGACAGTCCGCGGGAACTGCCGGTCCAGCACCGCCTTCGCCGCCGCGTATTCCTCCGGCGTGTTCAGCAACGCCCAGAACGGGGCGCTGCGCGGGCGCATGTCCTCCGGGAGCGCTCCTCCGTCGTAATCAGTCGCGGCCCAGGCGAGGGCTTCCCAGTCGACGGCCTCCGCCGCGGCGCCGATCATCCTGGCCGCCTCCCGCACGGCGCCGGGTTCGGCCGCGTGGCCGAGACTGCGGGCCATGGCCTCGCTGACGAGGTCGGGCAGCCGTCCGGCGGGCACGCGGCCGAGATTCCCGTTGACCTCGGCGAGAAGGACGATCGTCTCGAGGACGACGTCGTTGCCGCCGCCGGGGTTTCCCGGGTGCGCGACGTCGCCGCCGAGCACCCGGGCGAAACTGTCGGCGAGCAGGCTCGTCAAGCGCGGGAACCGGCGGTACAGCACGTCGCGCACGACGCGGCGTTCGCCGTCGGAGCCGAACCGCCAGAAGGCGGCCGGCGGAGGCTTCGTCTGCCCTGCGGTCACTTAGCCTCGCTTGATCAGGATGGTTTTGAAGACGGCGTTGCCGTTCGGCTTGATCTGGTAGACAGCGTAGGTCTTGTCGTTCAGCGGCACCAGCAGGCGGTCGACGCGGGAACTGTCCGCGATGGTCCCGGCGGGGAATCCGTTGCCTTCGATCGACTTTCCGAGGCCCTGCACCGCTTCCCGTGCCGTTTTCTCGTCCGGGAAGCCGCCGCGGCGCCATCGCTCGTCGTCGCCGAGGTGCCGCACGTCGGTGTTGACGACCTTCCGCGGTTTCTCGCCGATTTTGGGGAGGGTGACGCGGGCGGCTCCTTCGCCGATCTTGCCCGCTTCGCGGATGATCTTGGCCCCGCGGCCGGCGGCGCCCGCGGCCATCATGGTGCAGGCTTTGGCGTCCATCAGAGCGCAGGCTTTGATGTCGGAGAGGAAAATGTCGTAAATGAGGCCCGCGAAACCGCCCAGAGGACCGTCGGGACGGCATTCGTCGGCAGTGCCGCCGAGGGCGTAGCAGACTTCGGCCTGGGGCCAAGGGCCGCGGGAGGCGAAGTCGAGGGCTTCCTGCCAGGTGAAGCGGCGGGAGCCGGTGTACCCGAGCCCGCGCAGGGCTTCGTAGCGTTCGTCGGACAGGTCGTGCCCGAGCGCGGGCTGTGCGAGGTCGTCGGCCGCGCTGCCGTCGGTGGTGTGTTCCTCGGGGTTGGCTCGGTTGAGCCGGACTTCGGCGGCGACCTTCGCGTAGTAGATGCGGTAGGCGGCGTCAGCGGCGTCACGGGCTTCGGCGGCATCGTGGGCAGCGTCGGCTGCCGAGATGGCGGCGCGCGAAGCGGAAAGAGCGGCCTGCTGCGCGGAAACACGTGCGGTGGCCGCGTAGCGGTAGGCGCGCTGGGCCGCCGCGGTGGCGGTGGTCTGGGAATTGTTGGCTTGGTCGGCGGCGGCTCGGGCCTTCCGGGAGGATTCCGCGGCCTGGTTGGCGGAATCGGCGGCGCGCTGGGCGGCGGCGCGGGCCTGGGCGGTGAATCCGGCGGCCTGGTCGGCGTAGCCGCGGGCGCGCTGGGCTTGTTCCGCCGCCTTGTTGGCGGCGGCCAGTGCGGCGGGGACGGCGTTCCAGGCGTCGGCGGCGTCGCCTGCGGCGAGTGCCGCCGCTTCGCGGGCGAGAGTGAGGAAGTGCTCGACGCTCGCGATGTGCGCGGCGGTGACCTTGTCCTTCGCGAGGGCGAGGTGCTGGCCGCGGTCGAGGAAGTCCCGGACTCCGGCCGCGGGACCGGCGAGGGCTTCCTCGGCGGCGTCGCCGAGGTTCTGCTGTTTGTCGGTGCGCGCCTGGGCCTGGATGCGGCCTACCGCGAGGATGTCGTCGCGTTCCTCCCGGTAGGCCTGGGTGCGGGCGAGCAGGGCCCGCACGTCGGCCGCGTTCCCGGCGAGCGCGGCGGTCGCGGCGTCGGCGAGCGCCTGCTGTCCCGCGGCGCGGGCGGTGTCCAGCACGGCCCGGACGGCGTTCTGGTCGTCGGTGTCACGGCCGGGATAGGCGGGATCGGCGAGGAAGCTGCGGATCTGTTCGATCGTCCCGGCCGCCGCGCTCGCCGCTGCCGCCCGGAGCTTGCCGGGGTCGCCAGCGTCGGAAACGACGTTGCCGGGGTCGGCGAGCATCGCGATCCGGTCCCGGTCGTCGGCTTCGGCGGCGGCGTCGAGCCCGGCCCAGGCGACCAGTTCGGCCTCGGCGTCGGTGCCGCCGAGAGCGGTTTCGGCGACCGACCGGGTCCAGGGGCCGGTTCCGGGGTTCTCGGCCAGCCGCAGCGCGGCCTGGCGGACCAAGCCCGCCCGCGCCGCCTGGGTGGCGTGCGGGTCGCGGGCCGCGGTGATCAGCTTCTGCGTGTCGGAGTCCCAGCGGCGGGTTTCGGGCCCGGCGGAGGGGGTGTCGGTGGCGGGGTCGTCCGGGTGCTCGGCGTCGGGCTGCTCTGCCGCCGCGCGGGCGAGGGCGAGCTTGTGCTGGTGCGCGGCGGCCACCAGGGCCGCCTCGGCCTCACGTGCCTTGTCGGCGATGGCCTGGGCTTTGTCCGCGGCGGCGCGGGCGTTGTCCGAGGCGGTGGTGGCGGCCTGGGCAGCGGTCACGGTGGCCTGCGCTGCTTCGGCCGCATCACGGGCGTGCGCGGCCGCGTCATCGGCCTGCGTCGCGGCCGCTTCGGCGAAGCCCGCCGCGCTGTCGGCGGTGTTGGCCGCCTCCTGGGCGGCGTAGTTCGCCTGCCCGGCCAGATTCGTGGCGGTGTTGGCCGCCGCCCGGGCGTGGACGGCCTCGGCCTGCGCGCGAGCCGCGGCCCGCACCGCTTGCCGGTAATGCGCGTTCGCGGTCCCGGCCGCGCGGGCGGCATTCGCCGACGCGGCTGCCGCTGCTGCGGCCTTCTCCCCGGCTCCGGCTGCGGCAGACGCGGCGATGCCCGCCTGGATCGCCGCGTCGCCAGCGGCCCGCCCAGCCTCGGCGGAGGTGCGGGCTCCGGCCGCAGCGTCGCGGGCGGCGGTGGCGGCGGCGCGAGCGTCGGCGGCCTTGCGCGCGTCTCCCGCCGCAGCAGCCGCCGCGCGGGCGGCCTTCCCTGCCGCGCGGGAAGCGACTGCCGCGGCAGCCGCGGCGCGCGAAGCCGCCGAAACCGCAGTGCGCGCGGCGGTCGCCGCGGCCCGCGACGAAGCCACGGCCTGCTGGGTCGCCTGCGCGGCCCGGCCGGCCAGATCCGCGGCGCGAGCCGCGTCGGCGGCGGCCTGCCCCGCCTGGTGCTCCACGTTCCCGGAAGCCCACCCGGCCTGCTCAGCGGCCCAGGCGGCCGCGTCGGCGAGCTTGACCGCGCGGGCGGACGAGTCCTTCGCCACCGCGGTCTGCTCGGCGGCCTGCTGCCGCGCCCACTGGGCCTGTTCAGCCAGAGTCCGCACCGACAGCAGCTCGTTGTCGCGCGCGACCGCGAGCGCGTACCCGAAGTCGAGGAACTCCCGCTCTTCCTCCGGTGTCCCGTCCAATGCCACCTGGATCGCCTGGTAGACCGCGGATCCCTTCGGAGCGGCATCCAGCAACCGGGCGACGCGCATGTCCACGTCGATGTTCTCGCCGACGGTCCGGTCGGTGTCCAGGAATCGCCGCAGCGCCTCCACGGTGTCCTGGGAAAGAGCGGCCTCGGCGCGGCGGCGGACCTCAGTGCCTTCCGCGGCCCCCGCGCGGATCTGGTCCACCTGGCCGCGCAGATCGCGCAGATACCCGCCCCGCCACCCGGAGTCCAGGAACGTCTTGAGATCCTGCGCCGAGCCCGCCAGGGCTCTCGCCGCGTCTTCGCGCACCGCCGCGCCGCCCCCGGCGGCGATCTGCTCCACCTGCGCTCGCGCGTCCTGAGCGTCCGCTGCTGCCTGTCCCGTTTCCAGGAACGCCCTCAGCTGCGCGTCCGTGCCGGTCAGCGCCGCTCCGGCGGCGGCGCGCACCGCCGGTCCGCCGTCCCGCCACACCGCGAGCACCTGTTCCCGGTCCGACGCGACCGGCGCGGCGACGGGAACGGGATCCGCGGACGCCGCGGGCGCGCCCGTCAAGCCCGCCGTCACCGCCAGCGCCAGCACGCCCGCCACCACCCGCGCCGCAGCGCCCCCGCGCCCGGCACGAGCCGTCCCTGATGTCCGCACTTGCCCATCCCCCTCGGAAACACGCGCGCAGATTTCGCGCATGAAAAAGAAACGCCGCGCCGATTTCCGTCGAGCACGCCGTTGTCAAAGCGATTTCCGGCCCCCGGTACCGGACGGGACGGGACGAATCGTAAGCATCGAGACAAGTGGAGCACTCCGGTTTGTAACGGGCGTCACACCCGACGCTCGGGACATGCTGCGAGACAAGACTTTTGCCGCTGTTGGCGATTATCCGATCATGACCATCGAGCAGAAAATGCTTGTCCGGAAAGTAACGAATGGCATCTTCCGCGCTTCAGCTGTTTTGCCCGGTTTAGGATGCCGTACCGGCGTTGTGGAGATCCCGCCGTGCGCGGTGCACGGTTTCGGGCACGCCGGTTCAGACTGATGTTTCGACGAGGGGGAATCGATGGTGCGCGTGTCTCGGATCGGCGTGGTCGCCGCGTGCGTCCTGGCGGGGCTGAGCCTGCCGGGTGTGGCGGCGGCCGCGGACCCGGTGCCGCTGGAGCCGGTGAGCTGCGCCGGGCGGACCGACGTGGTGCGGGTGAAGTCCTCGGCGGGCGACGGCCGGCCGGTGTGCTTCGAAATCCCGGACGACTTCGGGGAATACGCGGTGGACGTGCCCGGTGCCTACCTGCTGTCCGGCGACGCCGCCCACCCGATCACCGTCACGCTCATCGACGACGCGGGGAAGGCGGGCGCGGTCGACATCGACCTGGGCGGCTGGACCTCGGTCGGGGCGGGCAAGGAAGGCACCGCCGCGTCCGCGCTGCGGCTGATCAGCGCCGCCACCGCGAAAGGCTACGCCGCGGTCACCGCCGAACGGCAACGGCTGGCGGCCGACGAAGCGGCCGAGTTCTTCCTCGGCAGCGCCTACGGCCACGTGCAGCGCGCCAACCCGGCCGCCGCCGAAATCCCCGAACGCCTCGGCTGGATCCAGCAATACGAGTACGGCGCGATCTACTACACCGCCGCCGGCGGCGCGCACGCGATCTACGGCCCGCTCTACTCCCGCTACCTGAAAACCGGCGGGCCAGCCGGGCCGCTGGGCTATCCGGCCACCAGCCAGGCCCTCGGCGGCGAGGTCATGCACGCCGACTTCACCGGCAACCCCGCCGCCGGCGGCGGCAACGGCGGATCCGTCTACTGGACCCCCGAAGCCGGCCCGGGCGACGACGCACGCGCACTCTACGGACCGGTCTGGGACAAATGGATCGCGCTCGGCCGCGAGACCTGGTTCCCCCACCCGCTCACCGGGCTCTCCCCCACCCCCAATCCCCAGGGCCCCAACGGCGCCGGGTCCTACGTGCATTTCGGCCAGCCCACCGACGCCGCCTTCGGCGACCCGAACGGCCCCGCCAACGCCTCGATCTACTACAGCGAGCAAACCGGGCAGGCGCACGCCGTCCAGGGCTCTATCCGGCAGACCTGGCGCCAGAACGGCTGGGAACAAGGCCGTTTCGGCTTCCCCACCACCGACGAGCAAACCACCAGCACCGGCTGGACCCAGCGCTTCCAGCACGGCACCATCACCTGGAACCGCGGCGCCAGCGCACCCGTCCTCACCACCTTCTGACCCGCCGGGCCCTGCTCGCCGCCCGCGCAGCGGGTTTTCGCCGCGGCACAAGCAAATCCGGCAAGACGAGGCACCGTTCGCAGGTCGCCCGCCCACGTACTGACACGGGCGGGCGACCCGCGTCTGAGCCGTGACAGCCCCGTGTCCGCCCAGCAGGCGAATGTGGTCACCACGAACCACCAAGCCAGCCAGGGAGAACCGGAAATGTCCACCTTCACCACCCCCAGCCCCATCACCGCCGCCCTCACCACCGCCGGCGCCCGCGTCCGGATCACCGCGGGCGAGCGCACCGAAACCGTCGTGCGGGTCCAGCCCGTCGACGCGGCCGACTCCACCGACGTGAAGGTCGCCGAGAAGACCAAGGTCGAGTTCGCCGACGGCGTGCTCGCGGTCAAGACGGCCAAATCCGGCCGCCAGACCGGCTCCGTCGACATCGCGATCGAGCTGCCCGCCGGGTCCAAGCTGGTCCTGAACACGGCCTGGACCGAGGTTCAGGCGGACGGGGCGCTCGGCGACTGCGAGGTCAGCATCGGCTCGGGCCAGGTCCGGCTCGACCGGGTCGCCGCGCTGCGCGGCAACCTCGGCGCGGGCGGCCTCGTGGTCGGCCACGTCGCCGGGGAAGCGGTCGTCGAGGGCGCCTCGGCGGGCCTGCGGATCGGCGAGGCCGGCGGCGAGATCCGGTACCAGGGCACCGGCGGCGAGGTCTGGATCGGCCACGCCCGCTCCGACGTCGACCTCGGCGGTGCGAACGGCCGCTTCGACATCGGCACGGCGGACGGGAACGTCGTCGCCAAGGCGGCTCGCTGCCCGATCCGGATCGGGCGGGTCACGCGCGGCCAGGTGGAGCTGTCGAACGCGGCCGGAGGGATCGAGGTCGGCGTCAGCGCGGGCATCGCCGCCGACGTGGACGCGAAGAGCACGAAGGGCGTCGTGCGCAGCAGCCTCGGCACTCCGGACAGCGCGGACGTGACGCTCAAGGTCCACGCCCGCACGCGGCTCGACGACATCGTGCTCTATTCCGCCGCCTGACCACTCGATCGGATGGCAGGATCGGGCGGGTGCACATCAAGATCCTGGGCCCGTTCGAAGTTCGCGACGGCGACGTGGCCGATGTTCCGGGCGCGCGGCTGCGCGGACTGCTCGTCGCCCTCGCGCTCCGGCCGGGCCAGGTCGTCCCGAAGGCGACGCTGATCGATTGGATCTGGGGCGAGCACCCGCCGGCCGACGCCGCGAACGCCTTGCAACGCTTGGTTTCCCGGCTGCGCAAGGCGCTGCCGGGAGCCGTGGTCGAAGGGCTGACCGACGGCTATCGGCTGGCGATCGACGCGGACGCGGTCGACGCCGTCCGCTTCGAGCGGCTCGTCGCCCAGGCCCGGGAAGACCGCGGGCCTGGGCGGCTGCGCGAAGCGCTGGAGTTGTGGCGCGGCCCGGCCATGCAGGACGTCGGCTTGCCGGACAGCGAGGCGTTCGAGGCGGCGGCCACCCGGCTGGAAACCCTGCGCCTGGCCGCGCTGGAAGACCGGTTCGAAGCCGAGATCGACCTCGGCGGCGGCGCGGACCTCGTCGCGGAACTGACCGATCTGGTGGCCGCGCACCCGGTGCGGGAAAAGCTCGTCGGCGCCCTGATGCGCGCGCTCGCCGCCGCCGGCCGCAACACTGAGGCGCTGCAAGCGTTTCAGCGCCTCCGGGAGACGCTGGCCGACGAGCTGGGCGCCGACCCGTCGCCCGAACTGTCCGCGTTGCACGTCGCCTTGCTGCGGGGCGAGGTGGGCCGGCGCGAGGAGAGCCGCAAGACCAACCTGCGCGCCGAGTTCACCAGCTACGTCGGGAAAACGGCGGACGTCGCCGCGGTCCGCGACCTGGTGTCGCGCCACCGGCTCACCACCCTGACCGGCCCCGGCGGCTCGGGAAAGACCAGGCTGGCGACCGAAACCGCCCGCACGGTGGTCGACGGCCTGCGCCACAGCGCGTGGCTGGTGGAGCTGGCCGCGGTCGGCACCGGCGACGACGTCGCGCAGGCCGCGCTGTCCGGGCTCGGCCTGCGCGACGCGCTGCTCGGCGACGCGTCCGCCGCGGATCCGCTCGACCGGCTGGTCTCGGCGATCCGCGACCGCGAAATGGTGCTGGTGCTGGACAACTGCGAGCACGTCATCGAGTCCGCGGCCGCCCTCGCGCACCGGCTGCTCGGCGAGTGCCGGGGACTGCGGATTCTCGCGACGAGCCGGGAACCGCTCGGGATCACCGGCGAGGCGCTGTGGCCGGTCGAACCGCTCGCGCCCGCCGAAGCGGTCCAGCTGCTGCGGGACCGGGCCACGACGCGACGTCCGGACGTCGCCGACGACCGGACGCTGGCCCGGATCTGCACCGCGCTGGACGGGATGCCGCTCGCGATCGAACTGGCCGCGGTCCGGCTCCGCACGATGTCCGCCGACCAGCTCGCCGACCGCCTCGACGACCGGTTCCGGCTGCTGACCGGCGGGAGCCGCACCGCGCTGCCCCGGCACCGGACGCTTCGCGCGATGGTCGACTGGAGCTGGGAACTGCTCAGCGACGCCGAACGGCTCGTGCTGAGGAGACTTTCGGTGTTCGCCGGCGGCGCGAGCCTGGAAGCGGCGCAACGGATCTGCGCCGGAGAGCTGGCCGACGAGTACGAGGTGCTGGACGTGCTCGCCGCGCTGAGCGACAAATCGCTGCTCGTCGCGTCCGGCGACGGCACGCCGCGGTACCGGATGCTCGGCACGATCAAGGAGTACAGCGCGGCACGGCTCGCTGAGGCCGGGGAGACCGACCTCGCCCGGCAGGCGCATCTCGCGTACTTCACCGGGCTGGCCGAGACCGCCGAACCTCGCCTGCGCCGCGGCGAGCAGCTCGAATGGCTCGCCGTCCTCAACGCGGAACACGACAATCTCGTCTCGGCGATGCGCGGCGCGCTCGCGGACGGCGACGCGCACGCGGCGATGCGGCTCGCGGCCGCCTGCGCCTGGTACTGGTGGCTCGTGGGCCGCAAGGCCGAGGGCATGGAGCTGATCACCGCGGCGATCGAGACGCCCGGCGAGGTGCCCGACGGGACCAAGGCCGTGGTGTACGCGCTGACCTCGATGTTCCTCACCTCCGGCCCCGGCGACATGCCGAACGCCGCGGAGTGGATCCACAAGGCGTACGAATTCGGCAAGCACAGCAGGCACTCCCATGCCGCGCTCCGTCTGGTGGTACCGCTGGAAATGATGCTGGGCGACCCGGACGCGCTGCTGCCGGCCTGGGAGTCGCTGCTGGACGACGAGGACCCGTGGGTGCGGGCGCTGTCCCGGCTGCACATCGGCAAGCTGCGGATGATGCTGGGCCAGGACTGCGAATCCTGGTTCGACGAATCCCTGGTCGAGTTCCGCGTGCTCGGCGAACGGTTCGGCATTTCGTTCGCGCAGACCGAACTGGCCGGATGCCTGGCCGTGCGCGGCGAATTCGCCGAGGCCTGCGAGCACTTCGAACAGGCGATCGCCGTCGTCGCCGAACTCGGCGCGCTGGACGACGTCGTCCAGCTGCGCATGCGCCAGGCCCGGCTGCACTGGCTCGCGGGAGACAAGGACGCCAGCGCCGCCGCGGTCGCCGAGGCGGAACGGCTCGCCGAGGGCGTCACGTGGCCGGGAACGTTGGCCTCGCTCGCCCTGGTCCGAGCGGAACTGGCGCGGTGGAAGAGCGACGCGCAGGAAGCCTTCGACCAGTTCGAGGTCGCGATGAATTTGCTGGGCGAAGAAGCACATCAACCGCATCTGCGGGCCGCGAAGCACGACCTGTACGCCTGGTTCGCCGCCGATCTCGACGAGGCGCGCGAACACCGCGCCGCGGCCTGTCGTGCGGCGGAGGAAACCGGACGCGCACCAGAGATCGCGCAGGCGATCGTCGGAGTCGCCGATCTGGCCCTGCGGCGCGCACAGTACGACCACGCCGCACGTCTGCTGGCAGCGAGCGCGCGGGTGCTCGGCCGGAAAGACCTGTCCAATCCGGACGTGCCGCGCATCGAGCAGGAGGCGCGCGGCCACCTCAGCGAGGAAGCCTTCGACCAGGCCGAACGGGAGGGTGCCGCGGGCCAGTGGACCGAACTGGTCACGGTGCCGCTGACGCGGGCCTGATCCCGTGTCAGCGCCGTGACGGCCCGGTGTCTGGGCTCCCGGAGATCGTGGTGACATCAAGCCACCACGAGAGGATTTCCCGATGAGCCAGCAGCTTTCCCCGGTCCAGGGCCTGCCGATGGACCGCGACGCCGGCCCGTTCGACCCGCCCGCCGCGATCACCGCGCTGCGCGAGACCCGCCCGGTCAGCCCGATGCTCTTCCCGGACGGCCACGAGGGCTGGCTGGTCACCGGATACGAGGCGGTCCGCCAGGTCATGTCCGACGCCCGGTTCAGCAGCCGCGGCGACCTGGGCGTGATCCACGTGCCGTACGAGACGCCGGGAATGCCGGTCGCCACCGAGCCGTCGCCGCAGATCCCCGGCCTGTTCATCAGCATGGACGCCCCCGACCACACCCGGTTGCGGCGCAAGCTCACCGGCGCGTTCACGGTCAAGCGGATGAAGCAGCTCGAAGAAGGCATCGTCGCGATCACCGAACAGCAATTGGACGCGCTCGCGCAGCTCTCGGCGCCGGTCGACCTCGTGCGGGAGTTCGCGCTTCCGGTGCCGTCGCTGGTGATCTGCGAACTGCTCGGCGTTCCCTACGCCGACCGCGAGACCTTCCAGGCGAACTCGTCGAAGTTCATGGAGCGGGACGTCAACCTCGAAGACAAGATGGCCGCCTTCGGCGCGATGATGGGCTACCTCGGCCAGCTGTGCACGGACAAGCGCGCCGAACCCGGCGAAGACATCCTCTCCGACCTCGCCCGCGACGAGGACCTCAGCGTCGAAGAACTGACCGGCATGGCGTTCCTGCTGTTGCTGGCCGGGCATGAAACCACCGCGAACATGCTGTCGCTGGGAGCCTTCGCGCTGCTGGAAAACCCCGCGCAACTGGCCGAACTGCGCGCCGACCCGGCCCTGTTCCCCAACGCGGTGGAAGAACTCATGCGCTACCTGTCGGTCGCCGACATCTTCTACCGCTACGCGACCGAAGACGTCGAACTCGGCGGCGAAACGATTCCGGCCGGCTCCACCGTCGTCGTCTCGCTGCTCGCCGCCAACCGCGACCCGCGCCACTTCGAGAACCCCGACACGATCGACCTGCACCGCAAGGTCCGCGGACAGGTCGCGTTCGGGCACGGCATCCACCAGTGCCTCGGACAGCAGCTCGCCCGCATCGAGATGCGCGCCGGATTCGAAGGCCTGTTCCGCCGCTTCCCCGACCTGCGGCTCGCGGTCCCGGCCGAGGACGTGCCGTTGCGCACCAACATGAACATCTACGGCGTGCACGAGCTTCTGGTCACCTGGTCCTGACTAGACGGCGACCAGCGCCGGAACGAGGCTCTCCAGTTCGCTGATCGCCGCCGCGATCGCCGGACTGGTGCGACCGCCCGGCCGCGTGACGGTGAGGATTTTCCGCCGCGGCTCGCCCGCGCACGGCAGCCGGACCACGGCGGCGTTCGCCGGAGCCCGCGCCGTCCGGGGCACCAGCGCGACCCCGAGCCCGTGGGCGACCAGGGCGAAGGTGGCGTTCCAGTTCAGCGAGTCGTGGGCGACGTCCGGCGTGAATCCGGCCGCACCGCAGGCGGACAGGACGTGCGTGCGGCAGGTGCACGTCTCGCTGGGCACGATCCACGGCTCTCCGGCGGTTTCGGCGAGATCCACCTGGTCGCGCCCGGCGAGCCGATGGTCGGCCGCGACCACCAGATCGAACGGATCGTCGAGCAATGGCCGCTGCTCGAACCGGGCCTGCTCGCGCGGCGGCTCGTCCGGGGCCGCTTCCACGACAGCGAGGTCGATGTCGCCGTCGAACAGCCGGTCGAAGCAGTCGGCGGCCTCGGCCTCGCTGATTCTCGGGACCAGCCGGGGATGACGCGCGACGAGCGCCGCGGCGGCCGGGGCGAGCAGCGCGGCGACCGCGACCGGGAAACCGGCCAGGCGCAGCGGCCCGGCCGGTTCGCCGCCGTCGGAGCGCAGGTCCAGTTCGGCCAGTTCCCAGCGCGCCTGGATGTCGTCCGCGTGCGCCAGAAGCCGTTGCGCCGCCGGGGTGAGCCGCACCCGGCGGCCCCGCGGTTCGAGCAGCACGACCCCGAGTTCCCGGCCCAGCTGACGGATCTGCTGGGACGCCGCGGACGGCGTGAAATGCAGCGCCCGCGCCGCGGCGGTCACGGTGCCGTAATGGTCCACCGCGCGCAGCACGTGGAGGCGGCGCAGATCGATCATGTAGCCGATTCTTCACAGTTCACTACGGAAAGGCAACCTGGACCTGCCGAGTCCAGGCCACGACGCTGGAAGGGAGACCGACTGCGAAGGGAGTCCTGATGGGCACGGTGTGGCTGTCGTTGTTCGCCGAAGCCGTTGCAGCGACGGCGATTGCGGCCGGACTGGTTCGCTGGTCCTCCCGCTGGCCGGGCCCTGCCGGGAAGGCACGCCGGACCGCTTCCGCCTGGACGCTGCTCGGCCTGGTGCTGCTGGCGCTCAACCTGCGCGCGGCCATCACCGGCGTTCCCCCGGTCCTGGGCGAACTTCAGGACGCGTCCGGGCTGACCGGGCTCGGAGTCAGCGTCCTCACGGCTTTGCCGGAACTGTGCGTGGGCGTCTTCTCCGCGTTCGCCCCCGTGCTCGCGCGGCGGATCGGCACCGAAGCCGCGATCGCCGCGGCTCTTCTGGCGATCACCCTCGGCCTGCTGCTGCGCGCGGTTTCCGCGCAGGCGGCACTGTTCTCGGGCACCGTGCTCGCCGGAGCCGGGATCGCGGTCGGCAACGTCCTGCTCCCGGCCGTCATCAAACGCTTCTTCCCCCATCGCGTGGGACCGCTCACTGGCCTTTCGATGATGCTGCTGTCCGTCGGCGGCGCGGCCGGGGCGGGTCTGGCCGTGCCGCTGGAACAACTGGGCGGCTGGCAACTGACGCTGGCCGCTTGGGCGATCCCGGCCGCGATCGCCGCCCTGGCGTGGGTTCCGCTCGGCCTCCGCACCCGGCCGCCCGCGGAGACCCCGGACGCAACGGGGTCCCTGCTGCGCTCGCCGCTGGCGTGGTGCGTGCTGATCTTCATGGGCATGGCGTCGCTGATGTTCTACACGCTGACGTCGTGGCTCCCCGAAATCATGCAAGGCCAAGGATTCTCCCCCGCCGCCGCCGGAACGATGAATTCGGTCGTCATCGTCATCGGCATCCCGCTCGGCTTCGTCGTCCCGGTGCTCGCCGCCCGGCTGCGCGACCAGCGGCCGCTTGTCCTCGCGGTCGTCGCCCTGATGGCGATCGGCCTCGTCGGCCTGCTGCTGGCCCCGCGAGCCGGATGGATCTGGATCGCGGTTTTCGGAGTCGCCACCGGCTCCGCCTTCCCGATCGCGCTGACCCTGCTCAACCTGCGCTCAGCCACACACACCGTCACGGCGCGGCTGTCGGGCATGGCCCAGTGCGGCGGATACCTCCTCGCCGCGTGCGGCCCGCTCGCCTTCGGAGTGCTGCACACCCTCACCGGCGGCTGGAAAGCCCCGATCTGGCTGCTGATTCTGTTGCTGGTGCCCGAACTCGCGTGCGGCCTCGTGGCCGCGCGGCCCGGCTTCGTCCGGCTCACCACCGCTCGGCCACCACAACTCGCCGAATCAGGCTGTTCGCGTTGACCGACTGTCCACTTCGGACCTCACCGCAGCCGGTCGGCGAAGAACGACACGATCTCGCGGACCGCCGCCCCTCGCTGCCGCCCCGGCGTCAGCTTGCCGACGCAGCCCGCGGTCGTGTCGTCCTCCCCGCCGATCTTGCCGGGCGACCATTCCGTGTTGAAGAAGTTGTGGTTCGCCCCTGCCAACGTCACCGCACTGGCATCGCGGTTCTTCCCGGCCACGTCCTTGACGTATTGCAGTCCCACGGTTCCCACCGCACCGTCGCAGCTGCTGACAATCACCTTGAACGGAATCCGGGTGACCAGCACGTCGCTGTTGTCGTCCTCGGTCGAGTTGAAATAGACCGGCGCGAGCGGGACGACCGCACGGATCCGAACCCCGGCGGGCCATTCGGGCGTGTGCTTGTCGGAAGCCTGCCACATCACGCCCTTGCCGCCGCGGGAATGCCCCATCGTCCCGACCCGGCCGAGGTCGACGTGCCCGCGGAACCGCCCGAGCGCGGCCGCCAGCGGACCCTCGCCGCGTGCGAGGTCGCGCCACAGCTCCAGATGCTTGTTGACCAGATGAGCGCGGGAGTAGTAGCCCTCGTCGCCGAGCAAATGCGCGTTGATGGCGTTGGCGCTGATCGACACCACGATGAACCCGCGCTCGGCCAGCTTCTCGCCGAGATAGTCATAGCCGCGGTAACTCGGCAGCGACCGCTGCCCCGGCGGACACGGCCAATCCCCGCCCGGGGTCTTCGCGACCGGGTCCACGCAGCTCCACCAGCTGCCGTGTTCCTGCACGATCAACGGATGCCGGCGACCGCCGAGATCGCGCGGGTAATGCACGACCGCGGCCAGCTCCATCGGCACGGACACGGTCGGATCGTGGAAGGCTTGATCGCCGAGGTCGTACTCGACGACGCCGACCCTCTGCCCGGCTTCCGCTTGCGGCGCAAGGAGAGTCACCAAGGCCACCGCCAGCGCGGCGACGGCTGCACGAAGGAAAGTCATGGCGGACAGGGTGCCGAAGAAGTGTCAGGGACTCGTGAGCTCGACCGGCTTGCCAGCCGTGGCGCCTCAGCTGCCACCCCGCTTAACGGAAAACGTCAGAGACGACTGTGTTTATTCATTAATCTTTATTACCATTCAAGCGAAGTGACGTTTATCGTAATCCCGAAGCATCGATACTCGGCCGTTCAGGGGTCAGCATTCTCCTGACCGGCAAGCCCGGGTAATGTCCGCCGGAGTGTCCTTTTCGCACCGCGGGAGAAACGGGCTATGGGGGAAATGTGATCGATCCACGCAGCGAAGCGGTGTTCATCCTCGATCGCCGGACCAACGTCTTCAAAGACGAAACCCAGCGAGTAGCGCGCTACGAGTTCGACTCCGCCAGCCAGCGCATTCGCATCGCCTTCACCGGCCCGGGCAAGGTTTTCCCGTACGGGCCGGATCGCGTGCGGATCCTGCGCCGCACGGCGCGACACGTCGTCACCGGCGACGACCGGGTCGAAGTCGACGGAAGCCTGTGGGAAAGCGCGACCGAAACAGTCGCCTTCTCCGGACCCGAAGGCGCGTGGTGCCGGGTCTTCTACCAGACCCGGGCCGGGGAGAGGTACCGCACCTACCCCGCCGACCAGGTCCGAGTGGTCACTTCCGGGACCGCCGTCCCGCTCGCCAAAGACGTCGTGCGCTACTGGCGCTCGATCGTGTCCCGCCTCGACTCCGACGATCCGCTGCGCACCGCGTACGAGCGGCTTTCCTTCGTTCACCCGGAAAGCGTGCTCGGAGCGTACCTGGCGGGTGCGCCCATCGCGTCCCGGCCGTTGGACGTCGTTCCGATTTTCCCGTTCCGCTGCAATCTCAGCCAGCGCACGGCCGTCGAAAACGCCTTGAGCCGCTC
Organism: Amycolatopsis sp. NPDC104775; assembly: GCF_055583325.1. Classification (NCBI taxonomy): domain Bacteria; kingdom Bacillati; phylum Actinomycetota; class Actinomycetes; order Pseudonocardiales; family Pseudonocardiaceae; genus Amycolatopsis; species Amycolatopsis sp. NPDC104775. The sequence goes on from NZ_JBVJOE010000001.1 coordinate 134,314, forward strand.
GATCTCGGTCATCGAGGGACCCCCGGGAACCGGGAAAACCGAGACGATCCTCAACCTCATCGCGACCATCACCGCCGTGCAACACAAAACCGTCGGCATCGTGTCCTTCGGCAACGCGGCCGTCGACAACGTCCGCGAAAAACTCGATGAGCTCGGCTTCGGCCACCTTCTCGGCAATCTCGGCCGCAAACAGAAGCGAGACGAGTTCTTCGCGCGGCAACAGGACCGCAACGCGGCGGTCGCGCGGTTCGTGTCCGCCGCTCCGCCGCCCCCTGATCCGAAACAGCTGGCAGATTTGGACCAGCGCCTGCGCGAGCTGCAGAAACACGAGCGCCTCTGCGCGGACCGGCGGCAGTCGCTCGACGCCCACCGGCTCGAGCTGCGGCACTTCGAACGCCATCTCGAGCAGGTGCGGCTTCCGGATCTGGAAAAGCTTCCCCTGCTGAAGAAGTCGGCCGACCGGGTCATCGGCTATCTGGCCGAGAGCCAGCTCGAACAGGAGGGCTCGCGCCCGCGGCTGCTGCGGCGGATCGGCAACTACTTCAAGTACGGGTCGCTGCGGACGCTCGACCCGGCGGACACCGAAGTCGTGCTCCGCCTGCAACTGGCGTACTACACCAAACGGATCGCCGAACTCGAGCAGGAGGTCGAACTTCTCGGCAACCGGCTGCGGCGAGCCGAATTCGAGCAGATCGCCGAGGACCACCGGAAACTGTCGGTCCAGCTGCTCCACGCCGAGCTCGCCGACCGGTACCGCAAGCTGGCGCGCACCGCCTACGACGCGAAGTCGTATCGCGACGGCCACACGTTCGCGACCTTCATGGAGGACTACCCGGCGCTGCTCAGCACCTGTCATTCGCTGCGGGCCAGCATCGCCGACGGGTACCTGCTCGACTACCTCATCGTCGACGAGGCGTCCCAGGTCAACCTGCTGCTGGCCGGCCTGGCGATGTCCTGCGCCCGCAACGTCGTCATGGTCGGCGACCGCAAGCAGCTCCCGCCCATCCCGGTCGAAGAAGCCGCCGATCTCACGCCGCCGAGGCCGGCCTACGACTGCCGGCAGCACAATCTCCTGTCCTCGTTGTCGGAGCTGTACGGCGCGGACCTGCCCAGCGCCCTGTTGCGGGAGCACTATCGGTGCGACCCGGCCATCATCGGATTCTGCAACAAGAAGTTCTACGACGGGGAACTCATTCCGTACACCACCGGCGGCGCCGAGCAGCCGATGATCGTGGTGCGCACCGTCGAGGGCAACCACATGCGCCGCCATCTCACGGGAGGCCGCTCGAACCAGCGCGAGGTGGACGTCATCAGCCAGGAGGTGATCCGGGACCACTGCCAGGGCTTCGCGGACTCGGACATCGGGGTCACCACTCCGTACCGGCTGCAGGCCGACAAGACCCGCGACGTCCTCGACCAGATCCAGTCCGACACGGTGCACCGGTTTCAGGGCAGGCAGAAACAGGTGGTCATCCTCACCACTGTCCTGGACGAGACGTGGCGCGGCCGCACCGGACTGCCGTTCGTCGACGATCCGCACCTGATCAACGTGGCGGTGTCGCGCGCGGTCCGGCGGTTCATCCTCGTGACCAACCACGACCTGATGCCCACCAGCCGCCACATCCAAGACCTGGTCGGCTACATCCGCTACCACAATCCCGGCGACGAGGTCGTCGACAGCACAGTGGTCTCCGTGTTCGACCTCCTCTACGCGGCCTACTCGGAGAAGCTGCGTCCGCTGGCCGCACGACGCAGGAACGAACTCAAGTACGCGTCGGAAGACATCATCTGGACCGTGCTGCACGACATTTTCGCGCAGCAGCGCTACGCGCACCTGACCGCAGTGCCCCAAGTCCTCTTGAAGAATCTGCTGCCCGATTTCGACCGGCTCACGCCGGAACAAGCCGCGTACGTGAGACGGCGGGCTTCGCTCGACTTCGTGGTCTACAACCGGGTGACCAACCAACCGCTGCTGGCCATCGAGGTCGACGGCTTCGCCTTCCACGAGAACAAGCCGGTCCAGCTGGCCCGCGACGCGCTCAAGAACGAAATCCTGCGAGTGCACGGCTTGCCGCTGCTGCGCCTGCCGACCACCGGCAGCGGTGAGCAGCAACGCATTCTCGACGCGCTGGCCAGCGCCGAAGACTATGGCGCACGCCGTTCCCCGCAGTGATCCTGTACCGCCGAGAGCAGCGTGCGAAGTACCGCAATCACCAACTCGCACGCCGCAATTTCAAACATGGAGCAGCGCCCCTCCCCGCCCCTACGGTCGTTTCGTGGCTGATATTCCCGCGGACCAAACACCCTCCCCCGAGCGTTTCGCCATTCGCGTCGACGACGCGGAACTCGCCGACCTCCGGACCAGACTGGACCGGGTCCGGCTTCCCGAACACGAAACCGTGCCGGACACCGCCCAAGGACTCCAGCTGGCGCAATTGTCGGCGCTGCTGACCGCGTGGCGAGAGCACGACTGGCACGCGCGGCAAGAACAGTGGAACGCCATTCCCCACTACCGCGCGGTCGTCGATGGCCTCGGGATCGCGTTCTGGCACGTGCGTTCGCCCGAACCGGACGCGCTTCCGCTGGTCCTGACGCACGGCTGGCCTGGTTCGATCCTCGAATTCGAGAACGTCATCGGGCCGCTGAGCGATCCGGTCGCGCACGGCGGTTCCGCACGCGACGCCTTCCACCTGGTGATCCCGGCGCTGCCGGGGTTCGGGTTCAGCGACCGGCCCCGGGAGCAGGGCTGGAATCCCGCGCGCACCGCAGAGGCGTGGGCACAGCTGATGACCGTGCTCGGCTATCCGCGTTTCGGCGCGCACGGCGGAGACTGGGGCGCGTTCGTGAGCACCGAACTCGCGCGGCTCGTTCCCGAACGCGTCGCGGGCCTGCACCTGACGATGCCGATCGCCTCGCCGACGCCCGACGACCTGCTCGCCCCCGGACCCGCCGAACAACGCGTCCTAGACCGGCGAAACCGGCACTTGACCGACGGCTACGGCTTCGGGGTGCAAATGAGCACGCGCCCGCAAACCCTGGGCTATTCACTGCTCGACTCCCCCGCCGGCCTCGCCGCGTGGCTCGGCGAGAAGTTCGCCGCCTACTCCGACACCCGGCCCGAATTCGGCGGCGGCGTCAGCATTGCGCAGCAGGTCGACAACATCGCGCTGTATTGGCTGACCGGCACCGGCGCGTCCTCTTCGCGCTGGTACTGGGAGGCGATGCGCTGGGTGCCCCGCGGCGCGGAAGAGGAGAACGCGCGACCGGTGACCGTGCCGACCGCCTGCTCGATCTTCCCGGCCGATCCCTGGCCGACCGTCCGCCATTGGGCCGAACGCCGCTACCTCGACCTGCGCTCCTGGCACGAACTGGACCGCGGCGGCCACTTCCCCGGGCTGGAGCAGCCGGACCTGCTGGTGTCGGAGATCCGGGACGCGTTCCGGCACACGCGAAAGCCCTGATGCGGCATCGGTCAGGAATCGCGGTACGCCGAGGGCCGCGCTCCGGTGTGCCGCAGAAAGGCCGTGGACAACGCTGCCGGGCCGGAAAACCCGCAGCGCCCCGCGATCTGGGAAATCGTCAGATCAGTGTCGCGCAGCAGCCGTTTCGCCTCGTCGATCCGCAACCCGGTCAGATACCGGTACGGCGTCACCCCGGTCGCCTCCTTGAAGACCCGGAGCAGGTGGTAGACGCTCAAGTGCACCTCACCAGCGAGATCGGCCAGGGTGAGCGGTTCGGCGAGCCGTTCCCGCATCGCCGCGACGACCGCCCGGACCCTCGGATTCTCTCTCGCCGGGCTCGCCTCGGCGGACCGCCGGGTGTGTCGGGTGAGCACCTGCATCGTCAGGAACGCGGCCGCGGACTCGGCGTACAGATCGCCAGCCGCGCCCGCGCCGCCGACCGCCCGGATGATCTCCTCGACCAGCGGATCCCCAGCCGCCAGAGAAGCCGCCACCGCGGCGAAGTCCACCGCGGCACCGCCAAGCTGCGCCGCCGTCGCGTCGACGGTAGCCCGCGGAATATGGACCTGCACGCTGTTCAGCACCCCGTCCGCGCGGTAACGCCGCAGGGCAGGCTGATCCGGAAGCATCAACTCGACGCGTCCCGGCGTCCACGGAGTGCGCTCCCACCGGCCGCCCCGGCACGTCTCCATCACCGCGCTTCTCCCCACCGGCAACACCAGATGCAAATCCGCCGCGGCCGGCAGCGGCACCTCCTCGGCGACGGGGACGTGGTCGAACCGCTGCACGAGCAGGGACTCCCAGCCCGCGTCCTCCCAGCTGCAATACGTGCGCCGGACGTAGTGCTCCATTTCGAACCCGGCATACGGCTGGAGGTCCAGCCGCGTGGAGTCGAACACCATGATTCACAGGCTAGCGACGATCGGCACCAGGAGGCTCGATGACCGCCGCACCCCATCCCGCGCGCACCGCCAGCCAGGCCCTGCACGACGCCGTCCGGAGGAAGGACAAGGAAGCTTGGCTGGACCTGTTCGCCGCGGACGCGCTTGTGGAGGATCCGGTCGGCCCCTCGCATTTCGACCCCGACGGCAACGGGCATCGAGGCCGGGACGCCATTTCGGCGTTCTGGGACCAGGCCATCGCACCCAACGAGTCGATCGATTTCGTCTTCGGCGACTCGTTCGCCTGCGGGGACGAGGTCGCGTACACCGGCCACGTCCGCAGCCAGCACGACGGGCAGGTGCTCGAGGCCGAGGGAGTATTTGTCTACCGGGTCGACGAGGCGGGGAAGGTCGTTGCGGTGCGCGCCTTTTGGGAACTGGAACGCACTATGCGGACGATGCGGCCTGCTTGACCCGGCAGTGGCTCGTTTCCGGTATCCGGTCCGGAAACGCAGTGGGCGGGACCGGCGCGATCTCCAGCGCCGATCCCGCCCACCGGACCGTGTTCCTTCGTACTCTCTGGCGCTGCTGGAAAGTCGCGCCAGGATCATGCGGAAGAGGTCAGCGTTCGACTTCGCTCTTCCGTTCCGACCACCACTGCACCGCGCGCGGAATTCCGGCCAGCAAGCCGGCACCGGAAATGCCGAGGCCGACCAGGAAGATCGGAATGTCGCGTTCGAAGCCGGTGCCCGGAGCCCCGCGGAAGAAGAGGGGGCCCGCACCCAGCACGACAGCCCCGACGGTGATCAGGCCGACCGCGGCTGTGTTCAAGCGCCTGAGCAGCTTTTCCCGAGGCAGGAGCTGGGCAGGTGGCTGCCGGTCGCCTTTCCTTCCCCACAGCCAGGCCGCTGCCGCCGCGATGCCGAGCAGCAGGCCCGCCCCTGCCACATACAGACCGAGGAGAAAAGAACCGCCCGCACCGAAATTGACGCCGGGTCCGGATGGCTTAGCGATCGCCATGAGGGCTCCCGCGCCCAGTAGCACGTCCCCGGCGACGATCAGCCGGATCGCGATGGCGCGCAAGCGCTTTGCAGGGGGTCTCATGGTTCCTTCCGCTGGCTGACGTCGGCGCGCAATGATACGGCTGGGCTATTCAGGGTTCCCGCTTCCCTTGTACAAAGGATCCCAGAACAGACCGCCGCCCCCGATCGCACGGACGAATCCATAGTAGGTGGGGGCTACAACATAACTGCAGAGGTAGCGGTCCCCATCCCACCATGAGTAGGTGTTCTTGCAAGAAGATTGGAGGTCCGACAGCAGGGCTTCGTCGCAGACTTTCCGGTCGGTGGTGCTGCCCTTGCTGTAGCACATGTCGTGGGCGTCGCACGCCGGCTTGAAGTCCGCACCGTTGCCGAGCACGGTGGGGTACCGGTCAGGCGATAACGTGCAGCCGTCCGGCGGATCGTCGTCGGCTGCTCCACCGGCACCGCCTCCGCCGCGGTTGCCGAATCTTCCGCTTTTGTTGAGGGCGTCGTTGGTGGCGCCGCCGCCCAACGTTTGCGGGTCGTGGCCGCGCCAGCCAGTGTTGTCCTGCGCGGTCCCAGGTGCGGGCTGCTGAGGTTTGCTCGCCGCGGCCCGGTAGGCGTCGGTTGCGGCCTGCGCGGCCTGAGCGGCGTCCTTCCCGGCAGCCAGCGCACTGTTGCGAGCCTGGGCCGCGGCCGCACTGGCACTGCTGGCCGACGCGGAAGCGCGCGCGGCGGAAGCGTTGGCCTGCCGTGCGGACCCAGCGGCTTTGCTCGCGTCCTTGTTAGCGGACACGGACGCGGCGCGGGCGGTTTTCGCCGACTGCGCCGCCTGATTGCACGACTGCTGGGCCGCGTTCGCGGACCCCTCGGCCTGATTCGCCCAGTCCCGGGCCTTGGCCGCGGACTGCCCGGCCCACGCGGCATAGACGTCGGCGTCCTGGGCCGCGCCCAGGGCACGGGCTGCGGACTCTCCGGCCTTGGCGGCGTCGGCACGCGCCTGAGCGGCCGCCTGGTGAGCCTGTTCAAGCATGGCGTGCATGGCCTTGACGTGCGCTTCGGTGTACTGGTCTCGCTGAAGCGCTTGATACTGGCCGACTTCCAGGAACGAGCGGGCGAGCCACGTCGGCCCCTCCAGCGCGGTCTGGGCGGCGGCCTCCAGTTCCGCCCCGCCCGAGCCGAGCTTCTGGCTGGTCTGGAAAACGTCGTCGGAAACCGCGGCCTGGTACTGGCCGGTTTCGAGGAACGCCTGCCGGTCGGCGGGAGTGCCGTCGAGAGCCGCCTGGGCGGCGCGGTAGGACGCAGGCCGGTTCTTGTCCAGCATCTGAGCGATGCGCATGCTGTTGTCGGCGTCGCGGCTGGAGTAGTCCTGCTCGCGCAGGAACTTCTTCACCGCTTCCCAGTCGCCGGCCAGCGCGGTGTCGGCAGCCTGCTTCATGGCGGGTTTGGCGGCAGTCGCGGAGAGGTGGGCGGCGCGGGCGCGGTCGTCGGCCTCGGCGGCAGTGGCCCGGCCGGCGCGGATGTACTCGACGACGTCCTCTTCACCACCGGCGAGCGCGGCCGTGGCGGCGTCGCGGGTCCACGGGCCGCCGGTGTTGATCAGCCGGACCATTGCCTTGCGAGCCTTCGCTACTGCTTCGGCCCGAGGCGTGCCGGGTGCACCGGCCTCGTCCAGCAGCTTCCGGGTGGCGGCGTCGAGCCGGTCCTGCTCGGCCGCGTTCCAAACCGCCTGGTTCTGCTGCTCCTTTTCCTTCGCCGCCATCGCCTTGGCCGCTTCCCGCTCCCGCTGGGTGCGGGCCGTCAACTCGTCCGCTTCGGCCTTGCGAGCGGTCTCCTCCACCCGGCTGGCCTGCTCGGCCGCGGCAGTGGACGCTTCAGCGGCCTTGATCGCGTTGTCCGCGTGCGCCCGGGCCAACCGCGCCGCCTCGTGGGACTGGCCGGCGCTCGCAGCGGCTTCGTCGGCCGCGAGGGCCGCAGCGTCGGCGTTGGCCTTCGCCGCGTTGGCGGCCTGTCTCGCCTCACCGGCGGCAATCGCGGCCTGGCCAGCGAGGTTCTCGGCGCTGTCCGCGGCGCGGGAAGCGGTGGCGGCGGCGTTGCGCGCCTGCCCCGCGGCTCGGTTGGCTACACCCGCGTCCGCGCCAGCGGCAGCGGCACTCCGACCGGCCTGCTCAGCCGCACCAGCGGCAGCGGACGCGTTGGCGCCAGCGGACTTCGCCGACTGGGCAGCGGACTTGGCCTGACCGGACGCCTCCGCGGCGTGACCGGCGGCTTCACCCGCCCACTGAGCGCGCTGAGACGCGTCTCGCGCGGTCTCGGCAGCCTTGCGGGCCGCAGCGGCGTCGCCGCCGTTGCGCGCCGCCGCAGCGGCGGCAGTGTGCGCCCGAGACGCGGCCGTGCCCGCAGCGGCAGACGCCGACGCGGCCCGCGCAGCGGCCAACGCCGCGACGCGGGAGGCTTGGTGAGCATCGTTCGCCGCGGTGGTCGCGGCCTGCGCGGCAGCGGCCGCTCCGTTTGCGGCGTCGGCGGCCCGCCCGGCCGCTAGACCGGCCTGCACCGCATTGCCGTGCGCGGCTTCGGTTTCCTGCGCGGCCTTCTCCGCGGCCTGCCTCGCGCGCTGCGAAGCGGCGACGGCCCAATCGGCGGCCTCGTTGGCCGCCTTGGTCTCGGCCTGCGCCCACTTCCCGGCCGCCTGCGCCTGCCCGGTCAGCTCGGCGATGTCAGCGGCTTCCTTGTCCCGGGCGCGGGCCACCCGCTGGCCCGTGACGAGAAAGTCTTGGATGACCGGCCAGGTCCCGTCGTCGAGAGCGTCCTGCGCGGCCCGTTCCAGGTTCGCGCCCCCGCTGCCGAGCATCCGGGAGACCCGCATCCAGTCGTCGGCCTCCTGCGCCGTCAACTGCCCGTTGGCGAGGAAGTCCCGGAACGCGGCCGCGGTGTTGGCGTTCAGCGCTTTCTGCGCCGCGGCCTCGAGATTGCGGCCGTCACCGCCCAGCATGGTGCCGATCTTCAGCTGCTGATCGGCCGTGTACGGCTCCTGCCAGCCGGTCTTGAGGAATTGCCGCTGGTCCGCGACCGAGCTGTCGAGAGCCTTCTGCACGGCCTCGCCCAGCTTGCGTCCGCCGAGACCGATCATCCGCGCGACGTTGAACGTCACGTCCACGTCCAGCGCCGGGCCCTGCCCGCCGTTCAGGAACGCTTGCAGGTCCTGGTCCGTACCAGTCAGCGCGGCCTCCGCCGCCCGCCGGGTCGCCGGACCGCCCTCGGTCATCAACCGCACCACGCCCGCCCGGTCGGTCGCCGGAAGCGGCGACTCGTACCCCGCGGGCATGCCGGTCGGCGGCGCATCGGCCGCGGCAGCCGCGGCGGCCGCTGACGGCGCGCTGCACAACCCCGCCGCCAGCATGACCGCTGTCGCCATCGCCAGACCGAGACGCGTTCTCGCTCTACCACGCGCCAGCTTCACCATTTTCCCCCTCTGTCCACACGCGACACTCGCGTCGTGCACGCACCCCGCGGCGAACAAAACGCACAGATTCCGGATTTCGGATGAAACTACCGCAGATGGTCTGAACCACCATCAAAAATGTGACCCATCCGCCCCTTTGGAGCAATCTGTAACACTCGGCGGGTCTGGGCGATTTATGCCGTGAAGCCGACTGTTCTGGGGGCGCGCCGCTCGACACTGACGCGGTGCTGGATCGCATGACCTCTCGTCCGCGCGAGTTCGCGGCAGGCGACGTTGCGCGTGTATCGGAGGGCGGAATACGCCCTGTTTCCCTTGCGCGGTCGGCGGAACGACGAACCGAAGAAGTACGACTAGAGAGGAAGTGGCCGTTGCGCAAGCGTTATCAGCTGTCGGCCCTGGGCGCGGCAGCAGGCATGGCCCTGTCCGCCGGTCCCGGTCTCGCGGCGGCGGCGACCACCACCGGCCAAAGCCCCGCGGTGGAGGACTACGCCTACCCCGGAGCCGACAAGATCCTTGCCGAACAAGGGATCGTGCTCAAAACCGGTGACGGGAACATCCGCCTGGTCGCATGCGGCGACCGGACCGATGTGATCAGGATCGTGTCGAACCGCGACAGCGTCCGGGAAACGTTCTGCTTCGAGACCGCCGGGCCGAAGGGCTATCTCTCGCTGGAGATCCCGGCCACCTTCCTGGCCAAGGGCGACGGCAGCACCGTCGAAATGACCCTGACCAACAAGGGCAAGTCGCAAACCGTGCCGGTTGGCAAGGACACCTGGACGAAGCTCGGCGAGTCCGCCGATCCCGACAACGGCCCGGCCACCCTGGTGGAAATCAAGACCTCCGGCGCGGCACCCGCCGCCACCGGGCCGGTCGACGCCGCGCCGTACACGGCCAAGATCACCGTCGGGCAGCCCGGCATCGACGGGCGCTCCTGCAGCGGCGTGCTCATCGCGTCCCAGTGGGTGGCAACCGCCGCCCGATGCTTCGCCGATGACCCGAGCACCGTCCCCGCCGGCGCGCCCAAGCAGAAGACCACTGCCGTCGTCGGCCGGCCCGATCTGGGCCAGACCGACCGCGGCGCCGTCGTGGACGTCGCCGCCCTGGTTCCGAGCCCCGACCGCGATGTGGTGCTGGCCAAGCTTTCCGCTCCGGTCAACGGCGTCGCCCCGGTCGCACTGAGCTCCACTGCCCCGGTCTCCGGCGAAACGCTGAAGGTCACCGGTTACGGCCGCACCGCCGACACCTGGGTGCCCACCAAAGCGCACACCACGTCCTTCACTGCGGGCGAGACGACCGACACCTCGGTGAACGCCACCGGCCCGATCGGCCCGTGCAAGGGAGACGCCGGCGGCCCGGTCGTCCGCGAAAACAACGGACAGGCCGAACTCGTCGCGCTCACCAGCACCTCCACCCAGAGCGGCTGCCTGAGCGCGGCGCAGGCGACACCGGGCGCCACGCTGGCGCGCATCGACAACCTCGGCGGCTGGATCCGGCAGAACGTGCCCGACCTCGCCATCGTCTGCAAGCCCTCCGCGCCGATCTTCAACACCCGCGCCGACGGAACCTTGTGGCTGTTCCAGCACACCGACCCGCGCAACGGCGCCTTCTCCTGGGTCAACGGCAACGGCCGGCAGGTCGGAAGCGGCTGGGAGAACGGGCGCGTCCTCGCCGGCCCCAACGGCATCGTCTACCAGCCCAACAGCAACGGCCAGCTGCGCAAGTTCCGCTGGAACGGCTCCGACTGGGACCTCAATTCCGGCCCCACCCCGTGGTATGAGGACATCGACCACGGCTGGGAGCGCTACACCACCGCCGAGTACCGCAACCGCATCACTGTCGACTCGCTCGGGCACATCTACACCGTCGAACCGGACGGCAAGCTGCACTGGCGCAACTACGACCCCGCGACCAAGAAGTGGGACCACCGCGTCCTCAAGGACGGCTGGGGCCAGTACAACCTGATCGCGGCCGCGGGCGACGGGGTCCTCTACGCCCGCAACGCCAACGGCGACCTGTTCCGCTTCGTCTTCAACGCCGCGACCGGCGAGTGGACCCAGTGGGCCAAGCCGTCCGGCACCGGCTGGACCGGGTTCAAGACCATCACCTCGCCCGGAGGCGACGTCCTCTACAGTTCCTACGGTGCCGACAACGGAGCCCTGCTCTGGTACCGGTACCTGCCCGCCAGCAACACCTGGGCCGACACCGGGCGCGCTAACGGCAAGGTCATCGGCACCGGCTGGTACACGCTCCCCGGCATGTCCGCGGCGCCTGACTCCTGCCGTCTCGCTGGCTGACCCGCCCCGGGCGCGCTAAGCAGAGCGCGGCGTAACAGGTTCAGTGCGTCAGCGGAAGCGATTCCCTGGCATTAGGCGAACCGTTTCGTTCGTTCTCGAAGAGAACACCCCCGTGGTGCCTACGTCCGCATTTCCGGACGCAGGCACCACGGGGTGTCGCCACGGCCCCCGTTCGGTACCCGAACGGGGGCCGAAGTTCGTCCTGCGGAGCGATGTGTTTCAGTCGTCGCCGGGCGGCCCGGCACCGTCGCGCGGCGCGGGGATCACGAACTCGTCCGCGAACCGATTGCCGCGATAGCGGGCCACCACGACCCGGACTCCGTTGCGGAACGCGTCCGGCATCGCCGCGAGCACGGTGCTGCGCGGCACCGGACGCGGAACGTCGAGCCCGGTCATCGGCCGGGCCAGGCCGATCCCGCGGACTGTCCACCGCAGCCGTCCGTCCTTGTCCAGATCGGTGAACTCCAGCGAAACCGGACGCAACGCGGCCACGCGCACCAGCCCGCTGTCCGGCCCGGTCGGGATCAGCACGTCGCCCGCGTCGAGAAGAAGGCAGACCCGCGGAACCGGCTTGAGCCCGTCGATCGCGACAATCCCGCGACGGCCCCGTTCGGGTGAGCGAAGCAGCCGGACGCATTCGCGATGCGTCAGCTCCACGTCGTCCATCGCCCAGCTCCTCCCCTGCGCCTTGGTGAGACCAGGATCCCGATTCCACCCCGCGGAGCGCAAGAACGCCCACCGCCGGAGATCGCTTCCCGCTGAGCTCCAAGGCCTTCGCTGCCCGGAGCGGCGCGTTCCTTGCCGCTGATGAACTATTCGCCGGAAAACCCGGGCACGCCAGCCTCGTTCACCGGGTCGTGGGACAGGTCGAGGCTGTTTGCCTCAGCTCAACAACCCGGACGCGTATGCCGCCGGTTACCCGGAAACCGCTCGCTTCCGCCCGGAGAAAGAAACCGCGGAATGGCCAACGCGCTCGCAGCGGCACCCCTTGATGGAGTCTTCGTTCGGCAATGCGGTGCGCGCTGGTTCTCCGTCACCGGTCCGCCGCCGGGCGCACCACGCGCCGGATCCGTTGCCAGCGCGGTGAAATCCGTCAGGGCAGCTCCGCGGTGAGCAGGCGCAGGCCCTGTTCGAAGAGTTCGGTCAGGTCAGTCCCGGTCAGGTAGTCCTGAGCCTCGGCGAGACGCGGATAGTCGCCATCCTGGATCGCCTGGTGCAGGGAGCTGATGTCGGCAGGCAGGTCGGGACCGGACTGGAGCGTTGCTTGTTCCTCGAGGACGTGGCCGGTCGCGAAGTGCAGGACCAGGAGCGCCGTTTTCATCGCCGCTGCGGCGTCGAGTCCGGTGTCCCGCAAAGCGCTGTTGAGGGCTTCGGCGAAGCCTAGGGTGTTCGGTCCGGTGGCGTGCGTGCCCGCGTAGACCCTGGCACCGTCGCGATAGGACAGAAGGGCCGTGCGCAGGCTTCTCGCCAGGGCCATTACCCGTTCCCGCGGATCGGAGATTCCGTCGGCCGCGCCGCGGCAGCCGTCCAGCATCGCCTCGGCCATGGCGGTCAGCAGGGCCGTTTTGGTCGGGAAGTAGCCGTAGAGCGTCCCGACCTGGACGCCGACCGCGGCGGCCAGTTTTCGCATGGTGAGCGCGTCGAGGCCCTCTTCGCCGAGCAGCCGGAGCGCGGCGGCGGTGACGTGGGCCCGGTCGGCGGCGGGCGGGCGGCCTCGGGTGCGGGGCTGGCGGGTGGTCATGGCGAGGTGAGCCTAGCAGCGTGTTTGACAGCTTCGCGCTTCCTCAGGACACTGGCGTCAGGCCTAAATGAACGTTGTTCGGAAAATCGTGGAGGCGGTTGTGGACACCGAGGTCGTGATCAGCGGAGCGGGCCCGACGGGGCTGCTGCTCGGCGCGGAACTCGCATTGGCCGGAGTGCGGGTCCGGATCCTCGAACGGCAGAAAGCGCGGCACGAGCAGTCCCGCGCGCTCACGCTGCATCCCCGCAGCATCGAAATCCTCGAACTGCGCGGCCTGGCCGACCGGTTTCTCTCGCTGGGCCGCACCGTCCCGAGCTGGCATTTCGCCGGGCTGTCCCGGGAACTCGACTTCTCCGCGCTGGACACCCGGCACGGCTACACCCTGTTCCTGGAACAGGCGCGGACCGAACAGGTGCTGGAGGAACGAGCGCGGGAACTCGGTGTCGAAATCTCTTACGGGCACGAAGTCCTGTCGCTGACGCAGGACGACGACGGGGTCGAGGTCGCGGGGACCGGGCCGGACGGGGACTTTCGCCTTCGCGCGGCGTATCTCGTCGGCTGTGACGGCGGCCGGAGCAAGGTGCGGGAGTCCGCGGGCATCGGCTTTCCGGGCTCGGACGGCACGATGAGCTCGATGCTCGGCGACTTCGCCGTGGCCGACCAGGAGGAGATCGCCACGGCTGGGCGAGGTCCCGTGCTGATCGTCCCGCTTTCCGGAGGGCTGACCCGCTTTGTGGTCACGAGTCCGGAGCGCATGCGCGTCCCGGCAACGGAGCCGGTGACATTCGAAGAATTCCGCACCGCACTGGTGGAATTGACGGGCACGTCGTTCGGGATCGCGGAGCCGCGCTGGCTGTCGCGGTTCGGCAACGCCACCCGGCTGGCCGAAAACTACCGCGCGGGGCGCGTTTTCGTCGCGGGCGACGCGGCGCACATCCATTTCCCGGCGGCGGGCCAGGGCCTCAACACCGGCCTGCAGGACGCGATGAACCTCGGCTGGAAACTCGCCGCCGAGATCAACGGCTGGGCACCGCCGGGCCTGCTCGACACCTACCACGCGGAGCGTTTCCCGGTGGGCCAGCAGGTCACCGACAACACCCAGGCCCAGACTCTGCTGCTGGAACTCACCCTGGTCCCCGACTACCAGCGCCCGGTGGCCGCGCTGCGCGGGCTGCTGGACTCGCTGCTGGAAATCCCCGACGTCAACGCCCGGCTGGCCGGTCTGGTGTCCGCGCTGGCGACGTCTTATCCAGCCCCGGACGGCGATCCGCTCGTCGGCGCCCGCATGCCCGACCCGCCGCTCGGCCCGGACGGCGCGAGAGTCTCGGATCTCTTGCACAGCGGCACCTTCGGATACGTCGGGGACGCCGCCGCGCAGGTCGCCGAGGACTGGAAGCACCGGATCACCGCGGCCGACGCGAAGCTCGAGAACATCAGCGAAGCCCTCGTCCGGCCGGACGGGCACATCGCGTGGGTGCGCCGCGAAAACGACCCGCCGGACGCCGCACTCCGAGAAGCCGCGATCACGGCCTGGGCCGGAGCCCCGGAGCGAGCGGCGGTGCGGCGATGACCGAGTACCTGGCCCCCGCCGGGCTCCACCACATCCCCGGAGCCTTCACCCCTGTCGTGCGCGTCGCGAACCTCGTTTTCCTTTCCGGGCAAGTCGCGTGGGACGAACACGGGAACCTGTGCGGCGAGGACCACGTGACCCAGATGCGGCGGATCGCGCAGAACCTCGACACCGCGCTCGCCGCCGTCGGCTGCGCACGCCGGGACATCGTCAAGGAAACCGTCTACGTGGTAGACCACCGGCCCGAACTGCTCCCCGGGCTCTTCGGCCCCTTGCGCGAAGGGGTGCCCGCGGCTCCGGCGAGCACCCTGGTCGGCGTCGCGGCGTTGTTCGCCCCCGGCGTGCTGGTCGAGGTCGACGTCGTCGCGAAGGTGCCCGCGCCGTGAGCCGCTACGTCCTGGTGCACGGCTCGTGGTGCGGCGGCTGGGTGTGGGACCGGATCGCGGCGCGGCTGTCCGGGCAAGGGCACACCGTCGTCGCGCCCACCCTCACCGGTCCCGGGTTGCCGCAGCACCTCGACGAGGTCGGACGATTGCTCGACGACGAGGTGGTCCTCGTCGGCCACAGTTACGGAGGGATGGTCGTCGCCGGTGTCGCGGACGCCCATCCGGAAGCGGTGCGCGAAACGATCTATCTCGATGCTTTCCTTCCCTCACCTGGCGAATCCGCGTTCGATCTGATGCCGAGACTGCGTCCGCTGTTCACCGAAGCGGCGAGGTCCCATGATCCGTCGGGCAAGACCGTGCCGCCGTTCGGGCTCGACGCACTCGGATTCACCGACCCCGACGTGGTCTCCCGGCTGCGGCCGATCGCCCTCGCCACTCACGAAGAACCTTTGCCGCCTGCCACGGGCCAGCGACCGCCGGGCCGCTACGTTCTTTTCGGCGAGCACTCCGCCTTCGCCTCCATGTCCCTCCGCGCCCGGGGGCGGGGAATGGCGTGCCAGACGATCGCGACCAGCCATGCAGGACTGTGGACGGCAGCCGCGGAGGTGTGCGCGGCCATGACCGGGCGGGTCCCGGCCGCGAGGCGCGCCTGACGAGGAACAGCTCTCCCCGGCGGCTCCGGAGGCCCGGACTCTTCCGACATTCGTACGGCCCCCGGGACATTCCCTACGAAAGTCGGCCAGGCGCCGAAAACGCCGAAAATCCCAGCACTGGCAAGGCTTATCCCAATTGACCGCCGAATCCGGAACATTCCATTGGTCTGTTTGGAGCATTGACGCTCTGGTGCGCTGATCCTTTACTCGACTGTGCTCGGCCGCATACCCACCGTAAGCGGCCGGGCACGGTTCCTCTCCCCGCACCCATCGTCCTGCCTTCCTGGAAGGAAGATCTCGATGCCCCATCGCGGATTCACCACGGGCTTGGCGGCTGCCGCCGGTCTTGCCATGACACTCGCGCTGCCGGCCGTTCCGGCGGGCGCGGCCTCCGAAGCCCAGCCCGCGTCCCCGGACGTGGCCGCCGCTCGCGCGGCCGACCAAGCGGTCGCCTCCGGGCTCGCCGCGCTCAGCCGCGGTCCCGCCGAGGCGTTCCGGCGCGTCGGCCAGACCGCGGGCGACGCCGGACTCTTCTACAGCGCCTACGAACGCACCTACCAGGGCCTGCGGGTCGTGGGCGGGGACGCGGTCGTCGTCGCGGACGGGGCCGGGAACGTGCGCGGCACCAGCGCCGCGGAAACCGCGCCCATCACCGTCGGGACGCAGGCCGTCCTCGACGCAGCGAAAGCCGCTTCGACTGCGCGCGCCCAACTGCCCACTGTGGACAGTGTGAGCGCTCCGGAGAAGGTGGTGCTGGCCGGAACCTCTCCGAAGCTGGCGTATGAGGTGGTCGTCGCCGGGCGCACCGCCACGGCGCCGAGCAGGCTGCACGTGTTCGTCGACGCCGCCACCGGCGCGGTGCTCGACAAGCGGGACGACATCAAGACTTTCAGCTCGGGAGCCAAATCCCAGAGCCAGCCGAACGCGGTCAACGCCGCGGGCACCGGCAACAGCTACTACGTCGGCACCGTTTCCATCGACACCACCGGCTCCGGCAGTTCGTACTCGATGCGCGACCCCGGCCGCCCGGGCATCAGCTGCGGCCGCGAGGGCGGATCGGTCTACAGCGGACCGGACAACAGCTGGGGCAACGGCTCGGGCACGAACCTCGAAACCGGCTGCGTCGACACCCTTTTCAGCGTCCAGACCGAGTGGAAGATGCTGAAAGACTGGCTGGGCCGCAACGGCATCAACGGCAGCGGCCGGGGCTACCCGGCGTCGGTCGGCCTGAACGACGTCAACGCCTACTGGGACGGCTCTTCGACGCACTTCGGGCACTCGCAGGACAACCGCCGCCAGGCCACCTCGATGGACGTCGTCGGCCACGAATTCGGGCACGGCATCTTCCAGACCACCCCGGGCGGCGCGGGTTCCGGGAACGAGAACGGCGGCTTGAACGAGTCGACCGGCGACATCTTCGGCGCGATGACCGAAGCGTATGCCAACAACGCGAAGGACCGGCCGGACTACGAGGTCGGCGAGGGCGTCAACCTGGTCGGCCAGGGCCCGATCCGCTACATGTACGACCCCTCGAAGGTCGGCGACCCGAACTGCTACTCGTCGTCGATCCCCAGCACCGAGGTGCACGCGGCGGCCGGCCCGCAGAACCACTGGTTCTACCTGCTCGCCGAGGGCTCGAACCCGGGCGGCGGCAAGCCGGCCAGCCCGACCTGCAACAACAGCAGCGTCACCGGGATCGGCATCCAGAAGGCCGCCAAGATCTTCTACAACGGCCTGCTGAAGAAGACCTCGTCGTGGAACCACCGCGCCGCCCGCAAGGCGACGCTCGAGGCCGCGATCGCGCTCTACCCGGGCAGCTGCACCGAATTCAACGCCACCAAGGCCGCGTGGAACGCGGTCTCCGTGCCCGCCGTCTCCGGCGAGCCCGCCTGCACGACGCGCTGACCCGGTGCGGCCGGGTCCCGCCCGCCACCGGCCCGCGGGACCCGGCCGCGCTTCCGGCCCGCTCCCCCAGCAAACCCCCTCCCCCGACTTAAGGAACGCACCGCCATGAAGTGGAAGACAAGACTCGGCGCCGGGGTCACCGCCCTGGTGGCGGTACTGGGCGTCGTCAGCGTGCCCGCGGCCACCGCCGCGCCCGCCTCGGCGCTCGCCGCTCCGGACATCTCGCTGGCCAACATCAAGACGCATCTGAATCAGTTCCAGTCCATCGCCCGCGCCAACGGCGGCACGCGTTCGCCGCGCGGCGGCGGTTACGCGGCGTCGGTGTCCTATGTGGAAAACCTGCTCAAGAACGCGGGCTACACCACGAAACGGCAGACCTGCACGAGCTGCACCGGCCAGTCGCAGAACCTGATCGCGGAATGGCCGAAGGGCGACGCGAACCAGGTCCTGATGCTCGGCGCGCACCTCGATTCGGTGAGCGCCGGCCCCGGCATCAACGACAACGGTTCCGGCAGCGCGTCGATCCTCGAGGTCGCGCTGACGCTGGCCCGCACCAATCCGGCGATGGCCAAACGCGTCCGGTTCGCGTGGTGGGCCGACGAGGAGTCCGGCATGGTCGGCTCGCGGTACTACGTGAGCACCCTGCCGAGCACTGAGCGCGCGAAGATCAAGACCTACCTCAACTTCGACATGATCGGTTCGAAGAACTGGGGCTACTTCGTCTACGACGACGTCGCTTCGGTCAAGGCCGTGTTCGACGAGTACTTCGCCTCCATCGGCATCGAGACCGAGGGGGACACCGAAGGCGACGGCCGGTCCGACCACGCGTCGTTCAAGCGCGTGGGCATCCCGGTCGGCGGTCTCGCGACCGGAGCCGGCGACATCAAGAGCGACGACCAGGCGGAGAAGTGGGGCGGCACCGCGGGCGCGCCGTTCGACAACTGCTACCACCGCTCCTGCGACACGACGTCGAACATCCCGGACACGCCGCTGGAGAAGAACTCCGACGCGATCGGCTACGCGGTGTGGAAGCTGGCCGTCGCCGCGCCGGCGCATAGCTGAACCTGACCGCCAGAGCCGGGCAATCGCTCCATGCCGCCGCAGCGACCATCGCGGCGGCATGGGGCTTCCGTCTGCCCGGGGTCGTGTTTTGACTGAATAGCGGATCATGATCGGGCCTGGTTCGCGGAATCGGACTCTCCGCGGAGAATCGGTTCGATCAGGAACGGGCGGTATCCTGCGTGCTCGGGCAGATCGAAATGCTCGAACTCGTCGCGCAGCGAGTGCCACCGGACGACGCGGCGGGTCGAGGCGTGGTGTGGCTGGGAAAAGACCAGAGTGTCGGGGGTTTCCCAGACCGGCGCGGTCGGCATGGTTTCGCCGGTGTCGCAGCCTTCGGGCAACGGGTGGCGGGTGGTTGCCCCGGTGGCCAGGTCGAGCAGCTCCACGGCGGGCGGCTGGTATTGGAACGAATACATCCGCGCGGCGCCCGGTACGAAACGCCAGCGATGGGGTTCCGGGATCACCAGCCGTTCGCCGGACGCAGTGAAGACCGCGCCTTCTTCGCGCAGCTGCGCACCGGACAACGGGTCGAGCCGATGCACCGGCGAGGCGAGCTCGACCGGTTCCTGGCCTAGTGCCCACCGGGACGTGCCGAAGGACCGATCTCCCGAACTGGTGGTGAAATAGACCGCACCGTCGTAGATGCCCAGGACGTTTTGGGTCAGCTCAGGGGATTTCGGCAGGCTCCAGGCTTCTTTCGTGGTCACGTCGAACAAGTGCACCCGGTCCCAGGATCGCCGGCCGACGTGCATCTCCACGCCTGCCAAGTAGCGTCCGTCCGCGCTGCGGACCGGCAGGAAACCCAAATCCACCGGCAATCGGCTGGTATCGCCCGCCCAGTCGATCAGTTGTCCTTGCCCGCCGGAGGCCGCGACGTAAATTCCGGCCAGGGTCTCGAACGCACGATAGCGATAATCGCTGTCGACCCGGCCTAGGACCACTGATTCCCCTGCGCGCCATATGCCCACAGTGCCGTCTCCGGAAACGAACCCGGCTCGCGGCGGAGCACCGGGCACGGTCGGAGGTTGCTCCCCGCGAACGATCTCCACGCGCGGTACCGCCTCGGTCCGCAGGGGCGGGCGAGGCAGCGGAGTGACAAGGTCGCTTTCCCGGCGGATCAGCCTGTCCCTGACCGCATACGCGAGCAAGGGTTCGACTGTTTCCTCCGGGACAGCCAGCAACGCAGCCAAATCCTTGACGTGCGCCGGATTCGACCAGGCCGCGACGCTGACGACGTCGGCCGCGAGCCAGACATACCTGGCGCTGATCGCGGCGGCATCCAGCTGTGCTGCGAAGTCGGCCGGGAGGTCGAGCACTTCCGTGGCACGCCGCGGCCTTCCCGCCGAGTATCCGTCGGCCCCGTCCTCCACGAGCAGACCTGCCTTTACCAGCAACGGAATTGCGTCCCGTCGGGTGCGCGGCGGGTCGACGCCCAACTGAGCGCACACCGTGTCCGAGGGCGGCTCGCCGGGCAACGGTTCGTCGAGCCAGCCGTCCGGCCGCGGCATGCCGACGAGCGTGAAGTACCACGACACTTCGATGAGGTGGAAACCCAGCACTTGCTGCCACCCTGGGTCCTCGCCGTGCACCGCGGCGCGCGTGCGTTTGAGCCACCGCGGCGGTTCCGGCCCGGCAGGCGACGGCCAGAACTGCATCAGCCAGACGTCGCCTTCCTCGCCGGCTTCCGCCGGCTTCCGGCTGACCCGGACGCGGAAAAGCCCTCGTGCTCCCAGATTCAGCTCTTCGTCGTAAGTGCCTCCGGTCAGCAAACCCAGGCTGACGACCCCGGACCGGCTGTGAAAAGGCGACTCGACAACGTCTTCCCATGCCTCAAGGCGCGGTTCCGGCGGTCCGTCGTGTGCTTCGCAGCGCACTGCCTGCCAGGGGTCGTTGGCCGTGGCGTGCAGCCAGCCGTCGCCAGCCGTCGCGACCGTGCCGGACAACGCGTTCGTCGCCAGCTCGGCGAGCATTTCGTTGTCCAGAGCGGGCAAACTGCCGTCGCGGTATACGTCTCGGAGCACAATGGTGCCGTAGTCGGGCAGGTACTCGTCTTCCTCGAAGAACCCCAGAAGCGTCATGTCGGAAACGGTAGCGAGAGGGTCCGACAATTTTCGGCGCCAACCGCTGAACGCCCCGGTCCGGTCGTGCACCGGAGCCGAGGCAGACAGGCGAGCTACCCGGTTTCAGCTCAATCGAGGGAACAGCGCGCGGGCGTTTCCGGAGTCGATCGCGCGGGACTGCCCGGCGGTCAGCCCGCTTTCGGTGTCCAGGATCTCGGTGAACCGGGTGCCCACTTCCGGTGGGGCGTATGGGAAGTCGCTGCCGTACAGGATCCGCGCGGGATCGGCGAACCGGGCGAGCGCGCCGAAGGCGTACTCCCCCGACGACAACGCCGTGTCCCAGTAGAAGCCGCGGAACCGCGCCAGTAAGGCGTCGGCGGTGGGTCCGGCGGGCTCCAGCGCGGCCTGGATCTGGCAGAACCGCAACGCCGCGAAGGGCACGAAACCGCCCGCGTGCGAAAGGATGACCCGGACGTTCGGGTATCGCTCGGGGATGCCGTGGAACACCAGGTGCACCGCGTTGCGGGTGGTGTCGAACGGATAGTCCACCAGCGGACCCGGAATTCCGGGAAGCAGCGGGACGAGCGGATGCGCGGGGTGGAGGAAAACCACCGCGCGATGCCGGTCCAGCGTTTCCCACAGCGGCGCGTACCTGTCGTCGCCCAGGTAGACCCCGGCGTAGTTGGAGAGCAGGACCACGCCGTCGGCCTGGAGCGCGCCGAACGCGTGGTCGACCTCCGCCACCGCGCCGTCGACGTCGGGCAACGGGACGGTGGCGAACAAGCCGAACCGGTCCGGGCGTTCCCGCACCAGCTCGGCGGTGTACTCGTTGACGCGGCGGGCCATCTCGCGGCGCGCCGGGCCGGACCAGCCCGTCACGCTCGGAGCGGTGAGCGACAGTACGCTCGTGGCGATGCCGTTGGCGTCCATGAATTTCAGGTGGCCGTCCGGCGTCCACGGCGGCAGCGACCAGCCCGACGGGTCGCCGCCGTGCCGCGGCAGGGCCTCGCCCCAGAACGGAGGGACCAGGTGGGTGTGGACGTCGATGCGTTCGCGGTCGGTCATGCCTCCACCGTCGCTCAGCCGATCCGGGCGCGGGAGGGGAGGAATCCGATCCCCCTCCCCGGGAGCCCTCGCTGATGGCGCGTGACCCGCGGCTCAAGCAACTCGGAGCGTTCCTGCACGCCCGGCGCGACGAGGCCCCGCCGCCCGCCTCCGCCGGACCAGGACGGCGGCAGGTGCCCGGCCTCCGGCGCGGCGAGGTCGCGGCGCTGGCCTTCGTCAGCGACGAGTACTACACGAGGATCGAACAGGGCCGGGTCATGCCGAGCACCGACGTGATCCGCCGCGTCGCCGACGCGCTCGGGCTCGACGCCGACCAGACGCGGTACGCGCTGGATCTCGTCGCCGTCGCCGACACCCCGCCGCAAAATCCCGAGCCGGGCGATCCGCTGCGCCGCCTCGTCGAGAGGATGGGCGACGTGCCCGCGCTCCTCGTCGGACCCGCGACCTCGGTCCTGGCCTGGAACTCCGCCGCCGCACGGCTGCTGACCGATTTCGGCGCGGTCCCGCCGGAGCGCCGCCGGTATGTGCAGCTGCTCTTCACCGATCCCGTGCTCCAGAGCCGGTTCGCGGACCTGGAAGCCATGCGGCGCACCGTGATCGGCATCGTGCGCGCGAGCACGCCCGCGGGCCCGCCTGCCGGGGACTGGATCGGCGAACTGCTCCGCACGGACGCCGAGTTCACCGCCCTCTGGGAACGCAACGACGTCGTCCGGCCGCACACCCAGCTCCGGGTGCGGCTCCGGCTGCCGGGCGGGGCCGAAGAAACGTGGGACCAGGTGGTGCTGCAGGTGGTCGACGACCCCCATCAGAGGCTGATCACGTTCGTGCCAGCTTGAGCAGAACCTCAGAACAGCGTCGCGGGCTCGACCGGCTCCGGCTCCGGCAAGGCGGCCAAGCCGGGCACCAGCGCACGCACGTCTTCGTGGAACCGGCGGGCGAGAGCGGGTGCTTCGTCGTTGTCGGGAGTGTGCACGAAAACCGTCGGCGTACGGCCTTCCCGCACCCAGCCCGCGACCACCTCGGTCCACGGCTGCCAGCCCGCGGCGGTTTCCTCCGCCGAGTCCCGGCCCAGGTAGCGGACGACCGGCCGGTCGGTCAGCGCCCGCGTCCGGCGCGGCAGCCGAGGTTTCTTGGCCCAGGCGTCCTGCTCGGCTTCGCTGGCCGGCGGGCGCTGGAAGAAGACTGTGGTGTCGAACGGCACCCACTCGGCCTCCGCGGTCGCGAGCGTCCCCTCCAGCAGCGACGTCGCGCTGGAGTCGGTGAAGAACTCGGGATGCCGCACCTCCACCGCGCGCTGGCGGTTCGCGGGCAGGCGACGCAGGAAGCGACCGAGGACGTCGACGTCCGAAGGGCCGAATGACGCGGGCATCTGGGTCCACAGCACGGCCCGCTCGCCGAGGGGTTCGATCGCGTCCAGAAAGGCCCGCATCTCGGTCTCGACCCCGGCGAACCGGCGCTCGTGCGTCACGGTCTTGGGCACTTTGACCACGAACCGGAAGTCGGGGCCGGTCTGCTGCGCCCACGTCTCGACGGTGCTGCGGGCGGGAGTCGCGTAGAAGGTGGTGTTGCCCTCGACCGCGTTGCACCAGCCGGAGTAGGCGCGCAGGCGCTCCTTCGCCGGCAGCGACTGCGGCAGGAACCGCCCCGGCCACGCCTTGTGCGTCCACATCGCGCACCCGACATGAAGACGTGCCACTTCTCGTCCGCTCCCCTCGCTCGCAAGGGAAAGTACTACCCCGGCGCGGTCATCCGTGGGTCCGGGGCCGTCGATCGCCGTACTGCTGCCGCCGGGCGGGCCCCCGGCGGCGGAGCAGATGCGCGGGCACGTAGTGGCTGACCGGCCGCGACCACTGGTCGTCGGCGGTGACGAGCTGGTAGGTCACCCAGCCGAGCAGCCCGCCGTCCTCGCGGCGCGCCCATTCGAACAGGAGCCCGGGGTGCTCGGTCTCGATCCGCAGCCCGGCGCGGTCGCGCGGCGCGAGGATCTCGGTGCCCAGCACGAGCAGCTTGCGCACACCCACCCACACCGGAATCGGCGGATCCACTTTCCGCACGGTCGACGGCCACTCGGTCACCTCAAGCTCACCTGCTCGCGTCCAGTTCCGGGCCGTCCCGGTTCCCGGCGGCCCAGGACGGGAGTCGAACATGTGTTCGCATCGGGTGTCAAATTGGACTGGACAGCACGTGACCGGGGTCTCGAGGCTCCGTCCACGTGTGCGCGGCGGGTCCGCGGGTACCCGGGGAAGCCGAGGTTCTTCGCGCGATCCGGCCGAGACGGTTCGCCGCCTCGGCAATGCACGATTTCGCGCGAACGACGCCAAAAGCGGTTCGCGCCGGGAGAGATTGATGACTCATCACGCCGCCGGCCAGCGATGGCCGGTCGCTCTCGACGACGTGACCAGCGCGCTGGAGGCGCTGACCGCGGTGCTGAGCACCGAGGACGATTTCCGCCTTTTGCTGCACCAAGTCTGCCGGCAGGTCGCGGCCGCGGTGCCGGCCGTGGACGAGGCGACGGTCACCCTTCTGCGGGACGGCCGGGCGACCACCGCCGCCACGACCAGCGAAGCCGCCGCGGAGCTCGACCGCGACCAGTACTCCGCCGGGGACGGACCGTGCGTCCAGGCGGCCCGCGACGGAAAGCTCACGCGGGTGGCGATCTCCGAAGCCGCCGAGCGGTGGCCGAAGTTCGCCCGGGACTCCGACGCCGCCGGGTTCGGCAGCTTCCTCTCCGCCCCGCTGTTCGTCGGTGACGAGCAGACCGGCGCGGTCAATTGCTACAGCGCGCACGGGCACGGCTTCGCCGATCTGGACGAGAAACTGCTCGACTTGTTCACCAGCGCCGCCACCGCCGCCCTGCGCGTGCACGCCCGCTACGCCTGCGCCCGCCAGAAGGTCGAGCATCTGGAAACCGCGCTGCGCACCCGGGCGGCCATCGACCAGGCCAAGGGCATCTTGATGGCGCTGCGGCAGATCGACGCCGACGCCGCGTTCGAGGTGCTGGTCAAGCAGTCGCAACGGGAAAACGCCAAGCTCCGCGACGTCGCCGCCCGCTTCGTGGCGTACGCGACCGGTGCCGCCACCGAATCCGGCGGAGTCGCGCAGACCAACCCGGGCTGAACGTTTCCGCCGGTGCGGAGCGGGTAAACGGGCCGCATGCGGATCGTGATCACAGGCGCCAGCGGCAACGTCGGCACCGCGCTGCTGCGCGCCCTCGAAACCGGCCACGAAATCGTCGGCATCGCCCGCCGGGTGCCGGATCGCGCCGCTGAGCCGTACTCGCGCGCGGAATGGCATTCGACGGACATCGGCGCGCCCGGAGCCGACGAGCTGCTGACCGGAATTTTCAGCGGCGCGGACGCCGTCGTGCATCTCGCCTGGGCGATCTCCCCCGCGTGGAGCGACCCGCCGATGGCGCGCACCAACGAAGGCGGCACCGCGAACGTGCTGAAAGCCGTCGGCGACGCGGGCGTCCGGCAGCTGGTGTGCGCGTCCTCGGCGGCGGCCTACGCACCGGAACCGCACGACGCGAAAGTCTCCGAGGACTGGCCGTGCCGCGGGATCGCCGCCAGCGCCTACAGCCGCGGCAAAGCGGACCTGGAAGACGCGCTGGACTTGTTCACGGCCGCGCACCCGGACGTCGCCGTCGCTCGGATGCGCCCCTGCGCGATCCTGCAGCGGCGGGCGGCCGGGGAGTTCACCCGATGGCTGCTCCCACCGGCTCTGCCGCCGCGACTGATCGGCGGCCGGTTCTCCCCGGTGCCGCTGTGGCAGGGGTTGCGGCTGCAGGCCGTGCACACCGACGACGTCGCCGAAGCGTTCCGACTCGCACTCGCCCAGCGCGCGGTCGGCCCCTTCAACCTCGCCGCCGAGGACGTGCTCGACGCGTCGGCGTTCGCGCACGCGGTGGGCGGCACCCGCGTCGCGGTGCCGAAGCCGGTCGCGCGGACGGTCGCTCGCGCGGCATGGCTGGCCGGGCTGCAGCCGCTGCACCCGGGCTGGCTCGAACTGGCCGACCAAGCCGCGCTGGTCGACACGTCGCGGGCGCGGCTCGTGCTCGGCTGGACGCCGCGGCACAGCGCGGCCGAAGCCGTTCAGGACCTGGTCGCCGGGATGCGCCGGAAGGCCGGTGCGCCATCGGCCCCGCTCGCCTCGTCGCGGCCCGGCCCGCTCGATCGCGTGCGGGCGCTGGGCCGGGGCCGCCCGACCCGCCAGTCGCAGGCCTGAGCCCGTGCACACCGCCGACGCGATCGTCATCGGAGCCGGGCACAACGGCCTCGTCGCGGCGAACCTCCTCGCCGACGCGGGCTGGGACGTCGTCGTGCTGGAAGACCAGCCCGAGCCGGGCGGGGCCTTGCGCACCGAGGAGATCACCGCACCCGGCTTCCGGTCCGACTTGTGCGCCGCTTTCTTCCCGCTCGGCGCGGCTTCCCCGGTGCTGCGCGGCCTCGATCTGACCGAGCACGGCCTGCGCTGGCTCCACGCGCCGGACCCGCTCGCGCACGTCTTCCCGGACGACCGCTGCGCCGTCCTTTCCCGCGATCTCGACCGCACCGCGGAATCAGTCGCGCGGTTCGCTCCCGCGGACGCCCGGTCCTGGCGGGAGCTTTTCGCGCAATGGCAAGGGTTCCGCGAGGAATTCCTGGACGCTCTCTTCACCCCGTTCCCCCCGGTGCGAGCCGGTGCCCGGTTCGTGCGCCGCACCGGAACCGCCGAGCTGCTGCGGCTCGCGCGGATGCTCACGCTGCCCGCCCGCCGGTTCGCGCGCGAACGTTTCGACGGCGAAGGCGCCCGGCTGCTGCTGTCCGGAAACGCGGCGCACAGCGACCTTTCCGTCGACAACGCCGGTAGCGCGGTCTTCGGCTGGTTGCTGGGGATGCTGGCCCAAGACATCGGATTCCCCGTGCCCGAAGGCGGCGCGAGCGCACTAGCGGCCGCGTTGGCTCGCCGGCTGCGCGCGAAGGGCGGATCTGTCCACTGTGGAGTACGGGTGACCGAAGTGCTGGTGGCGCGCGGCAAGGCAGTCGGCGTGCGCTGCGCGGACGGCGAGCCGATCCGGGCCCGCAAGGCCGTGCTGGCCGACGTCACCGCGGAGGCGTTGTACGGCAACCTCGTCGCGCCGGAATGGCTGCCGTCGCGGTTGCTGGCGGATCTCCAGGTGTTCGAATGGGACAGTGCGACGGTGAAGCTCGATTGGGCGCTGTCCGCGCCGATCCCGTGGACCGCGGAGGACGCGCGCGGAGCGGGCACTATCCACTTAGGCTGCGACGAGGACGAACTGTCCGCTTTCGGCGCGGACTTGGCTCGCGGCCACGTGCCCGAGCGCCCGTTTCTGTTGCTGGGCCAGATGACGACCGCGGATGCGACGCGCTCCCCCGCCGGTACGGAGTCTGTATGGGCGTACACGCACCTTCCGCGGGGCAGCGACCGGGACACGGTGCAGCGGCAGGCCGAACGCATCGAGGCGGCGGTGGAGCGCAACGCGCCCGGGTTCCGGGACCTGATCCTGGCCCGCCGCGTGCAGGGCCCGGCAGAGCTGGCCGACCACGACGTGAACCTCGTCGGCGGCGCGGTCAACGGCGGCACGACGGCGATCCACCAGCAGCTGTTCTTCCGCCCGGTGCCGGGCCTCGGCCGCGCCGACACCCCGGTGGACCGGCTGTACCTCGCCGGCGCCGCGGCGCACCCCGGCGGCGCGGTCCACGGCGGGCCGGGCGCGAACGCCGCCCGCGCCGCCCTGGCCCGGGACCACCTGCTCGGCCCGGGATACGCCGCCGTGATCCGCGCCGCGAACCGGGCCGTCTACGGCTGAGTCCCCCTCCCCCGCCATCTCCCGAGCGCCAGCGCCGACAACCGCGCGAGCGACTCCCGGTTGCGCGGGCCGAGTATCAGCGCTTGCAGGCTTTCCGGCAGCAAGCCGCCCACCCCGCTGGTCACCCATTCGGCCATCCGGACGGTGGTCTCGCCCGCCCCGTCCGGGGTCAGCGAAAGCTCGATCTTCGCTGTGCCGAGCGCGCCGCCGCGGGCCTCCAGCTCCAGGGAAACCCCGGGTTCGACGGCCAGCACCGAAGTCGTGTCCTCCAGCTGCAGCGGCCAGCCACCGACGCTGTGGTGGATGCGTGCGCCGACCTGCGGCCAGCTCGCGTCGACATCGCGGATGTGGCAGCTGCCCACGACCCAGCCGGAGTACGACCAGCCGTCCGCCAGGACCTCGAACACCGCTTCCGGCGGCACTGGCACCGTCCGGCTCACTTCGACCATGTGTCTCCTCCTCGCCTCCCCGCCGGAATTCCCCCGGGCGGCGCGGGCAAACTCCGAGCCGGCCGCGATCGCCGGGGCGGCGCGGCCCGCGCACGGTCCGGCGGCTGCGCGAACCGGCCGAATCCGCTGCGGCGGCCAGCGGATCGAGCCGCGGACGCCCGGCGTCCCGAATGCGCCGCACCGCGAGTTTTGCCGGGACCCAGGTCACGAATCGCTCCGAATTGATGAACCTTGGCCTCTATCGCGGCCCGCCCGGAAGGCGCACCATGGACCCCGGCACCGACCGGACGCACTCCCCCCAACCCGAGCGGGAAGCAACAATGCTGAATTCACTGCCGAATTCGCGGGTTCCCAGCCCCGCCGCCGTCGAGGCAGCGGTCGCCGCCGCGCTCTTCGCTCCGGGCACGTCCGACGCCCCGTTCTGGCACTGGCGCGTCGGCTACCGCACCCTGCACCTCTACGCGGACCCAGCCCGGTGGCGCGCCGCCGACGACCCCGCCGGACGCTGGCAAACGCTCTGCAGCGGCGCGGCCCTGCACCATCTCCGCGTCGCCCTCGCCGGTCTCGGCTGGACCTGCGACGTCGACCGCTTGCCCTCCCCGGCCGAGCCGGGCCATCTTGCCGTCGTGACGCCGCAGCCGGGTGAACCGAGCCGCGCGGACACCGCACTGGCGACGTCCATCGCCCGCCGCCGGGAGGACCTGCGGCCGTGCGGCGGACGGCCGGTGTCCTCCGACTGCCTCGACCGGCTCGCCCAAGCCGCCGCCCGCGAAGGCGCGGTGCTGCATCCGGTGGAGGACCGCGCGGTCCGCGGCTACCTCATGACCGCGCTCGGCGAAGCCGCCCGGATTCCGGCCCAGCTGCGCCGCGAAGAGGTGCCTGCCCGAAGCTCGTCCCCCGCTCGGCAGGGTGTTCTCGTCCGTGCTGCCGCGGGCAGGCTGCCGCTCGCGCCGGAATCTCGGCGGGACAGCGCGTCGCTGGTGGTGCTCAGCACGCCTGGCGACGATCCGCTCGCCTGGCTGCACGCGGGAGAGGCACTGAGTTCGGTGTTGCTGACCGCCACCGTCCACGGACTTTCGTCCGGCCGGTTGAGCCGGGCCAGCCGGCGGCTGCGCGACACCCTCTCCGAACGCGTCACGTTCGGCCACGCGCCCCAAGCGGTGTTGTGGGTGGGACGGCCGCCGGTCGGCGTGAAGCGGCTCCAGCTGGCGAGGTCGCGGGCCACCGTCGACGACGTGCTCGAACCGCTCCAGGCTCCGCCGCGATACGGCGGCTGAGCGGCCGCTCCGGCTCGCCGGGGAGGCGGTCGGCTTCCCACTGTGCCGAATGGACGCCCTCCGTGCTTTAGAGTGGCGGCGTGGCAGCGGAAACCGGCGAATTCCCCCGCGCCGGGCGCTCGGGGCGCCGGCCGGTCCTTTCCGATGTCGCGCGCCTCGCCGGGACCTCCACCGCAGTGGTCAGCTACGTCCTCAACGACGGCCCTCGCCCGGTGGCGGAAAAAACACGGCGCAAGGTCGAGGACGCCATCCGGATGCTCGGCTACCGGCGCAACCCGCTCGCCGGGGCGTTGAGCGGCGGCCGGTCCAATTTGGTCGGGCTGCTGGTGCCGGACACCGCGAACGCCTTCTTCGGCGAGATGTCGCGGTGCCTGGAGGCGGAAGGGCGCAGCCGGGGATTGCTCACGCTGCTCGGCAACACCGATTACCGGCCGGGGCTCGCCGACGAATACGGCGAGGCGTTCTCCGAACTGCGGCCGCGCGGGATTTTCGTGACCACCGGCGAAAAGCCCCGGCTGTCGGCGGAAACGCCGTGCGTCTTCCTGCAATGGGCGGCGCCGGACGACTCGCCCAGCGTGGTGTTCAACGACTTCGCCGGCGCGCGGCTCGTGACGGAACATCTGCTCGGGCACGGGTACGAAGACATCTTGTGCGTGGCAGGCGAAATCGCGGTAGGACCGGCCGAAGGCCGGGAAGGGGGCTGGCGCCGCGCGATGGCGGACGCCGGTCTTTCCACTGAGGGCAGGCTGGTCCGGACGTCCTTCGACAAGGTCGAGGCGGGCCGCGCGGTGCGCGAGGTGCTGACGAGCGGCCGCCGGATCCGGGCGGTCTACGCGACCACCGACGAGCAGGCCGTGGTGACCATCCGCATCGCGCACAGCCTGGGCCTGCGCGTGCCGGAAGACCTCGCGGTCGTGGGCTTCGACGGAACCAGGGAAGCCCGGCTCGGCGACGTCCCGCTCACCACGGTCCGCGTCCCGCTGGAGGAATTCGCGGTCCGGGCCTTCGACGCGCTGGACGGCCGGGGCGATTCCTCGGCGGTGCTGGACGGGACGCTCAGCCTCGGGGTGACCTGCGGCTGCGAACCCGGCGCCGCGGCGGAGACCGCACACGCCGGAGCAGTCGTCAGCGGATGACCGCCCCGCCGCGCCGAGACGGCCGCGCGACGGGGCGGCCCGCTACCGCGCGAGAGTGTTGTGCTCGTCCGACGCGTACTCGGAATTCAGCGACAAAGCACTGAACCGGAACGGCCGCTCCACCCGGGTGAAGCCGAGCGGGCAATGCCGCGTGCCGGCGGGCAAGTAGACCGAACCGCTGGTCGTGATGACGTGCCGGACGCCCTCGATGTCGAGGTAGATCTCCGCGCCGAGGTCGTCCGGGTCCGCCGGGTCGTTGCCGTGCCAGATCAGGACCTCGTCGTAGTCGTGCTGGTGCTCCTTCACCCACTGCACCGGAGTGTCGCATTCGCTGATCCACGTGTAGGTGAGGTGGATCTTGCTCTCCGGGACCTCCTTCGCGCGCATGAGGGCGAGCGACTCGCCGACGTTGGGCGGTTCGACGACGCCCGCCGCGGCTCCCTCGTTGACGAGGTCGTCGAGACAGTTGGGCATTTTCCTCACGAACAGGCGCTCGTACGGACTGGTCATGCGGCCACTTCCTCCTCTGCTCCCGGACGGGTCGAGCCGGCTGCGGACTTACTCTAAACGATTAGCTTCTCCACTTGTAGACTCTTCCCTCACGGGAAATCTGGCCTTACCCTGTGGCGACGCTTGGCATCTAATGGCTTAGATTCTTGGCTTCCCGGGAGGTTCCCCGTGTCGCGCAGACCCCGCTGCCTGCCCGCCCTCCTGCTCGCCGCGGCGCTGCTCGCGGCCTGCGGCCCTCCGGACGACGCGGCCGCGGGCGGAGCCGGCACGCTCCGCATCTCCGTTTCCGCCGACGCGGGCGAAAGCCTCAACCCCTACGTGGGCAGCCAAAGCCCGATCCAGGAACTGCGCACCTCCCTGCTCTTCGAAGGGCTCACCGCGCTGGACCCTCAGGGCAGGGCCGAATGGCGGCTCGCGACCGGCATGACGCCGAACGCGGACCGGACACAGTGGACGATCACGCTGCGCCCCGGCGTGAAGTTCACCGACGGCACCGAATTCACCTCCGCCGACGTCGTGTCCAGCATCAAGTACCTGCGAGATCCCGCGCACGCCGCACAAGGACTGTCCCTGATCCAGATGATCGACCCCGGCGCCGTCCAGGCGGTGGACAAGCTCACCGTCCGGATAGGACTGACCGGACCGTTCAGCCCGTTCAAGGAGATCTGGGCGAGCGTGCTGCTGCCGATGACCAAAACGGGCTCCGCTCCGGCGAAGCCGATCGGCACCGGGCCGTTCGCGGTCGCCTCGTTCGCGCCGGGCCGCGAGTCCACCGTGGAGCGGTTCGGCGGTTATTGGGGCCGGAAGCCGAAACTCGCCGCCGTCAAGCTGATCGAGTACCAGAGCCAGCAGGCGCAGGCGAACGCGTTGCTGTCCGGCCGGGTCGACATCGCGTCGAACACGACGCCGACGATCGCGAAAACGCTCGTCGGCCGGGAGGGGATCCAATTGCTGGACAGCAAAGGGAATTTCAGCCTGCGGATCGGCCTGAACACGGCCGTCCCGCCGTTCCGCGACGTCCGGGCGCGGCAAGCCTTGCGGCTCCTGGTCGATCGGCAGCAGATCGTGTCCAATGTGTTCAGCGGCTACGCCCGGATCGCGAACGACTACGAAACCACCGCACCACCGTGCGTCGCACCGGGCATTCCCCAGCGGACACCGGACGTCGCGGCGGCGAAACGGCTGCTGGCCGAGGCCGGGCAGAGCGATCTGGCGTTCGAGATCACCACCGACGGTCTCCTGCCCGGCATGTCGGAACTGGCGCAGGTCTTCGCGCAGAACGCCGCGGAAGCCGGGGTCAAGGTGAGCGTCAACGTGGTCCCGACGCCGGAACTCCTGGCGAAATGGGGAAAGTGGCCGGCTTTCGTCGACTACAACCCGGTCCCCTACCTGCCCTCCGTGCTCGGCTCGCTGCTGCCGGACCGGATCGGCAACGGAGCGAACTGGAACGACCCCGCGTTCGTGAAGCTCGCGGGCAAGCTGTTCTCCTCGCCCGAACAAGACCAGTGCCCGCTGATGAACCAGATGCACGAAATCGAGTACACGAGCGGACCGAACATCACGCCCGCGTTCTCCGACGTGCTCATGCCGCACCGGCCGGCAGTGCACGGGCTGGTGCCGGACGTGAACGGCCGCCCGCTGTCGTTCCTGACGGACGTGACCGTCGGATGACCGCCCGATGGCTCGCGCGCCGGCTCGCACTCGGAGCGCTCGTGCTGCTGGTGGTGTCGATCCTGGTTTTCCTGGTGACCCAAGCGTTGCCGGGCGACGTCGCCCGGATCGTCCTCGGCAAGGACGCCACGGCCGAGCAGGTGGCCGCCCTGCGGCATCAGCTCGGGCTCGACCAGCCGCTCGTAACGCAGTACGGCCGCTGGCTCGGCGGGCTGCTCACCGGCGATCCCGGAGTGTCGCTGCAGAACCGGGAGCCGGTTTCGGAGATCCTCGGGCCGAGGATCCTTAACTCGTTCACTCTCGGCTTCCTCTCGATGGCGCTGATCCTGCCGCTCTCGGTGGTCGCCGGGGTGCTGAGCGCCGCGCGCCGCGACAGCTTGGCGGACAAGGCGTTCGTCGCCGTCACGTCGCTCAGCATGGCGCTGCCGCCGTTCGTCGTGGGCATGTTGCTGATCGCGTTCTTCGCCACCTCGATGCTCGGGGTGCTGCCGGGGGTTTCGGACATCCCGCCCGGCGACCTGCCGTGGTGGCATCCGGCGGACCTCGTGCTGCCGGTCGCCACGCTCGCGTTCATGGGGGTGATGTACTTGGGACGACTGGTCCGCGCTTCGGTCATCGACGCGCTCGACAGCGAATACGTGCAGATGGCAGTCCTCAAAGGACTCAGCCGTCGCCGCGTCCTGTTCCGGCACGCGCTGCCCAACGCCATCGCGGCGAGCCTGCCCGCGGCCGGTCTGGTCGCGGCCGTCACGATCACCGGCGTCGTAGTGGTCGAATACGTCTACTCGTACCCCGGGCTCGGCACGGCGCTGGTCAGCGCGGTGAACTCGCACGATCTGCCGGTGGTGCAAGCGTGCGTGCTCATCCTCGCGGCCACGTACTACCTGTGCAATCTGCTCGCGGACATCCTGGCCGCGGTGGGGCGGACCCGATGAGCGTTTCGGCAGTGCGCCGCGCGGTTCGGACCGGACGCGCGCGGCTCGGCCTCGGTTTGCTCGCCGCGACAGCCTTCATCGTCGTCTTCGGCCCGCTGCTCGCCCCGTGGCCGCCGACCGCCATCGTCGCTCCGCCACTGGAAGGGCCGAGCGCGAAATTCCCGCTGGGCACGGATCTGCTCGGCCGGGACGTGCTCAGCCGCCTGCTCTCCGGCGGCGGCACCCTCGTCTGGATGACACTCCTCGCCACCGCCGTCGGCGTGGTCCTCGGAGCGCTCATCGGCTTGACCGCCGCCTACCGCGACGGGCTCGCCGACACCGTCCTCATGCGAGCGATGGACGTCGTGCTGAGCTTTCCGGAGACCATCTTCGTGCTGGTGTTCGTGGCCGCGTTCGGCCGCCATCCGCTGCTCACCGCGGCGCTCGTCGGGGTGGCGTTCGCTCCCGGCGTCTCGCGCGTGCTGCGCGGTGCCGCGCTGCCGGTGCTCGACAGCGAATACGTGTTGTGGGCCAAGGCGAACGGGCTCCCCGGACGGCAGATCGTCCTCGGCGAAGTACTGCCCGGCGTGACTTCGCCGCTGATGGTGGAGACCGGGATGCGCCTGGTGTGGGCGGTCACCGCGATCGCCTCGCTGAACTATCTCGGCTTCGGCATCACCCCGCCCGCCCCCGACTGGGGGCTCATGGTGAGCGAGAACCAGGACGGCCTTGCCGCCGCGCCGCTGCCGGTGCTAGCCCCGATCGCGCTGATCCTGATGATGGCGCTCGGCGGAAATCTCGTCGCCGAGTCCGTCGCGCGGACAGTCAGCCGCACGGAAGGAAAGAGCTGACGTGGCCAAGGAAGTCGCGGTATCGGGCGTGACCGTCGAGGCCGCCGGGAACGCCATCGTGCGGGACATCGGTTTCGAGCTCGGCCGCGGCGAGGTCCTCGGCGTGGTCGGAGAATCGGGCTCCGGCAAGAGCACGCTCGCGCTCGCCCTGCTGGGTTTCGCCCGCACCGGCGCGACGATCACCAGCGGACAGGTCGTGGTCGACGGCGTCGACCTGCTTTCCTTGCCCGCCGCGGAATTGCGCCGCGCACGAGGCCGGAAAGTCGCGTACGTGCCCCAGGATCCGGCGACCGCGCTCAACCCGAGCCTGCGCGTCGCGACCCAGCTGACCGAGGGATTGGACCAGCCCGCGCTGCCTCGGGTACGGCAGTTGCTCGACACCGTCGGCCTGCCCAGCGACGACGCGTTCCTGCGCCGCCGCCCGCGCCAGCTTTCCGGCGGCCAGCAGCAGCGGGTCGCCATCGCGATGGCCGTCGCCGCCGGGCCGCGGCTGATCGTGCTCGACGAACCGACGACCGGACTCGACGTCGCCACCCAGTCCCGCGTGCTCGACCTCGTCCGGGAACTGTGCCGGACCCGCGACCTGGCGGCGATTTACGTCTCGCACGATCTCGCGGTGGTCGCCGACGTCGCCGACCAGGTGATGGTCATGTACGGCGGCGAGGTCGTCGAACACGGTGCCGCGCGCGAGGTCCTCACCCGCGCCGCGCATCCCTACACCCGTGCCCTGCTGTCAGCCGTTCCGTCCGGGACCCACCGGCACCGCCTAGTCCCCATCCGCGGCCGAGCGCCCAGCATCGACGATGCCCGAGCCGGATGCGCCTTCGCCCCACGCTGCGACTACGCCACAACTTCCTGCGGCACAACACAACCGCCCCTACTACGCGGACCTACCGGCACCCTCGCACGATGCATTCACGCGGAAGAAGTCGCTCGTACTGCCCGCGCCGTGCCACGCGCGCCAGAGCCAACCGTTCCTCCCGCCGACCAGCCCGCCCTGCTGTCCGTCTCCGGCCTGAACGCCAGCTACCACGGACGACAGGTCGTCTTCGACGTCTCCTTCGACCTGCGACCAGGCCAATGCCTCGCCGTCGTCGGCGAATCAGGCAGCGGCAAAACCACCATGTCGCGGTGCCTCGCCGGGCTGCACGCCGAACAGCAAGGCGCGGTCGCCTTCGCGGGCAAGCCAGTCCCGGCCGCCGCCGCCCGGCGAGACTCCCGCACCCGGCGTGAACTGCAGTACGTCTTCCAGAATCCCTATGGCTCGCTCAGTCCACATCGGACTGTCGAGGACGGGCTTCTGGTCGCCCTGCGCCATTACTTCGGCGTGAACACCCGCGAAGGCCGTCGCCGGGCCCGGGCCGCGCTAGACCGCGTCGAAATCCCCGCCCGGCTGGCCGACCGCTACCCGGCGGAACTGTCCGGCGGACAACGTCAACGAGTCGCGATCGCCCGGGCCTTGGTGTGCGAGCCGAAACTGATCATCTGCGACGAGGTTACGTCCGCGTTGGACGTTTCGGTGCAAGCGTCCGTCGTGGAACTGTTGCGCTCCTTGATGACCGACGGCCCGTCCATGATCTTCGTGACGCACAACCTCGCGGTGGTGCGCAGCATTTCGGACGAGGTCGTCGTGCTCAGCGAAGGCCGCGTAGTCGAATCGGGACGGACTGAGCGAGTGCTCGCCTCGCCGTCGCATCCGTACACGAGGAGCCTGCTCGCCGCGACGCTGACGGTGCCAGATCAGCTCGGGCCGACGCGGCGATAACGGATGTGCGTGGCCAGCGGCGAATGCAGCACCTCGACCGGCTCGAAGCCGAACGATTCCACCCCGTCGAACATCCGCTCGCCCGAGCCGAGCAGGACCGGTGCGATGTCGAGCGTGAACTCGTCGATCACCCCGGCGTTCAGCGCCTGCCGGACCGTGGATGCCCCGCCAGCGATGTCGACGCCCTTGTCTCCGGCGGCCTCGCAGGCCGCCGCGTAGGCAGCGTCGAAGCCATCAGTGACGAAGTAGAACGTCGTCCCGCCCTCCATCTCGATCGGCTCGTGCGCGTGATGAGTCAACACGAAAACCGGAGCGTGATACGGCGGTTCGGCACCCCACCACCCGGACCAGTCCTCGTCCCACTCGCCGCGGATCGGCCCGAACATGTTCCGCCCCATCACATACGCGCCGCGGGGCCGCATGAGCCACCCGCTCGCGGTCTTGTCCGCCTCGGTGGCCCGGGGGTCGCCGATGTGCCAGCCGTGCAGCTCGATCCCCCGCTTCCCGAGCGGATCCTCCCGGCTCTGCGCGGGCCCGGCGACGAACCCGTCCAGCGACATCGACATGTGACAGGTGGTGTCCGGCACGGCGGACCTCCCGAGTGATTGCGGTCTGCAAGCGGTTGCGGGGAACATAGCATTCGGGAGCCGCGAGCGCTACGCGTTGGCCGGGATCCGGCGGCTCAGCCCCGGAACGTGGTCGTGCGATGCCACGCGAAGTACGGCTCGGAGGCCTCGCGATGCGCCCCGCAACGACGACCGGCCAGGTGCTGCATGCGCAATTTCAGGCTTCCGGCGGGAAGTTTGCCCAGCTCGACAGTCCGGATGCGGCCGGTTTCGTCGACGGCGACCCAGCCCGCCTCGTAGAGGACGTCGCAGCCGAAACTGCAGGCGAGCATGGCGATGTCGCGGAGGTTCCGACGTTCGTCGTCAGAGCAGGCTGCCCGCTTCTTCACGTGCGCGGCGACCAGGAACTCCACCGGGAACTCGTCGCCGCACAACGCACACGGCGCGGTGGCTCGGTCCCCTGCGAGCAATCGCCGGAGCTTGCGCTGTTCGGTCCGGACCTTCACCTGCGCCCGCACGTCCAGCTCGCCGAAGTGAACGTCGGTCGCGTCGGGTTCGGCGGCAGAGCTGTCCCACGTCACCGTCGCCGAGGAGTCATCGGTGGCGGCATGCGGCAGTGCAGCCAGCACGGCCCCGACGAACTCGCTTCGAGGATCGTGTTCCTCGACTGAGACCTGGAACTTTCCTCGCGCGGCGAGCACGTCCAACCCCTGCTGGACCTCTCCGAGGGGTACCGGCTGTCCTTCCGGCGACCGGTCGGTGCCCACCAGCACCCATCCGTCCTCGACCTTGAGGATCCGGTTCTCCTTGCCGGCGACCGTCCGGATCGTCTCGCCGGTAAGACCGCGGAGCAGGTCGGCCGCCTGCACCTCTGCGGGTGCGGCGAGATCCGCCTCGAGCCGCGCCGCATCATCGGGACCGTAGCCCGGGACCTCCAGCCGCAGCTCGATCCGCTTCTGGTTGTTGCCTTCCTTGGCCGCGCCGTCTTTCAGGCCGACCTTCCCCTGCGCCCGGGTGATCCGCCGCCGCACCTGGCCGATGTCCGGCTCGTCGGCCAAGCGGATCGGGACCGGGACAATGGTGCGCTTCGCCTCGGACAGACGGGCGGTCCGCGACGACGCCACTACGCCGGACACCACGACCGCCTGCCGGTCCCGAAGGCGGCGGAGCAACAGTTCCAAGGCCGGAATGTACTGGTAGTTGCGCGGACGCGGCCCGGCTCCCTTGCCGCCCGCACTCTCCATGACCAGACTCAACCGCGTGCCGTCGGAAACCACGGAGAATTCCGCGCTCAGCTTGTCGCCGTTGTCCTCGCTTGCCAACACGAGATCAGCTTTCCAGACCGGGCCCGCGGCCGTCGACGATCAGAACAGCGACCCCACCCCGACCGCCGCGCACACCGACAGGAAGAGCCCGCCCACCCCGAACCCCAGCGGTTTCTGCCGCCACGCCGTGTGCCGGTCCAAGGCGTACCAGCCCGGCCCGGTCAACAGCAGCGCCAGGGCTATCGCGGCGAGCGTCAGTTCCAGTTCGAAGCCCGGTCCGGCAGTCCCGAACAAGCCGCCCGCCCATTTCACCCGGACCGCGCTGATCGCCACGCCCAGCAGTCCGGCCGCGGCCAGCGGGGTGAGCAGGCCCAGCGCCAGCAGGACGGCGCCGCCGACCTCGGTGATGCCGGTCAGCCAGGTCAGGAATTCGATGTTGTGGCTGAACCCGTAGCCCCGCAGCAGGGTCTCGAAGTGCGCCATGCCTTCGCCCCCGAACAGGCCGAAGACCTGGGTGAGCCCGTGCGCCCCCATCGCGACCGCCAGCATCAGCCGCAGCACCAGCAGACCGAAGTCCAAGCCGCCATTCTCATCCGACCAACGGGACATGTTCGCCACGCCGACACCCTAGCCATCCGGCGGATCACCCCCAGCGACCCACCGGACGTGTCGCGGAAACCGTCACGGCGCGGACGCGGCTCCCTCGGGCAGGTAGCTGTCCCGGAAGCCGAACGCGCTCGGCGAGGGACCCTGCTCCCGCAGCAGTTCCAGGCGTTCGACGGCTTCCTCGACCGTCGGGAGGTGCCCGGCGGGAACCCACCACAGCACCTGGAACGGCGCCTTCGGCAGTTCGAACCATTCCGAGCGGCGGCGCAGCATGTCCAGGTGGCCGCTGCGGTAGACGTAGTCCCACAGCGCGTCGCGGCTTTCCCAGACCGACATGTTCACCAGGACGTCGCTGCCGAGCGAAGTCCGGATCGCGGTGGCGTCGTTGCCGCCGTCCTCGACCAGACGCCACACGAAGCCGGGCGCGTTGTCGGCGACCTCGTTCAGGGTGTCGAGCATCGACGTGAAGCCGTGCATCCGGGGGTCGTCGAGGGGAAATCTCAGGATGCCCACGTTGAGCTGGGCGAGGTGATGTTCTGTCACTCCTTCACCTCACCATCGCCGGGCCTTCTATGTCAACTCTCATTATTTTTAGAAGACTCGACGACGACGCAGCACAGCCCGGGGCGCGGATCCATGCGGGCGCGCAGGCCTTCGGCACTCTCCAGCAGCCCTTCCAGCAGCGCCAGGTTCATGCCGCAGACCAGCCCCGGATGCCGCTGTGAGAGGACGTGGAAGGGGCAGTTGACGAGGCGCAGGACGTCGTCGTCCAGCCGGGGCTCGTAGCCTCGGGCGGCCAGCAGCTCCTTCGCTGCGGCGAGGTCCTCGACCGGGCAAGCGGCGGCGCGGCCCTCCCGCCGGGCGGCGGCCTGCAGTTCGGTGTCGAGGCGGGCGACCTCGGCGACCTCGGCCAGGAGGTCGGCGGCGGTGCGGTAATCGCGCGCCGGGACGGAGAATTGGCGCTCGGCACCGGAGCGGCGGTACAGCTTCGCCGGGCGTCCCGCACCCGGGCCCGAGCGTCCGCTCAGCCGTTTGCTTTCGGTCTCCAGCAGCCCCGCGTCCACGAGCTTGTCGAGATGGAAAGCGGCGAGAGTGCGCTGGATCCCGGCCCCCTCGGCCGCTTCGTTCCGGCTCACGTCGTGATCCTGGGCGACCACGTAGTCGTACAGCCGCCGCCGGACCGGATCCTGCAGGACGGCGATCACCTCGATGTCTTCCACGCCGCCAGTCTAAGAACAACGAGGATGCGCGTTAGACGAACCAGGCTAGGCTCACCGCCTCCATGAGCGCGAAATAAGTGGTGAGCTGCGGCCGGGCGGCGCTTTCAGGGAATGAGAACGGGCTTGCCGACGAGCCGTCCTGAAGCCGCTTCCTCGTGCACCGCCGGAAGATCCGCCAGCGGCTGTCGGTCGGCGACGGTGATCCGCAATGTTCCCGCATCGACTCGCGAAACCAGTTCGGCCAGTTGCCTGGCATTGCTGACGACGAACACGCGAGCGGTGCGAATCCCGCGTCCCGGGTTGTCCGGCGCGGCTCGAGCGCTGAACCTTCGGCGCTCGAACCGCGCGGCCTCACTTCCGGGCTTCCGCCAGACCAGCCGGAACCGCGTCCAGCCACCAGCGCGGGTCGGCCGTTCCGTCCGTGGTCCGGCCGTCGCGGTGGACGAAGAACCGCTCGTCCCGGCCCGGCGTGTCGAACTCCCCGTCCAGGCCGCGCGTCAGCCACTCCGCGCCGAACGCGAACACTTCCGCGGCCGTTCCGCCCAGCGGGTG
Organism: Amycolatopsis sp. NPDC104775; assembly: GCF_055583325.1. NCBI lineage: Bacteria > Bacillati > Actinomycetota > Actinomycetes > Pseudonocardiales > Pseudonocardiaceae > Amycolatopsis > Amycolatopsis sp. NPDC104775. Next base: position 174,468 of record NZ_JBVJOE010000001.1, read on the forward strand.
GAATTCGTCCTCGTAGACGCGCATTTCCTTGGGAGCACGGATCTTTTCGTAGGTTTCCAGCGCGCTTTCCACCGGGGTCAGCTCGTCGAATTCGCCGATCCCCAGCAGCACCGGGCAGCCGATGCCGGCCACGAGGTCGCCGAGCGGCATCTTTTCCTTGAGGTCGCGGTCGAACGCGGCCTCGTCGGTGTAGCCCGCCATGTACATGTAGTTGTTCTTGAAACTCGGCTGCGCGCGCTCGAAAATCGTCTCGAAATCGCCCGCCACCGCTTCGAAGGCGGCCACCGCGCGCAAGCGGGTTCCCGGCGTCGCCGCGGCACGCAAGGCCCAGTATCCGCTCATGCTGATGCCGAACATGCCAATCCGGCTTTCGTCCACTTCGGACAGACCGGCGAGGTAGGCGGCGTAAGTTTCGAGAGCCCGCTCGTAGTTGTCCAGCGTCACGGTCAGCCCGCGCGCCCGGGTCTCCCCCTGGCCCGGTCCCTCGACGGACAGCGCCACGATCCCGCGCGAGGTGTAGTAGCGCTCGGCCGCGAAGATGTAGTCCTCCTTGATCATGTCCATGCCGGGACCGAGAATCACCGCCGGGGCACCGGAAACCGGCCGTGCCGGCAGGTGCAGGAGAGCGAAGATCTTGCCGCCCTCGAAGTCCAGTTCGACCCGGCGCACCGTGTTTCCCCGAAGCTCGCCCAGCCGCGCCACGCACGAATCGCAGCGCTCGCGGAACTTCGCCTTGCGGCCGTCGCTCGAATCGAAGATCGAGTACTGCGCGCGGCCGTACATCACCGCCGCCCGCAGATACAGGTCCGACGCCGTCCGCCGATAGCCCAGCCGCTCGTGGTGCGCGGCCCGCTGCTCCGCCTGCCCCGCGACGACGGCCCACGCCTTCGGCAGCATCGCCCCGGCGCGGACCATCGCGAACACCTTGTCGAAGTCGGCGTGGTCGTGCCCGAGCTGTTCGAGCGTGCCCTTGCCTTCCGGATGCAGCGCGTCGAAACCGCCCTGGGCCAGCGCGATGTCCAAGGCCCAGCTCTGCCCGGCCGAACGTGTCGTCATGTCCGCCTCCTCAGTTGACTAAGTACTTAGCCAATCTGGCACGGCTAGACTCCGCGCGGCAAGGAATGCGGCCAGGGCCACAGCAGCACAGGAGCACAGAACCGATGGGCGACGAGGCGATCACCCGGCTGGCGCGAGCCGCTTACCGGCTCAGCGCGGCCGATTCCCGGCTGCGCGGCCGCGCGACCCGCAGTGCCGAAGCCCTTTCGCTCGCGCACGCCCGCGCGCTCAAGAGCCTGGCCGAACACGGGCCGATGACTGTCAACCAGCTCGCCGGACATGTCGAGACGACCGGCGCAGCGGTCACCCAGCTGGTCAACGGCCTGGCTGGCGCGGGTTACGTCACGCGCGAACGAGCGGCCTCCGGAGACCGCCGCACGTCGATCGTCGCGCTAACTGACGCGGGCCTCCGACGCCACCAGGAGCGCGAGGACATTCTCGCCGCCGGATTGCGCGAACTGACCGAAGACCTCGACGACCACGCGATCGACGCCGCCGGCACGGTTCTCACCCGGCTGGCCGAACTGTACGACCGGCTCTGAGAGCTCTATCAACTGATTGAAACGGCTGATAGAGTCCGCGGCATGGGCACCGAAGCCGCGCGGGTCCCCGCCAGTCGCGGGGAGGCGACCGAGCAGCGCCTGATCGCGGCCGCTGAACGGCTCTTCGCCGAGCACGGCGTCGGGGCGGTGTCGCTGCGGACCGTCATGCAGGCGGCGCAGACAAACGTCGCGGCGATCCACTACCACTTCGGTTCCAAGGAAGGACTGCTCGACGCCGTCCTCCGCAGCCGGCTCGGCCAGGTGACCGGCGAGCGGAACGCGGTCCTGCGGGAATTCTCCGGCAAGAACGTCACCGCGCGCGAACTGGCCCGCGCGTACGTGCAGCCGGTGGTCACGGTGCTCGAATCGGGCGGCGAATGCTGGATCCGGCTGGTCGGCCGGCTGCTGGCGACCGGCGGCGACGGGCTGGACGCGATCGCCGATTCGTTCTTCGAGCGCAACGCCGCGTTCGTCGAACTGCTGGACCGGCTGAGCCCGGGCGTCCCCCGCCGGACGCTCGATTTCCGGCTGTCCCAGGCGATGACCGTGACGCTGAACGTCCTCGGCGACATCGGCCGCACCCGCCGCCTGCACGGCGCGGACGCGGCGGACTGGACCACCGGCCAGCTCGTCGACGACCTCGTCGACGTCGTGACCTCCGTGCTCGCCGGGCCGCCCGGGGCACGCCGCGGGAAGTGAGGAACCGATGGGAACCAACCAGCGAGCGCAGATCGAGATGACCCCGGACGAGGTGTCGGCCTACCTCGCCTCCCAGCGCACCGCGACGCTGGTGTCGCTCGGCCCCGATGGGCATCCGCACGCGGTCGCGATGTGGTACGCGGTCGTCGACGGCGTGCTGTGGTTCGAAACGAAAGCCAAGGCGCAGAAGGCGGTCAACCTCCGCCGCGATCCGCGCGTCACCGTGCTGATCGAGGACGGCCTCACCTACGACGTCCTGCGCGGCGTCTCGCTGGAAGGCCGGGCCGAGGTCGTCGACGATCCGGAGGCGCTCTGGACGGTCGGGGTCAACGTCTGGGAGCGTTACCACGGCGAGTACACCGACGAGGTGAAGCCGATGGTGGAATTCATGCTCCGCAAACGGGTCGCGATCCGCGTCGACGTGGAGCGGGTCCGTTCCTGGGACCACCGCAAGCTCGGGCTGGACCCGATGCCGCTCGCCGGATCGACCGCCGCGCACCTCTCGCCGCCGCCTGCCCGCTGACGCGTTCGCCCCGACAGGAGGTCACGATGGGACGTTTTTCCCTGCCCGCGCAAGCGCCGAAGGGCCTGGACTCGCCGGTGACAGCGGCGCTCATGAAGTACATGGCCAGAATCCAGGTCAAGGTCTTCACGCTGACGAACGGCCGGATCGGCCACAACTGGCGCGTCGGCGCGGGGTTCCGCAAGCCCGTGCCGACCCTGCTGCTGGACCACCGCGGCCGCAAGTCCGGGCGGCTTTTCACCACCCCGCTGCTGTACCTGCGCTCCGGCGACGACTTGGTCCTCGTCGCTTCCCAGGGCGGGCTGCCCAAACATCCGCAGTGGTACTTCAATCTGCGCGCGAATCCGGAAACCCGCGTGCATCTCAAGGGCCGCCGCGACGTGCCGGTCACCGCGCGGGTCGCGTCGGCGGACGAACGGCGCGAACTGTGGCCGCGGCTCGTCGAACTGTATGCCGACTTCGCGAAGTACCAGCAGTGGACGGATCGCGAGATTCCAGTGGTAGTGCTGACTCCGCGCTGAGCGCCTTAGCGGCCAGCGTCAGCCATCTCCGGTTTCCGGCTGGGCTTGACGCGCAAAACTCCCGCGCTCACGGCGGCGATCACGCAAAACAGGGTCAGCAGCAAGAAAGTGCGGTCGAGCGGAACGAGACGCGTCAGCCAGCCGATCACAGCCGGACCGGCCAGCATCCCGACGTAACCGAGACCCGCCACCCGGGACACGTTGGCGCCGGCGGCGGACGGATCGACCTGCCCGGCTCCGCTGAACAGCTGCGGGACACAACCGGACAGCCCCAGGCCGAACAACGCCCACCCCGCGAACGCGGCCGTGACCGACGGGAAGACCGCCACGATCGTGATTCCGGCCGCCGCGACCGCCGAGCCGTAGCGCAGGACGGCCACCGGACCGAACCGGGCGGAGAACCGGTCCGCGAGCAGCCGGCCGAGCGTCATCGTGGCGGCGAAGGCGCCGTAGCCGAAGGCCGCGACGCTTGCCGGCACCCCGAGGATGTCTTTCAGCTGCAACGCACTCCAGTCGTTGGCCGCTCCTTCGCACAGCATGATCATCAACGCCAAGACCGCGAGAACCCAGATGTGCCGGGAACGTTTCGCCGACCGTACCTCGGCAGCAAGAGCAGGTCGCTCCGTTTCGGTCGCCAGCAGTCTGCGAGCCGAGACGAGCGAGGTCACGACGCCCACGACCGCCACTGCGGTCAAGGTCGCGATCGGACCCACGCCCGCCGCCGCGGCAGCGATCAGCGCGGCGAGAACACCGCCGACGGAGAACGTCGCGTGGAACGCCGACATGACGGGCCGCCGGTAGGCCTTCTCCACGTGCACGGCGTGGGCGTTCATGCTCACGTCCAGGCAGCCGTGGCAGAAGCCGAAGACCAGCAGCGCGCCGCCCAGCGTCCACGGGTCCCAGGCCAGGCCGGGAAGCACCAAAGCCGCGCTGGCCAGCACTCCCCCGGTGGGAAGCACGATCCGCGTCCCGAGCCGGTCGCTGAGCGTCCCGGCCACCCGCATGCCCAGGAAAGCCCCGAGGCCCAGCAGCACCAGCAGGCCGCCCAGCGTCGCGTGCGTGATGCCGACGCGCTCCTCGACGGCGGGGATGTGCACTACCCAGGCACCCATCAGGGTGCCGCACAGCACGAAGTACACGAAGGTCGCCACCCGGGCCGAGCGAGGAGGTCTGTCCATGCCAACGACCATAACGAACACGCTTGATGATTGAAAAGCAGGTATTCGCACACATTGCATGTTCGATACGAGAGGCGGTTGAATCACGGCATGAGCAACGCAGGCCGCCACGGGTTGATCGTCCAGGCCGTCCGAGAGTCCGGCAGCGCCACCGTCGGCGAACTCGTCGAACTGACCGGCGCGTCGGAGATGACCATTCGGCGCGACCTCGACACGCTGGCCGGACAGGGCGTCTTGGAACGCGTCCGAGGCGGCGCGCGCACCCTCCTGCTGCGCGGCGAGGAACCGCCGTTCGCGTTGCGTGCCAACGAAGCCCTCGCCGCTAAACGCCGCATCGCGGCCGAGGTGTCCGCGCTCGTCGCCGACGGCGAGACCGTCCTGCTGGACAGCGGCACCACTTGCGTGGAGATCGCCCGAGAGCTGCGGCAGCGACCGGTCACCGTGCTGCCGCTGTCCCTGCAGGCGATCCACGTCCTCGGCGAAACCCCCGGAGCCGCGACTCTGATCGTGCCCGGCGGGCAACCTCGCGCCGCCGAAGGGGCCCTGACCGGCCCGCTGACTCTCGCTTCACTGTCCGCACTGCGCTTCGACACCGCGATCCTGGGCTGCTGCGGCCTCACCGCGGCCGACGGCCTCACCGCCTACGACCTCGACGACGCGGCCGTGAAGAAAGCCGCGCTCGCCTCCGCCCGCCGCGCGGTCCTCGCGACCGACGGCAGCAAACTCGGCCACACCGCCCACGCGTACGTCGGCCCGGTCGCGGCATTCCACACCATCGTCACCGACGACACCGCACCCGACGCCGAACTCGCCGCGCTCGAAAACGCCGGCGTCATCGTCACAATCGTCTGATGCTCACCCGACGCGGGACGTCGTGCGGCTGGTGAACCGGAACTCGATCTCGACCGGAATGTCGTCCAGCTCCAACGCTTCCTTGAACCGCGGAAGGCTTTCCTCCATGACGCGCGCGCGGATCTCGGCGAGGTCCACGTCCTGTTCGCACGTGATGATCAGCGCCAGGGACGGCCTCTCCCGCGACCCGGCGAGCCACGCCCGGGCCTGATGCACTCCGGGATACTCGCGCAGTTCCTCGACGAAGGGGGCCACCGCGTCGTCCGCGTGCAACTCCGTGCGGCCGTGAGCCGGATCGGTTTCGAACCGCCACACCCCCGTGCGCGGCCGGTGCACGAGCTGGGCGAGCAGCCAGCGCAGGGCGAGCAGTCCCACCACGACCGCGACCGCGGCGATCACGTAGAAGACCCAGACGGGCGGCTCGGCGGTGCCCGGCACGAGCGGAGCCTCGGGGTCGACGAGCCGCAGCACGCGGAAGTGGGTCGCCAGGCCGAATCCGCCCGCGGCCAGCAGTACGAGGCCGAACAGCGCGAGCAGAAAACGGTTGAGCGCGGCCGGACGGTTCGGCGTGGTCATGACTGCTCCCTCGTGGTTCGGACCCGCACGGACACCGCCGGACGCCGGACAGGCGCGATCCGGTCCACCCGGGATTCGACGGCGGCACGGACGGCGTCGGCCAATCCGTCCGTCCGGCTGCGCGCGGTTTTTACCCGCACCTTGACCTTGCGCGCACCGGTCGAGAGCTGGGCTCGCTCGACCCCGTCCACGTCGGCCGCTGCGGCGCGCAACGCGGCGCGGTAGCCCGTGGTGTCGGCACCGGAGTCCGGGGCTCCCGTCAGCGGGAGGATCCGGCGTTTGCCTGGCAGGAGCGCTGCCCCCAGCAGCACCAGCCCGAGCAGCGCCACCGCGCCCGAAATCAGCGCCGGGACGAGATCAGTCCAGTGCGCGTCGTGGGCCGTCGTCGCGGCCGCGCGGTAGTCCAGCCACGGCTGGTGCCCGGTCAGCCGCTGAATCGCGGCGACAGCTGCCAGGACGCACACCGCCAGCAGCACCGCGGCGGTCAAGGTCGCCGGAAGCGACCGGCGGGTTCGGCGTTTCACTCGATCCTCCTTTGTCCTGCGGGCGGAGCCGTCGCGGCTGCCGCCCCACCATGCGCCAGGGCCGGGCTCCGACACGCGGAGCCGTCACTGGCTGGGCCGCTCCGCGGGGTCCAGTGCGCCAGCGGCCACGGCCGATGGCCCCGGTTCGCCGCGACGACCGCGCACTGCCGTCACTGACTGGACCACCTCGCCGAGGCCAGAACACCGGCGGTCCAGCCGATCGCCCCGGTTCGCCGCCACCACCGCGAATCAGCCCTCACTGACTGGACCACCCCGCTGAGGCCGGAAAGCCAGCGGCCCGGACTGATTGCCCTCGTGCCGCGACCGCACACGGCGCGCCAGCCGTCACTGACTGGACCGCACCGCCGAGATCGGAACGCCAACGGCCCGGCCGCTCGCCCTTGCGCCGCGACCGCATACGGCGCGCCAGCCGTCACCGACTGGACCAACCCGCCGAGGCCAGAACACCAGCGGCCCGGCCGCTCGCCGTTGTGCCGCGACCGCGCACTAGCCGTCGACCTCGCCGGAACGACATCGGCCAGCCCGTCCGCGACGATCCCCGATGGGCGACCGGAGCGCGGCGAAAACCTCGGCTCCCAGCTCACCGCGGCGGGCTGGCAAGTCTCATTCGACCCTCCGCTGCCCGGCGGCCTCGGTGTGCAGCGCCGTCACCGTGATGCCGACGCGGCTGACCGGCATCCCGGTCATTTCCCCGACGCGTTCGCGCAGATGGCCGCGGACCCGTTCGGTCGTCGCGCCGACCGGGGCCGGGTACTCCAGCGAGATCCGCACGTCCAGTTCGATCTCGCCGCCCGCGATCCGGGCGGTGGTTTTCGCCGACCGGTCCAGCGATTCGCCGCCGAGGCTGATCCCGAGCGTCCGCCCGGCGGAGCCGCCGACCCGGTCCACCTCACCCGCCACGTGCGCCGCGAGCCGTTCGACCACGTGCTCGCTGATCGTGAGGCTTCCGCGGTCCTCCGGCACGGTTCCGATCGCGCGCTCCGCTGCGACAGTCACGGCTCACCCCCGGTCGCGGCCGGTGAGCTGCGAAAGGTCGAGTTTGCCGTCCAGCAAGCGGCCGACCAGCAGCCCCACCGCGCCCAGCACGAGCACGAGCAGGAAAGCGCCGAACCCGCCGACAGCGGCGGCGATGCCCAGCACGAGGCCGGTGATCAGCCCCAATCCGGTTGCGTTCACGACACCGTCTCCTTCCGGTTTTCTGACTCGGTTTCCGCCGCCGCCGGCGCTTCGGCGACGAGGACGTCGGCGATGACCACGTGCACCGGACTGCCGGGGGACGCGACGGCCGCGCGCACCGCGGCCGCCACGTCGTCCGCCGAGAACGGAGCCCGGACCGTCACGCCGACGGTGACGTCCTCCTCGGTGACCCGCACGCCGCTCACCCGGCCGCCCGCGCCGAGCGTCGCGATCTTGCCGAAGCTGCCGCTGTGCACGTCCGCCACCTCCGGCAGTTCCCGCACCGCGGCGGCGATCCGGCGGGCCTCCGCGAGCGGATTCACCGGATCCGCCCGCCGCGCCGGGTCAGCGGGCCGGGCGCCGCCGCCCGGCCCGCTTCCGCGCTCCTGGCGAGGGAGATCCGGGCGGCCGGCCTTCGCCGGCCCGCTCACTGCACCCGGCCGCTGTCGCCGGAGGCGTCCTCGTCGTCGTCGGACGGCAGGTGCAGGTCGCCCACGTTGATGTTGACCTCGACCACCTCCAGCCCGGTCATCCCTTCCACCGCGCTGATCACGTTCCGCCGGATCGACCGCGCGACCTCCGCGATCGAAACGCCGTACTCGACCACGATCTGCAGGTCCACTGCGGCCTGCTTCTCCCCCACCTCGACCGAAACGCCCTGCCCGGCCGACGCGGTCGCGCCCGGGATCCGCTCCCGCAGCGCGGAGAACGCCCGCGCCGCGCCGCCGCCGAGGTCGTAGACCCCGGGGATCTCGCGCGTCGCCAGGCCGGCGATCTTCTGCACCACCACGTCCGCGACGGTGGTCGTCCCCTGCGAACTGGTCAGCGGACCGGCGTTGACCTTCTCCACGTCCTGGGACTTGGCCGCCGTGTCAGTCGTCGAAGCCATGATTCTCCTCCAGTCGGTTCCCGTTGTTCAGTTCATCGGTTCGACTCCACCGCCGCACAAAGCTCACGCCCCGAACGAGTGGTGACGATCACATCATCGAGTGAATGACGGTTTGGCGATCGCGGTGTCCTTACGCTTGACGCATTCTCGCGTTCATTGTCCGGCGATGAAGGAGAGCATTTCATGTCTATGGGTGACAAGATCGGCGCCAAGGCAGACGACTTCGGCGGCAAGGCCAAGGAGGCCGCCGGTTCCCTGACCGGCGACGAAAAGCTCGAGAACGAAGGCAAGGCCGACCAGGCGAAGGCCGGGATCAAGGAAGCCGCCGAAAACGTGAAAGACGCCCTCGGCGACGCGGCGGGCAAGGTCAAGAACGCGCTGAAGAAAGACTGATTTTCTTCGCGGTGAGCACGCGGGGTCCCGGCACGGTCGCCGGGACCCCGCACGCGTATCCGGGACCGGGCAAGCCCAGTGCAGCCCGTCAGGCGAAGCCGGAATAGGGGGATCAGGACTTGCCAGCGTGGCCCAGGAACTCGATGAAGACGGCGAACAGAGGCAGCCAATAACGTTTCCCTGCCGCTACCTTGAGCGATTCGGCGATCCCGGCTGCTCCTTCGAAGGCGCATACGCTCCCGAGCGACTCGGAAGGCGATGAGTAAGCATCTCCACGATTTTCCGGTGCTCGAATCGCTTGCCACGCTCGGCCGGATCGCGTATTTCAGCCGACGGACCGGCACATCTTGAGTCCTTTGCGGACGATCGGCGGGCCGGATATGCCCGGCGGCAGCACTTCCCGGTCACGGATTCACGCATTCTTCCGCCCCGTTCCGGTCAGCCACCCCCGATCTGATGACCGGCGCCGCCGGTCCGGCCGCTCCCTCCCCGGAGGCCGGTCGCCGTGGGTCACCGGAGGCGGACACAACCGGGTCGATCTTGCTCCGCTCCCTGGCCGCCGGGGAGATCACTACCTTAAATTCAAGCGAGCCAGAGTCTTCGACACGCACCTGCGGAGGTAGAGGATGCCCGCTCCGAACGACGAGACACCCGGACAGCCAGGCCCCGGCAAGGACCGGCGGGGCTTCCTGAAGGGAGCCGCCGCCGCGGCCGCGCTGGGGATGGGCGGGGTCGCCGCCGGCGGGCTGCTGGGCGGGCGGCCTGCCGAAGCTTCCCCGCAGCAGACCGGCCTTCCGCCGATCGGGGCGGAGATCCCGTGCAGCTGCCTGGCGATCAACACCCCGCTGCAGATCCGCACGTCCTTGGTCAGCGTCGACTTCCGCGGCGGGATCAGGGTCCGGGTCGACGTCAACCCGGACGACCCGGTCAACTCGGTGCGGCTGCGGGTCGTCGGCCACCGGGTCACGGCCGAACTGCCCGGCGGCGACAGTGCCGACCAGGGCGGCGGCACGATCACGATCGAGCAGAACGACGTGGACGTGGACGCCAAGAGCCTGCTCAAGCTGACCCAGCGGTTCCCGCCGCGCTTCGAGCAGGTCATGGTGCTGAGCTTCACCATGACGATCGACCAGCCCGACGGCCTGCTGCGCCGGGCGGGCATCCGGTCCCGGAAGGCCTACGAGCCGCTCGTGCTGACCACGAAGGACCCGGGGATGCTGGTCGGAAAGCTGACCCAGTTCCCGCCGCGCGGCGACCTCTACCAGCTGCAGAACCCGATCGACCTGGTGCTGCCGGACGACCCGGACACGACGATCGCGTCGATCCAGAAATTCCCGGTGAAGGTGGGCGGCCTCTGAGGTTCAGCCCCACGCAGCGGCCCGACCCGCCGATACGCGGGCCGGGTCGCTGCGCAGGACCCCGCCGTGCGGGCGGGTCGCTGACGGAAGCGGGCCCTTTCGAGATTCGGGGACCCTTCCGTTCTGGCCGCCGGGCCGCGGACCGTCGATGAGGCGGGCTGCGCGCCCACCTCGGCAGGATCGGTCGAGCCGCGCTCAGCATGACGAAGGCGGCGGCAGCCTCCTGGCATCCGACCGCGCGGAACCACACGACTCGCCGCAGGCAGGCCAGGCAGACAACCCGAAGGCAAGGCACTGCCAAGAGACGGACGGCACCGCCGGGCCGCGACACCGGCCTCGGCAACCGGATCGCCGATGGTTGCGGGCCGCCCGTGTCATGAGCACGCCTCCTCCGGCCACTCGCCAGACCGCTTCGGCCAGCACCGCATCCCAGGACGGCCAGGGGCTCCAGCTTCCGGTCGCGCGGAAGCACCAAATCACCACGTGCGGGCGGGGCCACCTGCCCGCACGGGACAGAACTCGCCGCCAGGCCAGATTCTCCACGGGCAACCGGCGGCAGAACTCGCGGGCAGCCAGCCCCTTCATTCCTGCAAAGCGCTCGACCGCCCGAGTTTCACCGCAGCGCCATGCCACCAACGGACGCGGCTCCCGAGAACCGCCAGCTCAGCCAACGGGACGAAATTCGACCCGCTCCATCAACCCCAGCACTCGCGCAAAACCTCTGGCCACTCACTCTCGCACCCGAGCACCGCACCACCAGCGGACGAGGCACCCAGCTCAGCCGACAGCACGAGAATCAGCCCGCACCATCAGCCCCAGCACCGTCGAGCAGCGCACTACCGCGTCCGGGTCGCCGTCGAATGTCAGCTTTCCCGTGGCCAGCGCCTCGAACGGCTCGAGCGCTCCGGCGCCGATCCGGACGAACGTCGTCGCATCGGTGCGGATGCTCAGCGCCGGGGTTTCGGCGGGGCCGCGCGCCATGGTCAGGGCTCCGCGGTCGACGGTCAAGTGAAAGATTTCGTCGTCCACGGTGAATTCGTACGTTTCCGCGACCTCGGGCAGCCGGCTCGCGTCCGCCATGGACTGGACCGCTAGCAGGGCCCAATGCGGCCGCGTGACCTGGTCCGCGCTCGGTTCGTCAAGCAGGCCGATGCCCCATTTCGACAGCGCCAGCACCGGTTCCCGCAGCTGTTCGCCCAGCGGGCCGAGCCGGTAGGCGTGCCCGGCTCGGGTTTCGGAGCGTTCGACGATTCCGGCGGCGCTCAGCTTTTTCAGCCGGTCCGCCAGGAGATTGGTGCCGATGCCGGGCAGGTCGGCGAGCAGCTCGGTGTACCGGCGCGGGCCGAGCAGCAGCTCGCGCACGATGAGCAGGGTCCAGCGTTCGCCGACGGTGTCGAGGGCGGCGGCGAGCCCGCAGTACTGGCGGTACTGCCGTTCTCCTCTGGCGGTGGTCGTCACCGCCCCAGCGTACTACTGGATTTTCAAGTACGGCGTCAGGGCACTCCGGAGCTGTTCGGGGACCGGGACCGGTGCCAGGCCGCCGGGTCCTCGGGTCATGCAGGCGACGGCCTGGTGCCCGCGGGCGACCAGCTGCGGCACCGCGACCTCGGTCCGGTAATAGTCGAAGGCCATCGCGACGCGGTGGTCTTCGAGTCCGGTCAGGGTCATGCGCAGTTCGACGACGTCCCCTGCGGTCAGTTCGCCGAAGTACTCGCAGCCGCACCCGGTGGTGACCACGGCGAAGCCACCGGTGAGCGAGGCGAGGACGTCCGGGGCGTGCTCGGCAAGGAACCGTTCCCGGCAGTGTCCTTGCCAGCGAAGGTAATGCGCGAAGTAGACATTGCCGACGAGGTTGGTTTCCTCCAGCGTGACGGGATGGCGGTACCGGTAGGCCGGGGTCATGCCACGCCACCGGCCGTGAGCAGCGCGAGCGCGACGGGCAGGCGGTATCCGTCCACCGCGAACACCGCGGACGCGATCCGCGCGGTTCCGGTGGAGAGGACCAGCCAGCCGCCCTCGTAGGCACCGGAAAGTCTTGTTTCCGAAGGGTTCCTGCTCACTCGCGTCAGACATCGCCGCACCGTCGAGGCTCGCGCGGCCAGCCGCTCGGGCGATTCGTCGCAGGGGCCGGAGAGCACGCGGAGCAGTTCGGGATCCGGTCGTTCGTGCGGTTCGACGAACTCCCAAGCGCAGGCGGCCGGGCCGGAACTGGTGGCGTTCACGGTGAACGGTTCGCCGATGGACACGCGCAGCGACGGATCCAGCCCGAGCGCGGTTGCCGTCCGGGTGATCGCCGCGGACAGCAAGACTGGCGGCAACGGCCGATCGTCGGACAGTGAGCCGGTGTCCGCCAGCCGCAAGCCGGTCCAGCGGATGGCGGTGCGGCCATTCGGGTCGGTGGCCACGACGTTCCAGGTGTAGCGGCCGTCAGCGGCGTGTTGTTCGGAGCCGCGGAGTTCCCACGGGCCCGCGGCGCGCGGGTCGAAATCGACGCGGTCGCAGGCGATCGGCAGCAAGCGCCGCGTCGGAACGCAAGCTTGCAGGACGTGCACGGTGGCGTCGTGGGCCGCTGGGTCGCCGAGTACCGAGGTGAACCAGGGCTCGGCGTTCGGGGTGATCGTGGCCCGGCAGGACCACGGGTCCGGGACAGCGGCCGCGGCGACCCGGCGGAAGGGTCCGCTGTGGAACAAAAGGGCGTACAGCTGGTCCGGTTCGATCCGGCCGCGATCGGGGACCTCGGGCGGAGGTGCTTCGGTTTCCTCGGCGGACAACGGGAAAGTCGCGCTGAAATGATCCGTGAGGAAGCTGGATTCGGCACAGCGCAGCACGGTGGTGACGACGTCCCCGTCTCGCAAAGCGCACACCCGGACTGTGTGCTCGCCGGTTTCGGGAACGATGACCGGTCGGTCGAATCGGGCATCGCAAGCCGTCGTCAGTGCCCGGCCGGCGACCGCGGAAGCGGCCTGCGCCATGGCTTCCAGCCCGACGACGGCGGGCAGCAGCACCGCTCCGTCGACCCGGTGGCCGTCCAGCCAGGGATCGGTGCGCAGCGAAAGAGTCGCGTCGGCGACGAGTTCGACGCCGGGGTGGCCCGTGCGGATCCGCTCCAGGAACCGGCCCGTGCCCGCCGGGAATTCCTCGCCGAGGCGTCCGTGCACGGCTACGTCGGCGGGCATCGACGGCGTGCGCAGCAGCCGCAGGAACAGCTCGGTTCCTTCCTCGACCGGGATCGGCGTGGCCCCGGAGCGGGCGAGGGCCCGCGCCGCGCCCATGCGTTCGGCCATGCCGGCGCCGGACCACGCGGACCAGGCGATGTCGAGCACCCGGCAGGACGGCAGCTCGCGCGCCAGCCGCCGGGCCTCGGCGCGCAGGAGGCCGTTGGCCAGCGCGTAGTGGCACTCCCCCGCCATCCCGGCGGACCCGATCACCGAGCCGAAGGTGACCAGCAGCCGCAGCGATTCAGGCGGGACGGCGGCGAGCAACGCGCGGAGCCCAGTGACTTTTGGACGCAGGTGCGCGCGGATCGCCTCGGCGGTCAGATCGGCGAACCGGGCGGGTTCGTTGACGCCGCTCGCGTGCAGCAGCGCGGTCGCAGGCCCGGTCTCGGCGGTCAGTTTTTTCACGGCCAGCGCGACCGCGGCGGGATCGCCGACGTCGGCGGCCTCGTAGGCGACCCGGATGCCGTCCGCCCGGAGCCGGTCCAGATTGGACCGCAGGAGTTCGTCGGTCTCCGGGTGGGAGCGGCCGAGGACGGCAAGCGCGACCCCGGTCGTGCTGGCGAGGGCCCGCGCGCACTCGTAGCCGATGCCTTTGCCGCCGCCGCTGACCAGGAGCACGTCCTGGTCGTCGAGCAGTGTTTCGTCTGGCTCCGCGTGCACCGGCCGCTCCTGCGGTTCGTACCAGGTGCCGTCCTCGCCGAGGATCAGTTCGCGGAACCGGCCGGGTTCGGCGTGGAGCGCGGAGAAATCCGCCGCACCGACCGGGACTTGAGCGAGCGTGATGCCGATGCCGGGATGTTCCTGGTGCAGTGAACGGAAGAAGCCGCTCACCGCACAGCCGTGCGTGACCACGACGAGCGCCTGGTGACGCAGGGCTTTCCTGCCAGCGTCGAGCAGCGCCTCGACGTCTTCGGGGTCGGCGAGGTACACCGTTTCCGTCGGACGCCACGGTTCCGTCCGGGCCGGGACCAAGGCTTCGGCGAAGCAGCTGATCCAGGGCCGCACGCCCGGTATTTCCCCGTCGGATTCCTCGGTCTCCGGAAGCCGTTCGATCTCCGCGATCACCTCGCCGACCGAGCTGTCGGCGAACGCCATCGACACCGACGGCAGCTTCCGGCCGAGTGCCGACGCCGCCTCGACCACGAGCTGGGTGGCCCGCAGCGAACTCAGGTTGAGATCGGCGAGCAGACGGGCGTCGGAGCCGATGAGTGCCGCGTCCAGCTCGGTGGCCTCGGCGAGCAGGCCGGTCACTGTCGCGGCGGCGTCCCGAGCCGGGGCGGCGTCCGTCGCCTCCCTCGGGGCGGGGACGACCGCCGCCACCGCCGCACAGGGGTTCGTCAGGAACTCCGGCTCGCGGCCGAGGTCGATGGGTCGCGCGGCGCGTCCGGCGAACCAGCGGACGAGGTTCGCGACGGCCCCGGCGGCGAACAGCGCGGCAGCGGAATCGGCGGACGCGCGATCGCCGGATTCGCCGATGTCCAGGCTGACCGCCGCCCGCCCCGCCAGAGCCGTCAAAGCCCGGCCGGGGCCCGCTTCGCAGAACAAGTCCGCTTCGACGACCTGCACGGCGGCCCGGAACCGCACCGGCGCGCACAACTGCTCGACGAGCAGTTCGACGAGGTCGTCTTGTTCGGTGAGCGCGCGACCGTACACAGTGGACACCACCGTGCGCCGCACCGGAGAGAGCTCGACTCCCGCCAGGAACGCGCGCCACGGCTTGGCGCAGGCGGCCATAGCGGGACTGTGGAAGCCGTGGGACACCGGAAGCCACGTGACGCGGAAACCTTGTCGCTCGGCTGCGGCCGCTGCCACTTGGAGTTCGGCGACAGCTCCGGACAGCACCTGCGACAGGGCGGAGTTGTCGGCCGCGACCACGACCTTCGTCCCCGCGCAGAGCGCCTGTGCCTCGGCCGCGCTCGCCGCGACAGCGAGCATTCCGGTGCCAGATGTCCCGTATTTGCCCATGATCCGACCGCGTTCGATGGCCAGCCGTTCGCCGTCCTCCGCCGACAGACAGCCCGCCCACGTGAGCGCGGCAAGCTCGCCGAGGCTGTGGCCGATCGCGGCGCTGGCGGTTACGCCCAGGTCTTCGAGCCGGGACAGCGCGGTGCGACACGCGCGGTAGATCGCGGGCTGGGCCACGGTGGTGTCGGCCGGTTCCGCACCGCTCGCTCCCTGTCCGGGGAACAGCAGCGCTACCCGGCCCGGCACCGCGTTGCCCAGCCAGGAGCCTGGGGACGCGGAGAGCTGACTATTCGCCAATGAAGGCACTTCGGCCGCGGCGCGGGCGGCAAGGGAGGCGAGTTCGGCCGGAGTTCGTGCGACCAGCGCGGCCCGGACCGGCCCGGACGGGACCCGGCGGCCGTAGTGGCAGGCGAGATCGTGCAGCTCCGACCGCGACAGCCGCGGTGCCGCCTCGGCGATCCAGGTCAGCTCGGCAGCGACCTGGAGGGGGTCGGACCCGCTGACGGCGAAGACGTCGAATTCCGGCGTCGGCCGGTCCGCCACCGGCGACCGCACCGAGCGGGGCCGTGCCGGCGAGCCCAGTACGACGTGGGTGTTGATCCCGCCGAAGCCCATCGCGCTCACTCCGGCGAACCGGCGGCCGTCCGGCCACGGCTCCGGCTCCTTCAGCACCCGCAAGGTCTCCCCGACCGCTGGATGCGGCGTCGCGCAGCCGGTGGTCGGCGGCAGCAATCCCGAAGACACGCTCAGCGCGGCTTTGAGCACCCCGGCGGCTCCGGCGGCCGCCTTCGTGTGGCCGATGTTCGCCTTGACCGAACCGAGCGCGGCGGCGGTCCGCGCGCCGGACCGAGCCCGGTTCAACGCCGTCAGCTCGACGAGGTCGCCGACCGCCGTCCCGGTGCCGTGTCCCTCGTACAGCCCGATCTCCGCGTGCTCGATCCCGGCCATCTCGCCCGCCCGGCGCAGCGCGAGCAGTTGTCCGTCGGCTTCCGGCCGGGTGATGCCGCCGCGGCCGTCCGAGGAAACGCCCCAGCCGAGGATCTCCGCGTACACCGGCAAGCCCGCCGCGCGGGCGTCTTCGGCGCGGGCGAGCGCGAGCATCCCGCAGCCCTCGCCCGGCCAGAAGCCCGCCGAACGCTCGTCGTAGATCCGCATCTCGTCGGCGGCGAGCGCGCCGGTCTTGGCGAAGCCGACCAGCTCGAACGGGTCGAGCGACAGGTCCACTCCCCCGGCCAGCGCGAAGTCGGCCCCGCCGTCCCGCAACGCCCGGCAGGCGGTGATCACGGCGAGCATCGACGAGGCGCACGCACCGTCCACTGTGTACCCACCGCCGTGGAAGCCGAAATGGTTGCAGATCCGGCCCGCGATGGTGTTCGCGAGGCTTCCGGCCAGTGTTTCGTCGCCGACCTCCGGAAACGCGGCCAGATAACGCTTTTCGACCTCCGCGAGGTCCACCTCGCCGAGCGTGGCGCGCAGGACGTCCCGGACGTACGGCCAGCGCAGCCGCAGCGTCCGGGCACGGGTCACTTCGCCGGTCAGGCTGTTGCCGACGACGACAGCCACCCGATCGGCTTCCAGACCGGATCCGGCGGGATGACCCGCGTCGGCCAGCGCGCGGTCCGCGGTTTCCAATGCCAGCCAGTGCGCGGGATCGGCGGCGCGAAACGTCGAGCCGGGGATCCGGAACGCCTCCCGGTCGAACTCCCAGTCCGCCAGCACCGCGGCTTGAGCGCTGTAGGTGCGGTCCGGGACGCTCGCGTCGGCGCTCCAGTAATCGGCGAGGTCCAGCCGTCCCGGCGGCAGCCGCCGGAACGCGCGGCGTTGGTGCAGCACGGTTTCCCACAGCTGGTCCGGGCCGGTCGCGTCCGGGTAGCGGCAGGCCATCCCGACGATCGCGATCGGCTCGCCCGCCTCCCGGCGGGTCACGCGGGCTCCCGCGCCGGCACCGGTTCGGCGGCACTGCGCTGCGCCGGAAGCAGGACAGTCCACTGCGGACTCTTCCGGGCGGCGACGACGAGCACCGCAGCGCGCAGCACGCAGGTGATCGTCAGCGCGAAGAAGAGGCCGAATACGACGTGGAATTGCACGAGCACGCCGTACACCGCCGCCGTGGCAAGCCCGAAGTACACCTGATTGCGCCGGGACGACGGCGTCGTGCCAGGGTCGGTGATCATGTAGTTCGTGAACAGCACGAACGCCGTCCCGGTGATCGGCAGCACCGCGCTGACCAGCGAAACCTCAGTGAACAACGCCCGCAGCAAGGCTTGGCCGAGGAAGCCGCCGACCCAGCCGAGGATCAGCGGGACCTTGCCGGTGAGCTGGGCGTTCAGCATGGTCCCGGCGATCAGCAGCAACGCGGGCACGACCGCGTCCCACCAGCCGGAGACCCATTCGGTGAACTCGTACGGCGGCGCGATGCCGACCCAGCCGAACAGCAGCAGGACCGCCACGATCCCGACGTTGCTCGGGTTGAGCACGTGCCTGCTCTTGCCGCCGATCCGCACCCGCACCACGTATTTGGACGCGACGCCGACGACCGAGGCGAGCACGGTCGGCATGAACCGGTCGTTGGCGAACAGGAGCATCGCGCACGCCATGCCGGTGATGTAGGCCGGAAGCAGGAAGTCGACCACCGCGCCGGGTTTGCCGAGATAGCGCGGGCGACGCCCGGCGGTGGCGGCCTCGACCGACTCCAGCACGATCTCCGCGGTCAGGGCGGCGACCACGGCGACCACCGGGGTGAGGTATGCCTGTTCGAAGCCGAGCACGGTGTGCCCGAGCACGGTCAGCACGGTGATCGACGCGCCGAACCGGCGCAGGGCAGCGGAACGGCGTTCGCTCGGCGATTTGGTCACCGGTCCTCCTCGATGGTGCCGTCGGGGTTGAGCCGCAACTGGTGCCAGCCAGGCGCGAGCGAGGTCGAACCGTCGTGGCGGCGCCCGCAGCCGTCTCGCCACGACAGGCGGACCGGCACGGCGGCAGGCGGCTGGCTGCCCAGGCCGAAGTGCAGGTCCGGGGCGTTGACGCCGTTGTGCCCATTGGCCGGGTACACCTGCTGGAGCCGCTTACCGCCTCCCGGCGCGGCGACCTCCGCTTCTGCCCCGATCGCGGGCGACGTCGGCCCGCCCGTCCGGCACGCGTCGCCGCCCACCGATTTTCGCAAACGCAGCCCGAGGAACGCTCCGGCTGGCGACGTGTTGCGGTACAACGTGGACGGTGCCCACTGGTTCGCGACGACGAAGTCGAGCCGCCCGTCGCCGTCCACGTCGCCGACCGCGAAGGCACGGCTGACCTTGTCGGTGCCGACGCCGACCTCGTCAGCGACGTTCACGTAGCGGCCGTCTCCGTTGCGCACGAAGAACGAGTTGCGGTCGTGCCCGGACAGATCGGTTCCCTCGGTGAAACGCGGCCACAGAGCGGGATGGCTCAGCACCAGGTCGTTCGACATCGCGGTCTCCTGCAGCTGCGCCCACCGGTTCACCTCCCCGGCGACGAAACCGGTCGCGTGCATGACCTCGTCGGAACCGGAGTTGGCGAAGTCGGCGGCCTTGACATCCCACGACCATCCGGTGCGGGACAGGCCGAGATCCTCGCTGTGGTCGTCATAGGGCGCCACGCCTTCGCGCAGCCGGGCGGCTGTCGTGGATCGGTCCACAGTGGACTGGTAGGCGAAATTGCTTTCCTGCAGGGCGTACGGCTCGGTGATGTTGCTGACCAGGATGTCCGGGACACCCTTCGCGTCGAGGTCGGCGAATGCCACGCCCATTCCCTTGAACGAATCGTTGCCCAGCACCTTCGACTTCGGCGTCGTCGCGTGCCGCGTCCCGGTCGCCGGGCGGAACGCGAAGCGGCCCGGGGCGGACTCGTTGACCAGCAGGTGATCGGGGCCGAAGTCGTTGGCCACGTAGAGATCGGGCAGCCCTCGCCCGCCGATGTCCTGCGCGCCGAGCGCCAGCGCCCATCCGGTCCGCACCTCCGGCGGGAACGCGCCGGGAGCCTCGGCGAACCGGCCGGCACCCACGGAACGGAACAGCCGGAGCGTGCCCCCGTTCACCGCGTGCGACAGCGAATCGTTCATCACCAGTTCGGGCTGGTGCGCGGTGGGATCGAGCACGCGCGCGCCGTCCGGGAAGTAGTTGCCGAAGACGAGATCGGGGTGCCCGTCGCCGTCGAAATCGCCGATCGTGGCGGCATTGGTGTTCCAGATCTGCCACGGGCTGACCAGCTCGCGCGGCCGGAACGCGGCTGCCGACGGCACGGTCCCCGGCAGCCGCTCGAAGATCACCGGAGACCGGCCCCAGTAGTAGACGACGACGTCCTGACGGCCGTTCTCGTCCACGTCCGCGGGCAGGCAGCCCATCGGAGCCGCGAAGGACGGCATCTCCAGCCCCGACGGCGTCAGCGTGAACGGCTCGTACCGCGCGCCAGTGCCGGGAGCGGGCTCGACGGTGACCGTGTCCGTGCGGGGATCCACCAGGCAGACGTCGTGCGAGACCGGGCCGCCGTCCGCGGCGAACAACGCGGTCGCCGCTCCCACGGAGGAGATCCAGGACCGGATCTGCTCGTAGGCCGGGGCGACCGTCCGGACGTGCCGCCCACCGGGTGCGTCGTCCGGGCTGACGGGTGAGGCGGCGAACGAGAACTGGTGCGCCAGCGCGGTTTTCTCCGCCGAAGACGATTGTGGGACGACCGTGAACGCGAACACCGCCGCGCAGCCGAGCAACGCGACCACGCGGGCCAGATGCCGGCGCAGAAAAGGTCTCATCGGCTCTTCCTCTCCCAGAGATACCGGATTTCCGCGCGCCAGCGCTGATAGTGCGCGAGTGTGGACGGGTGCGGCACGCCCTGTCCGAGCGCCTGCTCGGTCCAGTCCGCGGCGACGTCGGTACTGGCTCCGGCCAGCACCTCGGCGGCTTTGTCGGTGTGCGCGGGCACGATTCCGCTGACCCGCCGCGCGGCGCAGGCGAACGCGCAACCCTGTGCCAGGTGCGCGCGGCAGTCCCCGGACAGGTCGGCCAGCCGGGCGAGTTCACCGGCGTCGGCACCGCCCGCGTAAGTCGCGGCGAGGCCGATTCCGCTCCACAGGTCGGCCCGCCGGCCGGCGGGGAACTCGGCGATCCGCAGTGCGACGCCTTCGGGATCCGCGCATTCGCAGAACCACAGTGCCCGGCCGAGTCCCTGGTCGCGGACGTGCCGCGGCCCGAGGCCGAGCCCGGGTTCGACCCGACGGCGGCCGACTGCCCGGTCGGTGTGGAAAAACCCTTGGTGGAACCCGAATCCGTCCCAGGCCAGCCAGCGCAGCAACGGATCCGTGCCGGTGCTCCGGAAAAAGGGACGCAACCGCAACCGGGCGTACGCCCAGCCGACGCCGACGTGCACGAGGTGCGGATAGCCCGCGGCCGGTCCTTTCAGCAAAGCCGCGACTCGCCCGCGCCGGGCCGGAAGGATGAGGTCCAGCAGAGCGCACCCCATTCCCGCGCCCTCGAACGCGAACCCGCGCAGCTCTGGTTCGAGCGCGGACACCTGCTGCTCGAGCGTGTCGCGATCCGGCTCGACCGAGGCGTTCAGCCCGGTCAGGAACGCCTGGCCGGCCGACTCCAGGACACCGCGCGCCGGCCCGGGCCGCAGCCGGAACCGGCGCAGCCCGAAATCGACCTGCCGCGAGTCCTGGCGCAGCGCCCGGGCCAGAACGCCGGACATCATCTTGCTTCCTGCGGGACGGCGACGACGCGTTCCATCAAGGCGGTGACCAGCATCGGCCGGGCCTCCCGCTGGAAGTCGACGTCCGGGTGGAATTCGCGCACTGTGCCCTCCAGGACCAGCAAGGACAGGATCGGGAAGACAAACTGCGGGTCGGCGTGGAGACCGTGCCGGCGCTGGAGGTCGAACAGCTTGGCTGCGAAGGAAACCAGGTCGAAGTCGGCCGCGCTGCGTCCGGTGTGTGTCTCCACGAGCGCGGACAGTTCGGCACGGAACCCGGCGGGGTCGGAGCCCGGCGAGGCTTTCGCGGTCGACAGCACGATGTCGGCGCAGGCTTCGCCGTCGCCCTGGCTCATGCAGTAGAAGAACGCGGCGAACTTCTCCCGCGCGGACTCCGACAGCTGGACGGTGAACCCCGCGTCCAGCACGACGATCGAGCCGTCCTCGCGGAAGTAGAGGTTGCCGGGATGCAGGTCGCAGTGCACCACGCCGTCCAGGAACAGCATCCGGTACACCGCGCGCAAGGCACGCACGACCGCGTCCCGGCGTTCCTCCTCGCCGAGTTCGTCCGGACTGCGGCGGGTCAGGCCGTCCAGGAAGTCCATCACCAGAATGTCCTCAGTGGACAGTCCGGGACGGACTCCCGGCACGGTCACCCCGTCCGCGCCGCTGAGCGCTTTCCGGAAGCCTTCCAGCCGATCCGCTTCCCTCCCGAAGTCGAGTTGCGCGCGGATGCTCTCGGCGAGCTGCCCGGCGACGGCGGCGACCGGCACGCCGCGCAGCGTCGGCAGCTTGGCCAGCACCCCGGCCGCCCGTTCCAGCATCGCGAGATCAGCCGAAAGGGACTGGACGATCCCCGGCCTGCGCACCTTCGCCGCGACCGCCCGGCCGTCCGGGAGGACCACCCGGTACACGCAGGCGATGCTGCCCGCGCCGACCAGTCGCGGCTCGCCCGCGCCGAACCTCAGCGCGGGCGGCATCGTGCGGGGCGGAACCGGGCGGACCTGGTCGTGCAGCCGGGAAAGCGCGCGGCACACTCGCTGCGGCAAGAGATCCGCCCTGGTGCTCAGGAGCTGGGCCGCCTTCACGAACGCCGGCCCCAACGCCACTACGGTGTCCGCCAGCCAGACGTCTCGGTCGAACCGTTCGCCGCGCAGCCGCGCCGCTGCCGCCGCCGGCCCCAGCAGCAGCGACCGTCCGGCGAAAACCGCGAACACGCGCGCCGCCCGCAGCGCCACCGTGCCGCCGCTGATTTTCGGAAACCTCATCTCTCCCCTTCGCCGTCCAGGCCGACCGCCCTACGAGAGACGTTACAACCAGTAGTGCTTTGAATGCCCCCTGTTACCTCAGGACCATCCTTTCCGGCAAAGTCAGGCCGAAACACCCGACTGGGTAAGCTGTTTCCCTGTCGAGGCCAGGAAATCGGCCCGGCTCGGCACGCTGCCTAGGACGCGAGTCACCGCCGCTGACTCGGTCGTGGTCGCGACTGGCCCGATCCCGGCACGGCGAAACACCGTGCGTAGCCGTCGCCGGGCCGTTTTCCTTGGCGACGCGCGAAAATCAGTCGACAGCCGCGGTGCGCCGCGCTTCCTCGCTGTCGCGGGCAGCGGGGAAACCGACCCCGAGCTGCTCCGCCGCGAGCGCGGTGCCTTCCAGCCGCGCGCGCATCTTGGCGAACGCCGTCTCCCGCGAGGTCGACTGGTCGTCGGCGAACGGGGAAAAGCCGCAGTCGTCGCACGTCCCCAGCTGTTCCACCGGAATGTACTGAGCGGCGCGCAAAACCCGGTCCCGCACCTCCTCGGCGGTCTCCACCCGGGGGTCGATCGGGTCGATCACCCCGACGAACACGCGAACCCCCGGCCTGAGCTGATCCGCCAGAACGCGCAGAACCCGGTCCGGGTCGGATTCGCTGGCCAGCTGGACGTAGAAATTGCCGGCAGTGTGCCGGAACAGCTCGGGAAGCAGGCCGGCGTAGTCGACGTCGAGGCTGTGCGTGGAATCCTGATCTCCGCCGGGACAGGTGTGCACGCCGAGGCGCGCCCGCTCGGATTCGCTGAACCGCGCCAGCACCCGGTTGTTCAGTTCGACGAAATCGCGCAGCACCTGGCCGCTGGGGTCGAGTTTCAGCGACAGCCTGCCCTCGGTGAAATCCAGCTGGACGACGTGCGCGCCCGCGTCCAGGCACCCGCGGATGTCGGCCTCGGCCCCGTCGACCAGGTCGGCGAGGAAATTCTCGCGCGAATAGCCGTCGATCCCCGACGCCGGGTAAAGCAGGGACAGCGCGGAAGGCGCGATCACCGCTTGTTTCACTGGAATATTCGTGCACTGCCGCGCGGCCCGTAAATACTGCTCGGCGTGCTCCTGGTAGCGGAACGGGCCGGAGGTCAGACTGGGCAGCTGCCGCTGGTGGCCGTCGGCGAACGGAATGACGACCCCGTCCGAGGAAAGATTCGCCGAACCCGCGATCGGGTAGGTGACGAAGCTGGGTTTGCGCTGCTCGCCGTCCGTGACCACGGTCGCGCCCATGCTCGCCTGCGTTTCGATGGTCTCGCGGACCGCCCGGTCGAGAACGGAGGCGAAAGCCGCGTCGCCGAGCTGCCCGCTTTCGCGCGCGGCGAGAGCGCCGAGCAATTCGGCCGAACGGGGGATGCTGCCGATGGGTTCGGAAGGAATTGTCATGGGACGAGCGTAGAAGCGGGCAGCACGGAGCGGAACAGGAAAGAACGCCGGAGAACGCTGTTCTCCTCCTTTCGGGCCATTAGCGGACCGAAAGTGTTGACATGGCACGACGGTGATAAAGGCGGTTTGTTGGCGTAGTGCGAAAAACCGGTCTCGCGGTCTTCTCGGTCAGCCAGGGATCCCTGCTGCCGCGGCGATGATCCGATCGAAACTCAGGCTGTAGTCGAGGTTCAGGTGGTTGGCGTCGTAGTAGACGCTGACCTTTCCGATCACCGCGTAACAGCGTTGCCGGTCGCAGAAGTAGTCCGTCAGGTCGAGCAGGCGGACCTGCGGATCGGTGCTCGCCTTGGCCGCCGCGGTCAGCGGGTCCTCCGGCTGCGCGACGGAGCGGTCGACCGCGCACTGCCGCGGATCGTCCGGATTCAGCACGACGCAATCCGTCGCGCGGACAAGTCCGTTGAGCGGCGGGTCGGCGAGCACAAATACGGTAGCTCCCGCCGCGGTCCATTTCGACCAGTACGCGTTCAGCCCGTCCTGGTACTGCTCGGTTTGCGAACGGCCGCTGCGGTCGTCGGCCGGCTCGTGGCGGCTGTAGAACGACGTGAACACGTAAGCCGGCCGCGTTTTCGCGATTTCGCCGACCATCTGCTTCGTCCAGCTCATGCACCGCTGGTCGGTGACGTCGCGGCCGAACTGCATCGCCCGGATGTCCGCGAACGGGCAGCCGCCCAGATAGCTCGTGTAAAGCAGCCAATGGTTCTTGCGGGCGATGCTCAGCAGCGGCGCCTGCCATTGCTGGGCGTGCGAGTCGCCGACCAGCCACACCACTGTCGGCTCGGCGGCGCCCTGGCTGAAATCGCACCGGGTGGTCGTCTTCGTGCCGTCGCTCGCGGCGTACTGCGACATCGGCGGCGGGCAGTCCGCGGGCGCCGTGTAGTACCGGTTGGCCGGGCCCATCTCGACGGTCCTGGCCGGCCCGAACGGGTCGGCGCACGCGTTGCCCGCCATCAGCGCCCTCGCCCCGTGGCAGGGGCCGGCCATTTCGGCGGCCACCTCGCGGGCCTCCTGGTCGACGTGCCGCTGGTAGGTCCAGGTCAGCCCGCCCGCCGCGGCGCACACCACCGCCATCCCGGCCGCCATTCCGGCGAACGTCACCCCGGAGGTGCGGCTCAACGGCCGCCAGGTCCGGACCGGATCCTCGACGAACCGCTTCGACACGTGCGCCACGGCCAGCGACGCGGCCAGGATGCCCACCTTGAGCTGCCAGGTCGGCGCTCCCGCGGCCAGCGCGCCGGGGAAGGCGAACGGGGCGAGCATGATCAGCGGCCAGTGCCACAGGTACAGCGAGTAGCTGACATTCCCCAGCCACTGCACCGGCGGCGAAGAGGACAGCGGCGTGTGCCATTGCCGCCCGTCGCGGGTGCCGCCGAAAATGACCAGCGCGGTGCCGACCGCGGGCAGGAGCGCGGTCGCACCGGGGAAAGCGGTCTCATCGTCGTACAGCACCGCCGCGGCGACAATGGCGGCGACGCCGGCCAGCGAGGCCAGGTTCGCCGCGATCTTCGGCAGAACGAGCTTCGCGCCGCCGAGCGCCAGCAACGCGCCGAGCGCGAACTCCCACACCCGCACCGGCGTCACGAAATAAGCCTGGCTCTTGGACACATCGGTGAACCAGATGCTGAAGCCCAGGGAGGCGGCCCCGATCAGCACGATCCCGGCCAGCCGCGCCCATCGCGCGCGGATCTTGAACAGCAGCAGGAGCAGCAACGGCCAGAACAGGTAGAACTGCTCCTCGACCGAGAGCGACCAGTAGTGCTGGGACAGGCTCGCCGACTGGGTCAGGTGCGAATAGTCGACGGAATTCGCGGCGAGCAGCCAGTTTTCCCAGTACAGCGCGCTGGCGACGACTTCCTGCGCGTTGGACTCCCAGCGGGGGAAGGGCAGCAGGAAATACGCGGCGACGAGGACGAAAGCCAGCACGAGAAACGCCGCGGGCAGGAGACGGCGCACGCGGCGGGCGTAGAACTTCGCGAGCCGGATCCGCCCGGTGCTCGCGACCTCGCGGACCAGGTGCGAGGTGATCAGGAAGCCGGAAATGACGAAGAAGACGTCCACGCCGACGTATCCGCCGGTCACGCGCGCGGGCCAGAGGTGGTTCAGCACGACGAGACCGACCGCGACGGCGCGCAGCGCCTGGATGTCCGGCCGGAAAACGCGTCTTCGCTCCCCGTCCGACGACCGCGGGGGCCGGATCGGCCCGCTCAAAGTCCCCGTGTCCACTTTCCGCCCCTTTTCCCGCCTCGCCGAAACTCAGTGATGCTAGCGGGACTGGCCGACGGGCCAGGCACGGGCGTGCGTCCTCGCGAGAGCCGGACGAGAGAACAGTGGGCCGTCCCCTCGTCCGGGGCGCGGTCAGCGCCAGCCCAGCTCCGGAGCGACGTGCGTCAGAATGCTCTCCAGCACGTGCGCGTTGTAGTCGACACCCAGCTGGTTCGGCACGGTCAGCAGCAAGGTGTCCGCGGCCTGGACCGCTTCGTCTTCCTTCAGCTCGCGCACCAGTTCGTCCGGCTCCGCGGCGTACGAGCGGCCGAAGATCGCGCGCGTGTTCTCGTCGATCATGCCGATCTGGTCGCGCGAGTTGCGGTCGCGGCCGAAGTAGGCGCGGTCCAGGTCGTTGGTCAGCGCGAAGATGCTGCGGCTGACCGACACCCTCGGCTCGCGCTCGTGGCCGGCTTCCTTCCACGCCTCGCGGTAGGCCTCGATCTGCTTGCGCTGCTGGACGTGCAGCGGTTCGCCCGTTTCGTCGTCCTTGAGCGTGGAGCTTTGCAGGTTCATGCCGAGTTTCGCCGCCCAGACGGCCGTCGCGTTCGAACCGGAGCCCCACCAGATGCGGTCGCGCAGGCCTTCGGAGTGCGGTTCGAGGCGGAGCAGGCCCGGCGGGTTGGCGAACATCGGCCGCGGGTTCGGTTTCGCGAAGCCCTCGCCCTCGAGAAGCTTCAGGAAGACCTCGACCCGTTCGCGGGCCATGTCCGCGTCGGTCTCGCCCTCCGCGGGGGCGTAGCCGAAGTACCGCCAGCCGTCGATCACCTGCTCGGGGGATCCCCGGCTGACGCCGAGCTGCAGCCTGCCCCGGGAGATGAGGTCGGCGGCGCCGGCGTCCTCGACCATGTACAGCGGGTTCTCGTAGCGCATGTCGATCACGCCGGTGCCGATCTCGATCTTCGAGGTCCGCGCGCCGATGGCCGCGAGCAGCGGGAACGGGCTGCCCGCCTGCCGCGCGAAGTGGTGCACGCGGAAGTACGCGCCGTCGACGCCCAGCTCCTCCGCCGCGACCGCGAGGTCGATCGACTGGTGCAGGAAGTCGGCGGCCGACCGGGTCTCGGAGTGCGGGCTCGGCGACCAGTGGCCGAACGACAGGAAGCCAATCTTCTTCACGCATCGTCAAACGTTCAACTATCCGGTCTCATTCCCGGCGGCCGAGGCGGGGCCGGGGCTTGTCGGCGCGGGACGGCTGAGCGCCCGGTCGAACACGTTCCGCAGCAGCCTCCGCACCACCGGGTCCGACCGGATCGCTCCATTGAAGGTCATCGACGACGCGCTGAACACGAATCCGCCGCCGGGCAGTTCCTTGCAGGTCATCGCCGCGCCCGCGCGGGCTGTCGGGTTCGTGCCTTGTGCGATGACCCCGCTCGGCGGCACCTCGCCGTCGAGACCCTGGAGCGTGTCGAATTCCCAGGCGCTCGCGGCGCCGTTGCGGCCGTGCGCGCCGAACTCACTGCCAGCCGTCAGCCCCGTCCCGGCCAGGAACGGGTGGTCGCGCAGCACCCGGTACGGCGCGAAGGTCATCCAGCCCTCGTATTCGAAATTCACCCCGAGCAGCTGCGACTCGGGCAGGTTGTAGTGGTCGAGGAACAGGTCGCGGCTGCCGTCGGCGGCGCGGAACGTCAAGGCGGTGCCGTCGGCGTCGAATTCCGCGCGCTCGTAGATCTGGTTTCCGCCGGTGCCGATCACGCTGCCCCCGGCCGCGAGGTAGTTCGCCAGGTTGGTGCGCATGGCCATCGAGAAATACTCCGGGTGCGAGCCGAGCACGACGGCGCGATAGGCCGGGAGCCAGCCGCCGGTGTGCAGATCGTGGTCGGTGTAGCAATCGAACCCGATCTGCTCGGCGCTCAGCCAGCGCAGCAGTTCCAGGTCGCTGTACAGCTCCACGTCGTACTGTCCCTTCGGGGCGATCAGCCAGGTGTAGCTGGGCCGCAGGAACGAGATGGTGCGCTGGACGCCTTCCTGGCCCTCGGAGTACTGGTCGTGCCCGCTCCAGCCGTTGTAGGCGTGGTAGGTGTTGGTCGGCAGCACCACGGCGATCTTCTGCGCGGGTGCCGCGGGCCGCACCACGAACGGGATGTGCTGGACCCGGCCGAACCGCCCGGTCACCCGCGCGGCGTACACCCCGGACGGCCAGGTCGCGGGGAGGTCGGCGGCGTAGCGCTCGGCCCAGCCGCATCCGGCGGACCGGTAGTTCGCGGCCACCAGCTGAAGGCCGCCCGCGACGGTCGTCGTCCCGGTGACCGGCTCCGGCGCGTCCGCGCCGGGCACTACCCGCACAAGTTGCGCGGTGACCGAGCTGAACGCCGTCGACAGCGCGATGGACACCCGGCCGCCAGCGGGCACGCTCTGCCGTTGCGGATACCCCTGCAGCCCGGCACTGCGTTCGACCGTGAAGCCCTGCCCGACGACCACACCGGTCGCGTTGTTGATCCAGCGGGGCCCGCCGTCGGTGTCGACCGTCTCGTGGTTGGCGAGCCGCAGTTCGACGAGATCGCCGTCGTCGCCCGGCACCGTCGAGCGATCAATCCGGATCAGGTAGATCGCGCCGTTGCCGCCTCCGGCGAACAGGTCCCGGCGGAACAGCTCGAACCAGTCGTTGTCGCCGATCGCGATGGGCCGCCCGCTGTTCGCCCATCCGACGCCGTCGCGGTAGCGGAACCAGGTGAGCGCGCCGGTGCCGCTGACGGCGTAAATGACATTCGCCGTGTCGGAGAAAAGATAGCGCGCGATGTTGAATCCGTCGCCGAGCGGCAGGGGCGTTTCGAAAGTGCCGTTGATTCGTCGCGACCGGTACAGGATTCCGTCGGCGTCTACGCACCAGATGATTCCGCCGGGTCCGCCGAAAATTCGCGGAAACGCGGTGAATCCGCTCCCGACGACGACACCGGTCGCATTGTTGGCCCACGTGCCCTCACCGGTGTCCGGATTGGAGACGAGACGCTGGTAGTACAGCACCGTCCCGTCCCCTCGCACGCCGTAGAGGACGCCGTGCAGGTCGCCGAGCACGGTGACGAAGTCCTGCCATCCGGACCCGATCGGCACCCCGAAGCCCTGGTTGGCCCAGTCGAACGCGGCGGTGGGCCAGCCCCGGTGCCGGTACCAGTAAAGGGTGCCGTCCGCCTGGACGGCGTAGACGATTCCGTCGCCGCCTCCGACGAGCCTGCTCCACCGCTGGTGCGGATCGAACGCTCCGGTTTCCAGTGCCTTTTCCGAGAATTCGGTTCCCTCGGCCGCTTCGCTGATCGGCAATGCCGGACGGCCGGTGATAATCCCCATGTCTCCCCCAGGAGTTCGGTGCGCGTCCCGTCGCACACGTCTTATGGGGTAACGCTCGGGTGGTCGCCGGGCGTTTACCCGGCGACCGGACGACCACCCGATGAGCCCAACGGCACCCGCGGGGCTCAGTGAGCGAGCCGCTCCAGCAGGACCACCGTCACCGTGTCCCCCGCCTCCTTGCCGATCGCCTTCCGGAGCTTGGCGTTGACTGGGAGTTTGTGGGTGCCGTCTCCCAGTGCCATGAACGAGCTGCGGAACGGTTCGCCGTCCACGGTGCCGCGGACTTTTACCAGGCCGCGGGTGCCGAAGAACTCCGCGGAGCCGGGCCAGACCAGGTAGGTGTGGCCGCCCTTGGCGGGGCTTGTGCGCAGGGTCGCGGTGAATTCCTCGTTGAGTTCGCCGGTCATGATCGGGTTCTCCTTGTCCTCCGGTGGCCGTTCGCCCCGAGGTACGAACCTGTGCGCGGGATTTCGACACGGTACCCCGGCCATTTCCACAGCGGCCGGGGATGATCACGCACGGTGCCGGAACGGAAGCCGCCCCGGCACCGGGCCGCTCCCCTATCTCGTGCCGCGACGGCCGCGGGCTGCGACCGCCGGGACTGGTCCGCCGGTGATCGTGAACTGCGAGCCTGGTTCGCGGACGACGTCGCCCGTCGCCGAGTTCGTGATCGTCACGTTCGTCAGCGTCGCGCTTCCGCGGGCGCCGCTCATCGCGAGGATGCCCGCGCCGTGGTTCGACTGGTCGATTTTCACGTTGCTGATCGTCACGCCCGGCATCGCGCCGCCGCCGGTTTTGAACTGGATGCCGTCGTAGGTCGAATCGTGGATTTCCGTGTCCCGCAGCACGATGCCGGGGATGTCCTTGCCCTGGGCGAAGAACGTGATCGCGCCGAACTTCTGCTGTTCGCCCCAGAACGCGCCGCCGCAGCGGTACAGCGCGTTGTTCGCGATCAGGGTTTGCCCGGAGAACGGCAGCGGGTCGTGATCGGTGGCCAGCATGATGCCCGGGTAGTTCATCGTGTCGGACACCAGGTTGTTCTCGATCTTGTTCCCGTACCCGCCGTAGACCGCGATGCCGTTGGCCCGCCACGGCAACTGGACCGTGTTGTTGCGGAAGACGTTGTCGTGGCCGATGTCCACCGCGGGATCCTTCACGTACTGATTCGCCCACACCGCGAGCGAATCGTCGCCGGTGGTGCGGAACGACGAGTTCACCACCCGCGAGTTCCGGGTGCCGTTGGCGAAGTTGATGCCGTCGGCGTAGGTGTCGCGGATCCGCATGCCGCTGAACTCCAGCCCGTCGGCCGGGCCCCACAGCGCCGGGATGTTGCTGTAGTCCCGCCCGACCCAGACGCCGACGTTCGCGTGTTCGATCCACACGTTCGAGATCTTCGTGCCGGTGCCGAACCGGCCGTTGAGGCCGACGCCGCCTTCCGCGCCGCCGTCGCCGCCCCGGATCCGGCCGGAGCCGAAGATCGCGAGGTCGGAGATCTGCACGTTCTTGTCGATGTCGAAGCCGAAGTTGCCCTCGTGCGGATGGTTGATGCCGCCCGCGTCCTGCGGCTGGATCAGCGAGTACAGCTGCGAGTACCACATCCCCGCCCCGCGGATCGTGGCGTTCGAGATGCCGATCTGGTTGTACTGCCCGCCGCCGTTGGGCACGTCCGGGTCGTCGGTCAGGATCTTGCGTTCCTGCCGCCACTGGCCCGGCGGGATCCAGACGCAGCTGATCACGCCGTTCTGGTCGTCGGTGACCGCGCGCTGGATCGCCCCGGAATCGTCGATCCCGTCGTCGGGGACGGCGCCGTAGTCGGTGATCGACGTGCATTCGGGCGGTTTCGGCAACGCCGGCGCGACCTGTTCCAGGTCGATCAGGTCGATGACGTAGAACGCCGCGCTGTCGCCGCTGTCTCGCTGCAGCTTGAACTTCGTGCCCGGCGGATACGACTGCGTCAGCAACGCGTGCGATTCGTCGAACAGCCGCCGCGCGTCGCCTCCCGGAGTGTTCGTCAGTCCCTCGGGATCGTCGGTGTTGCCGTAGAGCCAGCTGTGCTTGGACGACAGGTTCAGCTTCTGCGCGAAAGTGCCGTTGACGTACAGGCTGATCGTCGCGTCCTGTCCCCCGCCGCCGGGAGCGTCCGGGATCGAGTTGCGGACCACGATCGAGTTCGCCTGGTTCGTGGAGGTGAATTCGACGTACTGGCCCTGGTTCGCCAGCCGCACGGACTTCCGGCCGGAGGACTCGGTCGCGAAATTCGTGTGTCCGAACGTGCGCAGCGGGTCAGTCTCTAGCAATTGGCCTTGATACTGCGCGGCTTCCGCTTCGTACTCGACGTACGGCACCGCTGCGCCGCGGCCGACCACCATCGGCATCGAGAGCGTGTTGTTGGCTTCGTTGGTTTCCTCGACCGTGTCCGTCGCGTCCGCCGTCGCGGTGAGGGTCGCATTCGCGGCCGTCCACGTGCCGGGCATCGCGACGTTCACCGTCGCCCCGGCTGCGATCGCGGGCGTGTCGGCGTTCAGCGTGGTTTCGCCAGCGGACAGCCGGGTGATCGAAGTTCCCGCGCCGCTCGTGCCTCGGTTGTGCACTGCGACGGTGAAGGACACTGGCGCGCCGACGGCCGGGTTCGGCGGGTTCGGCGTTATGCCAGTGACCTCGAGATCCGGGCCCGGCGCCTGGGCGATCACCAGCTGCGTCGGCGAGGTGAACGTGTTGTTGGTGTCGTCCTGCTCGATCACCGTGTTAGCCGGGTCGACGGTGGCGGCCACGCGGTAGGTGCCCTGCGGTCGCTTGCCTGCCTGCACGGTCACCGTGGTGGACGCTCCGGCGGCGAGTGCGCTGACCGGCGCGGATCCGACGACGGTCCCGCCGAGGCTGACGTTGACCGTCGTCGCGGGCGCGGGGGCGGAACCGGCGTTGCGCACGGTCGCGGACACGGCGAGTTCGCTGCTTTCCGTCGGGTTCGACGGGGTCCACGCGGTGCCGGTGACGATCAGATCCGGGTTCGGCGCGGGTGTGCCGAACACCTGGAACTCCGCGGCTTGCCCGCCGGGCGCACCGGAATTGGCGAAGAACTGCAGCCGCACGTCGGCGGCGCGACCGGTGACCGGGATGGTCACGGTGTTCTGGTTGGTGGCCGGGTCGAAGCGGTAGTCGGCTCGCGCGGCCAGCGGGGTGAAGTCGGTGGTGCCTTGGGCGCGGCCGAGGATCTCGAAGTTCTGCGTCCGCGCGCCCCAAATCGGGTCCGGGTTGAGCTTCACCACGACGGAATCGACGTCTGCGTCAGCACCGAGCTTTACTGTCAGGGTGCTCGGGTAGCCTGCGGCGGACTCCCAGTAAGTACCCGTGTTGTTGTCGTTCGCGTTGGCGGCCGCAAAAGCGCCGACAATGGACGACGCTTCGATTGGCTTGCCCGCGGCGAGGTTCTGGCCGGTCTGCGTTCCGGCCCGGACCACGTGGTTGCTGTCGGCGGACTCGTTCCCGGCCGCGTCTTTGGCGCGCACAAAATACTCGATCCGCGTTCCCGCGGGCCGGTTTTCGGTGAAGGTCGTGCCGGTGACCGTGGTGACCGGCACGCCGTCGCGGTAGACGGTATAGCCGGTGACGCCGACGTCATCAGTCGACGGCGACCAGGTCAGCCGGACCTGCCCGGCGGCGGGCTCGGTCAGCGCGAGGTTCGCCGGAGCGGTCGGCGCCTGCGTGTCG
This sequence comes from Amycolatopsis sp. NPDC104775, assembly GCF_055583325.1. NCBI lineage: Bacteria > Bacillati > Actinomycetota > Actinomycetes > Pseudonocardiales > Pseudonocardiaceae > Amycolatopsis > Amycolatopsis sp. NPDC104775. Next base: position 207,647 of record NZ_JBVJOE010000001.1, read on the forward strand.
CCGGTGTCCGGGCCGTACAGCTCGAACTCCGAGAGTTGTGCGGCGGGCCACTGCGTGTTCGCGGTGACGTCCAGCCGCACGTAACGCGCGGACCCGGTCACCGGGATCGTCACCGTGTTGGTGCCGAAAGCGAAGGTGTAGCCGGTCGAGGGGACCAGGTCGGTGAAGGACGTGCCGTCGGTGCTGCCGCGCACGGTGAGCGTCTGAGTGCGGGATTCCCAGGCGACAGGCAGCTTCAGCACGATCCGCGAGAGGGGCTTGGCCGAGCCGAGGTCGGCTTGGATCCATTGCGGGAAGGCGTTGTTGGCCGATTCCCAGTAGGTGGCTTGATTGCCGTCGAAGGCGTTGGCGACGGGATAGCCAGGTTGCACGCTGCTTGCCGACACTGTCCGGGACAAGGGCACATCAGCGGCGTTCGGAGCGGGGCCAGGCGAGGGGCCACCGGCCGCGGCGGCGTGGGTGAGACCCGCCGCGAAGAGCCCTGCGGCGAGGAAACCGGCGACGAGACGGGACAAACGCATACGTGTCATGGCGTCTTCTCTTCTGTGCGACGGCGGGGAAACGGGCGCCCGCCCCGGAGAAGCGGGCGCCCGCGTGCTCAGGTGCGGTTGATCGTGAACGTGGTCGTCGTGTTCCGGACGTCCTGGTCGTTGTCGCTCAGCGTGAGCCCGGTGAACGTCGCCGACCCGACCGCCGGGCCCTGTCCGGGCTCCGGCTGCTCGTTGGCCCAGATCCCGATCCCGGACTTGGCGTCGAACTCGTCGCCGCTGCGGTGCGCCCCGCTGATCGACACGTTCGTCAGCACCGTGTCCTGGACCGGGTTCTCCGGCTGGCTGCCGTCGTATTTGGTCTGGAACATGATGCCGCTGTAGGTCGGGCTCTTAATGTCCACATCGGACACCCGGATGCCGCGGAACTCCTTGGACGCGGAGAACATCCAGATCGCCGGGAACGTCTGCTTGCCCCAGAAATGCCCGCCGGCGCGGACGAGCGAGGCGTTCTGCACGGTCGTCGGCTGCGGCCCGAACCCGAGGAACGGATAGCCGAAATCGAGCGAGCTGAGCGTGATCCCGGAGTACGTCAGCGTGTCCGCGATGTAAAGGTTCCGGAAGGTGTTGTTGTACCCGCCGTACACCGCGAGGCCCGCCGCGCGCCACGGGAGCAGCGCGGTCAGGTTCTCGAACACGTTGTCGTACTGGTTGCCCTGGTTGATGTCCGTGGCGGCGAACAACGCGAAGCTGTCGTCGCCGGTGGACCGGGCCTCGTTGTTGGTGACGTGGTTTCCGGTGCTGCCGTTGGTGAAGTTGACGCCGTCGGCGAACGTGTCGCGGATGCGGGAGTTCTTCACCGTGGAGTTGTCCACATTGGTCGCCCAGAGCATGCACACCTGGTGCTCCACCCAGATGTTGTCGATGGTCATGTTCGTGACGCCGGTGAAGTTGAAGACCTTGCCGGGGCCGTCGATGCGGGAGGTGTAGTTGCCGAACACGGCGAACCCGCTGAACGTCGACCCGCTCGCGCTGGCCTGCGTGTCGAACCCGATGTCGGTGTTCTCCTGCCCGGACGGCGCGGTGAACCGGGTGAACCACGGTCCGGCGCCGACGATCGTGACCGGCTTGCCGTACACGGTGACCTTGCTGGTCATCGGGTACTGCCCGGCGGGGAGATAGACGCCGGTGAGGTTCGGGTCCTGGCGGGCCTTGTCCAGCGCGGCCTGCACGTCCTGCTGGCTGAACCCGGCCGGGACCGCGTAGTGCGCCGGGTCCGGATTCGCGGTCGCCGAGGCCAGTTCGAAGTTCACGAAGTCGATCGCGTAGGTCGAACTGTTCGCGGCGTCCTTCTGCAGTTTGATCTTGTGCCCGGCCGGCACGGTCGTGCCGAGCAGCATGCTCGCCTCGTCGTAGATGTGCCGCGCCGGTCCCGCGCCAGGCGAGTTCCCCGGCGACGTTTCGGCCCCGTAGAGCCACGCGTAGTGCGAGGTCAGGTCGATCGCTTTGAGGAACGTGCCGTCGACGTACACGTTCAGCGTCGAGTTCTGCCCGCCGCCGCCCGCGGCGTCCGGCATCGAGAACCGCGTGACGAGCGTGTTGGTCGCCGCGCGGGTGGTGAACTCCACCGAGGAGCCGGTCGCGTTCAGCGTCACGGCCTTCCGGCCCGACGCCTCGCCCGCGAGATCGCCGATCGTCCGGTTCGGCCCGATCACGGACGCACCGCCCGCGACGACGCCGTCCTCGGCTTCGTACATGTCGTAGGGCATGTTGGCGCCGCGGCCGACGAACAACGATTGGGTGCTGGTGTTGTTGCCCTGCTTGGCAGGCAGCTCGTTAGCGTCGTTCGCGACGACCGTCTTCACCGTGTACCGGCCGTTCGTGGCCGTCCAGCTCCCGAGCGTCACCGCTGCGGTAGCTCCGGGTGCGATAACCCCGGTCGAGGAACCGCTCAGCGTCTTGACGACCGTGCCGTTCTGGTCCGCGACTGTCACCGTGACGCCGTGGGAACCGTCCGCCGAGGCGACCGTGCCCTGGTTGCGCAGGGTCGCGGTGAAGGTCACCAGGTTGCCCGCCGCCGGGTTGTTCGGCGACCACGCCGTGGCCGCGACGAGGTCAGAACTCTGCACCGGGCTGACGACCAGCGGCGTCGAGCTCGTGTAGGAGTTGTTGTCCTCATTCTGTTCCACGACGACGTTGGCCTCGTCGACCTTCGCGGTCACGTCGTAGCTGCCCGCGTCCCGGGTGCCGATATTCGCCGAAACCGTCGTGGACGCTCCGGCCGCGAGCGCGCCGACCGCCGCTGTTCCGACCTTCGTCTTGCCGAGGTAGAGGTTGACGTCGGTCGCGCCCGAGGCCGCTGTCCCGGCGTTGCGGACGGTCGCCGACGCCGTGATCGCGTCAGTCTCCACCGGGTTCTGCGGCGACCAGGAAACGTTCGACACCGTGAGGTCCGGGTTCGGCGCGGGCACGCCGAAGACCTGGAATTCCGCGGCCTGACCGCCGCCCGCGCCGGAGTTGGCGGTGAAGCGGAGGCGGACGTCGCTGGCCCGGCCGCTGACCGGGATGGTCACGGTGTTGCCGCTCGCGGGATCGAAGCTGTACGTCTGCGCGGGGCTCAGCGTGGTGAAGTCGGTCGCGCCTTGGTCACGGCCCTCGACGGCGATCGTCTGCGTCCGCGCGCTCCACGCCGGGTCCGGGTTGAGCTTCACCACGACCCGGTCGAGGTCGGCGTGGGCGCCGAGGGCCACGGTCAGGAGGTTCGGGTATGCCCCGCTGCCCTCCCAATACGTGGTCACCGAGTCGTCGTTGGCGTTGGCCGCGACGTAGGTCTGCTGGGTCGACGACGCTGTGATCGGCTTGTGCAGCGCGAGGTTCGTGCCGCTCTGCGTGCCGTTGCGAGTCACGGTATTGCTGTTCGCCGACTGGTTGCCCGCCGCGTCGCGGGCGCGCACGTAGTAGGCGACGCTCGCGCTGGCTGGCTGATTGTCGGTGTAGGTCAGCACGTCCCCGGCGACACTGCCGCGCAGCTGGCCGTTGGCGTACACGTCATAGCCGGTGACGCCGGTGTTGTCCGTGGACGCCGACCAGGTCAGGCGGATCTGGCCGGACGCGGGCTCGGTGTAGGCGAGGTTGCCGGGCGCGGCCGGCGGCTGCGTGTCGCCGCCCGCCGGGCCGTGCACCTCGAACTCGGACAGCTGCGCGGCGGGCCAGCCGGTGTTGGCGGTGATGGTCAGCCGGACATAGCGGGTGCTGCCGGTGAGGTTCACGGTGACGGTATTGCCGGTCGCCGGGTCGAACCGGTAGCCCGCCGACGGCACGAGGTCGCTGAAGCTCGCGCCGTTCGCGCTGCCTTGCACCGCGAAGGTTTCGGTGCGGGCTTCCCAGTTCGCGGGCAGTTTGAGGACGAGCTGGGCGACGTTCGCCGCGGAGCCGAGGTCGGCCTGGATCCATTGCGGGAACTGGTTGTTCGTGCTTTCCCAGTACGTCGCCTGGTTGCCGTCGCCGACGTTGGCGACGGGATAGCCGGGGAGCTGGCTGCTGGCGGTGTACGTCGCGGTGGCGGCTTGAGCGGCGGGCTGGACGACTGGCTGAGCAGCAGGTTCGGCCGACGCACCGCTCGCTGGCCAAGCGGGGGCGGTCAGGAGAAGGGACAGGGCGGCGATCGCGGCGCGCGCGAGCAGTCGCTTCGTTCTCATGGGTTTCCTCTGATCCAAGGAGGAGGGAGACGACTCGAACAGGAGCGCCCCGCGTGGCGCGGGACGGCGGGGACCAGGGAGCGGACCGGTGGGCGCACCGGCCGGGAGGCGCACGAGAACAGCGCGGAACAGGGGGCATGGCACCTCTTCGTTGAGGCTGGATCCCCGGGGCGGCTACCGCAGTGGCCGGAGATCTCGTCAGGTATTTTCACTGATTCGTTCAAGAATTACAGCCGAATGCTGGCGGTAAGTCAACGCCGCTGATCGAGCAGCATGCCCCGCGACCAGGAGTTTATCCGCGAGAGCAAGCGGTGCGCGCGTTCTGTCGGAAACTTGCGCGGGTTTGCGGTAACTTTCACTCATGACACGTCGTCTTGCCGAAGTCGCCCGCCAGGTCGGGGTCAGCGAAGCCACGGTCAGCCGGGTGCTCAACGGCAAGGCCGGGGTGTCCGCGAGCACCCGGGCCGCCGTGCTCACCGCGCTGGACGTGCTGGGCTACGAGCGGCCGACGCAGTTGCGCGGCGAGCGGGCCCGGCTCGTCGGGCTGGTGCTGCCGGAGCTGCAGAACCCGATTTTCCCGGCGCTGGCCGAGGTGATGGGCAACGCGCTGGCCCAGCAGGGCTTCACGCCGGTGCTGTGCACGCGGACCGCGGGCGGGGTGTCGGAGGCGGAGTACGTCGAGATGCTGCTGCAGCAGCAGGTCTCCGGCGTGGTGTTCGCTGGCGGGATGTACGCGCAGGCCGACGCCGCGCACACGCACTACCACCGCCTCGTGGAGCGACGGCTGCCGACGGTGCTGATCAACGCGGCGGTCGGCCACCTCGGCCTGCCGCAGGTGTCGTGCGACGACGCGGTGGCTGTCGAGCAGGCCGTCGGGCATCTGAGCTCGCTCGGCCACGAGAAAATCGGCCTGGTGCTGGGGCCGAGCGACCACGTGCCCTCGCGGCGCAAGCTCGAGGCGTTCCGCGTGCACGCCGCGAAACTGGGGCTCCCGGTGCTCGACGAACTGGTGGAGCACGGGATGTTCTCCATCGAAGGTGGCCACGCGGCGGCGGCACGGCTGTACCCGCGCGGTGCCACCGCGGTGCTGTGCGCGAGCGATCCGCTGGCGCTGGGTGCGATCCGCGCGGCCCGGCGGCAAGGCCTGTCCGTGCCCGGCGACATTTCGGTGGTCGGCTACGACGATTCGGCGCTGATGAACTGCACTGACCCGCCGCTGACGACCACCCGCCAGCCGATCGAGGCGATGGGCCGGGCAGTGGTCGAGCTGCTGGTGAAACGCATCAACGGCGGCGAGGTCGCGGTGGAGGAACTGCTGTTCGCGCCGGAGCTGGTGGTGCGCGGCTCCACTGCCCGCCGGACCGGCTGAACCTGCCCGAGCTGACTGTTCATAAGTTGCAGATTCTCGTCGAGTTCTTGCGGATCGGCGGTCCGCGCCTCTAGGGTGACCGCCATCACGTGTTGCTCCCCCGCGAGATGAGGCTTGAGATGAGCAGACCCTGGTCCCCCGCCGTTTCCCGCCGGACGTTCGCCCTGCTCGCCGCGACCTGCCTGGTTCTGGGAACCACCGCCTGCGGGAGCGGCGGAGACCCGGGAAGCTCCGCCGGGGGCCCGGTCACGATCACCGTCACCGGCCAGCCGCCGGCGAGCCAGCCGTTCGAGCGCGGCGTGTTCGACGCCGACGTCAAGGAATTCGAGGCCTCGCACCCGAACATCCGCATCGAACCGCACGAAGGGTTCATGGACCCCAAGACGTTCGGCGCGAAGCTGGCGGGCGGGCAGCTCGAAGACGTCTACTACGTCTATTTCACCGACCCCGCCCAGATCATCGCCCGGCACCAGGCCGCGGACATCACCGAAGCGGCCAAGAAAGTCCCGCACGTCAACGACATCAAGCCGGAACTGCTCGACAATTTCCGCGGCCCGGACGGCAAGCTCTACGGCCTGCCGACGATGAACTACACCATGGGCCTGCTCTACAGCCGCCCGCTGTTCCAGAAAGCCGGGCTCGACCCGGACAACCCGCCGAAGACCTGGGACGAGGTGCGCGCGGCCGCGAAGAAGATTTCCGCGCTGGGCAACGGAATCGTCGGGTACGCCGACTACAGCAAGAACAACCAGGGCGGCTGGCATCTCACCGGCTGGCTGGCGTCGATGGGCGGTTCCGTCGCGCGCAAGGACGGCGGCAAATGGGTCGCCGATTTCGACAACGAAAAAGGCAAGGCGGCCCTGAACCTGCTCCACGACCTGCGCTGGACCGACGATTCCATGGGCAGCAAGCAATTGCTGGAGGCCCAGGACGTGCAGCGGATGATGGGCGCGGGCCAGCTCGGCATGTACATGGCCGCCCCGGACAACGTGCCCGTGCTCGTCAAGCAGTTCAACGGCAAGTACGAGGACTACGGCATCGCCGGGATGCCGGACGGCAAGGGCACGCTGCTCGGCGGCGAGGGCTACATGATCAACCCGAAGGCGTCGCCGGAGAAGATCAAGGCGGGCCTCGAATGGATCCAGTGGAAGTATCTCAACCCGGACCGCTTCGAGAAGCACATCAAGCAGTACGTCGACGGCAAGCAGCCGGTCGGCCTGCCCGCCGAGCCGACCCCGGACGTCTGGCAGGGCGCGGTGCGCGAGAAGCAGCTGGCGCTGAAAGCCCAGTACGCCAACGTTCCGGCGAAGAACTACCAGTCCTATGTAGACACGACGAGCAAGATCAAAGGCAGTGTCGAACCGCCGAACGCGCAGCAGGTCTACGCGATCCTGGACAGCGTGATGCAGGCGGTGCTCACCGACCGGAACGCGAACGTCGACCAGCTGCTCTCGTCCGCCGCGGCGAAGGTCACCAGTGTCCTCGCCCAGGTCAAGTAGCCTCCTCGCCTGGCCCGCGACGTCCTCGTCGCCGGCCAGGCGCCCGGCCGCCTCCCCGTCCGCGCACCGCCGGGCCCGGCTGCGCCGCAAGCTCAAGGAGAACCTCACCGCCTACGGCCTGCTGTGCGCCGCGCTGGTGGTGTTCGCGCTGTTCTCCTGGTACCCGATCGTGCGCGGGGTGCTGCTCAGCTTCCAGCAGGTCGATTTCGTCAACCCGCCCACGTGGGTCGGCTTCGACAATTTCGCCCGGCTGTTCGCGGACCCGCTGTTCGGCGTCGCCTGGCGGAACACGTTGCTGTTCACCGTTCTCGCCCTGGTTTTCGGTTTCGCGGTGCCGTTCCTGACCGCGGTGCTGCTCAACGAACTGCGCCACGCCCGCGCGTTCTTCCGGCTCGCGGTGTACCTGCCGGTGATGCTGCCGCCGGTGGTGACCGCGCTGATGTGGAAATGGTTCTACGACCCGGGTTCCGGCCTGTTCAACTCCGCGCTCGGCGCGGTGGGCCTGTCCGGGCCGCAATGGCTGGATTCGAGCGGCACTGCGATGCTGTCGCTGGTGTTCGTCTCGACGTGGGCGAACATGGGCAGCACCACGCTGATCTACCTGGCCGCGCTCGGCACGATCCCCGGCGAACTGTACGAGGCCGCGGAACTCGACGGGGCCGGGATGTGGAAACGGCTGCGGCACGTGACGTTCCCGCAGACCCGGTTCGTCCTGCTGATGCTCCTGCTGCTGCAGATCGTCGCGACCATGCAGGTGTTCACCGAACCGTACGTGATGACCGGCGGCGGGCCGGACGATTCCACGGTGACCGTGCTCCTGCTGCTCTACCGCTACGCCTTCGTCTACAACGATTTCGGCTCGGCCAGCGCGATGAGCCTGCTGCTGTTCCTGGCGCTCGGCGTGTTTTCGGCGCTGTACGTCCGGCTGACCCGGAAGGCGGACCAGGCATGAGAACGCTCGTCTCCCCCGGCGCGTTGCGCAGCCGCCGCGGCAAGGCGGTCTACGGCGTCGTTTTCGCCTGCACGCTCCTGGTTTTCGTGCTCGCCTTCCTCTTCCCGCTGTACTGGGCCGTCACCGGGGCGATGAAGACGCCGCAGGAACTCGCGCAGACCCCGGCCACGCTCGTCCCGCACGAATGGCATCCGGAGACCTTCGCCGAGGCCTGGGACCAGCTGAACCTCGGCAAGTACTTCCTCAACACCCTGGTCGTCGCGGGCGGGGCGTGGCTGGCGCAGATGGCCATCGACGTCCCCGCCGCCTTCGCGCTGTCGAAACTGCGGCCGAAGTTCGGCAACGCCGTGCTCGGGCTCATGCTCGCCACCCTGATGCTGCCCGCCGCCGCGCTGCTGGTGCCGACCTACGTCACCATCACCGATCTGCCGCTGCTGCACCTGAACCTGATCGACTCCCCCGCCGCGGTCTGGCTGCCCGCCGCCGCGAACGCGTTCAACGTCTATGTGCTGAAACGGTTTTTCGACCGGATCCCGGACGAGCTGATCGAAGCCGCCCGGCTCGACGGTGCCGGTCCGGTCCGCACGCTGTGGCGGATCGTGCTGCCGATCTCGCGGCCGATCCTGGCCGTGGTGTCGATCCTCGCGGTGGTCACCGCGTGGAAGGACTTCATCTGGCCGCTGCTGGTGTTCCCGGACACCGGCAAGCAAACCCTTTCGGTGATGCTGCAGCGCGTGGCGATCGACATGCCGCTCAACGTGCTGACCGCCGGGATGGTGCTGGCCAGCCTGCCGATGGTGGCGCTGTTCCTGGTGTTCCAGCGGCAGATCCTCTCCGGGCTCACCGCGGGCGGGCTCAAGGGCTGAGCCCGTTCCGCGTCTTCGGCTTTCCCCCACCACGAGGAGGGTTTTTCCGTGACCGCATCGCGTAGGCAGGACGGCTGGTGGCGCACCGCGGCGATCTACCAGATCTACGTCCGCAGTTTCGCCGACGGCAACGGCGACGGCGTCGGCGATCTCGCCGGGGTCCGCGCGCGGCTCGGCCACCTGGCCGCGCTCGGCGTCGACACGCTCTGGTTCACCCCGTGGTACCCGTCGCCGATGGACGACGGCGGCTACGACGTCGCCGATTTCCGCGACATAGACCCGCTTTTCGGCTCGCTCGCCGAAGCCGAGGCGCTGATCGCCGAGGCGCACGGGCTCGGCCTGCGGGTGATCATCGACATCGTGCCGAACCACTGTTCCGACGAGCACCGCTGGTTCCAGGCAGCTCTCGCCGCCGGGCCGGGATCGGTTGAGCGGCAACGGTTCTGGTTCCGGCCGGGCCGCGGGCCGGACGGCGCCGAACCGCCGAACAACTGGAAGTCGCGCTTCGGCGGGTCCGCGTGGACCCGGGTGCCCGACGGCGAGTGGTACCTGCACCTCTACAGCTCGCGGCAGCCGGATTTCAACTGGGACAACCAGGACGTGCGCGCCGAGTTCGAGGACATCCTGCGGTTCTGGTTCGACCGCGGCGCGGACGGCTTCCGCATCGACGTCGCCGACGGGCTGGTGAAGGACGCGCGGCTGCCGGACGTCGAGGCGGGCGACGAGACGCCGTTCTCCGATCAGGAGGGGCTGCACGAGATCTACCGGTCGTGGCGGAAGATCGCCGACAGCTACCCGGGCGAGCGCGTGCTGGTCGGCGAGATGTGGCTGCCGGACATGACCCGGACCGCGCGGTACCTGCGCCGCGACGAGCTGCATTCGGCGTTCAATTTCGATTTCCTCGTCTGTCCTTGGGATCCGGCGCGCTTCCGGGAGGTCATCGAGCGGACGCTGCGAGCGCACGACGCTGTCGGCGCACCGCCCGCCTGGGTGCTGTCGAACCACGACGTCACCCGGCACGTCACGCGGTACGGGCGAACGGGCGACACCGGTTTCTCGTTCGCTGACCGGCTGCACGGCACTCCCGTAGACCTGGCGCTGGGCACCCGGCGGGCCCGCGCGGCGGCGTTGCTGACCATGGCGCTGCCCGGCGGGATGTACGTCTACCAGGGCGAAGAGCTGGGGCTGTGGGAGGTCGAGGACATCCCCGCAGAGCTGCGGCAGGACCCGGTGTGGGCGCGCACGAACGGCGCCGACCCCGGCCGCGACGGCTGCCGGGTGCCGCTGCCGTGGTCCGGCGAAGCACCGCCGTTCGGCTTCGGCCCCGGGGGTGCGTGGCTGCCGCAGCCCGGGGAATGGCGGGCGTACACGGCGGAAGCGCAGGCGGCGGACCCGGCGTCGATGCTCCGGCTTTACCGCGCGGGGCTGCGGCTGCGCGCGGAACTGAGCGGAGAACTGGAGTGGCTTTCGCTCGGCGACGGCGTCCTCGCCTTCCGCCGGGGGCCGGGGTTTGCGTTCGTCCTCAACTTCTCCGGTTCGCCGGTCCCGCTGCCGCCGCATGCGGAAATTCTGCTGGCCAGCGACCCGGTAACCGCCGAGCTGCCGACGGACACGGCGGTCTGGCTGCGTTCCTGACTCTCGCGCGAGAAGCCGGCCACCCCGCGCGGCCGGCTTCTCGCGTTGCTCCGCTCAGCGGGATCTCCTTGACAGCACTCCAGTGCGCGCCGACGATGATTCATCAGATGTATCGGCCGCATGCTCGCCCGATTTCCCTGCCGGTCCCCCATTTCTCCGTCAGGCATCGGACCACTGGACTTCACTGTGGAGGTTCCATGACGACCTATCCTCGTCGGCAGGCGCTCGGCCTGGCTCTCGGCGGCGCGGTTCTGCTCGGCACGGCGGGCACCGCGGCTGCCGCGGGCGGGACAGCGCAACCGGTGGTCGCCGACGGGGCGGGCGCGCCGGTCGTGCCGCCGCCTCCGCCGGTGCCCGTCCCGCTCGACGCGTGGTTCGACAATGACGGCATCGACTCCGCGAGTGCGCATGACGGGAACTTCGACGGCTCCGGCTACACCTTCCCGGCGGAGCAAATCCCGGCGGGCAGCACGGTCACCGCGGGCGGCGTGCCGTATGTGCTCGGCTCGGCGGCAGCCGGGGCGAAGAACAACGTCATCGCGCTCGGCCAGCGCATCGACCTGCCGAAAGGCCGGTACTACGGCGCCGCGTTCCTCGTCGCGTGCAGTTACGGCAGCACCGGAGGCAATGCGACCGTCCACTACGCCGACGGCAGCACAAGCACCGCCACGCTTTCCGGTTCCGACTGGTACGGCTCCGGCGGTGCCGTCGCCTCGGCCTTCCGCTACGGCCCGGGCGGGGTCACCGACCAGAACCCGGTGTCGATCGGCAGCGCGCAGGTGTGGATCGACCCGGCGCGGGAAGCGGTCGGCTTGACGTTGCCCAAAACCGCCCCGCCCGCGGCGAATGTGGCGAGCCTGCATGTGTTCGCCTTGACGCTGCAGCCGGTCGCGCAAGGTCGTTCGGCCACCGTCCTCGATGCCCGCGCGACCGCGAACCTGCTGCAGGACGGCGGTCCGCAAGCGGTCGAGGCGACGATTGTCAACACCGGCACGGTCTGGCTGGAAACGCGCGACCGGATCACCGTCACGCTCGACGTCCCCGGCGGCCGGGTGCGCACGCCCGCGCCCGTCCCCCGCCTCGCCCCGGGCGAGCAGACCACGGTGCGGCTCGGCCTGATCCCCGATCGCGGCCTGCCCGCCGGGACGCCGGCGACCGGCCGGATCCGGGTGCTCGCCGACCGTTCGGCGATCGCCACCCGGACGCTGCCGGTGCCGCTCGGCATCCCGGACTTCCGGCCGACCGACGCGTCGCTTTCCGCCCACCGCGCGCCGTATTGGTTCTGCGACGCCAAATTCGGGATCTTCATCCACTGGGGCGTGTACTCGGTGCCCGCGTGGGCTCCGGTCGGGCAGCAGTACGCCGAGTGGTACTGGAACAACCAGCAAGATCCCAACGGCCCCACGTACGCATATCACGCCAAAACGTACGGCGAATCGTTCGTGTACGACGACTTCATCCCGAAGTTCACCGCAGCGCGGTTCGACCCGCGTTCGTGGGTGCACCTGATCGAGGACGCGGGCGCGCAGTACTACGTGCTCACGTCCAAGCATCACGACGGATTCGCTCTGTGGGACACCAAAGTCAGCGGCCGCAACGCGAAGAAGCTCGGCCCGCGCCGCGACCTCGTCGCCGACCTGTTCGCCGCCTCGCGCAAGTACACGCCGGGTCTGCGCAACGGCCTGTATTTCTCGCTGCCCGAATGGTTCAACCCGGACAACCCGTGGATGGGCCACGCGCCGCGCAATCCGTACACCGGTGCGCCGCTGCCCTACACCGGCTACACCGCCGGACGCGATTTCGTGAAGGACCTCCAGGCGCCGCAAGTGCTGGAGCTGATCTCCGGCTTCGACCCGGACGTCCTCTGGTTCGACATCGGCGGCGTGAACGACAGCCGCGAGGTGCTCACCGAGTACTTCAACCGCGCCAAGAACCGCCGTCGGCCCAAGGACGTCACCTACAACGACCGCGGCGGCATCCCGGACCACGACTTCACCACGCCGGAGTACACGACGTACCCGAACACCGTCGTCGCGAAGTGGGAGTCGAGCCGGGGCCTGGACCCGTTCTCCTACGGCTACAACCGCGCGACGCCGGACGACAAGTACATGACCACCGACGACGTGGTGCACACGCTGGTCGACGTGGTGTCGAAGAACGGCAACTTCCTGCTGGACATCGGCCCTGACTTCGACGGCACCATCCCCGCCGTGATGCAGCAACGGCTGCGCGAGACCGGCGCTTGGCTGCGCACCAACGGGGAGGCGATCTACGGCACCACGTACTGGTCGCGGATGGCCCAGCTCGGCGATCTGCGGTTTACCGTGCAGCCTGGTTCGGCGTTCTACGTCATGTCGCTCGTCGCGCCCGGTTCACAGCTGGTGGTCGATGCTCCGGTCCCGATCCGGCAGGGCGACCGCGTGAGCATGCTCGGCTACGGCGGGCCGCTGCACTGGACTCAGAACGACGGCCGTCTCGTCATCGACGTCCCGGCGGCGGCGCGGGCGGCGGGGAAGCACGCGTGGGTGTTCAAAGTGGACTGGCGCTGACGACGGCCGGTGGGGGGGGGGGGGGGGGGGGGGGGGGGGGGGGGGGGGGGGGGGGGGGGGGGGGAGGGGGGGACAGACACAGCGCGTACCCCACCCACCCCACGCCACACCAACCATACCC
>NZ_JBVJOE010000001.1:220833-235673 GCF_055583325.1 Amycolatopsis sp. NPDC104775
GGGGGGCGGGAACTCCTTCGCGTCTCCCCCACTTCCCCCCCCCCCCCCCCCCCCCGTCCCCCCCCCCCCCCCCCCCCCCCCCCCCCCCCCCGCCACATCGGCGTCCGAACAGAAACCGCGCCCGCTGCGCTTCAAGCACAGCAACCCGAGCAACCGCCCGCTCCCGTCCACCACGGCCAGCCTGCGCCGGGACATCTCCAGCCACGTCGTGTGCAGGTCCGCCTCCGGCGCCACTACCCGCCCAGTCAACCGGCCCGCCCGAGAGGCCGGAAACGCGTCCGGCAGCCCGTCGAGATCCGGCCGTTCCACGACGCTCAGCAGCGTTTCCCCGGCAACGACCAGCGCGGCATGCACATGATCGTCTTCGAAGAGCGCCCGCACCTCGCCGACCGTGGCCGAAGCGGGGAGCACCTTCGGCTCCCGGAGCATCGCCTCGCCGACGGTCGACGCGCCACGGAAATCGGTCACTGCGGATTGTTCCACTCCGCGTCGGCCTGGTCCTCCGCCTTGGTGCGTTCCCGCGCCAGTTCGAGCGCGCGCCGGGCGGTGGCCTCGTCCGGGTACGGGCCGAGCCGGTCCACGCCGCGCGACTGGCGGCCGCGTTCGACCTCGTTCGTGCGGGTGTTGTAGTACCACTCTTCGGACATCGTCAGCTCTCCCATGCATCAGTCGGGCGCGCCGAATCGACTCGCAACGCCTGCATCGCGGTCACCAGTTCGGCCAGGTCCCGAGGGTCGGTCAGCGACCGGTCGGTGAGTTCCCGGACCCGGCGCAGCCGGTACCGGACAGTGTTGGCGTGGCAGTGCAAGGCCTGTCCGGCACGTTCGGACGAACCGCCGTGCGCGAAGTACGCGTCCAGCGTCTGCAGCAGCACGTCGCGTTCCTCGGCGGGCAGTTCCAGCACCGCGCCGAAGACCTGCTCCCCCAGCCGGCGGCCCTCGTCCGGGTCGTAGGCGACGAACGCGGCCAGCGGGCTCGGGTCGAACGCGCGGACCTCGCCCCGCTCGGGCGGGATGCCGGACAGCGCGGTCCGCGCCAGGTGGACCGCGCGCGGGGTTTCGGTCAGCGAGCGGAACAGCGGGCTGACGCCGGTGCGGGCCAGGGCCAGTTCGCGCAGCAGCGAAAGCAGCGCGGCGTACTGTTCCTCGCGCAGCGACACCACGCCGGCCTGCAGCGTCGGCGAGAGATGCCACGCCGAGACGATGCCGAGCTGCCCGAGCCGCCGTTCGACGCCGACCAGGCTCTCCTCGGCCAGCCCGCGTGTTTCGGCCACCACCACGGCCAGCTTCCCGTCCAGCGACAGGCCGAGCAGCCGTCCCGCCTCCCACGGCCCGGAACCGGACCCGCGCTGTCCGGTCAGCAGCGCCTCGGCCAGCGCGGACCGCCGCCGCTGCTGCGCGACCAGCAATTCCGCGCTCGCCGCCCGGTACGCCTCGGTCACCCGGACCGCGTGCTCGTCGGTGACCTGCCACAACAGGCTCGCGACGTCGATCAGCACGTCGGTGCTTCCCGCCTCGCGGGCCCGGGCCGCCAGCAGATCCCACAGCATCGCGCAGGCGATCCGGTACACCTGCAGCACCTCGGGCAGCGGCGCGCCCTGGTGCGCGCGGCGGCGGCCGGTCTCCTTCGGCGCGCGCTGGTCCGGCGCCCCGCCGCCGCCGAGCGCGTCGACCATGAACCGGAGGTTCGCCGCGACCGAGCGGTGCAGGTCGGCGCGCGGGACGATCTTCTCGTCCCGGTACATCCCGATCCGCTCGCAGCTCGCCGCGCAGACGTCGTCGATCAGCCGGGGCAGCCGCTCGTCGGCCCAGGCGACGAGTTCGGTCAGAGCGGCGGTCCGCACAGCGCTGTCCTCCCGGTCGGCTACGCCCCGGATGCTACCCGCGCCCCGCCGCGGGCGCCCGCGCGCATTTCCCTCCCCGAAAACGACCGGTGATTTCCCGCGCGATTTGTGGGCGATTACAGAAATTTTTGTCACCGTCCACAATAGGGCTGGTCGCATTTCCGCTCCGGATGCCCGGCGCGGGCCGCCGTGCTTGAATCAGGAAGAGAAGCACAGTTCCGGGCGAGAGGGCGACGGTGGACGAGCAGCGCGAGGACCAGCCGGAGTTCAAGCCGTACCACCATCCGGCCGCGGGCTGGGGCGCGGCGAAAAGCGTGACGCAGTTCCTCGTCCGGGAACGGGAACTTCTCGCCGGACCGCGGGCGATCGTGAAGATGAACCACGAGAACGGCGGGTTCGACTGCCCGGGTTGTGCGTGGCCGGACGACACCAAGGGCCTGCGTCTCGACATTTGCGAAAACGGGATCAAGCACGTCACCTGGGAGATGACGCGGAAACGCGTCGGCGCGGAATTCTTCGCCGCGCACCCGGTGTCCGAACTGGACGGATGGAGCGATACCGCACTGGAGGCGCAAGGCCGGCTCACCGAGCCGCTGCGCTACGACGAGAAGACCGACCGGTACGTGCCGATCTCGTGGGGCAAGGCGTTCGAACTGGTCGGCGCCGCGCTGCGCGGCCTCGACTCTCCCGACCAGGCCGCGTTCTACACGTCCGGGCGGCTCGGCAACGAGGCGACGTTCCTGTACCAGCTGTGGGCGCGGGAGTTCGGCACGAACAACCTGCCGGACTGCTCGAACATGTGCCACGAAGCGAGCGGCCGCGCGCTGCAGGCCGCCCTCGGCACCGGCAAGGGCACCGCGGACATCCACGACTGGGAAGCCGCCGACGCGCTGTTCATCATGGGCGTGAACGCGGCGTCGAACGCGCCCCGGATGCTCACCGCGCTCGCCGAGGCACACCGGCGCGGCGCGCGGATCGTGCACATCAACCCGCTGGTCGAGGCCGGGGCCACGCGCACGATCATTCCGCACGACTTCGCCCGGATGGCGACGTTCCGCGCGACGCCGACCTCCACGCTCAACCTGCAGCCGCGCATCGGCGGCGATCTGGCGTTCCTCCGCGGGATGGCGAAAGCCCTGTTTGAGATGGCAGATACCGATCCTGATGCGATCAGTTCGGAGTTTCTCGAGACCTACACCGTCGGAGCCGAGAAGTACCGCGTCGTCTGCGAAACCACGTCGTGGGCCGAACTGGAACGGCAGTCCGGGCTGACCGAGGCCGAAATCCGCGCGGCCGCGAAGATCTACCGCGACGCCGACCGGTCGATCATCAGCTGGTGCCTCGGCGTGACCCAGCACGAACACGGCGTCGACACCGTCCGCGAGATCGTGAACTTGTTGCTGCTGCGCGGAAACATCGGCCGCCCCGGCACCGGACCGTCGCCGGTGCGCGGGCACAGCAACGTCCAGGGCAACCGCACCTGCGGCATCGACCACCGCCCCGCGCCCGAATTCCTCGACAAGCTCGCCGAGGTCTGCGGCATCGACCCGCCGCGCCACCACGGACTCGACACCGTCGGCACCATCGAAGCGATGCACCGCGGCGACGTGCGCGTCTTCGTCGGCATGGGCGGCAACTTCGCCCTCGCCGCGCCCGACACCCCCTACACCGCCGCCGCACTGCGCAAGTGCGAGCTGACCGTGCAGGTCAGCACCAAACTCAACCGCAGCCACCTCGAACACGGCAAACAAGCGCTGATCCTGCCCTGCCTCGGCCGGACCGAAAAAGACCTCCAGACCGGCGGGCTCCAGTCGACGTCCGTCGAAGACGCGATGAGCATGGTCCACCTGTCCACCGGGATGAAAAAGCCCGCCTCGCCGCACCTGCTGTCCGAACCCGCGATCATCGCCGGGATGGCCAGCGCGACCCTGCCGGACAGCGCGACGCCGTGGGCGGAGTACGTCGGCGACTACGACCGCATTCGCGACACCATGGCGCGCGTGCTGGACGGCTTCGAAGATTTCAACACCCGCGTCCGCGAACCGCTGGGCTTCCGCATCCGCCAAGCCGCACGCGAACGGGTCTTCCACACGCCGTCCGAGCGCGCCGAGTTCTCCACCGCGGACCTGCCCGACGTCGTCCCCGCCGCCGGAACGCTGGCGCTGGGCACGATGCGCTCCCACGACCAGTGGAACACCACGATCTATTCGGACGACGACCGCTACCGGGGCGTCAAAAACCTTCGGACGCTGGTGTTCCTGAACGCCGAGGACATGCGCGACCGCGGCCTGAGCGAGTTCGACGAAGTCGACATCACTGCCACCGCGAAGGACGGGACGAAACGTTCGGTGCGGCGCTACCGGGCGATTCCGTACGACATCCCGCGCGGCTGTGCGGCGGGGTACATGCCGGAGATGAACGTGTTGTGCGCGATCGGCGATTACAGCGTGCAGAGCGATCAGCCGTTGATGAAGCACTTGAAGGTCACGGTCGAGCGCTCCGGGTGAGAGCGGCGGTGCGGCACGGGGCACGAACGAGCACCGCTGCCCCGATGCCAGCCGCGACACCGACGAGTGTGTCGGCCACCCGCGCGGTGAGCAGCGTCGCCGGTGCGGCGGGCGCGGCCAGTTCCGTCATGACCAGGATCAGCGGGGTGAAGAACCCCAGCGCGATCCCGTAGTGCCGGGACATGAACAACTCCGTCGGGAACAGCAGCACGATGACTGCCAGCGCCAGCGGCGCAGCCCCGAAACCCGGCAGCAGCAGCAAAGCCGTGACGACCAGTCCGGCCAGCGTCCCGAAAACTCGATGCGCGCTGCGGTCCAGCACACTGCGCAGGCCGGGATGCAACCGGCTCCGCGGGTCGGCCGCCGCGAGCGGCACCGCCGCCGAGGCCATCGCCCAGTTCGCGTGATCCACGCCGAGCAGCAGCCCGACCGCGCCCGCGGCAGCGATCGCCAGCGCGTACCGCGCCGCGTGCACCACCGCACACGCGGTACCGCATTCCGGCGCGCACGTCGGCGTCGCCGGAGCGGCCGGGCGTTCCGGCCCAGTCAGTCCAATGAGGACACATCCGGCGATCGTGCCCGCGCACAAGGCGATCGCCGCCCACGGTTCGACCCGGCCAGCGGGCACCAGCGCGATCGCACCGAGGGCGAAGATCCCGAAAAACGGCCCGCGCGGGCTCAACTCCAGCCGGTTCGTCACCAGCGCGCAGCCGAACGAAAACACCGCTTCGACGACCACCAGGAGCCACGGCGGAGCGTGGCACGCCGACAGCAGCACACCCAGCGAGACGCCGCTCAGCAGCACCGCACCCGCCTGGAGCTGGTGCCGGAACCGGAGCGCCCGCGATTCGGACCGGCCGTACATCCCGGCGAACGACCCGAACGCGGCGAAAATGATCAAGTCCGGACGGCCCGCCGCGAGCAGCGCCAGCCCGGGAACGAGCAGCCCGGCCGCGACCCGGGTGGCGTGCCGCCATTCGCCGCCGGACGCGCGCGCGGCCGAGGTCGCCACCTGTCCTCCGCTCGCATGTCCTGCCGTTGCCGGGTCGTCCCACGCTACCTTCGGAAAGGGTGGAAACCGCTCGGATTGTGGCGCGCCACAACGAAGTCTGCGCCAGGCGTCAATTCGCTCCCGGCTGCCGCGCCGCATGTCACTCTTGGCGGGAAACGTGGTACTCCCTGCCACTGGCGCGACCGTCCTCGCCGGTTCCGGAGCACACTCTTCCCCCGAAAGGACAAGAGACCGCCAGCAGACTCGGGAGCCTCCAGTGAGACGCACCAGAATCGCTCTCTTCGCCCTGCTCGTCCTCTGCGCCGCGAGTTCCGGCACCGCCGCCGCGTCGGCGAAGCCGGGACGCGCCGCCTTCGCCCTCTCCAGCACCGCCTTCGCCGACGGCGGGATGATCCCCAAAGTCCACGACTGCTCCAGCAGCGGCGACGGCGACCCCGAGAAGAAGGACGAGTCGCCGCCGCTGGCCTGGTCCGGAGCCCCGGACGCGGCCAAGAGCTACGCGATCGTCATGCACGACCTCGACAACGGGATCATCCACTGGGTCATCTACGACATCCCGGCGAGCACCGCCGAACTGCCGCAGAACGTCGAGCACGCATACCAGCCCGCGGTGCCTGCCGGGTCACGGCAGGCCTACTACCGCGGCAGCGCGAACTTCTTCGGATACCAGGGCCCGTGCACGACGGACCACACCTACGAATGGGCCGTCCACGCGCTGAACAAGGAGTCGCTCACCGAACTCGACGCCAACTCGTCCACCCAGGCCGCCGAAACGGCCATCGACGCGGCGACCATCGCGACCGCTTCGCTGCGCGGCACCTCGTAGCGGGGTTCGGGGTGCGGTCTCAGCAGGCGATCCCGGCCGGACCGCGCCCCGCCGCACACGCATCCCACCGCCGATCCATCAAGCCACGCAGCGCCGCATAACCGCGTCGGGGGCGCGCTTTCAGAAAGTGACCACCTGACGGACCGCGCCCCCGTCCCGCAACCGGTCGAAGCCCGCGTTGATCTCCTCCAGCGCGATCGCATGCGTCAGCAACGCCTCCACCGGCAGCAGCCCCGCCTGGTACAGCGTGATGAACCGGGGCACGTCCCGCCGCGGCACGCACGAGCCGAGGTAGCTGCCCCGCAGGGTTTTTTCCTCGGCTACCAGGCTTTGCGCGGGCAAGGTCAGCCCGACCGAGGGATCCGGCAAGCCCACGGTCACGGTGGTCCCGCCCGGCCGGGTCGCCTCGTAGGCCTGGCTCAGCGCGGCGACCACGCCGGTGGTGTCGACGGCGTAATCGACGCCGCCGCCGGTCCGCTCCCGGATCTCCGCGACATCCCCGGCCAGCACGTGCGTAGCACCCAGCGATCGCGCCAGTTCTCGCTTGCTCTCGACCGGATCGATCGCGAGCAGGGTGCTGGCGCCGGCGGCCTTCGCGGCGAGCAGCGCGGACAGCCCGACCCCGCCGAGCCCGAACACGGCCACGCTGTCGCCGGGCCGCACGTCCGCCGCGTTGAACACCGCACCGGCGCCGGTCAGCACCGCGCAGCCGAACAGGGCCGCTATCTCGAACGGCAGCGTCTTGTCGATCCGCACCGCCGACCGTTCGGACACCACGACCTGCGAAGCGAACGCCGAAACCCCGAGGTGGTGCAACGGGTTCCCGACCGGCGACGACCATCGGACGGCTCCGCCGAGCAGCGTGCCCTCGCGGTTGGCCGCCGCGCCGGGACCGCACAACGCGGGGCGGCCCGCCGTGCACGGGACGCAGTCGCCGCACGAGGGGACGAACGTCAGGACGACGTGGTCACCGGGCTGGAAATCGCTGCCCGGCCCGGCCTCGACCACCTCACCGGCCGCCTCGTGGCCGAGCACCATCGGCACTGGACGGGGCCGCGACCCGTCGATCACCGACAGGTCGGAATGGCACAGCCCGGCCGCGCGCACCCGGACCAGCAGCTCGCCCGGGCCCGGCGGGGCGAGCGTCAGCGTCTCGATCTCCAGCGGTTTCCCGACCTCGCGCAGAACCGCGCCGCGGACCTCCATCACGCGCCTGCCGGAACGCAGCGGGTGACCTGCCGGTCGGACAGCAACGGCACGACCTCGCCGAGCACGATCCGCGTGAAATGCTCCGACTCGCAGTGCGCGGCGAAGTCCGCCTCGCTGCCGTACTCCTCGACGATCACCACGACCCGGTCCTCGATTCCCGTGTGGACGGTGTAGCGCAGACAGCCGGGCTCGCGCCGCGACGCCTCCGCCATCGGGCCGAGCAACTCGACGACCCGGTCCCGCTCCGCGGTCTCGTACCGGGCCACCACCACGAAACTCATTCTTCTCCCGTACGCAGCCGGGTCCGGGTCAGCGACCACAGCCCCGGATCGGAGGACGCGGCGGCCGCCGCGCCCATCGCCAGCGAATGCGCCACTCCGTCGCGGTCGGTGACGAAACCGGCCGCGACGAACGGCGACATGACTTCCCGCGCGGACTCCGACATCCACGGGATGATCGGCGCGGGCATCAGCTCGACCAGGTCCGGGCCGCTGCGCTTGACCGCCTCCAGGCTCCGGTTCAGGTTCGACCGGTCGGTGACGAACACCTTGTGCATGGTCAGCATCGCCAGCGCCCGCGCCCGTTCGATCGGCGCGACCCGGGTGCTGACCACCCCGGCCGCCCCGATCTCCCGGAGGAAGTCCACGCCCGCCCGGTCGGTGGCGAGCCCGGGGCACGAATCGATGTTGACGAACACGAGCTTGTCCCGCCCGGCCAGCGCCGCGACGATCTTCGGCAGCTGCCCGACCGGCACCGACGCCAGGATCCCGACCCGCGCCGCCGCGGCCACGAAATCCGGCACCTTCGCGACGCCGACGACCGACGCGCACACCGGGACGTCCTCGAACGCCGCCGTGATCTTCTCGTTCATGGCCTCCACCGTTTCATGCCCTCCCGCCGCTCCCCCGTCCCCGCCGTCTCCGGTCCTCACGGACGGCCCCGCTCCGCCGCCCGCGCGGCCGGTCAGCTGGCCGAGTCCAGCGGGTTCGGGCCCAGCTCGGTGGGCAGGCCGAGCTTGCCGGGGTTGAGCAGCCCGGCCGGGTCCACCGCGCGTTTGACCGCGACGAACGTCCCGAACCCGGTGCCGAGCGCGTCCGCCAGGTACGGCCCGCGCAGCAGCCCGGACCCGTGGTGGTGGCTCAACGCCGCCCCGTGCCGTACCAGCACCGCGTTCGCGGCATCCCAGGCCGACCGGTACCAGTGCCGCCGCTTCTCCGGCTCGACGTCGCCGCGCAGCGAGAAGTACAGGCAGGCCCCGTCGGTGTAGGCGTGCGACTGGTGCGCAGACGCCGCCAACGTCCCCGGCACCGCCTGGATCGCGGCCACCACCTCGTCGTAGATCGCGGGCAGCGCGGACCACGAACCGGCCATCTCCAGGGTGTCGGCGACGAAGCCCGGCCCCGGCGCGAACCCGTCGGCGGACTTGCCGACCAGCATCCGCTCGTCCAGCCAGCGGTCGAACACCGGCTGACTGTCCACTTCGGACCCGATTGCCGCGCATTCCTCGGCGCTGACCTGGATCATCGCATCGACCAGCACCGGATCGCCCTCGTCGGCGATCAGCAGCAGGTTGGTCTCCGGGTGCCCGAAATGCGTGCCGCTCTCCAGCTTGTC
Organism: Amycolatopsis sp. NPDC104775; assembly: GCF_055583325.1. NCBI lineage: Bacteria > Bacillati > Actinomycetota > Actinomycetes > Pseudonocardiales > Pseudonocardiaceae > Amycolatopsis > Amycolatopsis sp. NPDC104775. The sequence goes on from NZ_JBVJOE010000001.1 coordinate 229,845, forward strand.
GTACAGCCGCATCGCGGCCGGGGTCGCGCCGCGCTGCATGATGCGGCGGCAAGCGTCGAGCCCCGCGGCGAAGGTCTCGAAGCCGTACGCGATGGCCTTGGAGTACGTCGGCAGCGGGTGCGTGCGCAGCCGCACCGCGGTGATCACGCCGAGGGTGCCCTCCGAACCGACGAACAGCTGCCGCAGGTCCGGACCGGTCGCGGCGCGCGGGTAGTCGCCGAAGCGGGCCAGGGTGCCGTCGGCGAGGACGACGTCGAGGCCGACGACCATGTCCTCGATTTTCCCGTACCGGGTGGACAGCTGGCCCGCGCCGCGGCAGGCCACCCAGCCGCCGACCGTGGAGATCGCGAACGCGGACGGCCAGTGCCCGGTGGTCGCGCCGTGCGTCTCCTGCAGTTCCTTCTCGAACAAGTCGCCGAACATGCCCGCCTGCACTTCGACGATCTGCGATTCGGCGTCGAACGACACGATCTTGTTGAGCCCGCACACATCCAGCACGACCCCGCCGTACACCGGCAGAGCCGCGCCAGTGACGTTGCTGCGTCCCGCCGACACGGTCAGCGGCACCCGGTGCTCGCCGCACAGCCGGACCGCGGCCTGGATCTGCTCGACGGTGCTCACCTCGGCGATCACCGCGTCCGGGGTCGCCGGGGCGCCCGCGGTCTCGCCGATCATCGAGCCGGCCCACCAGTCGCGGGTGCGCAGCACGACTTCGTCGCGTTCGGTGTGCACGGCGTCCGCCAGCCCGCGCAACGCCTCGGTCAGCTCGGCGGGCACGGCCACCGCGGCCGTCTGCAGCGACGCGTCGCCCTTGCCCGGCTCGGTGCGCCCGCCCCAGCGCGGCGGCGTCGGCGCGCCGACCACGTAATTGCCCCGGTTGAACGGGTGCGTGACAGTCTGACGGCTGATCATGCGTTGGCTCCCAACAGGTTTTCTCCGAACAGGATCGACTTCTCCCGGGCGACGTCCGCCCGGTACTGCTCCACTTGCGCGGCCACGGTTTCCGCGCTGAGGCCGAGTTCCGCGCCGAGCAGTTCGCCCACAAGCGGGGCGGCTTCGACCGACGCGTCCCGCGCGAACAACCGCAGCCGGGTGCGCCGCGACAGCACGTCGTCCACCGAACGCGCCATCTCCGAGCGGGCCGCGAACACAACCTCGGCCTTGAGGAACGGCTGCCCCTCGATGAGCGGCTCCCCCAGCACGGGGTTCTCGTCGGCCAGCGCGCTCACGAACCGGGCCTCGGTGCCGTAGCGGCCGCCGAGGTGCGCGGCGACGCCTCCGGTCGCGGCGGTCGCCTCCGCGTCGTATCCGGCCCCGCCGAGCAGCGGCAGGTTCTTGGTGCGGCACTTGGCTTTCCGGCCCAGCAGGCCGAGTGCCTTGTCCACCACCAGTTCGCCCATGTGCCGGCTCGTGGTGAGCTTGCCGCCGGTCACCGTGACCATGCCCGCGGACACCGTGATGTGGTGGTCGCGGCGCATGTCCAGCGTCGCGCCCTCCTTGCCGCCGACGAGCGGGCGCAGACCCGCGTAACTGCCCAGCACGTCGCTGGCGTCGAGTTTGGTGTCGAAGGCGATCTGGGCTCCCTCCAGCAGGAAGTCCATCTCCTCGCGCGTGCAGTGCACGTCGTCGGTCGAGCCGGTGTAGTCGGTGTCAGTGGTGCCGACCACGACAACGTCGCCCCAGCGCGTGCAGGTCGCCCGCCGCGCGCGGCCCGGGATCGGCACGGTGACCGTGCAGTCGTTGCGGATCTTCGCCCACGGCAGCACGATGTGCACGCCCTTCGCCGGACGCACCTGGGGCTGATGCCCGCGGTCGGCCATGCCCTCGACCCGGTCGGCCCAGACGCCGGTCGCGTTGACCACGACGCGCGCCTGGATGTCGATCTGCTCGCCGTCGGCCTGAACGGTCGCGCCGGTGACCCGTCCGCCCGCGGTGCGCAGGCCGGTCACCTCGGCGCCGTTGACCACCACCGCGCCGAGCCGGGCGGCGCTGCGCACGATCGCCAGCGTCAGCCTGGCGTCATCAGCACGGCTGTCGTAGTACATCAGGCCGCCCTTGAGGTTTTCCGCCCGCAAGGTCGGGGCGTGCGCGAGGACCTCGTCCACGGTCAGGCGCTGGTGCAGTTTGCCGATCCGCCAGCCGCCCGCGAGATCGTAAGTCCACAAGAGGCTCTCGAACGCCTTCGCGATGCGTGCGTCGAACACCCCGTCTTTGGCCAGGATCGGGAACAGGAAAGGCAGCCGTTGCACCAGATGCGGGGCGTTGCGGCGGAACCGCTGCCGCTCCAGCAGCGAATGCCGGACCAGGTCGAGGTTGCCCTGCTCGATGTAGCGCAGCCCGCCGTGGACCATTTTGGACGACTTGGACGAGGTGCCGGACGCGAAGTCGTCGCGCTCCACCAGCGCCACTTTCAGGCCGCGGGAAACGGCGTCCAGCGCGGTGTAAGCACCGGTGACGCCGCCGCCGATCACCAGCACGTCGAACGTGCCGGTTTCGAGGCCGGTCAGCGCGGCACGGCGGTCGAGCCGCAGCGGCGCGGACAGGGTCGCCCTCGCGGCGACGGCGTTCGGCCGTCGGGACGGCAGTGTGAACATGAGGTTGTCTCTCCACTCAAAAGTTGAAAACGTCCACTAAGGACGGTCGAGACGGTCAGGACAGCGACGCCGCGAGAACGTCCTGCCAGCGGGCACGCAGTTCGCGGCGTTCGTCTTCGGGCAGCCGAGGTTCGAAGATCTCGCCTTTTCCTTGGTGTGCGACAGCTTCGGCCAACGACGGCCACACGCCGAGCCGGACGCCCGCGAGGTACGCGGCACCGCGCAGGCTGGCGGTCGCCGAATCGGCCACTCGCTCGATCTCGGCTCCGGCGAAATCGGCTTGGCTTTGCAGAAGGACGTCGCTGGCGGCCAGTCCGCCTCCGGCGCGCAGGCGGGTCACCGGCCGGTTCATCGTCGTCCGCAGCGCGTCGACGGTGTCGCTCACCGCGTGCGCGATCCCGTCGAGCACCGCGCGCGCCACCACGTCGCGGGTGGTGGCCAGGCTCAGCCCGGTCAGCAGCCCGCGCGCGCCGGGGCGCTGCACCGGTGTCCGCAGCCCGGCCAGCGTGGGCACGAACCAGGTCGAGGTGCTTCTCGGCTGGGCCGCGGCGAGTTCGCTGATCTCGGCCGCGGAACGGAACAGCCCGAGGTCCTCGGTGAGCCACCGCAAGGCGGAACCGGTGGTCGAGGTGTAGGCCTCCAGGCTGAACCGGCTGTGTCCCGCGCCGCGCCAGCCGACGAGGCACAGCACGCCGTCGACCTCGCCGAGCCCGTCCGGCGGTTCGTCCCCGGCCAGCGCGCCGACGAAGGTGCCGGTGCCGTGCACGCAGGTGCCCTGGCCCGGGGTCAGCGCACCGAGGGCGATCAGCGAAGCGTGCTGGTCGCCCATCACCGCGGCGATCGGCACCTCGATGCCGAGCAGCGCTGGGTCGGTGTACCCGAAATCGCCGTCGTCGTCGACCGGCGGCGGAGCCAGTTCGGCCGGGAAACCCAGTGCTGCCAGCCATTCCCGGTCCCACGCGTGCTCGCGCAGCCGGTATCCGCCGAACGCGACGGCGTTGGTCGCCGACATGACATGCCTGGTGCGGCCGCTGAGATGCCACACGAGCCAGGTGTCCACCGCACCGAACAGCACGCGATCGGCGGGCACGTCGAGCTGCTCGAGCTGCCGCGCCGCCCACAGGAACGGGGCGCGGGTGCCGACCGGGCGTCCCGTCCGCTCCCACAGCACCGGATCCCACCCCGGGGCGAGCTTCGCCAGCTCGTCGGCGTACCGCGTGTCCTGCCATACCACCGCCGGAGCCAGCGGCTGCCCGGTCTCGCGGTCCCACAGGATCGCGGTCGCGCGCTGCGTGCACACCGACATCCCGACGATCTCGACGCCGTTCTCCCCCGCCCACGCGATCGCTTGGCGAGCGACGTCGACCGTGCGCTCCAGCAGTTGCGTCGCGTCCTGTTCCACTCGCGACGGTTCGGGATGGACGACGTCGACCGCGGTGTAGAACGACGGCCCGCACACGCCGTCCTCGCCGACCACTGCCGCTCTCGTGCCGGTCGAACCCTCGTCCACGGCCAGGATTCCGCGCCGCGTCATGCCGCGCTCCCGGCCGTCTTGAAGACGATCTCCTCGTCGTCGGGGTCGATGCCGCTGCGCGTCGGGTCCCAGCGCACGATCAGGCAGGACACCAGGCCGAGCGCCGGCACCACGGCGAGCAAGGCGATCGTCGGGCCGAGGCCGATCGCCTCCTTGATCTGCGGGAACACATACAGCCCGATGACACTGCCGAAGCTCCCGAGCATGCCGGTGACGCCGGTGCCGAGGGTGCGCACGTCGCTGCGGTAGGACAGCGCCGCGATCGACTTGCCGTTCGCGCCGGGTCCCGCGGAGTGGAAGAAGATGAACAGGAACGGCAGCAGGAACCCGATCGCGATCGGCAGCTTCCCGAAGCCGAGCCCCATCACCAGCAGGATGGCGAACGCGAACGCGTACCCGATCGCCGAGCTGACCCGCAGCCCGATCTTGCGGCCGAAGTAGGCCGAAAGCGCTCCGCCGACGATCCCGGCGACGTTGAAGATCATCGACCCGAGCGTGGCCGTTTCGAACTTGTCGCCGAAGATCGCGAGGCTGATCACCGGCAGGTACCAGCCGACCGCGAAGTACTGCATCGCCTGGGTCAGCGAGATCGCCGTGGACAGGAAGGTGCGCGGCAGGTAGGGCTTGCGGAACAGCACGCCCGCCTGCCGGAACCCGATCTTGCGCTCCTCGGCCGCTTCTTCACCGCTCGCGGTTCCCGGCGTCACGTCGAAACCGTAGATCCGGCGGAGGCTCCGCGCCGCCTCGGGCAGCCGTCCCTTGGCCGCGAGCCACGACGGGCTTTCGGCGAGGAACGCGATCTGCAGCACCAGCAGCGCGAGCGCGAAGACCCCGGCCGAGCCGACCGACCAGCGCCAGATCTCCACCGCGACGCCGGCTTTGTAGAACACCAGCGTCAGCGCGAGGTTCACCGTGGTGGCCACGTACCAGACGGACTGCCACAGGTTCAGCCGTCCGCGCAGCTTCGCCGGCGTGTACTCGGCGAGCAGGGCCATCGCCACCGCGAAGTCGATGCCGTAGGCGACGCCGACCAGCCCGCGCCCGGCCCAGACCGCCTCGAAACCGCCGCCGGTGGCGGTGAGCACCGCGCCGAGCCCGGCGATCGCCTTGGCCGCGATCAGCGGCTTGACCCGGCCGATCCGGGCGGCCAGCCAGCCGCCCGCCGGGTTGAACAGGATGGCGACCGCCGGAGCGGTCGCGGTGAGCAGGCCGACCTGGCCCGCGCTGAGCCCCAGTTCCTTGGTCATCGGCGCGAGACCGGCGCCGAGCGCGGCGTTCGAATAGGCGTCGAGGAACAGTCCGCCCAGGACCAGGTACCACAGCAGGTTCGCCTTGCGCGGCAATGTGGACAACGTGTTGATCAGCGCGGTGACCTGCGAGACATTCGCGATCGATCGCGGCGTTGCGACCGTGGGAGAACTCATGGACCGCCAACTTTCTGCGCTGGCTGTCAGCGATCCCGGCATACGAAAAACAGACACGACGAAGACCGCTGACAGTGGCTCTTCGTCTGTGCCTGTCTGAGAACGCAAGATTAAGCGGCGGGGGGGGGGGGGGGGGGGGGGGGAGGGGGGGGGGGGGGGGGGGGGGGGGGGGGGGGGGGGGGGGGGGGGGGGGGGGGGGGGGGGGGGGGGGGGGGGGGGGGGGGGGGGGGGGGGGGGGGGGGGGGGGGGGGGGGGGGGGGGGGGTGTGGGGGAGGTA
>NZ_JBVJOE010000001.1:235681-574069 GCF_055583325.1 Amycolatopsis sp. NPDC104775
CAGACGTCCCGCTCTCGTCTTTTTTTTCTCCTTCCCCACCGAACAACACAACCCCCCCCCCCCCCCCCCCCCCCCCCCCCCCCCCCCCCCCCCCGCGTCCGTCAGAGCACCTTCTCCAGGAAAGCCTGAGCCCGCGGGTTGGCGTTGCCCTCGGAAAAGAACTCCGACGGCGGCAGGTCGGCGGCGATCTTCCCGCCGTCGACGAAGACCACGCGGTCGGCCACCTTGCGGGCGAATCCCATCTCGTGCGTGACCACGAGCATCGTCATGCCGTCCTTGGCCAGCTCGGACATGATGTCGAGAACGTCCTGCACCACCTCGGGGTCCAGCGCCGAGGTCGGCTCGTCGAACAGCATCAGCTTCGGGTCCATCGCCGCGGCTCGGACGATCGCGACGCGCTGTTTCTGCCCGCCGGACAGCCGGTTCGGATACGCACCGGCCCGTTCGAGCATGCCGACCCGCTCCAGCAGGGCCCGGGCCTTCGCCTCAGCCTCCTCTTTGGACCGCTTGAGGACGTTCATCTGCGGCAGCACGACATTGCGCAGCACGGTCATGTTCGGGAACAGGTTGAAGTGCTGGAACACCATGCCCATCCGCGACCGCAGCCGGTCGAGGTCCACGCCGCGGCCGGTCAGGTCCTCGCCGTCGAACGTCACCCGGCCCGACGTCGGGGTCTCCAGGAGGTTGAGGCAGCGCAGGAAGGTGGACTTCCCGCCGCCGCTGGGGCCGATCACCGCGACCACCTGGCCGGGTTCGATGGCGAAGTCGATCCCGTCGAGCACCTTCACGTCGCCGTAGGACTTGGCGAGGCCGTGAACTTCCAACAGTGCCATCAGATGTACACCGCCATCTTCTTCTCGAGGGTGCGCGTCGTGCCGCTGATCAGGTTGGTGAGCAGGTAATACAGCAGGCCGATGAACAGGTAGACGGTCAGCGCGTCGAAGGTGCGGGAGATGATGGTCTGCCCCACCAGGAACAGCTCGTGAATGGTCACGAAGGACACCAGCGCGGAGTTCTTCGTCAGCGACACGAATTCGTTGCCCAGCGGCGGAAGCATCCGCAGGAACGCCTGCGGGATGATCACGTGCCGCATCGCCGACACCTGCGACATGCCGCACGAGCGCGCCGCTTCCAGCTGCCCGCGGTCGATGGACTGCACCGCCCCGCGGAAGATCTCGGTCACGTACGAACCGCTGTAGAGCCCGAGCGAGATGATGCCCGCGGTCATCGGCGGAAGCTGCAGGCCGAGCTGCGGCAGTCCGAAGTAGATGAAGAACAGCTGGACCACGAAGGGAGTTCCGCGGATCACTGACACGTAGACGTTGCCGATCCACCTGACCGGCGCGATCTTGCTGAGCTTGGCGAATCCGCCGAGCGTGCCGAGCAGCAGGCTCAACGCCAGCGCGAGCAGGATGACCTGGAGGCTGACCAGCAGACCCTGCCAGAGCTGTCCCGACGAATCGACGATGGTGGAGATGTTGAACAGCGAGTGCCCGCCCGGCTTCGCCGCGGTGCTTTCCGCGCCGAACCATTTTTCGGTGGACTGCTGGTAAGAACCGTCGTCACGCATCTGCTTGAGCGCGGTGTTGAACGCGATCCGCAGTTCGGCGTCGGACTTCTGGAAGGCGTAGCCGTAGTTCTCCTCGGTCAGCCGGTCGCCGACCTGCTTGAGGCCGCCCTGCTGCGCGATGAAGTACTTCCCGGCCGGGGCCCCGGTCACCACCGCGTCCGCCTGGCCGAGCTTCACCGAAGAGAACATCTGCTCGTTGGTCTGCGCGGTGATCAGCTGCGCGGCGGGCTGGTGCTGGGCGAGCCAGTCGACCGACTTCGTGCCGACCTGGACCGCGACCCGCTTGCCGGCGAGATCCTTGAGCGAGCCGACGGAATTGTCCTTGTCGGACACGAAAACCGCGAGCCCGCCCGGATAGTAGATGTCGGAGAAGTCGACGGCTTTCTGCCGCGCGGGGCTGATGTAAATCGCCGACGCGCCGACGTCGATCTGGTTGGCCTGCAAGGCCGGGACGATGTTGCCGAACGGCATCTGGACGAAGTCGACCTTCTTGATGCCCGCGCGCTGTGCGAGCGCCCGGACCAGGTCGATGTCGAAGCCGAGCTGGCCGCCCTTGGCGTCGGTGAACTCGAACGGCGGGAACGTGGCGTCGGTGCCGACCCGGAGCGCGGTCTGCCCGGACCGCAGCGCGGCGAGCTTCCCGCTCTGCGGTTCGGCGGCGCTCGCCGTGCTCAGTGGCAGCAACGCGAGCAGGCAGGCCGCCAGCACGGCGCCGAGCCGCGGCCAGATTCGCTGAGGGGGCATTTTCAGTGTCCTTCCGGGACCGGACGGCTCGTCACGAGCGTGTGCGCGAGGCGGGCCGCGATCCGGGCTGTGCGGTGATCGACGTCGTAGACGGGGTTCAGTTCGGTGATGTCGGCGATCGCGAGCTTCGGGTCTCCCGCGACCAGCCGGCACACCTCGAGGACGACCGCGGCGGGTACGCCGAGAGTCGAGGGAGCGCTGACCCCGGGCGCCTGCGCGGCGGGGAGCACGTCGAGATCGATCGACAGATACAGCGCGTCGACGTCCGCGGCGAAGGCCCGGACGAAATCGAGAACGGATTCGAGATGGCGTTCCTGGCAGTCGACGTCCAGGAGGCGGCGGACGTTCAGCGCGGCGGCCGTCTCGAACAAGGCGGCGGTGTTGCCGGGTTCGCTGATTCCGACCACCGCGTAAGCGAATTCCGCGCCGCGTTCGGCTTCCCGCGCGGCGATCTGCCGGAACGGGGTGCCCGAGGACGCCCGGTCTGCCGTCCGCAGGTCGAAATGCGCGTCGAGGTTGAGGATGCCGAGGCGTCGGCCGTCCAGCAGCCCGCTGCGGGCGAGGCCGAGGTAGGAGCCGTACGCCGTCTCGTGGCCACCACCGAGCACGAGCGGGAGGTTTCCGTCGCTGAGCTGCTTCGCGACCAGCTCGCCGAGGTTCTCTTGCCCCGCTTCCAGCTCGTCGCCTTCCACGACGACGTCGCCCGCGTCGCGGAGCACGAACTCCGGCCGGATCGCGAACGACGCCAGCGCTTCGCGGATCGCGTCCGGTCCCGCCTGTGCTCCCGGCCTTCCGCCATTGCGCCGGACCCCGGCGTCGCTGGCGAACCCGATCAGCGAAACGCCGGTGCCGCTGGAGAATTCGTTGACGGCGTGGTGCCATCGGCGATGTTCCGGACCGGGGCCGTCCTCGCGTCCGGTCCACTGGGTGGTGCTCACGCGTGCTCCTGCAATCGGCTGATGTCCTGCGCGGCCGCGTGGGTGAGCGTGACGAGGGACTCGCGGCGCGGGCGCACGCGGAAATCCGGGGCCATCGTGCTCACCGTGCCGACGAGATTGCGGTGCCGGTCCAGCACCGGCACGCTCACGCCCCACACGCCCGGATCGACCTGGCCGACGCTTTCCGCGAAACCCTGGTCCCGCACCCGGCGCAGCTCGCTCTCCAGCTTCGCGACCTGCTCGCCGCGGAGCCCGTGCGCCTGTGCCGTCTTCGCGACCCGGTCCTCCGGCAGATGCGCCAGCAATGCCTGCGCACTCGCCCCGAACACGAGCGGTTTGCTCAGCCCTGGCGAAAAACTGCACCGGATCACCCGGGTCCCCTCGGCCGCCTCGACGCAGAGCACGTCGTTGTCGCGAGCGATGAGGAACGCCGCGAGCTCGTCGGTGTCGGCCGCGAGCTGCCGCAGCCGCCGCTTGACGCCGCCCTGGCCCAGCGCTTCGCGGCGGTAGTTTTCGGCCATCTGCACCGTCAGCGAACCCGCGCAGTACCGGCCGCGGGTGCGCGCCTGATGCACGAGACCGATCTCGACGAAGGTCGTCAGGTACCGGTAGACGGCGCTCGACGGGATTCCCGTGCCGACGGAGATCTCCTCCGCCGTGGCGCTCTCCCGCTCGGCGAAAACCGCCAGGATCCGCGCCGCTCTCGTCCCGGCTCTCCGGTTGGCGTCCGCGCTTGTCATGGCGCGCACGCTACGTCGCGGGCCAGCGGGTTCCTAGCGCGTTTTCCCAGTTAATGGGAAGTTTATTCCCAGTGATTGGATGTGTGCGGAGCGAAGCGGGCAGGCCCGGTCCAGGCTCGAAACCGCGCGGTCAGCGGGAGTGCTCGCCGCTGGGCAGGCACGTCGGATCCCGGTAATCCGGTCCGGTGTACCTGCTGCGGAATTCCTTGTCGTCGCTGACTTTTCGCGCCGCCGGGAACTGGGCACGAAGCTGGCCGGCGATGTCCGCGGTGGCGGCCTGGTCCCTCGGCACCACGATGACCGAGGCGGGCATGGCGTCCGCTCCCGTCGTCTTCAGCAGGTCCGGCTGGTTCGCGAAGATCCTCCGGAACCTCGCGTAAGCCTCCTGCTGGGTCTCGGTGTAGGACCGCAGGACCCGGGGATCGCCGCGCAAGGCCCGGGCGACGGCCGCCATCTCGGCGTCGGTGCCGAGCCGGACGGTCACGGTGTCGGCGCAGACGTCATGGTCGCCGAGCGGTATCGCACCGTCCGGCAACGCATACCCGGCCACGGCGCGTCCGCTGAACAGCCACCAGCCCGAACCGCCCAGCACCGCGACGACGGCCAGCACGACCGCTGCCGTCGCCAGCCGGTACCAGCGAGCCGGGGACGACGGCGGTGCGGTCGTCTCCGGTTTCTCGAGTTCCTTTTCCGCGCCGGGGTCCCGGTCGTTCATCACGTTTCCTAGTCCCGCGTTTCGCCTGAATACAGCTCCCCGTTGATCGAGCACGGGGACACCGCCGTTACCGGGAAGCCCTCAGTGGGGCGTTCGGCACATCTCGCGCAGCTAGCGAGAAACTCTCGCGACACGGACAAAAGCCGTAAGGAATACTCCCCTGGTGTTCCTGACAGTCACCACGACCCACCAGCCTGCTTCCGACCTGGGGTTCCTGCTGCACAAGCATCCAGGCCGGGTGCAGTCCTTCGACCTTTCCGCCGGGCAAGCGCACGTCTTCTACCCCGAGGCGTCCGAGAGCCAATGCACCGCCGCGCTCATGCTCGAGGTCGACCCAGTGGCGCTGGTGCGCGGCAAGGCGGGCTCCGGCGACGGGTTCACCCTGGGCCAGTACGTCAACGACCGCCCCTACGCGGCGACGAGCCTGCTTTCGGTGGCGTTGAAGGAAGTCTTCCGCACCGCGCTCGCCGGGCGGTGCACCGCGCGCCCGGAGCTGGCGGCGACCCCGATCCCGCTGGACATCCGGGTCCCGGCCTGTCCGGGCGGGACGGATCTGGTCCGCCGGATGTTCGAGCCGCTCGGCTGGACGGTCGAGGCGGCGGCGCTCCCGCTGGATCCGGAGTTCCCGCAGTGGGGCGATTCGCGCTATGTCGACCTCCGGCTCACCGGCGAGCTGCGGCTGGCCGACGCGCTCAACCACCTGTACGTCCTCCTGCCGGTCCTGGACAACGGCAAGCACTACTGGGTCGGCGAGGAGGAGATCGACAAGCTGCTGCGGGCCGGCGGGGACTGGCTCGCCGGGCATCCGGACAAGGAGCTGATCACCCGCCGTTACCTCGGGCATCGCCGCGCACTGACGACCGCCGCGCTGGCCCGGCTGGCAGAAGTGGACGACGCGGAGCCCGAGGAGATCGACAACGCGCTCGCCGCGCCGGCTGTCCTCGAAGCGCCGGACCGTCCGGTGCCGCTGGCCGAGCAGCGGCGCGGGACGATCATGGCCGTGCTCCGGTCGCTGGGCGCCCGGTCGGTCGGCGACTTCGGCTGCGGCGAGGGCGCGCTGGTGCGCGACCTGCTGGCCGAGAAGTCGGTGGAGCGGATCGTGGCCGCGGACGTCTCTGCTCGCGCGTTGCAGGTCGCGGCGCGAAAGCTGCGGCTGGAGCGGATGCCGGAAGCCCAGCGGGCCCGGCTGGAGCTGCTGCAGTCCTCGCTCACCTACCGCGACGACCGGCTCGCCGGGCTCGACGCGGGGGTGCTGATGGAGGTCGTCGAGCACGTCGACCCGCCGCGGCTCGAAGCGTTGGAGCGCACCGTGTTTGAGTTCGCCGCGCCGCGCGCGGTGATCGTGACCACGCCGAACCGCGAGTACAACGTGCGGTTCGAGTCGCTGCCCGCGGGCAACCTGCGGCACCGGGACCACCGTTTCGAATGGACTCGCGCCGAGTTCCGCGCGTGGGCGGACCGGGTGGCGAGCAGCTACGGCTACGGCGTGCGGATGCTGCCGGTCGGCTCTGACGATCCCGAAGTCGGTCCGGCGACCCAGCTGGCTCTTTTCACGAAAGGCGGTGCGGCATGAGTGTGCTTGAAATCCCCGAGCTGTGCCTCGTCGTGCTGGTCGGCGCCAGCGGGTCGGGCAAATCGACGTTCGGCGCCGCGCAGTTCAAGCCGACCGAGGTGATTTCCTCGGACTTCTGCCGCGGATTGGTGTCCGACGACGAGAACGACCAGTCGGCGACCGAAGACGCTTTCGACGTCCTGCACTACATCGTCGGCAAACGGCTCGCCGCCGGGCGGCTGACCGTGATCGACGCCACCAACGTCCAGCCCGAGGCGCGCAAACCGCTTGTGGCGCTGGCGAAGGAGCACGACGTGCTGCCGGTGGCGATCGTGCTGGACCTGCCGGAATCGCTTTGTGCCGCGCGCAACGAAAGCCGCCCGGACCGGTCCTTCGGCGCGCACGTGATCCGGCGCCAGCGGGACCAGCTGCGTCGCGGGCTGCGCAGCCTGCAGAAGGAAGGCTTCCGGACGGTGCACGTGCTGCGCAGGCCGGAGGAAGTCGCCGAGGCGACGATCACGCGCGTCCCGCTGTACAACGATTTGCGGCATGAGACCGGGCCGTTCGACATCATCGGCGACATCCACGGCTGCCGCGCCGAACTCGAAACGCTGCTCACCGACCTCGGTTACGCCATCGAACGCGACGAGCAGGGCCGCGCGGTCGGGGCGCAGCATCCGGAACGACGGGCAGTGTTCGTTGGCGACCTGGTCGACCGAGGCCCGGACACGCCGGGTGTGCTGCGGCTGGTGATGGGCATGGTGCGCGCGGGAAATGCCTTCTGTGTCACCGGAAACCACGAGCACAAGCTGCTGCGCGCACTGCGCGGCCGGAACGTGCAAGTCACGCACGGCCTCGCGGAGTCGCTGGAGCAGCTCGCGGCCGAGACAGCGGAATTCCGGGCCGAGGCGCAGGAATTCATGGACGGCCTGATCAGCCACTACGTCCTCGACGGCGGCGACCTGGTCGTCGCGCACGCGGGCATCACCGAACGTTTCCAGGGCCGCGCGTCCGGCCGCGTGCGGAGCTTCTGCATGTACGGGCAGAGCACCGGCGAAACCGACGAATTCGGCCTGCCCGTGCGCTATCCGTGGGCGAACGAGTACCGGGGCCGCGCGATGGTGGTCTACGGCCACACTCCGGTGCCCTCGGCGGAATGGGTCAACAACACCCTGTGCCTGGACACCGGGTGCGTGTTCGGCGGCGCGCTCACTGCCTTGCGGTATCCGGAAAAGGAGATCGTCTCCGTTCCGGCGGCGCGGGTCTACTACGAGCCCGCCAAGCCGTTCCCCGCCAACCCGGAGGCCGCGGAGCCGGTCGCGCGCCGCGACCCGGGCGTGCTCGACGTCACCGACGTCCTGGGCCGCCGCGTGATCGAAACCGCCTATCAGAAGCGGATCGGCGTCCGCGAGGAGAACGCCGCCGCGGCGCTGGAGGTCATGTCGCGGTTCGCGATCGACCCGCGCTGGCTGGTCTACCTCCCGCCGACCATGTCGCCGGTGGCCACCGCGACGGCCGACGGGCTGCTGGAGCATCCGCAGCAGGCGTTCGACTACTTTCGCGCGGAGGGCGTGGATTCCGTGGTGTGCGAGGAAAAGCACATGGGTTCGCGCGCGGTCGCGCTCGTGTGCCGCTCGCTCGACGCGGCCCGGGCTCGCTTCGGCGCACCCGGCGACGCACTCGGTGCGGTGTGGACGCGGACCGGACGGCATTTCTTCACTGAAACGCTGACGGCCGAGGTGGTCGACAGGATTCGCGCGGCGGCGGAGAAGGCTGGCCTGTTCGACGAACTCGGCTCAGACTGGCTTCTGCTCGACGGCGAACTGCTGCCGTGGAGTGTGAAGGCAGAGCAACTGCTGCGCGAGCAGTACGCGGCTGTCGGCGCTGCTGCCCGCTCGGCGCTTCCGGTGGCCGAGAGTGCGCTGGCCGCCGCACAAGAGTCCGGTCTCGACGTCTCGGCCTTGCTGGAGCGCACGCGTTCCCGCGCGGCCAACGCCGATGCGTTCGCGAAGTCGTACCGGCGCTACTGCTGGCCGACCGACGGCCTCGACGGCGTGCGTTTCGCACCCTTCCAAGTGCTGGCGTCGGCTGGCCAGGCCCACCACAAGCGGGCGCACGACTGGCACCTCGCGCTGGCGGACCGGCTCGTCGGGAGCAGCGACGGTTTCCTCGCCCCGACCGGCCGGTTGCGGGTCGACACCACCGATCCCGCTTCGGTCGCGGCGGGAGTCGACTGGTGGACCGAGCTCACCGCGCAGGGCGGCGAGGGCATGGTGGTCAAACCGGCCGCCAACCTGGTCCGGGGGTCGCGAGGGCTGGTGCAGCCGGGGTTGAAGGTCCGCGGCCGGGAGTACCTGCGGATCATCTACGGCCCCGACTACACCGAGGAGCGCCACCTCTCCCGGCTGCGGCAGCGAGGCCTCGGCCACAAGCGCTCGCTGGCGCTGCGGGAGTACAGCCTCGGCCTCGAAGCGCTGGACCGGCTCGCCCGCGACGAGCCGATGTGGCGGGTGCACGAGTGCGTTTTCGCCGTGCTGGCACTGGAATCCGAGCCGGTCGACCCTCGCTTGTAGCCGGTCGCGACGCGCGAACATGGTGTGTTCCCGCAGTGCGCGTGCACTGCGGGAACACACCATTCGATCCTGGTCCGGAAGCAGTCAGGCCGTGTACGGCGAGCGCTGTTCCAGCGTCGGGCTCACGTCCGGATGCCGGCCTTCCTGTCCGGGCACCGGGGTGACCGTCGGAGCCTGCAGATCCGTCTCCGACCGGCGGGCCAGCCGCTCGTCGCGATGGGCGATCGCGTCGGCCACGTCCTGCTCGCCTCGGATGCGCGCCAGCGCGCCCAGCGTCGCCGCGTGCGCCAGCGCCAGGATCAGCAGCAGCACGCCGACGCGGCCGACCACGCCCGGCAGGTCGCTCCCGCCGAGGTCGACCGTCGAGACCAAGGCGAGGACGCCCAGTGTCACGAGGTGGAACAACACTGTCACCAGCCGGGTCATGGAGGCGCCGGATCCAGGATCCCCGTAGGCGTTCGCGAGGTAGCGGCGGCCGCTGCGGTAGATGATCTGGCCGTCCACCAGGACCAGCGCAATCCCGATCGCGAGGAACGAGAGATAGGCGTTGGTGCTCATGCCGGGTGCTCCTTTCTGCCGTGCTCCAGTCCTCCGGTTACCCGTCGTGGCGCGCCGGAAACGGGCCGTTCGGGTCAGTCCCGGCGGTGATTGGCCCGCCCCCGGACCGGGTAGCCCGAACGGCATGGTTCAGCGCGACGCGAGTGGAGCGGAAATGCTCGCCGCGCCGGTCGAACTGCGCCTGTCCGCGGACGGGGACCTGCTGTTCCTGGCACCGTTGGTGGCTGAGGACGTCGCCGCCTCCGCGGGGTTCCGCCTCGACGAGGCCGCCGATCTCGCGCTGGCGGTGGAAGAGGCTGTGGAGGCGCAGGCGCTGCGGGCGGACGAGGGCGCAGTCCTGGAATGCTCGTTCCGATGTTCCGGCGGGATCACGGTCACCGTCGCCACCACCTCGTCGTGGGCGTTCCCTCCCGGACCGGACGATGTCCGCTGGCACGTCCTGCGCACGCTGGCCGATTCGCTCGACGCCTGGACCGAACCCGCGCCCGGGGCGTCCGGCTGGCGGCTGTGCGTCGAGTTCGCCCAGGACCCCTTCCCCGCGCAACGGTGAGTTTCGCTTGTGCCCGAACGGGAATCCGGAGCGCATGCGCCGAGTGGACGAATTCCTCGCCGAACACGGCACGACGTTCGCCGAGGAAGCCGGAATCAAGCTGGCCGACAAACCGCAACCGCTCTACCGGTTGCTGGTCCTCACCACGCTGCTGTCCACGCGGATCAGCGCCGACCTGGCCGTCGCGGCCGCGCGGGAACTCTCGCGCTCGGGCTGGCGCTCCCCCGCCGCCATGCGCGATTCCACGTGGCAGCAACGCGTTGACGCGCTCGGCCGCGCGCACTACGTCCGGTACGACGAAAGCACGGCGCACCATCTCGGCGAGGCTGCCGAGTTCGTCCGCGACCAGTACCACGACGATCTGCGCGGGATGGCTGACGCGGCCGGCGGCGATCCGCGGAAGCTGGAGAAACTGATCGCGGAGTTCCCCCGGATCGGCCAGACGGGCGCGCAGATCTTTTGCCGTGAAGCGCAGGCGGTCTGGCCGTGGCTGCGCCCGTATTTCGACCGCAAAGCCCTGGACGGGGCGAAGAAAGCCGGGCTGCCCGCCAACCCGGAGCGCCTCGCGGAACTGGTACCCGGAGACGATCTGGCCCGGCTGGCGGCAGCGTTGGTCCGGCGGAGCTTGCGGCGTTAGCCCGGGTGTTCCTCGACGCCCTCGCGCACGATCGCGACCGGGCACGGAGCGTGATAGGCCATCGCGTGGCTCACCGAACCGAGGAACGCGCCCCGCAACGCTCCGCGACCGTGCCCGCCGACCACCAGCAGCGTGGCCGCCTCCGCGTGGTCCAGCAGCACCTCGGCCACGCTGCCGAGCGCGACCTCCCGCTGCACCACGACGTCCGGATGCAGCTCGCCGAGTCCGGTCAGCGCTTCGGCGAGCAGCCGTTCGCCCTCGTCTTCCGGGCTCTGCTGCCCCTCGCCGCCGGAGCGCGCCGGGCCGAAAACGTCCTCCGGCGGTTCCGACCACACGTGCACCGCGTGCAGGACGCACCCGTGCCGGTCGGCGAAGTCGTAGGCGTACCGCACCGCCGCGACGCTGGCCGGCGACCCGTCCACCCCCACGACCACCCGCCGAGCCGCTTGTTCCTTCGCCGGGCGGACCACGACGACCGGCCGCGCGCTCGTGTGCACTACCTGCGAGGCGGTCGACCCGAGCAGCAGCCGGGGCAGCCCGCCGCGCCCGGACGCGCCGACCACGATCAGCTCCGCCCGCCGCCCGATGTCCGCGAGTTCCCAGCTCGCCCGCCCGAACCGCACGCGGGTGCGCACCGGCAGCCCCGGCCGCTTCCTGGCGACGTCGGCGGCCGTCTCGGCCAGCACCTTCTCCGCGTAGTCCAGCACGGACTGGTCGGCCACGATCTCGCCCGCGACCGGAGTGATCACGCCGGGCACGAAATCCACGTTCGGCATCGGCAGCGTCATCGTCCGCACGACGACCAGGCAGGTCCCGAGCGCCTCCGCCTCGGCGGCGGCCCAGTCGACGGCCAGGCGGGCGCCGTCGGACCCGTCGTCCCCGACCACGACTCCCGGCTCGGCCTGGTTCGCTTCGTCCATCCCCGCCTCCGTTCTCGCGCTTTCCCTGGAAGTACCCGGTCGCCTCGCACGGCAATCGGCGGCCGGGCTCAGCGCGGATCAGGCGGAACGGGCGGCTCCGGCGGCGGCAGCGGACCCGGCCCCGGACGCGGCGGCGGGGCGGGCTCCGGCGGGAACGGCGGCACCGGCGGCGGGGGCGACGGGACAGGCTCCGGTCCGGGCGGCACGGGGTGCACCATGACGGGCTCCTTCCTCAGTCGGCTCGAGTCCTCCGCGACCGGTTACCCGACGGGGTGGCGCCGGACACCTCGGATCCTGGCGCTCGCGTCGCTCGGCTGCTGCTCGTCGCTCGGCTGCTGCTCGTCGCGCGGAACCCACGGATGGCCCGGCGGAGCAGCTCGACCTGGGCCGTGGGGCCGCTGCGCGCCGGGCAGGCCTGCCATCGTCCTCGGGACCGCTGCTCCCCAGGCAAGACTCGCTGACGACCCGACCGAGCAGCTCGACCTGAGCCGTCCGCAGCACACCGGACAGACCCGAATCGACCCCCGCGACCACTGGCTCACCAGGCAAACCCACGCATAACCCGGCCAAGCAGCCCAACCCGGGCCGTCCGCAGCGCCGCCGCACGCCGAGCAGGCCCGAATCGACCTCGTAACCGCTGCTCACCGAGCAAACCCTCGAAGCACCCCGCCGGGCACAGATCCACGCGACGGCACCCAGACCCACCCGCGTCCAGCACGCCGACCGGTCACACCGGGTCCGGCTCCCCCAGCTCCGCGACCGGCCCGTCCAGTTCCTCGTGCCGGGCCGCGAGCGTTCCCGCCAGATGCACGAGTTTCACGTTCAGCTGCTGCGAAGTCCGCCGAAGCAGGTCGAACGCCGCGTCCGCGTCCAGGCCCCGCCGGGCCATGATGATGCCCTTCGCCTGGCCGATCACGTCCCGGCTGTCCAGCGCGCGCCGCAGCTGCGCCTGGTTGAGCTCGCCGCGGGTCACCGCGTCTGTTTCGGCCATCGCGAGGCTCGCGTGGCTGGCCAGGAGAAGCACCATGTCGCGGTGGGCGTCGGTCAGCCCGCCGGGGACGCGGGAGTAGAGGTTGAGCGCGCCGGAGAACCGGGCTACGGCGTCGTCGGCCAGGGCGGTCGCCAGTACCGCGCGCCAGCCCAGCTCGGCCGCCGCCGGGGACCAGCGCGGCCACTGCTCGTCACTGCGCAGATCGGGGGATTCGAGGAATTCCGGACGGTTCGGCACCGCCGCGTCGTGGCACGGGCCCTCGCCCAGTTCGTACTGCAGCACGTCCAGCTCGACGGCCTTCGGGTCGGTGTAGGCGGCGGTGTGGAAGGTGCCGTCCGGTGCGCGCAGCGTGATCGACACCAGTTCGGCGGCGGGCACCAGCGCGGCCGTCGCGTCCACGGTCAGCTGCAGGACCTCACCGACGGTCCGCGCGGCCAGGAGCGTCTCGGTGAGCGACCGGAACTGCTTGCCCGACGGCCTCAGCGACTCGTCTTCGAGAGCCAGCGCCCCGGACGCGGACTCGGCGACCGGCACGCCCTGGGCTTCGAGCACCTGACGAGCCGCTCCGCCTTCCCGGCAGGCGAACACCGCCTCGCTCGGCCGGGCGGTCTCGCGCAAGGCGGCGAGGTCCTCGGGCGAGAACGAGGTCAGCTCGCTCAGCTCGAAGACCACCAGCCGAGGGTGCGCGGCCAGCGCCTCGCCGACCTCGTCGCGCAATCCGGCCGGGTCGCCGCTCAGCCGCACGACGGCCGAACAGTCGACCGACCCGCCGCTTCCGCCGTCCACCGTTCCTCCTCGCCAGCCAGGAGTTTCCCCAGCGTCTGCCAAAGGTACCCGGATGCCGGGCGCGCGGCAGCGGCCTCGCGATCCGACCCGGATTGGCGCAGGAGTATCCGGCCCGGCCCCACCGGGAATCCCGGAGGAACCGAGCCGGACTGAACGGGGTTAACCTACGTCGGCCGCCAGGCTCCGCTCGGCGGCGTTCGCTTCGACCGCATCAGCCAGGCTTTCCACCACCCGCAGCTCCCGGTCGAGCCCGAGCACGCGCAACGGCCGCAAGACGGCGCGCTGGGCTGCCACCACGACGAACGCGACGCCCGCCGCGTCCGCCGCCCGGGCGGCCTCGGTCAGCACTTCCAGGCCGCTGACCGAGCAGAACGTCAGGCCGGAGAGGTCGGCGATCACCACCGGCGGCCGCAGTGCGGTTTCCTCGGCCAGCAGATCGCGCAGCCGGGCGGTGGAGCGCTGGTCCAGCTCGTCGGAGACCGCGACGACGGTTTCGTCCGCGGTGGCGGTGATCAGGGTTTTCGCCGGTGCTCCCGGCAGATAAGCAAGCGTGTCGTGCATGGAGCCCTCCTCGCCTATGCGAGACCGGGCCGAAACGTGCGGCCCGGCCCGGGGCCCGCGGCAAACGGGCCACCTGGGGTCAGGCGACGGCACGTGGCTGAACCGCTCCTGCCCCGACCGTACCGCAGTTGCCGTGCCCGCGACCAGCCCGCCCGGCGGTCCGCCGGAAGCACTGTGGACGGCCCGGTTCCGCGTTCGCCCTTGGAACCATTAGGCGACAGCCGATTCCATCAGTCCACAGTGGACTCGACGGGGCCGGAACGGCGCGCGAGGTTTCACCCGTACCGGTCCGGGTACCCGAACAACATGGCGACCACCCACCCGACCGCGAGCCCGGACTTGTCCGCACTGCCCCCGGCCGACATCCGCCCCCAGCGGGCGTCGGTCCGCGACACCGGGCGCGTCGTCGGGCGGGTGGTCGCCCCCACTGTCGGCATCGGACTGATCAAACGCCGTCCCCGCGCCATGGCCGCCGCGCAGAAACTGCACGTCGACCGCTCGGCGATCCGGCTGCTGCACGACCTGCGCGCCCGCTACGGCCCCGGCCCGCTCGACCTGCCGGTGCCGGGCCGGTCCTTCCGCCTGGTGCTGGAGGCGAACCACGTCGGCGAGCTGCTGGCCGGCACGCCCAGCCCGTTCAGCCCGGACACCGCGGAAAAAGACGCGGCCCTGCGCCACTTCCAGCCGCACGGCGTGCTGATCTCCAGCGGCGCCGCCCGCGCCCGGCGACGGAAACTCAACGAAACCGTCCTCGAGCCCGGCCGCGCCGCGCACGGACTCTCCGGCGTCTGGGCGGAAACCATCCGCACCGAAGCACACGAAATGCTTTCCGGCTTTCCCGATCTCGACACCGCCCAGTTCACCGAGCACTTCTGGACGATCATCCGCGAGATCGTGCTCGGCGGCGACACCACCGCCGACCGGCGCGTCACCGATCTTCTCGGCCAGCTGCGGCTCGACGCGAACTGGGCGTTCGCGCACCCGCGCCGGGAAGAGCAGCGCCGCCAGTTCCAGGCGTTGCTCGACCGCCAGCTCGGCTTGGACCGCCCGGGCAGCCTCGGCGCGGCGATGGCGAAGCAACCCTCCGAAGGGGACCTCGACCCGACCGGCCAGGTCCCGCACTGGCTGTTCGCCTTCGACGCGGCCGCGATCGCGACGCTGCGCGCGCTCGCTCTGCTCGCCACGCATCCCGACCAGCTGACCGAAGCACGCCGCGAAATCGCCGAAGCGGATCTCTCGAAGCCGCAACAGCTTCCGTACCTGCGCGCCTGTGTTCTGGAGTCCGTCCGGCTCTGGCCGACCACGCCCGCGCTGCTGCGCGAAAGCACCGAGGACACCGCTTGGGGCCCGGCGGGCACGTCGTTCCTGATCTATACGCCGTTCTTCCACCGCGACCCGGAAACCTTGCCGTACGCGGATTCTTTCGTCCCGGAGATCTGGCTGGACGGCCGCGCCGAGGCCAATCCCGCGCTCGTGCCGTTCAGCGCCGGACCTGGCGTGTGCCCAGGCCGCGACGTGGTGCTGTTCACCGCTTCGACGTTGCTTGCCGCGCTGTTGCAGCAAGCGGGCTTCGCGCCGCGGGGTGCTGCCGCCGACCTGCAGCCAGGGCGGCTTCCGGCGACGCTGAACCACTTCGACATCCGGTTCACGCTGTCTTGAACAAAGCCCGGAATGGATCAGGGCCGGGGTGCTTCCCCGGCCCTGATCGCGCTGTCCTGCATGAAACGCGGCGGGCAACCACCCACAGTGGTCGCCCGCCGCGCTAACGCCTATTACTTCAACCGCTCCAGCAACGCGTCGCAGAACGCGGGCAGATCGTCCGGATTGCGCGACGTGATCACCCCGTCGTCAGTCACCACCTCGCGGTCGACCCATTCCGCCCCGGCGTTGCGCAGGTCGGTCCGCAGGGACGGCCACGAGGTCACCGTCCGGCCGCGGGCCAGCCCGGACTCGGCGAGCAGCCAGGGTCCGTGGCACACGGCCGCGACCGGTTTGCCCGCGGCGGCCGTTTCCCGGACCAGCGCGACCATCGGCTCGCTGGTGCGGATCTTGTCCGGCGAGTAGCCGCCGGGCACCACGACCGCGTCGAAATCCGCCGCGGCCACGTCGTCCACGGCCTGGTCAGTGGTGATTTCCGTGCCGTGCAAGGCGGTGAGTTTCTTGCCCTTCGCCAAGCCGACCACCACCGGCTCGTGCCCGGCAGAACGCAACCGTTCGCACGGCACCAGGAATTCGTCGTCTTCGGTCATCTCGTCAACGAGCACTGCCACGCGGGCCATGCTGGTCTCCTCTCTGCACAGGGTTCGCTTCCGCCCGGGTTACCCGCCTCCGGCCGGGCCATGCCCCGCCTGTGCGGTCTCCCACACCAGCGGGTCAGCTCGGGCGTTCGACGTCTCCGCGCCACGAACCGGTTTCGCGTCCGCGCTGTTCGATGAACTGCTTGAACCGCAGCATGTCCCCCTTCACGCGCCGGTCCAGGATGCCGAGCTTGTCGGCGGCGTTCTCGGCGAACCCTTCGGGGTCGATGTCCATCTGCGCCGTGACCCGGGTCTTGGTGTCGCCCAGCCGGTGGAAGGTGATCACCCCGGCGTGGTCCGGCCCGGAATCCGAGCGCCACGCCACGCGCTCGTCCGGATGCTGTTCGGTGATCGTCGCGTCGAACTCCCGCCCGACGCCGCCGAATTTGGTGACCCAGTGCGTATGCGTGGCGTCGATCTGGCGGATCTCCTCCACGCCCTCCATGAACTCGGGGAACGATTCGAACTGCGTCCACTGGTTGTACGCGGTCGACACGGGCACGTCGACGTCCACGATTTCGGTGATCGTGCTGCTCATGCGCTCCTCCTCGGCAGCGGGTACCGGACCCGGGTGCCCGGGAGGCGGCGGGGCGAAACCGGCGTGATTGCCCGGCCGTGCTCCGGGTACCCGTCCAGCGAAAGGAGGCCGCCCATGCGAGTCGTGATCGTCGGCGGCGGGTTCGCCGGCTACCACGCGGCGAAGGAACTGCTGCGCACCCTCGGCGACCGCGCCGAGGTCGTCGTGCTGAACCCGACCGACTATTTCCTGTACCTGCCGTTGCTGCCGGAGGTGGCGAGCGGCGTCATCGACCCCCGGCGCGTCGCGGTGTCCATTCCGGACACTCTGCGCGGCGTCCGGCTGGTCTTAGGCACCGCGGAATCGGTCGACTTCGACGCCCACACCGTCGCCTACACCGACCCGGAGGACCGCCAGGGATCGCTGCACTACGACCGGCTGATCCTCGCCGCGGGCAGCGTCAACAAGCTGCTGCCGATCCCCGGCGTCGCCGAATGCGCACACGGTTTTCGCGGCCTGCCCGAAGCGCTGTACTTGCGCGACCACGTCACCCGCCAGATCGAACTGGCCGCCGCGACCGACGATCAAGCCGAACGCGACGCCCGGTGCACGTTCGTCGTCGTCGGCGCGGGCTACACCGGGACCGAGGTCGCCGCGCAGGGCCCGGAGTTCACCGCCGCTCTCGCCCGCCGCCATCCGGAGCTCGAGGGACAGCGGATTCGCTGGATGCTGCTGGACATCGCCGACCGCGTCCTGCCCGAATTGGACCCCCGGCTCGGCGCCACTGCCGACCGGGTATTGCGCGAGCGCGGCGTCGACGTCCAGATGAAGACCTCGGTCGAGCAGGCGGATGTGGAAGGCGTGACGCTGACCACCGGCGACGCTGTGCCGACGCATACGCTTGTGTGGTGCGTGGGCGTCCGGCCCGATCCGTTGGTCTCCGATCTGGGCCTGGAAACCGTGAAGGGCCGTCTGGTCGTCACGCCGGAGCTGAACGTGCCCGGCCGCGCCGACGTGTTCGCTTGCGGCGACGCGGCGGCGGTCCCGGACCTGACCCGGCCCGGCGAAACCACCCCGATGACCGCGCAACACGCGCAGCGGCAAGGGAAAGTGGCCGGGAACAACGTGGCCGCGTCCCTGGGAGTCGGCCACGCACGCCAGTACCGGCATCGCGATCTCGGCTTCGCCGTCGACCTCGGTTCCGGCCAAGGCGCGGCCAATCCGCTGCACATCCCGCTGGCCGGGCTGCCCGCCCGCCTGGTGACCCGCGGCTATCACCTGCTGTCCCTGCCGGGAAACCGCCTGCGCACGGCCGCCGACTGGGCCTTGGAGAAGGTCGGCCGGCGGCAGACCGTGCAGCTGGGGCTCGTCCGTTCCGGAGCGGTGCCGCTGGACACCGCTTCGCCCGAACTGCCCCGGACCCGGTGAGACTGTCCCGAACGTTGGGAGAAAAATCCGAAATGGACACACACGAACTTCGCGCACTGCTGACCGACGGGCCGTTCGTCTCGGTGCACTTCGACGAATCGCACGACACCGAGGACGCGGCCAAGCAATTGCGCTTGCGGCTCAAGGAAATCGAGGCCGCTCTGGCAGACCAGGGCGCCGACCGGCCGAGCGTCGAGGCGGTCCTGCGCACCGTGGAGGAAAGCTCCCCGCCGGTCGGCCGGGCCGGGCGCACCATCGTCGCCGCACACGGCAGCGTCCTGCTCGACCGGCGGCTCGCGGCTCCGCCGCCGGCACAGGAGGCGCGCTACTCCGACCTGCCGTACTTCCTGCCGACCGTGAGCCATCTCGACGAAGTCCCCGCACATCTGGTGGTGCTCGTCGACCGGACCGGCGCGGACATCGAGGTGCACCGGCCGGACGGAAGCGTGGAAACCGAGACCGTGCACGGGCAGGAGCACCCGGTGCACAAGGTCCGCGGCGGCGGTCCGGCGCACCGCGACATCCAGTCGCACGCCGAGCAAACCGCGCATCGCAATCTCTCGGAGGTCGCTGACCACGTCGCGAAGGCCGCCGAACGCGTGCGGCCGCGAGCGATCGTTCTGGCTGGCGAAGTCCAGGCCCGCACCGAACTGCACGAGCGCCTGCCCGAACCCGCCCGCTCGCTCACCGCGGAAGTCGACGCGGGCAGCCGCGCCCCCGGTTCCGACCGGGCCGAACTGGACCGCGCGGTGCACGAACTGCTTACCGGGCAACGGTTGCGCGAGCTGGACGACTTGGCCGAACGCTTCCGCGCCGAAGCGGCCCGCGAATCCGCGCTGGCGGTCAGCGGATTGTCCGCCGTCACCGCCGCGCTGGCGGAGGCGAACGTGGCGACGCTGCTGGTCGGTGATTCCGGAGAAGCCAGTGTGTACACCGGTTCCGAACCGACCCAGGTCGGCGTGGCACAGTCCCGATTGGACGCCCTCGGCGTGGACGACCCGGCCCGCCGCCGCGCGGACGAGGCGCTGCCGTACGCGGCGGTGGCGGTCGGCGCGGACGTCGTGGTGATGGACGAGCGGCTTGACTTGACCGACGGTTTCGGCGCGCTGCTGCGGCATCCATAAGACACCGAAGACACAGCTGGGCCCGGGTGTCTCGACACCCGGGCCCAGCTTCCACTATGGACTCACCGCAACGCGGGCAATAGCTCCTGCTGCGCGAACTTCACGAACTCCGGCTGATACTCGGCCCCGCCGATCTGCACCAGCGCCAGATCAGTGAACCCGGCCTGCGCGAACTGCTTCGCCGCTTCGATGATCGGCCCCGCGTCCGGACCGCACGGGATTCCCGCCGCGACATCGTCCTCGCGCACAAACTGCGTCGCCGCGTCGAATGCCTGCGTCCCCGGCAGTTCAGCGTTCACCGGCCAGCCGGAGCCGAACCACCGGAACTGCTCGTGCGCCCGCCGGACCGCCGCCGTCCGGTCCCGATCCCAGCAGACCGGCAGCTGGCCGATCTTGCGGGTCGGCGGCCCGACCCGGGCGTGGTCCCATTCCGTGCACAGCTCGGATTTCGGTTCGACCGCGACCATCGCGTCGGCCACCGGCGCGAACCGCTGCACCGATTTCGGGCCGGACACCGCGATCGCGATCGGCACCCGGGTCGGCGGCAGATCCCACAGTTTCGCCCCGTCGGCCCGGTAATGCTGGCCCGAGTAGGTGAACGTGCCGCCGTCGAACAGGCCGCCGATGATCTGGACGGCCTCGGCGAGCCGGTCGTGGCGCACCGACACCGAAGGCCAGCCCATGCCGACGACGTGCTCGTTCAGGTTCTCCCCCGCGCCGAGCCCGAGGGTGAACCGGCCGTCGGACAGCAGTTGCACCGTCGCGGCTTTCTGCGCGACCACCACCGGGTGATACCGCATGGTCGGGCAGGTCACGAGCGTCATGAGTTCGATCTGTTCGGTCGCCTGGGCCACCGCGCCCAGCACGCTCCACGCGTACGGCGCGTGTCCCTGTTCGGCCAGCCACGGCGAATAGTGGTCGCTGCTGGCCGCGAAGTCGAAGCCGGCCTGCTCGGCGGCGGTCGCGCAGCTGACCAGTTCGCGCGGCCCGGTCTGTTCAGTCATCAAGGTGTAGCCGATGCGCATGTTCTCCCCGTTCGACGGGCTATGCTCCCGGGGCGCGAGCGATTGCCGGACAAGCTCGTCCGCCCCGGAATTTCTTTCCCACCGCCCGGTTACCCTCTTCGCACCGGATTCACCCGCGTCCGTCCGAACGAGACACCCGGGAGGGTCAGCGCCCGGCCAGGGCCGCCTCGACCGTCGGGTACAGCGGCAGGGTCCGCTCCAGCCCGGTGAGCTGGATCGGCCGCATCGTCGCCCGCCCGGACGCGACGATCCGCAGCCCGCCGCGCGATCCTTGGCGCTGAGTCATGGTCACCAGCGCGGTCAGACCGGCCGAGGCCAGGAAGCGCACCGCGGCGAGGTCCACCACCAGCACCGGCGGGGCCTCGGCGAGCACCTCGTCGACCGCGGCGGTCAGCAGCGGAGCGGTGATCATGTCGATCTCGCCGTACACCGTCAGCACCGCGGCCGGAGGCCGGTCGTCGCGCTCGACGCGGAACTCCGGCGCGGGGTCGGTGCGGGCCTGGTCCGGCTCGTCCATCGTCATGGTCCCGTCGGTCGATCCTGCCCCGGCAGGGCAGGCGGAAACTAGGGCGGCCGGGCCCGGCCCCCACCCCATGATGCCCGTCCCGCGGCGGCAGCGCAGGCACGCGGGAGACGGCCCGCTTCGCCCGGTTCCGCGGCGAGGCTGTCGGGTGTCGCAGTTCCTTACGCCGTTTGCCGGAATTCCTGCCATCACGGCGAGCAATGCGGTGACAAATTCACGGCGCGGGAATAGCGGCCGCCCCGGAATTTCCCGCCCATCCCATGTTTCACTCGTCCGAGTGAGGGTATCCCTGAGTGAGCACGCCTCATTCCCCACTGAGAGAAGGAAGACGAGGTTCTCCCCGTGATTGTTCTCGGCGTCATTCTGCTCGTGATCGGGTTCATCACCTCGATCCAGATTTTGTGGAGCATCGGGATCGCCCTGGTGGTGATCGGAGCGATCCTCGCGGTGCTCGGCGGGACCGGACGCCGCATCGGCGGCCGCGCGCACTGGTACTGACCTCGCGGAAAGGGCGGGCCGAGGCTCCGGGCGAATCCTGGAGCCTCGGCCCGTTCCCTTCTGCTACCCGGCCGCGATTTCCCGCGCGGCCCGCACCGTGGTCAGTTCCCGCTCACGGGCGCGCGCCAGAACGGCGCGCGTCGTATCGGCGATAGCGTCGATCTTCGCGTTCACCGCGGCCTCGGCCATCCCGAGTTCCTCGCGGCCGACCGCGTGAATGATCCCGCCGGCACTCGCGACTACATCCGGAATCCACGTGATTCCCCGGTCCCGCAACACCACCGCCACCTCCTCCGCGGCAAGCTGGTTGTTCGCCGGACCCACGATCAGCGACGCGCCACAGGCCGCAGCCGACTCGGCCGTCAGCAATCCGCCCGTCGCGGCAGGCACGAGCACGTCCAGCGGCTCACGCACCAGGTCAGCCGTCGTCCAGGTGGCACCTAGTTCCTCTGCGACCGATCGCAGCCCGCTGTCGACGTCTGTCACGACGACGTCCGCGCCGCGTTCGAGCAACTCCTGGCAGATAAGCCGTCCGACACTGCCGAACCCGATCACGCCCACGCGCAGCCCCGCGACCGACCCCGGTGCGACGCCAGCCCGCAGCGCGGCCAGAACTCCCCGCGCGGTCGCCGCGCTCGACGTCCCGCTGCCGCCTTGTTCCGCCGGACGGCAGAACGCCCAGCCTTGCGCGAGACGGTGAATCTCGGCCATGTCCGCGGAGGTCGAGCCGATGTCCGGTCCCGTGCGGTACCGCCCGCCCAGCGCGGCGATCGCCTCGGCGATGTCGGCGATCAGATCGCGCCGCCGCGCCGGATCCAGCCCCTCCGCAGGCAGCGCAGCCACGGTTTTGCCGCCTCCGTACGGAAGCCCGGCCAACGCGCACTTCGTGGTCATCGCCGACGACAACCGCAACGCGTCGTCCACCCCGTCCCGCCACGACGGATAGGCCTTGATCCGGCACCCGCCGATCGCCGGGCCTCGCGCCGTCGAATGGATCGCGACGGAGATCGCGACCCCTGACCGCGCGCCGCGGACGATCTGCAGGGTTTCGCCGGGGAAGCTCTCTGTTCGGTTCACGCAAGTAAGACTGCCTCGTTCGCCGTGCAACTGGAGCTCCTTACGGTGATATGTTCGGAACATGCCCGAAATTCCGAACCTGGATCGGATCGACAGCCTGATCGTCCGCGAACTCCAGCAGGACGCCCGGATCCCGATGCGCGATCTCGCCGACCGCGTCGGCGTGGCGGCGTCGACCTGTTCCGACCGGATCGGCAGGCTGCAGGCCCGGCACGTGCTGACCGGATTCCACGCCGAGGTCGACCTGCCCGCGCTGGGCCGGTCGGTGCAGGCCATGGTGTTCGCCCAGATCCGCCCGCTCAGCCAGCCGATCATCGACCGCTTCCGCCGCGACGCGCTCGCCATGCCCGAGGTGATGGCCGTCTTCGTCCTGGCAGGCGGCGACGACTTCCTGCTGCACGTCGCGGTCCCGGACGTCGCGCGGCTGCACACGTTCCTCGTCGAGGACCTCAGCAGCCGCAAGGAAGTCGTGCAGTTCCGCAGTTCGATCGTGTTCGACCACAGCCGGAAGCGGGCGATCGAAAATCTCGCCAGTGAGCAGTAACCGGGCCGGAACCCCGCTCCGGCCCGGTCGTCGCCGTCAGCCCAGGTCCGCCTCCGGACGGATCTCGATCGACGTCCCCGGATGGTGCAGCTCCAGCACCACCAGCTCGTTCTTGCCCTTCCGCCACAACGACTTCGGCACGTACAGAGTCTTCTGCGGTCCGATTTTCCAGTAGCGGCCGAGGTTGAAGCCGTTCAGCCACACGACGCCCTTCTCCCAGCCGGGCAGGGCGACGAAACCGTCCGCCGGTTCGGAAATCGTCGCGGTCGCGCGGTGGAACACCGGGCCGGCGCCCGGCGGCGAGGAAGAGAACCGCAGCCGGGACAGATCGTCCAGGGGCAGCGGCCGGATCTCCCAGCCGAACAGTTTTTGCTGGGTGTTCATCGCGACCCAGCCGTCGATGCCCTTGCGATCCGCCAGGTACGGCCCGTAGTTCACCCGGCCCATGGTGTCGACCAGGATGTCCAGGCGCGTCCGGGGTTTCTCCAGTTTCAGCTCCAGTGTCGCGTCCGGATGGTTGCGGTCCAGGACGCCCAGCTCCGCGCCGTCGACGAACACCAGCGCCCGGTCCGCCAGGCCGTGAATGCTCAACGGACCGTAGTGCGGGCCTTGCACGGTTGTGCGGTAGTGGATCAGTCCGGTGGATTGTCCTAGCCGTTCCATTGAGACCGGCTGGGCCGAACGGACCACGGTGGACAGCACCGGCAGTGAGTCCAAAAGAGACACAGAACCGGATGGTGTCACCGATTGGGCGGGCAAGCGCGGCGAGCGAGCGGGCGGAGGGACGACCGGCTGTTTGGTGTATTTGGTCAGCACAGCCTGCAGCGCGGTGAATTTCGCGCCGACGTCGCCCGCCTCGCCGACCGGGGAGTCGTAGTCATAGCTGGTCACGGTCGGCTGATATTGCAGACCGGAGGTGTTGGCGCCAGCAGTGAACCCGTAGTTGGTGCCGCCGCAGGCCATGTACAGGTTCACGGACGCACCCGTGGCCAGCAGTTGATCGATGTGCGCGGCGGTCTGCTGGGGATCGGTGGTGTGGTGCTGTTCGCCCCAATGATCGAACCAGCCGTCCCAGTATTCGGCCATCATCACCGGCGCTCCGGGTCGGAAGGCTTTCAGCGCGGCGATGCTCGGAGCCGGATCGCCGTCGCCGGTTCCGACTTCCAGCGTTCCCGGCAGTTCGCCGAAACGCATGAAGTACTCGGAGGCGCCGTCAGCGACGAAGAGCAGGCTGGTTATGCCGCGCGAACGCAGACTGTCCCGCAAATGCGCGAGATAACTCGTGTCATTTCCGTAGCTGCCGTATTCATTCTCGATCTGCACGGCGACAACCGGTCCGCCGTGCTGCGCTTCCAACGGGCGAGCTGCGGGATCAGCTGGTCGTACCACGCGTCGACAGCCTTGAGATAAGCCGGATCGGCGCAGCGCAGTTCCATGTTCCGGTCCGCGAGCAGCCAGGCGGGCAGGCCGCCGAATTCCCATTCCGCGCAAATATAGGGACTGGGGCGGACGATGACCTGGAACCCGATTTCCCCGGCCAGGCGAATGAACGCGGCGAGATCACGGGGACCGCGGAAATCCGCTCGGCCGGGTGTCGGCTGATGGAAATTCCAGGCCACATAGGTTTCGACAGTATTGAGGCCCAGCGCTTTGAGCCGTGACAGGCGGTCGCGCCACTGATCTGGACGCAGCCGGAAATAGTGGATCGCCCCGGAAACGATCTGGAACGGTTTTCCGTCCAGCAAGAACTGGTCGCCGGATACGCTCAGCCCGCGCCGGCCGGCCGCGCCCACCGGTCCGGCGAACACCGTGCTCGCGGCGACCGCGGCCGCGCCGCCGAGGAAACTCCTCCTGCTCACGTTCATCCCTCCCCCGCTCATCCGACCGTCGCCGAGCGAAGCTGGACGAGAAACGTGTCGAGCACGCCGTCGCCGACGAGCGCCTGCCGCACGCCCCACCGGTTGCTGTTGCCCGTCTTCACCGCTTCCGCGCGTTTGACCAGCGTATCCGCGGCTGCCGTCAGGCGCTGGGCCGTGGCGTCGTCACCGCGATCAGCCGCGGCGAACGCGTCCAGCCGGGTCGTCATCGCCTCGCCCCAGAGTGCGGTGGCGTCCAGCCACGGGGCCGCCTCGCTGACGAACGCGCTCTGCACCTGCCCGCCCCGGATTACCGTGGGAGCGTTGCGGATCTGTTCGGCGTACGTCCGCAGCTTGCCCAGCACACGGTGATCACCGGCGTTCCAGCGCTGCCAGAACTCGGCGACCTGAGTCGCGAGCACGGGTGCCTGCGGCTGCCATGGCGTAGGCCCGAAGACCGGTGCCAGGTGTTCGAGGTCCGCGAATACCTTCAACGCCGCTGTCGCGCGCTGGTCACCGCCCGCGAGCCGGGCCAGCGCTTGCGGCCACGAACGCTCCGGCGAGTAGCCAGCGTCGTTCCAGGAGAAGTCGGCGACCCCGAACTCGGCGACCTCGCTGGCCGCTTCCTGGTTCATCGGATTCGAGACGATCCCGTTGAGATATTTCGACAGCCCCGCTTCGCGATGCGCGTAGGGCGCGAGCAACAGTCGCCCGGCGGACTGCTCGTAATCGTTGACCGGATAGTTGTCCCAGAGAAACACCTTCCGTCCATAAACAGTGGACACCTGCTGTGCTTCGTCGTTCGTCACGCTCGGCGGCACCACCGCCGTGCCGGTCCACTGCACAACCACGGACGGGTCGAGATTCTCCCGCAGCTGCGTCTTGTACGGCGAATCCTTCAGGTCGCTGTACTCCGTCGGCACCGTCTGCAATGGACGGACGCCGTCGTGCGTCTTCACGAAGTTCTTGGTGATCTCGTTCAGCAACGAAACCTGCGCCTTGCCCGCGGCGGCCTGGCCGGGCGCTCCGAATGCTGCCTGGTCGCCAGCACAGTTCCACTTGGTGTACGAGATGTCGTCGAACGGCAACGAGAACGAGCGCACGCCGAGATCGTAAACGGCCTGGAATTTCGCCTTCACCGCCGCGACGTCCTGCGGCGACGAGAAGCAGATCGAGACTCCAGGCGATAAGGCGTAGGTGAAGTCGACGTGGTTCGTGTTCGCCGTGCGCACCAGCTGTCCGAGCGCGTCCAACTCTTTTTGCGGATATGGATCCCGCCACTGTGCGCGCAGGTACGCATCATCTTTCGCGCTGTAGATGTAGGTGTTCGCCTTGGTCTCGCCAAGGAAGTTGAGCTGCCGCACGCGGTCGGCGTTCGTCCACGGTGGACCGTAAAAGCCTTCGATCGAACCGCGCAACGCCATGTTTGGCCAGTCGCGCACCGCGACCCCGCTTACTGCCCAGCTATGTCCACTTCGGACGAACAGCTGCCTTAAGGTCTGCACGCCGTAGTATTGCCCGGCACCATCTCGGCCAGTGATCGTCACGCTGTCACGCCGGACGGCGAGCGAATAACCCTCCGCCTGCGTCGGCGCGTCCCCGCCGTTCCCGAGCCGGACGACGAACCCGCGTTGCGCACCCGTGCTGATCTTCTTGACTCCGTGTTGTTTCAACAGAGATATCAGCAGATCCTTGGCCGGGCCGTCCGTGGTGCCGTCCGTCTTGAGCACCACCGCGGAAGGCAACGGCACATCGGCGGTATCGCGGTTGATCTGCTGTGGTGTCGGCGAAACGACCGGCACCGAACCCGGCCGTGCGTCGGCCGGTTGAACGATAGCGAGGGCACTCGTCGCGACGACAGCGGCGAGCCAAACTCTGCGGCGTAGAGTCATGACTTCCTCTCAGGCGGCGGGGACAGTGCGATACAACGCGAAGGTCGCCAGGTACGGCGTCGCCCGCGACTGCGTGACGACCACGCGCAGATTCCGGGCGGTAATCAGTGACGGGAGAGTGACGAGGCGGTTGGCACCGACGGTGGTGACGGTCGCGATCGTGCGCCAGGAACCGTCCACTTCGGCTTGCACGGTCGCGCCCTCGACGTGCTGGCCGCGGGTGATGTCCTCCCCCAGCCGGATCTGGTCGAAGGTGACCGCTTTCGGCAGTGCGACGTCCATCGTCCCGGCGAGCGCACCGTGCGGCGGCGACCACGACGTGGTGAGCGAGCAATCCGTGACCGCGTCCAATCCTCGCGCACCGGCCGCGAGATTCTGTGCCTGCGTCTTGGCGATGGCCTGTCCGAAGGACGCCAGTGCGGCGGTGTCCGCCGGAGCCACCCGACCGTCGGGACCAGGCGGAACGTTCAGCAACAGCGAGGCGTTGCGTCCCACAGACGCACGGTAAAGGTCGACGAGCTGCGCGGGCGTCTTCGGCTGTTCGTCCGGGTGGTAGAACCAACCGGGCCGGATTGATACATCAGCTTCGGCCGGTGCCCATTGCAGGTACCGCACGGACGGGTCGGCAAGCATCTGCCGTGACCCGAGATCAGCGCCCTCCGCGCCGCCGAGGAACAGTTCTTCGTTGTGCGCGGTGTTCGGATCGCCCGTGGTCGGCAGCGCGCTCCATTCGGTCTCGCGGGCCTGGCCCCTCTCGTTGCCGACCCAGCGCACCCCCGCCGGTCCGGCGAACGTGACCGTGTCCGGCGACAGCGCGTGAATCATCCGGAACCAGGTCGTGAAGTCGTACGTTTCGCTGATCCCGTTGCCGCGCCAAGGGTTCGCCCCGTCCAGCCACAACTCGTCGATAGGCCCGTACTGGGTGAACAGCTCGTATATCTGGTTCAGGTAATAGGCGTTGTAGTCGTCTTCGGTGACCGTGAACTTCGGCAGCTTCCCGGCTTTGAGCGCCGCGGCGCGGTCATCGTTCGGGACCAGCGACGGAATGGTGCGGACCTTCGCCGCGCTGCCCGTCCCGTATCTCCCCTGACCAGCAGGCGTATTCGCACGGTCGTCGTAAGTCGCCTGCTCCTCGATACTCAACGGCTCCCCCGCGGCGACCTTCGCCTCGACCCGCTTCACCTGGTCCGCGAAGAACTGTGCGGGCAACTCCGCGCCGTCGGCAGGCGACAGGTACACGCCGACTTTCAACCCGGCTTTCCGCGCCGAATCGACGTAGTCGCGCAGGATGTCGCCGCGCGGATTCGCGCATCCGGCGGCACGCACCTGCCAGTACGCGGACGGATCCTGCGCCCGCCCGTTCTGCGCAGCCGCCCTGGCCTTCGCCACTGTGCCGTCAGTGCATCCAGGCGTAACCCACCACGGACTCGCGACGACGGAGTGGTTCGTGTAGCGCGTCGGATAGAGGACGAACCCGTCGTGATGCTTCGCAGTCAGCATCACCTGCGTCACGCCAGCCGCCTTCATCGACCGCATCCACTGGTCGGTGTCGACGGCAGTGGGCGCGAAGGTCGACTCCTTTTCCGCCCCGGAACCCCATTCCCGGTCGGTGAAGGTGTCCATGCCGAAGTGCGTGAACGCGGTGACCGGCCGCTGCTGCCAGGCGACCTGCCCCGCACGCGGCACGGTCGCGGCGGCCTTGGCGAGGATCCGGTCCATGCCGTCGCACGACTGCACAGTCTGGATCGCCGCCGGCCGGACCGGTCCGTGGCAGGCGATGGTTTCCGTCGCAGCGGGCAAGGCCGTTCCCCCGGCCGCCAGTACCGCGGCAAGCGCCAGGCTCGCGGGCATCGACACGGTGGTCCTCCTGTCGGATCCGTGACCGAACGGTGACGGCGGGGAGCGTAAGTCCGGCATCCATCGGATGTCTAGACCTAATCGGCGGTGGAGGTCCCGCTTTCACCCGAGCGCCGAGGCTTGGATCAGCCCTGTTCCAAGCCTCGCGTCTATACGTCGACGCAGTCCGCGAGAGGCCGCCAGTGATCTGATGGATCACCGTTGTAGTACTACGGTTGTCCAGAGAAAGGAGAACCATGGCACCCAGTGCGGATGAGATACCAGCTCCCTTATTTAGCGCTGTCCGACTCTGGCGCGAGCAGGACTCGCCACCGCAACCGCCCATCCGCTGGTCTCGCAGCCCCTGGCAGCAGCGGTTCCCGAACCAGCACGCCTTCCTTGACGCCCTGCCCGACCGCCTCGACCGCACCGAGGTCACCAGCCACGCAGCGGACGCAATGACGCCGGAAGGTGCGGAACGGGCCTTCCTGGCCGCGATGATCTGGGGCTACGGACGAGTCGGCTACGGCCCCTGGCGCACCGCCCGGGTACTGGCCGAGAACCCGGACGCTGCCGAGCGGTTGGCCGCAGTAGCCGTTGCCGCCCGGGACAAGGGCGGGCTGGCGGCGTTCCGTGAACTGGCGGACAAGCCGTTGCGCTACCTCGGGGTCGCTTTCGGCACCAAGTATCTGCGGTTCGTCACAGCCGCGCTCTCCGCGGACCGTGCTCCGATCCTGGACGCTGTCGTACGCCGCTGGCTCGCAACGCACACCGGCTTGCGCTTGATGATCGACGAATGGCGACCTGCCGTTTACGCGAAATACGTGGAGTTGCTGGGCTCCTGGGCCGCTCAGCTCGACCTGCCCGTGGACACCGTGGAGGAACTTATCTTCCGGTCCGCGGTGAGCCGGAAAGGATCCGGCCAGTGGAGCGAGCCCTGGGCAGGTATGGACGAGTCGGTGTCGACGGAGCAGCGGGCGGAAGCCGCATTGCTGGAACTGGAGCAGCTGTTCGACACTGCC
This sequence comes from Amycolatopsis sp. NPDC104775, assembly GCF_055583325.1. Classification (NCBI taxonomy): domain Bacteria; kingdom Bacillati; phylum Actinomycetota; class Actinomycetes; order Pseudonocardiales; family Pseudonocardiaceae; genus Amycolatopsis; species Amycolatopsis sp. NPDC104775. Next base: position 265,156 of record NZ_JBVJOE010000001.1, read on the forward strand.
GACCCCGGAGCCGCGCGGGCAGCCCGCGAGCATCTGGACGAACTGGGACGCCTCATCCAGCAGGGCTGGACCGGCTGAGAAACACCAGGCGAGCGAAGCGAACTTCTACCTCGCCTGGTATATCAACATCCTCGCCTGCCGGGTCAGCCCTTCAGGAAGCGCTCCACCTCCCCCGCGACGAACTGCGGATTCTCCTCCACCAGCCAATGCCCCGCCCTAGGCACATCCGCGGCCTGCACGATGTCCGTCATCCGCGGAGCCACTGTCGCGCGGATAGCGTCGAGCTGGCCTTGGGCGGTCAGAAGCAACGTCGGCACCTTCACCGGAGCCGCCGCCATCGTGTCGCGGACGTCCTTGTCCAGCGCCCGGTAAAGCTCGAACCCTCCGGACAGCACCGCGGGACGGCTGTAGGTCCGGGCGTATTCGTTGACCTCGGACTCGGTGAACGGCGACCGTTCCGAGGTGCCGCCGAATGCTGTGCCGCCGAAAGAAACCTGGGGGTAGAACAGCGCGAGGTATTCCCGGACGTCATCGCCGACGACCGCTTCGGGGACTCGGCACTGGGAGTGGAAGGCGATGTGCCAGCTCAACGTCCGGTAGGTGGCCGCGTTGATCGCCGGGCCTGGCAGGGGCAAATCGAAATAGCCGAGACGCGCGGTGTCGCCGGGGAATTGGCTGGCGTACTGGAATGCCACCGCCGCACCGAAATCGTGTCCGATGACGGCGGCGTTCTTGATCTTGAGCCGCTCGGCGATCAGGGTGTGCACGTAACGGGCCAGGGTGGCTTTGTCGTATCCGCTCGGGGAACCGGTGCTGTCGCCCAAACCTGGAAGGTCGATCGCGTAAACGGTGTGCTTTTTCGCCAGCGCGGGCATGACCGGCCACCAGCCGTACCAGGTCTGGGGCCAGCCGTGGATCAGGACGACCGGGCTGCCGCTGCCACCGGCGACATAGTGCATCCGCACGCCGTCGACGTCGGCGAATTCGTGCCGGAAAGTGCTGCGGAAGGCGGGATCGTTCTGCGTGGCCGCGGCATAGGGAGGAATGTCAGCCGACGGCGGGGCGGAGCAGGCGACGGTGCCGAGCGCGAGCAAGACGGAAAGAGCAAGTGCCGCGACAGAGCGCGGCACCAGCCGGGATGCGGTGATCATGCGGTCAGTTTCGCCAGCCCTGCCCGGCGAGAGCACGGAAACTTGCCGTTCCGGCAAGAGGTCGCGTCCGCTGCCCGTTCGATCAATTCCTTATAGCCGAACAGGCAAGGACGGGTTGGGCGCGATCCGGCCAGGGCAACAACCGGGAAGAGGCGGTCAGCACGATCGCCGGAACCGGAGGGATTGTCCCATGACCATGCGTAAATTCGTGGCCACCGCCGCCGTCTGCCTCGCGACGACCGGGGGCGCTCTGCTGCTGAGCGGCACGGCGTTCGCCAGCCACCTCGAGTACAACGGGCCTTACGAAACCCCGGACGACTGTGTCCGCGCATTGCGCGCCCTTCCACCGGACCCCACAGTGGACGGTGCCGAGTGCATTCCCATGAACGGCAAGCATTACATCGAAATCTCGCACACGAACTGAATGTCCGCGGCCAGCGTTTTCACGCCCACGCCCGCGGCGAGATCCCGCTCGGCAAGCCTGCTGCCCGGCTAGCACACCCTCGTCCAGGGTCCCGTCCCGGAGCTGCCGGATGACCCGGTCCTGCGCAAATTCGATGCCCTGTTCTCGCACCAGCGCCCGGACTGTCCGCTGTGGCCAGTGAAGTATCAGCGCGGATTGGTCTTCCGCCACGCCGCGTAATCCGCCACCGCCGCCCGCACATCGAACTCCGGCGCGAAACCCGTTTCCTCCCTCAACCGCGAAATATCCAGATACGGCCCCGTCTCGCCGCCCGGCTGCAGCCGATCCGGCACGCCCGGCGCGACTTCCGCCAGCGCCTCGGCGAATTCCCGGTTGGTAACCGGCCGCCCGCTCGACACGTTGTACGTGTGATATCTCAACGACGGTGCCGTGGTCAGCAATGCGATCGCGCGACCGGCGTCCGGTGCGTAACAGCAGTCGAATCCCTCGTTGGCGACCAGCGGGCGTGGCGTGGCACCGCACAGCCCGGCGTTGAGATATGACGGGATCGGGAAGAACGGTGATTCGGGGTCCACGAGCGGTCCCCAGACAGTTCCGATCCGCAGCACCACCGGTTCGACGCCGCTCCCCCGCAGGCCGTGCGTCGTCAGCGGTTCGACGGCTTTCTTGAACGCGACGATCAGATGCGGCAGGTCCGCGGTCGGCAGCGGCAGATCCTCGTGCCAGCGCGGCCGACGTACACGCCCAGGCTGCTCGCCACGGCGAACCGCCGCACCTGCCACGTCCGGGCGGCGTCGAGGGCGTTGGTCAGCCCGGCCAGGTCCGTCCGGAAATACGCGACCGGGTCGTCGCCCGGGATGCTGCCCGCCAGGTGGACGATCGCGCTGATGTCGTACCGGCCGCCGAGCGCGAGGAAGGCGTCCCGGTCGGTCACGTCGAGCGTTTCCACGGCGACCCGGCCCGCCAGGAACGACGGGACGTCCGTCCGCCGGTGTCCGGTGACCAGCACATCTTGCCCGAGATCGGCGAGCGCCCGGGCCGTGTGCGCGTCGATCATGCCGAGGCCGCCGGTCACGAGGATCATCGCCGCACCTCGCGGCGGACGGCGGAAAACTTTGTCATGCCGCGAAACTGCGGCCCTGCCGCCGGTCAGTTCTTGAACAAATCGCGCATCAGAAGTGCGTGCCGCCGTCGATGCGGACCTCGGTGCCAGTGATGAACGCGGCGTCCTCGCTGGCCAGCATCGCGACCACCGACGCGACCGTCTCCGGACCGGCGAAACCCTGACCCAGCGCGGGAAGCAGCTTGCCGAGCAGGGTGAAATCAGCGTCCTCCGGGAAGCCGGGGCCGACGCTCTGCTTGCTCTTGCCGCTGCCGTCGGTCATGCCCGACGAGATCGAACCGGGCTGCACGGCGGTGAACCGAATGCCGTCCTTCGCGTACTCGGACGCCAGCGCGTGCGTCATCGACTGGATGCCGCCCTTGCTCGCCGCGTACGCCGCCATGTACGGGTGCGCGAACATCGCCGACGTCGAGCTGAAATTCACCACCGCGGGCTTGCTGCCTTCCCGCAGCGCCGGAATCGACTCGCGGATCACCAGGAATGTGCCGACCAGGTTGACGCGCAGTACCTGCTCGAACGCCTCCAGCGGCATCTCGTGGGTGTGCGCCGACCGCAGGATGCCCGCGGCGTTGACGAGCGCGTCCAGCCCGCCGAGCCGCTCGACCGCCGACGCGACCGCGGCCTTGGCCGACGCTTCATCGGCGACGTTCACGACCACCGTGCTCAGCCGATCCGCCGCCTCGCCCGCCTTCTCGACGGTATCCGCCAGGCCTGCTTCGCTCACGTCCGCGGCGACGACGCGCCCGCCCTCGGCCAGCATCCGCAAGACCGTCGCCTGCCCGATGCCCGAGCCGGCTCCGGTGACCAGCACCCGGCGTCCTTCGTAACGGTTCATGGCCCGCTCCTTTCCTCTGCTCGTCAGCTTACGCCCAAGTGGCAGACTGTGCCACATTGACATGACATGCCCCATTGACAGCCATCCGGTAACGTTGCCGCAGTGAGCGGAAAGACCCCGACCCTGACCGAACGACGCAAAGCGGCGACGCAACTCGACATCGCCCGAGCCGCCGCGCGCCTGTTCACCGAGCAGGGCGCACAGGGAACGACCGCGGAATCGATCGCCGCCGCGGCGGGTGTCGCACCGCGCACCTTCTACCGCTACTTCCGCACCAAAGAGGACGCAGTCGCCCCGCTGCTCGTCGTCGGCGCGGATTCGTGGCGGGAGCACCTCGCGTCGGCCCCCGAAGGAATGCCGCTGCTGAAGGCGGTCGAGGACGCGATCCGCACGACGATCTCCACCGCCGACGCCACTCCGGAGTTCAGCTGGACGCGCGGTTTGCTGCGCGCCGCGAGCGGGGACGATTCGGCGCTGGCGGCGGTATGGCATCGGGTGAACGGGGAATCGGAGACCCGCCTGCGGCCGATATTGGCGCGGCTGTCGCCGGAGACGGACGACGTGACAGTGCATCTGGTCGCGGCCGCGGCGACGGACGCGATCCGGATTTCGCTGGAGATCTGGGCCAGGAGCGATGAGAAGGCGGCACCGGTCGAGTTGGCGGTGCGGTGTTTCCGCGGACTGTCCGGGGGCCTCGACGCGTCGTGAGTGGCGGCGCCGGTTCTAACCGGCACCGCCACTCACCAGACGCCCGTCAGCGGAACTCGTGCACGACCTCGATCTCCCCGACCAGGTGCGCGTTGAACTCAGCCAACTCCTCGGCAGGCACCCACAGCTCCAGGACCGTCTCGCCACCCGCCTGTCGCACCGGATAACGCTCGAGGAACGCCGTTTCGACGCGGAAGCGGGTCACATAACCGGCACCGTCGTGCCGGACGTTCCAGTCTCGCGCGATTTTCACCGCGTAGTCCTCGTTCAGCACCGGGTAGAAGATCGGCTGTTCCGGCAGCCGCGGCGGCCACGCGCGCCAGCCCGACTGGCGCACCAGTTCCAGTTCGGCCGGGCCGGTCGGGCGCCACAGCTCCGACGTCGGGTGGTCCATTACGCCCTCCTTCGGCGGCAAAGGTAACCGTCGGCCGAGGAAACAGGCGACAGGTTTGCCCGTGATCCGGTCTACCAAAGTCTCGCCCGAACACCCGGCTCGACTAGCCGGGTCTAAATCGGACAATTTCACACCCGCTACTGCCCCGCACGTCTTCCAGCGCCACGCCAGCCCGGTCGCGAGCCCGCATCGTTCCCGCCCGCACCCTTGACAACCCGCCGCCATCGGCGTTTATGGTATACCAAACAACGAAGGGTGTGCGCGATGAAGCGTTCCGCAGTGGTGGCCGCGGTGGCCTTCACCCCTTACGTGGCGATGATCGCCGGGCTGCCCTGGTTCAGCGGCGGCGGCCGGATCTGGTTCCTGCCCGAGATCGGGTTCTGGATCCTGCTCTGGGTGGCCCTCACGCCCGTCTTCCTCGGCGTCGCCGACCGCATCCGGCGCCCGGGCGCCGCCGAAACCGAGCAGGAGCAGCGATGAACGCGGGTGCGGTGGTCGCACTGGCCGTGGTGGCGCTGGCGGTGGTCATCGGACTCGCCGCGCGCGGCCGGAAGCAGATGGACCTCGAACAGTGGACGGTCGCCGGCCGGTCCTACGGGACGCTGCTGTTCTGGGTGCTCGCCGCGGGCGAGACCTATTCGACCTTCACCTACCTCGGCGCCTCCGGGTTCGCCTACGCCAACGGCGGCGCGGCGTTCTACATCGCCGGCTACGGCACGTGCGCCTTCGTCCTGTCCTACTTCTTCCTCCCTCCATTGTGGAGGTACGCGAAGAAGCACAACCTCGTCACGCAAGCGGATTTCTTCACTCACCGCTTCCGCAGCCCGTGGTTCGGCGCGCTGACCGCGATCGTCGGCGTGGCGTTCATGATCCCCTACATCGAGGCGCAGCTGCTCGGCCTCGGCCAGATCGTCGAGACGACGACCGGCATCAACCGGGTCACCAGCATGGTGCTCGCGGTGGTGCTGATCGCGGTGTTCGTCTACGCGTCCGGCATGAAGGCCGCCGCGTGGGTGTCGGTGCTCAAGGACATCCTGCTGATCGGCACCGTGCTGGTCGTCGGCATCGCGATTCCGGTGCACTACTTCGGCGGTTTCGGGCATCTCATCGACACCGTCCAGGCACAGCATCCTGGCTTCCTTGGCGTACCAGCGCCGGGCAGCCCGCTCGGCGTGCCGTGGATGATGTCGACCCTGCTCGTCACGAGCGCGGCGTTCTTCATGTTCCCGCACGCGCTGGCCGCGATGTACACCGCGAAGTCCGAGCAGACCATCCGCCGCAACGCGATTTACCTTCCGCTGTACCAAATTCTGATCGCGCTGACGTTGTTCGTCGGCTTCGCCGCAGTACTGGTCGTGCCGGGGCTGAAGGGCAGCGCCACCAACGGCGCCCTGCTTTCGCTGACAGTGAAGACCATGCCGTCGTGGGTGGTCGGCCTCGTCGGCGGCGCGGGAGCGCTGGCCGCGATCGTGCCGATCAGCCTGTTGCTGCTGCAGTCCGCGACGCTGCTGGCCCGCAACGTCTACCAAGGCGTCCTGCGGCCGAAGACCTCCGAGCTGGGCGTGTTCCGGCTGTCGCGCGCGCTGGTCGTGGTCGTGACCGCGGTGGCGCTGGTGTTCGCGATCTTCCAGCCCGCCCTGCTGGTGAACCTGCTGCTGACCGGCCAGAACGGCGTCTCCCAGTTCTTCCCGGCGATCGTGCTGGGGCTGGTGTGGCGACGGCTGACCAAGGCGGGCGCGGCGGCCGGGCTCGTAGTCGGCGTGGCGATCGTCGCGTGGACGGTCCTGGCGTCGAAGAACACGTTGTGGGGCCTCAATCCTGGCCTGCTCGCCATCATCGTCAACGTCGTGCTCACGGTCGGCGTCAGCCTCGCCACCTCCGAGCGGCGCGAACCGGCAGTCCGGGCTGAGGCCGTGGAGGGAGTCGCGTGAACCTGTTGCTGCGCAACGTCCGGCCGGGCGGCGGCGATCCGACGGACGTGCTGGTGCGCGACGGCCGGATCGCCGGGTTCGGGCCGGCCGACGCGGACGTGCCGGTCGAGGACGGCGGCGGCGCGCTGCTGCTGCCCGGCCTCGTCGACGCCCACTGCCATCTCGACAAGACCCTCTGGGGCCTCCCCTGGGTGCCGAACACCTCGGGTTCGGTCCTCGCCGACCGGATCTCGAACGAACAGCGCCGCCGCGAGGAATTCGGGCTCCCGTCGCCCGAACCCGCGGCCGCGCTGCTCGGCGCGATGATCGCGAACGGCACCTCCTACGTCCGCACGCACACCGATGTCGACCCCGAACTGGGGCTGTCCGGCATCGAGGCGGTGCGGGAGGCGGCGGCGCGGCATCGCGGCCGGGTCACCGTCGAGCAGGTCGCCTTCCCCCAGGGCGGCCTGCTCACCCGGCCCGGCACGCTGGAGCTGCTGGAGCGGGCGGTGGCGTCCGGCGTGGAGAACGTCGGCGGCATCGACCCGGCGGGCTACGACCGCGATCCGCGCGGGCACCTCGACGCGATTTTCGACATCGCCGCGCGGCACGGCTGCGGCGTCGATCTGCATCTGCACGACGAAGGTCCGCTCGGAGCCTGGGAAATCGAGCTGATCATCGAGCGGACGAAGGCGCTCGGGCTCGCCGGGAAGGTGGCGATCGGGCACGCGTTCGGCATCTGCGGCATTCCGGACACGCAGCAGGACCGGCTGATCGAGGGCCTCGCCGAGCAGCGGGTCACGCTGACCACCGCGGCGGTGTACGACCGGCCGGTGCCGCCGCTGGCCAAAATGCGGGCAGCGGGCGCGAACGTCGCGTGCGGCAACGACGGCATCCGCGACCTGTGGGGACCCTACGGCGACGGGGACATGCTGACCCGCACCATGCACCTGGCGTACCGCAGCTCGTTCCGCACCGACCCGGAGATCGAACTCGCGCTGCACGCGGCGACGTACGGCGGCGCGAAAGCTTTACGGCTCAAGGATTACGGCCTGCGGGTCGGCGACCACGCCGATTTCTTCCTCGTGGACGCAGTATATCCGGCCGAAGCCGTCGTATCCCACCCTCCGCGGCGGCTCGTGGTGAAACGCGGCGCTGTCGTCTCTCGGCGATAGCCCCGCTACTTCTGGAACGCCGGGAAGGTCGGGGGGAACAACTCCCCCGCCTCCCGGCGTTCGACATCCCGCTCCGAATACGCGGCGCGCATCTTCTCGAACAACGCCTGCGCGCGGCGGCGGAGGTCCTGTTCGTCGACGCCGGGAAGGTGCCCGTCCACCAGCACCGGCTGGCCCGCGACGACGGAATGCGTTGCCTGGCGGGCGGTTCCGCTCAGCAGGAACGTCCGGATCGGATCGTCCTGAACGCCGTCGCGGAGATCGCCGACGTGGAACGCGACGAGGTCCGCCTGCGCTCCCGGAGCCAGTTTGCCGAGGTCGTCGCGGCGGAGCGCGCGGGCGCCGCCGAGCGTCGCCGCTTCGACGTACCACTCCGCCGACGCCGCGTCGGCGCGGTTGTCCAGCACCTTCGCCAGATGCACGCCGACATCCATCCCGCGCACCAGGTCCGGCGGGAAGGAATCCGTGCCCAGACACAGGTTCAGCCCTGCTTCACGGTAGCCGCGGAACGACCGCAGGGCGTGGCCGTAGCGGAAGGACGTGAGCGGGCAGTGGACCACCGACACGCCAGCCTCGGCCAACATCGCGACGTCACCGCGGTCTTCGCCGTGGACGGCAGGGTGACGATCGAGGACTTGGGCGTGCGGGATCAGCAGCCGGTCGTTCAGCAAACCGGTGCGGTCGAGCATTTCCAGCGGCGTTGCGCCGTAACGGTTCAGGATCAGCTCTCGCTCCAGCACGCCTTGCAGGCAGTGGAGCCGCACCAGGACATCTCGCTGCCGCGCCGCGTCGGCGGTGGCGCGCATGAGGTCTTCGGTGAGGGTTTCGATGCGGCAGGGCAAAAGAACGCCGTTGACGAGCGGATCGTCGAGTTCCGTTGCGTGGTCGAGGAATCGCAGTGCGTCGGCGAAGCCTTCCTCGCCGCGGCGCTCGTCGAAAGCAACGGTGCGCTTACCGTCCACAGTGGCCACATTGACACCGGAACGGTAAGCCGGGCCGAGATATCCGCGCAGCCCGAGGTTCCGGGAGAAGTCCGCCATCGCGACGAGCTCCTCGTACGGCTCGGCCCAAGACGAGTGGATCTCCGACGCGATCGGCATGAACGTCGTGATTCCGTGCAGCGCCAGCTGAACGAGGGCGTACTCGCGAATGGTCTGCCGCTCCCGCGGGGTGAAGACGTCGCGGCGGCGGTTCGCGAAGTAGTCCTCGGACCACTGCAGCCCTGCCGAACGGTCCGCGGCGGCCCAGGAATCGAGGACGAGATGGTCCACATCGGCCAGTGCGTCGAGGTCGATCAGGCCGGGAAGGACGAGCGATTCGCCGAGGTCGACGTCCAGGTCGGTCGTTCCGGCATACCGCGGGCCGACGTAGACCACTACGTCGTCCTCCCAGACGACCTCGCCGTTGTCCAGCAGGGCGTGCCGCCCGTTCTGGTGGGCCAGCACGTGCCGGGCACGCCAGCGAGTACGCATCGGGTTCCTTCCGGTCGGTCATTTAGGTATACCAAACGGCGGAACCTGGCGGCCAGACCTTGCCGGGGGCGGGTTTTTCCGGGAACCTGGGAGAAGGTTCGCCGACACTGTCGGTGACGGCGGCGGAAGGGGATCGATGGAGCCGGGTTTCGCGTCGGAGTCGGAACGCGTCACGGAACGGCTGCGCAACGAGATTCTCGACGGCACGCGGGCTCCCGGAAGCAAGCTGGTCGAACGGGACCTGGCCGCGGAGATGGGCGTGAGCCGGGTGCCGGTGCGGGACGCGTTGCGCGCGCTGGTGAACGAAGGGCTGGTGACGCCGCGGCCGCGGTCGTGGTCGGTGGTGCGGGAGTTCACCGCGTCGGATGTCGCGGACCTCAACGAAGTGCGCACCGCCTTCGAGGGCCTCACTTTCCGGCTCGCCGCGCAGCGCCGCACGCGCGAGGGCCTGGCGCGGCTGCGCGAGGTGCTGGACGAGGAACTGCGCGCCGCCCGCGCCGGCGACGCGGTCGCGGCCCGCCGCGCGGCCGCCGACTTCCACGAGGTCGTGACGTCCCTGTCGGCGAACGAACTGCTCGGCGAACTGGAACGGACGTTGCGCAGCCGGATGCGCTGGCTGCTCGGCCAGCACGACGATCTGGAAGCCATGGCGGCGGAACACGAACTCCTGTACGAGGCGATCGTGGACCGGGACGTCGAACGGGTAGAGCGGCTCGTCCTGGCGCATCTCGCCACGGGCACGAGCGAGGCGGCGCGGCGGCATCCCGCGTCGGAAGCCGCTTCCGCGAACTGAGCCAGGTTCAGGCTCCGCTGCCCCAGATATCCCAACCGGACGAGCTGTGCTCCCCGGGCGTTGATCAGCCGCCGCCCGTGAGATATCACCCGCACTCCCTTTCAGGCAGCCCGCGTCTGTTGAGATCCCAACCCCGGCCAGTGCGGCACCGCTGATATCCCACCTCGGCGCCTCAATCCCGCGACCTCCGCGAGACTGAGGCGCCATTCCGCTCAGCTGCCGACCACCGCCAGACCGTCCGCCACCACGATTCCGTCGTGCAGCACCGTCCGGTCCTTGCCCCGGTCCATCACCGCGCTGGTCGGAGTCTCGCCGTCCACCAGCACCAGATCCGCGCGGTCGCCGACGGCCACGCCCGGCCGGTCGGCGACCCCCGCCAGCCGCGGCACGTCGTGGCTCATGATCGACGCGCCGCCCATCGTCGCGACGGCCAGCGCCATCTCGATCAGCTCGTCGCGACGGAACCCGTGCGTGAAGGCCAGCTGCCATGTGCGGTCGAGAAGATCGCAGTTGCCGTACGGGCTCCAGTAGTCCCGCTGGCCGTCCTCCCCCAGCCCGACTCGCACTCCCGCGGTCGTCAAGTCCGCCAGCGACAACTGCCGATCAACCGACGGCGCGACGGTCGCCATCGCGATGTCCAGCTCCGCGAAGGTGTCGATCAGCCGCCGGCTCACCGCTTCGGAAACCGAGCCCAGCTCGTACGCGTGCGACAGGGTCACTTTGCCGCGCATGTCCAGCGCCCGGACCCGCTCGATCACCAGGTCGGTCGAAAACACGCCGAGATGGCCCGGTTCGTGCAGGTGGATGTCCACCTCGACGCCGTACTTCTCGGCCAGCCCGAACACGATGTCCAAGTGCCCCTTGGGATCCTTGTCGAGCGAGCACGGATCGATCCCGCCGACCACCGACGCCCCCGAACGCAGCGCGGCCTCCAGCACGTCCACCGTGCCCGGCTCACGCAGGATGCCCGCCTGCGGAAACGCCATCACCTCGACGTCAGCGTGCCGGGCGAACCGCTCCTTGGCCGCGAGGACGGCGTCGAGCTTCTCGAGCTGACAGTCCACATCGACCTGCGCGTAGGTGCGCACGCGGGTGGTGCCGTTCGCGATCATCCGCTCCAACGTGCCCGCGACCCGTTCCGGCAGCGGAACTTCGGCGTTGCGCCAGTTCTCGCGGTCGTTCAGCATCATCGCCCACACGCCCGGCGCCCCGGTGTGCGGACGGAAGGGCAGGCCGATGCGCGTCGAGTCGAGGTGCACGTGGACGTCGCTGAACGACGGGAACAGCAGCCGTCCGCGCCCTTCGAGCACGTCCGGACTCGGCGGTGCCGAGGGATCGTGCGGGCGCACCGCGGAGATCCGGTCGCCAGTCACCTCGACGTCACTGCGCTGACCGCCCCAGGGACGGACGTCACGGATCAACACGGAGAGCACCTTTCTCAGCGGGAGCACTTTGGTATACCAAGAGTACTCCGCGTTGTCGCGCCCTCCGCACAAGCGCATCGGCAAGCCCGCCCCCAGGGAAACGAGGGGCGTCCATCGCCGGTCGGTACTGCCCGAGATCCGGGCTGGACTGGCTGACCTCTCTCGCGGGCGTCACCCCTCAGCCGCACTGGACGGAAGTGTTCCACGCGTTCGGCCATCGACGCCCAGATCGCCGACGCCACCCGCCGTCCCCGCGAGACAAGCCGCCGGACAGCCCATTGCAACTTTATGATTGTTTTGCCATCCTGTGAATCACTATCACGCAGAGGTGAGGTGGCGACGTGGTGAACCGCGGGGTGCTGCGGGTCGGGGTGGTCGGGGTCGGCCTGCGGGCCGGGATCGCCCGGCACGTGGCGGGATCCGGGATCGCGGCGGAGATCGTCGCCGCTTCGGACCCCGGCGGAGGAGGACGGGCGCGGGCGCGCGAAATGTTCGGCGCGATCGAGATCAGGCACGGGCACCGGGACATCGCGAACCTCGTCGACGCCGCGGTCGTCACGTCGCCGGACTGGACGCACGCCGAGATCGCTGTCGACCTGCTCCGCGCCGGAGTGGCGGTGTACCTCGAAAAGCCGCTCGCCACAACACTTCCCGACGCCGACGCTGCCCTCGCCGCCGCACAGGAAACCGGCACTCCGCTCTACATCGGACACAACTTCCGGCACGCAGCCGTCGTCCGCACCCTGCGCGAGGTCGTGACGCGCGGCGAGATCGGCGAGGTGAAGGCCGTGTGGTGCCGCCATTTCGTCGGCAACGGAGGCGACTACTACTTCAAGGACTGGCACGCCGACCGCAGCCGGGTGAATTCCTTGCTGCTGCAGAAAGCCAGTCACGACCTCGACGTCATCCACTACCTCGCCGGCGGCTTCACCCGCCGTGTCACCGCGATGGGCGACTTGGCCGTCTACGGCGCCATCACCGACCGAAGCGGTCAGGGCGACCGGTTGGCCGACGAGTGGTTTTCCTACGACAACTGGCCTCCCGCCACGCAAACCGGCCTCAACCCGGTTGTGGACGTCGAAGACCTCTCGATGGTCCACATGCGACTCGACAACGGCGTTCTCGCTAGCTACGAACAATGCCATTTCACGCCCGACTACTGGCGAAACTACACCGTGATCGGCACCGAGGGCCGCGCGGAGAACCTCGGCGACACCGGCGGCGGTGTAGTGAAAGTATGGAACCGCCGCCGTCAATGGTCGCTGGACGGAGACCGCGAGTACCCGATCGACGGTGTCGCATCAGGACACCGGGACGCGGATCTCCTTACCATGAAAGAATTCCTGAGCTACGTGGTGCACGGCGATCCGCCGGAACTGTCGCCGGTCGCCGCCCGCGAAGCCGTCGCGGCGGGCGCACTCGCCACGCGGTCGCTGCGTTCCGGCTCCGTGCCGATCGACGTCCCTCCCCTGCCCGAAACGGTAGCCGCCTATTTCTCCCCGCCGGAAGGAAACCGCAGATGACCTCACCCTCCCGCCGTCCCCGCCCGCAGCGCTAACGCAAGGGAGCACACGGAATCCCATGCGCGTGCGCACCCTGAACCGGCGCGGGTTTCTCCGCGGCGCGGCGGCACTGGCGCTGGCACCCGCCGCCGCGGCCTGTGCCGGGGCCCCCGCCGCCACGTCCGGGCCGGTCACCGTCGAAATGTGGCACGGCCAGAACGACACCGGCCTCAAAGTCCTCAAACAGCTGGTCGCCGCGTTCCAGCGCGAGCACCCCGACATCCGGATCGATCTGGGCGGCGGCGTGCTCGCCGACGCCATGCTGCAGAAGGTGACCGCGGCGCTCGCGTCCGGCTCCTACCCCGACATCGCCTACATCTTCGGCTCCGACCTCGCCAGCATCGCCCGCAGCCCGCGCGTGGCGGACATGGGCGACGTCGTGCACGGCCAGTTCTGGAAGCCCGCTCTCGAAGCCGTCACGGTGAACGAGCGCGTCCGCGCGGTGCCCGCGATGCTGGACTCGCTGGCCGTCGCCTGCAACAAGAAACTGTTCCAGCAGCACGGGATCCCGCTTCCGGAAGATTCCTGGCGCTGGCCGGATTTCGTGGCCGCCGCGAAGAAACTGACCAATCGCGACCAGGGGCAGTTCGGCACGGCCTGGCCCGGCGCGGGCGACGAGGACACGGTCTGGCGGCTGTGGCCGATGATCTGGGACCTCGGCGGCACGATCGTCGGACCGGACGGCCGCAGCATCGGTTTCGCCGACAGCGGGGTGCGGGCGCTGGAGGTCATCCGCGACCTGGCCGCCGACCGCAGTGTCTACATCGACCCGAAGCCCGGCTCGGAGCAGATGTACCAAGCCTTCGCCTCGGGCCGGATCGCGATGGTGCCGACCGGGCCGTGGCAGCTGCCCGACATCGTCGACGCGGGACTCGACTACCACATCGTCCCGCTGCCGACGTTCACCGGGAAGCCGATCACCATCTCCGGGCCGGACACCTGGACGGTGTTCGACAACGGCGAGCGGCGCCTCGCCGCGGCCAAGACGTTCCTGCGGTGGCTGACCTCCCCCGCCCAGGACGTCGTCTGGGACGTCGGCGCGGGCAGCCTCCCGCTGAGCGCCGAATCGCGAAAACTTCCGGGGTGGCAACGGAAAACCCAGGACACTGCCGGGCTTTCGGTGTTCGTCAAGTCGCTCGAGAACTCGCACGTCCGCGCGAACCACCCCGCTTACCCGCAGGTTTCGCAGGCCGTCGCCGCGGCGATCGTTTCGGTGCTGCTCGGGCGCGCGACCCCCGCCGACGCCATGCGCGACTGCGCTTCTGCGGCCAACGCCGCCCTCGTCATCCCCCGTTAGGACCTCGCTCATGTCCGTGCATCCCGGCCCGATCACCGTCGCTCCGGCCGCCAAGACCCGCCGCCGCCGCGAGACCGCCGCCGCCTGGGCCTACCTGAGCCCCTCGGTGATCGTCATCATCGGCCTCGGGCTCGTCCCCGTAGTGTGGTCGCTGATCCTGTCGTTCCAGGCTGACGACCTCGTCACCCCGTCCCGGTTCGTCGGCGTCGACAACTACGCGGCGCTCGCCCAGGACCCGCACTTCGGCCAAGCTGTCGGCAACACGCTGCTGTACACGGCGTTATACGTCCCGCTGAGCATCGTGCTCGGCCTCGCGCTGGCGCTCGCGCTGAACCGGCGGGTGCGCTTCATCGGCGCGTACCGGACGTTGATGTTCGTCCCGTTCGTGCTTTCGGCCACCGCGCAGGGCGTGCTGTTCTCGTTCATCCTCGACCCCGAATTCGGGGTCGCCAACTCGCTGCTGCACCGGATCGGCCTGAGCCCGCAAGGGTTTCTCACCGACCCGTCGCAAGCTCTGCTCATCCTGGTGGCCATCACGCTGTGGAGCGGTACCGGGTTCTGCATGGTGGTCTTTCTCGCCGCACTGCAGGACGTGCCGCCGTCGCTGATCGAAGCCGCGCGGCTGGACGGCGCCGGCCCGTTCCGGATCCTCCGGCACGTGACCCTGCCCGCGGTGCTGCCGGTGACCACCTTCCTGACGCTGTGGCAGCTGATCCAATCGTTGCAGGTGTTCGACCTGACTTACGTCACCACGAAGGGCGGCCCGCTCGGTTCGACCACGGTGATCGTCTACTTCATCTGGCAGCAGGCCTTCCAGAACTTCACCGCCGGCTACGGCGCCGCCGCGGCCTACGTGCTCGCCGTCGTGCTGCTGGCACTCGGGCTGGGCACCCGGTTGCTGCGCCGCGACAAGGAGGTCCGATGACGACGCGCGCTCCCGCAGCCCCAGTCTCCGCATCTCAACTCCACGACGTGATACGTCAGCCACGGCGTTGGCGATGGCCGTTCAGCCCGTGGCATCTGCTGCTGGCCCCGCTCGCGCTGGTGTTCGCCGCCCCGCTGGTGTGGCTGCTGCTCAGTTCGGTGATGAGCAACGCGGAAATCAACCGCTTCCCGCCGACGCTGTGGCCGTCCGGGATCGACTTCTCCGGCTACCGGTACGTGCTGGAGAACGCGCTGTTCCTCCGCTGGTTCACCAACTCGCTGATCGTGTCGGTCGTGACCGTGGCGGCCAACCTCGTCTTCGGCTCGCTCGGCGGCTACGCGTTCGCGCGCATGCGGTTCCGCGGGTCGAAGGTGATGCTCGGGCTGATGATGGCGACGATGGCAGTGCCGTTCCAGCTCACCATGATCCCGACCTTCCTGGTGATGAAGAAGCTCGGCCTCATCGACTCGCTCGGCGCGCTGATCGTCCCGTCGCTGGTCACGCCGTTCGCGGTCTTCCTGCTGCGGCAGTTCTTCCTGTCGCTGCCGCGCGAACTCGAGGAAGCGGCCTGGATCGACGGCTGTTCCCGGCTGCGGGTGCTGGTCCGGATCGTGCTCCCGCTGTCCCGGCCCGCGCTGAGCACGGTCGCCGTGCTGACCTTCCTCAGCACCTGGAACGACCTGACCTGGCCGCTGATCGCCATCAACCACGACACCCAGTACACCCTGCAGCTCGGCCTGACCACCTTCCAGGGACAGCACCACACCAACTGGGCGGCGGTGATGGCCGGGAACGTGATCACCGTGCTGCCCGTGCTGCTGGCCTTCCTCGGCGCGCAGAAGACGTTCATCCAGTCCATCACCTCCAGCGGTCTCAAAGGCTGAACCGCGTCATCCAGAGGAACCACGCATGCCGCACCGCTTCGACCTGCTCGTGCTCGGCGACGCCAACCCCGACGTCGTCCTCGGGCCGCTGACCGAGGACCTCGACTTCCAGCAACGGGAGAACCTGGTCGGCCACGGCTCGCTCACGCTCGGCGGGTCCGCCGCGATCACCGCCGCCGGAGCCGCCCGGCTGGGGCTGAAAGTCGCCTTCGCCGGACGGATCGGCGACGACGCCGCGGGACGTTTCGTCCGCGGCATTCTCGACGACCGCGGCGTCGACACGCAGGCCCTCACAGTGGATCCCGCCCTGCCGACCCCGCTCACCGCGATCCTGACCCGCGGCGACAGCCGAGCCATCGTCACCAGTTCCG
The DNA here is from genome assembly GCF_055583325.1 of Amycolatopsis sp. NPDC104775. Lineage (NCBI taxonomy): Bacteria > Bacillati > Actinomycetota > Actinomycetes > Pseudonocardiales > Pseudonocardiaceae > Amycolatopsis > Amycolatopsis sp. NPDC104775. The sequence goes on from NZ_JBVJOE010000001.1 coordinate 281,607, forward strand.
GAGTGCTGGACGCGGTGTCGGCGGCGGACGTCCCCGCGCAGCTGCTCGCGAACGCGCGCCACGTCCACGCCTCGTCGTACTTTCTGCTGCCCAAACTCGCCGCCGGGCTGCCGGAGCTTTTCCGCACCGCCCGAGCGCACGGCGCGACCACCTCGCTGGACACCAACGACGACCCGGCGCGGCAGTGGGATCCCACCGGCATCCCACTGGTACTTCAGGAGACCGATTTCCTTCTGCCCAACGCCGCCGAAGCGCGGCAGCTGTCCGGAAAATCCGCCCTGCTCGACGCGGCGGTGCACCTCGCCGCACACGGCCCGACTGTGGTCGTCAAGAACGGCGCCGAGGGCGCGATCGCCCATCATCACGGCGAAACCGTCACGGTTCCGGCGTCCCCGATCACTCCGCTCGACACCGTGGGGGCTGGCGACAGCTTCAACGCCGCGTTCCTCGCCGCGACGCTGCGCGGGCTGCCGCTGTCCGACGCGCTGCGGGCCGGGGTCGCGGGCGGCGGCCGTTCGACGCTCGCGCGCGGCGGGATCGATGGCCAGCCGACCTGGAACGAGCTCGACCTCACCGACAACACCGGAACGGAAAACGCATGACCACCAAGATCACCTTCATCGGCGCCGGCAGCGTCGTGTTCACCCAGGGCCTGCTCGCGGACCTGTTCGCCTACCCCGAACTGGCCGGGGTGCACGTCGCGCTGCACGACATCGACCCGGAACGCCTGCGCACTGCGCACGCGGCGGCCGGTCGCATCGCCGAAACCCGCGGGGCCAAACCCGTCCTTACCGCGCACGCGGACCGCCGCGAAGCCCTCGCGGACGCGGACTTCGTCGTCAACATGGTCCAAATTGGAATGGGCGAGGCCACTCGCGTCGACTTCGACGTTCCCGCGCGCTTCGGCGTCAAGCAGACAATCGGCGACACGCTCGGCGTCGGCGGTATTTTCCGCGCCCTGCGCACTTTCCCGTTCCTGCGCGAACTCGGCGAGGACATCGCCGAGGTGTGCCCGCGGGCGTGGCTGCTGAACTACACGAACCCGATGGCGATGAACGTGCAGTACCTCTCCGAAACGCTCGGCCCGGACCGGGTGGTCGGCCTGTGCCACTCGGTGTACTGGACGGTGCACGATCTGGCCAAGCTGCTGGAGGTTCCGCTGCCGGAGGTCACCTACCACGCCGCGGGCGTCAACCACCAGGCCTGGATCCTGCGTCTGGAACACCAGGGCGCCGATCTGTACCCGCGGCTCGCCGAACTCGCCGAGGACCCGCAGCTGCGGCGGCGCGTCCGGTTCGACATGTTCCGGCGGCTCGGCTACTACCCCACCGAAACCAGCGAGCACTCCTCCGAATACGTGCCCTGGTATCTCGGCCATACCAGCGAAATCGAGCGGCTGCGGCTGCCGATCGGCGCGTATCTCGACGTGGTGGCGGAGAACGAGGCCGAATACGAACGCACCCGCCAAGCCGTCGAGCGCGACGAACCGCTCACTGTCGAAGGCACCAACGAATACGCGCCGCAGATCATCCACAGTGTCATCACCGGGACGCCGCGCACCGTTTACGGCAACGTGCTCAACCGCGGCCTGATCCCGAATCTCCCCGCGACCGGAGCCGTCGAGGTGCCGTGTCTCGCGGACGCCACCGGCATCCGTCCCACGCGGGTCGACGCGCTGCCGCCGCAGCTGGCCGCACTCAACCGCACGTACCTCAGCACCACCGAACTCGTGGTGCGCGCGGCGATCGAGAACGACCCTCGGCACATCCGGCACGCGGCGATGACCGATCCCGCCACCGCGGCCGCGCTTCCGGTCGAACGGATCTGGGAGCTGTGCGACGAAATGGTGCTCGCGCACGGCGACGCGCTGCAGCCCGGACTGCGGGAAACACTGGGCAGCTAACGAGTCTTGACGGCCCGGCGCGATGATCCGCTAAACTTCTGGTGCCTGCCGGACAGGCAGGCGCCAGAAGTACGCCCAGCCGGTAATGCAGTGTGCTGCGAGCCCGGACCCAGTCGCCAGGATGTCGTCGAAACCTCCGAGGCGGGGCCGTACTCACCAACGCTGGAGTCACCAGATGCCTTCGCTTCCTGGTCGGATTTCTCGGGGAACCGCGGCGGCCGCCCTGCTGATCGGCAGTTCGGCGTGCACGCTCGGCGCCGCGGGCCCGGCGGAAAGCTCGCCGCTGCCGACACCGCACAGCCCGGCCGCGGCCGTCGCCCCGCCCGCCCCGCACGCCGGGTTCGACTACCAGATCGGCGGTCCTTACCAGCCGCCGGCGGGCGTCCAGGTCGTCAGCCGCGACCACAGCGCCCCGGCCGCGGCCGGGCTGTACAACATCTGCTACGTCAACGCTTTCCAGGCGCAGCCGGGCGCCGAGAACGAATGGGGAGACCTGGTTCTGCGCGACGGCGACGGCAATGTCGTCCTCGATCCCGACTGGAACGAAGCCCTGCTCGACACGCGCACCGCGGACAAGCGGGGCCGGATCGCGGACAAGGTCGGCGGGTGGATCGACGAATGCGCGAGCAAGGGCTACCAAGCCGTCGAGCCGGACAACTACGACAGCTTCACCCGGTCCCAGGGCCTGCTCAGCGCACGCAACGCCCAGGACCTCGTCCAGCTGCTTTCCGAGCGCGCGCACGGAAAAGGCCTGGCGATCGCCCAGAAGAACACCTCCGAGCTCGCCTCGGAGCGCAAAGCGAACGGGCTCGATTTCGCGGTCGCCGAGGAATGCGGCGAGCAGGACAATTGCGCGGAGTACACCCAGTATTTCGGCGACCACGTGATCGTCATCGAATACACCGAAGACGGCCTGCGCAACGCGTGCGCCAAATGGGGCGGCACTCTCAGCGTCGTCCGGCGCGACCGGGACGTCACGCCGAAGGGCGATTCCGCTCACGTCCGCGAAACCTGCTGAGACTTCCGCCGTCCCGCCAGCACCGCCGTGCGAATGCTGGCAGGGTGGCGGCATGGCCGACGAGTACCCGTTCGACAACGCGAGCGCCCCGGCGAGCGACCGGATGTCCGCGCTGGAAGCCAGTTACGACGCGACGACCGTCCGGCACCTGGAGAAACTCGGGGTCGGCGCGGAGTGGTCCTGCTGGGAGATCGGGGCCGGCGGCGGGTCGATCGCCCGGTGGCTGGCCGGGCGGGCCGGGCACGTGCTGGCCACGGACGTCGACACCCGGCTGCTCACCGGCCTTCCCGCCCACGCCGAGGCGATGCGCCACGACGTCCGCGCGGAGCCGGTCCCGGACCGGAAGTTCGACCTGATCCACGCCCGCCTGGTGCTGATCCACTTCCCGGAACGCGACGAGCTGGTGGCGAAGCTGACCGGCGCGCTCGCGCCCGGCGGATGGCTGGTCCTCGAAGAAATCGAGCCGCGCGGGCAAACCGTGCTCGCCACGCCCGACGAAGCGAGTGCCGCGGTTTTCGGTTCCGTGCAAGGCCGGATCCTGGACCTGCTCGAACGCGAGGGCAGCGACGTCGAATGGGCCGGGCGGCTCCCGGAGGTGCTCGCCGAGGCCGGATTGCGCGAGGTCGGCAGCGCGCGGGCGACTACGAGATGGCCAGGCGGCGGGCCGGAAATCCGGTTGCTGGCGGCGAATTCGAGGGAGCTGGCCGAAAAACTGGCCGCGGACGGCGTGCGGCCGGAAGAACTGGAACAGTTCCGCCGGGTGCTCGCCGATCCGCGGTTCGCCGTGTCGTCCTATCCCCTGGTTTCGGCGTGGGGGCGGCGTTAGCGTCGGCGCGAGATGGCCACCCCGGCCAGGCAGAGCGCCCCGCCGACGAGCCCGTACACGGTCGGGATTTCCGCGAGCAGCAGCCAGGACAGCAGCACGGCCACCGCTGGCACGGCGTAGGTCACCATCGTCAGCCGTCCGGCGTCCGTGCGGCGCAGCGCGTACGCCCACGCGGTGAAGCCGACCGCGGTGGGGAAGATTCCCAAGTAGACACTGCCGAGCACCGCGCCCGTCGGCGCCACCTGCAGTTCGCTGATCAGCTGCGGTGCCCAGGGCAGCAAGGCCACGGTGCCGACGACGCAGCCGAGCCAGATCGCGGTCAACCCGTCGACGTGGCGCAGCGTGATCTTCTGGACCATGACTCCGGCGGCGTAGAGCACGGCGGCCAGCAAGCACAGCAGGACACCGGCCCAGTCGTTGCTTCCGGTGGCTCCGGTCGCGATCAGCGCCGCCCCGGCCAGCGCGACGAGCGAGCCGACGAGGAGTGAGCGCGAGAAGCCTTCGCCGAAGAACTTCCCGGCCGCGACCGCGACCATCAGCGGCGCGAGATTCACCAGCAGCGCCGCCGTTCCGGCGTCGACATGCCGCTCCCCCGCGTTGAGGACGACGGTGTAGGCGGCCAGCCACAGCACGGCGTACGCCGCGACCAGCAGGAACGCTTTGCGGGACAGCCGGACGCGGACCGCGCCCTTGACCACGGCGAATCCGGTGAGCGTGACGGCCGCGACAGCGAGCCGCAGCAGCGCCAGCGGCGCCGGGGACAGCGCGTGCCCCACGCTGCGGATCGCGACGAACGACGAGGCCCACAGCACCACGGCGAGCCCGGCGGCGGCCGCGATCCTGCCGAAATCGGTCTTGCTGGCGGGTTGAACGGTTTCCACGAGATCGGTCACCCGGTCATCGTCGCCTCGCTCCGCTGTACAGCACAAGCGATGAGTTCTGTACCTCCGTTAAGGAGTGCTGTACGTTTGCTGCATGCTGGACATTCCCCGGCTCCGCGTGCTGCGCGCAGTCGTCGCGTCAGGGTCGATTCGCGCGAGCGCCTCCGCGCTTGGCTACACGCCGTCCGCGGTGAGCCAGCAGATCACCACGCTGCAACGGGAGACCGGACTGCAGCTGTTCGAACGGTCCGGGCGCGGCATCGAGCCCACCGAGGCGGGGCGGACCCTCGCCGCCGAGGCCGAGGCGCTGTTCGAGGCGTTCAGCCGGGTCGAGCAGGTGGTGACCGAACTGCGGGCCGGACGCGTCGGCAGGCTGTCGATCGGCTACTTCGGCTCGGCGGGCTCGACGTGGCTGGCCCCGACCGTCGCCGCGCTGCGCGCCGAATTCCCCGGCCTGCGGCTGGACCTGATGCTCACCGAGTTCACGCCGGGCGATCCGGACATCGACATCTTCGTGGAGGAAACCGGGGCCGAGCATCCCGGGTCGGTCGTCGTGCACCGGCTGGCCGAGGACCCCTACCTCGCGGTCGTCCGCCGCGACGATCCGCTCGCCGGGCTGCCGGAGGTTCCGCTCGCCGCGCTCGCCGACCGGCATTGGGTCGACAACGACCTGCGCGAAGGCCCGTGCCGGCAGGTGCTGCTCAACGCCTGCACGCAAGCCGGGTTCTCGCCGGGATTCGTCGTCGAAACACACGACTACCGGACCGCGATGTCTTTCGTGGCAACGGGAATCGGGCTGACCGTGGTTCCCGAGCTGGGGATCGGCGAACTGCCGGACGGCCTCACCACAGTCGCGCTGACCTCGCCCGCACCGGTCCGGCATCTCAGCCTCGCGGTGAAGAAGCCGATCGCGGAGCATCCCGCCGCCCGGCGCGCGGTGGAACTGCTGGAAAGCCTGGTGTGCCGGGGAAAGCCACGGCGAGCTGAGAAGCCCGGCCCCGAACCTGGCTCCGGAGAAGTCCTCGTGGGAATCTGATTACCGCGAGGAGCCCTTCACGGCACGGCGGCCGGGACGAATCGGACGGCAAGGCCTTCTCCGGTAACGAATGGACCACGTTCGCGACGCGAATGCGCCGACCTTGCCCCGAACGGACCAACGCGGCCCGGGTTCGCGCCGGACGACCGGCGGAAGACGGCTCACCGGAACGTGTTGATGACCTTCCGCCAATTTCTCTGGCTCTTTCCGCGCCGACCTGGGCGGCCGATCGCGAAACGCCTTCGTTACGCCTCGATCGGGTAGGGCTGGCTCACGGGCAGTCTCCGTTTCAGCGCGCAAAACCGGAGCCCGTCACTCTGACGAGGAGCGTCGAACCCCCGGGTTGGCGGATTGGCCGAGGCACCCCCCTCGTGCGGGAATGGTGTCACCGTCCGACATCGAAGTCGCCCGGTTTTCCTCAGGGAAAAGGAAGGGTTCGTTTTCATGGACGTCCGGTACGAGGCTTTTTGCTTCGCCGATCCGCTGTTCTTCGACGAACCGCGGGAGACCCCGGGCGCGGCCGGCGACCTGGCCGCGGACCTGCCGCTGCCGGGACCTGAGTGGACGTTCGAGACGCACGGGATCTGGCGTTCGCTGCGCCCTCCGGAGTGCCGCCTTCCCGCCCAGGGCTGGAAAATCCATGTCTCCGCGGGCCTGGACAACGCGGCGGGCGTACTGGCCCGCGTGCATCGGTACTGTGTGGACCATCGGGTCGCGTACAAGCACCTGCGCTCCCGGACGATCCTGGTGAGCCGCAATTCGAAATACGCGCCGCGCGAGGGAAGCGGCAAACTGGTCACGATTTACCCGGAGTCCGACGAAGCGCTCGCCCGGATACTGCGCGACCTTTCCGCCGAGCTGGAAGGCGAGCACGGCGCGTATATTCTGAGCGATCTCCGCTACCGCGAAGGCCCGCTTTACGTCCGGTACGGCGGATTCTCCGAACTGTGGACCGAACACGCCGGGACCCGCGTCCTGGCAATCCGCCATCCGGACGGTTCTCTCGTACCCGACCGGCGGGAACCCTCCTTTTCCGTGCCGGACTGGGTCCCGATTCCGTCCTGTTTGTCCGAGAGCCTGGCCGCGCGCAAGAACGGCGCCCGCTTCCCGTACCGGGTGACCGGTTCCCTGCACTTCTCCAACGGCGGCGGCGTGTATCTCGCCGAGCGGGAGGACGGCCGGAAACCGGTGGTGCTGAAGGAAGCCCGGCCGCACGCCGGGCTGGACCGGGACGGAGCCGACGCGGTCGCCCGGCTGAACCGCGAACGCGAGGTGCTCGAACGGCTGTCCGACGTTCCGGGGGTCCCCCGGGTGTACGAACAGTTCACCGTGTGGGAGCACCATTACCTCGCGATGGAGCGGCTGCCCGGCATCTCGCTGAGCAGCTGGCTCGCCCGGCACTACCCGCTCACCCGCGGTTCGAGCGGCGAACCGGAACTCGCGGCGTATCGCGAGCGCGCGCTGGCCGTGCTGGCGCAGGTCGAACGCATCCTCGCGGACATCCACCGGCACGGGATCGTGTTCGGCGACCTGCACGGGAAGAACATCCTGGTGGACGAGCGGGACCGGGTCTCGCTGATCGACTTCGAGCTGGCCGTCGACGCCGACTCCGGCGACCGTCCCGGACTGGGCGCCCCCGGCTTCCGCGCGCCCGCCGACCGGCACGGGTTCGAGATCGACGAGCACGCACTGGCCGCGCTGCGATTGTGGGTCTTCCTCCCGCTCGTGATGCTGCTGGAACTCGCGCCGAGCAAGCTGCGCGGGATCGCGGACTTCGCGCAGCAGCGGTTCGGCCTGTCCGACGGGTACGCCGACCGGGTGGTCTCCGTGCTCGGGCCGCGCAACGAATCGCCCGAGACGGCCCACACCGCGCTGGACGAGCCGCGGCCGGACTGGTCGCTGGTGCGCAAGCAGATCGCCGAAGGCATCCTCGCGAGCGCCACGCCCGAGCGCACCGACCGGCTGTTCCCCGGCGATATCGAGCAGTTCCGCTCCGGCGGCGCGGGATTCGGCGTCGGAGCGGCGGGCGTGCTGCACTCGCTGCACGTCGCCGGAGCCGGCCGTTATCCGGAATACGAACAGTGGCTGCTGGCCGCGGTGCGCCGCCAACCGCCCTCACGGCCCGGCTTCTTCGACGGCAGCCATGGCATCGCGTACGTGCTCGAGGAATTCGGCTACGCATCCGAAGCCGACGAGCTGCTCGCCGCGTCCCAAGCGCTGGTCGCGCACACCACTGACCACGGACTGGAAAGCGGTCTCGCCGGAATCGGCTTGACCCGCCTGCACTTCGCGACGACCCGCGGCGACAACGAATTCGGCCGCCAGGCGCTGGACACCGCGGTCAAGCTCGCGACCGCTTTCGAAACCGCCGCGCCGCCCGGCCGATTCGCTCGAGCCGGTCTGCTGAGCGGCTGGTCCGGGCCGGCGTTGCTGTTCCTGCGCCTGTACGAACACACCGGCGAGCCGTCCTGGCTCACCCTGGCGGACCGCGCACTGGCCCGGGACCTGGAGGAATGCGTTACGACGTCCGACGGATCGCTGCAGGTCCGCGACGGCACCCTGCGCACGCTGCCGTACGCGGCGATCGGAAGCGCCGGAATCCTGCTGGTCGCCGAGCAGGTCGCCCGGCGCCTCCCGGACTCGGCGGCGGCCCGGAGCCTGCCCGGGCTGCGGGCGGCGTGCCGCGGGGAGTTCGTGATCCACCCCGGCCTGCTCTACGGCCGGTGCGGGCTGGCGCTCGCGCTGTCCTTCGCCGACGACCCGGATCGGGAAGCCATCGACCTGCACCTGGCGCGGCTGTCCTGGCACGGCGTCCCGTACCGCGGCGGGCTGGCCTTCCCCGGCAACCAGCTGCTTCGCCTGTCGACCGACGTCAGCACCGGCAGCGCGGGGGTCCTCCGCACGCTCGCCGCACTACTGGACGGCGCGGAACCGCTGCCCTTCCTGGGCTCCGCACCGTCCCCGCACACCTCCGGCCGATGAGCGCCGGCGGACCCCGAGAAAAGGAGAAACCCATGGAAAACGTCCTGGAACTGCAGGCGCTGGAGGCCCCGGAAGCCCTCGACGGCCAGGGACTCGACCAGCACGGCTACAGCCACTACAGCCACTACAGCGCGTGGTGCGGCGAAAGCACGCTCAGCCTGCTGCTCTGCGACTGACCGCGCGGACGGGGCGGGAACGGCACAGGCCAAGTGCGCCGTTCCCGCCCTGCTCATTCTGCCCTGGCCGACCGGGACGGTCGTGACCAGGGCGGATGGTGCAGGACCAGCGGCGCGTCGGGGCGGGCGCGGAGGACGCGGGATGCGGTTTGCCGCGTTCGCCTGTTGCTCCAGGGAGGGGCTGGCGGGGGATGTGTTTGACCCGGGCGCTGCGTTCCTCGCTCCGCCGACATCGCGCTCGACTCCGAGGGGAGCGGCATATCCAGCTCCCGCGCGCCTGCCCACCGCAACCCGGACCTCGCGCCCACGCCGCCCCGCTACCCGGTCCTTCGCCCACGCCCGCTCACCACCGTCCGAGCGGAGCCCCGCGCACCACGTCTCTCACCGCCGCCCGCCAACCATCACCTGACCTGAGCGACCTACCCACACCCCGCGCACGCGCCGCGCCGCTGCCCAAACCTCCACTCACGCCCGCGAACCACCGTCCGAGCGGAGCGGACCGCGCCCCACCACGACCAGGCCTCCATCCCCGTCCCGACCGCTGCCCGAGGGGAGCGACATGCCCGGATCCGCCGACCGCCTGCTGGTCTCGACCGCTCTCCTGGACCGTCCCCGCCTCGCCGCGGTCGTCGTCGCGTCGCTGATCTCCGCCGGTGCCGGGTTGCTGCTGCCGGGCGCTCTCGCCGCGGCGACCGACGCCGTGCTCGGCGGACGGGACAGCGCCGGAGCGGTGGCATGGCTGCTGGCCGTGGGCGTCGCGGAGATCGCCGCGGACGCCGTCGCCATGGTCCTTCCCGCTCGCCTGACCAGCGACGCCAGCGCCTGGCTCCGCCGCCGGGTGACCGACCGGCTGCTCGCGGTGGGCACCGGCTCGCCGTTCGCGCCCGGCGACGCGGTCAGCCGGGTCTCCGGCGACTGCGCGGCCGCCGGCGGCGTCGCCGCGGTCATGATGCGGCTGATCGCGACCGGGCTGATGTCCACCGGCGCGGTGGTCCTGCTCGCGTTCCTGGATTGGCGGCTGGCGCTGGTTTTCCTCGGCAGCCTCCCCTTCGCCCTGCTTCTGGCGCGGTCGCACCTGCGCGGCACGGCCGAGGATGTTCTCGCCTACCAACGGGTTTCCGGCGAGCTGTCCGCACGGCTGCTCGACGCCGTCGCCGGGCTGCGGACGATCGCCGCGTCCGGCACCGCCGACGCCGAAGCCGCCCGGGTGCTGCGTCCCTTGCCTCGGCTGAACCTCGCGGGCCAAGGCATGTGGCGCACCCAAGCGCGGATGGTGTGGCGAGCCGGACTCTTGCTCCCCACGGTGGAAATCCTCACCCTCGCCGCGGCCGGTTTCGGTGTGCTGGCCGGACGGCTGAGCGTCGGGGACGTCCTCGCCGCGCTCGGCTATGTCGCGCTCGGCCTCGGCCTGGTCACGCAAATCCCTTTGCTCACAACGCTTTCCCGCGCCCGCTCGGCCGCGCACCGGATCACCGAGGTCCTGGACACCGAGCCGCCGCCTCGCGGTGCGCTCGGACTTCTGCCCGGAAACGGTGCCCTGGAACTCCGCGGTGCCACCGTGCACGGCGCGCTGACCGACGTCGACCTCACCATTCCCGCTGGTTGTTTCGCCGCTGTGGTAGGGAGTTCGGGATCGGGAAAGTCCACTGTGGTCTCGTTGCTGGCCGGTCTGCGCCGCCCCGATGCCGGACAGGTGCTGCTGGACGGCCGCGACTTGGCCGTCCTGCGTTCGGAGGAGCTTCGGGCTGTCGTCGGATATGCGTCCGCCGAGCCCGCGCTGATCGGCTCCACCGTCGCCGATGCTGTCGCTTATGGGTCCTGGGCCAGCGTCCCGGCGGTCGGAGCGGCTTGCCGGACCGCGCGCATCCACGACGTTCTCGTGCGGTTGCCGCACGGTTACGACACTCCCCTTGCCGAAACCCCTTTGTCCGGTGGGGAAAGCGCCCGGGTCGGCCTCGCGCGTGCGCTCGCGCGAAACCCGCGGGTGCTTCTGCTCGACGACGCCACCGCCAGCCTGGACACGATCACCGAACGCGCCGTGACCGCCGAACTGGGCCGCCGGACCCGGGTAGTCGTGACGCACCGCGCCGCGATGGCCGCCCGGGCGGACGTGGTGGTGTGGCTGGCGGCGGGGCGGATCCGGGCGGTCGGGCCGCATGCGCGGTTGTGGCAAATTCCGGGGTATCGCGCGGTGTTCACGGAGGGAACGTGACCGGGGCCCGCCTACGTGGCCCTGCGTGCGTAACTGTGGGCACCGAGGCGGCGGGGTGCCTGGGCAAGTCGCCGCACTGTCTTCGTGAGAGGGCTATCAGCATCGGGTGCCTTTACGGGAACGCGCTCGCCGGACGATGGTGCAGTGGCTTGGGTCTTCTCGCCTGCTCCGTCATCAAAGGACCGCCCGCGTTTCTCTCCGGACAAATCGCTCGGGCTGCCAAACCCCTGCGCATGCCTCCCCGCGGCGGCCTCGTCCATTTGGCCTGCTCCGTCCACAAAGGACCACCTGCCTACCTCTCGGGACAGCTCGCTGAGGCGACACTCAGGCAGCCGGGCAGCTGGGTATCCCGCCGCACGGACCTCTCGGAGCGGCCATGAGCGTCGGCCGCCTCTACTGGAACGCCCTCGCCGGACAATGGCGCGGCGGCCTGATCCTCCTGGCCTGTTCCGTCCACAAAGGACCACCCACCTACCTCTCCGGACGGCTCGCTGAGGCGGCACCCCAGCGACCGGGCATCCGGGAACCCCGCCGCACGGACCTCTCGGGGCGGTCATGAGCGTCGGCCGCCTCTACTGGAACGCCCTCGCCGGGCAATGGCGCGGCGGCCTGATCCTCCTGGCCTGTTCCGTCCTCGAAGGACTGCCCGCCTTCTTCTCCGGACGGCTCGTCGAACTGGCCGTCACCAGCGGGTTCGGCGCTGGCAGGCCGGGCGTGGGCCTGGTGTGGCTCGGGGTGTTCGGGCTCGCCGCCCTCGCGGGCGCGTTCGGCTCGCGGCTGGTGTGGCGACAGCTCGGGAAGGTCGTCGAGCCGTTGCGCGACGCGTTGGTGACCGCGGTCGTGCGTGGGGTGCTGCATGATCCCGCGCCGCCGCGGGGCGGGCCGGACGCGAGTGGCGTCGCGCGGATCACCCAGCACGTCGAGGTCGTGCGCGACGCCACCGGCGGGCTCCTGGTCCAGGCTCGCGGCATGATCGTCACCACCGCGGCGGCGATCGCCGGGCTGCTCACCGTCGCGGGGTCGCTGGCGTTGCCGGTCACTGCCCCGGTGGTGCTCGCGGTGGCCGGGTTCGCCGCGCTGCTGCCGTCGCTCGCGCGGCGGCAACGTGCGCTCACGCTGGCCGACGAAAACACCGCGGCCGTCACCGGCTCAATCTTCGCCGGGATGCGGGACGTCGTCGCTTGCGGGGCCGAACCGGTCGCCGCGCTGACCGCCGACCGCGCTCTGGACCGGCAAGCCGCGGCCGCGGTGCGGGTGGCCAGGTCGGCGGCGCTGCGGTCGGTGATCGTGGCGCTCGGCGGGTTCGTCCCGCTGGTCCTCGCGCTCGCCCTCGCCCCGTCGATGGTCGCCCGCGGCGAGCTGACCGCCGGGGCCGCGCTGGGCGCGCTCGTCTACCTCGCCACCACCCTGCAACCCGCGCTGCGCGGGCTCGCCGCTACCGCGTCCACAGTCGTCCTCCGGTTGATCGTCGCGCTCCGGCGGCTCGCCGAAACCACCCCTCCGCCCGAACGTCCCCCGGCGACCGAGAGCCCCGCCGGACTCCGCCTCACCGTCCGCGATTTGACGTTCCGCTGGGGCGCGGCGCCGGAACCGGTGGTCCGCGGACTGAACCTGGACCTGCGCCCGGGCGAGCACCTGGCGGTCGTCGGCCCGAGCGGCATCGGGAAATCGACTCTGGCCGGTCTGCTCACCGGTCTGCTGGCGCCGCAGCACGGCGAAGTCCGGCTGGGCGGCGCGAAAGCCGGCGAACTGGCCGACCGGCCGCGGCATCTGGTGCTGGTCCCGCAAGAGGCTTACCTTTTCGCCGGGACCGTGCGCGAAAACCTGTCCCTCTTCTGCCCCGAAGCCTCCGACCGCCGTCTCGTCGCGGCCGCCGAGGCCGTCGGGGCTGCCCCGCTGCTAGCGCGTCTCGGCGGCCTGGACGCCGGACTCGGCCACGGCGCGGCGGGCCTTTCCGCCGGGGAAGCCCAGCTCCTCGCACTGGCGCGGGCCTACGCCGCACCGGCCGGAATCGTCGTCTTGGACGAGGCGACGTCCGCTTTGGACCCCGCCGCGGAGGTCCGCGCGGAACGCGCCTTCGCCGCCCGGGGAGGCACCCTGGTGGTGATCGCGCACCGGCTGTCGTCGGCGGTGCGGGCGCACCGGGTCCTGCTGATGGACGGGCGGGAGACGGTGGTCGGGCGGCACGAGGAGCTGCTCGCGACGGTCCCGCGGTATGCCGAGATGATGCGGGCTTGGCTGCCGGAGCGGGTTGCGGCCAGCTGAGTCAGGGAGGTGGGTGCGGGCACAAGCCGAGCCGGAAAGCAGCCGGGCACCGCAGACCACGATGGGCAAGCTCCGTCGCATTTCTCGTGGCACGACGAGAACGGCATTCCGCCGCGGGGACTCTCAGACCTTGCGCGGCACTGAGGCGATAAGGATTTTGCTTCCGTTGCGGCCGAGGTAGATGTCGACCTTGCTGAACCCGCCGGACGGGCCGGGTTCGGTCCAGCCGAAGGTTTTCTGGTCGTCGGAGGCGGTGCGGGTCTGGACGTCGAACAGGGTGCCCGCCTGCCGGAACTCGAAGGTGACCGTGGTGCTGCCCGCCGAGGCGTCGTCGCGGACGAATCCGGTGACGCCGACCGCACGGTTGTACCAGGTCAGCGTCCCGCCGGTGCGGCCGCCGCTGATGCCGCCGCCGAAGTCCGACGCCGGGTAGCCCGCCGCGTCCGCGGCCCCCGCTCCGCCGAGCGCGGCGACGGAGGACAGGACCATGCCGATCGCGATGCGTTTCATGACGTTCCCCCAGGGATGGTCGGTTCTGGGCGGGATCGTACTTCGGCGCGGCTCGTGGCGCGGGATTATGCGTGAAGTCGCCGGGGAGGTTTTGTTCTCGCGGGGCCGGGCGGATGGGTGGGATCAGCCAGGGCGAGGGTCAGCTGCGGTCTCGGCGGCCGGGCACCACGCTGATGACGATGCAGTCTCCGCCGCCCGGCACCGCGCTCATGCCGAATCCGCCTCCCCGGCCCGGCACAACGCTCACGACGAATCCGACTTCCCGGCTCGGCACCCGCGCTCACGCCGATGCGGCGTCCCGGTCTTGCGCTGCGGCTGATGCCGGTGCAGCCTCCCCTGGACCGCACCACGCTCATGTCAATGCGCCTCCGGGTCTTGCGTTGCGGCTGAGGCCTGTTTGGACCCCGCGATGGTGCGTTGCGCTAACGCCAATTCATTCTCCGCCATCGGGCACCACCCCGAGGCCGATTGGATCTCCCCGATTCTGCGTTGCGCTGATGCCGATTCGGACTCCGCAGCCGGGCACCGCTCGCAGGCCTGTTGGGACAGTGCCGAGTCCGTCCCGAGCGCGGAGCCTCGCTGCCTCCCCCGCGCGACCCGCGAGCTGGCGATCACGAGTCGTGCCGATACCTGGCAATATCCACTTAGGACAGTGCCAACGCCGTCGCATGCTCGCACCGGCCCTCCACGCGAACCCGACCGCCAGCCGCGTCGGAGGCAGCAGGTCACGCGAGCCTGGCGCGGTACCAAACCGCCGCATGGTTACGCGAATTCCCTTGCCGCACAACAGCAACTCGCGCCAGCACGGCACCACACCCGCCCCGGACCGTCTCCCCTGCGGCGGGCGCACCGGGTCAAGCCACTCCGGCCGCGATCAGCTGGTCCCAGATCACCCCCTGGTCCACGACCTCGACGCCGAGTTTCTCGGCCTTCGTGAGCTTGCTCGCGCCGACGTCGGCTCCGGTGATGAGCAGGTCGGTGCTCGCCGAGACCGACGACGCGGTGGTCGCTCCCGCGGTCTCGCACAGGCGCTGGAAGGTGGGGCGGGGCACCTTCTCGCCGGAGCGCGGGTCGCTGATCGCGCCGGTGACCACGACCGTCTTGCCCTCCAGCGGGGCGCCAGCGACGACTGCGGGCGGGAGGTCTTCCTCCAGGACGTCCAGGGAGACCCCGCGTTCGCGCAGGCGTTCGAGTTCCGGGCGCAGCCGGGTGAGGTGTTCCACCAGGGAGGCGGCCACCTTCGGTCCGATGTCCTCCACCTCGACCAGCCCGTCGACGCCTGCCTCGAGCACCGCTTCCAGGGAGCCGAATCCGGCCCGGCACAGGCGCGCGGCGGTGCCTTCCGACGCCATCGGGATCGCGAGCCCGATCAGCGCCCGGCGCAGGCCCACCCGGCGGCTGGCGTCGATCGATTCGATCATCCTCGTCGCCGAGACCTCGCCGATGCGGTCGAATTCGAGCAGGCGTTCCTTGGTCAGCCGGTAGAAGTCCGACGGGTGTTCCAGGATCCCGGCCTCGGCGAGCCGTTCGATCCACACGCCGCCGATCGCGTCGATGTCCGCCGCTGCCCGGGACGCCCAGTGGATCAACCGCCGCACGGTCTGGGCGGGGCAGGAAACGTTGGTGCAGAACAGTTCCCGGCTGTTGCCCTGTTCGGTGAGCGGCTGCTCGCACGACGGGCAGGCCGAGGGCGGCACGATCTCGCGCTCGGCCCCGGTGCGTTTCGACTCGTCGAGCACCCCGGCGACGAACGGGATCACGTCGCCCGCCCGGCGCACCAGCACGGTGTCGCCGATCTTGATGCCGCGGGCCCGGATGACCTCCTGGTTGGCGAGCGTCGCGCGCGTGACCGTGGTCCCGCCCACGAACACCGGCTCCAGCCACGCGACCGGGGCGATCTTGCCGGTCTTGCCGACGTCCCAGACCACATCGGACAGCACGGTCGTCTTCTCCTCGGCGGCGAACTTGTACGCCAGCGCCCCGCGCGGCGAACTCGACCGAGTGCCCGCGGCGGCGTACGCGGTGCGGTCGGCGAGCCGGAGGACGGCGCCGTCGATGTCGTAGTCCAGGTCGTTGCGCTGCTGTTCGATCGTGGCGATCACCTCCTGCGCGGAGGCCGCGTCGGCGCAGCGGCGCATGTCCGCCGCGGTGAACCCGAGCGCGTGCAGACCGCTGCCCAGGTCGGTTTCCGCGCTGCCGGGCTCGGTGTCCAGGTCGAAGGCGAAGAACCGCAGCCGCCGCTCGGCCACCGCGGCCGGGTCTTTCGCGCGCAGCGTGCCCGCCGCGGCGTTGCGCGGGTTGATCAGCGGTTTGTCCGGGTGCGCGGTGTTGTAGGCGGCGAATGTCGAGCGCAGCATCACCGCTTCGCCGCGCACTTCGACCCGGCCGGGGGCGCTGACCTGGTGCGGGATGCCGTCCGTCAGCGCTCGCACCAGCATGGTCACGTCGTCGCCGGTGGTCCCGTCGCCGCGCGTGACCGCGCGCGCCAGGCGGCCGTCCTCGTACACCAGGGCCAGCGACAGGCCGTCGAGCTTCGGCATCACGACCACCGGCTGGCCGGGGAACCGGTCGAAGAACGCCTCGACCTGCTCCGGCCGCGTCGCCTTCTCCAGCGACAGCATCGGCCGCGAATGCCGGATCGGCGCGTGCAGCACCGCCGGCCCGCCCACCTGGTCCAGCGGGTTCGGGTCCGGGGCCAGCTCCGGGTTCGCCTCGATCAACCCGCGCAGCTCGTCCTCGATCGCGTCGTACTCCGCGTCCGCCACCACCGGCGAACCCCGGTAGTACGCGTCGCGCAGCACCACGACCTGATCGGCGAGCTCCTGAATTCGTTCCCGAACGTCCACGAACCGGAACGCTACCCGGCCCCACCGACAAAACCGGGCTGCGACGCAACTCTCGCGGCAACGACGGCGCCATCCCGGTCCGGACGGCTCGGCTGACGCCGCCAGGAAAGACAAGACTGGTCTTTCCCCGGATCGCCGCGCACTCTCGACGCCATCGATCACCCGGCAGTGGGGAGTTCAGGGGTGCCGACCGAAAAGCACGTCGAACGCGAGCTTGTCCTCGAGCAGGAGTACGTCACCGGCCTGTACCGCAGGCTCGACGCGTTGCGTGAGGAAGCGGCGAGCGGAGCGGGAAGCGCGGACCCGGAAGCGGCGGCGCGCTGGCGGGCCGAACTGGCCCGGCTGGAAGCCGTCGAGGACGGGCTTTGCTTCGGGCGCTTGGAGATGCACGACGGGAGCCGGTGGTACATCGGGCGGCTGGGGTTGTTCGAGGACGGCGCGGACGAGCCGTTGCTGCTCGATTGGCGGGCGCCCGCGGCGCGGCCGTTCTACACCGCGACCATGGCGGACGCGCACGGGGTGAAAAGGCGGCGGCGCATCACGACCCGGGGGCGGACGGTTTCCGCGCTGGACGACGAGTTGCTCGATCCCGACGCGGCGGACACCGGGACCCTCGTCGGGGAGGCCGCCCTGATGGCGGCGCTCACGGCGGAGCGGACCGGGCGGATGGGCGACATCGTCACGACGCTGCAGGCCGAGCAGGACCGGATCGTGCGCGACGGGTACGCGGGAGTGCTGGTAGTGCAGGGCGGGCCGGGAACCGGGAAGACCGCGGTGGCGCTGCATCGGCTGGCGTATCTGATGTACACGCGTCCGCAGCTGCGCACGCGGAGTGTGCTGGTGCTCGGGCCCAGCGACGTTTTTCTCGACTACATCGGGCAGGTGCTGCCGGGGTTGGGCGAGCAGGCCGTGGTGACCTCGACGCTGGCCGGGTTGTGGCCGGACGTCGAGGTCAGCGGGGTGGACTCGGTCGAGAGCGCGGAACGCAAGGGACGGGCGGAAGCGGCGGAGCGGATCGCGGCGGCGGTGTGGAGCCGGGCGGGCGCGGCCGGCGGGACGGTCGAGGTGGTGTTCGAGCAGCAGGCAGTGCGGCTGGAGGCGGCCGAATGGCGGGGTGCGGTGGAAGAGTCGTCGAGCAAGGGGTTGCCGTACCAGCAGGCTCGGTTGGTATTTCAGCAGCGGATGGTGGAACTTCTCGCGCGGCGGTTGGCCGATCAGCTGGAGAACGTGGTGTTCACCGAGACCGGGGAGGCGCTCGACGGCGGCAGTGCGGACGGCCGGCTCAGCGCGGCGGATCTGCGGGCATTGGCCGCGGCGGGGGTGGTGCTCGGGCCGGAGCCGGACGACGGGCCGCGGCGGTTGCTGGCCGAGGCGGACGTGGCTGACCTGCGTAAAGCGTTGCTGGCCGACGTCGCGGTGAGCGGAGTGCTGGACGAGCTGTGGCCTGCGCTGACCGCGGAGGACGTGGTGGCTGAGGTGTTCGGCAGCCGGAGCTGGAGCGCGGCGGACGTTCCGTTGCTGGACGAGGCCGCCGCGGTGCTCGGCGAATCCACCGCGACGTTCGGGCACGTGGTGGTCGACGAGGCGCAGGAGCTTTCGGCGATGGCGTGGCGGATGGTGATGCGGCGCTGTCCGGGCAAGTCGATGACAGTGGTCGGGGACCTCGCCCAGACCAGTGCTCCGGCGGGAGCTGGCTCGTGGGAACAGGTATTGGAGCCGCACGTCGCGGATCGGTGGCGGCTGGCGGAGCTGACCGTCAACTACCGGACGCCGGTGGAGATCATGGAGGCGGCGAGCGAGCTGTTCGCCGCACAGCATCCCGGTTTCCGGCCGCCGCGCTCGGTGCGGGCGGCTGGGGAAACGCCGTGGCGGCGGCAAAGCACGGTCGCTGAGATGGCACAGGTCGTCGGTGATATCGCAGCCGAGCACCGTGGCGGGCAGTTCGCGGTCATCGCTCCGTCGTGTCGTCTCGCGTCGTTGCGGGGATGCGCTCCGACGGTGCTGACACCCGGGGAGGCCAAGGGGCTGGAGTTCGACGCGGTGCTGATCGTCGATCCGGACCGGATCCTCGACGCTCCCCTGGGCCGCAACGATCTCTACGTCGCGATGACGCGCGCCACCCGGCGGCTGGGGATCGTCCATTTCGGATCCGCGCCAGCCGGGCTGGCGCGGATCCGGGAACACCGGTAGCCGCCGGTCAGGACGACGGGTCCGCGTCGAGTTCTTTGAGCGAGCGGGCCAGCCGGGCGATCAGCGCCCGTCCGTCCTGGACGTTCAGCCGGGGGAACTCGAATCCGAGGACGCCCTCGCCGCTCACTCCGACCTGGCACCGGAGCGCCTGCGCCATCCCGGGGACCAGTTCGGGGTCAGCCACCCACGAGAGCTGGCCGAGGCTCCACGAGTGCAGCAGCTTCCCCGGTGCGGCGCGGATCACGCCGCCGACGGTGAAGACCGCCAGCCGGTGCGAGGTGAGAACGAGGATCACCCGGCCGGGAATCGGGATCGGCACTTCCGGCGCGGCGGGCTTTCCCCGCCGCGCGGCGAGCGCCATGCCGGCCGCGCCCGCGACCCCGGCGATGCCCGCCGCACCGGCGATCATGGTGTTCCGCACCCCGCCGATCCGGAAAGCGAGCAGCGTATAGCGCACGCGTTCCCCGGGCGCCAGGTCTCCGGCGAGCCGGCTCTCGGCCTTCTCCTGCAGTGTCACGTTCCCGCGGCCTTTCTCTGTTCGTCGGCACGGGAACGATTTCAGGAGGTCGCGGCGGCCGAACACGGGATTTTCACCGACAGCCGGACACCTCCCGGCCGAGCCACTCCAGCAGGATCTCCGCCTGCGCGACGGCGTCCCCGTCGTCCGGGCGCAGCACCACGTCCGGGCTGCGCGGCACCTCGTACGGGTCGTCCACGCCGGTGAAGCCGACGATCTCGCCCCGCCGGGCCTTCGCGTACAGGCCCTTCGGGTCGCGGGCCGCGCAGGTCGCCAAGGGAGTGTCCACAAAGACCTCGACGAAGCGCAGTCCGGCTTCCTCGTGGCTGCGCCGGACCGCGTCCCGGTCCGCGCGGTACGGGCTGATCAGCGTCACCACCGCCACAGTGCCCGCGTCGGCGAACAGTTTGGCGATCTCCCCGGTCCGGCGGACGTTTTCCTTGCGGTCCTGAGCCGAGAACCCCAGCCCGGCATTGACGCCGTGGCGCAGGTTGTCCCCGTCCAGCAGGTAGGCGGGGCGGCCGGAGGCGACCAGCCTGCTTTCCAGCTCGGCGCCCACAGTGGACTTTCCCGAGGCGGACAACCCGGTCAGCCACACGGTCATTCCCGAGGTGGGGCGGCGGGCGCGGGTCACGGCCGGTTCGTGCCAGACGACCGACGGTCCGGTTTCCGCGGGACCGATGATCATCCCGGCGGCGACGGTTTTCTTGCTGACCTCGTCGACGAGCACGAAGCTGCCGGTGTCGCGGTTGCGGCGATACGGATCGAAGTGCAGCGGCTGCTGCGTGCGCAGGCGGATGCGGCCGATTTCGTTCAGGGAAAGGGAATCGGCGGACTGGTCGCGGTGCAGCGTGTTGATGTTCAGCCGGTAGTCCAAGTCGCGGACGATCGCGGGGGCCTCTCGGGTCGTGTGCTGGACGAGGTACCGGGCGCCGGCGGACAGGGAGCTGTGTTCGGTCAGCCAGCAGACCATGGCGTCGAGGTCGGTGGCGACGTGCGGACGGTTGTGGGGGCGGCAGATCAGGTCGCCGCGGACGATGTCGATCTCGTCCGACAGTTCGACGGTGACGGCCTGCCCGGCGAACGCTTCCTGGATCGCGGTGCCGCCCGGGCCGCGAACGGCGGCGATCGTGGTGCCGAATCCGGACGGCAAGACTGTGACCTCGTCGCCGGGTTTGAAGACGCCGCCAGCGATTGTGCCGGCGTAGCCCCGGAAGCCTTGTCCCTCGGCGAAACCGTGGGCGCGGATGACGTACTGCACGGGCAGCCGGGCGTCGATCAGGTTGCGGTCGGATGCGACATGCACTTCTTCGAGGCGGTGCAGCAGCGCGGGGCCTTCGTACCACGGCATTTCCGCGCTGCGGTTGACGATATTGTCGCCGTGCAGGGCGGAAACCGGCACGAAGGCCAGATCGTGCACGTCGAGTTTCGCGGCGAAACGGCGGAATTCCTCGACGATCTCGGCGAAACGTTCCCGCGAGTAGCCGACCAGGTCCATTTTGTTCACGCACACGACCAGGTGCGGGACGCCGAGCAGGCTGGCGACGAACGCGTGCCGGCGAGACTGCTCCAGCACGCCTTTTTCCGCGTCCACAAGAATGAGCGCGACGTCGGCGGTGGACGCTCCGGTGACCATGTTCCGGGTGTACTGGAGGTGGCCCGGGGTGTCGGCGATGATGAATTTCCGGCGCGGGGTGGCGAAATAGCGGTAGGCGACGTCGATGGTGATGCCTTGTTCGCGTTCGGCGCGCAGGCCGTCGGTGAGCAGGGCGAGGTCGGTCCGGGCGTCGCCGCGTTGCGCGCTGGTCCGCTCGACGGCGGCGAGCTGGTCCTCGAAAATCGCCTTGGAGTCATACAGCAGGCGTCCGATCAGCGTCGACTTTCCGTCGTCGACGCTGCCCGCGGTGGCCAGCCGGACGAGGTGGCTCATCAGAAGTACCCCTCCTTCTTTCGGTCCTCCATGCCGGTCTCGGAGATCCGGTCGTCCGCGCGGGTGGCGCCCCGCTCGGTCACGCGGGTGGCGGCGACCTCGGCGACGACCTCCGCCGGGGTGGCCGCGGTGGATTCGACGCAGCCGGTGCAGGTCGCGTCGCCGACGGTGCGGAAGCGGACGGTCGCGGTGAACGGTTCCTCGTCGTCGGGGCGGCGGTGCAGGAACCGGGTGTCGGCGAGCAGCATCCCGTCGCGGCGGACGACCGGCCGGCGGTGCGCGTAGTACAGCGGCGGCAGGTCGATGCGCTCGGCGGCGATGTAGGTCCAGATGTCGAGTTCGGTCCAGTTCGACAGCGGGAACACCCGGATGTGCTCGCCCTTGCGGTGGCGTCCGTTGTACAGCCGCCAGAGTTCCGGTTGCTGGTTCCGGGGGTCCCATTGGCCGAATTCGTCCCGGAAGCTGAACACGCGTTCCTTGGCGCGCGCCTTCTCCTCGTCGCGCCGCGCTCCCCCGAACACGGCGTCGAAACCTTGTTCGTTGATCGTCCGCAGCAGCGTCACAGTCTGGAGCCGGTTCCGGCCTGCCCGCAGGTCTTCCGTGACGCGGCCTCGGTCGAGGTCGTCCTGCACGCGGCCGACGATGAGGCGCACGCCGAGCTTCGCGACGACCTCGTCGCGGTACTCGATCACCTCGTCGAAGTTGTGGCCGGTGTCGATGTGCACGAGCGGGAACGGCACCGGCGCGGGCCAGAACGCCTTGCGCGCCAAGTGCAGCATCACCACGGAGTCCTTGCCGCCGGAGAACAGCAGCGCGGGGCGGGCGGAGGTCGCCGCGACCTCGCGGAAGATGTGCACGGCCTCGGCTTCCAAGGCTTCCGAATGCGTCAGTTCGTACGACGGCGCGGTCATCTGCGGCCCTCCGCGGGTTCGGTGGTCCGGCCGGTCTCGGCCAGCCGGTCGAGCAGGGTGCGCACGGGGAGGTCGAGGTCGCCCGTGACGAGCGACAGCGCGGTCTGCCATTGCTCCAGCACGGTGTGCGCTTCGTCGGCGGTGAAGCAGTCGGTGGCGTAGTCGGCCCGGACCTGCCAGCTTTTGCCGTCCGCGACCACGTACTGCAGCCAGTCGAACTTCGCCGCCGCGCCCGCGACGTACACCCGTTCGCAACGCAGGCCGGGGAGCGTCAGCTGGCTTGGTGCTTCGTCCAGGACCAGGCAGATCCGGCCCAGATGTTCGCCGGACAGCACGCCGCGCTCACGCGTGACGCCTCCGCCGAGCAGCGCGTACGGCACGTTTCGGTGCCGCAGCACGGCTAAGGACGTGCGTTTCGCGGCGGCGCAGACCTCGCCTGCCGTGGCAGTAGCGGGCACCTGGTATCTCACCGGTAGCAGATCCGTCAGGCAGCCGATGACGTTGTCCAGGTCAGGGTCGCCGCGGCGGGACATCGGGGTCCCGATGACGATGTCCTCGTCGTTCACCGCGGCGGCGGTCAGTGCCAAGCAGGCGGCCATCACGACGTTCGCCGTGGTGCGCAGGGAACGAGCGGCCGCGCGGACCGCGTCGCCCAGTTCGGCGGAGAGGGTGGCGCGGACGCAGGCGCACTCGGTGCTTCGCCTGCTGGGCAGCGGACGCGGGTGCGGCGGCAACTGAGACATCGATCGTGCGCCGTTGAGATACGAGGACCAGAAGGTAAGATCTTCTGCGGATACCCCCGCCGCTCGTTGACGGACGGCGTGCTCGCCGAGGGTCAGCACTGGGACGTCACCGGCCTGTCCTGCGTACAGTGTGGACAGTTCGCGGTCGATCAGCACCAGCGAGGCGTCGTCCACGATGACGTGGTGGATCTGCAGCAGCAGTACGTATTCGCCCGGTGCGCAGTCGTACAGCGTCACCCGCGCCGGTGCCTCGGTGAGGTCGAGCGGACGTTGTCCAGCGCGCCGCAGCACTTCGTGCAGATCTCCGCCCGGCCATGGCAGACGTTCGAATGGCAGTGCGCCCGCCGGATCGATGAGCTGGACCGGTCCGGTTTCGTCGAGGGTGAACCGCGTGCGGAACGCGGCGTTCCGGTTCACCAGCGCTTGAAACACGCGTTCCAGCGCGGGGACGTCGAGCGGGCCGGAAATGCGCTGCGCCCAGGTTTCGAGAAACGGCGAGGGCTGCCCCGCGAACTGGTCGGCTATCCAGATCGCTTCCTGTTCGAAGGTCTGCGGGAAGACGTCCGTCATCGGTTCTCCAGCGCGGACAGGTCGACTTTGCCGTTCTCCCGGCGAGGAAGTTCTTCCACCGCTTCGAATCTCGTCGGGACGGCGTAGGAGGGAAGCAGCGCGGCGAATTCCTTGCGCGCTTGCTGCGGGGACAGCCGGGCGCCGTCGGCCAGCGTGTAGACCAGGGCGATCTGGGCGACCCGGCCGTCCGCGTCGGTCCGGGCGACCGCGGCGCAGGTGCGGATCTGCGGGACCGCGGCCGCGGCGGCCTCGATGTCGCCGAGTTCGATGCGATTGCCGTTGAGCTTGATCTGCCGGTCCCGGCGGCCGCGATAGTGCAGGATTCCCTGCTCGTCGATCAATCCGAGGTCGCCGGTGCGGTACTCCCCCGGTCGCGGGAACCGTTCGCGCGACAGCCGTTCGTCGCCGAGGTATCCCAGTGCCACGCCCGAGCCGCGCGCCACGATCTCGCCCTCTTCGCCAGCCAGTGCGGGGGAGCCGTCCTCGCGCCGGATGACCACCTCCGTGCCCGGCACCGGCGCGCCGGCCGGAATCCCGCCGGGCACCCCGACATCGGACGGCGTCATCCGGTGCACGGTCGTCAGCATTCCGTTCTCCGCCGGGCCGAAACCGTTCCACAGCGGGATTTCCGGGAAGCGCTCCAGGAAGATCCCGACGTGCCGGGGCGATTGTTTCTCACCGCCGACATAGAGCGTTTCGACGCCTTTGAACGCGTCGAGGTCCTCGTCGACGATCAGGTTGAACAGCGAGGTCGTCAGCCAGACCGTGTCCACGCCTTCTTCGGCGACGAGATCGCGCAGCCGGCTCGGCATCAGGTGGCTTTCCTCGACCACGACTGACGTGCCACCGGTGGTCAGCTGACCCCACAGCTCAAAGGCGTACATATCCCAGGAGCCCGGCGCGACCTGCGGCGTGACATGTCCAGGCCCGAAGCCCGGCAAACCGTCCGGGCCGAACATCCTGGTCACCGCGCGATGCGGCACGAGAACGCCCTTGGGGACACCGGTGCTGCCGGAGGTGAAGAACACCATCGCGATGTCTTCCGGCCCGGACAACACCGGTGCGGCCTGGACGTCAGCGGCGAGCTCGGCCAGCGCCACCGGCGCGAGCGGGCAGGTGACGCCCGGACCGGCGCCAGGGCGGCCGACGACGACCGGATCGTCCACTTGGGACAGAATCGCCGCGATCCGGCTCTCCGGCCAGCGCGGGTCGAGCACTGCGTAGGCCGCGCCCGCCATCAGCACCCCGAGCTGGACCGCGATCAGCTGCGCGCTGCGCGGCAGCACCAGCGGGACGATGTCGCCGGGACGCACGCCCTCCGCGGCCAGCCGGTGCGCCACGGCTTTTCCCGCCGCGACCAGCGTCCGGTAGCTGACCCGTTCGGAGCCGTGGACCAGCGCGAGCGCGTCGCCGGAGTGCCGGGCGACCGCGCCGTGGACGCTCACGGCGCGCCCTGCCGGATCTGCTCGACGAAATCGGCCAGCTCGTCGTGTTCGAGCAGCACCGTCGGGTCGAGCCGGCAGCCGATCTTGCCGGAGATCCGGGCGCAGATCCGGATCGCCGCGAGCGATCCGCCGCCGAGGTCGTAGAAACTGTCGCGCCTGCCGACCAGGTCGACGTCCAGCACCGCCGCCATGATCGCGGCGACGCGTTCCTCCAGTTCGTCGGCGGGGCGTTCGTACTCCGCGGGCGACAGGGCAACACGGCTTTCGGGCACGGGAACTCCTCTTCGCAGCACTTCCGGGGCAAACGCGGGGATCAGTCGGTTCCGGGGATCGGTTCGAGCGGGACGGGCCTCGGGGAATGCCCGGCCGCCTCGGCTTCCTTGAGCCCCCGCGTCGTCACGCGCGAGGCGAACACGAACGCCGACAGCGTCAGCCCGATCGCGGCCGCGACGAACGTGGCGCCCGTCCCCTGCCAGCGGGCCAGCGCGCCGCCCAGCAGCGCGCCCAGCGGGACGACGCCCAGCACGATCAGCCGGTACGCGGCGGTGACCCGGCCCAGCAGTTCGTCCGGCACCGCGGCCTGCCGGAGCGTGCTGACCACGATCTGGTTGAGCGCCGTCGCGATCGCGCTCAGGAACATCAGGATTTCGACCAGGACGACGCTGTGGGTCAGGCCGAGCGCCGCGTAACTCGCGGCAGGGACGAGCGCGGCGAGCCAGGTCACCGGCCCGCCGCCCAGCAGCGGCACCGCCTTCGCCGCGATCAGCGACCCGAGGATGGCGCCGACCGCGGGCACCGCGATGAAAAACCCGTACCAGGACGTCGTCACGCCGAGCGGGCCGGTCGCGATGAGCACGAGCAGGCTGGCCGTGGCGGAGGAGAAGAAGTTGATCGAGGCCGAGATGAACGCGACCCGGCGCAGCAGCCGGTGGTCCCAGAAGTACGACCAGCCTTCCTTGATGCTGCGCACGACGTCGCCCGCCGAATGGGTGCTGCCGCTGGTGTCGTTCGCGGTGGGCAACATCCGCGGCAGGGTCACCAGAGCGAGCGCGGCGAGTGCGAAAAGCCCGGCGCTGGTGGAAAACACGAGCACCGCCGACATCGCGAACAGCGCGGCGCCCGCCGGCGGCCCGATGAAGCTGTGGATCGCCGACTGGGTGGCGAACAGCCGTCCGTTCGCCCGCTCCAGGTCCTTGCGCTCGACCAGCCGCGGCGGGACGGTCAGCGCGGCGTTGTCCACGAGTGTTTCGGCGGTGCCGGTGAGGAAGACGGCCAGGTAGAGGATCGCGATGCTGTGCAGGTGCGCGACCAGCATCAGCACCAGCAGCAGGAAACCGGCCGCCCGGACCACGTTGCCCCAGACCATGATGAACCGCCGGTCGACCCGGTCGGCGAGCGCTCCCGCGGGCAGGGTGAACACCAGCCACGGCAGGAACTGCGCCACGGTGAGCCCGCCGATCAGCAGCGGATCCCTGGTCACCACCACGGCGAGCAGGGGCACGGCGGCGATCACCAGGCCGTCGCCCAGATTCGACAGGACCTGCGACATCCACAGGCGGGTGAAGCTACGCCCCAAACTCATGTGCACTCCTTTGCGATCCTTGCCCGGCTGTTCCCGGGGTTGCGTTCCTCCCGTCGAGCACCGCCCGGACGCGGTCGTAATACGGCAGCTGGTCGCGTTCGTATCTCTCCGCGACGAGCTGGAGTCCGGCGGGCAGGTCCTCCCGCGGGCGGGCGGCGACGCCGAGCGCGGTCGAGGCGCTGGCCCCGGCGTGCCAGCGGCCGGTGGCGCCCCAGCTCGCCGGCGGTTCCTTCCGGAACGCGAGCGAACCGGGCACGAACGGGATCCCCATCGCCGCGCAGTACGCGGTCATCTCCTGCTCGGGGCCGCGCACCATCCGGTCGCCGTCGACCAGGTGCATCGGCATCCCGGCGGCGCGGACGGTGGCCACGATGTCCCACAGGTTCCGGAATCCCATCGCCCGCGAGGTCGCGTCGGCCTGCATGACGAGGTGCGAGCGGACGGTGTCGCGCGGATTGCGGACCATCGCGGCGTGCTGGCAGGAGCTGACGAAGGCCGGGTTCGCGCCGAGGCGGTCGATGGGAAAGTCCGTGGTGTCCTTGAAGAACACCGGTCGCTCGGCCGCGGTCTCGAGGAGGGCGGTCATGACTTCGTCTTGGCTGGTGCAGGTCCGGCCGTCGACGTCCGCGGTGCCGAAATCGCACACGCGCGAGAACGGTTCGTGGATCACCAGGAAATCACCGCGCTCGTACATCGCGCGCTCGAACGCCGTCGAGCGCGACCGCGGGACGCACCACAACGCCAGCAGCTTGGTCACGACTTCACCTCCAGGAGCGAGTTGTCCAGTTCCCGCAGGGCAGTCCGCAGGATCCGGACGCCGGCGAGGTATTCCGCGATCGCGATGTGCTCCCCGTCGGTGTGGTTCTGATACGGGTCGCCGGGGCCGTAGGTGGCCATCGGGACGGTCCAGGTGCGGCTCAGCGTGTTCATGTCACTGGTGCCGGTTTTCAGGCTGTACCGGGGTTTTCGCCCCTCGATGGCGATCGCCCGGGAGAGTGCGCGGACGCACGGCGAACTCCGTGGTACGACAACTGGCGGGACCTCGTATGCCAACGTCACTTCGACGTGTTCGCCCAGGATCGCCGAGACTTGGCGCCGCAGTTCCTCTGGCGACTGGTGCGGCGGAGTCCGGAAGGACAGCGAGCAACTGCTGGAGAACGGTTCGAAGCGGCCGTTCTTGACGACCATGCCGACGTCGCCGAAGTTCGCGTTGCCCCGCGTCGAGAAAATGTCGAGAAGCCGCGCCAGTGCGGCGATCAGCGTCTCGCTCGATTTCAGTTCGGGGGTCGCGGTGTGCGTACGCGTGACCTCGCACCGGACGTCGAGCTGGACCATTCCCTTGTAGCCCACGGTCACCGTCGAAGCGCCGCTCGGCTCGCCCACCAGCACGGCGTCCGGCATCGGCACCGTCTCGCGTACATGCTCGGCACCACGCGAGGACAACGCTTCCTCTTCGACCACCCCGATCCAGTGGACCCGAACGCCGAGGTCGCGGCTGGTGAGCGCGGCGACGAGCATCGCGATCAGCGGCCCCTTGGCATCGACCGCGCCGCGGCCGCGGATGTGGGTCTCGGTGTGCGCGAAGGGCACCTCGCCGGGAACGGTGTCGAGATGGCTCAGCAGCAGGACCGTCCGCACGCCGCTTCCGACGATCGCGTGCACGTTTCCCACGTCGTCAAGGAAACTCTCGGCGCCGAAGCCCGCCGCGACCTCGCGCAGCCGCTCGGCCAGCTGCCGTTCGCAGCCGGAGACAGACGGGATCGACACCGCCTCGGCCAGCAGCGCGACCGCCGCGCTGTCGACCAGCTCGCCTTCCCGCGTGCTGAAATCCTGAATCGTCATGCCGGGCCCAGCCCCTTCCCGATCAAGGTTCCGCTTCCGCTGAGCGCTTCGGTCAGGGGCGCTCCCCCGCGGCCGTCGCAGATCTGCACCGCACCCAGTCCCTTGCCAAGGGCTTCCGTCGCGGCGGCGACCTTCATCCGCATGCCCCCGCTCAGCGTCGGGATCAGCTCTTCGGCGTCGGCCACGCTCAACTCCGCGACGGTGGACGCTGGATCGTCCGGACGGGCGAGCAGCCCGGCGGTGTCGGTGAACAGCAGCAGCCGGTCCGCGCGCCAGGCCGCGGCGATTTCGCAGGCCATCCGATCGGCGTCCACATTGGTCGGTTGGCCGTCGGCGGTCAGGCCCGGCGGGCAGACGACCGGCACCATTTCGAGCGCGTGCACGGCGTCTACCAGGCGAGGGTCCACGCTCACGACGCGACCGGCCAGGTTGTCCCGCACCACCCGGGTGCGACCGTCGGACACCGCGCGGATCGCTGCTTTCCGTTCGGTGCGGACGAGCCCTCCGTCCATTCCGGACAGTCCGACCGCCGGAACTCCCCGCTGCCGCAATGCGGAGATCAGCCGCGCTTGAGTCCGGCCGCGCAGGGCCATCATCACCGCGGTGAGGGTCGCTTCGTCGGTGTACCTGGTCCGCATGCCGTCCGGGGACTCCAGGGTGCGGCGCGGCAGGCCGAGTTCGCTGATCGTCTGGTCGATGTCCCGGGATCCGCCGTGCACCACGGTGATCCGGTGCGTGCGCCACAGCGCCGCGAGGTCGTCGGCGAGGCCGGTCCCGCGTCCGGAGAGGCTTCCGCCCCATTTCACGACAATTCTCATCGCGCTCACACCGGGTGCAATCCGGGGAAGGCCAGCCCGCTGGTTTCGGGAAGGCCGAGCAACAGGTTCATGCATTGCACGGCGCCGCCGGCCGCGCCCTTCACGAGGTTGTCGAGACTGGCCATCACGAGCGCGCTGCCCCGGTTGTCCACCGCGATGCCGATGTCGCAGTAGTTCGAGCCGAGCAGCACCTTCGGGTCCGGATAGCGGAACGCGCCGCGCGGGCTGGTGAGCAGGCGGACGAACGGTTCCGTGCCGTAGTCCTCCTGGTAGAGGCGGACGAGTTCGCGCTCGCTCAGCTCGACCGGCACTCGCGCCAGGGTCTGGACGCCGCGGACCTGCGGTGTCGCGGTCACCGTCATCGAGGACTCCACGCCGAGCGCCTCGGTCACCTCCGCTTCGTGCCGGTGGCCGAACGGGGCGAACACCCGCAGCACGCCGCTGCGAAGCGCGTGAGAGTTCGACGTGTCGGCCGATGCGCCGGAACCGCTGCTGCCGGTCCGGGCATCGATCTGGACCGAGCGGAGGAGACCGCGCTGAGCCAGCGGTGCGAGGCTGAGAATCGCGCAGGTCGCCATGCAGCCGGGGACAGCGACGCGATCCGCGTCCACGATCTGCTTGCGGTGCAGTTCCGGCAATCCTCGGACGAACGCGCTGTCTTCCCCGCGGTTCCAGCCGTAATAACGCTGCATGAGCTCGGCGTCCTCGATCCGGAAATCCGCGGTCAGATCGACGATCTTCGGCGCGTACTCGCTGATCTCGTCGAGGATCTTGGCGGTGGAACCGTGCACGCCCGCCAGGAACACGAGGTCCACCGGCTCCAGGTCCGCGCGCTGCCGGTACCGGAGGCCGCTTCCGCGCAGCGGCGGATGCGCGGTCTCCACCGCCCGGCCCGCGTGCGTGTCCGAGGTGACCGCCACGACCTCGACTCCGGGGTGGTGCACGAGCAGCCGGAGCAGTTCGCCGCCCACGAACCCCCGGCCGCCCACCACCGCGATCCGCTTCACGCCGTCTCCCTCTCTTCGAGGACGGCGCCCGCGCACAGGTCGACCATCCGGGCCGCGACGTCGATGCCGGTCGCGCTCTCGAAACCGCGGAACTCCGGCCGGGCGTTCACTTCGAGCACCAGCCGGCGGCCGTCCGCGCCCTCGACCAGGTCCACACTCGCCATCCGGGCGCCGACCGCGGCGGTCGCTTCCAGGCACAACCGGCGCACCTCGTCGTCCGGTGCGAGCAGTTCGACTGCCGCTCCCCGCGCGACGTTGTTGCGCCAGTCGGTGCCCGACCGGACGATCGCGCCGAGGAAATCGCCGTCGACCACGATGCCCCGAAGATCCGGCGAACCGGGCCGGACCGCCTCCTGGACGATCGCGGTCCGCATCGCCGCCGACGGCAGTTCCGCGCAGTGTTCGAGCACGGCCTCGGCGGCGTAGCGGTCGGTGATCAAGCTGACCCGCTTGCCCCACGACGCGCCGAGCGGTTTGACCACCGCCGGGTAGCCGATCGCTTCGATCGCCAGCAATCCCGCTTCGGGGGTCTGCGCGAGCAGGGTCGTCGGCGTCGGGATCCCGCACTGGCGAAGCCGCAGGTAGGTCGACCATTTGCTGCCGCAGACCCGGCACGCCTCGGCGTCGTTGACCGGATACGCGCCGAACGCTTCGAGCGTCTCGGCCATCAGCAGCGCGCGCTGTGCGGAGATCTCGCGGTTGAGCACCGGCAAGCCCGGCAGCCGGTCGAGCTGCTCCGGCGCGAACGACATCGCGCGCGGGTCCAGCCGGTGCACCGGAAGGCCGCGACCGTCCAATTCGGACAGCAGACGGCGTTCCTCGTACCGGACGACCGAGGCCGCCATGCCCACCGCCGCGGCGGTCATTCGCCCCAATCCTCTTCGGACTCGGGCGCGATCGCCAGCTTGAGCGGCGCGGTGGAGAAGATTTCCAGCTCCGCCGAGCATTTCGGGCAGCTGACGATCTCTCCGGGATAGCTGTCCGCCTGGATCTGGACATCCCCGGCGCAGCTGAGGCATTCGGTGGTCATGTGCGTCCCCTTCCCTGTCGGTTGAAGTTCTCCGGTGAAAGCCAGCACCCGGCGGAGAACGGAGCCGGCGTCGAGCCCGCCCGCCGCGAGCAGGTCCGCGTGCGAGCCCGGGGCCAGGAAGCCCTCCAGCCCGATCGGCAGCCAGCGGATCCCGCGCGCCCCGGCCGCCGCGGCGACCTGCGCGCCCATGCCGCCCGACGGCCACGCTTCTTCCAGCGTCACCAGCCATCGGCATTCGTCGCCGATGAGATCGTTCACCGCGGCGGCGGATTCCGGATCGACCGTGTGCGCGTTGATCACCTGCGCGCGATAGCCCTCCGCCAGCAGTCCGCGCGCGACTTCCAGCGCGGTCAGCAGCATTTCGGGCCCGGTGGCGACCAGCGCGACGTCTTCCCCGGCGCGGACCTCTTGCGGGACACCGAGTTCCGGCTCGGCCAATCCGCTGAACACCGGCGAATCCTTGCGCCCGAGCCGGAGGTAGGTCGGCCCGTCGTACTCCAGGCACTGCTCCAGCAGCGAGACCGTCTGCCGGGCATCGGCCGGGACGACCACGCGCATGTTCGGCAGTGCGTTCATCAGGGCGAGGTCTTCGGCGCAGTGGTGCGTCGGGCCCAGCCAGCCGCCGCTGACGCCGCCATGCGTGCCGACAATGCACACCCGCCGCCGCGGATAGGCGATGTCGAGCTTGATGAACTCGAACGCCCGGCTCGCCGAGAAGGCCGCGAAAGTGCAGACCAGCGCGCGCCAGCCGAGGTGTTCGGCGCCCGCGGCGAGACCGACGGCGGCGGATTCCGCGATGCCGACGTTGAGATATTCCATCTCGGGAGTTGGCGTGATAGTTCCGGTGTCTGTGTCGACCACGAGCACGTTGTGGCGTATCGCCAGCTCCGGCAACGCGGCGGCGAAGGCGGTGCGGGTGCTCTTGCGGTCGGTTTCGGTCTCAACCACGGCGCGGACCTCCCCGCATCCCGGCTTCGACGCGTCTGCGCTTCGCCGCGTCGAGCCGGACGAAATGCGACACCGCCCGCCCGGACAGAATCCCCGCGCCGTTCCCCTTCACCGTCCGGCACACCACTGCCGTCGGCTCCCCCGCCGCCGCGGCCTCCTCCAACGCCGCACACAGGTCGGACAGGTCGTGTCCGGCCGCCTCCACCGTGTGCCAGCCGAAGCCGGACCACCGTTGCGCGGGCGGCGCACCGTCGCTCACCTCGTGCACGGCACCGGTCTGCTGGAACTCGTTCGCGTCCACGATCACGACGAGGTTGCCCGCGTCGAGCGCCCGGCCCACCTGCGCCGCCTCCCACACCGAACCCTCCTGCAGCTCGCCGTCGCCGACGAGGACGAAGGTGTTCGCGGGCGGTGCGCCAGCCTTGCGCTGCGCCCACGCCACCCCGTTCGCCAGGGCGAGTCCGTGGCCGAGAGAGCCGGTGGCGAATTCGACGCCGGGGACCGCGACGTTGCCGTGGGTCGCCAAGCGGCTGCCGGGACGGCAGAAGGTCGGGATTTCCGCCGGGGCGAGGAACCCGCGTTCGGCGAGCGTGGCGTACAGCGCCATCGCCGAATGCCCCTTGCTCAGGACGAAAACGTCCCGGCCCTTCCACTCGGCGTCGGCGGGGTTGAGGTTCATGACGTGGAAGAACAGCGCGACCAGGATCTCGACCGACGACATCGAGCCGCCGAGGTGGCCGCCCTCCGGACCGGAGCACATTTCGACGATGTGCTCGCGGATGCGGTCCGCGCGGGCTTCCAAAGCCTCGAGGTCCGGCTTGCGCACAGCTGTGGTCACGAGACCGCGCCTTTCTCCAGAACAGCGAGGTTCGACCAGACTTTCTCGACGGCGTCGGCGAATCGCTGCAGCAACGGCCCGGCGTCCGGCGGCAGA
Source organism: Amycolatopsis sp. NPDC104775 (assembly GCF_055583325.1). Lineage (NCBI taxonomy): Bacteria > Bacillati > Actinomycetota > Actinomycetes > Pseudonocardiales > Pseudonocardiaceae > Amycolatopsis > Amycolatopsis sp. NPDC104775. The sequence goes on from NZ_JBVJOE010000001.1 coordinate 314,729, forward strand.
TGCCGCTGCTGGATGGTGAAACTCCGGTCGATGACGTCCTGAGTCACCGGCCAGGCTGGCTGCTGCCGGCAGAGGGATCGCAACGCGGGCTGATCCGGCAGCGGCATCATCTGGTAGCGGGTCGCGGGCACGCCCTCCGCGCGCAAGGCGCGGATCAGCAGGGTGCGCGCCGCCGCTGTGCTCAGGTCTGGGAAAAGCCGGTCCAGGTCGACGACGAAGCGCAGGATGTGCCAGGCGTGCTCGTATCCCTCCGGCTCGCTCGGGCAGACCAGCCCGGGCAGGTTCCGCAGCCGGGAAAGGAAATCCTCGACATTCCGCCGCCGCGCCGCGTGGTAGGCCGGGAAGCGTTCCAGCTGGCTGCCGGTGTAGGCGGCTTGGACGTTGCTCAGCTTCGCGTTGAACCCCAGGCGATGGCTGACATACCGCCGCGGCTGGTCTGGCCTGATCAGTTCGCCGAACTGCCGCAGCTGGACCAGGCTGTTCGCGACGCTGTCGTCATCAGTGACGACGAGACCGCCTTCGCCGCAGGTCGGGAGGTTCTTCGTCATCTGCAGGCTGAACGTCGCCGTGTTGCCGGACGCACCGCAGGGGACGCCGTGATACCGGGCTCCGTGCGCTTGCGCGGCGTCCTCGATCACCGCGCAACCGTGACGGCGGGCGAGGTCGGTGATGGCCGTGGTGTCGGCGCTGAGTCCGTGCAGATGAACCGGGACGACCGCTTTCGTCCGCTCGGTGAGCACCGCGCTGAGGCTGCGCGGCGACATCGTGAAGGTGGCCGGATCGACGTCCGCGTACACCGGTGTCGCGCCGACGTGCGTCACCGCCATCGCCGTCCCGACAAAGGTCAGCGCGGGCACCACGACCTCGTCTCCCGGGCCGACGCCGTGGGCCAGCAGCGCGAGTTCGATCGCCGTGGTCCCGTTGCTGACGCCGACGCAATGGCGCACGCCGAGGAACTCGGCCCAGGACCGTTCCAGCCGCTCGACCGCGGTCAGCCCCGCGCGGTCGGACACGAAGACGTTAGATTCCAGCACCGCGAGCACCGCGGCCCGGTCCGCGTCGGTCGTCCTCGGCCAGTCCACCGGCGCGAGCGACGGCAGGACCGGCTCCCCGCCGGCGAGCGCGAGCTCGCCATCGCCTCCGGTAGTCATCCGGCCTCCGCCCATCCTCTCGACAACGCGAGCCGCCATTCGACGGCCAATTGCTCGTACGCATGCACCAGTTCGTCGCCGCGGCGCAGCACCAATTCCGGCACCCGGCTGATTCCGGCCGCGTGCGCGCTCAGCAACCGCAGGTTCGACCACGCCGACATCACGCTGTCCGCGGCCGCGGCGATTCCGGACAGATACGGCACCCGCACTCGGTGCGCGAATTCCTGCGCCAGCCGGCCGTGCAGGAACGCTTGCGCCTGCATCGCCCAGCCGAACGTGTAAGCGGGCCGCAATTCCGCTGGATCGCCGCTGCGTTCCTGCAATTGCTGTACGAAGCGGCGAACCCCGGCCCGGCCGGTCCACACGCGCTCCGCTTCCCCTGCCGCACCGGTGTTCCAGCGCGCGAGATTGCCCTCGATCGCCCGGCTGAACTCGTCGGCGGTCAATTCTCCGGGCTCGGAACCCACCCGAACCGTCAGCAACCGCCCGGCGATTTCGCTGCTGGAGAAGAACACGTCCTGGTGGTCGGCCGGATTGCCGGAGGTCCACGCGTTCATCAGGTGCTCGGCGGGCAGCCACCCCTGGAAACGGGGCGGCTGCGCGTCGGACACGTAGAACTCGGTTTCCCCGCCGGACTTCCGCCAGCCCGGCACCACGACCAGGTGCGCGGCGTGGACGTCGTGATAAGCGGGACGGAACGGAAGGTGGTAATTGTCCACCGCGACGATCACGCTCGCATGCTTTTCGATCAGTTCGATCAGCTCGTCGGCATTCGTGCCCGACGTCCATTCCGATTCCACGTCGTGATACGGGCACAAATCGGCCGCGACGCCCCGGCTGCTCTGCGCGGGACGGTAGAACTCCTCGCACATGGCGTCCCCGGGCGCGAACGCGAATTCGCACGCGAGGCCGAGCACCTCGACCGGGCGAAGGCCGTGCTCCAGCAGAATGCTGCCGACCGTGGTCTGCAGGCAGCTCAACGGATCCTCGTACCATTGCGGGTAGGTGCCGGTCGCACCGTCCCAGCCGCGTAGTCGTGGCATGCCGAAAACCTTTCCGAAACAGTGGTTCAGCGGCCCAGCAGCGTCATCGCGAACAAATGCACCGCCGGGTTCTCCGGCAGCGAAAGCGCGCGCAGCGGCCGCCTGCGGGTGACCGGAACGCGCTGGCACCACAGGGTGATGCCGATGCGTTCCTGCACGTGCTGCGGATAGTGGATGGTGTCGGTGCGCAGCGCGAATTCCTCGCCGTAGTCCGACCGGCCCTCCCACAGGTCGGAAAGCTCGAACCGGTCCCTGCTCGCCGATCCGTCGGCGAAATGCCAGGTCACGTAGTCGCGGACGCGCCGCTCGCCGCAGCCGATGACGTACAGCCAGTCCCAGCGCCGGCGCGGGACCTCGATCCATTGGCCCGAGCAGACCAGATTGTCCGGACCGCTGCCGTCCAGCCGGGTGCTGCGCAGCGGGACGCCGTCGACCACCCGTTCCACCGGCCCCGGCTGCGCCGGAATCGAATTCCGCCAGACGTTCAGCCGTCCGTCGGCGAGGTTCTCCGGCGTGGTCGCCGCCTGGTTGTTCAAGAACGGTTCGAGCCGGAGCATTTCGTGGACGGTCACCGGAACTCCTTTCGCACCAGGGCTCTGCGCTGCAGCCGGGGCTCGACGACGGTGAAGCCGCACGCCTCGAAGGTGCTGACCCGGCCGTGGAAGCTGTAGGGGTCGAAACCGGACGCCGGATCCCGGTCGTCCTCGGGATACGCCTCGATCAGATCGGCCTTTTCCTCTTCCGCCCACTCGGCGGCCCGGTTGATCAGCTGCCGGAGCAGGCCGCGGTGCCGGTGCTCGCGCGCCAGGTACACGCAGACGATCGACCAGATCCGTTCCGGGTCGTCGCCTTCGAGCAGCTTCGCCGCCCGCGACCGGCGCAGCCGCGGAAAACCCAGCCGCGGGCCCGCGCCGAGCCAGCCGACCGGGACGCCGTCGACCGTGCCGAGCACGCCGACCCGTTCGCCGTCCTCGACCAGCTCGCCGAGCGTCGCCCGCCGCGCGGCCGGGCGGCACGCCGAATAATCCTTCGAGCCCAGCCGGAAATACATGCACCAGCAGTATTCGACGAGCCCTTTCGGCCCGAAGAACTCGTCGATCGCGGGCCAGTCGCCCGGTCCGACCACGCTCGTCACCAGTTCGCTCATCAGTCCTCCTTTCGCGGCGTCCCCGGCCTAGGCCCAGCCGATCGCCAGCGGCAGGCGCACGACGCCGTTCAAGAAGTTCGAGACGAGATGCCGGGGCGGCCCCGAGAGAGAGAAGGACCGCACGTTTTCCCGCCACAGATCGAAAAACGTCTTCAACCCGGCGACGGCCACGTGCTGGCCGACGCACCGGTGCGCGCCGAGCCCGAAGGCGAGATGCCGGTTCGGGGAGCGGTCGGGGACGAACCTGAACGGTTCCGGGAATACCTCCTCGTCCCGGTTGGCCGAGGCGGGCCAGGCGGTGACCAGCTCCCCCGCCCGGACCTCGGTCCCGGCGAGCGTAGTGTCCGCCGCCGCGCGCCGCAAAACGTGGTTGATCGGGCTCGCCCAGCGCAGCGCCTCGTCCACGAACCGCTGGTCGGTGCGTTCCTGGCGGACGAACCACGACCAGAGCTCATCGTCGCTCGCCAGCAGGATCAGGGTCTGGTTGATCGTCTGCGGCACCGTCGGATTCGCCCCCATCAGGAAGGCGTAGGCGTTCAGCAGCGCGACGTCGCGGTCCGGATCGCCGACCGCTTCGGCGGCGAGCGGGCACCGGCCGCTCACCGTGTCCTGGGACGGGCCCGATTCGAGCACCTCGCCGAGCACGGTCATGATCGTCGTGTGCGCCTCGAACAGGGCGAACCGGCGCTGCCGCTCGGATTCCGGCACGTCCGCCCCGCCCATCGCGCGGACCGTCGCCCGGCCGGTGACCGGCCACTCGCTTTCCGGAATGCCCATCAGCGGGCCGGTGATCGTCATCGGCAAGGTGATCATCTCTTCGCAGAAGTCGAAGGCCTCCTTGCCGCGGACGGCGTCGAACAGCTCGCGCATCCTCGCCTCGATCCCCACCTGGAGCCGCTGCGTCGCCTGCACGGTCATCAGCGGGGTGAAAATCCGCTTCAGTTCCGAATGCAGCGGCGGATCGGTGAGGTGGATCGCCGCGCCCGCAGCGACATCCCCGTCGCCGCGCACGCTGAGCATGGTGCTGTAGGCCGAGGAGAACGTCTGGTGGTCGTTCAGGACCGCCTTGACGTCGGCGTACCGCGTCGCCGCGAGGAACTCCTGCCCGTCCGGAGTCCGTTGCCGGTGCAGGCCGCCCTCGGCGCGCATCCGCTGCCAGACGGCGTGCATGTCCTGGGCGGAGTACAGCGATTCGTCGTAGAGCTCGGGCGAGGCCCCGTCCGGAACCTCGGAAACAGCCTCGGGAATTTCGAGGGCGACCCGCATGTAAACGTCTCCTTTTGCGTGACAGTCAGGCCGCGAGGCCGAGATTCTCCGCGCACCGCAGGTAAAACCGCGAGGCGACCGACCACTCCGTGATGCCCTGCGCGCCCAGCACCTGCATCGAGGCGCGGACCGCGCGCACCATGACGTCCTCCTCGACCAGTTCGAACCGCCGCAACGCCGCGTCGTCCAGGTCCGGCAGGGTGTCCGCGATCTCCTGCAGCCGGATGCCCACCGCGCGCAGTTCGGCGTACGACCGGACGAGCGGGAACATCAGCGCGTCGATGTCGACGAGCTTCCGGTCGAATTGCTCGCGGCCCGCGGCGTGCTCCCAAGCGGTCCGGAACAGTCCGAGGCCCAGCCCCAGCACGTACGCCGCGTGCCGCACCCGGCCTTCGCGAGCGCCGGGTTCGGCCGTCGGCTGGTAGGCGTTCTCGAAGCCGAGGTAGCCCAGCCCCAGGTTGATCGAGCAGCCGACTGCCAGGCCGAGACCGAGCCCGCCGTCGTCCTCGGGAGTCTCGACCTGGTCGAAACCCAGCTCCGCCAACGTGTCCGCCAGTGCGGCCCGGCGGTCGGCGGAGTAGCTGAACAGCGGGGTGGCCTTGATCGCGGCGCCGACCGGTTCGAGCACCTCGACCACCGTGTCGGCGAGTTCCCCGCCGAACCGGTGCAGGATCTCCTTGCACCGGGCGGGGTATTCCTCCTTGAGGTCCACCGAAAGCGTCGACAGCATGATCTCCGACGACCCGGCCGACAGCGTGAGCCCAGGAGATTCCGTCAGGCCGGACAGCAGTTCCTCGCGGATCAGGCCCTCGTGCGGTTCGGTCCGGAGCGTCCGCCAGCGGCGCAGCACCTCGTGCCCGACCTGCTGGCACGTTTCGCTGGTGTACAGCTTGGCGACCGCGGTGTCCGTCGCCGTCGCGTCGGGGCGCAGGAACACCTCCGTGGCCGCGCGGGCCACCGTCGTCGCGCATTCGACCTGGCCTTCGAGCAACTGCAGCTCGTCCGGGCCGACCGCCGCCGCGCGCAAGGCTTTCAGCCACCGCGCCGCTCGGACGACGTGGTCGATGCCCGTGCGTTCGATGGCCAGCGCGCCGTCGAGCAGCGCCCAGCCGCGGCCCTCCTCCCCGATCCGCCGCCAGCTCTCGACCTCGACGTCCTTGAGCCGCACCCGGCACATCTGCTCGGGCTGAATGGTCTCGACCAGCTCGACGCTCACGCCCTTGGCGGCGAGATCGATGACGAAAAGCGTGATGCCGTCGTACTTGTGGCCCTCGTCCCCGGTGCGCGCGGCGACCAGCGCCGAGCCCGAGAGGTGGCTGTAGATGCTGAACACCTTGACGCCGTTGAGGACGTAACCGTCGCCTCGGCGGTCCGCCCGGGCGCGCAGCGACGCGAGATCGCTGCCCGCCCGCGGCTCGCTGTAGAGCACGGTGGCGAATTCCTCGCCCCGGCTGATCCGCGGGAGCAGATCGCGTTTCAACCGGTCCGAACCGGATTTCAGCACGAAGTAGCCGACGATCTGCACGGTGAGCGCGTACACGAGGTCCGGCAGCCCGGTGGCGATGAACTGCTCGAACAGCTCGACCCCGGCCTTCGTCGGCAACCCGGAGCCGCCGAACTCGACCGGCCAGTCCGGCGTGAGCAGGCCGCGCCGGCCGAGTTCCCGGTAAGCCTCGGCGATCGCTTCCGGTTCCATCCTGCGCGCCCGCAGCACGAGATCGCGCCAATGCGGGGTTTCGACCAGCTCTTTCAGGGACGCGTGCAACTCGGGCTCCGCACCGGTGCCGGCTTGCGCGGGGTGCGAAGGGAGATCCAGCGCGCTGCGGATGATCTTCTCGATGGTGGCGAGCGTGTCCGCGTTCCGCAGCAGGCCGTAATGCTCGCCGGGCAGTTCCTGGAAGTCGACCTCGCCCGAGGTCACCGTGCGCCAGTCCCGTTTGAAGGACTCCGCCGCCCGCACCACGACGACGTCCAGGGCGCCCGGCGTCGGCTTCCACTTGCGGAGAAGACGGCTGTTGTGCCCGAAAATCCGGAGCCGCTCGGCGAAGGTTTCCTCGTCCATGCCGACGATCTCGGCCGCTTCGGAGTCAGTCGCCGCCGGGAACTCGCCGTCGTGCCCGTTGGAGCGCAACGCGTCGCGGACGAACCACTCCCGTTCTTCGGCGAGGGTCGACTCCTCGTACGCGATGGTCGACCAGGTCGAATCGAGCAGCACCACCTTCGGCCGTTTTCCCCGCGCCGCGAACAGGTTGGCGATTTCCCAGGCCAGCGCGCCGCCGAAAGACCACCCGCACACCAGATCGACGTCCGGGCAGTGCTGCGCGAGAACCTCGGCGTAGCGGCGGGCGAGATCCTGCATCGACTCCCCGGGATCGCCGGCGTCGAGCACCGCCCGCGACGATTCCAGCCCCCAGCAGCGGTAGTCCGGAAACCTCCGGACCAGCGGCTGGTAGGTCAGCAGGCTGCCGCCGACCGGATGCGCGAACAGCAGGGCCTTCGCGCCGGGCGCCGACCGGCTCAGCTCGACCAGTCCCGGCACGCCCGGTGCCGCCGACCTCGCGCTGAGATAGCTGCTCAGGCGTTCGCCGTCACCGACCATCTCTCCTCCTTTCCGGATGCGCTCCACGTCCGCTCATTCGCCGGCCAGCAGCCGGGCGACGTCCTCTTCGGTCATTCCGGCGATGGCCTTCTCCAGTTCCTCGGCGGGCAGCGACGCCAGCCGGGCGCGTTCGACCTCCAGCGCCATGCTCTGCACGCTCGAATCGTTGAAGAAGGCCGCGAGCGAGATCGTCGCCGAGAACAGTTTCTTGATCTTCGAAACCAGTTGCGCGGCTTGCAGGCTCGTGCCGCCGAGGTCGAAGAAGCTCGCCGTCTTGGGGAAATCGGTGCGGCCGAGGATCGGGCCGAACGCGTCGTTCAGCATCGCCCGTTCGAGCTCGGTGAGCTCTTCGACGGGCGCGGCCTCGACGGTGAAATCGGCGTCCGGCAGCGCTCGTTCGTCGATTTTCCCGCTGCCGTTGATCGGCAGTTCGTCCAGCAGCACGAAGGTGGAGGGCTGCATCGTGGACACCAGCCGCTTGCGGCAGTACTCCCGCAGCGAGCTTTCGCTGGCCTGCCTGCTGCCCCCGGTCGCGCAGTAGGCGACGATCCGTTTCTGCTCCCCGTCCTGGCGGACCTGGACGTACACGTTGCGGAGCCCCTCGGCGGCGCGGAGCACGCTCTCGATCTCGCCGACCTCGATCCGCACCCCGTTGATCTTGACCTGCCGGTCGCGCCGTCCGACGTACACCAGCCGGCCGTCTCCGTTGTGCCGCACCAGATCGCCGGTCAAATACACCCGCGCGGACGGATCGGGCCCGACCGGATCCGGGATGAACTTCTCCCGGTTGTCCTCGTCGCGCCGCCAATAGCCCGGCGTCAGCCCGACCCCGCCGAGCGCCAGCTGCCCGATGACCCCTTGCGGCACCGGCCGGTTGTGCTCGTCCAGCACGTACGCGACGTGGTTGTCCATCGGGCCGCCGATCGGCAGCCCGGCAGGCGGCAGCGGCTCTTCCAGTTCTTCGACGACGCTGGTGACGGTGCATTCGGTGACGCCGTAGCCGTTGAAGATGCGCCGGCCCTTGCCCCACGCCCGCACCAGCTCGTGGGAGAAGGCCTCGCCGCCGACGAACACGATCCGCAGATCGTCCAGCGGCCCCGGGTCGAGCAGCTTCATCACCGACGGCGGCAGATCGGTCACGGTGACCCGGTGGTCCTGGAGGAACTGCTGGACCTCCGCCATGCTCAGCCGCATCACCGACGGCACCACGTGCAGCGACGCCCCGCTCAGCAGCGCGCCGAACATCTCGAACACCGACACGTCGAACCCGCAGGACGCGTAGCCCAGCACGCGGTCGGCCGGGCTGAGTTCGAACAGCGTCTGGACGTTCCGGATGAAGCCGAGGATGTTGTCGTGGGTGATCAGCACGCCTTTCGGCTTGCCGGTGCTGCCCGAGGTGTACATCAGGTACGCGACTTCGCTCCCGCCGCGCGCCGGTTCGGGCAGGTCCGCCGGGACCGGGGCGTCGACCGGCAACCGGCATTCCGCGCCGGGCGCGACCCCGGCGGTCGTCGCGTCGCACACCACGCAGCGCAGGTCGGCGTCGTCGAGGATCGCCTCGATCCGGCCGCGCGGGTTCATCGCGTCGATCGGCACGTAAACCGCGCCGAGCGCGAGCAGCGCGAGGACAGTCGCCGAGAAATCGGCCGACGGTTCCAGCGCGACGCCGACCCGGTCCCCGGCGCGGACTCCGGCTTCGGCCAGATAGCCGCGCAGCGCGTCCACCCGGTGGCGCAGGTCCCGGTAGGTCAGGTCTTTCGTGGGAGTGCTGACTGCCAGCCGGTCCGCGTGCTCGTCGGCGACCCGGCAGAAGTGCGCGAAGACGTTGCCTGCCGGGGCCGGCGCCTGCGTGCCGATGCCGAGCTGGGCCTGGATCCGGCGGGATTCGCTGTCGTGGTCCCACAGTTCGCGCAGGGTGACGCCCGGGTCGGCGATCGCGCTGCGCAGCAGCCAGACGAACACCCGCTGCATGGTTTCGATCGTCGCCTGGTCGAAGATGTCGGTGTTGTAGACGGTGTGCACCTCGAGATCGGGGCCGCTGCGCGCGATCGTCCACTGCTGGAAGAACTTCGCCCGCGTGGTCGGCACCTCGACCTCGGTCGCGGAGATCCCGTCCAGCCGCATCGGCTCGGTCCACTCGTTCATCGTCAGCGTGTACTGGAACAAGGTGGACCGCGCCGGATCGCGCCGGACCTGCGCGCTCGCGATGATCTGCTCCAGCGGCAGGTACCCGTGCGCCTGCGCGCCGCGCAGCCGCTGCTGGACCCGCTTGATCGACTCCTGGAACGACTCCCGGGGGTCGAGCTGGAACCGCAGCGGCAGCATGTTGATGAAGAACCCGAGGGTCCGCTCGCATTCGACCTCGGCGCGGTTCGCGCTGGGCATGCCGAAGATGACGTCGCCGGACCCCGAATAACGCTGGTACAGGCAGGCCATCACCGTGGCGTAGACCGTGATCGGGGTCGTCGCGAGCGACGCGGCCAGCCGGTTGGCCTGGGTCGCCAGGCCCTCGCAGGTCTGGACCACCGCGCGGCCGGGATAGGTCACCGCGGGCGGCAGCGGACGGTCGCCGGGGATGTCCATCACCTCGACGTCGCGCAGTGCCTCCGCCCAGTGGTCCGCGCTGGCCTGCCAGGCCCCGGCGCGCATCTGCTTGCGCTGCCATTCGCTGAAATCGGCGAACTGGACGGCGGGCGGTTCGATGGCCGGCGTCGTGCCAGTCCGGCGCGCGTTGTATTCCTTTTCGAGTTCTTCGAAGAAGATCGCCGTCGACACCCCGTCGAAGACGATGTGGTGCACCACCAGGCCGAAGTAGTGCAGATCGGGGCGGACCTGGACCAGATCCGCGCGCCACAGCGGGAATTCGGTCAGCGTCATGCCGACCTCGGCGAGTTCGTCGAGCATCCGGCGGGCCTCGGCCTCCGACGAGGCGGACGAACGCGGGACGACGATCTCGGGATCCTCGACGATCCCCTGGAAGAATTCGTCGTTCTCTTCGAGCACGTAGGTCCGCAGCGCCTCGTGCCTGCGGACGATGCTGGCGAAGGATTCGGTGAGCGCGTCGGCGTCCAGTTCGCCTTCGAGGCGGAACAGGAAGGCGACGTTGTAGGTCGATTTGCCGGTGGCGAGCTGGTCCACCACCCACAGGGTGTCCTGCGAATACGACAGCGGCACGTTGCCGCGGTCCTGGCGGGGACGCGGTCCGTCGGTGATCTTGGCGCGTGCACGGGCCAACATGTCGGCAAGCGATTTCTTCTTGCCCTCCGCGGTGCTTTCGCGCACTGTACTCACCTGTTGCTCCCTTCCCGGTGCTGAGCGGAATGCGATTCCCGGCCGACGCCCTGCGCCGGGAACGAATGCCGGTTCGGTTTTCCTTCGGTCACAGGTTCAGCGGCGGCAGCAGGGCCGCCGGATCGGTCAGCCAGGCGCGCAGCAGCGCGCCGAGGCAGTCGGCGAGCGGACCGGCCGCCGCCCGCGAGCGCGGGCTCCAGGCGTAGTGCCCGCCGCCCAGTTCGACCCGGAGGAGGAAGCGGGCGACGCACGCGCGGTCGGATTCGCGGCCGAGGCACTGGTCGGTGCGCACGACCTGGTAGGTGGTGGCGAGGTCGGGAGGCCCGAGCGCGGTCGCGGCGTATCCGCCGCCCGCCCGGGCGTAGCAGGCCAGTCCGGCGTGCAGGTTCGCCGCGGCCAGCCGCGCGCCGAGCAGGTGCAGCACCCGGGCGGCCTGTGCGGCCGCGCTCGCGACGGCGGTGCCTGCCGACGCCGGGTCGACCAGGCCGCTGTCGCGGCACAGGGTCACGAACGCGACCGCTCGCGCACCGTCGAGGATCGTCGTTGGACGGCCGCCGGTGAGCCGGTCGGCCAGTTCGACCGCCGCGGTGGTGGAGACCAGGTCGGAACTGCGGCCGAGCCAGTGCGCGAAACCGCCGTCCGGGTTTTGCAGCCGGGCGATCCAGCCGCGCAGGCGGTGTTCGTCCAACCGGTGCCCGCTCGCCCGCAACGCTTCGAAGGCCCATTGCGTGCAGCGGATTTCCGCGCCTTGGCCGGGCATGTAGACCACGCCGTCCTCCGCGGGCGATTGCGCGTTCCGCAGCCAGCGGACCAATCCCGCGGTGGGAGCACCCGAACGCGCTGACGTGAGCAGACCGGCGGCGGTGGCGAGGCTGTCCCCCGCGGCGTCCGGGCTCCGGTAGGTGTATCCGCTGCCCGCCAGCCGGCAGCGTGCCACCGCTTCGGCGATCGCGTCCACCTCCGCGGCCGGCAGGTCGCAGCCGAGCGCGGTCAGCGCGCCGACCGCGGAGAAGCACGCCCAGACGTCGGAACGGCCGTAGCCGGGCCAGCGTTCGTAGCCGCCCCCGGGCAACCGCCGCTCGCCGATCCACGCGAGCGCTCCGGCCGGGTCCGCCGGTTGCGCCCCGAGGACGCGCAAGGTCAGGACCGCGCGGAAGGTCGCCCAGAGGCAGACGGCCGAGCCGGGCGCGAACCGGAATCCGCCTTCGACGGTTTGCTGTTCGCACAGCCACGACACCAGCGGTCCGGTCCGCCAGGGCAGCGGCGCGGTCGTCACCGCTCGCCACGCGCGCACGCCGTAGTAGCAGGCGCGGGCGTCCGACCGGTTCGAGCCGGGCTGCCAGGCGAGGCCGCCGTCCGGGCCCTGCAGAGCGGCAAGCCATCCGGCGTGCCGTTCCGGCTCCACCGTGGCGGTGCCGGTGATCTCGACCAAAGTCCTTGTCGCGCACCAGGTCGCCCACACGTCCGGCGGACCGCCGGCGGCCAGCGCGAACCCGCCCTCGACGGCGCTGGTGCCGGAAACCCATTCGGCGACTCGCGCGGGTTCGTCGATTTCCTCGCCGAGATCCCGCAAGGCCCGGGTGCAGCAGTAGGTGGCCCAGCCGTCGGAGGGCAGGCCGCGCTGCCAGGCGTACCCGCCGTCGCTGTTGCGCCGGGACCGCAGGAACTTCGCGATACCAGCGGGTTCGGCCGGAGTGCGGCCGAGCCGGCGCAACGTGCGGACCGCGGCGTAGCTGCACGACAGGTCCGCTTCGCCCTGGCTGAGCCCGCCGTCGGCCAGGACCGCGGGAGCGGTCGTCGCGGTCATCGCGCCACCGCCGCGTTTGCCCGGTTCTCCCCGTTTCCCGCCGCGGTATCGCGGAAGGACAGCCGGTTCGGCTTCATGGCGGAACGACCTCCTTCCCGGCCGGGCTCGTTCCCGGCCGCATCACTCTCGCCCGGCGGGGGCGGCGCGCGCATGGGTGCCGCGCACCCAAAGAGTCGCCGTCCGCCGACAGCGGGCGCCGGAAAATGTTTCCGGCTGTGACTAAACGATTTCAGGCCGTGCGCACAATTGCGCCACAAGGTGGAACGGCGGTATTTCTGCCCCCACGAAAGCGGGTGCCTGCGTATAGCATTCCGCCCCGGGGGAGCAGACCGGCAGCGGGCGAAAGCCGTCGCCCGCGTGCCGTTCGGCTGAAGGGGTGGAAATGCTCATCGGACGGGAAAGCGAACTCGCCGGGCTGGCCGGGTTCCTGAGCGCGGCGAGAGCGTCCCGCGGCGGCATGGTCGTGCTCACCGGCGAACCGGGGATCGGGAAGACGTCCGTGGCGGAGGCCGCCGCGGAGCAAGCACGAGCGGCGGGCATGGTGGCCGTGCGCGGACGGGCCAGCGCGACGGGTCCGGCGATCCCGTTCCGGCCGCTGGCCGAGGCGCTGCTTTCGCTGGCCCGCACCGAACGCACGCCGGACGACGAACTGCTGGCGCCCTACCTGCCCGCGCTCGGGCGGCTGGTGCCGGACTGGGCGCGGCCGGAGCCGCGGGAGACGTCGCTGCTCGTGCTCGCCGAGGCGATCCTGCGGCTGACGTCGTGGTTCGGCCGGGACCGGGGCTGCCTGCTGGTCGTCGACGATCTGCACTGGGCGGACCGGGAAACGTTGGCTGTGCTGGATTATCTCGCGTCGAACCTGCGCGAGCAGCCCGTGCTGGTGCTGGCCACCGTCCGGGTCGGCACGTCCGCGGGCGCGGAGCTGGCGGCGACCCTGGCGCAGCGCGGCGACGCGACGCTGATCGAACTCGACCGGCTCGACCGCGCCGGGGTGACCGAACTGGTCGCCGCCCTTCTCGGCTGCCCGCCCGGCGAGGTCGGCCCGTCGGCCGCCGAGCACCTGTACTCGCAAAGCCGCGGGAATCCCTTCGCCGCGGCGGAACTTACGCGCTACGCGGTGTCCACGAAGGATCTGGTGCGCCGTCCCGCTGGCTGGCAGCTGGTGGGCGGGAAGCGAAAACGCGTGCCGCTCAGCCTCGTGCAGGCCGTGGAGCAGCGCGCGCGGCAGCTCGGCCCGGACGGGATGCGGCTGCTGTCGGTCGCCGCGATCGTCGGCCGGACTTTTCCGCTGCCGGTCGTGCAACGCTGCCTCGGCCTCGACGACCGCACCCTGCTGGCCCACGTCCGCGCCGCGGTCGCCGAACGCTTGCTGACCGGCGGCGACGGCACCCCCGGCTGGTACTCCTTCGAGCATCCGCTGACCGAAGAAGCTTTGCTGTCGCTGATTACCGAAGCAGATCAGGTCACCCTGTCCGACCGGGTCGCGCGGGCGATCGCCGAGCTGTACCCCGGGCTGCCCGGCTCCTGGTGCCACCTCGCCGCCGACCTGCGCCGCCGCGGCGGCGATGTGCTCGCCGCCGCCCGGCTGTACCTGGAAACGGCCCGCCGTGCTTTGCACGCGGGCGGCGCGGGCACCGCGGTGGCCGTGCTCGACAACGCTCTCGGAATGCTGTCGGCCGAGGAAAACCGCTGGCACGAACTGCGCGGGGAACTGCTCGAAGCCTTGCTGACCGCGCTCGCCGAAGACGGCCAGTTCGACCGGGCCGCCGAGGTCGCCGCCGAGCTTCGGCTCGGAAACCCGTTGTGGGACACCGAAAGCCAGATTCGCCAGCAGGTCCGGATGGCCTGGGCCGCACAGGTCGCGGGCCGCTGGGAGGACGGGGTGCGGCAGGTCGCCGCCGCCCGCGCCCTGCTGCCGCCGGACGCTTCCGAAGCCGACACCGCGATCATCGACGTCGTCGACGCCTATCTCACCTCGTGCCGCACCGGCGCGGATGCCGGGCACGTCAGCCGCAGCGAAGCGCTGGCCCGTCGGGCGATCCGCGGCGTCGACCCGGCCGAGGATCCCGAGACGGCGTGCAAGGCTTGGTACGCAATCGGTTTCAGCACGCGCGGCCGCTCACTGTCCGAATCCGACGAGGGCTACCGGCGCACGCTGGCACTGGGCACCGAACACCAGTTGACCACCTGGCGCAACCACGGTCTCATCGGCCTCGGCGCGAACGCCTGGCTCTCCGAGGGCGAAGCCTCCGCGCTCGAATACGCCTACCGCGAGACGCTGCGCTCCGGCTGCATCACCTTGGCCAGCAACGTCTACGCCAACCTCGCCTACGCCGCGGTGCTGCGCGCGGACTACGACCAGGCCGAACGCATCCTCGCCGCGAGCCTGGCCGAATGCGGGCGGCTGCGGCTGCACTCGGTGATCCGGTACGCGCTGATGCTGCGTGCCGTGCTCGCCGCCCACCGGGGCCGCTGCCAGGAGATGCGGGCCGCGCTGCGGAAATTCCGGGCGGCCGGCGGCGAAAACTCCCGGGAAGCGCCGCTGGCCAAAGGATTGGCCGAACTGTTCTGCGCGCTGCTCACCGAAGACCGCGAACGCGCGCGGACGCTGTCCGCCGAATTGACGGCCGAATACGGCGGACTGGAAGCCTATTTCCACTTCTCCGGTACTTTCGGATTAGTCCATTTGCTGAATGCGGTCGACGGCGCCGGCGATCCGGCCGAAGTGGAACGGGCGGCCGGAGCCCAAGTCGGCCGGATGCGCTGGAACCGGCAATTCCTCGGCTTCGCCCGCGCGGTGCACCACGGCCGCGCCGGGCGTCCCGACGCCGCCGAACGGGCGATGGACGCCGCCGTCGCCGCGTCGTCCGTCTTCCCGACCGCCCGGCACCTGGCCCTGCGCCTGGTGTCCGAGGCGGCCCTCGCCGACGGCTGGGGCGAACCCGGCCAGTGGCTGGCCGACGCGGAGAACCACTTCCACGGAAGCGTCGACGTCCTGGCCGGAGCCTGCCGGTCCCTGCTGCGGCGGATGGGCACCCCGGTGCGCTACCACAGCTCCGGCACCGAACGCATCCCGCCGAAACTGCGCGGGATCGGCGTGACGCGGCGGGAGTTCGAGGTGCTGCAGCTGATGCCGGAGCGGCTGGGCAACCGCGCGCTGTCGCAGCGGATGCACATCTCGGTGCGGACCGTGGAGAAGCACGTGGCGAGCCTGCTGGCCAAGACACAGGCCCCAGACCGGACCACGCTGTGCGAGTACGCGACGGCAGTGCTGAGCGACTCGGCTCCCGGCTGAGATTTTTGGGGAACGATCGTTCTTGACTGATCGTTCCCCAAAAGTCTATCGTCAGGGCATGGGCAGGCAACGGACGTTCGACGAGGACGAGGTGGTGCGCGCCGCCGTGGGGCTGTTCGGCGAGCGCGCGTACGACGGGGTGTCCGTCGACGACCTCGTCACCCACCTCGGGGTGCACCGCAACAGCCTGTACAAGACGTTCGGCAGCAAGCGCGGGCTCTACCTGACCGCTCTGCGCCGCCACGTCGCGCGCGACGTCCAGCCCTTGGCCGAAGCGCTCGCCGGGGCCCCGGACGCCGCGACCGCGCTGCGGCTGGTCGCCTCAGCCGATCTCGGCCTGTTGCTGCTCGCGGCGATCGACCGGGCACCGGCCGACGAGGACGTCGCGGCCGAGGTGGACGGTGCGCTCGCCACGCTCGACCAGGCGATCGCCGACGCGCTCGGCGCCACCCCCGCCCTGGCGTCCGCCCTGACCGCCGCCGCACTGGGCCTCCGGCTGCGCGGCAACCCCGAGGACGCGCGCACCGCGCTGACTCACCGCCTCGATCCTCTTGACTGACAAGGAAAACCGACATGGCACTGGTCCGCATCGACGGCAACGACCTCGTGGTCGACATCGAAGGCCTCGACAAGCTCTGGGCGCTCAAGAGCAGCCTCACCATCCCGCTGGCCAACGTCCGCGGCGCGACCGCGGACCCGGGCATCGCCGCCGAGCCCAAGGGAATCCGCGCGCCGGGTGCCCACGTGCCCGGGGTGATCACGGCGGGCACGTTCCACCTCGACGGGGAGAAGGTGTTCTGGGACGTCAAGGACGCGTCGAAGGCGGTAGTGATCGAACTCGCTGACGAGCGGTACGCGCGATTGGTCGTGCAGGTCGACGATCCTCGCGCGACTGTCGAGCTGGTCGAGAAGGCTCTGCGCTGACCGGCGCTTCCCTTACGCGCTCGGCAACGACCGGGCTGCGGCCCCGCGGTTCGCGCCGGGCTGGCCGCTTAGATTTTCCTGAGTGCAGCGCGGCTCGGTCGCGGAGTCGTCTCTTCTGACGGGCGAGCATCGCTGGGAGGCTCTTCTCCCCCGCAGAAGTATGCGACGAAGGCCTGCCTCGCGGGATCGCGCCCGTTGACCAGAGAACTGCGCCGCGCGATGCCGTTGCGGCGCAAGCCCGGTTCGCCGGACACGGGCGGCCGAGCGTCCACATCGGACGCCCGGCCGCCCTCCGGACCCCCGCCCGGTCTCCGTGCCGCCGTTCGCTGTCGTGTCCGGAGCCGCCCGGTTCAGCTCATCCCGGCGACCGTGCTCGGATCGCCGGCCAGCACGGCCACCGCGACCGCGCCGACGGTCATCCCGGTCAGCACCGCCGAGCGCACCCACTGCCGCTGCCAGCCGGGCAGCGCCCGGCCGCCGTCGGCGGCGGTCTCCTCCGCTTCCGGTGCGGGCTGGACGTCCTCGTGCATTTCCGGTTCTCCTTTCCGATGGGTTTCCTCAGGGTGGTCAGGAACCTGGCGGGCCGGGTTCCAAAAGGGCGAGCGCCGGGACCCGGTCGGCGAAGCCGAGCCGCAGCAGGCCGTGGCCGAGTCCGGCGAGACCGTGCAGCAGGCCCGGCGTCGGGACCGCGCCCGGGGTTCCGCAGGCGAGTGCCCCGCGCGGAAGCCGCACCGGCGCGCCGACCGCCCTGGCCGCGTCGAGTACGCCGAGTTCTCCGTGGCACAGCGAATGATCCGGAGAGGGAAGCCGTCGTTCCAGCGCGGTCCGGAAGCGGGCGGCCACTCCGGGCCGGGGGTCGGCGAGGACAAGACCGGCCAGCCCGGAGCACCAGGCGAGCCCGGTCGCCTCGCCTTCGCCGGGCGGGACGAGTCCGGCCAGCCGCAGGGCACGCGCCACTCCGGCGCGGCCGAACAGGAATCCCCCGGCAGGCAATGGCGGAAGCACCGCCAGCCGTGCGCCCAAGTCCGCGACGAGCGCACTCGCTTCCGGTGAACCGGTTTCGTCCGCCACGGCTGAGACCGCGAGCAGCGCCCCGGCCAGACCGTCGGCGACATCCGCCGCCTCGGCGCCCTGGGCCGCAGCCGCGGTCGCCCGCACGGCCGCCGGAACCAGCCTGTCCACAGTGGACTCCCCCAGCAATCCGGCCAACCGCGCGACGGCATAGGCGATTCCGCCCACCCCGGTAAACGCGCCAGGTCCGACCCCTGCCGCCAGCGACGGATAGCCGTCCAGCAACTCGATCAGCCCCGGCAGCGGACGGATCGTCCGGACCGCGGCGTCGAGAAAGCGCTCCTGCCCGCTGAGCTTGCCCAGCTCGGCGAGGAACAGCGCTACCCCGCAATACCCGCTGCCGAGCGACGCGCCCAGCTGCCGAACGCACCAGTCACCGTCCTCGGCGATCTCCAGCGAAGGCCAGTTGATCCGGGTCGCATCGGCACTCGCCCGCAGCAGCAGCTCGTCGCCGATGCCGACCGCCAGTTCGAGCAGTCGCGCGGGATCAGGCGTCTCGACCTCGGCCACCGCGCCAGGGAGCATTCGATGTCCGGCGAAAGGCGTCATCGTGGCGAGCGAGGCTTCGGCGAACCACGACTGGACGCGAAGGTCCTGCTCGCTGAGCCTGGCGATCCGGGCGCGCGCCGCGGTCAGGCCGTCAGTTTCCAGGATGTCCGGGAGTTTCGTTCCGGAAGCCGTCTGGACGTCCCGGCCGTCGGCCGAAGCGGCGAAGTACGGAATGTCCCCCGCCAGCAGATCCGCTCGCGAAGGGTCGGCGAAACGGCTGAAATGCGGATACGCGGTGACGTCGTCGAGCGCCGCGAACGCCTTCGCACGGCCGTCGATCTCGCGCAGGAACACCGGTTCGGTGGATTCGCGGAGCAAATCGGCGTACCACTCGCTCGCCCGGGGCACGATCCGCAGCTCGGCTCCCGCGAACCGGTCCAGACCGCGAAGCACCCGGTCGCGATGCGTGGCGAGCACGCGGTAGGCGACGCGGAAACCGGCCAGCAAGGCATTGCCGTGGGCCGCCGGGTCGACGTCGGCGGCCGGGAGGTTCTGTCCGCCGGAATACGGGGCGGGGCCGCGGACCAGGCGCATCCGGTCGGTGCCCGCGTCCGCCCAGGCGGGCAGGTCGTGCGGGAACCGGCCGGGACGACCGCCGAACGCGGACAGGTCGAGCCGTCCGTAGGGGCCGAACACCGGGCGGGGCAGGACGAAAGTGTTCAGGACGGACGTTTCCAGTGCTTCCAGGCCAGGATCGAAACCACCGTCGGTGTGCGGGGTCCAGCGTGGCTGGAAGAGCGTTTCGACGTCCACGACGACGGGGTGGTCGCCCGCCGCCACGACGTTCTCCGCGTGGATGTCGGTGGCGCCGAGAAGGTGCAGCAGAACGAGCTGCGCGCCCAGCCGGCGATAGAACCGGTCGACGTCGGCGGCCGGACGGGCGTGGACGTATTCGACCCAGCCGTAGCCGGGGCGTTCCACCACAGCGGCGCGGGCGAGATCGCCGACGAGCGGGGCGAGATCGGCGAGCAGATCGTTCCAGCGTGCGTGCAGGCCGACCGGGCGCGGGCGGTAGATCAGCCGGGCACCGGAGGCGAAGCCGAGTTCGCTGACGGTCCGGCCTCCGCAATGGGCGTCGCCGCGGCCGAAGACCACGGTCGTCAGCTGTCCTGGGACGCCGCCGAGGAATTCGGCGACGAGGGCGCGGTCGTGGTCGAGCCGGGTGAGCAGTTCCGCGGCGGCGGCGACGGCGTTGCGGGTGAGCGCGGCGAGAAGCTCGGCCAGGCCCGGGTGCTGAGCCAGGACATCCGGCAGCGGATCACTGGCCAGCAACGTAGCGAAAGACTCAGTCTTGAGGCGGGCGACGAGAGCCCGGGCCGCGGCCCAGCACAACCGGTCGCTGAGCCACTCCGCCATTCCCCGGTCGACGGCAGCGAGTTCGGCCGAGTCCGCACCGGGCACAGCGGCGCGCAGCTGGTCTGACGCGGCGTCGGCCAACGGCCGCACAGCAGGCCGTAAACACCGGGCATCCCCCTGCGCGCCGGACGGTTCGGACCCCGCTCGCGACATGGGTCGCACCCTGCCACGCGCCCGTCGGGGGCGCATGGGTACGGCCTACCCAAAAAGGGAATCAGTTCGGCCGGGCGGTGTGGGCGCGTTCGCGGGCTTCGAGGATTTCGGGGACATGGCTCTCCGCCCATTCGCGGACCGCGCACAGGGGCACCAGCAGCGATCGGCCGAGGTCAGTGAGCCCGTACTCGACGCGGGGCGGCTGTTCCGCGTAGTCGACGCGGGCGAGCAGGCCGTCCTCCTCCATCGCGCGCAGCGTTTCGGTCAGCACCTTCGGGGTGACGCCCTGGATCTTGTCCACCAGCGCGGTGAAGCGCATCGGGCCGTGCTCCAGCGCGTTGACCACGAAGACGGTCCACCGCGCCCCGATGCGGTGCAGCACCACCCGGGACGGGCAGCTGGCGGACATGACGTCGTAGCGCACGGCGATTCCTCCGGTTCCGGTTACGTTGAAGTACCTGGTTACTTTTCCATAGCCTACTTCCGCTCTCGCACCCCGACGAAACGGAGAAGGACCATGGGCAACCGGCTGGCCGGACAAACAGTGCTGGTGCTGGGCGGACGGCATCTGGGCACGGCGATCGCCGACGCCGCCGCCGCGGAAGGCGCGCAGGTGCGGGTCGCGTCGCATCGGCCCGGCGGGCTGCACCTCGACCTGCGCGACGAAGCGACCATCGCCGCCGCGGCCGCCGAGGTCGGGCCGGTCGATCACCTCGTCAACACGGCCGCGGCTCCCCACGCGGTGCCGATCCGCGAGCTGGACCGGGACAAGACCGTCGACGCCTTCACCGCCAAGGTGATCGGCCCCCTGCTGCTCGCGAAACATTTCACGATCCGGCGGTCGTTGCTGCTGTTCTCCGGCCAGGTCGGGTGGCGGCCCGCCCGCGGAAGCGTGGTGACCGGCGTGACCAACGGCGCGGCGGCCTTCGCCGCGCAGCACCTCGCCGCCGAGCTCGCCCCGGTCCGGGTCAACGCGCTGTCGCCGGGGATCATCGACTCCGGCGTCTGGGACGGCAAGGGCGACGCCAAACCGGACTTCCTCGCGAACGCCGCGCAGCGCACCCTCGTCGGCCGTACCGGCACCGTCTCCGACGTGACCGACACGGTGCTGTGGATGCTGCAGGCCGAATTCCTTACCGGCGAAACCATCCATCTGGAAGGCGGCCGCCCCTGACCGCGATTCCGGAGAACAATTGAGCCAATTCCGGAGTACCCGGCCCACATCGGCCAGATCAGTGCTTCCTTATAGCTTTCCCTAGCTTTTCGCGGACGCCGCAAGGGTTTTGCGCCGTTGGAAGGATTGCGCTCGGCACGCGGCGGCCGGTCCAATAACCTCGGCCGGCCACCGCGGTCCGGGAGACGACCATTTTCCGGTGCAGACCGTGATCGATCGCCTGCCGTTCGAGCATTATCCGCGATTCGGGACAAAGGAGCACGCGATGCGAAGACACCTGGCACACAGCGCTGCCGCGATCACCTTGGCTGTCGCCTTGCTGAGCACGACCGCACCGGCGCAGGCGGCCGTCCGGCCGCACGCCGTCGGGGCCATCGTCGCCTGGGCGCAAACCGCCTATTCCGTTCTCAAGGACTTCTTCGGCAACAAGCGTTCGCTCGAGAACGCGACCAAAGCCATTCTCGACGCCATCGCCACCGCCAAAACCGAGCTGGTCAACCACATCGACCAGGTCGCGATCGCCGAGGCCAAAGCCTGCGCCCGCAGCGCGGTCGACGACTTCGCCGACATCGAGCGGTTCACCCCGGACACTCTGCAGGCCTACGCCAGGGACAGCTCGTACTGCGTGAACCTGATCGACAGCCAGCTGTCGGCGGTCAGCGACAAATCGGCGGTCGACCAGCTCGGTTTCGCGCTCCACGCGGTCGCTCCGGTCGCGCAGGTCGCGCGCAGCCGGGCCGGGTTCAGCGGCACCGGGCTGCTCGCGACCGTGCGCGACGGCAGCAATATCGTCATCGGGAAACTCGAACCGGAGTGCCACGTCGAGGCCGAAGCCGTCGGCGGGCCACAGTTCGCGGCGCGTCGCCAGTGGCTGATCACCCTGGTGTGCACCGCGTACAACGGCGCCAGCGCGAGCAAGTTCGTCGGCTACCGCACGAGCCCGAATCCGCCGGTGGTCTATCCCGATTCGCTGAAGGACAACGCCACGAGCACCACCAGCCGGATCGCCGCCCGGACGGTGCTGCCGCTGCTTCCCTGACCACAGTGGGAAAAACCGGTGCCGGCCGGAGAGAATCCCGCCGGCACCGGCGATCTCACTGATGCTGGACGAACGGGGCCAGCGGGTTCCAGAGCCCAGAGCAACGGTGCTGGCGCGGGATCTCGGTGGTGAGCTGGCTGTCCCCCGCCGCGTTCAGGGACATCACAACCGGATTGCGCTCGGTGAACGGATCCCACTGGGGAGTGCCGTCCACGGTGGGGTTTCCGGTGCGGGCGAAGCCGGTCCACTGCGCCACCAGCTGGTCGGAGAGCACCTTCTGGTTGGGGGTGAGCTGCACTCCCGGCGGCGGCGTCAGCAGCATCCCCTCGGCGACGTGGTACGCGCCGTTCGGTTTGGTGGGGTCGAGGAAGAACGCGGGCGGAACGTCGGTGTCGTCCATTTCGTAGGCGAACACCGGGATGTGCCGCGAGAGCCGCTCGTCGTTCAGCAGCGCGGGGCAGACCGAGTTGGAGTCGGCCACGATGGTCCGGAAGGCGAGGAACGGGGCCGGGTTCGGGAAGCGTTTCAGCGGATAGCTTTCGCTGACTTCCTTGGCGTGCTCGCCGTACTGTTGCGCGACCAGCTTGCGATAGTCGTCCGCGGTCGAGGCGGAGGGCAGCTGGACCTCGTCGCGGGCCACGCCGTGCAGCAGCGCCACTTTGTTGACCCGGCCCTTCGCGAACGCCTCCCCGGGCGACATCGGCAGCGTGGTCCCGTTCACGATGGGCGCGATCGTGCCGCTGTCCGGTTTCATCCCGTTGCCCGCCTGTTTCAACAAGGCCGCCACCGGGGCCTTGCGCAAGCACGCACCGGCATTGTCCTGGCATCCCAGCGCTTTGGCGAACCGCGCCCCGGCCTGCTGGGCCTGCTGCTCGTCGGGCAGATCCGCCTTGCAGTCCTGGGGCTGCCATTGAATGTCCGTGCCCAGCAACGAGTTGTACTCGCCGTTCTGGGAAATGCCGCGCTGGAACAAGCCCGCCGCGGTCGGCGAAACGGTGTGGTCGCACACGCTCGAACCGCCCGCGGACGCCCCGTAAATCGTGACGTTGCGCGGATCTCCGCCGAACTTCGCGATGTTGCGCTGCACCCAGCGCAGCGCGGCCTGCTGGTCCTGCAGCCCGTAATCACCCGCGTGCTCGCCGAACGCCGCGTGCGCCAGGAACCCGAAAATCCCCAGCCGGTAATTGACCTCGACGCTGATCACGCGGCCCTCGGTCACGAGCCGGCTCGCGTTCTGCGCTTGCAGGAGAAGGAATCCGCCGCCGTGCAGCTGCACCATGACCGGCAGCTTCCCGTGCCCGGGATTGGCGGGCACGCGCACGTTCAGGTTCAGGCAGTCCTCGGTCTCCGATCCCGGGCCGAGCCCGGCAGGCTGCGGGCAGGCGTTGCCCGGCGCGGTCGCCTCGAACGGCTTGGTCCACTTCGCCGGACGCTGCGGCGGCGCCCAGCGCAGATTCCCGACCGGCGGCGCCCCGTAGCGGATCCCTTCCCACGACCGGACGTCCGGACCGGCGATCCCGCACACCGGCCCGTCGTCGACCGCAACCGTCGTGTTCGGCGAGCACGCCGGCGGCGGCGCGGCGTCGGCCCGGTCGCCCGCCAGGGACGCCGAACCGGCCAGCGACGCCGCCAGCGCGACCGCCGCCAGCGCGGATCCTGTCTTGCCGTCAAGTCTCATCCGTCCTCCTTCGCTCGCGCCTCGCCGGGAGAACACAGCGGCAGGTGCGCGACGCGACGAACGGCGTCCCCGCACCGCGCGCCCGGCCCCGCCGGCCTGGGCTCGACCTCGCCGGCGGCCGTTCCGCCGGTCGTCGCCACGAGAACGGCACGGACCGCTCGTTCCCGCCTGGCTTCCAGTCTGAGCGGCGCGGGAAAAGGCACAACCTCCGTTCGGTCGCGCGGGAACTGTCAAATTCCCGGGCAGAATGGTCTTTGTCGGGGTTGCGGATTCGCCCCGCCGGACCGGCCCGCGGGCGCACCCGGCGAATGCGGTCAATTCTTTCGGCACCGGATACGGAATCCGCGGAAATGCGGGCGACCGGCATTCTGCCCGATTGGCGTTTTTCCGCACGAAGCGCACTGGTCACGCAGCTGGATTCTTGCTCGCGGTGCCGCTGATCAGCTGGCCGATGCGGTTTGCCCGGGCACCGTCACGAAACGGCCTGCAGTCAGCAGGTTTGCCCGCCCGGCAGGCACAGCAGCGGGTGCTCGCGGCCGGTGTTCCATTCCAGCGCCGCGGCGAGCTGCCGGGCCGACAGCCGCGCCTGGACGGCGAGTTCGGCCAGCGACGCCTGCCGCGCGGCCCGGCTCGCCTGGCACAGCAGGCCGAACCACCACTGCTCGTCGATCCAGTCGCGCCGGGCCTTCTCGACCAGCTGGGCCATGTGGTCGTCGCCGCACGCGTAGACGAGCCGCTGGCCGTACCCGGCGAAATCGGCGGCGTCGACGCGCGACGAATCGGGCACGAGCCCGGTCTGGAGTTTCCCCGGCGGGATCTGCTCGCCGCAGCGCTCGCACGATTTCCTGCTCCGGGCACGGAAAACCGGTTCGGAGGACGAAAGCGACATCAGACACTCCGGACTGTCCGCACGAGTTCCAGGCCGCAGATGTCAGAAGCCAGGGGCCAGGGCACGCGGCATCTGCACTTTCCCCGGCAGGGTCCCCGTCGGGACCCGGTCCGGAACACCCACGGTAACCGCGGCCGGGAGGCCTTGCCAAGACGTCCGTCCGGGCGTCGGCCCACCGCCGCGGCACCGGGCTCATGCACGGAGCGGGGCCGTTACGCCCATTCCGGGTGGTTTCCCGGTCGCGGCGGGTGACGCTCGCGGCTCAGGTCCCGACGCGGCCGAGCACCCGTTCCGGCCGCAGTCCCCCGCGCACGACCGCTTCCGCCACCTCGGTGAGCCGTTCGTTGTGCGCGCGGCTGTACCCGCGCAGCCGCTCGAACGCCACGTTCATGCCGAGTCCGCCGGCGTGCGCCAGCACACCCTTCGCCTGTTCGATCACGACCCGGCTGTCGAGCGCGTGCTGCAGCTGCCCGGTCAGCAGCTTCCCGCGCCGGATCGTGCGGTCCTGCAGGATCCCGATCGTCGCGACATTGACCAGCGCGCGAGCCGCACTCAGCGCGGGCCCGCCCACCAGACCCTGGCCGAACAGGTTCAGCGTGCCGATCACCTGCCCGCGCAACCGCAACGGCAACGCCTGCGCGGACCGGAATCCGGCTCGTCCCGCCCGCCGCGCGAACTGCGGCCACCGCGCGGTCTCCGCCGCGACCTCCTCGACGCTCACCGTTTCGCCGCTGCGGTACGCGTCCAGGCACGGCCCTTCCTCGGTCTGCAACCGCAGCAGTTCCGGCGTCTCGGCCCCCTCCGCCGAGGACGCCACCGCTTCCAGGCCACCGCGCTGGTCAGCGAGCAGGATCCCGGCGGCCGAGGCCCCGAGCAGCGTCACGCAGTATCTGGCGAGCCGGTGCAGCATGCCCGCCGCGTCGTATTCGTCGGCCAGCGTGTCGGCCATGTCCACGAAAGCGCGCAACAGCTCGTTTTCGCTCGATGGCCTGACCGCGCCGGCGAACCCGTCGCTCATCGGTTCTCTCCCTCCCCTGGATCAGGTTCCTCGCGGAACTCCGCCGTCTCTTCCGGGCATACGCGGATGCCCTCGGCCGGGCAAGCGGCCGCCCCGCGGAAACCCCGTACTCCGCGGGCACGATTCCGGCGTCGTGGTGCACCGCGGCGCGGCCCGCTGACCACGTCGTCACCAGGCTCCGCGGCGACGCTCGCCTTCGCCGCAACCAGCAATGCGCTGGTCACGAGATCGGCCCCGTGCCGGACCTTCGCCACCTCATCCTCCAGCAGCGCGCCGACCGGTGTCCATCGAGCCTCGCTTCATCCCTCCGCGCCGCAGCGGAAACGCGAATATGCCGCCTGTTCCGGCTTCCATGCCGGACCAGCCACCTTCCTGTCCACAATGGACAAACCCGGCCCCATGGCGCACGATCCCGCCGCGCCCGCGGACGTCCGGCAGGGCTGCGGTGACCTCCGGCCCTATCCCGGCCAGCACCGCGCGCCGCACTATCAGCCCGGACGCCCGGAAACCGACCGGTCGCCCGCAGGGGGACACGACGAGGAGCAGCGAACTTCCGGCCTCCCGGCCGGGCCCGCGCGGTGCACCGGAACGGAGCCGACATGACCGAGATCCCGCAGCAGTGGACCCTCGCCATCGCATTCGACCGGACCGTGCGCTACACCCGCGCCCGGGCAGTCTTGCGGACCGGCGACGGCGACGAATTCTCCGGCGTCGGCCTCGCGCACAGCGGAGCCGAAGGACGCGGCCTCGCACACGTGGCCGGTTACCTGGCCGCCGGACGCGCCTTGTGCGACCTCTCGCAGGAATTGCTGGAGGCAGTCGTGGCCGACGTCGACGACGAACTGAACCACCTCCGCGCGACGGTCCCGGCCAGCCGCACCGCGGATCACCGCCCGGACGCGCTGCGAGCCTGAATCTCGCACCCGCTCAGGCGGATTCCCGGCCGGTGGGCCGTTCTCTCGCATCGACGGGCTGGCGCCCGCGCCGCCCGGCCGAGCATCGGCTCCAAGGCCACCGCCCTCCGGACCGGCTCAGCGGAACCGACCACCCGCACCCCGCCGAAGCCTGCCGCCGCCGCAGGCAGATTCCCCACCCACCAGGCAAGTCCTCTCGCGTCAACAAGGCTCCGGCACCCGCACCGCGCGGCCAACCACCCGATCCAAGCCCACCACCCTCCAGACCGGCTCAGCCGAACCAACCACCCACACCCCGCCCAAGCCCGCCGCCGCAGGCAGATTCCCCACCCACCAGGCAACTTCTCTCGCGTCAACAAGGCTCCGGCACCCGCACCGCGCGACCAACCACCCACTCCAAGGCCACCACCCTCCGGCCCTGCTCAGCGGAACCAACCACCCGCACCCCCGTCCGAACTTGCCGCCACTCAGGCAGTTCCCAACCCGCCGGGCAAGTCCTCTCACATCGACAAAGCTCCGGCACCCGCGCGGCACGACCGAGCATCGGCTCAACGGGTCAACCTCTGTTCCCGGACCGGCTCAGCGGAGCAACCACCCCGCACCCCCGCACTTCCCGACAGCTCAACCACCTCCCCGCGACCGCCGTCCCCAGATCACCCAGTCCGTCGCGCAAAACCCGCGCCTCACCCAGCACCCGCACCCACCGGTCGCCCACGCCCCTCAACTCAACGGCGCCGACCAGTCCAACCGCACCCCGCCACCCGGCCGTGCCCCGACCGTGAACTCCCCTCCCACCGATTCGGCCCGTTCCCGCAGATTCGCCAGCCCGCTCGGCGAAACCCCCTCGGCCAGCCCCCGCCCGTCATCGGTCACCGAAACCCGCACCACCCCGTCCCGCACCGCGACCGACACCGACAGTGCCGACGCACCCGCGTGCCGGACCGCGTTGCTGACGCCTTCCCGCACGACCGCTTCCACCTGCTCGGCCAACTGTGCGGGCACCGCATCCAACGTCCCCGACATGCTCACCGTCGGATGCAACGGCGCATCATCCGTCAACTCCGCAATGGCGTCATGCAACCGGTGCCGCAGCCGCGTCTCCCCCGCCGCACCCCCGTGCAAATCGAAAATCGCCGTCCGGATCTCATGCACGATCTCGTGCAACTGATCAATGCTCTCCTGCAACCGCCACTGCAACTCCGCAGCCTTCGCCCGTCGCTGCGTGCTCTGCATCGCCAGCCCCACCGCGAACAACCGCTGAATCACATGATCATGCAAATCCCGCGCGATCCGATCCCGATCCGACAGCACATCCCGCTCCCGCGCCGCCCGCGCCTGCGCCGCCAACTGCAACGCCAGCGCGGCCTGATCGGCAAACGACGCCAGCACCGGCAACTGGGAGGTCTCGAACGGCGAGGATCCCGGGTCCCGCACCGCGATCAGCACGCCGGAGGTGTGGTCGCCCGCCCGCAGCGGAACCACCAGCGCCGGGCCGCGGCCGGACAGCAGGTCCAGTTCGGCCATCCGGCGCGGGGTCCGGTCCTGGAACACCGCGCCCGGCACGGTTCCGGAGACGGGCATCCGCAGCCCGATCAGGTTGTCCCGGCCGCCCGCGCACACGGTGACGGTCAGCTCGGAGGAATCGGTCTCCCCCTCGTCGGTGTCGAGCCTGCCGGTGCCCGGAAGGGCGAGCATCGTGACGTCCGAGCCGGTCAGCTCCAGCGCCCGGCCCGCGATCAGCTCCAGCGCGTCCACCGGATCGGTGCCGCCGAGCAGCTCCGTCGTCACCTCGCTCGTCGCGCCCAGCCAGCGCTGCCGCAACCGGGCCTGCTCGTACAGATGCGCGTTCTCGATCGCGATCCCCGCCGCCGCGGCCAGCGCTCGCACGATCACCTCGTCGTCGTCGGCGAACTCCGCTCCGTCCTTCTTCTCCGTGAGATACAGATTCCCGAACACCTCGTCCCGCACCCGCACCGGTACGCCGAGAAACGAGTGCATCGGCGGGTGATTGGCCGGAAACCCCACCGACGCCGGATGCGCCGAGATCTCCGGCAACCGCAACGGCTTCGCGTCGTCGATCACCAGCCCCAGCAACCCGTGCCCCTCCGGCAACGGCCCGATCCGCTCCCGCGCCTGTTCGTCGATGCCCAGATACACGAACTCCGCCAGCGCGCCGTCGTCGCCTAGCACCCCCAAGGCGCCGTAGTGCGCGTCACCGAGTTCCACCGCGGCCTGCACGATCCGGTGCAGGGTGGCGTCCAGCTCCAGCCCCGACGCGACCGCCAGCACCGCTTCGAGCAGTCCGTCCATTTTGTCCCGGGCACCGATCAGCAGCTCGATCCGCTCCTGCAGATCGCGCAGCGTCTCCCGCAGACTCAGCTGCGACAGAGTTCCCGACAGCTTCCGGATGGGTTCCGGCATCAGACCTGCTTTCGGTCGTCGGCGTCGTCAGACAGATGACTTTCGCCCCTGTGCGTCCTCTCCCGCCGGACGCATGCTGAACGGAATGAGCGGGCACGGACCAGTGTCCCCGCCTTTCGCTGTCCCGGGGAGAAGGATGACCCTTCAGGTGGCGCCGTCCGGTCTGCTCAGCGCCGACCAGGTGGCGTCGGTGCTGCGCCGCGCCATCCTCGCCCCGTCCACGTACAACACCCAGCCCTGGCTGTTCAGCAGCGGTCCGGCGGGCATCGGGGTGCACGCGGACGCCGACCGCACCCTTCCCGTCGCCGACCCGGACCGGCGCGAGCTGCTGCTGTCCTGCGGGGCCGCGCTGTTCAACCTG
This sequence comes from Amycolatopsis sp. NPDC104775, assembly GCF_055583325.1. Taxonomy (NCBI): domain Bacteria; kingdom Bacillati; phylum Actinomycetota; class Actinomycetes; order Pseudonocardiales; family Pseudonocardiaceae; genus Amycolatopsis; species Amycolatopsis sp. NPDC104775. The sequence continues at coordinate 343,875 of NZ_JBVJOE010000001.1, forward strand.
CGCACCGCGGTCCACGCGACCGGCGTACAGCCGGCCACCAGCTACTTCCCTCGCCGCGGCGACCCCGACCTGCTCGCCCTCGTGCGCCCGCGAGCCGCGGCCGCGACCGACCGCAAGCTCGCCGCCCTCGCCGAGGCGATTCCGCTCCGGCGCACCAACCGCACGCCGTTCACCGCCAAACCGATTCCGCCCGGGACGCTGGGAGCCCTTCGGCACGCGGCCGAGGTCGAACACGCCTGGCTGCCGCGGCTCGACGACGACCAGCTCGCCGGGCTCAAGGAGCTCAGCCGGGAAAGCCACCGGCTCCAGACCGGCGACCCGGCCTTCCGGTCCGAATGGCAGCGCTGGACCGGCCGGGGGCGCCACCAGCGCGACGGCGTGCCGTTCGCCGCCGGAGGGACCGTCACCGCGGACGACGCCTGGGTCCTGCGCGATTACGGCGACGGCACCCGCGCGCCGGGCGCGCCGCCGCTGGTCGTCGTGATCGGGACGTTCGCCGACCTGCCGATCGACCGGCTGCGCGCCGGGCAGGCCATGCAACGCGTGCTGCTCACCGCCACGGCGGCCGGGATCGACGCGTCGTTCATCTCCCAGCCGGTGGAGGTGCCCGCGATCCGCGACCGGCTGCGAGACCTGCTCGGCGGCGGGCTGTGGCCGCAGATCGTGCTGCGCCTCGGCTACGGCGCCGCCGTCCCGCGGACTCCGCGCCGGGCGTTGGAGGACGTGCTTGTCGCACCGTCGTCGCTGAGCGTCTGAGCACGCTGTTCTGTCGCCGCAGCCCGGCAAACCCGCACCGCGGACTCCTTGCCGCACAAGCGAAACCGCCGCACCCGGCAGTCAACCACCCGGACGGCGCGGACGACCGCGCAGCTCCGTCGCCAGCACCGCCGCCTGCGTACGCCGCTCCATCCCGAGCTTCGTCAGCAGCCGCGACACGTAATTCTTCACCGTCTTCTCCGCCAGGAACATCCGTTCGGAGATCTGCCGGTTCGTCAGCCCCTCCCCGATCAACCCCAGCAACGTCCGCTCTTGCTCCGACAGCTGCGCGAGCGGTCCCCGCTGTTTCTCCGCGCTGTCGCGCAGTTTCGCCATCAACGCGGCCGCCGCGTGCGCGTCCAGCAACGACTTCCCCGCCCCGACCTCCCGGACCGCCGCGATCAGGTCGAAGCCCTTGATGTCCTTGAGGACGTACCCGGCGGCGCCGGCCATGACCGCGTCCAGCATCGCCTGCTCGTCGGTGTAGGAGGTGAGCATCAGGCATTTCAGGTCCGGCGACCAGGACCGCAGCGCGCGGGCGAGTTCGATGCCGTTGCCGTCGGGCAGCCGCACGTCGAGCACCGCCACGTCCGGCCGCAGCGCCGGGATCCGGGCCAGCGCCTGCGCGACGTCGCCCGCCTGGCCGACCACGGCGATCTCCGGATCCTCCTCCAGCAGGTCGGCGACCCCGCGCCGGACCACCTCGTGATCGTCGACCAGGAAAACGCGCAGCATCGGTCCTTCTCCCGCCTCGGGTTCGGTCGTGCGTCGCCACCGCGGCGCGCGCAGTGCTCAATTGTCAGTGCTCAATTGTCGTCCGGCGGCCGGTTTCGCACCGGCACCGACCAGCTCAGCCGCGAGCCCCCGGCGACGGTCAGCGTCCCGCCGCGGCGGCTCGCCTGCTCGGCCAGCGCCGCCAGCGCGGGAGCGGCGGACACCGCGACGTCGCCGGCGTCCTCGTACCGGACGGTCACCGTCGTCCGCACCGGTTCCGCTTGGATCTCGACCGCCACCGAATCGGCCGCGGTGTGCCGGGCGACCAGCCGCAGCGCGTCGGCGAGCAACGGCACCACGACGTCCGAGTGCACCGGGTCGAGCTTCCCGGTCAGCTGCGTCGACACCGCCAGCCCCAGTTCCTCGCGGGCTTGCGCCAGCACCCGCAGCACCTGGTCGCGGACCGGCTCCGGCGCGGGCGCCACGACGTCGTCCAGCCGGAAAACGGTCCGCCGCACGTGATTGATCACGTCGTCCAGGTCGGCGATCGTCTCGCGCAGCCGGGCCGCGACGACCGAGGACCGGGCGAGCCCCGCCGTGGTCTGCAGCGACAGCCCGGCGGCGTAGAGCCGGCTCAGGATCTCGCCGTGCAGCCGCGCCGCGATCCGGTCGCGTTCGTCGTGCAGCGCGGCGTCCTCGCGCTCGGCCCGCGCCCGCGCCAGTTCGAGCGCCACCGCCGCCTGGTCGGCGAACCAGGCCGCGATCTCCAGGTCGTCGGCGGTGAACCCGTGGCGGCCGGCCAGCCGGGCGACGGTCAGCACCCCGGCCACGGTCCCGTTCCCGGCGAGCGGCACCAGCATCACCGAATCGAGGTTCAAGCTGAGCGCCGAGGGCACCGACAGCCGCGCCAGCTCGTCCGGCCACGAAGCGATCCTCGGCTCGCCGCTGGCGAACACCGTGCCGGACACAGTGGACGCGGTGAGCAGTTCCCGGCCGGCCAGTTCCTCCGCTCCGGCCCCGACCGCGCGCTCGACGCGCAAGTAGCCTTCCCGCTCCGCCGGGCGGCTCACCGAGACCAGGTCCGCGGACGCGAGCGCCCGCGCGTAGTCCACGACGCGGCCCAGCGGATCGCCGACCTCCGCGGACAGCAGTTCTCTCGTCACCGCCGCGGACGCGCGCAGCCATTCCTGCTGGTTCCGCGCGGTCTCGTACAGCCGGGCGTTTTCGATCGCGCTGCCCGCCGTCGCGGCGAGCGCGAGCGCCAGCTGTTCGTCTTCGTCGCTGAACTGGCCCTGTTCGGCGTCGGCGAGATAGAGGTCGCCGAACAGCTCGCCGCGCACCCGGACCGGGACGCCGAGGAAGCTCGTCATCGGCGGATGCCCCTCGGGGAACCCGGTCGACCGGGGATCGTCCTGCAGCCGGGCCAGCCGCACCGGACGCGGGTCCTCGACGACCGCGCCGAGCAGGCCCTTGCCCTCGGGCAGCCTGCCGATCCGCTCGACCGCCTCCGGGTCCATCCCGGTGTGCACGAATTCGGAGAGCCGTCCGTCCGGGCCGATCACGCCCAGCGCCGCGTACCGCGCCCCGATCAGTTCGGTCGCGGATTCCACGAGGCGGCGCAGCAGCGCCGGCAGCGCGAGGCTCCCGGTGATGGACTGGGTCGCGCGCAGGAGCCCGCGCAGCCTGCCCTGCGTGCTGATGACCTCCTGGGCGCGTTCCACCAGTTCGCCGAGAAGCTGGTCCAGCTCCATCCTCGGCTGGTCGGGGAAGGTCAGTTTCGTCGTTTCGGGTGTGTCCCGCTGGTTCACCCCGGCTCCTGCCCGTCCGGCCCCCGCGTCCCGCCCGCGGTGCCACTGGGAATTCAGTCTCGCGGTTCGCGCGAGGGGCCGTCAAGCGAGCGGAAAGGGCACGTCCGCGATTTTCCGCGCTGCACGGGAAAACGGGCGTGCCGGTTTTCCGTCGCGGGGAATCGCGGGGAAAATCGTCCCGCCCGACCCCTTGCCCCGCGCGGCGGAAGCGGCGATTCGGCCGCGCGCCGCAAGGCCGAACGGCGGCACTGGCTCGTCACGGCGGACTGGCGCGAACGGCGGCGGAATGGTCGTTGCGAGCGAATTTCGATCATCGCCGGAATCGCCCGCGCTCCGTCCGGGGCATTCCGGATCCCCCGGTCGTTGTCATTTCACCAGCCGGGCGCGGGACGGCTCAGCGCCGGGCCTCCGGCCGCACCACGAGGACCGGGCAGGAGGCGTGGTTGATCAGCGCCTGGCTGGTCGAACCCAGCAGCATTCCGGCGAACCCGCCCCGGCCTCGGGTGCCGACGACCATCAGCTGCGCCCGCTCCGACTCCTCCAGCAGCACCTGCCGCGGCCGGTCGCGGACCAGTTTCCGGCGCACCTCGACGTCGGGGTACTTCTCCTGCCAGCCGTCGAGCCGCTGCGCGAGCAGCCGTTCCTCGACCGGCGCGCCGCGGGTTTCCCATTCCGGCTCCGGACGCGCGGTGTGCTCGATCGCGTCGCACACGACGTCGGCCCAGGCGTGCACCGCGACCAGCGGGACCCGCCGGGAACTGGCTTCTTCGAACGCCGCCGCGATCGCCGCCTCGCTGTTCGGGCTGGTGTCGACGCCGACCGCCACCGGTCCGGCGAGCGGGACCGGGCCGTCGCCGCGGCGCCCGCGGACCACCACGACCGGGCAGCCCGCGTCGCCCACGACCGCGGCGACCGCCGCACCGGCCAGCATGCTGGTGAACCCGTCGGCCCCGGTGCGGCCGAGCACGACCATCCGGGCGTCCCGGGACCGGTCGATCAGCAGGTCCGGCGCGGAGTCGGTGTACACCTCGCTGCGGAACCGCAGGGGCTCGTCTTCCCCGGCGGGCGCGAAGGATCCGCCGTCGGAGGGCCCGTCCTCGAAAAGCGGCACCGGCCCGGCGGGCACCGCTGCCTGCAGGCAGTGCACGAGCTCCAGTTCGAGATCGCGGCCCGCGGCGAGCCGGGCGGCCCAGCGCACCGCTTCGGCCGCGCCGTCCCATCCGCCGATCCCGACGAGCACGGTGCGGCTCGGGCCGGTCATCCGCGCGTCCCGTCGCCGGCCGGGCCCGCGCCCACCACGCCGGGCACCGCGAGCGCCAGCAGCGTCGCGACGTCGCGGTCGGTTTCGTCGTCGTACCGGTCGGTGATGCGCACGATCCCTTCGTGCACCTCGACTTTCCAGCGGCCGGTCCCGCCGTAGACCTCGAGCCGGTGCCGCACGGCGGCCGCGATGGCGGTGTCGGCGCGGGCGAGCACGCGGACCACGTCGCCGCGCGTCACGATGCCGACCACCCGGGAGCCCTCGACGATCGGCATCGCCTGGCTCTTCGCGTCCACCAGCTCCCGGCAGACGTCGGCGAGGTCCGCGCCGGGCGGCATCCCGGCGGCGGGCGAGGTCATCACCGCGCCGACGGTCGTCTCGATCGCTCCGGGAGAGCGCGGATGGCGCGGCCCGAGCTCCGCCTGGGTGACCATGCCGACGAGCCGGCCGTCGTCGTCGACCACCGGCAGCGCGGGATAGCCGCGGCCGGCGAGAATCCCGGCAGCCTCGTCGGCGGAGGTCCACGGACGCACAGTCTCCGCAGGCGAGGACATCAGATCGCGTGCGCGCATCGAACCCGTCCTTTCACTGGCACTCGTCCGAAAGTAGGAGACGGACCCGGTCGCGCACGCCGGTCCGGAGTCACCGGCGCTAGGGACCAACGTCCTCAGTGCCGCGGCGGGGGCGGTTCCCGGCGCGGCGGGAGCGCGGAGCTTTCCGCTCGGCCTCGGTGAGCACGACAGCGTCCGGGCCGGGGAAGATCGTCGAGACGTAGCCGCCGAGGAACCAGCGGACGGTGAACGGCGGACCGCCGTCCGGGGTCCCGACCGCGACGATGCGTCCGTGCCGGTCCGGGAACTCCGCCCGGACGCTTTTCACCACCAGCCAGTCGCCGGGCTGTGCGCGCATCGCTCCTCCTCGGTCCGGTCACGGGTGCGGGGAAAGGTCCGGCGCTCGGCGGCCGGGACGTCCGTTTCGGCGAAGGGACCGGCTACGCGAGGCTTTCCCCGGCTTTTCACCGGAACTCCCCTCGCACGACCGCGACCGGGCACGCCGCGCGCGCGAGCAGCCGGTTGCCGGTGGACCCGAGCAGCCCGCCGGCCGGTCCCTGGCCGCGGCTGCCGATCACGACCAGCTGCGCGCCCTCGACCGCCATCAGCGCCCGCCCCGCCGAGCGCTCCCGCACCGCCTGGATCCGCACCGCGACGTCCGGATGCTTGTCTGCCCACGCGGCGACGCACTCGCGCAGCGCGCAGTCCTCCTCGGCCGCCCGCCCCGGCTGATCCGACTGCCAGGCGCGCACCACGACGAGCGGGACCCGCCTGCGCGCCGCCGCCTCGAACGCGAACTCGCCAGCGCGCTCGTCACCCGTCACCCCGACCACGACCGCCCCGTCCGGCAGCGCCCGCCCGCGCACGACGACCACCGGGCAGTACGCGCCCGCCGCCACCCGCAACGCGACCGAGCCGATCGCCGCCCCGCGCCGCCCGCCGAGCCCGTGCGAACCCAGCACCACCAGCGACGCCGACAGCGATTGCCGGACCAGCAGATCGACCGCGGCCCCAGCCCGCACGACCGGCCGGACCGCCACTCCCGGCGCGGCTTCCTCGGCGACCTGCGCGGCGCGGCCCAGCCACCGATGCGCGCGGGAACACCGCTCCCGCACCTGCCGCTCGGCGGTCCCGGCCTGGAACAACCGCAGCAGGCAGCCCCGGCGCCTCGCCTCCCCGGCCGCCCAGCGGACCGCCGCCAGCGAGGCCTCCGACTCGTCCACCCCGACGACCACCCCGCCGTCGGGCTCCTTCCCGGCCACCGCCGCCTCCCCCCTTCCCGCCGCCGGTTCCGGCAGCGGGATCCACGGTGGCCTTGCCCGGGACCGGCCCGGCAGGGGCCGAAGTCCCTTCCCGCAGGGACGAAAGCGCATCTGCGGCGACGGGTCGGGTGGCGGGGGTTCGCCTGCCGGGTGTGGCGAGCGGTGTGTGGGGGCGCGGCGAACCGGGGGGCTGGTCGGTCGGGAATTCTGCCCCGCAGGCTAGAGCCCGACGGGGGACGCGACAGCATCGCGAGGTGCCCCACGGGGGAACGGCGACCGGAACACGGCGAGGGCGAGCCAGGACCCGCCCGGTCGGGAATTCCGCTCCATCGGCACGAACCTGACGCCGCACGGCGGCACTGCAGTCGGCAGACAGCCATTACGCTCGGCCACACAGAAACCGGCACGCCGCTGCGGATCGAGCCGAAGGCCCAGTCCGCAGCCTTGCCCGGGGGCACGTCATCAGCACGAACCCCACCGCTCCACAGCGGGCAGCTTCCCCACAGCCGCCCATCAAAGCCTTCGCCCACCCCCCTGCCCGAAAGGGAAACGGCCACCGTCCGAAAAGGACAGCGGCCGTTCTTCCCGCCGGGCGGCGGGGAATCGGGGGGTCACCCGGGCAGTCCGCCCGCGGCCGGTTCCTCGGCCAGGACGAGCCGGGCGTCCACGCCCACCCGCAAATGCTCCTTCACCGCCACCACGCCGTCCACGCGGCCGACCAGCGCCAGCAGCACCGGGATCACCGGAACGACGCTGTGCCGCTCGACCGTTCCGGTGAGCGACACGACGCCGTCGCGCACCGCGATGTCCAGCGACGCCGGGTCGAGGCACAGTTCGCGGTCCAGGACCTCGTCGCGCACCTCGTCGCGGATTTCGCTGTCCGGCCGCAGGAACACCCGTCCGACGTCGCCGCGCGTGACGAGACCGGCCAGGGTGCGGTCGGTTCCGAGCACGGGCAGGCGGTGCACCTGGCGGGCGTTCATCAGCCGGACCGCGCACACGACGTCGTCGTCCACGCCGACAGTCACCGGCGGCGTGCTCATCGCCTCGGCGACCGTCCCGGTCTTGCGCCGCCTCCCGAAACCTCGGCCGGACCGCCGCCTCGCGAGATCGCCGCGGGTGACGAAGCCGAGGACCCGGCCGTCCTCGCCGACCACCGGCGCACCGCCCACATCGCGCCGCTCCAGCACGGCGAGAGCGGCTTCGGCCGGAGTGTCCGGCTCGACCGCGGTGACGTCAGCCGTCATCACGGCCCGGATCTGGCGGCTTCTCTTCATCTCGGGCTCCTCACCGCGGGGAATCAGCACGCGTGGCCGGGGTTCGGCCGACCGGGCGACGGCCCAGCAGGCAACGCGCCTTAGCACGGGCCGCCGAACCAGCGGGCAACAGCGTCCATATGGGACTGTTCAGGAAGCCGTCGCCCTACTCGGCCTGGATCTTGATCTGCTTCTCGTGCGGCTGCGCGGCGAGCGGCATCGAGATCTCGAGGATGCCGTCGGCGTAGCGCGCGGTCACCTCGCTGGTCACCGCTCCGGCGGGCAGGTGGACCGTGCGGGTGAACTTGCCGTAGGAGAACTCGCTCCGGCCCTCGAAGTGCCTGCGCTCCTCGCGGTCCGCCTCGACGGTCAGCATCCCTTCGTGCGCCGTGACGGAGATGTGCTTCTCCGGGTCGAAACCCGGCAGTTCGGCGCGGACGGTGTAAGTCCCGCCTTCGGTGAATTCCTCGATGCGCACCGGGTGGTGGTCGAAAAACGGCCAGGGCCGGTCGAGCCAGGCGGCGATGTTCGGCAGCGCCATCCGGGAACTGGGCAGCAGTGACGTCATTGCGCGCTCCTTTCTCGCAAACGGTGTCGCCTCTCCAGGAAACCGCGCCTGCCCGCCATCGCGACGCGGCCGGACTGCCCGAAGTCCAAGGCCGAAAGTCACAGACCGGGCGGCCCTCGCTCCGGAAACCGCCGGACTCGCCCGAGGCTCAGCGCGCCACCGCCACCGGGCAGGCCGCGTGCGCCAGCAGCCAGTACCCCGTCGAGCCGAGCAATCCGCCCGCCAGCGGGCCGCGCGCCCGTGCCCCGGCGACGATCAGTTGCGCACCAGCCGAAATCCCGGACAGCGCACGCGCCGCCGAGCGCACCCGCACCACGTGCACGCGCACCGGCACGATCGGATGCTTGCGGGACCACGCGGCCACTTGTTCCCGCAATCCGGCTTCCCGGCCCGGACGGCCGTCGTGCCAGGCGTGCACCGCCTCGATTCCGGCACCGCGGGAAACGGCGGCTTCGAAGGCGAAAGCGAGTGCGCGTTCGCCGCCGTCGGCGTCGTCGAGGCCGACCACCACCGGCCCGTCCTCCGCCGCACTGCCCCGGATGACCACCACCGGACAGCGTGCGGACGCGGCCGCCCGCAACGCCACCGACCCGATCGTCCCGTCTCGCGCACCGCCCAGCCCGTGCGCGCCCAGCACGAGCAATCCGGCTTCGTCGGACAGCGCGGCCAGCAGTTCGGCCGCCGTCCCGAGCCGGACGCACATCCGCACCGGGACCGCGGGCGCGGCCTCGCGGGCGGTTTCGGCCGCCTGCCGCAGCAGCCGGCGAGCGGGCTCCAGCACCAGTTCGGCGTCGCCGGGCGGTTTTCCGTGCGGGAGCAGGTCCGGGTCGTCGCACAGTTCGGCGTGGAACACCACGAGCCCGGCGCCGCGCCGCCCGGCCTCGACCGCCGCCCAGCGAACCGCCGCGAGCGCGGCCGTGGACCCGTCGACCCCGGCGACCACCGGCCGGCTCACCGCCATTGCTCCAGATTCTCCTCGCCCGCAAGGGGTTCTGCGGCTCGCCGGCAGAGCGCGGCAGCGTGCTTGCCGCGTCCGGCGGGCGGGCGACGGGCGGTCTCCGGCAACGGAGCCCTCCGCTCTTCGTCCATCACTTGCCTCCTTCGGCCGGTTCCTCGTCGTATCGCGGCCGACGCTAGGCTGCCGCAGTCCGGTGCCACTGCGGGCGGACGTCCGCGTAGTGGGAGTCTTTGGTCCCAGCACGAAAGGCGCTGCGGCCCTCCGCTCCGGTTCGGCGCGCAGATCGTGGTCTGGGCTCCCGAACGGGCTGCGCTGTTCAGCGGTCGCGGGGACGAAAATGCTTGCCGGAGCGCGGATCCAGCCCGGCCGCTCCGCCGCTCGCCGGACCGGGCACGGCCCGTCCGAGGGGACAGGATGGCCCGATCAGCGGACGCCGCAACGAAATTCCGGACAGCACAGCAGGATCGCGCGAAGTACGAGGCGGCCTCGCAAAGCACGGACGAGTGGTCCGTGAAGGGCTCCTCGCGGGAGTCAGCCTCCCCAAGGCGACCTTCCCGGACCGCTGAGGAAAAGAAAGCCACGCGCCCGAGCCAGTGCCGCACGACGGCTGCTGAGCAACCTCACCGCGCCCCAGAACACGGGCTCAACCGGCTGGCTGAACCGAAACCCGGCGCGGCACGGCGAGCCCGCCCCCGGGAACTAGCGAGACGAGCGGAAAGTTGCGCCATTCCCCCGAACGCGCTTGCGCCTTCCGGACGTCTCTCAGCGTCGCGGCTGTTCCACCGGACGGCCGGATTTCGCGTTGCGCCAATCAGCCGCCACCGTTTCCCGGAGGATGCGCTGCGCGGTCATCCGGGTCGCCTGCAGCGACGCGTGAGCTTCCCGCGAATTGAACACCCGGCGCGGGGCGGCCACGCTCAGCGCGGCCACTGCCGTCCCGGTCACGTTGAAGACCGGGACCGCCGCGGCGAGCAGCGCGCCGGGGATGCGCGGGTTGAACGACACTTCGCGCTGCCTGATCTCGCGCAGTTCCGCGCTCAGCCAGGCCGGGAGACCGCTGCCGTTCTCGTCTTCGCCGCGATAGCCCGCGAAGACCGCGAAGCGCGCGGCGAGGCCGGGGTCGAACGCCATCAGCACCCTTCCCGCCGCGCTTCCGGCCAGCTGCGAATCGTTTTCGATCCGCTCGGCCAGCGAGCAGTATCCGCTGCTGTAGATCAAATGCACGAAATCGACCACGTTGCCGCTTGCCACGCCGAGGCCGACCAGATAGCCGGTCCGCCAGTGGATGTCGATGAGCGACGGGAGAATTCTTCTGCGCAGCCGTTGCAGTTCCTGCGTCGAACCCGGTCTGGCGAGCCGGCACACCGCTTCCCCGTGCCGGTAATGGTATCCGGCCCGGACCACCATTCCGTATCCCTGCATCTCGGCGAGAAGCCGGTGCACGGTGCTTTTCGGCAGCCGGGTCGACCGCGATATCTCGCTCAGCGTTTCGATCCCGCCCGAATCCCGAATGGCGCTCAGGATCGAAAGCGCCCGGGGAATCGGCCTGCGCGGCACCACGCTCGTGCAAGCCCACCGCCCGTTATCGTCACTTGTAGTCACGACCGCAACCTCCACCGACTCCACCAGTCCCTCGTGCGCACGCGCCGTCCGGCCCGCCGGGAGCCTCGTCCCGCGTGCTTCGGCGCGGCTGCGCGGCCGCTGCCCTGTGCGGCCCCGGCGTCTGCGCCGCGCACCGGCGGCACCGCGCCCCGCTGCCGTCCGATCCGCTCGCCACCCGCGTCTTTCCCGAAACAGTCGTGCTCTCGCGCCTTCATGCTTGCCCAGGAGGGCGTCCAGCACAACCGGTCGCACCCGTTCACTGAAAGAGATCGCCCCAGTGGCGCAGCGCGTTGGCCTGCACGCGTCGTCTCGCGACGGATCCGTCCCCGAAACCGGCCGCCAGTGGTGACACTGAGTAGCCGGGGCACGCTCGCGCAGCATCGTTGCTCGCGGGCCGTGACAATGGCGTCCCGCCGCTTTTCGCCCGGCGAAGAACCCGGGCGGAACGCCGGGCGAATCCTGCGCACACTCGGGCCGGTCCCGAGAATATTCCGGGCATTCCCGCGTTTTCCCCGGAGGGCGTCAGCGGCTTAGGGCAGCGCCGCCGCCGTTTCGGTCCCCGCACCCCGCGATCGGCGAGCGAGTCCGGTTCCGAACCGGCGATCGGCCGGCCGGCCACGGCGGCGGGGTTGGTGCCGCCGGTGCCGACATCGGGAGAACGAGCGGAAACCGTTTCCGGCGACCGCCACGCCTCCGCCGAACGACCATACCAGTACTCGGTCGACGGCGAGCGACCAAATGAAAACGCAGAGCGATGTTCCAGCGCACGGAACAGAGGCTTGACATCCGGGTGACGACCGAAGAGTCCGCACCAGCGAGCTACGCGATCCGACTTGATTGCGTTGCGCCACAGCGTAATTGCTCACCGAACCCGCACCCGGCTCGCGAATCCGAAGCGAGCGCACCATTTCCCGCCTCGGGTCACGCCGCCGCGGCACTGGAGAGCAGCCGCGCGCACACCCGCAGGATCGTCCGCCGGTCGGCGACCTGCCAGGGCTGTCCGGCGGAAAGCCGCCGAAGCTCCGCGTCCGGTTCGAAGGCCACGGCTTTGCCCACGCACGGAAAGATTTCCGCGTCCGAGGCGGCATTGCCGATGGCGAGCGAGTTCTCCGCGTCGAACCCGGTCGCTTCGGCCAGGAAGCGGACGAAAGCTCGTTTGCCGCCGGCCGCGCCCGGCGCGGACAGCAGTCGTCCGGTGAACCTGCCGTCGGCCACCTCGACGACGGCGCCGTGCCCGCCGGACAGGCCGAGGTCCCTCGCCGCCTCCTGCACCGGGAAATCGTGGTTGCCCGACAGCAGCTGGATCCGGTGCCCGCTCGCCCGCAGCAGCGAAAGCAGTTCCGGGACGAAGGAAAACAGTTTCCCCCGGCTCGCCCGCCAGGTTTTCTCGGCGGCGAACCGGGCCTGTTCGACCGGCGCGCCTTTCATCGCGAGCGCGTACAGCCGGTAGATCTCGTCCGTCAGCCCGGGCGGCGCTTTGTCCGCCGCCGAGAACTGGTCGATCGCTTCCAGGCAGGACAGCCCCGCTTGCCGGTCGCAGGTCCCGTCGTCGAGCAGGACCTGCAGATAATGCCTCGAAGTGTGTCCGGGCAGCAGGGTTCCGTCCAAGTCCAGAATGGCGTATTTCGTCGCGTGGTTCATGAGTCGCGCAGATTCTTCGCAGCCACGAAAACAGCCCTTCCGTGTGCGCTTCGGATGATGATCCGCGCTGACGGTACAGCGGCGCGCGGCCGGCCGAGCAGCTTGTTCCATGCCCCGGGACACCAGCCCCGGCGCTCGCTGCCCCGGCCCGGCGACGAGGGAAAACGCCCGCCGCGTCAGCCGATCAGCCTGCGGGCGATCCCGGCGCGGGTGGTGAGGTCGAGTTTGGTCAGCACCCGAGCCACATGCGCGTCCACCGTGCGCGGGCTCAGGAACAACTCCGCCGCGATCTCCTTCGTGGTCAGCCCGCGCACCACCATTTCCGCCACTTGCCGTTCGCGGCGCGAAAGCGCCCGGCCGCCCGGCGGGGTTTCCGCTTTGCGCCGCCCGGCCAATCGCCGCTGCACCTTCGTCGTCTCGCGCAGCAACGCACTCGCGCCCGCGCTTTGGAACGTCTCCCGCGCCTCACCGATCCGCTGGGTCGCGGCGTCAAAATTTCCTTGCTGTCCCAGCACTTCCGCGACCAGCAACACCGCGCGTCCTCGATGCAATGCCATCGACACCCGGCCGAACGCGACCGCTGCGGCGGAAGCGTCGCTCAACGCGGCGGCGAGGTCGTTTCCGGCGGCCGACACCGTCGCGCGAGCCAGCAGCGCGAGGCCGAGGTCGCTGTTCAATCCGCTCGCCGCCGCCCGTTCCCTCGCTTCGGCGGCCCACTGGCGGGCGTCCGCGATCGCGCCGCAGGCGAGGGCGGCCCGGCAATCCTGGACCGATCTGGCTGTCGCCAACGGATTCGCGGTCCGCTCCATGGGCTGCTCGACCGCGCCGGGAAGCATGCCGAGTTCGAGACCGGCCTCGGCGAGGATGTGCTCGACCGTCCGCCGCCACCATTCGACAGCCGGCCGCGGCATTTTCTCCACGGTGCGCCATTGTCGCTCGGCCGCCGACCGATCTCCGGTCGCGAGCAGGACCCGCAGCCGGATCGCGGCTGCCATCGGCACGACGTCGTGGTGGCCGAAGCGGGTCGCGGTCGTCTCCGCTTCGGCGGCCGCCTCCGCTGCTTCGCCGAGGCGGCCCAGTTTCCACAGCACGTAGCCGCGCACTGAATACAGGAACGGCAATCCCTGCCGCAGTCCGGCCGCGCTCAGGGGCACCGCGCGGTCCAGCAAGGCGAGCGCGCGCCGATCGTCGTCCAGGAAGCAGGAGGCCCAGCACAGCGCGGGCACGGTGTAGAGCACCGAACGCAGTTCGCCGTCATCGAGCAGATCGAATCCGTCGGCCGCGGCCCGCTGGGCTTGCCGCGCTTCGACGGTCCGCCCGGCGCAGGCCAGCCCGATGGCGGCGAGCGCCGCGATCCCGGCCCTCACCGCAGGTCCGGCGCTCGGGTCGGCCGCGGTCCGGCGGAGCCGTTTCTGCGCTCCGAGAGTGTCGCCGTCCAGAAGTTCCAGGTGCGCCAGTTCGAGCTGTGCCCGCGCGTCGGCCTTGTCCGACGCGGCGATCGCGGCCTCGGCGATCCACCGCGCGCGCCTGGTCCGGCCGAGTGCGTGCTCGCACCGGGAAAGCAGTGCCAGGGCACGGGGCGAGTCCGGCAGGGCCGTCAGCAACGCCCGGGCCGCGGCCGGTTGCCCGGATGCCAGCAGCGCTTCGGCCCGTAGCATGGAAAGGCGGCAGTGCTCGTGCCCGCCGCGCATCCGCTCCGGCAGGTTCGCCACCGCCGCGCCGAGCCAGCGGGCGCACGCCTCGGGGTCGGTGCCGAGCACCTCCTCCCCCGCCGAGGCCAGCTCGCTGACCGCGACCAGATCGTGGCGGTACAAGGATTTCTCGAGGTGATAGGCGCGCAGGGTGAGCGGCGCGTCGAGGTCGCGCAGATAGGCCGCCGCCCGGTGGTGCGCGCCCGCCGCCCAGCCGCGGCCGGCCAGCCGGGCGGCGGCGGCGCGGACCAGCGGGTGCCGGAACCGCAGCCCCTCCGCTCCGCCCGCCAGCACGCCCCGGCACAGCAGCCGTTCGATCGCGTGGCCGACTTCGGCCCGGGACAGCACGGTCATCGCCTGCACGAGGTCCGCGTCGACGGTCGCGCCGCCGCACGCCGCGGCCTGGACGACCAGCCGCTCGGGCTCCGGCAGCGCCGACACTTCGGCGAACAGCACGCGTTCCGCCGGCAGCATCGGCCGGTCCCCGGCCGCCGGCCCGCCGTCGTGACCCGGCCATTCGTGCGGCGGCAAATCGGCCAGCAGCAACAGGTACAGCGGAATGCGCTCGGCCGCGGCGGCGATCCGCGCCCGCTCGACGTCGTCGTGCCCGGGCAGCAGCCGGGCGACCTCGTCGTCGGTGAACGCGGGCAGGGTCACGTACCGGGCCGGGACCCGCTCGGCGTGCAGCAGCCGGGTCAGCACCGGCTGATGGCCCCCGTCGCGGACCGACAGCACCAGCCGCCGCCCGGTTTCCGGTTTCGAGACCAGCGACATCAGCAACCGCAAGGACGTTTCGTCGGCCCATTGCGCGTCGTCCACCACCACAAGCGATTCCGAGCCGAGCGCGTGCGCCAGGCGGCGGGAGAACCCGGGCGCGCCCCCGGGCACCGCGCACACCGGATCCGGAGCCCGCCGGGCGACCTCGGCCAGCAGCCGGGTTTTCCCGATCCCCGGCCTTCCCTCCACCACGGTCACCGCGGCCGCGCGGTCCAGGCACGCGGCCAGTTCCGCCGACCTGCCGACAAACTCCTTCTCGACCACGCTCTCCCCCTTCGCCCGGCCAGCGAATTGCGGTAATTCTACGGATGCTCGCACCCGATAACTTCCGGTTTATTGGGTGCCCGGGACAACCCCGGTAAATCAGCCGGGCAAGCGGGAACAGGTTAGTGCCCGCGACCCGCCCCGGGCTATCGGCCAACAGGGAGAACCTCGGCCGCGCGTCCGGCCGGCCACGAATCTCGCAGGAGGATCGGTGAACCGCAGCGGACCTGGACGTTTACCGCGACCGGGACGGAGTCCGGGCCATTCATCGGATCGCGCCGCGACAACGTTACCGAAATGGCCCGGACACTTTCCGCAGTCAGCCGGACACGCCTCGCCCGCGATTACCGGGGAGTTCTTTCGGAACACTGTTGGTGAGCACTTCGCGGAAGGTTCCCGCAGAACTGCTCCGATCGGCCGAATTGCGCGCCCGGCCGCCAATGGCCGCTCAACGGAAAAGCGCGCCGAACGGCGACGGCACAATTGCCCTCACGCGCCGGGACGGCGGCCGGAATGAACCGCAGACGAGTTCTGGTGGCCGGGGCCGGGCTGGCCGGTTCGCTCGCCGCGATCCACTTCGCCCAGCTCGGGCACGAGGTGGAGATCCACGAACGACGGCCGGACCCGCGCGATGCCGGCGCGGGCGGCGGCCGGTCGATCAACCTCGGCCTTTCCCAGCGCGGAATCCGGGCGCTGGACCAGGTCGGGCTGCTCGCCCCGGTGCTGGCCGCGGCCGCGCCGATGCGCGGGCGGGTGATCCACCAGCGCGACGGCGAACTGGATTTCCAGCCCTACGGCAGTCACGAGGACCAGATCCTGCGCTCCGTCCTGCGCGACGACCTCAACCGGATCCTGCTCGCCAAAGCCCTGGAATATCCGAACGTCAGCGCCCGTTTCGGCGTCACGCTCACCGATCTCGACCGCGGGTCCGCGGCCACGGCGCCGGTCTGCTCGTTCGCCAGCGACAGTGGTCCATACCACGCCTCGGCCGACCTCGTCGTCGGCGCGGACGGAGCGTTCTCGGCCGTGCGCACCCGGCTGCTGCACGGTCTGCCCGCCGACTTCCGGCAACGCGTCCTGCCCTGGGGCTACAAGGAGTTCGCGATCGCCGCCGGTCCGTCCGGCGAGGTGCGCAGCAGCCCGGACGCGCTGCACGTCTGGCCCGGCGATGACGGGCTGATCGTCGCGCACCCCAACGTCAACGGTTCGCTCACCGCGACCGTGTTCCTGCCGCTGTCCGGCGAGCAGAGCTTCGCCACCCTCACCACCGAAAAGTCGGTGGGTGCGCTCTTCGACACCCGGTTCCCGGACGTGCGGCGCCTGGTGCCCGACATCGTCGAGCAGTTTCTTTCGCATCCGACCGGACATCTCGTGACCGTCCGGAGTTCACCGTGGCAGCACGAAGGCCGCGTAGTGCTGATCGGCGACGCGGCGCACGCCGTGTACCCGTTCTACGGCCAGGGCATGAACTCAGCGCTGGAGGACTGCGCGGTACTGCGCGACTGCCTCGCCGACGACGATTGGGCCGAAGCGCTCCGCACCTTCGAACAACGCCGCAAGCCGCACACCGACGTCCTCGCGGATCTTTCCGAGGAGAACTTCGACGAGCTGCGCAGCCGGGTGGCGTCGCCGCTGTTCCTGGCCCGGAAGAAGGCGGATCTGGTCCTCAGCCGCGTCTTCCCGAAGCGCTGGATGCCGCTCTACACCATGGTTTCGCACACCACGATCCCGTACGCCGACGCCCTGCGCCGCGCGCGGCGCCAGCACGCCGCGCTGGCCTGGGCCGGCGGCGCCGCCGCGCTCGCCCTCGCCCTGACCGGCGGCGCGCTCGTCCGCGGGCGAGCCGCCGGACCGCACTCGCCTGGAGACCGAAGCTGATGCTCACCCATCCGACCGAGCCCGGCCGCGTCCTGGTGGAGCGGCACGACCTCGACCCGCTCGCCCTGCCCGAACGCCTGCTGCGGTACGAGATCCACCTTCGGGCGATCTTCGACTGGGGCCGCGGCTACCTGTCCGGCCCGCATCCCGACCTCGGCCGCGCCGGCAACGTCTGCCCGTTCGCCCAGCCGTCGCTGGAGCGCGGCCGGTTCTACCTCGCCGTCGAACCGGGCGTCCCGGCCGCCGGCCCGCGGCTGACCGAAACCCTGCACTGCTACCGCGACTGGTTCCTCGACCTCGCCCCGCGCGGGCGTCCGGGCGCGCAGCTGACCACCATCCTGCTGCTGTTCCCGGACGCGCCGCCGGACGACCGCTCCGGCGTGGTCGACACCGTGCAGCACGCGCTGAAATCGGAGTACGTGGCCGAGGGGCTGATGATCGGCGAGTTCCACAACGGCCCGCCGGACAAGGGCGGCCTGTGGAACCCGGCGTTCCGCCCGCTGCGCAGCCCGGTGCCGATGCTGGTGGTGCGGCACATGGTGGCGACCGACTACCCGTTCCTGCGCGCCGATCCGGACCAGGCGCGGGCGTACCTGCGGCTGTTCGGCGACCAGGTGCCGGTCCAGCTGCGCGAGCTGGTGGAACACGACCGGCTCGCCCGCGAGCTGGACGAGGCCGGGGCCGACCAGGCCGGAATCGGGGCGCCGTGAACGTCTTCCCGTGTTCTCCCGGCCAGGAACGGCTGTGGTTTCTCGACCGGCTCGACCCCGGTTCGCCGGTCTACCACGTGCCGACTGTGCTGCGGCTTTCCGGACCGCTGGACATCGAGGCCCTCCGCCGTGCCTTCGCGAGGATCTCGGCCCGGCACGCCGCCCTGCGGACAGTTTTCCGGGAGCGGGACGGCGTTCCGGAGCAAGTCGTCACCGAGAACGGCTTCTCCTTCACCGTCCGCGCGGTCAGCGCCGACTCGGTCGCGCAGGCCGCGGCTGCGGAGATCCGCACCCCGTTCGACCTGACCGCCGGGCCGCTCGCGCGGGTCCTGCTCCTGCGCCAGGCTGAGGACCAGCACGTCCTGGCCGCCACGCTGCACCACGCGATCGCCGACGGGTGGTCGGTCTCACTGCTGCTGGACGAGCTGGCGGAGAGCTACCGCGCCGAGCTGTCCGGCACCGAACCGGTCTTGCCGCCGCTTCCGATGCAGTACGCGGATTTCGTGCGGTGGCAACGAGAACACCTCGACGGTCCCGAAGGCGCCGAGTTGCTGCGGGAATGGACTGACCGGCTGCGCGGCGCACCCGAGCTGATCACGCTGCCGACCGACCGTCCCCGTCCGGCGACCGCGACCTCCGCGGGCGGCATCCACGAGTTCCGGTTCCCGCCCGCGCTCACCGAAGCAGTGCGCACGCTCGCGGACACCTCCGGTGCCACGGTTTTCATGACCGTTCTCGCCGCCTACCACGCGTTGCTCGCCCGGTACAGCGGCCAGGACGACGTCGTTGTCGGCACTGTTGTCGGGCAACGCTCGCAGGTCGAGACCGAGCGGCTGATCGGTTTCTTCGTCAACACCGTCCCGGTCCGGATCTCGACCGCCGACGGCCCGAGCTTTCAAGAACTGCTCCTCGACGTCTGCGATGCCCTGGTCGACGCGCTCGGCGGGGCCGAGATCCCGTTCGAGCGCGTGGTCGAGGCCGTCCGTCCGGAGCGGAGCCTCGGGCATTCGCCGATCTACCAGGTCGGCTTCAACGGGCACGGCGACGGCGCGCTGCCGCAGCTGACCGGGCTTTCCGTCACCGACTTCGCCGGTCCGCACACCGGCACCGCGAAGCTGGACCTGATGCTCGGCGTCCGCGACGAAGGCGACTGCCTGCACGGCTATCTCGAGTACCGCACCGATCTGTTCGACGAGGCCACCGTCGTCCGCTTTGCCGAGCATCTGCGCACGTTCCTGACCTCCGTCACCGCGAACCCGGCCCAACGGATCGGCGAGGTCTCCCTGCTAGCCGCCACGCAACGCCGTGTGGAAGTGAACGAAGCAGTCCTACCCGCCGCGACCACCGCGTTGGACCTGATCGCGCCGCACGTCCGGGACCGCGGTTCCGCGATGGCGATCGCCGGTGCGCTGACCTACCGCGAGCTGGACACCCGGGCGAACCGGCTCGCGCACGCCCTGCGCCGCCGCGGCGTCGGGCCGGACGTCCCGGTGGGGCTCTGCGTCCGCCGCTCCGCCGAGATGGTGGTGGCGCTGCTGGCGGTCTGGAAGGCGGGCGGCGCGTACGTCCCGCTCGACCCGGAGTGGCCGCTGGAACGGCACACTTACGTCGTCGCGGAGGCGGACGTGCGGATCGCCGTCATCGACCGCGAGAGCACCGTGCACCTGCCCGAACTGCTCACCCGGTTCGAGACCGTGCTGGACGCCGACCTGGACTACGCCGAGCCGGACATCGCGCCGGACGTGGCACACGACCCGGCCGATCTGGCATATCTCATCTACACCTCCGGCTCGACCGGCCGTCCCAAGGGCGTCGCCGTGCCGCACCGCGGCGTGGTCAACCTGCTCACCGGCTTCGCGGACCGGCTCGGCGTGACCGAAAACGACGTCTGGGCGTCGGTGACCACGCTGGCGTTCGACATGTCGGTGCGAGAGCTGCTGATCCCGCTGATCCGCGGCGGCACGGTCGCGGTGATCAGCACCGAGGACGCCGCCGAGCCGGTCGCGCTGGCGCAGCGGCTGGCGGACTGCGGCGCGACGATCCTGCAGGCCACCCCCACGCGCTGGCGGATGCTGCTGGCGTCCGGCGAGGTGCCCGTGAACGTCCGGGAACGGCTGTGCGGCGGGGAGGCGCTCGACCGCGAACTCGTCGCCTCGCTGTCCGACGGCCGGGTCTGGAACCTTTACGGCCCCACGGAAGTCACGATGATCGTCTCGGCTGGCCCGGTCCGCGCGGACGCGCCGGTGGTGCCGCTGGGCCCGTCGCTGCCGAACACCCGGCTGCACGTGCTGGACGCGGGACTGAACCCGGTCCCGCCCGGTGTCGCGGGCGAGATTTTCGTCGGCGGCGCGGGGATCAGCCGGGGTTACCACCGCCGTCCCGGGCTGACCGCGGAGCGGTTCGTGCCGGACCCGTTCGCCGCGAACGGAAGCCGCCTCTACGCCACCGGCGATCTCGCGCGGCACCGCGGCGACGGGACGCTGGAATTCCTCGGCCGGACCGACCACCAGGTGAAAATCCGCGGTCTGCGCATCGAACTCGGCGAGATCGAGGCGCGGTTGCGCGCCGAGCCGCGGGTCTCCGACGCCGTCGTGCTGGCCCGCTCCGCCGGTCCGGACGACGTGCGGTTGGTCGCCTACGTCGTCGCGGAAGACGCCGAATGGGGACCGCTGCGGGACCGGCTCTCCGAGCAGCTTCCCGCTTACCTGGTGCCGCAGACCGCAGTGTTCCTGGATGCGCTGCCGCTGACCAAGAACGGCAAGACCGACCGGACCGCGCTGCCGGAACCCGTCTGGGAATCCCGCGAAACGGACTGGATCGCCCCGCGCGACGCCGTCGAACGGGAACTGGCCGGACTGTGGCGGAAGGTGCTGGGCGTCGAGGAAATCGGGGTGGACGACGATTTCTTCCACCTTGGCGGCCATTCGCTGCTCGCCGCGCGGCTGCTGGCGAAGGTTCGCGAGCACTTCCAGTCCAGTGTCGGCCTGCGGACGCTGTTCGCCGCGCGCACGATCGCCACCTTCGCGACGGCACTGCGAGCCGCGGAGTCCAGCCCGGGCGTCACCGACGAGATCGCGCTGCTGCGCGAACGGATCGCCGCGTTGCCCGACGACGAGGTTCTCGCCCTGCTGCGAGCCGATTCCCCTCCAGGAGCGCACCGATGACCCAGCACGAGCGAGAGCAGTTGTTCCGGCTGCTGGCCGCGCGCGACGGCCTTGGCGCGGCCACCGGCGCGATCCCCCGCCGGACCGGCGACGCCCCCGTCCCGCTGCTGCCCGCGCAACGGCAACTGTGGTTCCTGGACCGGCTCGGCGCGCGCGACGGCGTGTACACGATCTCCCAGTCCTGGCGGCTTACCGGCGCGCTCGACGTCGAAGCGCTGCGCCGGGCGCTGGCCACAGTCGTCGATCGGCACGAAGCACTGCGGGCCGGTTTCGCCGAATCCGACGGCGAGCCGGTGCAGATTCCCGCCCTTCCCGGAACCGCGCCGGAACTGTCCTATGTGGACCTTCGAGACGAGCCGGAGTCCGCGGACGCGGTCCTCGCCGCCGAACGAGCCCGGCCGTTCGACCTGACCAGGCCGCCGCTGGTGCGCGGCCTGCTGGTCGCTCTCGCCGACGACGTGCACCTCTTCGTGCTGACCCTGCACCACATCGTCGCCGACGCCGCATCCGTCGGAATCCTGCTGCGCGAACTGTCCGCGCTCTATCCGGCGAACGGATCGGCACTGCCCGAGCCGCCCGTCCGCTACGGCGATTACGCGGCCTGGCAAGCGGCCAAACCGCTGGAGACGGGTGAACAGTACTGGCGCGAGCAACTCCACGACGCCCCGGCACTGCTGGAACTGCCGACCGACCGTCCGCGTCCGCCCGCCGAATCCTTCCGCGGCAACGGCCATTCCTTCCAGCTGTCCGCGGCGCAGGCAGCCGACCTCGCGACGTTCTGCCACCGGCACGGCGTCACCGCGAACACCGTGCTGCTCACCGCCTACGTGCTGCTGCTCTCCCGCTACGCCGGCCAGGACGACGTGGTGGTCGGCATGCCGATGCGCGACGAGACCGTGCCGGGGATCGAGCAGTGCGTCGGGATGTTCGCCAACACCGTCGCCGTCCGCACCCGGCTGACCGGCGACCCGACGGTGTCCGAAGTGCTCGCGCAGGTGCAGGACGCCTGCCTCGGTGCACTGGAGCACCAGAGCTACCCGTGGGAACGGGTGGCGCAAGACCTGCGGCCGGCCCGCGATCTCAGCCACAATCCGGTGTTCCAGGTGATGTTCGTGCTCAACTCCGCCGGAGCCGGGCTCGACCTGCCCGGCCTGCGCGCGGACTGGCTCGACCTTCCGGTGACCACCGCGCGCTTCGACCTGACCCTGGCGCTGGCGACCACACCCAACGGAATCGAAGGACGTCTCGACTACGCGACCGATCTTTTCGACGCCGCCACCGTCGCCCGGTTCGCCGACCAGTACGAACACCTGCTGCGTGCCCTCCTCACCGCCCCGGACGCTCCCGTGTCCACAGTGGA
Source organism: Amycolatopsis sp. NPDC104775 (assembly GCF_055583325.1). Taxonomy (NCBI): domain Bacteria; kingdom Bacillati; phylum Actinomycetota; class Actinomycetes; order Pseudonocardiales; family Pseudonocardiaceae; genus Amycolatopsis; species Amycolatopsis sp. NPDC104775. The sequence continues at coordinate 366,096 of NZ_JBVJOE010000001.1, forward strand.
CGCGCTGCCTGCCGCGGACCAAATCCGGCTGCGCAACGGCGGCCACCCGGCCCCGCCGGTGCTCTCCGACGGAACCCTGGTCACCACGCTCATCACCCGCCAGGCCGCGCTGACTCCGGATGCTGTCGCGGTAGAGGACGGCGAACGCCTCACCTACGCCGAACTCGTCTCCCGCGCCCGGCGTATCGCCGGAGCCCTGCACGCAGCCGGAGTCCGGCGCGGCGACATCGTGGCCCTCACCGCGGGCCGGGACGCGATCACCGCCCTGCTCGGCGTGCTGCTGGCCGGTGCCGCGTACCTGCCGCTCGACCCCGGCCACCCGCCCGCGCGGCTGGCCGGACTGCTCTCCGACGCCGACCCGGCCGCCCTGATCACTGACCACGATCTCGCGTTCGACGGCCCGGTCCTGCACCCCGGCAGACGCCCCGAAGCCGGTCCGCCGCCGGAAATCCCGCTGGGACCGGACGACCTGGCGTACGTCATCTACACCTCCGGCTCGACCGGAGCCGCGAAACCGGTCGCCGTCCGCCATGGAGCGCTCGCCGAACTGGCCGATTCCTTCCGTAGGCTGCACGGATTCAGCCCCGGCGAGCGGGTGCTGATGATTCCGCCGCTGACCTTCGACGCCGCGGTGGGCGACATCTTTCCCGCACTGGTCTCCGGCGCGACCGTCCTGCCCTGGCGCGATCCGGCGTCGCTCACCGGCCCCGGTCTCGTCCAGCTCTGCCGCGACCGCGGCATCACCATGGTCGACACCGCTTCCGCGCTCTGGCAGAAGTGGGTTGCCGAACTGGCAACGGAAAATACGACCTTTGACTGTCCACTGCGGACGATGATGGTCGGCGGCGAAGCGGTCCCGACAACCGCCGTCCAGACGTGGGCAGCGCTCACCGGCGGACGCGTCGAGCTGCACAACCACTACGGCCCCACCGAAGCGACCGTCTGCGCGACCAGCTACCGCACCGTCGACGCCGCCGAACTCGACGGCCGCGTGCAGCTGCCGATCGGCGCGCCACTCCCCCATGCCCGGGCTTACGTCGTCGATGACCTGCTGCGTCCGGTGCTGCCCGGCGCCCCCGGCGAGCTCTGCCTCGGCGGCGATGCCCCCGCCCGCGGCTACCGCGACCGGCCCGGCGACACTGCGGAGAAGTTCGTCCCGGACCCGTTCTCCCCGGTGCCCGGCTCGCGGATGTACCGCACCGGCGACCTCGCCCGGCTCGACGGCGAGGGGCGGCTGGAGTTCCTCGGCCGCGTCGACCGGCAGCTGAAAGTCCGCGGCCACCGCATCGAACCGGCCGAGGTCGAGGCCGCCTGCCGACGCCACCCCGGGGTTCAGGACGTCCTGGTCACCGCCCGCGAGGACCGGCTCGTCGCCTATCTCGTCGGCGACGCCGACCCGCTGTCCGTCCGCTCCGCGCTCCGCGCCACCCTGCCGGGCTACCTGGTCCCGGACGCGTTCGCGGTGCTCCCGGCGCTGCCGCTGAACTCTCACGGCAAGGTCGACCACCGCGCCCTTCCCGAGCCCGCCGACGCCACGACCTCGACGTTCACCGAGCCCGAAGGCGAACTGGAACAACGACTGGCCGCGATCTGGGCCGCAGTGCTGGACGTGGACCGCGTCGGCCGCGACGACGATTTCTTCCTGCGCGGCGGCCATTCCCTGCTGGCGGGGACGCTGATGGCGAAGATCCGCGCGGAACTGGGCGAGGAAGTCCCGGTGCGCACCCTTTTCGAAGCCAGCACCCTCGCCGCCTTCGCCGACGCCATCCGCACCCCCGGCCGGCGCGAGGACGACCATCTCGCCGAGGTGCTGGCCGACGCCGTCCTGCCCGCCGACATCGACCCGCGTTCCACCCCCGCCCAGGCCGAGGCCGCGATCCAGCGCGCCATGGCGCCGCGAATCGCCCTGCTCACCGGAGCGTCCGGATTCCTCGGCCCGCATCTGCTCGCGGACCTGCTGCGGCACAGCGACGTCGTCGTGCGCTGCCTGGTCCGAGCCGCCGACGCGGCTGAGGGGGCGGCCCGGATCGAACAGGTGCTGCGCGACCACCTGCTGTGGGAGGACAGCTTCCGTCCCCGCATCGTCGCCATCCCCGGCGATCTCGCCGCCCCTCGGCTGGGCCTGTCCGCAGCCGAGCTCGACGCGCTCGCCGCGGACCTCGACGTCATCTTCCATTGCGGCGGCGAGGCGAACTTCCTGCGCCCGTACGCCCAGCTGCGGCCCGGCAACGTCCTCGGCACCACCGAACTGCTGCGGCTGGCTTGCCGAAGCGGCGGAACCCCGGTGCACCTGGTGTCGTCGCTGGGCATCTACCCGCTGGACCGCGACACAGTGATCACCGAGGACGTCCCGCCCGACGACCCGGCGGGGCTGGATCGCGGGTACGAGCTGAGCAAATGGGCCGCCGACCGGCTCGCGCGCGCCGCCCGCGAACGCGGCCTGCCGGTGACCGTGCACCGTCCGGCGCGGGTGACCGGGCACAGCCGGACCGGCATCGGCCCGCTCGGCGACCGGTTCGCGAACCTGCTGCGCTGCCTGGCGCTGCTCGGCTCCGCGCCGGAGGAGGACTTCGAGCTCGAGGAGGACATGGCCCCGGTCGACCACGTGGCCGCCGCCATCGGCCACCTCTCGCGGCGGCGCACCGGGTACGGCTGCGATTTCCACTTCCACAACCAGCGGACGATCCGGTTCGGCGAGGTGGTCGCCGGACTGCGCGAGTTCGGCTACCCGATCGAGGCGATTCCGTTCGGGGACTGGCACGACGCGCTGGCCTCGGCCGCCGCGGAAACGGCGGACCCGGCGCTGAGCGCGATCACCGCGATGGTCGAACGGACGTCGCCGCCCCGGCGGACGGTGTTCGACTGTTCGCACACCGAGGTCGTGGTCGCGGCGGGCGGTCTGGTGTGCCCGCCCGCGGACCGGGTTCTGCTGCAACGGTATCTCGCGCACTACGTCCACATCGGACACTTGCCCGCACCGCTCCCGCCCGCTGCCGCTACCGTCCGAAAGGAACACCGTTGACCACCATGGGAACGCGGGGGTTCGTCCTCCTCTGGTCGGCGCAGCTGGTCTCGATCGTCGGCTCCGCGCTGACCGGGTTCGTGCTCGGCGTCTGGACCTACGAGCGGTCCGGCTCGGCCACCCAGTTCGCGCTGATCATGCTGTCCGGCGCGATCCCGGCGCTGCTGGTCGCACCGTTCGCGGGCGCGCTGGCCGACCGGCTGCACCGCCGCCGGATCCTCGTCGCCGCGGACTGCGTCGCACTCGCTTCGGTCGGCGTGCTGGCGTTGCTGATCGACGCGGGCCAGCTGCAGACCTGGCACGTCTACGTCGTGACCGCGCTGACCGCGATGTGCGGCACGATGCAGCAGGTCACCTTCAGCGCGATGATCCCCCTGCTGGTGCCGAAACAGCATCTCAGCCGGGCGAACGGCTTGTCGCAGGTGGTGTTCAGCGCGCAGATCGCCGCCCCGGTCGTCGCCGGGACGCTGCTGGCGCTGACCGGGCTGCGCGGGGTGGTGCTGATCGACCTGGTGACGTTCGCCGCGTCGCTGCTGGTCGTGGCGCTGGTTCCGCTGCCCCGCGCCGCCGTGCGCACCGCCGCGCCGGAGCCGGGCGGACCGTCGATCTGGCGGCAGGTCCCGGCGGGCTGGGCGGAACTGCGGCGGCGTCCCGGGCTGACCGGGCTGCTCGGCGTGCTGGCCGGGTTCTACTTCTGCTTCGGCGTCGCCGGGACGCTCGTGCGGCCGCTGGTGCTGTCCTTCGCCAGCCCCGCCGGACTCGGCTTCCAGGTGTTCGCGGGCGGCTGCGGGCTGTTCGCCGGGAGCCTCGTGATGGGCGTCTGGGGCGGGCCGAAGAAGCGGATGCGCGGGATCGCGGCGTTCATGGCGTTCGGCGGGATCGCGCTGGCTGCGCACGCACTGGCGCCGTCGCTGGCCCTGGTGATCGCGATCGGGCCGTTCTTCCTGTTCACCCTGCCGGTGATCACCGGGACCGCGCAGACCGTGCTGCAGAGCAAGGTCGATCCGGCCAACCTCGGCAAGGTCATGGCGACCTCGCGGGCGGTGTCGCAGGCCGCGAGCCCGGTCGCCTACCTCGTCGCCGGCCCGCTCGCCGACGGCGTGTTCGAACCGCTCATGCGCCCGGACGGCGCGCTGGCCGGTTCCGTCGGCCACCTGATCGGCACCGGTCCCGGTCGTGGCATGGCACTGATGTTCCTGCTCGCCGGGTTGCTGCTCGTCGTACTGGGCGCGCTGGCCGCGCGGCCCTCGCTGCGGCGCGTGGAGGAATTGCCGGACCTGCTCGAAGAACCGGAACCCGCCGCAGCGGCGATCGGAAAGGACACGGGAAAATGACCACCCTCGAACGGACGATCCCGGTGCGCGTGCTCGCCGCCGACCCGTTCCTGCGGGCCGGGCTGGAAAGCGCGCTCCGCGGCTGCGCGGAGTTCACCGGCGGCGACGGCGGGGTCGCGGTGCTGGCGGTCGACGAGGTCGATGCCGAGGCCGTCGAGGCGATCCGCGCTGCCAAGGAACGCAACGCCACCGTGCTGCTGGTGACCGGCAAAGTCGACGCGCCCCGGGCGGCGCGCGCGATCGAGGCAGGCGCCTGCGGGGTGTTGCGACGGGAACAGGCCTGCGAACAGACGCTGGTGTCAGCGGTGCGCGCAGCGGCGACCGGCCACGGCACCATGCCGCCGGATTTGCTGAGCGATCTGTTCGAGGCCCGGCACACGGCCCCCGCCGCGCCGACGCTGGACGCCCGCGAACGCGACGTGCTGCGCATGGTCGCGGACGGCCACGAGACCGCGGAAATCGCTTCCGCGCTGGCCTATTCGGCGCGCACGGTGACGACGATCGTGCACGACATCACGCACCGGCTGCGGTTGCGCAATCGCGCGCACGCGGTCGCGTTCGCCTTGCGGCAGGGGCTTATTTAGGCGGTGCCGTAGTTCGCGCCTCGTTGGCCGTGCCGGGGAGCGATTGCGCCGCCCCGGGCGGCTCCGGGCGCGATCGCGGCGGATCGATTTGCCCCGCTGCCCAGCGAACGCTGGTGCCTGGGCCACCCTGAGGGAATCTGATTCCCTCAGGGTGGCCCTCACGGACCTTTCAGCCACAAGCCCGGCCGACTCGCGACGGCTGCTGAGAAAACCCCATCGGGCGCGCGCATCGCGCACCGGCTGTGGCCGCGTTCGCGTTGCACCGAGGGCTTGTCCCGGCGGCGAGACCCGGCCACGACCGGTCCGCCCCCTCCCCAGCGAGCGTTGCCCTAAATCAAGCCGTTCCGCACCGCGTAAGCCGCCGCGTGGGCCCGGTTCCGGACCCCCAGCCGGGCCATCAGGTCGTACAGCGCGTTCTTCACCGTGTGTTCCGACCAGCCGAGTTCGGCCGCGATCTCGCTGTTGCTGTAGCCCTCGGCGACGAGCCGGAGCACCCGCAGCTCGCGTTCGCCGAGCTGCGGCCGGTACCCAGCCTCGCCGTCCACCCGGCCAGTGTAGGAGATCCGTTCATCCCGGCAGTTCCGAACCGCGCGTGGCCGGAACCGCGGCAACCGTCCGCACCACCTGCGCGAACCGGTCGGCCATGGTTTTCGCCGCGGCTTCGGTGAACAGCGCCCGGTCGTAGTGCAGCGTCCCGGCCAGGCCGTCGGGATGCTCGCGAACCGTCACCAGCACGTCGAACGGATTCCCGCCCTGCCCGGCCCGCCACGGCTCCGCTTTGACACCGTCGAGCCGAAGCCGGTCCGCGAGCGACCCGAGCCACTGGAAACCCACCTGCGCCACCGGGTTCCGGCTCAAGTCGCGCGGCGGTCGCAGCGCCGCGACCACCTGGTCGAACGGGACGTCCTGATGCCGGAAACCGCCGAGCACCGCCTCCCGGACCGCGGCGAGCACCTCCGGATACGCCGGATCGCCCGCGACGCGCACCCGCAACGCGAGCGTGTTCACGAACAACCCGATCGCGTCCTCGGCCTCGACCGACGGCCGGTTGCCGGCGAAGGTGCCGACGACCAGGTCGTCCCGGCCCGTCGCCCGGCGCAGATCCAGAACGAACGCGGCGAGCAAAGCCATGAACCCCGTCGCGCCCGCCTCCGTCGCGACGGTTTCCAGTGCGCCGACGACCCGCCGAGGCACGGAGAACGCGACGGTGCCCTCCACCTGCGCCTGCCGAGCCGGCCGCGGGAGGCTGTCCGGAAGCTCGATCGCCGAGGGCGCGCCCGCCAAAGCCGACTTCCAGTAGGCAAGACCAGCCTCGTCCGGCACCGCGGCGGGCACGGCCGGCGCTGGCAGCGCGGATGTCCGCCCGGCGTAGCATTCGGCGAGGTCGCGCCAGAAGATCTCCATCGACGTGTCGTCGGCGACGATGTGGTGGATCACCGCAAGCAGCGTAAACCGGCCGGGCTCGCCGCGGATCACCGTGCACCGCAGCAACGGCCCGCGAGCCAGATCGAACGGCCGGTCCAGCTCCGCGTCGACGATCTCCTCCACCGGGCCGTCCACCACCGTCAACGGAACCTCGACTTCGGGAGAAACCACCAGCTCCGGTTCGCCGCGACAACTCCGGAACGTCGTCCGCAAGGCCTCGTGCCGCCGCACCACCTCCGCCAGCGCGCGTCGCAACGCCTCGACGTCCAGCTCTCCAACGCACCGGTAGGCCTCGTACATCGTGTAAGTCGACGACGGCCCTGACAGCTGGTCGAGAAACCACATCCGATGCTGCGCCGCCGAAATCCCGCTTTGTCCACTGTGGACCTTCGGGGCCGGTGCCGCCGCGACCGCCTCGGCCAGCTCCGCGACCGTCTGCGCGGTGAACACATCCGCAACCGATAGCTGACGCCCCGTGCGGCGAGACACCCGCGCGCAAATCCGGGTCGCCGCCAGCGAACGACCACCGAGTTCGAGGAACGGATCGTGCACCCCGACCGGACTGACCCCGAGCACCTCCGCCCAGACCTCGGCGATCGCCGCTTCCGTCGCGTTCCGCGGTCCGACGTACCCGACAGCCAGCGCGGGCCGGGAACCGTCGGGCGCGGGCAGAGCGTTGCGGTCGATTTTGCCGCTCGGCGTGAGCGGCAGCGCGGCCAGCGACATCCACACCGAAGGAAGCATCGGCTCCGGCAGGGTGGCCGCGAGATTCTCCCGCAACTCGGACGTCGAAGGTGTCGTGCCGTCGCGATACACGCAATACGCGACTAGCCGGTCGTCGTGCACCGCAGTGACCGCCGCGGCGACCGCCGGATGCGTGTGCAACGCCGCCTCGACCTCGCCGAGCTCGATCCGGTTGCCGTGGATCTTGACCTGATGGTCGAACCGGCCCAGGTACTCGAACGCGCCGTCCGCGCGCTGACGTGCGCGATCGCCGGTGCGGTACAGGCGTTCCCCCGGCGTCTCCGCGAACGGGTTGGGCACGAACTTCTCCGCGGTCAGCGACGGCCGGTTCAGGTAACCGCGCGCCAGCTGCACCCCGGCGATCGTCAGCTCTCCGTCGACGAGATGGATGCGAGTGTTCGCGATCGGATGGCCGATGGTGACGGTCTCCCCTGGCATGCACCGGGTCGCCGTGACATCCACTGAAGCCTCCGTCGGCCCGTAAAGATTATGCAGCTCGGCACCGATCACCTGGTGAAATCGTTCCGCCAGCTCGTCTGGGAGCGCCTCGCCGCTGCACAGCACCCTGCGCAGCGGCAGGGCCGGTACTGGTCCGGACAGGAACGCTCGCAGCATCGACGGCACGAAATGCGCTGTCGTGATCTCTTCCGCCACGAGCACGTCCGCCAGGTATCCCGGGTCGCGGTGACCTCCCGGCCGGGCCATCACGAGCGTCGCACCGACAGAGAGCGTCCAGAAAAACTCCCACACCGACACGTCAAAGCCGAACGGCGTCTTCTGCAACACCCGATCCTGAGGCGTCAGAACGTACTCATCCTGCATCCACCGCAACCGGTTCACAATCCCGCGATGCTCGATAACGACACCCTTGGGCCTGCCCGTCGACCCCGATGTATAGATCACATAGGCCGCGTTCTCCGGCCGCACCAGAATGTCCAGCGGCTCTGTCGGCTCGTCGAGCCCGGTCAGGTCGCCTGGCTCGACGACCACCTCAGCACCCGAATCCTCGACCATGAACCGCAGCCGATCCTCGGGGTACTCCGGATCCAACGGCAAATACGCCGCCCCGGCCTTGAGAATCCCGACCAGCGCGACCACCATCTCCAAACCGCGCTCCAGCCGAACCCCCACCACCGACTCCGGCCCCACCCCACGCGCCCGAAGCCAATGCGCCGCCTGATTCGACAACGCATCAAGCTCCACATAGGACACTTCACGCCCGTCGGCGACCACCGCGATTCCACCGGCGGCGATTCCTTCGGCCACCAAGTCCAGCAATGTCTCGCTCATCCGCCCTCGCTCACCGCCTCCTCGCGCAGGGGTTCCGGCGCAAGCTCCCGCTCATCGATCTCCGGAACCGCGAAGCTCGGCACCGTCGCACTCGTGCATCCCCGCTCACCGAACCGCACGCGGCTGGATCGTCACCCACGCAACCGTTTCCACGGACCGCCAGGGAAAACCAGCCACCGCCGTTCGGCTCTCGCGTCCTCGCTCGCCCACCGAAGGGCATGCGGCCGCCCCGTCATTCGCGCAACCGTCTCGCCGCGGAAAAAAGCCACCATCGCTCCGCTCTCGCCTGCCGAACCGCACGTGGCCGCGCCGCCGGTTCCGGCTCCAGCCGCGAAAACCAGTCACCGCCGTTCCACTCTCACCCGCCCAACCGCACGCGGCCGAACCGTCACCCACGCCGCCAGTTTCGGCTCCAGCCGCGGAAAACCTGCCCCCGCCACCGCACCACCAAGATCACCCGCCGCCAAAGCCAGCACCGTCCCGCTCATCCGCGCCCGTCCGGCAGCCGCGCTCCGCCAAACCCGCGCAACCGGCTCTCCGCCACACCACGGAAAACCAGTCGCCCCAGCAAATCCTCGCCATCAAGCCCGCGAAAACCCCGCCCACGGTCGAACCGTTGCGACGACGCGGGTTTCGACGCACGCCCCCGATCACCGACCTCCGCGATCACCACCCTCAGCACCATCCCGCTCAGCCCTCCCCGCTCAACCCCTCGCGCTCAAAACTCCCCGGCTCAACTCTCCCCCTCAATCTCCCCGCTCACCGAACCGCACGCGGCCGGATCGTCGCCCGTGCCACCGGCCCCGACGCGAGCCGCGGATACCCGGCCACCGCCGCGGCAAGAGTCTCCACCGTCGGGTGGTCGAACAACGCCCGCACCGGCACGTCGGCGTCCAGGGCCGCGCGCAAGCGCACCGAGATCCGGGTGGCGGCGACGGAATGTCCGCCGAGGTCGAAGAAATCGTCCAGCACGCTGATCCGGTCCGTGCCGAGCACTTCCGCCCACACGCCCGCCACCAGTTCCTCCACCGGACCGCGCGGGGCGACATACGGGCGCTCGCGCACCGCCGGGTCCGGTGCGGGCAGGGCGGCGCGGTCGAGTTTCCCGGCCGGGGTGCGCGGAAGTTCCGGCAGCAGGACGAAACCGCTCGGCACCAGGTAGTCCGGCAGCACCTCGGACAGTCCTTTCCGGACGTCCGCAATGGACAGTTCGGCCGCCGGGACGAGGTAGGCGGTCAGCTCCCATCCGTCCGCGGCGGGGGTCGGCCGGACCGCGGCGTCCCGGATCCGGGGGTCGGCTCGGAGCGCGGCCTCGACCTCGCCCGGTTCGACCCGGTGGCCGCGGACCTTCACCTGGTCGTCGGCCCGGCCGAGGATCTCCGCCGACCCGTCCGGCCGCCGTCGCGCCAGGTCGCCGGTGCGGTAGAGCCGTCCGCCGGGCCGGGGGCCGTGCGGGTCCGGCGCGAACCGTTCCGCGGTCAGGCCCGGGCGGCCAGCGTAGCCGCGGGCGAGGCCCGCACCGCCGATCCACACCTCGCCTACGACGCCGAGCGGGACCGGTTCCAGATCGTCGCCGAGCAGGTACACCTCGGTGTTGGCGACCGGCTCCCACGCGACGACGGCGTCTCCGTCGAGTGCGGCGACGGTCGACCAGATCGTCGTCTCAGTCGGGCCGTAGAGATCCCACAGCCGCGCCCCGCCCGCGGTGAGCCGCCGGGCCAGGTCGCCGGGCAGTTTCTCCCCGCCGGCGAACACCGTTGTCTCCGCTGGCGGAGTCCAGCCCGAATCGACCAGCAGCCGCAGGCCCGAGGGCGTCGCCTGGACTACCGACGGCGCGGCCCGGCCGATCAGCGCGGCCTGCCGCTGCGGATCGACGCACTCTTCCGCGGTCGCGAGGATCACCTGCCCGCCGGCCAGCAGCGGCAGGTACAGCTCCAGCGCGGAGATGTCGAACGAAACCGTGGTCAGCGCGAGCACCGAAGCACCCGGCGCGAGACCCGGCCGTTCCCGCATCGACAGCAGGAAATTCGCCAGCGCGCCGTGCCCGATCTGGACGCCCTTGGGCTGCCCGGTGGACCCGGACGTGTAGATGACATACGCGAGTTCATCGCCGTCAGGCCGGGGCACGGGAACGTCCGCCGGGCACGCCGAGATCGCCGCCGCGTCGCGGTCGAGCAGCACCGCGGCACAACCGGTCCCGGCCAGCAGCCCGGCCAGCGGTTCCTCGCTGAGCACCACCTCCACTCCTGAATCAGCCAGCACGTAACCGACTCGCTTCGCCGGATAGCGCGGATCGATCGGCAGGTACGCGGCACCCGCCCGATGCACGGCGAGCAGCGCGACGAGCAAGTCCGGACCGCGATCGAGCAGGACCCCCACCAAGGCCCCGCGCCGCACTCCTTGTTCGTTCAGATACCGCGCCAGCCTAGCGACCCGCACCGACAATTCCCGATAAGCGAGCGTCACCTCGCCGCACCGCAGCGCGGGCGCGTCCGGGTGCTCCGCCGCGGCAGCCGCGAACAACTCCGGCAGCATCCGGGCTGCCCGCTCCGTCCGCGGCGGATTCCGCAGCAGCGCCGCCCGATCCCCCGCGGGCAGCCCGCATCGGCGCGGATCGGAAGCAGGCTCGGCGACGATCCGCTCCAGCACGTGCCGGTACAACCGCGAGAGAAACTCCAGATGCGCGGCAGCGACCCGGTGCGTGAACGCCTCCAGCACAACCGCCCCGGGCACGGTCGAGACGGACAGGCCGAACTCGTTGGGGGTGCTGTCGGCGACCTCGGCGAGATCGACCCGCGCTTCGGTCAGCACGTGCATGTCCGTGTGGTTGAAGAAAACGTCCACGAGCGGAGCCTGCCCGCCCCACGCGGCCTGCATCGCGGGCAGCGGGAAATGCCGGTGCGGCCACATCGCGGTCTCCTCCGCGAACACCGCGCGAGCCAGCTCCGGCCAGTCCCGCGCGCCCGCCGGCACCGGGAACGGCACGGTATTCAGGAACATGCCGCGAACCTGATCGCCGCCCGCCCGCTCCAGCCTGCAGTTGGTCACCACACCGGTGTGGAACGGCCGGTCCTGCCCGGCGACCGTGCGCAGCACAGTGAGATGCGCGGCCAGCAGCAAGCTCTTCAACGGAACCCCGGCCGACGAAGCCACCGCACGCAACCGGGCCGTCAGATCGCCGAACGGAACCCGCACCGTGCGGTACACCCCGTCGTCCTCGCCCGCCCACCCTGGCGGCACGGCGAACCGCTCGGCCGCGCTCACCCGGCCCGTCCAGAACTCGCGGTCCACAGTGGACTCCAAGGATTCCCGCTCCCGGGCGACCGTGTCCGCGAACCGGACCGGCGGCGGCTCGACCGGCTCCGCGGCCCCGGCCCGGTAATCCTCGATCAGTTCGGCGACCAGCGAATTCTGGCTCCAGCCGTCGAGAATCGCGTGCACGTAACCGAAAGACAGCCGCCATTCGCGCTCGGCGAGCCAGTGGACGTGCAGCCGCAACGACGACGGACGGAGCAGGTCGAATCCGCGCGCCCGGTCTTCCGCCGGGTACTGCCGCACCCGCTCCGCCTGCTCGTCCGCGGGCAACCCCCGCAGATCGTCGCAGGTCACTTCCAGCTCAGCGGTCCGGTGCACCCGCTGCACCGGCGGGACCGCGGCGAAATCGATGGACGTACGCAGGATCTCGTGCCGCGCGACCAGCCGGTCCGCCGCCCGTTGCAACGCGTCCAGGTCGAGCTCTTCGTGCACCGGGTAGCCGAGATGGTTCAGGTACAACCCGCGGTCGGCTCCGGCGAGCATCTCGTGCACCATGCCCGCCTGCGCGAGCGACAGCGGATAAGCGTCGGTCACGTCGTCCGGCAACGCTTCTCGCTGACCCGCGGCAAGCTGCGCGAACGGCTCGACCACCTCGACCGCTGCCGCCGGACCACCCAGCCCGGCGGCGAAGTCGGCCACTCGCTGCCGCCGGAAGAGGTCCGCGACGCTCGCCTCGATTCCCTCCGCGTTCAGCAGCCCCACAGCACGGATGGCACGCAGAGAATCACCGCCCAGCGCGAAAAAGCTGTCCTCCGCCCCGACCCGGTCGACGCCGGTCGCGGCCGCGAACGCGCGGGCCACCGCGGCTTCCGCCGGGGTGCGCGGCGCGACGTAACCGTGGCTCGGGCGCGCACCGTCCGGCGCGGGCAAGGCGTTGCGATCGCTCTTGCCGCTGGCGGTCAACGGCAACGCGTCGAGCGCGAGCCACACCGACGGCAGCATCGGTTCCGGCAGCGTACGAGCCAGATGTGCGCGCAACGCGGCCGGATCCGGACTGCGGCCGGGCTCGGGCACGAAGTAGCCGACGAGCCGGTCGTCGTGCACCGCGGCCGCCGCCGCACGCAGGTCGGGATGGGTCAGCAGCGTCGTTTCGACCTCGCCGAGTTCGATCCGGTTGCCGTGGATCTTGACCTGGTGGTCGAGCCGCCCCCGGTACTCGATCCGGCCGTCGGCCAGCCTCCGGGCGAGGTCGCCGGTGCGGTACAGCCGTTCGCCAGGCCGCCGCGCGAACGGGCCCGGGACGAATTTCTCGGCGGTCAGCGATGGCCGGTTCAGGTAGCCGCGCGCCAGCTGCACCCCGGCGATCACCAGCTCGCCGGGCACGCCGACCGGCACCTCGCGCAATTCGGCGTCCACCACGAACACCCGGGTGTTCGCGATCGCGCGGCCGATCGTGACGGTCTCCCCCGGCAGGCACCGAGTCGCCGTGACGTCCACGGAGGCCTCCGTCGGCCCGTAGAGATTGTGCAACTCGGCGCCGATCACCTGGTGAAATCGTTCCGCCAGCTCGTCCGGGAGCGCCTCGCCGCTGCACAGCACCCGCCGCAGCGACGGCACCGGCCCGGACAGGAACGCCCGCAGCATCGACGGCACGAAATGCGCCGTGGTGATGCCCTCGGACATGACCTCGGCGAGATAAGCGGGATCGCGGTGACCGCCGGGCCGGGCCATCACGAGCGTCGCACCGACAGAGAGCGTCCAGAAAAACTCCCACACCGACACGTCAAACCCAAACGGCGTCTTCTGCAACACCCGATCCCGCGGCGTCAACCCGTACTCGTCCTGCATCCACCGCAACCGATTCACAATCCCACGATGCTCGACCACCACACCCTTCGGCCTGCCCGTCGACCCCGACGTATAAATCACATATGCCGCATTCTCCGGCCGCACCTCGACATCCACCGGATGCCGCGGTCTGTCGAGAGCCGTGAGATCACCCGGCTCAATCACCACCTCAGCACCGGAATCCTCGACCATGAACCACAGCCGATCCTCCGGATAATCCGGATCCAACGGCAAATACGCCGCCCCCGCCTTGAGAATCCCGACGAGCGCGACGACCATCTCCAAACCGCGCTCCAGCCGAACCCCCACCACCGACTCCGGCCCCACCCCACGCGCCCGAAGCCAATGCGCCGCCTGATTCGACAACGCATCAAGCTCCACATAAGACACTTCACGCCCATCGGCGACCACCGCGATTCCACCAGCAGCGACGCCCTCGGCGAGAAGCGACAGCAATGTCCCAGTCTTGAAAGGGACGTCAGTTTCATTCCACTGCGCCAGCTCAGCGTTTTCGGCAGCGCTCAGCCAGGGCAACTCCGCCAGCCGCGCATCGGGATTCTCGACGATCCCGCGCAGCAGCTCGGTGAAATGCCCGCCGATCCTCGCGACCGTAGACCGGTCGAACAACGCGACCGGATACTCCAGCACACCGTCCAGACTGCCGTCGGGCCGCTCGGTCAATTCCAGTGTCAGCTCGAATTTCGCACTGTGCCAAGGAGAATGGATCTGCGAGCCGTGCAGTCCGGCCGCCTCGAACCCGGCGTCAGCGGTGTTCTGCAGCACCAGCATGGCTTGGAAGAGCGGATTGCGGGACAGATCGCGCTCCGGGGCGAGTTCCTCGGCCAGCCGCTCGAAAGGCGCGTCCTGGTGGGAATACGCGTCGAGGGTGTCGCGCCGGACTCCGTCGAGGAATTCGCTGAACGGCTGCGAACCGTCCACCTCGGCCCGCAGCACCAACGTATTCAGGAAAAGCCCGATCAAATCCTGCGCCTCGGCCCGCGTGCGCCCGGCGACCGGCGTGCCCACCGTGACGTCCGCCTGTCCCGAATACCGGCTCAGCAGAATCTGATACGCCGCCAGCAGCACCATGAACGTGGTCGCCCGACGCTCCCGGCCAAGGGCCGCGACCGCAGCCCCGAGTCCGGCGTCCACCGTGAACCGAAGGATGTCCCCGCGCGGATCGTGCACCGGCGGGCGCGGACGATCCGTCGGGAGAGACAACGGCACCACCCCGTCTAGGCGACGCCGCCAGAACTCGACCTGTTTCGCGACCTTCTCGCCAGTCGCCTGTTTCCTCTGCCAGGAAGCGAAATCCGCATACTGAACCCGCAGTTCCGGCAAAGTGTCCCCGCGATACAGCGCTTCGAGTTCCCGCGCGACCACCGACGTCGACCACCCGTCGTACGCGATGTGGTGCACGACGAGCAGCAGCACGTGCTCGGTCTCCGACTGCCGCAAGACCCGCACCCGCAGCGGCCGGTCCCGAGCCAGATCGAACGGCACCGAGGCCACGTCCCGGGTAACTGCCTCGACTTCCTCGACCGCGACATCGAGAACAGTCAGATCAACCCCTGGCTCGCCGACATGTTGTTCCGGCACCCCGTCGCGTTCGCCGTAAGTGGTGCGCAGGATCTCGTGGCGCTCCACGATCTTCTGCCAGCACGCCCGCAACCGCTCGACGTCGAGCAGGCCGTGCAACCGCCACGCCGCGGTCACCACGTACTCGGTGCCGCCGGGCCGGAGCCGGTCCAGCACCCAAACCCGCTGCTGCGCCGGGGAAAGCGGCAGCGGACGGCTGCGATCGGCCCGCATCGCGGCCGCCGGGCGGGCCGGGGCTGGGGCTGGAGCCAGGTAGCGCTCCAGCAGCTCGTCGCGCCGGGACTGTTCGGTGGTCATCGCTCCCCCTGCGGGTCGATCGGCGAGACTGGTCGGCGAGCGGCCCCTAGGCCGAGGCGCGCATCCGGTCGCGCAGGCTCTTCGGGCGCATGTCGGTCCACACCTCGTCGATGTGGTCGAGGCACTCCTGTTTCGGGCCGCGTTTGCCCTCGTACCGCCAGCCCGCCGGCAGTTCGCGATCGACCAGCCAGATCGAGTACTGCTCTTCGTCGTTGAGCACGACGTCGTAGGTGCGTTCGTCCTCGCTCATCCGGTCCTCCTCCGCGCGCCGGGCACACCCGTCCCGTCGCGAGCCGAGCCTTCCCGCGCGGGCGGCGGCGCGACAGAGAAGAACGCGCAGCAACGCACGCACCGTCCCGCCTCTGTGCGGCTCGGGACGCAACCGCCACCCTGACGCCATGACCATGCCCGGCGACCTGCCGCTGTCCTTCTCGCAGGAAAGACTGTGGTTCCTCGACGCGTTGCGGCCCGGCGGGACCGAATACCTCCTGCCGCTGACCCTCCGGGTGCGCGGCAAGCTGGACGTCCCCGCGCTGAGCCGTTCGCTCGACGCGTTCGTCGCTCGGCACGAGGTGCTGCGGACGCGGTACCGCAGCCGCGAAGGCGTGCCGGTCCAGGTGGTCGGGAAACCGCAGCCGGTGCCGCTGCCGATCGAGGGCGTCACGGAAGACGAGCTGGCCACCGTCGTCGCGGCGGAGCTGACCGTGCCCTTCGACCTCGCGACCGACTTGCCGCTGCGGGCCCGGCTGCTCCGCCTCGACGCCCGCGAGCACGTCCTGCTGATCGTCGTGCACCACATCGCGTTCGACGGCGCGTCCTGGGACGTCCTCGCCGCCGAACTCGCCGAGCTGTACCGCGCGTTCCACGCCGGAACCCTGCCCGAGCTGCCCGCCTTGCCGGTCCAGTACGCCGATTTCGCGCTCTGGCAACGGGAAGACGCCGAAACCCGCCTCGCCGGCCAGCTCGCCTACTGGCGCGAACGGCTGACCGGGCTGGCCCCGCTGGAACTGCCGACGGACCGCCCCCGCGGCCCGGTGTGGAATCCAGCCGGTGCTTCCGTGCGGATCGAGGTCTCTGCCGCGCTCGCGGAGCGGCTGACCGCGCTCGGCCGCTCGCGCCGGGCAACGCCGTTCATGGTCCTGCTGGCCGCCTACCAGGTGTTTCTCGCCCGGCACACCGGCGGCACCGACATCGCCGTCGGCTGCCCGGTCGCCGGGCGCACCCCCGCCGAGGTCGAGGGCCTGGCCGGATTCTTCGTCAACACCCTCGTGCTGCGGGCCGATCTCGGCGGCGACCCGGCCTTCACGGCCTTCCTCGACCAGGTCGCCGGGACCGCGCTGGACGCCTTCGGCAACCAGGACGTCCCGTTCGACTGGCTCGTCGGCGAATTCGAACCGGATCGGGACCTTTCCCGCAATCCGCTGGTGCAAGCGTTTTTCGGGCTGTACGAGGTGCCCGAACGGCGATTCCGGCTGCCCGGCCTCGACGTCGAAGAGTCCGATGTGGACTGGACAGCCGCGTCGTTCGATCTCGGGCTGCACTTCGAACACCGTCCGGACGGCTCGCTGACCGGCACCCTCACCTACCCGACCGCACTGTTCGAGCCCGCCACCGCGCACCGGCTGGCCGCCCGCTTCCAGCGCCTGCTGGAAAGCATCGCCGACGACCCGGCGCAGCGGCTCAGCGCACTGGACCTGACCCCGGCCGCGGAACTCGCCCTGCTGTCCGGCTGGGCCCGGACACCCGGCAGCGAGGTGACCCCCGGCTGCTTCCCCGACCTGTTCGCCCAGCGAGCAGCCGAAACCCCGGACCGCCTCGCCATCCTTTGCGGCGGCCGGGAACTCACCTACGCCCAGCTCGACGCGGCGGCCAACCGGCTCGCCCGGCACCTGCGCGCGAACGGGCTCGGCCCGGAGGCAACCGTCGGCGTCTGCCTCGAACGAAGCGTCGACGCCGTAGTCGCTCTGGTCGGCGTCCTGAAATCCGGCGCGGCGTATGTCCCGTTCGACCCGGCCAATCCGCCCGACCGGCTCGCCTATCTCGTTGAGGACGCCCGCGCCGCCGCAGTCGTCACCGAGGAACGCTACGCCGGGTTGTTCGCCGACACCGGCTGTCCGGTCGTCTCCCTCGACCAAACTACTGAGTCTTCTTCGGACAGTCCCGATTGGACTGTCGATCCAGACAAACTCGCTTACGTCATCTATACTTCCGGCTCGACCGGGCGTCCGAAAGGCGTGCAGATCCAGCACGGTTCCTACGCCGAACACGCGCAGGTCATCGCCCGGGAGTACGGGATCACCGCGGCCGACCGGGTGCTTTCGCTCGCTTCGCTGGCCTTCGACGGTTCACTGGAGCAGATCGGCGCGCCGCTGCTCGCCGGAGCGTCCGTGGTGCTGAGCGATCCGTTGTTCTGGGAGCCGGAGGAACTCGCCGACCAGCTCGGGCGGCACCGGATCACCAGCGTCAACCTCACCCCGGCCTACTACCGCGAACTGCTGAACGTGCTCACGCCGGGCGATCCGCGAGCCGCCCACCTGACCATGGTGAACGTCGGCGCGGACGTCGTGACCACCGAGGACGCCCGGCGCTGGCGCGAACTGGGCTTGCCCGGCCGTTTCCTGGCCTGCTACGGCCCGACCGAAGCGACGATCTCGAGCATGCTGCAATGGGCCGACGACGCCGATCTCGACGCCCCGAGCCTGCCGATCGGCCGCCCGGTGGCCGCGACCAGCGCGTACGTGCTCGACTCCGCCGGACACCCGGCTCCCGTCGGCGTACCCGGCGAGCTGCACCTCGGCGGCCTGCGCGTCGCCCGGGGCTACCTCCGCCGCCCCGGGCTGACCGCGGACAAGTTCGTGCCGGACCCGTACTCGACCGGAGCGCGGCTGTACCGCACCGGCGACCTCGCCCGTTTCCGCTCGGACGGGACGGTCGAATTCCTCGGGAGACTCGACCGGCAGGTGAAGATCCGCGGTTTCCGGATCGAACTCGGCGAGATCGAAGCCGCTCTCGACGCCCATCCGGCGGTGCGCGCCGTCGCGGTCGTGGTGAAGGACCTGCCGGAGCGGACGTTGGTCGCATATGTCGTCGGAGCTTCGGGCGAACCGGACTTCGCCGCGCTGCGGACGAACCTGCGCTCGCAGCTGCCGGACTACCTGGTCCCGGCGCACTGGGTCGCGCTGGACGCTCTGCCGCTGACGCCGAGCAAGAAGGTGGACCGCGCCGCGCTGCCGGATCCCTCGGCCGAAAACGCGGTACGCGCCGAACCGGTCGCCCAGCCGTCGTCCGCGGCGGAGCGCGCGCTAGCCGACATCTGGCGGGAAGTGCTGCGAGTGGAGGAAATCAGCGTCCACGACGATTTCTTCCGCATCGGCGGGCATTCCCTGCTGGCCACCCGGGTGCTCGCGCGGATCCGGAAGAAGCTCGGGGTCCGGGTCTCGCTGCGGGACCTCTTCGCCGCCCGGACGGTCGCGGAACTGGCCGCGGTCATCGAACAGGCCTGAACCGGCCGCTAGGCGCTTTTCTGAGGTCGATCTCGGCTTGCAGCTCGCGCGCGAACCGTGCTTGTCCGCGCGGTCGCGGCGCCCGGCTGGCTCGAACCAGCCGGGCGCCAGCGTCACCCCAGTGCGTGCTCGACGTCCACATCGGACAGTGCCGCCACATGCTCCGCCACCGCCCGGTGCACCTCGGCCGCCAGCAGCTCCACCGTCGACGCCTCGAACACCGTGCTCACCGGCAGCTCCACCGGGAACCGCTCCCCCAGCAACGCCGCCACCCGGGTCGCCAGCAGCGAATGCCCGCCCAGGTCGGCGAAGAAATCGTCGTGCACGCCCACGCTTCCGAGGTCCAGCAGCTCCCGCCACACCTCCGCGACAGCCTCCTCGACCGGCGTCCGCGGCGCGACGAACTCCCGCGTCGGCCCGGCTTCCTCCGGCTCGGGCAAGGCCGCCCGATCCACCTTGCCGTTGGGCGTGATCGGCAGCTCGTCGGGCCAGGACCACAGCGAGGGCACCGCATGCGCGGGCAGCCGGGCGAGCAGGTACTCCCGCAACTCGGCCGCAGCGGGCCGGGCAGCCACCACGTGCGCCGCGAGCACCCGGTCGCCGCTGTCGCGTTCATACGGCACCACCACGGCCGACCGCACGAGCGGATGCGCCGCGAGCGCCGCCTCCACCTCGCCCGGCTCCACGCGGAAACCGCGGATCTTGACCTGCTGGTCGAGCCGTCCGAAGAAGGCGAACGTCCCGTCCGGCCGGAGCGCGACCTCGTCGCCGGTGCGGTAAAGCCGTCCGCCGCCGCCAGCCGGGTCGGGGACGAAGCGCTCCGCGGTCAGCGCTGGGCGACGGAAATAGCCGCGCGCGACCCCGGGACCGCCGAGCAGCAACTCGCCCCGTTCACCAGGCTCGACCGGAATGCCATCGGCATCGGCGACGAACGCGTGCGTGTTCGCGATCGGCTTGCCGACGGGAATCGGTCCGGCGGTGTCGGCGACCGTCATTCCCCGGTGCACGCAAGCGAAAGTGGTGCACTCGGTCGGGCCGTAGCCGTTGCTCATCTCGGCCCCGAGTTCCTCGATCACCCGCCGCGCCTGAGCCGGCGGAACGACGTCACCGCCCGCGATGACGTGCCGCACCCCCGCGAGCGCGGCGACCCGGTCGTCGACCACGTGCCCGAACAAGCCGGAACTGAGCCACACCGTGGTCACCCCGAATCGGCGCACCGCCTCCTCGATCGACGCCGCGGTCGGCACTCCCGGCGGCAGGACCGCCAACGTGGCGCCGGTGGCGAGCGCGCCCCACAGCTCGAACGTCGAGACATCGAAGCACAACGACGTCAGCAGCAAAAACACTTCTCCCGCACCGAAATCGGCGAATCCGGAGCCGTGCACGAGCCGGACCACCCCGCGGTGCGTCACCTGCACGCCCTTCGGCAGGCCGGTCGAGCCGGAGGTGTACATCTGGTAGATCAGGTTGTCCGGCACCACGTTCGTCTCCGGCGGCGTGTCCGGCCACCCGCTGAGGTCGGCTTCGTCGGCGAGCACGACCGTCGGCGCGGCCTGGACCCGATCCGCCAGCGCCCGTTCGGCGACCGCGACCGTCGCGCCGGAATCGCCGAGCATGAACGCGAGCCGCTCGGGCGGATACCCCGGGTCGAGCGGGACGTAATAGCCGCCCGCCTTGAGGATTCCGAGCATCGCGACCGGCAGGGCCGTCCCGCGCTCCAGGCACAACGCGACCGGCGTCTCCGGCCCGATCCCCCGCGCCCGCAGCAAGTGCGCGAACCGGTTGGCGCGCCGATCCAGCTCGCCGTAGTCCAGCCGTTCGTCGCCGTACCGCACGGCCGTCGCTCCTGGCGCCGCGGCGGCGTGCCGGGCGAACAGCTCGTGCACGCACAATTCGGGCAGCGGCACGTCCGGGCCGCGCTCAGGCTGCATGGTCATGAAGGCGTCCTCCCGCGTCGAACGGTTCCGACTGGAGCATGACCAGGGGTTTGCGCGGGGGCCAGAGACGAACGCGCAGACATCCCGGCTGTCCCGGGGTACGAGCCACAAGCCTCCCGGCTCCGCCGCGCGCACCGAAACCTCGGTGCGTTCATCGACGAACACGATCAGTCCAGGCCCGCTACTGTGGGATTACCATGACAACGATGACCCGGCCGGACCGTCCGCGGTGGCGACTGCGGACCTGGCTGTTCGCCAGCACCGTAATCGCTGTGCTCGCCGCTGTCCTCTTGGCGGCCGGATCGAATGGTCCCGCCTCTGTCGTCGTGCCGCTCACCGTGGCGGTGGCCGCGATCGGGGTAACGGTGTGGACGGTGTTCCGTGCCCGCGTTCGCCGTCTTCACTACGAAGCACAGCTGACGTCCTGGGCGGCCGACGAGTCCGCACACCACGAGCGGCTGCGAATCGCCAGGGAGCTGCACGACATCGTGTCGCACGGGCTCTGCATGATCACGCTCCGGGCCGCCGCGGCGCAGCGAGTGCGCGGAGCCGCCCGAGAAGCGGAACGCGACCAGGCACTCGCCGACATCGAGCAGGCCAGCAGAAACGCGGTCGCCGAACTCCGGCGCATGCTCGCCGTGCTCCGCGAGGGCGAACAGGCCGCCGCCCCGCTGAGGCCGGTGGAAAGCCTGGCTGATCTTCCAGCGATCGTCGACACCGCCCGCGCTGCCGGACTCGACCCGCACCTGGAAATCGACGACCTCGGCGACGTCTCCGAGGGCGCGCAGGCCGCCGCGTGCGCCATCGTCCGTGAGGCCATCGCCAATGCGTCGCGTTACGCGGGACCGACCGGCATCCGGGTCGCTCTGCGGCGCGACGGCGAGACAGTCGTCGTCGACGTCCACGACGACGGACCCCGGGGTCTCTGGCAGCCCAGCCGCGGTGCCGGTCACGGCCTGGCGGGCCTGCGGGAACGAGTCGACGCTCTCGACGGCGTCCTCGTCGCGGCTCGGGAAGGCGCCGGATTTCGCGTCACCGCACGGATTCCCGACGGAGGACCGCGGTGACCACCCCGCCCCTGACCGGCAACGACGACTCCGCGCCGATCCGCGTGCTGCTCGTCGACGACCAGCACCTCCTCCGGCACAGCCTTGCCGTCGTCATCGACACGGCACCTGGGATGACCGTCGTGGGCCAGGTCGAGGACGGGACAGAAGCGCTCTCGATGGCACGGCTGCTGCGTCCGGATGTCGTGCTGATGGATATCCGGATGCCAGGCCAGGACGGCATCGTCACCACTCGCGAAATCACCTCGTGCGCGGAATTGGCCGCGACCAAGGTTCTCGTGCTGAGCGTCTTCGAACTCGACGAGTACCTTTACGGCGCCCTTCGCGCCGGAGCGAGCGGATTCCTGCTCAAAGACAGCAAGCCGGACGACCTCGTCGAGGCCATCCGCCGCACGCACGCCGGCGAATCCCTTTTCGCGCCGACGTTTCTCAAACAGCTCATGGAGCACTACATCACGACGCCCCGCCGGTCGGCCAAGGCGCCGCCGAGCGGCTTGACCCAGCGCGAGGTCGAGATCCTCGCCCTGGTAGGCAAAGGACTGTCCAACACCGAAATCGCCGACGTGCTGGTGATCTCTGTCAAAACGGTGAAAACGCACATCAGCAGGCTGTTGAGCAAGTTGTCCGCTCGCGACCGGGCTCAGCTCGTCATCGCGGCCTACGACGCCGGACTGGTCCTTCCCGCCCGCTGAGCTCGCGCGGTTTCACGCGTCACGCCGCCGGAACCACGCAGCGGAAACCGCCACCGCGAAAACCACCCAGGCGAGAACGACCACCGCTCCGGCGAGGGTGCTCAGCGCTCCGTCTCGACCCGCGCCGCTCTGGAACCACATGCTGTACCCCGCGGTGTCGGGCAGGTAGGTCGCCACCGCCAGCCGGTCGCGCAGGAGCGGGCCGGCAATGAAGTAATAGACCAGCAGACCCGCCAGCGCGGGAATGCTGCGGCGGACAATGGTGGCCGCCGCGGCGGAAATCACCGCCGTGAGCGTCAGATAGGCACTGGCGCCGGCGACGGCGGCCAGCGCGTCCGCGACCCGGGGCGCGGACCCGCTTGGCCCTAGTGTCACTCCGGCTGCGAGGAGGCCCGCGACGACGGTCGCCAACGCGGAAGGCACTGCCAGGAAAACAAGGGCCGCTATCTTCGCCAAGTGCTGCACGACGCGCCTCGGCATCGCCACGAGCGTGACGTGAATCTGGCCGCCTTGGTATTCGGAGGTCGCGGTCACCACGCCGAGAACGATGAACCCCGCCTGGGCGTAGCCGACCGGCGCGAGGCCGATGTCAAGCTCCGCGGCGGTGCCGGTGTTCCCCTGCCTCCCCGCGGCGGCGAACGCGATCGCGAGTACGACCGAAGCGGCGAAGGTACCGGCAACGGCCAAGAAGGCCGCGGGCAAGCTGGTGAGTTTCACCGTTTCCGCGCGGACCGCCCGCCGAACCTCGCGACCCCGAAAAGTGGTGGCCGTCATGCGTCCCTCCGCTGGAACACCAGGAATCCGCCGGCCAGGAGGGCTGCAACCCAGACGGCCATGACAATGCCTCCGGCCAGGGGAGGCAACCGCACCGGCAACTGCACCTGCGTGATGAACATGCGCATCCCGGCCATGTCCGGAAGGAAAGCCGCCAGCGAAGTGATCTTCGTGAGCAAGAACGTCACCGTGACCACCGAGGTGTTCAAAATCAGCACGGCAAGCGGCAGAATCCCATTCCGCGTCAGCAAAGCGATGCCGAAGGCGAGCAAGGAAGTGAGCACCCAGTAGACGACGACGCCCAGCATCCTGGTGACGCCGGCTCCGCTGAAAACGTCCACGTGGCCGGGCAAGAGCGCCTGAACACACCCCATGGTGATCGCTGTAGCCGCCGCGGACAGCAGCGCCACCGCAGTCGTTACGGCAGCTGTCTTCGCGATCAGGAACCGCCATCGCGACGGCACGGCGACAAGGCTCGTGGCGATCTGGCGCCCGCCTCCCGCGTCAGCGCCCTCAGTGAAGTACTCGCTGCTCGCCGCGACCACTCCCAGGATGATCGCACCGACCACTCCGAAGGCCAGTTCCTGGAAGCCGACGTCGCTTCCCGCGCTCGTCTTCGCCCCGCTGGCGATCGCGTCCATCGCGGATTTCGCCGTGAAGCAGGCGATGCCGGCCGGAACCGCCAATCCGACCGCCAGCGCGGCCCACACCGCCGGAAGCGAGGCGAGCTTGCCGAGTTCGGCTCGATACGCCCTCATCACGCGCGCCCCCGGGATTTCCCGGTCAGAGCGAAGAAAGCTTCTTCCAGGCTGCGGTCGCCGGCGATCTCGGCGAGAGTCCCCAGCGCCACGATCCGGCCGTGGTCGATGATCACCACGTCGTCGACTATTTCCGACAGCTCTCCCATGAGATGGCTCGACAACAGCACGGCGCTGCCCGCCGCGGCACGCTCGCGCAGGAATTCCCGGATCCAGCGGATGCCTTCCGGATCCAGCCCGTTGACCGGTTCGTCGAGCACCAGCGCCTCCGGGTCGCCGAGCAGAGCCGCCGCCAGCCCGAGCCGGCGTCCCATCCCCAGCGAATAGCCGCCGACCCGCTTGCCGGCCGCCTGGGAGAGACCGACCTCCGCCAAGACCTCGTCCACGCGCTCCCGCCGGATGCCGCCGGAGGCCGCCACCCATTTCAGATGCGCCCGGCCGGTCCGCGACCGGTGCGCCCCGGAACCGTCCAGCACCGCGCCGACCTTCGCCAGCGGATCGCGCAGCCGCGCGAACGGGACGCCGTCGACCAGCGCGGTTCCCGAGGTCGGGTGGTCGAGTCCCAGCAGAATCCGCAGCGTCGACGACTTCCCGGCGCCGTTCGGGCCCAGAAAGCCGGTCACCCTCCCCGCGCGGGCTTCGAAACTCACGTCGTCGAGGATCAGCGCGGATCCGCGTTTCTTGACGAGCCGGTCCAGCTTCAGCATCAGGTTCTGTCCCCCCTCGGCCCTCGAGCCTGTCCCGGCCAGTGAACTCCGCCGGACCGGCCGCGCGCGTCGGGCCCAGGACTGAATCCGCTCCCGCGGCGTCGGACCTGGGTCCTACTCCCGTTCCCCTGCCGTCAGCTGATCAGCTGGTGGCGAGCGAGTTCGCGGTACAGCTCGCACTCGGCGAGCAGAACGTCGTGCGAACCGCGCGCCACGATCTCCCCCTCGTCGAAGACCAGGATCAGATCCGAGTCGACGACGGTGGAAAGGCGGTGCGCGACCACGAGCATCGTGCACCCGTCGGCCACGCTGCGGACGGCGTCCCTGGCCAGCATCTCGTTGCGACCGTCGAGATTCGACGTCGATTCGTCCAGCAGCAGCAGTTTCGGCCGCGCCAGCAGCGCCCGCGAGATGGCCAAGCGCTGTCGTTCCCCGCCGGAGAGCAGGACCCCGGACTCGCCGATCTCGCTGCCGAGCCCGCCGGATCGCTCGACGAGGTCGGCGAGGCTCACCGAGGCAAGCGCTTCCCAGCACTCGGCATCGGTCGCGTTGGGCGCCGAGATCGTCAGGTTGTCCTTGACAGTGCCCGCCAGCGCGGGAGCGTCCTGCTCGACGTAGGCGACTCCGGCGCGGACCTGGTCCGCCGGGACCTGCTGCACGTCGGTCCCGTCGACGACCACGACGCCCGAGTCGGGGTGGTAGAACCCCACGATGAGGTTGAGGGTCGTGGTCTTGCCCGCTCCGGACGGACCGACGAGCGCCACCTTGGAACCTCGTTCGACCTCGAAGGAAACTCCTTTCAGCGCCGCGCTCCGGCCCGTCTCTTCTCCGTGCGGGTCGTAGTCGAAGCGCACGTCGTGGAACGAAACCGCATTGCGTTCCCCGCCGAGCGCGACCGCCGGGCCCGCGGCCTTGCTCCGCCGGACCTCGTCTTCGGAGGGAAGGGCCCGGATTTCCTGGATGCGATCGAGCGCGCCGAGCGCCGAGCCGAAGGTGCCGATCGCGGCGAAGATCTGCGCGAGCGGCGCGACGAGCAGGAAGACGAACATCAGGAAGGAAACGAGGTCTTGCACCGGCAAGCGCCCGGACGCCACCCGATAGCCGCCCACCCCGAGAACTGTGATCAAGGCGGCCTGCATGGCGAGCACCGACATCGGTTCGATCACCGCGGAGGCCTTCGCCAGGCGCACGCCGGCCCGCCACGACGCCTTCGCGTGGCCCTGAATCGCGGTTTCTTCCCGGCCTACGGCATTGCCGGCGCGCAAGGTCCTGATGCCGCGCACGGCACGGTCGACGGCCGAGGTGAGGGCGCCGACCCGCACCTGGACTTCTTGGCTTGCCCGGCGGACCCGTCCGGCCAGCAGCGCGGTGGCGACCGCGAACACCGACACGATCAGCACAGTGAGACCGAGCAGCAGCGGATCGAGGTACACCAGCGCTCCGAGCGCCCCGAGCATCGTGATCACACCGCCCGCCCCGGCGAGCACCCCCTGCGACAGCGCCAGCCGCAGCACGGTCGTGTCGCTGCTCACCCGCGAAACCAGATCGCCCGCTCGCCTGCGGTCGAATTCGACGATGGGAAGCCACAACAGAGCGGACACCAGCGACCCGCGTGCCGAGAGCACGACTCCCTCGCCCATGCGCTGCAACAGGTATTGCTGCACGGACATGGCGATGGCCGCCGAGACGAACAGCGCGCACCCCGCCAGCACCAGCGCCACGACCGGCTCCCCCCGCTGAACCGCCCCGATGATCCCGTTCACCACCACTGGCTGCGCGAGCGAGACGACTGCGGCAAACACACTGAAAGCGGCGGCAGGCACAAGTATTCGGCGTTGTTCTCGCGCGAGATTCACGAAGACTCTCAAAGGACGCATCCTGCTGTCTCCCCCGTCCATCCGCACACCCCCGGTTCAGAACTTCGGTTCCCAGGCCCACGCTACACATTTTCTGGCACCCCATCCAACTGTCGTGCTATGTTCGTTCTGGGGAGGGCGCGACTGGGGAGTTCGCCACGGGGATCAAGAACCATATTTGATTGACGTACGATCCTGCCTATTCGTCCGTCCCTTGTTGTCAGTGCACATTTCCTGTGCATTTCACGATGAGAGGAGTCGGAAATGAAGAAGGTTGCTTACATCGCGCCGGTCATCGAAAAGATCGGCAGCTTCCGCGAGGTCACGAACGGTTATCCCTGGTGGGACAACCGCGACATCTTCGGTGGCCGAACCTTCCTCTGATGTGAGACGCCGCTAGCGCAGGCGGGGGATCCGGACCCCCGCCTGCGTTCTCCGGCTCGCCGGCCGGGGCTTCGCCGGCCGGAAACACGCGTCGAACCAAGGCTGACACTTCACCAGGGGGAGATCCGCATGCCCTTTGCCGTACTTCCGGACCGAGCTATTTCTCTTTTGCTGACCGAACGCATAGCGGAAACTCTCGGAAACCGCGTAATCACCTACCCGTCCGGCCGGGCATGGGTCATTTCCGCACACGACGAACCATGGTCGGAAGTGCGCGTTTCACCGCATGCCAGCATTCTCACGTTTTCCGCGGAAGACTTCGACATCCCCTGCGAAAATCTGATCGGCCGACCAGTCGATTCGGCGGCCTGGGATCGGGTCGCGCGCGACATCTCGCTCCATGCCTGCTTCATCGGATGCGCCGACGGGACGACCCGCATGCAAGGGAACCTGTCGACGTCCCGCCAATTGTTCTGGACGGAAATCGACGGCGCCCCGATCGCCTCCGATTCCCTGGCCGCGCTCAAGACGCTCGCCGGCGCCGCGGTCGACCGAGGCAAGCTCGCGCTGACGCTGGCGAAATCCATGCCGATCCTGCCGTTCGCCGAACGCACCGCCTGGTCGGGCATTCGCACGGCCGGGATCGGCCAGTGGCTGAGGTTCGGAAGCACTGGTCCGGCGCGAACCGAACGGTGGTGGTCGCCGCCGGAAGGAGCGAAGCTCCCGCTCCGCGAGGCCGGAGCCGGGGTTCGCGCAGCACTGCGCGAGGTGCTGGAAGAAGCGACCCGGCCGGAAACCCTGGTGAGCGCGGACCTGTCGGGCGGCCTCGACTCCACGAGCCTCTGCTACGCGCTCACCGACCTCGGTCAGAAGTTCCGTGCCTTCCGGACGTCGTCGGCCAGCCCGTGGAACGACGAAACGGAGCGGGCCCGGGAGGCCGCCGGAGCCCTCGGCGTGGACCTGTTCGAATTTCCGCCTCTCGCCGAGACCAGCACGGCCTTCGCCATGGACTCCGAATCCGACCAGGCGTTGCTCGCCGAAGGCCCGGTCGTGTGGTCGGCCTCGCGGGGATACCTCGACGTGCTCGCGCCGGCCATCAGGGAGGCCGGTTCGCGAGTCCACTTCACCGGTCTCGGCGGCGACGAGCTCTTCGACATCGTGCCCGGGGTGTACCGCTCCGTCTGGAACGAGCGAAGCCTGCGCGCATGGCGGCAGCTTCGCCGGTTCCAGCTTTCGAACAAGGTGCCGCTTCGGCCCTTCGCCGAAGGGATTCGCGATCGCAGGTCCTATCAGAGCTACCTTCGCGCCGTCGCCCGGGCCGTTGCCGAAGGCGCGCCGCCGAAGGCAAGCGATTCGTACTCGTGGTTCCCGCCGCCCGCACTTCCGTTGTGGCTCACCGAGAACGGCCGGGCACTGGTAGCAGACGCCTTCGACGAAGCGGTCGCGAGCGGCGTTCCGCCTCTCGGTCCGGACCCGGCAGCGCATCAGACCGTCGAGTCGATCGCCTATCAGGGCACCATCCTCCGCCAGTTCGGGGTGGCCTACGCTCGGCTCGGAATCGCCTGGGAGGCGCCGTTCACCGACCGACGTCTGGTCGAGGCCGTGCTGCGAGCGAGCACGGCTCTCCGGATGAACGAGCGGACCGACAAAACGCTCCTGGCCGAAACCGTGTCGCCGTTCATGCCTCAGCGCATTTTCGCCAAGCGCGGGCGCGGCGACTTCACTGCCGATGTCTACGCCGAGCACCATCGGCGCAAGGAAGATCTGCTGCGCCAGTTCGCCACGTCCCGCTTGGCCGACCTCGGCCTGATCGACCTGCGGAAGCTGCGGCCTTATCTCGAGTCGCCCGCGCTGGCGGACGCGGGGCTGCTGGAACTGGAGAACGTCATCGTCGCCGAACGGTGGCTGCGCAACGCGGCCTGAGCCGGCACGCCGCCGCCGGTCGCCCCCAAGAGGCACAACCGCGGGCCGCGGACTGGCGAGCCAAGCAGAAAAGCTGAGAGGGAGGAAAAGGAAATGACCGTACGGTTGCTGTCCGGGGTGACCATCCACGACTCGGGCGATCAGGCGATCCTGCTCGGCACAGGCAGGGACGCCGCCTACTGGCGGCTCAACGGCATGGCCAAACAGATGGTCGCCCTGCTTCTGGAGGGCAAGGAGGTGGACACCGTCGTCGCGGCGGTCGTGGCTGAGACGGACGCGGACGACACAGTCGTCCGGCAAGACATCGAGACTCTCGTGGCGTCGCTGGTCGACGCGAGACTGGTCGAGGTGACCTCGTGAGTTCGCCCGAACCGCGACGCTGGAAACTCCTGGACGGCGTTTGCGTGCGGTTGGCGGTGTTCGCCGCCCGCTGCCTGATCACCTTGCCACCGCAACGACTCGGACGCGTCATCAGCTTTGTCCACAAAGGAGCTGGAGCACCGACGAAACAGTTCGCCAGGAAGGCTCGGGACCGCGTG
Organism: Amycolatopsis sp. NPDC104775; assembly: GCF_055583325.1. Taxonomy (NCBI): domain Bacteria; kingdom Bacillati; phylum Actinomycetota; class Actinomycetes; order Pseudonocardiales; family Pseudonocardiaceae; genus Amycolatopsis; species Amycolatopsis sp. NPDC104775. Next base: position 395,634 of record NZ_JBVJOE010000001.1, read on the forward strand.
TGCGAGGTCAGCGTGCGCTGCACCGGCCAGGGCTGCCTCCAACGCTCGGTCGCGGTGATCGTTTATTGCCGTTTTTACGGATATGCCCCCGATTGGTGCACTGGTTTCGCACTCGAACCGTTCACCGCCCATGCCTGGGTCGAGGTGGAGCACGAGCCGGTCGGTGAGCCGCCGAAGGTGTCCGACTACATAGTCGCCCACGCCGTGCGACTGCCGACGGCAGAACCAGCCCCGGCGCATCAGAAAGCAGTGAAGTGAACGCCAGCCGCCCAGTTGACCTGGCCGTGCTCCAGCGAACCGGCCGGTCGACCATCAGTGCCGCGGCTTGCCCGCCCCCTTGCCCCCGATCAACAACGGCCGCCGCACTCCCAGCCACGCACTCCACGCGAACAACCCAGCCAGCAGCGCCGCCGAGATCCCCAGCAGCACCAGGTCGGTCGGCAGTGCCTCCGGGTTCAACTCGTCCGCGCGGTGGGTCGCCACGATGCCCGCGGGATCCTCGACGACGTCGACCTTCTCGCCGCTTTTCATCCGCGATTCCACCGACAGGTCCTCGGACAGCAGCGTCCCGTCCGGCCGGTTGACCCGTGCCGTGCACGCGGTGCCGCCCTTGACGTGGTGGCATTCGGAGGACACCGCGACCGCGCGGTACCGATCGCCGTCCGCCGCGAGGTAACCGACCGCCGTCACTCCGACGCAGGCCAGGTAGAAGCCGGTCAGCACAAAGCCGCCGACGAGGAACCAGCCGCGTCCGGAGAACATGAACACCGCCGACGTCGCCAGCGCGGCGAGCAAAAGCCCGAAAATCACCCCCGCCGCGGCCGCCACCGTGCTGGTGCTGACGAACCCCACCGCGGCCGCGCCGCCGAGCACCACCGTCGCGAGCCAGCACCACCCGGCACGCAGCGCGACGACCCGACCGCTCGCCGGAGCCGTTTTCCGCGCGGAATCCCTTGCCGCGGCGGGCTTTTTCGTGGTCACGCCGGAATGGTGACACGGCGGACCCGCCGCCGTACGCACATCACGGTTTACCGGCGAGCGTGCTGCCCCTCGACCGGTGCCCGGAAGAACAACCGCACCGGCAGGAGCAGCCCCACCAGCGACAGCACCACGAAGACCACCTGATGCACGTGGTCCGTCCCGGGCGGCAAGCGGAACACCAGATGCGCCAGCCAGAACACCGGGTAGAACCACAACGCGAACCACGCCCACCGCTCGCCCGCGCGGAACGGGACGATCGCGATCAGCCCGCCGAACAGCCCGAGCCCGGCGGTCGCGAGCGCGTCCGTGCGGTAGAGCAGCGCGTCCCCGGCGGGCGGCGCGATCAGGACCACGATCCCGAACCCGAGGATCCCCGCGCTGACCACCGTCAGGCAGATCCAGCCGATCCGCATCGGCGCGCCACCGTTCATCCGGCGAATTTACCCCGCCGCCCGGCGTTTTGGGCTGGTCAACCGCCGTCCGGTCCGCCCCGCGGCGACCGCTTGACCGGCGCGCCCGGGACTATTCGCTCCGCCACCGCCTGCCTGTTCCATCGCCACCGCTACGGCACAACCCGACGAATCCCCGCCAGCACACCGCGGTTCGACCGGCGACCTCCCTCAGCCGCCTGCTTCCAGCCCGAGCGAACTCACACCGACGGCGGGGCAACCTAGGCACCCCGCCGTCCCCGGGCCCTCCCACGCCCCCACGCCTCGCCGGACAACCCCGCCCCGCTCACCCACTGCACTCCGGCAGCACGCAAGCCAGCCGACGCAACGCCTTCTTCACCGCCGCGACGGACATTCCCCGCTCATGCCGCTGATTCTGGTACAGATCCGGCGCCAGCGGAGCCAGCAGCACATCGGGCAGCGCGTCGTCCCGCAACCCCGCCTCCCGTACCTGCGCCGCCACGAAAACCCGCCAAAACCCGTACGCGCCGGTCTGATACCGCCGGGCCCCGGTCTCCGCGCCCAGCGCCAGCGGCAGATGCCGCTCCAGCAAGTCGATCATCGCGTCGTAGAACGCCGCCAGCCGTTCCCGCGGCGGAGCACCCGGCCCCAGCGGCGGCGGCCCGGACAGCATCGCTTCCTGCAGCCGTCGCTCGTGCTCGTCCAGCAGGGCGACCGCCACCGCGGCGACGCTGTCATAGCGCCGGTACAGCGTCCCGCGGCCGACCCCCGCCGCGGCCGCCAGGTCGCCCATCGTGATGTCCGGGCCTTTCGTGGCGAACAGGTCCTCGGCCGCGGCGAGGATCCGCTGCCGGTTCGCCGCGGCGTCCGCTCGTTCCGTGACTGGCTTGCCGTTCACCCCGTCACTGTATCTGGACAGCGTGTCCGGATCGAGTACAGTCATAAGTGGACACAGTGTCCACCTAAGAGATGGGGGCAGACCATGCACTCGTTCACGCTCGCCGGCCGCACCGTGAGCCGGATCGGCTACGGCACCATGCAGCTCGCGGGGCCGAAAGCGATGGGCGCACCGGCCGATCCGGAGCGCGCCAAGGCCGCCGTCCGCGCGGCCGTCGACGCGGGCGTCCGGCTGATCGACACGTCCGGCTACTACGGGCCCGAAGTGGCGAACCGCCTGCTCGCCGAGGCGCTGCGGCCCTATCCGGACGACCTGCTCATCGCCACCAAGGTCGGTGCGCGCCGCACGCCCGAAGGCGGATTCGCCGCCGACGCCGCGCCGGAAGCGGTCAAGGCAGCCGTGCGGGACAATCTCGCGCAACTCGGCGTCGAGCGGCTTCCGCTGGTACACGCCAGGTTCATGCCCGACAGCACGGTGCCGTGGGCGGAGACCGTCGGGGCGCTCGCCGAACTGCGCGACGAAGGGCTGCTGGAGCACGTCGGCGTCTCGAACGTCACGCTCGAACTGCTGGACCAGGCACGTGCGGTCACGCCGATCGCTTCGGTCGAGAACGAGTACCACGTCGGACATTCCGGCGGCCGGGACGTCCTCGATGCCGCCACCGCCGCCGGAATCCCGTATCTGGCGTTCCGTCCGCTCGGCAACGGAGCTTTGGCCCACGAAGATTCGCCGGTGGCCGAGCACGCCCGGCAGCTCGGCGTTCCGGCGGCGACACTGGCCCTCGCCTGGCTGCTGGATCTCGCGCCCAACGTCGCTGTCATCCCTGGGACGAGCGACCCGGACCATCTCCCGGACCTCGTCGCCGCGCGGGAATTCGCCCTGCCCGCCGACGTTCGCGCCGCACTCGACGAGGCCTGACCATGGGCTGGATCGCCGTTTTCGCGGCCGGGTTGCTCGAAATCGCCTGGGCGCACAGCATTCGCCTCACCGAAGGCTTCACCAGACTCGTCCCGACGCTCGTCTGCGGAGTGCTCACGATCCTCGTGCTGTACGTCCTGAACGTCGGCATGAAAACGGTCCCGGTCGGGACGGCGTACGCGGTGTTCGTCGGAATCGGCGCGGTCGGCACGGCCGTCGCCGGGATCTTCTGGCTCCGCGAACCGGTCAGCGTGCCGCGGATCCTCGCGCTCGCCCTGATCGTCGGAGGCGTCGTCCTGCTTCAGCTGACTTCCCGGACCGCGTGACGGGCGGCGTCACCCGTCTGCCAGGATCGCCCACAGGCTGTTGCCCGCCGTCATCCGCCCGTGTCCGCGGCGGCATCGTTCGTGCCCCGGCGACCGGCGCGAGAACACTCCGCAAGAGTGAGCGCCTAGGCCAGAAGAGGCACTGCGAACCGCTGCCGCCAGCCCGCGAGTGAATTCCGCCGAATCGTCTTGTCGGCGCAAAAGAATCCTCGCTAGCCTCGGACCCCGAGGGAGAGAATCCGGACGCCCCCGCCCGAGCGGAAGCGCACCGGAACAGTTCGCCGCGTGCCGATCGGAAATCGCTTTTCCGAAAAGGGAGTACATGATGACGTCTGTTGCCCGTCCGGTTGCCCGCACCGCGTATCAGCAGTCGGTCGCCGACTACTGGAACGCCGAAAAGGATCCGGTCAACCTGCGCCTCGGCGACGTCGACGGGCTTTACCACCACCACTACGGCATCGGCGACTACGATCCGTCCGTCCTGGACGGACGCGGCGAGGCCAGGGACAAGGCGATCATCGCCGAAATGCACCGGCTGGAGACCGCGCAGTCGCAATTCCTGTTGCAGCACCTCGGAAACATCAAGCCCGCCGACCGGCTGCTCGACGCGGGCTGCGGGCGCGGCGGCACGAGCGTGCAGGCGCACCAGCGGTTCGGCTGCCAGGTGGACGGCATCTCCATTTCCGAGCAGCAGGTCGATTTCGCCAATGACCAAGCCCGGCTGCGCGGAATCGACGGCTCGGTGCGCTTCCATCTCCGCAACATGCTCGACACCGGATTCGAAAGCGGCGCTTTCGCCGGAATCTGGAACAACGAAAGCACGATGTACGTCGATCTGCACGAGCTGTTCGCCGAACACGCGAGGCAACTCGCGCCGGGCGGGCGATTCGTCACCATCACCGGGTGCTACAACGACCTGACCGGCGGACGGTCGCGCGCGGTGAGCCAGATCGACCAGCATTACATCTGCAATATCCACGCCCGCGGCGACTATTTCAAAGCTCTGGCCGCCAACGGTTTCGTCCCGATCACCGTCGTGGACCTGACCGAAGCGACGATCCCGTACTGGGAGCTGCGCGAGCAGTCGTCCGTCGCGACCGGCATCGAGGGGCCGTTCCTGACCGCCTACCGCGAGGGCAGCTTCCACTACCTGCTCATCGCCGCCGACCGCGTCTGACCGGGCGGGCCGACATGTCCGGAATCGCAGGCGTCCGCCCGGACCTCGCGTGCCCGCCGTCGCTGCTGTCCGGCCCGCTCGGACTGGGCACCTCGGCGGCGCGGATCGCGGCGCAGTTCGCGCCGCCGCGCGGGACGGACCCGGCGTACGCGGAGCGGGATTGGGGCGACGGCAGCGCGTCGCCGCTGTACTGCCCGGTCGTGCGGCGGGAGGACGACGCGCTCGCCGAGGAGGTGGACCGGCGGCTCGTCGCGTGGGCGGCGGACTGCGGGTTCGAGGGCGAGGGACTGGACCAGATCGCGCGAGCCACGTTCGGCAGGCTGGTGACGCTCGCCCACCCGGACACCTCCGACCCCGACCGGCTGCTGATCGCCGCGCAGCTCAACGCGGTGTGGTGGGCGGCCGACGACTACTACGCCGACGACAGTTCCCTCGGCGCCTCGCCGACCGAACTCCCGCCGCGGCTGGCGCTCGTCATGCCCGCGATGGACCCGGTCGCGCCCGCGGGCGAGTTCTCCGCGCCGCTGGAGGAGGCGCTGCACGCGGACCCGATCCGGGTCGGGTTCCGCTCCGCGATCGACCATCTCGGCCGGCACGGTTCGCCGGTGCTGGTCCAGCGGGTCTGCTACTCGACCTTCGCGATGTTCGTCAGCTGGGACGCCTACGCCGCGTGGCGCCACACCGGCCGCTATCCCCCGGCCTGGGAATACCTGGCCGCCCGCCAGCACGACAGTTTCTACACCTCGATGACCCTCGTCGACGCCGTCGGCGGGTACGAACTGCCCGCGCCGTTCTACTACGACCCGCGCGTGCGGGAGGCGATGATGCGCGCGGGCACCGCGACGGTCCTGGTCAACGACCTGCATTCGGTGGCCAAGGACGCGGCCGACGAGAACCCGGTCTGCAACATGGTGCTCCAGATCGCCGCCGACCGGGGCTGCCCGGTCTCCGAGGCGGTCGAGACCACGGTCGCGCTGCACAACCGGATCGTGCGCGAGTTCGAGGAGGGGCACCGCGCCCTGCTCGCGATCCCGTCGCCGGAACTGCAGCGCTTCCTCGCCGGCGTCCGCGACTGGATGGGCGGCGGCTTCGAATGGCACGCCACGAACCCTCGCTACCGATCCTGACCCCCCGACGCCCGATCCCAGGCTTCGCACTCGAAGACAAGGTGGTTTCGCTGTGACTGTCACCGATCCGGTCGACTCCGCGGACGTGGAAGACCAGGAACCCTTGAGCCTAGGCCGCGCGGCGGCGCGGCAGCTGGCCACGACCACGAAGTCCGTGCCGCAGATGCAGAGCATCAGCTCGCGGTGGCTGCTGAAGGTGCTGCCGTGGGTCGAGGTCTCCGCGGGCACGTACCGCGTCAACCGGCGGCTGTCCTACACCGTCGGCGACGGCCGGGTCACGTTCGTGACCAGCGGTTCCGAGGTCCGCGTCATCCCGCCCGAACTCGGCGAGCTCGCGCCGCTGCGCGGATTCGACGACGAGCAGGCGCTCGCCGAACTCGCCGGGCGGTTCGAACAGCGCGAGTACCAGCCGGGAGACGTGCTGGCCGAATTCGGCAGCCGCGCCGACCAGGTGTTCCTCGTCGCGCACGGCAAGATCACGAAAACGGGGGTCGGCGCCTACGGCGACCAGACCGTGCTCGACACGCTCGTGGACGGCGACTACTTCGGCGAGAACGTGCTCATCAGCTCGGACGGGATCTGGGAGTTCACCACCAAGGCGGTCACCGCGGCGACCGTGCTGACGTTGTCGCGCCAGGAGTTCGAAGGCGTGCTGAACCGTTCGGACGCACTGCGCGAGCACCTTGAGGCCTTCACCGCGAGCGGAGACACCGCACGCAACGAACACGGCGAGGCCGAGATCGCACTCGCCGCCGGACACGACGGCGAACCGCGGCTGCCGGGCACCTTTGTCGATTACGACACCTCCCCGCGCGAGTACGAGCTGAGCGTCGCGCAGACCGTGCTGCGGGTCCACAGCCGGGTCTCCGATCTCTACAGCGAGCCGATGAACCAGACGGAGCAGCAGTTGCGGCTCACCGTCGAGGCGCTGCGGGAACGGCAAGAGCACGAACTGGTCAACAACCCCGATTTCGGCCTGCTGCACAACGCCGACTTCGACCAGCGGGTGCCCACTCGCACCGGCCCGCCCACGCCGGACGATTTCGACGAGCTGCTCTCGCTGGTGTGGAAGGATCCCGGGTTCTTCCTCGCGCACCCGAAGACGATCGCCGCGTTCGGACGGGAATGCAGCAAGGCCGGGATCTACCCCGGCGCGACCGACCTCGGCGGCCACCAGGTGCCGTCGTGGCGGGGCGTGCCGATCCTGCCGTGCAACAAGATCCCGGTCACCGAGACCCAGACCAGCTCGGTGCTGCTGATGCGGACCGGCGAGCAGGCCCAGGGCGTGATCGGGCTGCACCAGACCGGGCTGCCGGACGAATACCAGCCGGGCCTCAACGTGCGGTTCATGGGCATCAGCGAGCAGGCCATCCTGTCCTATCTCGTCTCGGCCTACTATTCCGCCGCCGTCCTCGTGCCCGACGCGCTCGCCGTGCTGGAAGCCGCCGAAATCGGCCGGGAGGGCTGAGCCCGGTGCCCGTCACGGAACCTGTCGCGGAACAGCAGGAGCAGCAGCTTTCCCTCGGCGTCAAGGCGGCCCGCACGCTGGCCACGACCACCAAGTCGCGGCCGCAGATGCGCTCGATCACCCCGCGGTGGCTGCTGTCGCAGCTGCCGTGGGTCGAGGTGCCCGGCGGCAGCTACCGGGTCAACCGGCGGCTCACCTACACCGTCGGCGACGGCAAGCTGACCTTCTTCCAGACCGGAGCGCAGGTGCGGGTCGTCCCCGCCGAACTCGGCGAACTCGAGCTGCTGCGCGGCTTCGCCGACGAAACCGCCCTCGGCGCGCTGGCCGACGCGTTCGAACAGCGCGAATACGAGGCGGGCAGCACGCTCGTCACCGCCGGGGAGCCGCTGGACCAGCTCGTGCTGGTGGTCCACGGCAAGGTCACCCGGCACGGCGAGGGGCAGTACGGCGCGGAAACCCTTCTGGGCACCAGCACCGACGGCGACCATTTCGGCGGCGAACTCCTCTCCGGGGACGACGCCACCTGGGGTTTCACCGCCCGCGCCGCCACCAGGGTGGTCGCGCTGGCGCTGCCCGCCGGCTCGTACGCCCGGCTCAACGGCAGGCTCGATTCCCTGCGCGCGCACGTCGCGCGGGCCGTGTCCCAGCCGCGGAAACCGCAGAACCGCAAGGGCGAAGCGAACATCGACCTGATCTCAGGCCACGACGGCGAACCGGTCCTCACCGGGACGTACGTCGACTACGAGCCCTCGCCGCGCGAGTACGACCTCGCGGTGGCGCAAACGGTCCTGCGGGTGCACAACCGCGTCACCGATCTCTACAACAACCCGATGAACCAGTTCGAGGAGCAATTGCGGCTCACCGTGGAAGCGCTGCGGGAACGGCAGGAATACGAACTGGTCAACAACCCGGATTTCGGCCTGCTGCACAATGCCGACCTGAAATCCCGCATCACCACGCGCACCGGCCCGCCGACCCCGGGCGATCTGGACGAACTGCTCTGCCGCCGCCGCAAAACGCGGTTGTTCCTCGCACACCCGCGGGCGATCGCGGCTATCGGACGCGAATGCACGAAGGCGGGCGTTTACCCGGAGCCGGTCGTCGTGGACGGGAAACGCGTCACCGCGTGGCGCGGGGTCCCGATCCTGCCGTGCGACAAAATCCCGGTCACCGAGGCAGGCACTACTTCGGTGCTCGCCATGCGCACCGGGGAAGACGACGCCGGGGTCATCGGATTGCGGCCGAAATCCCTCGCCGACGAATACCGGCCGGGACTGAACGTGCGGTTCATGGGCATCAGCGACCGGGCGGTGTCGTCCTATTTGGTCAGTGCTTATCATTCTGCCGCGATTCTGGTGCCGGACGCGCTGGGGGTGCTCGACGACGTCGAGATCGCCCGGGCGTGACCGCGGCGGTGCTCGCCGGAAGCAGGGGCGCTTCCGGCGAGCACCGGCGGGTCGGGGGCGGATGTGCTTGTCCGGCGGGTGAACGGTCGCGGAGCCTGTGGGTTGGTCGCGTCCGACTCCTGCTCGCTCGTGATCGCCGAAAGCAGCGCACTCCCGGCGAGCGTCGGCGGTTCAGCGGCAGATGTGATTATCCAGCAAGAGAACCGTCGACGAATCTCGCCTCCGACGGTGCCGACGCCCGAGCGCCGGTGCCCACCGGAAGCAGGCGTTCCCGGTGGGCACCGGCGGTTCAAGAACACCGGGGCTTGCCCGGCAACCGAACAGTCGCGAAGCCGCTGGCGACACTCGCCTCCGAACCCCGCCGACTCCCGAGCGCTGGCACCCGCCGAAAGCAGGGTACTCCCGGCGAGCACCAGCCACTCAGCGGTAAATGTGCTTGTCCGGCAACCGAACCGTCACGAAGCCGTTCGCGAAGTTCGCTTCCACCTGTGCCGCCTCCTGGGCGTCGGGCATCGCGTTCTTGCACGTGATCCCCGGGCCGTGCCCGGACATCAGTTCCGAGCAGGGGCCCTCGTAGTGGTCGGGAAGGCCGAGGTTGTGGCCGATCTCGTGGGCGATGATCCGGGTCGGGTCGTTGCCCTCGGCGACCTGCTGGGTGTCGATGTAGATGTCGCCGGTGCCGTGGCCGTCGGTCTGGGTGTAGGAACCGCCGCCGGTGGTTTCGTGCATGATGATCGTCGCGGCGCCGCCGCTGTTGAGGTGCACGTTGTGCACCGAGTTGTTCCAGTTCGCCGCGGCTTGGGTGGCTTCGGCCTGGTAGTCGGGCAGTCCGCTGGCGTCGTAGTACAGCTCGACCGCGTCCAGCGGCGCGGCCGAAGCCGCGCCGGCTCCGGTCAGCGGCAGGACCAAGGCGGCGGCCGCGCCGGCGGCCAGCCTGCCAAAGCGGTGCAGGGTCATGGTTTTTCCTCTCCGCGCGAGGGTTTCCGGGACGGGGGTCAGCTTCCGATCTGCTGCTGGATCCACGACATGTACTGGGCGATGCCGGTGTAGAGCGTGGTGGTCGCGCATTCGCCGCCGTTGTCGCCGGGGCCGTGGGTTTCGCCGACCAGCGTCCAGTTCCCGGTGGTGCCGACGATCGCCGGGCCGCCCGAATCGCCGTGGCAGGCCGAATGCGCGTAGTCGCCGGAGATGCAGACGTCGCCGGATCCGCCGCCGCCTTCCGCGCACGCGCTGCTGTCGAGCACCTGGAGGTCGATCTGCTGCAGGGTTTGCGGCGTCTGGCAGTTCGGCCAGCTCGTGCAGCCCCAGCCGAGCAGCCGCGCGCCCGTCCCCGGCGCGGGGTTGCTCTGCGCCATCGCGACCGGCGCGGACTGGGCGGGCTGGCTCAGGTGCATCATGGTGAGATCGGTGCCCTGATCGGTGATCACGTTGTCGATCTGGCCGACTTCGCCGGAGTTGATGTCGGTGGAACCGATCCGCGCCTGCGACGCCTGGCCGCAGTGGTTCGCGGTGATGATCCACTGGGGCGCGACGAGGCTTCCGCCGCACCCGTTGTCCAGGGACACCATGAACGAGTAGGTTTCGGTGGCGTCGCTGCCTCCGATGATGGCCGGCTGCGCCGCGACCGCCGGTGCGGCGACCCCGAACACCAGGGCCGCCGCGCCCATCACCGCCAGCATGAGTTTCCGCATCTCTTTCCCTTCCATAGCAGCCATTCCCGCCAATGGCGGGAGTGGAGTTCGGCCGGGGAAACGGCCGGGGACACTTCGCGGGCGCCGGGCCCGCGGGGGAAACCACAGAGTCCCAGGGCCGCCGGAGTCCGAACACCGTCGAAAGGAGGGACACGGCCGGACGCCGAACCGTGCGGGGCGGCACGAACTTCGATTAAGGGGATGAACCGAACGCGGAATACGGTGTTCCGGTTCGACATCCGCGCTGTTCAACGAGCCGCTCAGGAATCGGATGCGGAAGAGAACGAACTTCCGTTGAGCGGACGACGCGAGCCACTGAACAGCAAAACCGAACAGGATTCGCGACTTTCGTGGGTATAAGCGATTGCCCGGCGTCCCTAAACTGCGAATTGCGCCCGCATTCGCTGACCGCGGCGCGCCATCGTCCTATTCGCAAGAAACGGAGATGTGCATGATCCCAGCACTCAGTCAAAGACTCGGCGGACGCGGCGGTATCGCCTTCGCCGCGGCGGTTCTGGCCGCTGGATCAGTTTTCGCCGCCTCGGGCGCCGCGGCTGCCCAGCCGTCCGCGGCACCGTCGAACGCGAGAGCCGCGAGCGCCATGTCCGCCAGCATCGCGAAGTCGCTCGGCGACCGCACCGTGGGCTCGTATTACGACCAGGCCACCTCGAGCCTGACGGTCACCGTCACCGACCAGGCCGCCGCCGACCAGGTCCGCGCGGCGGGCGCGACGCCGAAGTTCGTGAAATACCGTGCGTCGCAACTGAAAGCCGTCACCGCGGAACTGACCCGCACGGCCAGCGTCCCCGGCACCGCGTGGCGCGTCGACCCGCGCACCGGCCAGGTGCTCGTCACCGCCGATTCGACAGTCACCGGCGCCAAGCTCTCCCAGGTGACCAACGCCGTGCACCGCTTCGGCGACAAGGCCCGCTTCGCCCAGACGAAGGGCAAGCTGCGCCCGCTGATCAGCGGCGGCGACGCGATCTGGGGCCAGGGCCTGCGCTGCTCGCTCGGCTTCAACGTGCACACTTCGAGCGGACAGGCCGCGATCCTGACCGCCGGGCACTGCGGCGTGGCGACCAACGACTGGTGGGCGGACCAGGGCAACTCGCAGCACATCGCCAGCACGTCCGGCGCGAACTTCCCCGGCACGGACTACTCGTACGCCACCTACGACGCCGGCGTCGACGCCCCCAGCGCCGTGAACACCGGCCAGCAGATCACCGCGGCGGGCGACGCGACGGTCGGCGAGACGGTCACTCGCAGCGGCTCGACCACCGGCGTCCACGACGGTCAGGTCACCGCACTGAACGCGACGGTGAACTACCAGGAAGGCAGCGTAAGCGGCCTGATCGACACCACGGTCTGCGCCGAACCCGGCGACAGCGGCGGCTCCCTGTTCGACGGCGCCACCGCACTGGGCCTCACCTCCGGCGGCAGCGGCGACTGCAACTCCGGCGGAGAAACCTTCTTCCAGCCAGTCCCCGCAGCACTGAGCGCCTACGGCCTCACCCTGCCGTAAGCCCGTTCCGCGCTTTTGTTCCGTGAGGGGAACCCTGAGGGAATCAGATTCCCTCAGGGTTCCCCTCACGTACGTTTCAGCCTCGCACGCGCCACCAACGCGCAGATCCCCTCGCGAGCCAGGCGAATCGCTCCCGCCTCGCGGAGCAAGCATCGATCGCGCCAGCGAACCCACTCTCCCCCGCAGCACGCTCACGATGCCCGAGCACCGAGACCACACAACAACCACCACCGAGAACCCCTCACCCCGAACCGCCACCACCCCACCCCACTCACCCCAGGCAGCCACTCCCCACCCTGCACCCCGATACGAAGCCAAAAATGCGGGCGGGGGGGGGGGGGGGGGGGGGGGGGGGGGGGGGGGGGGGGGGGTTCCCCCCCCCCCCCCCCCCCCCCCCCCCCCCCCCCCCCCCCCCCCCCGTCATCACAATAACCTTCGGGGTGCCCCGCAACCACGAGGCGCAATGTCGCCGCCAGGCGACGAGCCGACTATTCCGCCGCCATCCTCTCCCGAAGCGACCGAGGCCGCATATCCGTCCACACCTCGTCCACGTGCCGCATGCACTCCTCCCGGCTGCCACGCATCCCATCCGCCCGCCATCCCGCCGGAATCTCCTTCTCCGCCGGCCACAGCGAATACTGCTCCTCGTCATTCACCAAAACCTGGAACACACCAGCGTCGTCCATCACATCTTCCCTTTCTCCGTCAACTGCCCAGAAGCCTCTTCCAAGACCCGAGACGCGGAAGGCAACCCCCGCATAGTCCCGCTGAACGTCGTCACCACCGTCACCACCGCGATAGACCCGCTGCACGCCAACACCGCAGGCACCGCAGGCAACACCTCGACCAACCACCCGCCCACCGCGGGCCCAGCAGCCGCAGCGAGCCCACCCGTCACCCCGAGCACGCCGCCCAGCCGCCCCCGCAGACCGTCTGGAGTGGACAAAAGCTGATAAGTAGCAATAGCAGTATTGGCCGCAGGCGGCAAAAACGCAATAGCCGCGAACAACGCCCCCATCACATACCCATTGCTCACAAAAACCGCCAGCGGAGTCAACGCGGTCAACGCCCAGAAAACCCCGATGACCAACCCATAAGCACTAAGCCACCGATGCAGATACGGCGCGGCCACCGACCCGAGAATCCCGCCAGCCCCCAGCATCGCCGCCATCACGCCGATCTCCCCCGACGGCACCCCGCGCTCGTTCGCCAGCACGATGATCACGAGATAATACGCGGAAAAGAACAAATTCAAACTGACCACGCACAACACCGTCGCCCGCAACGGCGGCCGCCCCCACACCCACCGCAGCCCCTCGACGATCTCCCTCCCCAGATGCCGCGGTGGCGCGTCCTCCGCCCGTTCCACCCGCCGAGGCAACCGCACGAACAACAACGACACGAACGCGAACAAATGCGCCGCCACATCGAAGAGAAACGGCACCACCCGCCCCACCGCGAACAAAAACCCGCCAAGCGCGGTCCCCGACAACTGTCCCGCACTGGTTCGCGCAGCATTCATCGCGACCGCCGAGGGCACCTGCTCCTCCGCCACCAGCAGTGGCAGACTCGCTTCCTCCGCCGGTTCGAACAACGCCCGGCTCAACCCCATCACGACGGCGACCGCAACGAGCATCCACACCTGCGCGACGCCCCAGTGCAACGCGAGCATCAACCCGCCCGCAGCGACCGCTTGCACCGCCTCGCACCCGAGCATGATCCGCTTGCGAGGCCACCGATCCACCAACGCCCCCGCAGGCAACCCCGCGACGAGCTGGCTGATCGCGACCGCCCCGAGCACCAGCCCGGACTGCGCGGCCGACCCTGTGAGCGCCAGCACCAGCAGGGGAAAGGCGATGGTGGTCGTGCTGAACCCGGCTTCGGAAACGACCTGCCCGGTCCAGAGCAGCCGGTAGTCGCGATTCGCCGCGATCCCGCTCATCCCTCATCGCCCCGGCAATCCGCCGCGATCGCCCGCAGTGCGTCCGCGAATCCTTCGGCCACCCCGGCGACAGTCGCGCGAGAGTGCTGGTCCGGCTGGTAGTACCAGGAGAACTCCAGCTGCCCCTCCCGCACCCCGCCGACGACCTCCAGCGCGTGCGGCGAGCGGTTCGCCGGGTCCTGGTCGCGGCCGAGCGGCGGGAGGGAGCGCAGGAACAGCCCGTCTCCGGACCCGGTGTTCTCCCCCTGCCCCAGGTAGTTGAAGGCGACCCGGGGCGTGGCGCGGCCCAGGTCGGGGAAGCGGAAGGAGCGCAGGACCCCGTGCCCGAACCCGTTGCCCGGCACCGCCCGCAGCTGGCGCCGGACGGATTTCACCAGGTTCCGCCAGCTCGCGGCCGGGTCGACGGTCAAGGCGACCGGGAACAGGGTCGTGAACCAGCCGACGGTCCGCGTCAGGTCGACGTCGTCCAGGATTTCCTCCCGGCCGTGGCCTTCAAGGTCGATCGCGACCGCCGGTTCGCCGGTCCAGCGGGTGAGCGTCCAGGCCAGCGCGGTCAGCAGGACGTCGTTGATCCGCGTCCGGTAGGCACCGGGAGCCAGGTGCAGGAGGGCATCAGTGTCCCGTTCGCCGACGCGGACCGACACCAGTTCCTGCGGCTCCGGAGCGACGCCCGTCCGGTCCACCGGCAGCTCGCAGCCGGGCAGGTCGCGGGCCCAATGCTCGCGTTCGCCGTCCAGCGCGCCGGATTCGGCGAATTCCCGCAGGCGGTGCGCCCAGTCCCGGAAGGAGGTGGTCTTCGGGCCCAGGTCGGGCTTTTCCCCGGCTTCGATCTGCCGGTAGGCCCGTTCGAGGTCCTCCAGCAGGATGCCCCACGAAACGGCGTCGACCACCAGGTGGTGCGCGACCAGGAAAAGACGCGGGGTGCCGGCGGGATCGGACAACAGGGCCCGCAGGTGCGGCGGCCGGGCCAGGTCGAAACCGGCCTGCGCCTCGTCGGCGGCCCGCTCCAGGTCCACAGTGGACACTGTGCGGAGCACTGAACCGGGGTTGACGGGATCGTTGTGCTGGATCCATCCGCCGGCGGTCCGCTCGAAGCGCAGGCGCAGCGCGTCGTGGTGGGCCACCAGCGCGTCGACGGCCTGCCGCAGCACTTCCTCGTCCACCGGGCCGTTCAGCTCGACCAGCACGGACTGGTTGAAATGCGCGGGGTTCGCCGGCGCGGAATCCAGGAACCAGCGCTGGATCGGGGTCAGCGGAACCGCCCCGACCACGGCCTGGCGGTCGTCCTCGGCCGCG
Organism: Amycolatopsis sp. NPDC104775; assembly: GCF_055583325.1. NCBI lineage: Bacteria > Bacillati > Actinomycetota > Actinomycetes > Pseudonocardiales > Pseudonocardiaceae > Amycolatopsis > Amycolatopsis sp. NPDC104775. The sequence goes on from NZ_JBVJOE010000001.1 coordinate 410,796, forward strand.
TCGGCGGGCTGGACCACCCGGGCCAGCTCGGCGACGGTCTGGTGCGTGAAGAGGTCCTTCGAGCGCATCGCCAGCCCGGCCTGCCGCGCGCGGTGCACGACCTGGATGCTGAGCAGCGAATCCCCGCCGAGCTCGAAGAAGTTGTCCGCGGCGCCGACCTGGGGAATCCCGAGCACCTCGGCCCACACGTTCGCCAGCAGTTCTTCCAGATCAGTGCTCGGAGCGACGTACTCGGCGGTCTGCACCGCCGACAGATCAGGCTCGGGCAGTGCGGCGCGGTCGATTTTTCCGTTAGGGCTCACCGGAATCGAGCCGAGCGGCACGAACACCGACGGGATCAGGTAGTCCGGCAGCGTCTCGCTCAGGAAGGCGCGCAGCTGAGCGGTTTCCCCGATCACATAGGCGACCAGACGCTTGTGCCCGGCCGCTTCCCGGGCGACCACGACGGCCTCGCGCACCGCGGGGTGCCGCCGCAGCGCCGCCTCGATCTCGCCGAGTTCGACGCGGAACCCGCGGATCTTGACCTGGTCGTCCGCCCGCCCGGCGAATTCCAGATCGCCCGAGGCCGCCTGCCGGACCACGTCGCCGGTCCGGTACATCCGCGATCCCGGAGGGCCGAACGGGTCGGCCACGAACCGGTCGGCGGTCAGGCCCGGTCGGGACAGATAGCCGCGCGCCAAGCCGATGCTGCGGACGTAGAGCTCGCCTGCCGAGCCGATGGGCACCTCGCGCAGGCCCGCGTCGAGCACGCGCGCTTCGGTGTTCCGGATCGGTTTGCCGATCGGCATCGGACCGCCGGGCGACAGCGGTTCGCTCCACGAGGCCACGACCGTCGTCTCGGTAGGCCCGTACGCGTTGATCATCCGCCGCCCGGACGCCCAGCGGGAAACCAGCTCGGCCGGGCAGACGTCGCCGCCGACGACGATGGTGCGCAGGTCCGGCAGCGGCACGTCGGGCACCGTCGCCAAGGCGACCGGCGGGAACAGCGCGTGCGTGACCCGCTGCTCCGCCAGCACTTCGGCCAAGGGCGCGCCGAGCAGCGGACCCTCGGGCGGCACGACGAGCGCGGCGCCGGCGGGCAAGGCCAGGCAGAGTTCCAGCACCGAGGCGTCGAAGCTGGGCGAGCTGAACGCCAGCACCCGGTCGCCCGGCCGGATCCGGAAATGCTCGATCTCGGCGGCGGAGAAGGACGCCAGACCGGCGTTCGGCACCACGACGCCCTTCGGCCGCCCGGTCGAACCGGACGTGTAGATCACGTACGCCGCTTGGTCCGGGTCGACGGGGACGCCGAGGTTCGTGTCGGCGTATTCCCCGGCGTCGAGTTCGCTGTCCACGACGAACACCGGGTCGGCGTCGCGCAGCATGAACTCGATGCGCTCGGCGGGATAGCCCGGGTCGACCGGGAGGAACGCGGCCCCGGTCTTCGCCACCGCCAGTTCCGTGAGGACGAGCGTGGCCGAGCGCGGCAACCGCACCGCGACGACTCGTTCCGGCCCGGCACCCCGGCCGGCGAGCAGCCGGGCCAGTCGGTTCGCCCGGGCGTTCAGCTCGGCGAAGGTGAGCTCCCCGGCGGCGGAGACCAGCGCGGGAGCGTCAGGCGTCCGCGCGACCTGGGCTTCGAACAGCTCGGCCAGCGAAGCCGGCGGGACGGTCACTGCCGTGTCGTTCCACGCGCGCAGCTGGTCGAGCTCGCTCCGCGGCAGCAACGGCAACGACTCCATCGGCTGGTCCGGCTGGGCGGCGAGCACAGTCAGCGCGGTCAGCAGGCGGTCGGCGAAGCGGTGGATGGTCGTCGCGTCGAACAGGCCGGTGGCGTAGTTGATCGCGGCGTGCAGCGACCCGCCGTCCTCCTCGAATTGCACGAGCAGGTCGAAGGTCGCGGTCGTCGCGGGCAGCGCGACCTCTTCGGCGGCCAGCGCACCGCCGCCCGGCCGGTCGCCGGTGTTCTGCAGCACGACCATCGCCTGGAACAGCGGCGTCCGGCTCGGATCGCGGACCGGCTGAGCGGCGTCCACCACGCGTTCGAACGGCACGTCCTGGTGGGCGAACGCGTCGAGCACCGTGTCCCGCACGCCGCCGAGGAAGTCCCGGAACGACCCGCGCGAGTCCACTGTGGACCGCAGGACCAGTGTGTTGACGAAGAAGCCGATCAGGCGTTCCAGTTCGGCCCGCTCGCGTCCGGCGGCGACGGTGCCGACCGCGACGTCCTCCTGCCCGCACCAGCGCGCCAGCACGACCTGGAAAGCCGCGACCAGCGTCATGAACAGGGTGCCGTGCTGCGCGCCCGCGAGGTCCCGGAGGTTCGCGGCGACCTCGGCGGGGACGGCGAAGCCGAACCACTCCCCCTCGGTCGTGCGGACCGCGGGCCGCGGCCGGTCGGTGGGCAGTTCGAGCGGAGCGAGCCCGGCGAGGCGGTCCCGCCAGTGGTCGAGCTGCTCGTCGAGTTCGGGGCTGTCGAGGAAATCCCGTTGCCAGGCCGCGAAATCCGCGTATTGCACCGGCAGCTCGGGCAGCTGCGGTTCCTCGCAGCGGACGTAAGCGGCGTAGCAAGTGTCCAGTTCGGCGGCCAGCACCCCGGCCGACCAGCCGTCGGTGACGATGTGGTGCAGTGCCAGCAGCAGGACGTGGTCGCCGGATTCCTCCCGGAACAGCCGGGCGCGCAGCAGCGGCCCGGTGCGCAGGTCGAACGGCCGGAGTGCTTCGCGCACCAGGGTTTCCTCGTCGAAGTCCGCCACCGGCAGGTCGACCAGCGCGGGCTCGTGAATGATTTGGACGGCCTGGCCGTCGATCGCGTCGAACGTGGTGCGAAGCGATTCGTGCCGGGCGACGACCGTGTTCAAGGCTTTCCGCAAAGCGCCGAGATCGAGTTCTCCGCGCAACCGCAAGGCGGTGGGAGAGAGGTATTCCCGGCCGCCGGGTTCGAATTCGTCCAGGAACCACAATCGTTGCTGGGCGAACGACAACGGCAGCGCGCCGTCCCGCGCGACCACCGGGATCGCTTCCGGCCCAGCCTGCTGTGCGGGGAGTCCGGCGGCGAACTGGCCGAGCGTCGGCGCGGAGAACAGCATCCGCGGCGACACCTCGACGCCGAATTCGGCCCGCACCCGCGACGTGATCCGCATGCTGAGGATCGAATCGCCGCCCAGTTCGAAGAAATTGTCGTCGGCGCCCACCCGGTCGATGCCGAGGACGTCGGCCCAGATCGCGGCGAGCCGCTGTTCGGCGGCGGTGCGCGGCGCGACGTATTCGGCGGTTCCGGCGCGGCCGGGAGCGGGCAGCGCGCGGCGGTCGAGCTTGCCGTTGCGGTTGAGCGGGAGCGCGTCCAGCGCCACGAACGCCGACGGAACCAGGTGTTCCGGCAGCCGTTCGCGCGTCCACTCGCGCAAGCCCCGCGTTTCGCCGACGACATACGCGACCAAGCGGCCTTCGCGGGCGATGACGGTGACGTCGGCGACCGCCGGATGCCGCCGCAGGACCGTCTCGATCTCGCCCGGCTCGACCCGGAACCCGCGGATTTTGACCTGGTCGTCGACCCGGCCGAGGTAGTCCAGCGAGCCCTCGGCGGTCCAGCGGACCTGGTCGCCGGTGCGGTACATCCGCTCTCCCGGCGGGCCGAACGGGTCCGCGACGAACCGGTCCGCGGTCAGCCCCGGCCGGCCGAGGTAGCCGCGCGCGAGCTGCGGTCCGGCGAGGAACAGTTCGCCGGGCAGGCCGGGCGGCACGGGTTCGCCGGTGCCGTCGAGGACATACGCGCGGAAGTTGGTCAGCGGACGGCCGATCAACGGCTGGTCTCCGACGACCGGCGCGTGGATCGAGTCGACCGTCGCTTCCGTGGGCCCGTAGTAGTTGTGGCCGGTGACGTCCGCGGCGGCCAGCTGCCGCCACAGCGTTTCCGTGGCCGCCTCGCCGCCGGTGATCACCGTGCGGGGCCGGACCTCGCCGGTCGCCAGCCCGGCGTCCAGCAGCTGCTGGAGGTAGGCCGGGGTGAGGTCGAGCAGGTTGAGCCCGTGCGCGCGGACGGCGCGGACCAGTGCGCGCGGGTCGAGCCGGGTGTCGTCGTCCAGTACGTGCAGCTCGTGCCCGTCCATCATGGCCAGCAGCGGTTCCCAGGACGCGTCGAACGCCAGCGACGCGGTGAGCGCCGTCCGTTCCCGCCCGCGGTCGAGGAAGACCGCGCGGTGGGCGACCAGCAGGTTCACCAGCGCGCGATGCTCCACGACGACGCCCTTCGGCGTGCCCGTCGAACCCGAGGTGTAGATGACGTACGCGGCGGTGTCCGCGTCAGGCCGTTTCGAGAACGGCGCTGGCGGCGCGTAGCTCTCGTCCGGCCTGCCCAGCACGATCACCGGGCGCGCGTCGTTCAGCAGGAAGCGGACCCGCTCCTCCGGCAGATCCGGATCGATCGGCAGATGCACCGCGCCTGCCTTGAAAATCGCCAGCGCCGCGAGCACGGCCTCGGCCGAGCGCGGCAGCATGACCGCCACCACCCGCTCTGGCCCGGCGCCCCGCTCGATCAGTTCCTCCGCCAGCCGCGTGGAGCGGGCGTCGACCTCCGCGTAGTCCAGGACGGTGTCGTGGAAGACCAGCGCTGTCTCGTGCGGCATCCGGGCGACAGTCGCGTCGAACACGTCCAGGACGGTTTCCGCCGGAAGATCGGCCGCATCGCCGTGTCCCAGGGCCAGCACGTGGTTTCGCTCGTCGGCGGTGAGCGGCGAGAGTGAGCCGACGCGACGCTCCGGGTCGGCGGCGATCGCCCGCACCAGCTGGGCGAGGTGCCCGGCCAGCCGCTGGGCGGTGGTCTCGTCGAACAGCTTGGGGTCGTAGGAAAGTTCGAGCCCGAGCCGGTCGTGGAGGTAGGCGGTGAGGTTCAGCGGATAGCTCGTGGTGTCCAGCGATTCGACGTCCAGCACCCGGACGCCGTCCTGCCCGCTGTCTTCGATCGGGTAGTTCTCGAAGACCACCACGCTGTCGAACAGCGCCGCGCCCGCCGGAATCCCGGTGAAGGCCTGCAACTGCGAGAGCGCGAGGAAGTCGTACCGGCGCGCGTCCGCCTGCTCGGCCTGGATCGCCCGCAGCCATTCGGCGGTCGGCTGTCCATTCCGGACTTCGATCCGCGTTGGCACGGTGTTGATGAACATCCCGATCATCGCCTCGACGCCCGGGAGTTCCGGCGGGCGGCCGGAAACCGTGGTGCCGAACAAGACGTCCGGCTCGCCGCTGTAGCGCGCGAGCAGCAGTGCCCACGCTCCCTGCACGACCGAGTTGACCGTCAGCGCGGCGGTTTTCGCCATGTCGCGCAACGCCGCCGATTCCTCCGCGGACAGCTCGACCAGCACGGTCGCCCCGGATTCCGCGCGGTGCGCCTCGACCGGACGCCGGTCGTACGGCAGCGGAGTCGGCGCGGAGAAACCGTCGAGCACGTCGCGCCAGTGCTCCTCCGCCGCGGCCCGGTCCTGTCCGGCCAGCCAGGCGAGGTAATCGCGGAACGGCCGCCGCGGCGTCAGGTTCGCCGGCGTGCCTTCGACAATCGCCGTGTACTGCTCGCAGACCTCGCCGAAGACCTGCGCGGTGCTCCAGCCGTCGAGCAGGACGTGGTGCGAGGTCCAGAGCAGCTGCACTTCGTCGTCGGCGACGCGCGCGATCTCCAGGCGCATCAATGGCGGCGTCGTCAGATCCATCCCGGCGGCCAGGTCGGCTTCGAGCAGTTTCGCCAGTTCGGCCTGCTGAGCCTCCGGGGCGAGGCCGCGCCAGTCGTGCTGCCCGACCGGCACCCGGACCCCGCGATGGACGCGCTGCACCGGCTCGTCGACGCCGTCCCACACCGTGCTGCTGCGCAGGATCGGCGTCCGGTCCACCACCCGCTGCCACGCCTCGGCCAGCGCGCGCGGGTCGCGCACCCCGGCCAGCCGCAGCCGGAACTGGTCGAAGTACGCGCTCGACCCGGTGTCGACCAGGCTGTGGAACACCATGCCCGCCTGCAGTGCGGTCAGCGGATAGATGTCCTCGACCTCGCGGCCGTCCCCGGCCAGCCGGTCCACGCTCGCCTGGTCGAGCCGGGCGAGCGGGAAGTCCGACGGCGTGCGGCCGCCCGCCCCGGCGCAGTGCGCGATGATTTCCCGCAGTGCCTCGACGGTCGCCTCGGCCAGGGCGCGGACAGTCGCCTCTTCGTGCACCTCGGCCGAGTATTCCCAGGTCAGGTGCAGTTCGCCGGATTCGACGACGCCGACGACGTCCAGCAGGTACGGGCGGACGCTCTCCGGTGCGGAGTCCTGGCCGAGGCTTTCCCCTCGGCCCTGGTAAAGGCCGTCCTCGTGGGTCCCGACATCCCAGCGGCCGTGGTAGTTGAAGGAGATCCGCGGCGTCGGGTCGTTCCGGAGCGGGGAATCGCTCAGGTAGCGGAGTGCTTCGTAGCCGACGCCCTTGTTCGGGACGGCACGCAGCTGTTCCTTGACGGACTTGAGGATCGCGTCCCATCCTTCGCCGGGCACGGTCAGCGCGACCGGGTACTGCGCGGTGAACCAGCCAATCGTCCGCGACAGATCGAGCGGCGCGGCGAGGTCCTCGCGGCCGTGGCCTTCCATCTCGAGCACGATGCGCGACCGGCCGGTCCAGCGCGCGAGCACCCGGGCGAGAGCGCTCAGCAGGACGTCGTTGACCTCGGTCCGGTACGCGCCGGGCACGTCCTGCAGCAGAGCGGAAGTTTCCGCCTTGCCCAGGGAAACCGACACCGAACGCGCCGATTCCGCGGTGTTGCGCCCCGGACGGTCGACCGGGAGTTCGGTTTCGACGCCGCGCAGCACGCCCTCCCAGTACTCCGCTTCGCCGTCCAGCCCGCCGGTGCGGACGTGCTCGGCGAGCGTCCGGGCCCAGTGCGTGAACGAGCTGCCCACCGGCTCCAAGGGTTCGCCCTGGTAGGCGCGTTCGAGGTCGCCCAGCAGGACGCGCCAGGACACTCCGTCCATGACAAGGTGGTGCGCGGTCAGGAACAGCTGCGGCGAGCGGTCCCGGAAGGTGAACAGGACCGCGCGCCACACCGGGCCGTTGACGACGTCCAACGAGGTCTGTGCGCGCACTGCCTCTTCGTGCATCGCCGCGACCACGTCGTCCACTTCGGACAGATCGGCGTGCCGCAGGATGTCCGCCGGTTCCGTGGCGGACGGTTCCTGCTGCCAGGTTCCGTCCACTTGGGAGAACCGCATTCGCAATGCGGCATGGCGAGCGGTTACTTCCGCGATCGCCGCTGTCAGTCTCGGTACGTCCACTGAGGACAGTACAAGGTGGACGGACATGGTCAGCCGCCACGGCTGCTCAAGATGCTCGAACAGCCACGACTGGATCGGCCCGAGCGGCGCGGGTCCGCTCTGCTCCGGAGCCGGGGCGACCGGGCCGCCGGTAGTCACGACCCGGCCCAGTTCGGCGATGGTCTGGTGCTGGAAGAGATCCTTCGACGACAGCGTCAGCCCGGCCTGGCGGGCGCGGGACACCACCTGGATGCTCAGGATCGAGTCGCCGCCGAGGCCGAAGAAGTTGTCCTCGACGCCGACCTGGTCGACGCCGAGCACCGCCGACCAGACTTCGGCTAGCACTGTCTCGATCTCCGTACGCGGGGCCACGTAACGGTTTTCGACGCGGGCACCGGGCGCGGGCAACGCGCGGTGGTCGAGTTTTCCGTTCGCGTTGAGCGGCAGCTCGTCCAACGTGACGAACACTGCGGGGATCATGTGCGCGGGCAGCGAGCGGGCGAGGAATTCGCGCAGCACCGTGGTCCCGGGCACCGTCCCGGTCAGGTACGCGACCAGCCGCCGGGAGTCCCCGGCGCCGTGCGCGACGGCCACCGCGCCGGTCACGTCCGGATGCGCGGACAGCGCCGCCTCGACCTCGCCCAGCTCGATCCGGAAACCGCGGATCTTGACCTGGTGATCGGCCCGGCCGCGGTAGGCGAGTTCGCCGTCCGGGGTCCAGCACAGCAGGTCTCCGGTGCGGTACATCCGGGTGCCGGGCTCGCCGAACGGGTCGGCGACGAACCGGGACGCGGTGAGGCCCGGCCGGTTCAGGTAGCCGCGCGCCAGGCCCGCGCCCGCGACGTACAGCTCGCCGGTGACGCCCGGCGGAACCGGTTCGAGGCAGGCGTCCAGGACGTAGGCGCGCAGGTCCGGGATCGGTACGCCGACGGTCGCGCGGTCGTCCAGCACGCGGTGCGTCACGTGGACAGTGGTCTCGGTGATGCCGTACATGTTGACCAGCTGCGGTCCGTCCGGATGCCGCCGTCGCCATTCCTCCAGGCGCACGGGATCCAGGGCCTCGCCGCCGAAAATCACGTACCGCAGGCTCAACGGCGCGGACGGGAGCGCACCGAGCCGGTAGAACGCCGACGGCGTCTGGTTGAGCACCGTCACCCGCTCTTCGGCCAGCAGCGTCAGGAATTCCTCCGGCGAGCGGACCGTGTCGGCCGGGACGACCACCAGGCGGCCGCCGTGCAGCAGCGCGCCCCACAGCTCCCAGACCGAGAAATCGAACGCATAGGAATGGAAGAGCGTCCAGACGTCCTGGTCGCCGAAGCCGAACCAGTGGTCGGTCGAGGAGAACAGCCGGGTGACGTTGGCGTGCGGCACGAGCACGCCCTTGGGCACTCCGGTGGAGCCGGAGGTGTAGATGACGTACGCGGTGTTCTCCGGGAGGACCGGCACCCCGGGGTCGCTGTCCGGCTGTCCGTCGGCCGCGACGGTGTCCACGACGCACACCGGTCGCGCGTCGGCGAGCATCGCCTCGATCCGTGCGGCCGGGTAGTCCGGGTCGATCGGCAGGTATCCCGCGCCGGACTTGAGCACGGCGAGGACCGCGACGACCAGGTCGGCCGAGCGCGGCAGCCGCAGCGCGACCAGGCGTTCCGGCCCGGCTCCCTCGGCGATCAGCCGGTGTGCCAGGCGGTTCGCCCGCCGATCCAGCTCGCGGTAGGTCAGTTCCACGCCTTCGCAGGTCACCGCGACGGCGTCCGGCGTGCGGGCGGCCTGTTCGGCGAACAGCCGGTGCAGCGTCGGCTCCGGGGACGCGATCGCGACCGGGTTCCATTCCCGCAGCACGCGGTCGCGTTCGTCGGCGGAGATCCACGGCAACCGTCCGAGCGGCCGCTCCGGGGCCGCCGCGATGCCAGCCAAGAGAACCCGCAGCCAGCCGCTCAGCCGTTCGATCGTGGCCGCGTCGAACAGGTCGGTGTTGTAGTTGACGACCGCGTCGAGCCGCCCGGACGTCTGCTGGAAGTGGATCGCCAGGTCGAACCCGGCGGTCACGATCGGCGGCGCGAGCTCCTCGACGGCGAGGCCGGGCAGCGCGGGCCGGGCGTCCGGGGTGTTGTGCAGCACGACCATGACCTGGCATAGCGGAGTGCGGCTGGGGTCGCGTTCGGGCTGGACGTCGTCCACGACCCGGTCGAACGGGACGTCCTGGTGGGCGAAGGCGTCCAGCACGGTGTCGCGGACTTCGCCGAGGAACGCGTCGAAGCCGCGGTTCAAGTCCACAGTGGACCGCAGGACGAGGGTGTTGGCGAAGAAGCCGATCAGGCCTTCCAGCTCGGTGCGTTCCCGGCCGGACACGACGGTGCCGACCGCGATGTCGTCCTGCCCGGACCACCGCGCGAATACCAGCTGGCAGGCGGCGAGCAGGGTCATGAAGAGCGTGCTGCCCTGCTGCCGGGACAGCTCGGCGAGCCGCGCGGTGGTGCCGGCCGGGACGCTGAACTCGTGCAGCGCGCCGTTCTTCGTGCGGACGGCCGGGCGTGGGCGGTCGGTCGGCAGTTCGAGGGGTTCGAGACCGGCGAGACGGTGCCGCCAATAGCTGAGCTGGCCGTCGAAGTCGGTGCGGTTTCGTTGCCAGACCGCGTAATCGGCGTATTGCACGGGCAGCGGCGGCAATCCCGGGTCTTCGCCGCGGGTGAACGCGGCGTAGCAGGCGGCGAGCTCGCTCAGGAGCACGCCCGAGGACCAGCCGTCGGTGACGATATGGTGCAGCACCAGCGTGAGGACGTGGTCGCCGGGACCGAGCCGGGTGAGCGCGGCGCGCAGCAGCGGACCGGTGTGCAGGTCGACCGGGCCGGTCGCATCAGCCAGCGCGGTGTCCAGATCGCCGTCGGCCGTCTGGAGATCGACGGCGTGCGGCGGGTGGACGATCTGCACGCCGCGGCCGTCGACCGTCGCGAAGGTCGTGCGGAGGGATTCGTGCCGGGCCACCACCGCGGTGAGTGCCTGGTTCAGTGCGGGCACGTCCAGTTCGCCGCGCAGCCGCAGTGCGGTCGGCGAGACGTACTCGGTGCTGCCGGGGTCGAACTCGTCGAGGAACCAGAGTCGTTGCTGGGCAAAGGAAAGCTGCGCTTCGAACGGTCCTTCGCCGCGAGGCAGGAGCGGGATCGCCTCCTGCGGCGCGGACGCGGCGGGCAGCTGCGCGGCCAGCAGCGCCGGGGTCGGCGCGGTGAAGACCAGCCGGGCGGGAACGTCCGCGCCGAGGGCGGCACGCAGCCGCGCGACCACCCGGATGCCGAGCAGGGAATCGCCGCCGAGTGCGAAAAAGTCGTCTTCGACGCCGATCCGCTCCAGGCCGAGCACCTCGGCCCAGACCTCGGTCACGAGCCGCTCGCGTTCGTCTCGCGGGGCGACGTACTGCGCGGACGCGGAAATCTCCGGTTCCGGCAGTGCCCGGCGGTCAAGTTTGCCGTGCCGGGTGAGCGGAAGCTGGTCCAGGCGGGCGAACGCCGACGGAACCAGGTGCGCGGGCAAGGAGTGAGTCAACGCGGCGCGCAGTCCGGCGGAATCGGCGTCGCCGACGACATACGCGACGAGCCTGCCGTCGCGCGCGTCGACGGCCGCGTCGACCACCCCTGGCTGAGCGCGCAGCGCGGTCTCGACTTCGCCGGGCTCGATCCGGAAGCCGCGAACCTTGATCTGGTCGTCAGTGCGGCCGAGGTGTTCCAGCCGGCCGTCGACGGTCCAGCGGGCGCGGTCTCCGGTCCGGTACAGGCGGGTTCCGGGCGCACCGAAGGGATTCGCCACGAACCGGTCGGCAGTCAGGCCCGGCCGGCCGAGATAGCCGCGCGCGAGCTGGGCCCCGGCGAGGCAAAGTTCGCCGGGCACTCCGGCTGGGACGAGCCGGAGCTGTTCATCGAGTACGTACGCGCTGACGTTTCCCAGCGGACGGCCGATCGACGGCTGATCGCCGGTCACCGGAGCCCACGTGGCGTCCACTGTGGACTCGGTCGGGCCGTAGTAGTTCCCGGCGGCCACTCCGGATCCGGCCAGTTCGTGCCACAGGCTTTCGCCGATGGCCTCGCCGCCGACCATCAAAAACCGCGGCCGCTGTCCGCCCTCCAGCAGTCCGGCGGGCAGCAGTTGCCGCAGGTAGGACGGGGTCACGTCGAGGAAGCCGATGCGTTCCTCGCGGACGTAGCGGATCAGCGCGGCCGGGTCGAGGCGGGTCTCGTCGCTGATCAGGTGCAGTTCGTGGCCGTCCGCCAGCAGCAGCGGGCCTTCCCACGACGTGTCGAACGACAGCGACGCGGTCAGCGCGACCCGCAAGCGTTCGCGGCCGAACGCGGCCCGGTGATTGGCCAGGAGGTTGACCAGGGCGGCGTGCTCGACCACGACGCCCTTGGGCGTGCCGGTCGAACCGGACGTGTGGATGACGTAAGCGGCGTCCGACGGCCGCGGCCCGGCCGGACGCGGGCCGTCGGCACACGGGTCGATGTTGTCCAGCACCACCACCGGCTGGGTGTCGGCCAGCAGCACCTCGATCCGCTCCGCGGGCAGGCCGGGATCGATCGACTGGTGCACCGCCCCGGCCTTGAGCACCGCGAACAGCGCGATGATCGCGTCGGCCGAACGCGGGAGCAGGACTGCCACCACGCGCTCCGGCCCCGCGCCGCGCGCGACGAGATCCGCGGCCAGCGCGTCAGTGCGGGCGGCGAGTTCGGCGAAGCTCAGCCGGACGTCGCCGCAGACCAGCGCGGTCGCCTCCGGACGGGTCCGGGCCTGGTGGTCGAGGAGGTCCACGATGGTGCCGTCCGGGACCTCGAGCGCCGAACCGTGCCAGCCGAGCAGCTGCGCTTCCTCGGTCTCGGTGGTCAGCGGCAGGTCGGCGATCCGGCGGTCCGGCGCGGCGGCGATCCCGGCCAGCAGCCGCAGCAGGTGCGCGATCAGCCGGTCGATCGTCCCGAGGTCGAACAGTTCGGTGCTGTACTCCACGAGCCCGGCCAGCCCGCCGCCGGATTCCTCGAATTCGACGGTGAGGTCGAAGTTGGCGGAGTCCCGCGCCACCCCGGCCGGTTCGGCGGCCAGGTCCGGGAACGCCGGGCCGGTCCCGCTGGCGTTGTGCAGCAGCACCATGACGTCGAACAGCGGGTTGCGCCCCGGGTCCCGGCCCGCGTGCACGGCGTCGACCACTTCCTCGAACGGGACGTCGTCGTGGGCGAAGGCGTCGAGGACGGTCTGCCGGGTCGCGGCCAAGTGCTCGGCGAACGAGGCCGACCGGTCCACTGTGGACCGCAGGACGACGGTGTTGACGAAGAACCCGGCCACCCGTTCCAGCTCCGGGCGGTCCCGGCCGGACACGACCGTGCCGAGCGCGATGTCCTCCTGACCGGTGTAGCGCGCGAACAGCGCTTGGCAGGCCGCGAGCAGCACGGTGAACAGCGTGGTTTCCGAGGTGCGCGCCAGCTCCGCGAGCCCGCCAGCCACGTCCGCGGGAACGGCGAACTCGCGCACCGCGCCCGCGGTGCTCCGGGCGGCCGGGCGCGGCCGATCGGTCGGCAGGTCCAGCGGCGTCACCCCGGCCAGCGTGCGGGTCCAATGCTCCAGCCCGGCCGCGCGAGTCGGGCGATTGTGCTGCCACACCGCGAAATCCGCGTACTGCACTGGCTGCGGCGGCAGCTGCGCCCGCTCGCCGTCGCGGTACAAGAGGCCGAGTTCTTCGGTCAGCACGCCCATGGACGCGCCATCGGTGGCGATATGGTGCACGCACACCAGCAGCACGTGCTCAGCCGAGCCGAGCCGCACCAGCACCGCACGCAGCACCGGCCCGTGCGTGAGATCGAACGGCCGCGAGTACTCCGCTTTCAAGACCGCGTCGAGGTCCTCCGGTGCGGCGTCCACCACCGGAAGCGCTACTTCGTACGGCGGCTGGATCAGCTGCGCGGGCTCGCCGTCGACTTCTTGGAAGGTCGTGCGCAGCGGTTCGTGCCGGGCGACCAGAAGCCGGAGCGCGGTCGCCAGCGCTTCGACGTCCAGCTCACCGGTCAGGCGCAGGGCGAAGGCGCTGTTGTACTCGGGGTCGTCCGGACGGAGCTGGCTGAAAAACCACAGCCGGCGCTGCGCGGACGAAAGCGGAAGCGGGCCGGAACGGCCGGCGGCCGGGATCTCCGGCGCGCGGGCGGCCGTTCCGGCCATCCGGCGGCGCAGCGCTTCCTGCAGGTGAGCGGGCAGCGCCGCGATGCGGTCTTCACGGGACGCGGTCATGGGGAGTCCTCACGATTCCAGTTCTGCGGCAAGCCGTTCCAGCTCGCTCAGCACGAGGTCTTCGACGGTGGCGGCCAGCGCCGCGACGGTGCGCGCGGCCAGGACGTCGGCCGGGGTGAGCCGGACGTCGAACAGGGCGCTTGCTTTGGCGGAAATGTGCAGGCTGCGCAGCGAATCCCCGCCGAGGGCGAAGAAGTTGTCCTGGACGCCCACCCGGTCCGCGCCGAGCACCTCGGCCCAGATCCCGGCCAGGGCGCGTTCGGTCTCGGTCGCCGGTTCGACATGTCCGGTTTCGGCCGCCCGCGGGGCAGGCAGCGCGCGGCGATCGAGTTTTCCGTTGGCGCTCACCGGAAGCCGGTCGAGCGCCACGAACACCGAGGGCACCAGGTAGTCCGGCAGGGACCGGGCCAGGAACTCCCTGAGCGCATTTTCCTTCGCGGGCGAAACGACATAGGCGACCAGTTGTTTCGCGCCCGGCTGGTCCTCCCGGACGAGCACCGCGGCCTGCGCGACGTCCGGATGCTTCGCCAGCATGGCCTCGACCTCTCCCGGTTCGACCCGGAACCCGCGCAGTTTGACCTGGTCGTCGCGGCGGCCGAGGAATTCCAGCGTGCCGTCGGGCCGCCACCGGACGAGGTCGCCGGTGCGGTACATCCGCTGGCCCGGCGGGCCGTCCGGATCGGCCACGAACCGGTCCGCGGTCAGCCCCGGCCGGTCCCGGTAGCCCCGGGCGAGACCCGCGCCGGCCAGGCACAGTTCGCCGGGGACGCCCGGCGGCACCGGGCGCAGGTCCGCGTCCAGCACCCGGACGCGCGTGCCGTCCAGCGGGCGGCCGATCGGGATCCGGTCCGGCACCGCGCCGTCCATCGGATGGGCGGTGGCGAACACGGTGGTCTCGGTCGGGCCGTAGCCGTCGACGACCCGCAGCCCCGGGCACGCGGCCAGCACCCGGCGCACCGCTTCCGCCGGGACGACGTCGCCGCCGGTCCAGACCTCGCGCAGGCCGGCGAAGCACTCCGGCGTTTCCTGGGCGAGGATCCGGAACAGCCCGGCGGTGACCCACACCGCGGTCAGGCCGTGCTCGCGGACGAGACCGCGCAGCAGCGGCGCGTCGAGGCCGGTGTCCGGGCTGGTGACGACCCAGCCGCCGGTGAGCAGCGGCACCCACAGCTCGTAGGTCGAGGCGTCGAACGCCAGCGGCGAGTGCAGCAGGACCCGTTCGTGCGCCCCGCCGCGGAACCGGTGGTCGGCGGCCAGCGCCGTGATGTCGCGGTGGCGCACCACCACGCCCTTCGGCACCCCGGCGGACCCGGACGTGTACATCACGCAGGCCGCCTGATCCGGATCGACGGCGATCTCCGGGTCGCTGTCCGGTTCGTCGTCCACAGAGGACAGCAGCACCGTCTGGCCGAGCGGATGCGCCTCCGCCGCGACGACGAACCGGACGCCGTCGAGCAGCGTCCGCTGCCGCTCCAGCGGAGCGCGCGCGTCGATCGGCAGGTACGCGCCGCCCGCCTTGGCCACGGCCAGTTCGGCGAGCACCGCGTCCGCGTGGTCCACGGCGAGCCCGACCGGTTCCTCCGGCCGCAGCCCGAGCCCGGCGAGCCGGTTCGCGAGCCGGTTGGCCCGCCGGTTCAGCTCGGCGTAGGTGACCGGTTCGCCGCCGAGCACGGCCGCGAGCGCGTTCGGCCGGAGGCGGACCTGCTCGGCGAACAGGTCCGGGAGAGACCGGGGCTCCGGTTCGCCGCGGGAGTCGGATTGTTCGGCGAGGAACTGGGTTTCGGCGGCGGTCATGACCGGCACGGCGCCGAGCGCGCGGCCGCCGTCCGCGGTCAGGCCGCTGAGGATTTCCAGCAGCCGGGCGGCCAGGCCGGTCACCGTCCGCGGGTCGAAGAGCGCCGGGTCGTAGCCGACGTCCACGGTCAGCTCCGCACCGGGCGAGGCGACCACGGTGACCGGGAAGTTCGTCGTCTCCCGGGCGGACAGGTCGCGCACGGCGAGGCCGTGCCCCGCCGCCGCGCCGGTGATCGGGTAGTTCTCGAACACCACCAGGCTGTCGCACAGGTTCACCCCGCCCGGCAGGCCCGCCCAGTCCTGGACCCGGGCGAGCGGGACGTGCCCGTGCCCGCGTGCTTCGGCCTGCGCCGCCTGCAGTTGCGCGAGCCAGTCCGCGACGGGGGCGGCGCGGTCCACGGCGACCCGCACCGGCAGGGTGTTGATGAAGATGCCGGGAATGTCGTCCACCCCGGGCACTTCGGCCGGACGGCCGGAAGCGGTCGCGCCGAACACGACGTCGTTCTGTCCACTGTAGGCCGACAGCAGCAGCGCCCAGGCTCCCTGCAGCACGACGTTGTGCGTGAGGCCGTGGCGTTTGACGAACGCGTCCAACCGGGCGGTCGCGGCGCGGTCCAAGCGCACCGGCAGCCACTCGGCCGAGCACGGGGCGTGGCCGGACGGCGGGGTCCGGTCGCTCGGCAGCCGCGTCGGGCCTTCGATCCCGGCGAGTGCGGTGCGCCAGAACTCTTCGGCGGCGGCCTGGTCGTGTCCGCCCAGCCAGGCGAGGTAGTCGCGGAACGGCGGCCGCGTCGGAAGCGGCTGCCCGGCGTAGGCGGTGCAGACGTCCGAGAGCACCTGGAAGACGCTCCAGCCGTCGAGCAGGACGTGGTGGAACGTCCACAGCACCTGGACTTCCGTCGCCGAGAGCCGGGCGAGCGCGACTCGGGCCAGCGGGGCGACGGCCAGGTCCAAGCCTTGCGCGCGGTCCTCGGCCAGCAGCCGCGCCAGTTCCGCCTCGTGCCCGTCCAGGTCCGTCCAGTCGAGGTACTGGACCGGCAATTCGGCTTCGCGGTGCACGACCTGGACCGGTTCGGCCACGCCGGTCCAGACGAACGACGTGCGCAGGACCGGGGTGCGGTCGACGACCTGCTGCCACGCCCGGCCGAGCCGCTGCGGATCGGTGACGCCTTCGAGCACGAAAGTCGCCTGCTCGAAGTACATGCCCTGCGCGGTCTGCGAGAGTCCGTGGAAGACCATCCCGCCCTGCATCGGCGTCAGCGGATAGATGTCCTCCACTGCTCGCCCGTCGACCAGCTGGTCCACCGCTGCCTGATCGAGCGCGGCCAGCGGGAAGTCGGACGGGGTGCGCCCGCCCGCGCCCGGTTCGGCGCAGTGGGCGATGATTTCCCGCAGTGCCGACAGCATTCGCTCGGCCAGGGCTTCGACAGTGTCCCCGGCGGTGGCGTGCGACCAGGTCAGTTCCAGAACGCCGCCTTCGACCCGGCCGACGACGTCGAGCACGTGCGTGCGGGGCGCGTCCGGGGCCACATCGGCGTCCAGGCTTCCGACGCGGAAAGGCCCGCCTTCTGCCCTGCTGAACTGGCCGAGGTAGTTGAAACTCACCTGCGGGTCGATCGCCGGGGCCGTGCCGGTCAGGTAGCGCAGTGCGCCGTAGCCGATGCCCCGGCGCGGGATCGCGCGCAGCTGTTCCTTGACCGCTTTCAGCGCGGTGCCCCAGTCGTCCGGGACGTCCAGCGCCACCGGGAACATGCTGGTGAACCAGCCGACCGTCCGGGACAGGTCGACGCCCTCGAACAGGTCCTCGCGGCCGTGCCCTTCGAGATCGACCACCGGGGCCTCGCCGGTCCAGTCCCGCAGCACGCGGCCCAGCGCGGTCAGCAGCACGTCGTTGACCTGCGTCCGGTAGACCTCGGGGACGTCCTGCAGCAGCGCCCGCGTTTCCTCGGCGGTGAGGCGGACGGTGACCTCGCGGGTGTCGGCGATGACGCCCGGGTCGTCCGGGGACACCGGCGGGAGGGACTGCCAGTGCGCGAGTTCGTCGTCGAAACCGCCTGCCTCCGCGTGTTCGGCGAGCTTCCGGGCCCAGGCGAGGAACGACGTCGTCTTCGGTTCGAGGTCTTCGCCCCGGTAAGCGGTTTCCAGGTCCTCCAGGAGAATCCGCCACGAAACGCCGTCGATGACCAGGTGGTGCGCGGCCAGCAGCAGCCGTCGCCCGTCGAGGACCGCGTTCAGCAGCGGACCGCGTTCGAGGTCGAAATGGGGTTCGCCGACGAGCAGTTCCACCGGGCCCGGCGGGTCACTGTGCTGCGTCTGGCCGAAGCGCAGGCGCAGCGCGTCATGGTGCGCCCAGACTGTCTCCAGAGCGCGTCGCAGCGCTGGCTCGTCGACGTCCTCGGCGAATTCCAGCACCACCCGCTGGTCGAACCGTTCCGGCTGGGTCTCGAAGTACCACCGCTGGATCGGCGTGAGCGGCGCTTCGCCGACGACCGGGCCCTGCTCTGCCTGCGGTCCGCGGTCGCCGCCCGCGTGCGCGGCCAGTGCGGCCAGCGTCGGATGCCGGAACACCTCGTGCGGCAAGAGGATCAGCCCGGCGCGGCGGGCCCGGGAGACGACCTGGATGCTCAGGATCGAGTCGCCGCCGAGTTCGAAGAAGTTCGCCTCGGCCCCGACGTCCTGGACGCCGAGCACCTCGGACCAGATCCCGGCCAGCACCCGTTCGGCCTCCGTCGCCGGGGCGGTGTGGCCGCCGGTAGCGGCGAAGTCCGGGGCGGGCAGGGCGTGCCGGTCGAGTTTTCCGTTGCCGGTCAACGGCAACCGGTCGAGCCGGACGAACGCGGCCGGGACCAGGTAGTCCGGCAGGGTCCGGCCGAGGAACGCGGGCAGGTCGGCGGTGTCCCCGACGTCACCGGTGTAGTAGGCGACGAGCCGCTTGACGCCGTGGTCCTCGCGGGCCAGCACGGCGGCCTGGGAGATCCCCGGGTGCGCGGCCAGCGCGGCCTCGACCTCGCCCGGTTCGATCCGGAACCCGCGGATCTTGACCTGCTCGTCCGCGCGCCCGGCGAAGTCCAGTTCGCCGTCGGCGGTCCAGCGGACCAGGTCGCCGGTGCGGTACATCCGCGCCCCCGGCGGGCCGAACGGATCGGGCAGGAACCGCTCGGCGGTCAGGCCGGGCGCGCCGAGGTAGCCGCGCGCCAGCCCCGCGCCGGCGAGGTGGAGTTCGCCGACCGCGCCCGGCGGCACCGGCCGCAGGTCCGGGCCGAGGACGTAGGCCCGGGTGTTGTCCAGCGGCTTCCCGATCGGCACGAGGTCCGGCACCGGGCCGAGCACTGGATGCGCCAGCGCGAACGTCGTGGTCTCGGTCGGGCCGTAAGCGTCCACGACGATCGTGTCCGGGCACGCTTCCCGCACCCGCCGCACCGAGGCCGAGGGCACGGCGTCGCCACCCGCCCACACCTCGCGCATCCCGCGGAAGATCTCCGGGGCTTCCCGCGCCGCGAGCCGGAACAGGCCCGCGGTGACGAACGCGCCGTCGACGCTATGTTCGGCGATCACGCGGCCGAGGGTCTCGAGATCGAGGTCGCCGGGCGGGGCGACGACGACCGTGCCGCCGTTGAGCAGCGGCACCCACAGCTCGTAGGTCGAGGCGTCGAAGGCCTGTGACGCGTGCAGCAGGACCCGGCGGTGCGCGGCGAAGCGACGATCCGCCGCGAGCGCCACGATGTCCCGGCGGCGGGGTGCCACGCCCTTGGGCTTTCCGGTCGAACCCGAGGTGTACATGACGTACGCCAGGTTGTCCGGATCCGGCTTCGGGAGCGGGACGTCCGCGGTGTGCTCGCCGGGCACGACCGTCGGTCCACTGTGGACCTTCGCGGCGGTAGCGCGCCAGGACTCGTCGGTGACCAGGAGCTTCACGTCGGACAGGAGAGTCTTGAGCCGGGGTTCCGGGGCGCGAGTGTCGAGCGGCAGATAGGCCGCCCCCGCTTTGACGATCGCCAGCTCGGCGACGATCAGGCCGGGCGAGCGGTCCATCAGCACGCCGACGAGCGTCTCCGGCCCCGCGCCGAGCGAGACCAGGTACCGCGCGAGCTGGTCGGCCTGCCGGTCCAGCTCCGCATACGTCAGCCGGACCCCGTCGCCGGCCACCGCGACCGCTTCCGGCGCGCGCCGGACCTGCGCGGCGAACAGTTCGGTCAGGTCCTCCGCGGGGAGCGGCTGCGCGGTCTCGTTCCACTCGACCAGCACCCGGTGGCGTTCGGCCTCGGTGAGCAGGTCGATGTCCTCCAGCGATTGGTGCGGATCAGCGCTGAAAGCGTCGAGAACGGCGGTGAGCTGCCGGGTGATCTGCTCGGCGGTGCCGGGGTCGAACAGATCGGGGTCGTAGCCGACGTCCAGGGTCAGCTGCTCCCCCGGCGACGCGACGACGCTGATCGGGTAGTTCGTCGTCTCGGCCGCGTCGACGTCGCGGAGCCGCAATCCGCGCGTCGAGGCTTTGTCGATCGGGTAGTTCTCGAACACCACGATGCTGTCGAAAAGGCTTCCGCCGCAACCACTCCACGCCTGCAGCTTGGTCAGCGGAAGGTGACCGTACCGGCGGGACTCGACCTGCGCGGCCTGCAGTTCGGCCAGCCACGCGGTCACGTCGGCGCCGGTCGCCGTGGTCCGCACCGGCAGGGTGTTGATGAAGATGCCGGTGATGTCGTCCGCGCCGGGCAGATCGACCGGACGGCCGGAGACCGTGGTGCCGAAGCAAACGTCGCGCTCGCCGCTGAGCCGCGCCAGCACCAGTGCCCACGCGCCCTGCAGAACGGTGTTCAGGGTGAGACCGGCCCGGCGGGCGAAGTCCTTGAGCCGTGCGGAGTTTTCCACCGGCACGCGCAGCCATTCCGACGAGCGGCTGGTGTGCGCCTGCGCGGGAGCCCGGTCGTAGGGCAGCCGGGCCGGGGCGACGAGGCTGCCGAGTTCGCGCCGCCAGTGTTCCTCGGCCGCCGCGTCGTCCTGCCGGTCCAGCCAGGCGACGTAGTCGCGGAACGGCGGGCGCTCGGGGAGCTCGGCGCCGGAGTAGGCGGCGAAGACGTCGGACAGCACGCCGAAAACGCTCCAGCCGTCGAGCAGGACGTGATGGAACGTCCACAGCACCCGGACTTCGGTGTCCGACAGCCGCGCGAAAGCCAGGCGCAGCAACGGCATTTCGGTGAGGTCGAGCCCTTGGTCCCGATCGGCGGCGAGAAGCTCCTGCCAGGCCTGCTCGCGTTCGTCCGGGGTGCGGTCGCGCCAGTCGTGCCGGGCGATCGGGACCGGGACGTGCCGCTGGACGACCTGGACCGGCTCGGGCACGCCCTCCCAGGCGATCCGCATCCGCAGAACCGGCGTCCGGTCGACCACCCGCTGCCACGCGCGTTCCAGCGCGGCCAGGTCTTCGACGCCGTCGAGCACGAAACCGACCTGCTGGAAGTAGACCCGCTCCCCCGGCTGGGACAGCGCGTGGAACACCATCCCGGACTGCATCGGGGTCAGTGGGTAGACATCCTCCACTTCACGGCCGTCGCCGACCAGGTCGTCCACAACGGACTGTTCGAGTGCGACGAGCGGGAAGTCGGACGGCGTCCGGCCGCCCGCCGCGGGGTCGGCACAGTGCCGGATGATCTCGCGCAGAGCGGTGGTCATCGCGGTGGCCACCATGTCCACAGTGGACTTATCGTGGACGCCTTCGGCGTAGTACCAGGTCAATTCCAGCTCGCCGGTCTCGACGCGGCCGACGACGTCCAGCAGGTGCGCGCGAGCCGAGCGCGGGCTTTCGTCGGACTCCAGGCGGCCGGAGCCGAACTGGCCGAGGTAGTTGAAGCTCACCTGCGGATCGATCTCCGGGGCGGTGCCGGTCAAGTAGCGCAATGCGCCGTAACCGATCCCGCGCCGCGGCACCGCTCGCAACTGTTCCTTGACGGACTTGAGCGCCACGCCCCAGTCGTCGGGGACGTCCAGCGCCACCGGGAAGACCGTGGTGAACCAGCCGACCGTCCGGGACAGGTCGACGTCGTCGAACAGCTCCTCGCGGCCGTGGCCTTCCAGGTCGACCACGGGAGTCCCGCCGGTCCAGTCGCGCAGGACCCGGCCGAGTGCGGTGAGCAGGACGTCGTTGACCTGGGTGCGATAGACCTTCGGCACGTCTCGCAGCAAGGCGCTCGTCTCGGCCGCGGACAGTCGGGCGGTCACCGAGCGCATCGACGCGACGGTCGCACTGCCCCGGCCGTCCACCGGCACCGTGGTCCGGCCGGATACGCCGCGCCAGTAAGCGAGTTCGTCGTCGAACCCGCCCTCGGCAGCATGCTCGGCGAGCCGGATCGCCCAGTCGCGGAACGATGTCGTGCGGGGTCCGAGGTCGATCGGCTTGCCGTGCAGCGCTTGGTCGTAGGCGCGCTCGAAGTCCTCGATGAGCACGCGCCACGAGACGCCGTCGACCACGAGGTGGTGCACGAAGAGCCGGTCTCCGTCGAGGCGGACCAGCGGTGCGTCGGCACCCACCGGGCCGTTCTCCTGGAGCCAGTCCGTTTCGCCGCGGGCGAAGCGCATCCGGAGCGCATCGTGGTGGGTCAGCAGCGCCTCGACGGCTGCCTGCGCCGCGTCCGCGTCGGGGGCGTCGAGACGGACGAACTGGTGGAAATGGTCAGGTTCGGCGGTTTGCGTCGCGAAGAACCAGCGCTGGATCGGAGTGAGCGGCACCGGGCCGTGGACCGGGCCGCGCTCGACCGCCGCTGTCGCGGTGCGGGCCGCCGCAGCGAGCGCGGCCGGGGTGCGGTGCGCGAACTGGTCGCCGGGCTGCAACTCCAGCCCGGCCCGGCGAGCCCGGGAAACGACCTGCATGCTGAGGATCGAATCGCCGCCCAGCTCGAAAAAGTCATCCGTCGCGCCGACGCGTTCCACGCCGAGCACGTCGGCCCAGATTTCGGCGATCGCGCGTTCGCGCTCGGTCCGTGGCGCGACGTGGTCCCGCGCGCCGAACTCGGGCTCCGGCAACGCCTGCCGGTCGAGTTTCCCGTTGACGTTCACCGGGAACCGCTCCAGCCGGACGAACGCGGCGGGCACCATGTAGTCCGGCAGCGTCCGGCCGAGGAACTCCGCCAGCCCATCGGTTTCGCCGACGACGTAGGCCACCAGCCGCTTCACCCCGCCGTCCGAGCGCGCCAGCACAGCCGCCTGTTCGACGCCCGGATGCTCGCCGAGCGCGGCCTCGATCTCGCTCGGCTCGACCCGGAACCCGCGGATCTTGACCTGCTCGTCCGCCCGGCCGACGAACTCGAGCGCGCCCTCGTCGTTCCAGCGCACCAGGTCGCCGGTGCGGTACATCCGCTCCCCCGGCGGGCCGAACGGGTCCGCGACGAACCGGTCAGCGGTCAGCCCGGCCCGGCCGAGATAGCCGCGCGCCAGCCCGGCGCCGGCGATGTGCAGTTCGCCGGGCGCGCCGGGCGGGACGAGCCGGAGGTCGTCGTCGAGGACGTAAACCCGGGTGTGGTCGAGCGGCCCGCCGATCGGGACGACGTCCGGCACCTCGCCGGGCAGCGGGTGCACGGTCGCGAACGTGGTGGTCTCGGTGGGGCCGTAGACGTCGGCGACCAGGGTGTCCGGGCACGCCGCCTGGACCCGGCGCAGCGCGGCCGCGGGCACGGCGTCGCCGCCGGTCCAGACTTCCCGCACGCCCGCGAAGACCTCCGGCGATTCCTGCGCGACCAGGCGGAACAGCCCGGTGGTGAGGAACGCGCCGGTCACGCCATGGGTGATGAGCGAACGCCCGAGCGTCTCGACGTCCACGTCTCCCGGCGGGGCCAGCACGACGGTGCCGCCGTTGAGCAGCGGCACCCACAGCTCGTAGGTCGCGGCGTCGAAGGCCTGTTGCGAATGCAGCAGAATCCGGTCGTGCCGGGCGAATCGCTGGTCGGCGGTGAGCGCCACGACGTCGCAATGCCGCGCGGCCACACCCTTCGGACGGCCGGTCGAACCGGACGTGTAGATGACGTACGCGAGTTGCTCAGGATCGACCCGGACAGCTGGCGACGTGTCCGGGGCGCTGCGCTCGCCGGTGAGGATGGTGCCGGTGTGGACTTCCTCGGCGGTCGCCAACCACGCGGCGTCGGCTACCAAGATGGTCGCTTCGGCCTCGTGCAGGAGCAGGCGCAGCCGCTCGGCCGGGGCGCGCAAATCCAGCGGCAGGTAGGCACCACCGGCCTTGATGATCGCCAGTTCCGCGACGACGAGTTCCGGCGAGCGGTTCATCAGGACGGCGACGCGGTCCTCCGCCCGCACACCCGCCTCGATCAGCCGGTGGGCCAGCCGGTTCGCGCGGACGTCGAGTTCGCGGTAGGTGAGCTGCTCGTCGTCGGTCACCAGCGCGACGGCGTCCGGGGTGCGGCGGGCCTGCGCCTCGAACAGCTCCGGAACGGCCGCGTCGGGCACCGGGCGGGCGGTCTCGTTCCGCTCGGCGAGCAACTGCCCGGTTTCGGCTCCGGACAGCATCGGCACCCGGGACACCGGCTCGTGCGGGGCCGCGATCATGCCCCGGACCAGCGCTTCCAGGTGCCTCGCGAGCCTGGCCGCCGCCGGGTCGGCGATCCGCGCCGGGTCGTGTGTGAGGATCAGCGACAGCCGTCGTCCGGGATAGGCGACGACGCCCAGCGGGTAGCTGGTCCGTTCGGCCGCGCGGACGTCCCGCAGTTGCGACACCTCGTCGATCGGGTAGTTCTCGAAGACGACGATGCTGTCGAACAGGCTCCCGCCGCCACTCCACGCCTGCAGTCTCGTCAGGCCGACGTGTCCGAAGCGACGGGATTCCGCTTGTGCCGCTTGAAGATCACGCAACCAGTCCGAGACCGCGCGGGTGCCGTCGAGCCGGACCCGCACCGGCAGGGTATTGATGAAAATGCCCGGAATGTCGTCCGCGCCAGGCAGCTCCGCCGGACGGCCGGACACCGTCGCGCCAAAGCACACCTCGGTTTCGCCGCTGTAGCGCGCAAGCAGGGCGGCCCACGCACCCTGGACGACCGTGTTGACAGTCAGCCGGTGCCGCCGTGCGAAGGCGTACACCGCGGCGGAGGTCTCGTCGTCCAACTCCACGGGGATCCGGCCGGTCGAACTCGATGAGTGCGTGCGGACCGCGGGGCGTTCGAGGGGCAACGGCGTCGGCGTCACCCCGGCGAGTTCGGCCCGCCAGTGCGCCTCGGCTTGGTCGTCGTCTTGGCTGGCGAGCCAGGCGGCATAGTCGCGGAACGGCGGCCGCACCGGCGGTTCTTCGCCGCGCAGCAGGGCGAGGACGTCGGAGAGGAGGCCGAAGACGCTCCAGCCGTCGAGCAGGACGTGGTGGAAGGTCCAGAGCACGCGCACCCGGGTGGCGGATTCCCGCGCGATGGCCAGCCGCGCGAGCGGGGCGCGGGCAAGGTCGAATCCGTCGGCGAGGTCTTG
Source organism: Amycolatopsis sp. NPDC104775 (assembly GCF_055583325.1). NCBI lineage: Bacteria > Bacillati > Actinomycetota > Actinomycetes > Pseudonocardiales > Pseudonocardiaceae > Amycolatopsis > Amycolatopsis sp. NPDC104775. The sequence continues at coordinate 435,536 of NZ_JBVJOE010000001.1, forward strand.
CTCCAACAGCTGGGAGAGGGCCTCTTCGGGATCCACTGTGGACCAGTCCAGATAGGACACCGGAAGTTCGACCGAGCGGTGCACGACCTGCAGCGGTTGAGGCACGCCGTCCCAGACGATCCGGCTGCGCAGGATCGGCGTCCGCTCGAAGATCTTGTGCCAGGCCTCGCCGAGCCGCCGCGGATCCGGCACCTCGTCCACAGTGAACGAAATCTGTTCGAAGTAGACCCGGTCGCCGGGCTGCGCCACATCGTGGAACACCATCCCGGCCTGCATGGGCGTGAGCGGGTAGATGTCCTCGACATCCCGGCCGTCGCCGACCAGTTCGTCCACTGTGGATTGACCGAGCCCGGCCAGCGGGAAGTCCGACGGAGTCCGGCCGCCCGCGCCCGGCTCCGCGCAATGCCGGACGATTTCGCGCAATGCTTCGGCCATCGCCGCGGCCAGCCGGTCCACAGTGGACTTCTCGTGGACCCCCTCGGCGTAATGCCAGGCCAGCTCCAGCTCGCCGCCCTCGACGCGGCCGACCACCTCCAGCAGGTGCGGACGGACGGTCCCGGGCGAGACGTCCAGCGCGAGTTCGCGGTGCAGGCCTGGGTAAAGGTCGCCGGGCAGGTCGAATTGGCCGAGATAGTTGAAACTCACCTGCGGTTCGATCACCGGAGCCGACCCGGCGAGATAGCGCAGCGCGCCGTAGCCGATCCCCCGGCGCGGAACCGCGCGCAGTTGTTCCTTGACCGCCTTCAGCGCCGCGCCCCAGCCGTCCGGGACGTCCAGCGCCACCGGGAACATGCTGGTGAACCAGCCAACCGTCCGCGACAGATCGACGCCCTCGAACAGCTCCTCGCGACCGTGCCCTTCCAGGTCGATCACCGGCTGGTGCCCGGTCCAGTCTCCCAGCACCCGGCCGAGCGCGGCCAGCAGCACGTCGTTGACCTGCGTCCGGTACGCCTGCGGGACTTCGCGCAGCAGCGCGTGCGTCTCGGCCGCAGTCAGCCGGGCCGTCACGACCCGGGCGCGGCCGAACGTGTTCTCCGCCGTGCCGTCAACGGGGAGCGGCGTGGGCGTCGGAAGTTCCCACCAGTGCGCGAGTTCGTCGTCGAAGCCGCCCGCTTCGGCGTGTTCGGCCAGCCTTCCCGCCCACTCGCGGAAGGACGTCGTCCGCGGGCCGAGATCGATCGGTTCGCCGCGCACGGCCTGCTGATAGGCGCGGTCGAGGTCTTCGAGCAGCAACCGCCACGACACGCCGTCGACCACCAGGTGGTGCGCGGCCAAGTGCAGCGTCCGCGGTTCGCCGCTGAGCGACCATCGCAGCAGCGTGTGTCCTTCTCCGACGGCGGTGTTGTGCTGATGCCAAGCGTCGCGGTCGTGCCGGAACCGCATGCGCAGCGCGTCGTGCCGCTCGGACAACGCGCCCAACGCGCTGATCAACGCGGTCAAGTCGACGTCGGCGGGCAGCTGGACGGCGATCGTCTGGTCGAAGCGGTCCGCGTTGAGCCCGAAGAACCAGTGCTGGATCGGAGTCAGGACGACGTCGCCGCATTCCGGACCGCGCTCGGGGATCGCCGTGGCCTCGTTGACGGCCGGGGCAAGGGCGGCGATGGTCTGATGCCGGAAGAGATCGGCGGTGGTCACGCTGAGCCCCGCCTGCCGGGCCCGGGCGCTCACCTGGATGCTCAGGATCGAATCGCCCCCGAGGGCGAAGAAATTGTCGTCCACGCCGACGCGGTCGAGGCCGAGCACGTCAGCCCAGATCCCAGCGAGCACGGCCTCCCGTTCGGTGCGCGGAGCCACCGTCCGCTCGCTGGAGACCCGCGGCTCCGGCAACGCGCGCCGGTCGACCTTGCCGTTGGCGGTGAGCGGCAACTCAGCCAGCGGGACGAGCACCGACGGCACCATGTACTCCGGCAGCGTGCGCGCGACCGCGCGGCGCAGCGCCTCGGTGTCCAGTTCCTCCGCCGCGACCACGTAACCGACCAGCTGCTTGCGCCCGCCCGTGCCCCGGATCGTCACGAACGCCTGCGCCACCCCGTCCTCGGCGGCCAGCGCGCGTTCGATCTCGGCCGGTTCGACCCGGAAGCCGCGGATCTTGACCTGGTCGTCCACGCGGCCGAGGAATTCGAGCGTCCCGTCGGTGCGCCACCGGCCCAGGTCGCCGGTCCGGTACATCCTCGCGCCGGGCTCGCCGAACGGGTCGGCGACGAACTTCTCCGCGGTCGCGCCCGCCTGGCCGAAGTATCCCCGCGCGAGCCCGGCCCCGGCGATGCACACCTCGCCTGCCGCGCCGCGCGGCAGCAGGCGGAGCCGGTCGTCGACGACGTGGATCCGGACGTCCCGCAGCGGCGTGCCGATCGGGATGACGTCGGGGACCTCGGCCGTCATCCCGAAGGAGGTGGCGAAGGTGGTGGTCTCGGTCGGGCCGTACCCGTCCACGACCGCGGTGCCGGGGCAGCTGTCGAGCACCCGGCGGACGGCGGGCGGCGGCACGACGTCGCCGCCGGTCCAGACCTCGCGCAGGCCGGCGAAGCACTCCGGCTTCTCCTCGGCGAAGAGCCGGAAAAGGCCCGCGGTCAGCCAGAGCGCGGTGATGCGGTGCGTGGCGACCAACCGCCCGATCGCGTCGGCGTCCAGGTCGCCGGGCGGCGCTACGATCACGGTGCCGCCGTTGAGCAGCGGCACCCACAGCTCGTAGGTGGAGGCGTCGAAGGCCAGCGGGGAATGCACCAGGACCCGCTCGTGGCCGGAAAACCGCGGATCGGCCGCGAGTGCCGTGACGTCCGCGTGCCGCACGGCTACGCCCTTCGGGACGCCGGTGGAGCCCGAGGTGTACTCGACGTAGGCCAGATTCTCCGGGCTCAGCCGGATTTCCGGCGCCGTGGAGGACTCGTCCACATCCGACACGACCAATGACATTCCATTGTGGACAGTGTTGGCGGTGTCGTGCCAGGCGTGGTCGGTGAGGACCACCGGCACTCCGTCGAGGACGCGGCGCAGGCGGTCGGCCGGGGCACGCAGGTCCAGCGGCAGGTAAGCCGCGCCTGCCTTGAGGATCGCCAGGACGGCCACGACGAGGTCGGCCGAACGGTCCAGCAGCACGCCGACCCGGTCCTCCGGGCGGACGCCTTGCCGGACCAAGTGCTGCGCGAGGCGATTCGCCCGGGCCCGCAGCTCCGCGTAGCTCAGGCTGAGGTCGCCGCACACCACCGCGGTGCGGTCCGGGCTTTCGGCGGCGCGTCGGTCGAACAGCTCCGGCACCGTTCCGGCGGCCGCGTGCTCCGGCTGGCTCGGGAGCAGGAACCGGCGGTCCTCGGCGGTGAGCAGCGGGAAATCGCCCACCGGACGCGCCGGGTCGGCCGCGATCCCGGCGAGCACGACCTCCAGGGTTCGCGCGAGGCGCTCGATGGTGGAGTCGTCGAAAAGCGCGGTGGCGTACTCGACGGTGACCCGCAAGCCGTCCGGCTGCGGCCAGAACTCGATGACGAGGTCGAAACGTGCCGAGGGCCGCGGCAGGGCGTACTCGCTGACCTGCACTCCGGCGACCGTTCGCTCCGTCACCAGCGGTCGCTGCAGGACGACGACGGCTTGCACCAACGGCGTCCGCGAGGGGTCGCGTTCGGGCTGGACTTCCTCTACGACCCGGTCGAACGGGACATCACCGTGCGCGAACGCGGCCAGCACTGTTTCGCGGAACTCCGCGAGGAAGTGCCCGAACGGTTGCCCACCGTCCACAGAGGACCGCAGCACGAGGGTGTTGACGAAAAATCCGGTCAGCTGCTCCAGTTCGGCCCGGTCGCGTCCGGACACCGCCGTGCCCACTGCGATGTCGCGCTGTCCGCTGTAGGCGGCCAGGACAAGCTGCACGGCGGCGGTCAGGGTCATGAACAGCGTGGCACCCTGCGCGCGGCCGGCTTCCGCGACCCGGCGCACCAGGTCAGCGGGCAAGTCGTGCCGGTGCACCGCGCCTTCGGTGGTGCGCTGCGGGGGTCGCGGGCGGTCGGTCGGCAGCGCGAGCGGTTCGAGACCGTCGAGCGCCTCGCGCCAGTAGCCGAGCTGGTCGAGGCCTTCGGACGCCAGGCGCCACTGGGTGTAGTCCTGGTAGCCGAGCGGCAACGGGGGCAAGGACACGCCCCGGTAAAGGTCGAGAAGTTCTTCGGTGAGCACGGAGATCGACCGGCCGTCGGTGACGATGTGGTGCTGGCACAAGAGAAGCAGATGCTCGTCCGGACCGAGCGGGAACAGGACGGCCCGGGTCAGCGGGCCAGTCCGCAGGTCGAACGGTGCGCTCAGCTCGGCCTTCAGCGTCTCGTCGTCCGGGACGGAATCCGCTACCCGCAAGGGGATATCCCCGGTCGGAGAAATCCGCTGCATTCCCTGTTCCGCAACGGATTCGAAGGTCGTGCGCAGCGATTCATGCCGTGCGCACAGCGCGGCCAACGCCGTCCGCAACTTGGCGAGGTCGAGCGGACCGGACAGCCGGATTCCGACGCCGGTGTTGTATTCGCTGCTGCCGCCGGTCATTTCGTCGAGCAACCACAGCCGCCGCTGCGCCGGGGACAGCGGAAGCAGGTCCCGCGCTGCCGCTCTCGGGATTGCCTGCTCGGCGCGTGGGCCGTTTTCCAGGAGTTTCGCGAGTTGCGCCACGCTGGGCGCGTCGAACAGGGCCCGCGCCGAAAGGTCCGCGCCGAGCGTGCGGCGCAACCGGGACAACGCCTGCACGGCCAGGATCGAATCCCCGCCCAGAGCGAAGAAATCGTCCTCGACTCCGATGCGGTCCAGTCCCAGCACTTCCGTGAGAATCTCGGCGACGGCGCGTTCGGTGTCCGTTGTCGGTTCGGCGCCTTCCGGTTCCGCCGACGGCGCGGGAAGCGCCTTCCGGTCGACCTTTCCGTTGGCACTCAACGGAAGCTCGTCCAGAACGACAATCGCCGAGGGCACCTGATAACTCGGCAAGACCGCCGCGACGACGGCTTTCAGGTCTTTATGCGGCGCTCCCGGCACCAGCACGACATAGCCGACCAGACGCTTCGCTCCCGGGCCGTCCTGCCGCGCGACGACCACCGCCTCCGCCACGGTCTCGTCGGCGGCGAGCACGGATTCGATCTCGCCGGGTTCCACCCGGAACCCGCGGATCTTGACCTGGTCGTCGGTGCGGCCGAGGAATTCCAGTTCGCCCTGGTCGTTCCAGCGGACGAGATCGCCGGTCCGGTACATCCGCTCGCCCGGCACCACGGGGTCGGCGATGAACTTCTCCGCCGTCGCCCCGGGACGCGCCCAGTATCCGCGCGCCACCCCGGCTCCGGCCAGGTGGAGTTCGCCGGGTTCCCCGGGAGCGACCGGATTCAGCGCACCGTCCAGGACGTAAGCGCGCACGCCGTCCAGCGGGCGGCCGATCGGCACCGCTGTCACGTCCGCCGACCGGATCGGGTGCGCGGTCATGAAGGTGGTGGTCTCGGTCGGGCCGTAGCCGTCGACCACCGTGACGCCGGGGCAGGCCCGCAGCACGCGCCGCACCGCGCCGGCCGGGACGACGTCGCCACCGGTCCAGACCTCTCGCACGCTCCGGAAAACATCCGGTGCTTCCTGCGCGACGACCCGGAACAACCCTGCCGTCAGCCAGATCGCCCCGACGTCGTACCGGGACAGAACGTCGCGAAGGCTCTCGACGTCGAGGTCCCCGGGCGGCGCGACCACCACGGTGCCGCCGCTCAGCAACGGCACCCACATTTCGTAGGTGGAGGCGTCGAAGGCCGCCGGGGAGTGCAGCAGCACCCGCCGATGCGCTTTCCCGGCGAAGCGCTGATCGGCCGCGAGCGCCGCGACGTCCCGATGCCGGACCGCTACCCCTTTGGGCGTTCCGGTCGATCCGGACGTGTGCATCAGATACGCCAGATTGTCCGGATGCACTGCTGCCGAAGGAAAAGCCGCATCCGGCAACTTCCGTCCCAATGGGACAATCTGTCCGTTGTGGACCTTCCCGGCCCGGGCCGGGTCGTCGGTCAGCAGCACCGAGACCCCGGACTCGGCCAGCAGTGTCCGCAACCGGCTGTCCGGCGCGCGCCGGTCGAGCGGCACATACGCGCCGCCCGCGGCGACCACCGCCAGCTCCGCGACGACCAGCCCGGCCGACCGCTCCGCCAGCACCCCGATCCGGTCCTCCGCGCGCACTCCCAGCCGCAGCAGGGAAGCGGCGAGCCGACCTGCTTCGCCGGCCAGTTCGGCATAGGTCAGCCGGGTCGCGCCGTCGACGGCGAGCGCGTCCGGGGTCTGCCGCACCTGTGCGGCGAACAGTTCCGGCAGGCTGCCGGTCCGGTCCGGTCCGGCCGGAATTTCTGGGGCGGTCATCGTTTTTCGCTACCTTCCGGGCACACCAAGGGATCCCGCCTGGCGCGGGTGGGGACGAGGAGTTCGAAGGCGCTGCTCAGCACCGCCGCGCGAGCCGGCCGCCGATTTCGACGGCGGTCGCCGCGCCGGGCCGGCCGCGGAACCGGCCGCACGGGGTGGCGCGGCCGGTCGCCGGATCGCGGACGGTGAACGTGCCGTCGGCGTACCGGGTCAGTTCGCGGAAGAGGTCGCCGTCCACGTCGAGGCAGACGCCGCCGCCGGGGTCCGGCCGGACCGTGTATTCGAGGGAACCGTTGCGATAACTGCCGAAATCGCCGTCCGGCATGGGAATCGGGCAGGATTCCGCACCCGCGGGACGGGGCGGGAGGCCGAGTTCCGGCAGTTCCGCCGCCAGGTCGTGCCAGAGGTCAGTGCCCCCGGCCCCGTTGGCGGTCAGCGCGAGCACACACGCCCCGGCCTGGTCGATCCGCAGATGGCACGAGGTCCCGTCGGCCGTTCCGTCGTGCCCGAGCCAGCGGAATTCCTCGTCGCCGAAACAAGCCAGCCCCAGCCCCCAGCCGTCGGCGAGGCCGAACGGTCGCGCGCCCGCCACCGGACGGTGCAGGTCGCTCGCGGTCACGACGTCGAGCAGCCCCGGCTTGCCGAGGTGGACCCGCCCGAGCTCGACCAGGTCCCGGGCGCTCAGCGCGAGCGCGCCGGCCGGCTCCAGCATCGGCGGCAGCACCTGCGCGAGCGGCCGCTCGCCGTCGCGCGCGTGCCCGGTCGCGACGCCCGGGCTGTCGACGAAAACGGGCTTGATCTCCAAGGGCCGCAACAGGATCGACCCGACCGCCTCCCGCCAGCCCATGCCCGTGACCTCTTCGATCAGCAGGCCGACCAGCGCGTAGCCGAGGTTGGAGTAGGAAAACGCGGTCCCCGGCGCGCAGACGAACTCCGCGGACCGCACTTCCTTCCGGCAGGACCCGGCGGAGTCGGCCGGGTCGCAGGGCAGGCCGCTGGTGTGGCTCAGCAGCCCGCGCAGGGTCAGCGACCCGGGAAGCCCGGGGTCGCCCAGGATCTCGCCGACCGGCTGGTCCAGTTCGAGATCGCCGTCGGAAACGAGCATCATCGCCAGCGTCGCGGTCGCCACCTTGGTGATCGACCCGATCGGCACCCGCGAATCCGCCCGCATCGGCCTGCCGGCGCCCTCGGCGCCGGTCTGGACCACTGCCGTCTCGCCTCCAGACCAGACGGCGACTTGCGCTCCCGGAACCCGATGCCGGACGGCCAGCCGCGAGAGCGCCGCGGCCAGCCGGTCCGCACTCTCCGCACCAGGCACCGGGCACGGTCTCGGGACGTCGAATCTTTCTTTCCGGGAGTGCATGACCATGCCTTTCGAATACTCGTAGGAGCCGCCCGGGGGAATTCCCCCGCCCGTGCGGCGCTAGCCCCAGCAGAGCGCGAGCAACCCCAGACCCGCACTGGAATCCATACCCTGCCTAGCTCGGTTGCGCTCCAGCAACCGCCAAACGATGGACTCCCGCATACCGTGGCTGCACCCAGCGTCACACATTGCCGAGAGCATTCTAAAATATGAACAAGGGACTCACACCTCGGGGCGACACGCAGATATGCGGAAGATCTTCTTTCGCATTCAGCGGACGTCCCGGCCGCGCACCGCACCGAATACCGCTGCGCCGACCAGCGTAAACCGGCATTTCTCGCGATCACGGAATCAGCGCTCACCACCAAAGAAGTGGTGCCGACAGCCGTCGCCGTTCCCCCATTCGCAGCAATCTCGCCGCCGCCTGTCCGGCTTGCCCCGCATACTGGAAAACGATCACCTTCCTCCGCGTCTAAAAGGCTTCCGGACAGCTCGCGAGACAAGTCGATCTCACAGAATCGGGATTCCTTCCGCTAAACCTCACCCGATCACCGGAAAATTCCGCCGCTTCCTTGCCGGGCGGAATTCACGACTCCCGGGACGACCACACGAATGGCGCGCGACGGCAGTAGCTCTTACCGCTCGGTAACCGGCTCTCCCGAGTCCGCGCTTACCGTTGTTCGAGTCCCGCTCCGCCGCTATCGATTCCATCGCCGCCACCTCCGCCCGCTCAGTCGCCTTCCCGAGCCGAAACGTTGCAGCCGCCGTCGACCATTAGCCGAACAGCGGAACCGGCCGCCGCGGGAGCCCGCTATCGGCACACTGCCAATTAGGATGGAATATTCCATAGCGCTTCTTCGCCCGGATGAGTAAAGGAAATCCCACGCCCAGGTGTCCGCGCATTGACCTTCACCAGTGTCCACTAAGGACCCTCTGCTCGCTCCGCCCGCATCGCCGAGACCAGCACCGGCAACGCGACAGCCAACGCGACCCCTCGCACCGCCCCGGCCACCGGATACGCCGCCCGGACACCGAACGCGTCCGCGAGCAGCCCGCCGGCCAGCGCCCCCAGCGGCATCAACCCCCAGCCCAGCATCCGGTAGACGCTGTGCACCCGCCCGCGCAGTTCCGGCGGCACCGCCCGCTGCCGCAGACTGACCGTGACGACACTCCAGAGCGTCGTGGCGAACCCGTTGATTCCCAGCAGGACACCGAGAACGATCGCATTCGGACTGACCCCGGCGAGCACGAAGATCACCACGTTGACAGCCAACGCGAGCACCAACGCCCGCAGCGCACCGATTCTCGCCACTACCCGCGCGTTGACCACCCCGCCGAGCACGCTTCCGGCCGCCGCCCCCGCGAGCAGCACGCCGTAACCGCGCTCGCTGACGTGCAGCGTCCGCGTCGCGAGCAATACGACCGAGACGTTGCCGAGCTGATAGCAGAACGTATTCACCGCCAGCAGCCCAGCCAACGTCCGCAACAGCCGATGCCGCCCGAGCCAGCGCACCCCCTCCGCCACCGCGACCCGGATCGACGGCTGCGCGACCCACGGCGCCCGGCGTCGAGGCAGGCTCGCCAGCAACGCGGCGGAAACCACGAACGAAGCCGCGTCCACCCCGAACGGCGCCGCCGCCGCGAAGGCGAACAGCAGACTGCCGAGCGGCGGGCCGATGAACAACTGGCCGGCATTGGCGATCGCGTACTGACTTCCGTTCGCCCGGTGCAGGTGTTCGTCGGGCACAAGGTCCGGCAGCACCGCGAGCGACGCGCTGGCGAACACGACCTCGCACGCACTGAGCCCGAACCCCATGACCGCCAGCCCGATGACGTCGATCCTCCCCAGCCCGATCATCACGGTGACCACCGCGACGATCACCGCCTGGATCGCCTGCGACCGCCACAGCAAACCGACCCGATCGCACCGGTCGACGAGCGCTCCCGCAGGCAAGGAGAACAACAGCCAGGGAAGGAAGGTCGCGGCCGAGACGACCGAGACCAGCACCGGGTCGCTAGTGAGGGTCACCGTCAGCAGCGGGACCGCAGCCGAGAAGACCCCGTCGCCCACGTTGTCCGCCGCCGATGCCCACCACAGCCGCCAGTACGCGGCGTGGAGTTTCGTCTTTCGGTCTTTCTTCATGCCCGGGAGCTTTGTCGGGTCGAACATATGTTCGCCATCATGTAGGCTGGGGCTACATCGACTTGCTTCATGGCGGACTGTCCGGGTATTTGGGTTGCCGCGAGACGTGGGGTGCCACAGACTGACCGGCCGATGCCAAGTCCTGCGCGAACCCAAGATCAGCTCGACGCGTCCCTGCCCGGGCGCGGCCGCCTGCGACGGCGGGAGAGACGACTGTCGTCGGTCGCTGTTGGCTGCACGCCAATCGGACGGGCCGAGGCGCGGCGGCAGTACGAGCTGACGACGACGGTGGCTGAGCAGGCAACGGCTGGGGCCATGGTGACGGCAGCTGGGCAGGAAGCAGCCAGCTACCTCGCAAACCGCACGAGGGGGCGGCACACGGAACCCGGGCGAGCCGTGCCAAGGAGGGCAGCAGCCACGCGCGCCTCGGCCCACCGCACGACAGCGCAGCACACGGCAACCAGCCCAACCACGCCAAGGCGAGCAACAGTCAGGCGCACCTCGGCGCACCGCAGGACGGCGCAGCACACAGCAGCCACGCGAACCATGCCAAGGCGGGCAACAGTCAGGCGCACCCCGGCACACCGCACGACAGCGCAGCACACGGCAACCAGCCCAACCACGCCAAAGCGGGCAACAGCCACGCGAACCTCAGCGCACCGCACGACAGCGCAGCACACAGCAGCCAGTCGAACCGCGCCGAGGCGGGCAACAGTCCTGCGCATCGCGGCAAGCCGTGCGACGAGGCACCCGCAACCCGGGCAAACCACGCCAAGGCAGGCGGCAAGCCGCACGACGACGAGGCACCCGGCAGCCAGGCGAACCATCGCGAGGCAGGCAGCCGAGCGGGCGGCAGTTGGGGTCGCGGTGACAATGCGGGAGCAGCCAATAGCCACGCGCACCGCCCCGCATCGCACGACAGCGCGGCACCCGGCAGCCAGCCGAGCCGTCCCGAGACGAGCAGCCGAGCGCGCAACAGCAGGCGTGGCAACAATTCAGCCCACCACATCCAAGCGCACAACCAAAACCGCCCGATCTCGGCGAACAGCGGCTAGCGGAATCAGACCGCGACGCACGCCACCGACCAGGCGAACCCCGACCGCCGCAACCACCCGCCCGGCAATCACGCGCCCCGCAATCACCACTCCGGCAATCACCCGCGCCAGAGCTGAGCGTACGAAAACCGAACGAACGGACCTTTCATGATCGACGTAATCATCGCAGGCGGCGGTCCCACCGGCGCGACGCTAGCCGCCGAGCTCCGGCTCCACGGCGTCCGGGTTCTCGTGCTGGAGAAGGAAACCGAGCCCGTCCCGCTCGCGCGCATCGTCAGCCTGCACATCCGCAGCCTCGAACAATTCGCGATGCGCGGCTTGCTGGAGCCTCTCCTCGAACACGGACGGCGGCGTCCAGTCGGCGGCGTCTTCGCCGGGATCGCCAAACCCGCTCCCGCAGACCTCGATTCCGCTTACCTGCTCGGCATTCCCCAGCCGGTCGTCGTCCGGCTGCTCGAAGAACGCGCGATCGAACTGGGCGCGCAAGTCCAGCACGGCCGCGCGATCACCGGCTTCGCCCAGGACGACGACGGAGTGACCGTCGAACTGTCCGACGGCGAACGGCTGCGATCGCGTTACCTCGTCGGCTGCGACGGCGCCCGCAGCACAGTGCGCAAACTGCTCGGCGTCGGTTTCCCCGGCGAACCCTCGCGAACTGAGACCCTGATGGGCGAAATGGCCGCGACGGCACCGCAGGACGAGATCGCCGCCAAGGTCGCCGAGGTCCGCGAGATCGATAAGCGCTTCCTCATCAGTCCCATAGGCGAAGGCGCGTATCGCGTCGTGGTCCCCGCCGCGGGCCTCAGCGCCGAACCGCCCGTTCTCGAAGACTTCCGGGAACGACTCCGTACGGTCGCCGGAACCGATTTCGGCGTGCACTCGCCGCGCTGGCTGTCCCGCTTCGGCGACGCCACCCGGCTGGCCGAGCGGTACCGCGTCGACCGGGTGCTGCTGGCCGGCGACGCCGCGCACATCCACCCGCCCGCGGGCGGGCAAGGGCTCAACCTGGGCGTTCAGGACGCGTTCAACCTCGGCTGGAAGCTGGCCGCACAGGTCCGCGGCTGGGCCCCGGAAACCCTGCTGGACACCTACCAGGCCGAACGCCATCCGGTCGCCGCGGACGTCCTCGACAACACCCGCGCCCAGATGGAACTGTCCTCCGCCGAAGCCGGACCGCGGGCCGTGCGCAGGCTGGTGACCGAACTGATGGACATAGACGAGGTCAACCGCCGCCTAATCGGGAAAATCACCGCGATCGACGTCCGCTACGACTTCGGCGACGGTCCCGGCCTGCTCGGCCGCCGCCTCCCCGACCTCGACCTCGCGCAGGGCCGCCTCTTCAATCACCTGCGCCAGGGACGCGGCCTGGTGCTCGACCGCACCGGACAGCTGAACGTCGCGGGCTGGGCAGACCGGATCGACCTCCGCACCGACCCCGCCGCCGCACTGGACGCCCCGGCCGTGCTGCTCCGCCCGGACGGCTACGTCGCCTGGATCGGCGACAACCAGCAGGAACTGAACCACCACCTCGCCCGGTGGTTCGGCGAGCCCGCCGCCTGAACCAGCGGCACGACTGCCCCACCCGGCGGTCCCTGCACTACGGACAGGTCCGAGACCGAAGAGAACCGGCAACCGTCGCCACTCGCCGACGATCATTCCGCGCGGACGACCCGGACCGGCGAAGATCGCAGCGGTCGCGCTCCCCAGGGAGACCTGCCGCGAGCCACGCAGACCTGGACTAGCGAATACCTCAGCCACCGCGCACCCCGACCAACACCGGCAACCAGCCGAACACCCCCGCACCTCCAAAGACCTCAACCCCCAGACATCCCGGAAAGTCCACCGCCAACCGAGCAAACCCAAGCCAGCAGCGACCCCACCCGCCCCCTCCCACAACCCCGCACACCCCCTCCATCTGCCGCATAATCGCCACGTGCCGCTCACCCTCGACCTGAGCACCAGCGACCTGGCAGGCACCAGGCTCGCCGTCTCGCCGCTGTCCGAGACCGTGTCCGGCCTGCACACCCTGGCCGGTTGCTGGGGCCGGACGCGCCACGCGCGCTGGACCCGCTGGGCCGCGGGCGAACTCGCCGCCCGGCCGCTGGACCTGTCGCGGACCTGGCCGCTGCTCGTCACGGGGCGGGCCAGCTGGCCGCAGTTCCTGCTGCCCGCACCGGCCCGCGCGGCGAGCACGATCGACGAGGCCCTCGCCGCGATGTGCCGGACCACCGCGGGTGAGGTCCGGCGCAGTCTGCGCGGCGTCTTCGGCGACGATCTGCCCGCGTCGGCCCGGGCACTCGCCGCCGACCCCGCGGCCGGGCTTCGCGCCATCGCCGCCGAGCTGCGCCAGGCCCACGACCGCCTGATCGCACCGCACTGGCCCCGGCTGCGCGCCGTCCTCGACGCCGACATCGCCTACCGGGCCAAGCAATGGGCCGACGGCGGCGCCGGCCGCTTGTTCGACGACCTGCACACCAGACTGAACTGGCACGGCGGGCGCCTCACTCTCGACGGCGACCACCGTCCCTCGCCCGGGCGGCCCGCCGGCGGGCTGGTGCTCTCCCCCGTCGTGCTCGGCCCGCCGTGGGTGATGATCAAACTGCACACCACCACCCAGACCACGATCCGCTATCCGGCCCGAGGCAGCGGTGCACTGTGGACAGCCGCCGAGCGCCGTCCCGCCGAACCCGCGGTCCGGCTCCTGGGACGGCGTCGCGCCGAACTGCTCGAGACCCTGCGCTCGCCCGCCACGACCACCGACCTCGCCGAAGTCCTCCGCGTATCGCCGAGCGCGGTTTCGCAGCATCTCCGGGTCCTGCGCGACAGCGGCCTGGTCGCCGGGCAGCGGTCCGGCCGCGAGGTCCGCTACCGCACTACTGAGCAAGGACTGCGCCTGCTGGATCCCGCGGCCGGACAGCCCGATACCTCGACCAAACCACGAATGTGACAAACCCGCCCCGGATGCCACATTTCCGGAGTACGATCTCGCCGACCGCGACCGGCCTCGCGGAGAGGGGAAGCGGCGGGGATGAGCGACTGGCAGGTGCCCGGGTTCACCGAGGTCGACGTGCTCGGCATCGGCGGCTTCGGCCGCGTCGTGCTGGCCAAGCACCAGGAATCCGGCCGGATGGCGGCGATCAAGTACCTGCTCCCGGAGTACCTCGCCGACCCGGACATCGCCGCCGGGTTCCGCCGCGAGGCGTGGCTGTTGTCGGGCGTCCGAAGCCCGCACGTCGTGCGGCTGTTCGACTTCGTCGAGACACCGCAAGGCGCCGCGCTCGTGATGGAGGCGGTGCCCGGCGTGTCCCTGCACGCCCTTCTCGCGACGGAAAACGTCCTCGCCCCGGAATCCGCACTGGCCGTGCTCAAGGGTTCGCTGCTCGGCCTCGCCGACGCGCACGCCGCCGGAGTCGTCCACCGCGACTATAAACCGGGAAACGTGCTGGTGTCCCGGGAAGGCCAGTCGAAACTGGTCGACTTCGGACTGGCCACTTTGGACGGACACAATGGACTTAACGCCGGTTCCCCGTCCTACATGGCGCCCGAGCAATGGGCCGGGCAACCGGGCCGTCCCGCCACCGACGTGTACGCCGCTACTTGTGTGTTCTACCAGTGCATCACCGGCCACCAGCCGTTCGAGGCGACCACCACCGACGAACTGCGCTCCCTGCACCAGATGGCGCCTGTGCCGCTCGACGCGGTACCCGAGCAGCTTCGCCCGCTGATCGCGCGCGGCATGGCCAAAGACCCGGCGTGGCGACCGTCCACAGCGGACGCTTTTGTGTCCGAATTGGAAACCGTCGCCCGCCAGGCCTACGGAAAGGACTGGGAGAAACGCGGCTGGAAACGCCTGGCCGCCTCAGCCGCCGCACTGACCGCGCTCACTCCGCTAGCCCTCCTCACCGCCGCCGGCACCGCCGCCGCTCCGGTCGGCGCGAGTGCGGGCGCGGTGGCGGCCGGGGTTCCCGCCACCGGCACCGGGGCCGGGGCGACCGCGGTGCTCGTGGGCAAGGTCGTCGCGGTGCTGGTGGTCGTCGGCGCGCTGGTCACCGGCGGAATCCTGGTCTTCAACCGCCAGGACGATCCACCCGCGCCCGCGGCGCTCACCGTAGCGATCCAAACCGATTCGGGGCGCGACCAAACCCTGCCGATCACCTATCGGCTCCAGTATCCGCAGGTGTCCGGCGGACCGGACGCCGTCGTGCGAAAACACCTCAACGACGCTCTCCGAGCTCCGATCGACAAGCGGCTCAAGGCTATCCGCGACGCGCGCGCCAATCCGGACTGGCAGCCGCGATTCACCGAGACCGGCGAAACACCCGCCGCACGCACCACCGCGCAGATCCTGCTGCAGACGCCGAGCCTGCTTTCCGTACGCTACGACCACGATCTCGATTCGAATGTCTTGTGGCACACGACATGGCGATTCCCGGAAATCGTGACCGTCGACCTCACCACCGGAAATACGCTCGGCCCGAAGGACACGTTCCGGCCCGAAATCCTGACCGCCGCCGGAATGAAAACCCTGACCGAACGCATCGAGCCACACACCAGAAACGGTCTCTGCCGCTTAGTCTCCGTGGACGGCGAGAGCCGGAAAGCCAGCATCGACGCCGCGGACCGGGTCCCGTCCCGCGACCACGTCCCGGGAGCCTCATTCGGCTTCGCCAAGACCGGAGTCCAGTTCGAAATCCTGTGGTACGACCTAGGCTGCGACACCGCGTCCGGAAAAGAAACAGTGACCGTCCCGTACGCCGAGCTCACCGACTTGCTGCAACCGAAACTCCTGACAATGCTAGGCGTCACAACGTCTTCCCGGCCGCCCGCGCCCCCGTCCTCGTCTTCGTCCTCGCCCGCGGTCAGCGGCACCTACACCAACCCTCGCTTCGGCTTCACCACCAGCGTCCCCCAGGGCTACACCGCAGCGCCCTACAGCCCGGACAACGGCGATGGAGTGACGTTCACCAACCCCACCCTCGACGCGACTTTGACCGTCTGGGGCACCAATTCGGGCGGCCGCTCCGCCACAGCAGCGCTCAACGACGCAGCCGCCGAAGCGGAAGCGAACGGCGGCCGGGTGACCTACCGCAAGGACGAAGGCGACCACTACTCGATTTCCGGCTACCAAAGCGACGGCAAGATCTTCTACGAGCGCGGTTTCATCGGAGCCGGGTCAACGGCCTCGCTGCGCTGGGTTTATCCGCGCGAACACAAGGCAGAACTCGACACGCCCGTAAGCACTACCGCGGAAGCTTTCCGTCCAGGCGATCTGTCCCAGCCGCACTGATCCGCAGCGCACAGCCGCGAAATCAGCCGAGGCCGAGCAGCACGTCGGCATTGCCGTGGGCGATCTTTTCCTGATCCTCGCGGGAAAGCTGCGAATCGGTCAGGAACGACACGGCGCCTTCGTTGCCGAGCATCGGGAAATCGACGGAGTGGATGATCCGGTCAGCGCCGACGGTGTCCACGCAGTACCGCAGCTGGGCTTGGCTGAACATGCCGCTGGGGGTGATGAACACGTTGTCCCGGAAGTATTCGCGGAACGTCCGGCCGAGCCCGGTCATCCGCCGCGGCATGCTCTCGTCCAGCCGGTCGAGGTAGAACGGGATGAACTCGCCCCAGTGGCCGAGGACGAACTGCAGGCCCGGGTACCGGTCGAGCACCCCGGCGAGCACGAGGTGCAGGAAATGCACAGCCGTCTCCTGATGCCACCCCCACGCGGCGAGGCGGAGCGCTGCCGACACCGCGGGCGAGAGCCCGCCGGCGTAATTGGCCTCGCTGACCGGCACCGGCGGCGGGGCCGGATGCAGGTAGATCGGCACGGACAGGTCGCTCGCGGCGCGCAGAATGGGGTCGAACCGCGGCTGGTCCAGGAATTCGCCGTCGGTGCGTCCCATGATCATCGTGCCGACGAAGCCCAGTTCGCCGACGCATCGGCGCAGCTCGTCGGCGGCGGTGCCGGGCACAGCCGTGGGCAGGGCGGCGAACGCCGCGAACCGGCCGGGAAACGCTTCGACCGCCGCGGCCGCGGCGTCGTTGGCCGCGGCGGTCAGCGCCGGGGCGACGTCCGCGGGGAGAAAAGTGTTGACCAGGGACAGGACCTGCGTGGTGATGCCGTGGCGGTCCATGTCGGCGATCCGGGCGGAACCGAGGTCCGCCAGGAGATCCGGGTGCCGCGGGTACGGCATTCCCGTGTCCGCGTCGAACGCGGCCGCATAGCCGGGCACGTGTTCGAGCATGGTCGGCATGCCCGCGGCGGTCACCGCCGGGTCGGTCCAGTGTTCTTCGAGCGTGACGATCCGCATCGCTGTCCCCGTTCGTCGGTCTGTCCCTCCACGATGACCCTGCCGAGCGATAGGCTCAAGCACTTGTTTCTGATCCATTGATCAGTGCTACTGATAGGAGCCGGGATGGAGCTGCGACACCTGCGCTATTTCGTCGCGGTGGCCGAGGAGGGCGGGTTCAGCGCGGCCGCGCGCACGCTGCATGTGGTCCAGCCCACGCTCAGCATGCAGATCCGGGACCTGGAGCACGAACTCGGCGGGCCGCTGTTCGATCGCGCCGGGCGGCGGCCCCGGCTCACCCCGGCGGGCGAAGCGTTCCTGATCGAAGCGCGGCAAGTGCTCGCCCAGGCCGAACGGGCGGCCGACACGGCTCGGTCGGCGTTGCGCGGAGAGACCGGGAATGTCCGGATCGGCGTGGCGGGCGCTGCCGTGTTCGGCGGCCTTGTGGCAGGCCTGATCCGCGATTTCCACCAGGCGCGCCCGCTGGTCCGGATCGAGCTGCGGGAGACCGGGCCGCACGCGCAGCGCGCCGCGGTCCTCTCCGGGCAACTGGACGTCGGCTTCAGCGCGCTCCCGGCTCCGGCCGGCGAGTCCCGGCTGGCCTCGTTCCCGGCCACTTCGGTGTCATTCCTGGTCGCACTGCCCGCCGGGCACCGGCTCGCCCGGCGTCGGACGCTGACCGTCGAGCAGCTCGCCGGTGAGGAACTGATCGAGTACATCACCGGCGACGGCGACCTCGCGTCGCCGGGGCCGCTGCGCCGCGAGAGGGACTCGCCGGCCCGCTTCCGCGCCGACACCACGCTGAGCGTTCTCGCTTTGGTCGCCGCGAAGGCAGGTCTAGCAGTGATCCCGGCGGGCGTGGACCGGGCCGCGGTTCCGGAGGTGGTGTACCGGCCGCTGGCCGAGCCCGGCCTCTCGACCGACTTTCATTTGCTGTACCGCAGCGCCGAGACCGCCCCGGCCGTGGCCGCCTTCGTCCGCGCCTGCCAGCGACCGCCGGTACCCGGTCAAGAAATCGAGCCGCCCGCGGACGGCAATTCCGCGCCGAGCCGCTCCGCGAGTCCCCCGGCGAGATAGTCGAGTGCCGCCCGGGCGCGATGCGGCACCGCATCCGCGGAGGGATAAACCGCGTAGATCGGAGCGTCCGGAGTGGGAATGTCGGCGAGGACCTGGACCAATTCCCCGCTCCGCAGCATCGGGGCGACATTCCACAGCGAACGCATCAGCAGCCCGTGCCCGGCAAGGCACCACTGGGTCGCGATCTCGCCGTCGTTGCTGATCATCGCGCCGGGGACCTTGACCGCGGCCTCGTCGCCGTCCGTGCCGAAGCGCCAGATCGCGTAGTCCGAGTCGTTCTCGCGGATGACAATGCATTCGTGCGCGGGCAAGTCCTGAATGGACTCCGGCGCGGGCCGCGCGGACAGATAGCTCGGCGCGGCGCAGACTACCCGGCGGTTCGGGTACAGCAACCGGGCGTGCAGAGCGGAATCCCGTTGCCGTCCCACGCGAATCGCGAAATCGAACGGCGTGCCCGCGATGTGCAGCGGCAGATGAGACAGTTCCAAGTCGATTTCGACCCCGGGGTGCTGCCGTTGAAACCGGCCCAGCAGCGGCGCGATGTGCGCCCGGCCGAGCCCGATGGTCGAATGCACCGCGACCCGCCCGCGCACGCCGTGCCGGAGACGGCTGACCTCGTCCTCCAGGTCGGTGATCTCGGGAAGCAGCCGGGCGGCGCCCGCGGCGTAGCGCTCCCCCTCGTCGGTGAGGTTCAGCCGGCGCGTGCTGCGCGTGACCAGCTGCACGCCGAGCCGCCGCTCCAGCTGCGTCAGCCGTTTGCTGACCGCCGACGGCGACACGCCCCAACGGCGCGCGGCCTGGGTCAGCGTCTCCGAGCGGGCGACCACGTCGAAGAACTGGAGATCGTCCAGTCCGGGCAGATCCATGCCGCTCCTTTCGTCTGACGCAACGGTGTCGTGTGCCTTCGAGGGTTTTTCCGAGGTTTCGTGCTTCATACGATACGCACCACCTCCTGACCGCTCTCGACTCCCAAGGACTTCGACAATGACGACCACCCACCGGATCGCGGTGATCCCCGGCGACGGGATCGGCAAGGAAGTCGTGCCCGAGGGCGTGCGCGCGCTCACCGCGGCGGCGAAAACCGGCGGCTTCGACCTCGACCTGGTCGAGTTCGACTTCGCCAGTGCCGACTATTACCTCGAACACGGCACGATGCTCCCGGACGACTGGTTCGAGCAACTGCACGATTTCGACGCCCTGTTCTTCGGCGCCGTCGGCTGGCCGGACGCGGTGCCCGACCACGTGTCGCTGTGGGGCAGCCTGCTGCAGTTCCGCCGCCGATTCGACCAGTACGTCTCGCTCCGGCCGGTCCGGCTGCTGCCCGGAGTCGCGAGCCCGCTGGCCGGGCGCGTCCCCGGCGACGTCGATTTCCTGGTCGTGCGGGAGAACACCGAGGGCGAATACTCCAGCATCGGCGGGAAAATCTTCGAGGGCACCGACCGCGAGACGGTGGTGCAGGAAACGGTCATGACGCGCACCGGCGTCGACCGGATCCTCAAGTACGCGTTCGAACTGGCTCAAGCGCGGCCCCGGCGCCGGCTGACGTCGGCCACGAAAAGCAACGGGATCTCGATTTCCATGCCCTACTGGGACGAACGCGTCGAGCGCATGGCCGCGGGCTACCCGGACGTGACGACGGACAAGTACCACATCGACATCCTCGCCGCGCATTTCGTGCTGCACCCCGACTGGTTCGACGTCGTCGTGGCCAGCAACCTCTTCGGCGACATCCTGTCCGACCTCGGCCCGGCCTGCACCGGCACGATCGGCGTGGCGCCCAGCGCCAACATCAACCCGGAACGCACCTTCCCGAGCCTTTTCGAACCGGTCCACGGCTCCGCTCCGGACATCGCGGGCAAGGGCATCGCCAACCCGGTCGGGCAGATCTGGTGCGCCTCGATGATGCTCGACCACCTCGGCGAACCCGCCGCTGGAGCCGCAGTGCTGCGCGCGATCGAGGACGTGCTCGGCCGCTCCGACGCCCCGCTCACCCCGGATCTGGGCGGGAACGCCACTACCACCGACCTCGGCACCGCCATCGCCGACGCCATCCGCTGACCCCCTTCCGGCTGGAGAGAACTCAATGACGAGCACATCCACCGCAGCCACCGGCGATTCCGCCACCGAACACAGAACCTGGAACCCTTTCAAAGCCAAAGTCGGCGGCGTACCGCTGCCCGTGCCGGTCGTCCTCACCGCTCTCGTGGTCGCCGCCGGTGCCGTGCACCGCGTCCCGGAAGACATGATCGGCGGGCTCGCGGTGCTCACCGGTTTCGGAATGCTGCTCGGCCCGCTCGGCAACCGGCTGCCGGTCATCTCGAAAATCGGCGGCGGCGCGTTGCTGTGCTTGCTGATCCCGTCGGTTCTCGTCTACTTCGGAGTGTTCGACGACAATATCCTGAACGCCGCCGCGGCCTTGATGAAGAAGGCAAACTTCCTCTACTTCGTCATCTCCGCGCTGGTTGTCGGCAGCATCCTGGGCATGCGCCGGACGACCATGCTCAAGGCGCTCGTCAAGATTTTCCCGCCGCTCGTGCTCGGCACTCTCGTCGCGGTAGGCGCCGGGATCGGGGTGGCGACGCTGTTCGGCTATTCCGTGCACCGAGCGTTCTTTTTCATTGTCGTCCCGATCATCGGCGGCGGCATCGGCGAAGGCGTTGTGCCGCTGTCGGCGGGCTACGCGCACGCGCTCGGCGGCGAGCCCGCATCCTTTGTCTCGCAACTGATTCCGGCCGCCGTGCTCGGCAATATCGTCGCCATCGTGACCGCTGGTTTGCTTCGCCGCCTCGGCACCCGGCGCCCACACCTCGACGGCGGCGGCGATCTGGTCAAGCACAACGCTCCGGTGTTCAATGACCCGCCCGCCGCCGTGGCGAATTACGGTGCCGGAATTCTGGTCATCTGCACCGTGTTCGTCACCGCCACCCTCTGCGAACCCGCCCTGCATTTGCCCGCCCCGGTGCTCACCATCGTTTTTTCGGTGCTCGCCAAGCTTTCCGGCGCGGTGCCCGCCAGCGTCGAGCACAGCGCCCGGGCGTGCTACGACCTGGTCGCCGGGCATTTCATCTATCCGGTCATGGTCGGGCTCGGCATGCTTTACGTCCCGCTGGCAAGCGTTTTCAGCGTATTCTCCGCCGGTTTCGTGCTCACCTGCGCCGCTGTGGTCCTCGCGATGGCCGCTTCCGGTTTCCTCGTCGGCAAACTGCTGAGGATGTACCCGGTCGACGCCGCGCTGGTCACCGTGTGCCACAGTGGACTCGGCGGTACCGGGGACGTCGCCATCCTGTCCGCCTCCGATCGGATGGTCCTCATGCCGTTCGCGCAGATCTCCACCCGCATCGGCGGCGTCGTGACCGTGATCAGCGCGGCGTCGCTCATCCAAGCTTTCCACTGAGGACGGTCATGAAAGTCTTGCTGGCCCCGGACAAATTCAAAGGCTGCCTCAGCGCCGCCGAAGTCGCCGCCCACCTTGCCGACGGACTGGCCGACCGCGGAATCGAGAGCCGCGCTCTCGCGCTGGCCGACGGCGGCGACGGAAGCGTCGCCGCCGCCCTCTCCAGCGGCTTCCGCCCCGTGCCGGTAACAGTCACCGGCACCACCCGGTCCGTCCTCGCCCTCGACGGCACGACCGCCATTGTCGAAGTCGCCAACACCTGCGGCCTGCAAACCCGGTCCGGCGTGCTCGCTCCGCTTTCCGCCTCAAGCCGCGGCTTCGGCGAGGCACTCCGGCACGCCCTGCGGCTCGGCCCCCGCCGCATCGTTCTCGCGCTGGGCGGCTCCGCCAGCACTGACGGCGGCACCGGCATGCTCGCCGCCCTCGGCGCCGCGTTCACCGACCATCGCGGCCGCCCGATGGAAACCCTGAACGGGCAAACCCTTCCCGACATCGCGGCGGTCGACCTACCGAGCCTGGACGTCGAGATTGTCATCGCCACCGATGTCCGGGGTCCGTTGCTCGGCCCGGCTGGCGCAGCGGCGGTGTACGGCCCGCAGAAGGGCGCGGCCCCGGTTGACGTCGAATACCTGGACGCTGGCCTGAACCACTTCGTCCAACTCTTGGACGCACCCGCTTTGGCCGCCACGCCCGGAGCCGGAGCAGCTGGCGGCATCGGTTTCGCCGCACTCCTGCTGGGCGGCCGGATCGTGTCGGGTGCCGATTTTTTCCTTGACCTGCTGGACTTCCCGGCGGCTTTGCGCGGCTGCGATCTGGTCGTCACCGGAGAAGGCCGGATCGACCGCCAGACCGCGGAAGGAAAACTCGCCGCCGCGGTCGCCCGGCGCGGCAACGGCGTCCCGGTGATCGCGGTCGTCGGGCGCTCCGAGCTGGAACGGGAGGACGCGGCAGCGCTGGGCCTGTCCGCGGTGCATGCCCTGACCGACCACAGTTCCGCCGATCCCGCCGCGGATCCGCGGTTGTCCGGTGCGTTGCTTCGACGGATCGCACAGACCGTCGACCTGCCCCGGAAATCCGTTAGCTCACCGCCGCCAGGCATGGTTTGATCAAGGCGAACGTTCCGCACGGGGAGACTCGCCTTTGCCGACCACGCACCCTGCCGACGAAACCTTGGTCAAGCGCCTGCTGGCGAGTCAGCTGCCCGAACTGGCAGCGCTTCCGCTGTCGCGGCTCGACCCGGCTGGCTCCGACAACGTCATCTACCGGCTCGGGGACGAGCTGTCCGTGCGCCTGCCGCGCGGCGAATGGGCAGCGGGGCAACCGGAGAAGGAAGCCCAGTGGCTCCCCCGGCTCGCGCCGCACCTGCCGCTGGCGATACCCGAACCCGTCGCGCTCGGAGCGCCGGGCGAAGGCTATCCCTGGCACTGGTCGGTGTCCCGCTGGCGACCGGGCTCGCCCCCGGAAATCGGCGGCCTCGCCCACCCGGACCGGACCGCGTCGGAACTGGCCCGTTTCGTCTCGGCTCTCCACCGGATCCCCGCCCCCGCCGCGGGGTCCGCCGGCTCGCCCTTGGCCGGGCGGGATGCCGATACTCGCGCCGCGATCGCCGCCACCGCCGACGTTTTCGACAGCTCCGCGCTCACCGCGATCTGGGACGCCGCGCTCGCCGCACCGCCGTGGCCGCATCCGCCGGTGTGGGTGCACGGCGACCTTCATCCGGGCAACCTCCTGCTGACCGGCGATCGGATAAGCGCCGTCCTCGACTTCGGCGAGCTAGGCGTCGGCGATCCAGCGTGCGACGCGTTGATCGCGTGGACGCTGCTCCCGGCTTCGGCGCGAGAGATCTTCCGGGTGGAGTCAGGCCTCGACGAGGACGCTTGGGCCCGCGGACGCGGTTACGCGTTGAGCACCGGGCTCAACGCCTACACCGCTTACGCGGCAACGAATCCGCGCGTAGCAGCGAGCACGACGTACCAGATCACCGAGACGGCGGCGGACTTCCAGCGCGCTTGATCCGGCGGATTCCGCACTGTCCCGCGAGGGAGTCCCGTTCGGCTGAACTCCGTTCTTCACTACAGGAAACTAAGCGGCACCTTGACCAGATCGCTGCTGGAGGAGGAATCGCTGCCGACGACCGAACATCCCCCGCTCAAAGTGTTGCAGTCATAGGTGCGGTCGCTAAACGACATATGCCGGTAAACCGTGGCAGTGGTCGAGATGTCGCCGTTGGCGTCCGCAATCGGATATCCGATGACGTAACAACTGCCGTCCTGGGTAGGGCATTCGAGCAGCAATATCTGCTGATTGGCGGCAAGACCCCGGGCATTCACGCTCACCGTCTGCTCAGCGGCGAGACCGGTTGACGGCGACACGGACAATGTCCAGGCCGGTGGCTGCGCCGCCGCCGCGACAGAAGATCCGCCCAAAGTCGCGACGGCGATCACCGCGGAAATAGCACCCGTTCGCACATATCCCGATGAATTCACTATTCCCCCTCTTTCGGAATTCGCGACCCAGTCTGCCGTCAAGACGAGAGACGCGTCAAGCTTCAGCCCGAGATGAGCGGCGAGGAATCGGCCGTTATCACGCGGATCACAATCGGGACGACGGAGTTTCGGACGCAGATGACAACCACCGTGGCGATGGTGCGCGTTTCGCGGACCTGACACTCTCGTCCTTGCATGGCGAGAACTGCGCCGAGTACGGTTCGACATCTCGATGCCTCTGGCGGTGAAGGACTTGCGCACTATGTCTCTGCGGAAACGACATGCCCTTCGGCTGCTCGCGGCCGTCACAACGCTCTCGCTGGGAGTCTTTTCGCTGAGCTCCGCCTCCGCCGTCCCCGGCGAGGTCAAAGCGACGCCCGACGCCCAGAGGATGGACGCGGCTGCCGCGGGTTTGAAAGCGTCGTATTTCGTGCGGAATACCGTGACACGCATCGCGAAGCTGGGCTCCCAGCTGACCACCGGCGAAGGACGTTTCGACAGCACTGTCGATTCGGTGAAAGAAACCCTATCGGGATCGATCACCCTGCCGCCCACTGTGAACGCGTATTTCGTGGCATTTCGCTTCATGCCGGTGACGAGCACCGTCAGCCTGACCTCCGAGGGCGAACAGCACGGGGTATTGCTGAAAAACCCCGGTGATGCGGGCGTGGTGGCCTCCAGACTTTTCCCCGACGGCAAGAAATACCTGTCGGTGATCGTCGATTTGACCCTCAGTCTCGGACTTCGCCTGAGCGACGCCAAGGTCGACGGCAAGGTGCTGGACCTGGGACCCCACTGCACGACGGCGGGCCCGCTGACGATCAAGGTCAAAGGACTGACCGGACTGCAGAACACCGCGCCGCCGACAGTGCTCACGAGCAGCTTCGACATCCCGCCGTTCTCCGGATGCGGCGTCCGGGAAGACTTGGACCGGCTTCTGACTGGCTTGATCTCCGGGCCTGGCAACGAAATGAGCACCACCATCGCCGTGCGCTGCATCAGCTCCTGCCCCGAAGGCTAGGACGGCAGCCGCGATTGCCGAACTTCCGCCGCCGAACGAGGTCCAAGACCATCGCTACCATGACGGACCCTCAACGAGCGCGTACAGCGGATTCCGCACGCTGATTGGCCAGCACCCGACAAAACCGACACTGGCGGGCACTCTTCGCTGCTCCATTCGGATGATCGACAACCCTCTCGCCGGGCATCCTCCCCCGCCCGCACCTAGCCTCGACGGACCCGGCGGCCGCACACTGTCCCCCGTCCAGCGAGGCCCAGCTCGACGGCCGGTTCCGACATCGTTGTCGGCCGGGACGGCACGGCCGAGGGAGAGGAAAATCGATCCATGGCTGATCGGATCACCGGGCAGGGCAAGGGAAGCCCCGACGCTCCGGGCGCGACGGACGCCAGCGAGGCGACCCCGGCCGAGGCCACCGCACGCACGGCCGCCCCGGACGAGACCGCCGCGCGCGAGGCGACCCGGGCCGAGGCCACTGGCAAAGCGGTCCAGCCCGAGGCGACCCGGACCGACGCAACCGCTGCCGAGACCGCCCCCAGCACGGCCGCTCCAGGAGAGACCGCCGCAAACGAGGCCACCCGAAGCGACGGCACCAGCAAACCGACTCGCTCCGAGGCGGCTCCAGCCGACCAAACCTCAGGCACCGCCACCGCAGCCACCCCGGCCTCCGCCGAAACCACCCCATACGCGGCCAATCCAAGCGACTCCACCGCGACCCCGCACGACCCCACCTCAGACACCGCCGCCACGAGCAACCCGGCCTCGGCCTCCGCACGCACGGCAGCTCCGGACGACACCGCCTCGGGCAAGGCGACCCGCACCGACGGAACCTCCAGCGAGGCCGCCGCACGCACGGCAGCCCTGGACGGTGCCACTGGCGCAACGACGCGACCCAAACCGGGCTTCGCCGAAACCACCGCGACCAATCCAGGCGACTCCACCTACGCCACCGCGCCCCCACCCAAGCCCACCTCAGGCACCGCCACCACAACCGCCCCGGCCTCCGCCGAAACCACCCCCGCCCCCAAGAAGCTCCGCTCCCGCCACATCACCATGATCACCCTCGGCGGCATCATCGGGGCCAGCCTCTTCGTCGGCTCGGGCAACGTCGTCCGCGCGGTCGGTCCCGCGGCCGTCGTGTCCTATCTGATCGGCGGGCTGCTCGTCTTCCTCGCGATGCGGATGCTCGGCGAGATGGCCGCGGCGCGTCCGGCGATCGGGTCGTTCATGGAGTACGCGCGGGTCGGGCTCGGCGAGTGGGCGGGGTATCTCGTCGGCTGGCTGTACTGGTACTACTGGATCGGCGTGATCGCGTTCGAGGCGGTCGTCGGCGGGTCGGTGCTCGGCGGCTGGTTCCCGGACGTGCCGCAGTGGGCGTTTTCGGTGGTGCTGCTGCTGTTCTTCACCGGCACGAACCTGGTGTCCGCGCGGTCGTTCGGCGAGGTCGAGTACTGGCTGGCGAGCATCAAGGTCGCCGCGATCGTCGTGTTCCTCGCGGTCGGCGCGCTGTTCGCGTTCGGGCTCTGGCCGAGGGCGAGTTTCTCGATCCCGAACCTGTGGCAGCACGGCGGGTTCGCGCCGAACGGCTGGTGGCCGGTGCTCAGCGGCGTCGCGATCGTGATTTTCTCCTACTTCGGCACGGAAATCGCGGTGATGGCCGCGGCCGAATCCGAGGATCCGGCCAAGGGCGTGCGGCAGGCGGTCGTCACGGTGATCTGGCGGATCCTGCTGTTCTTCGTGGGCGGGGTGCTGCTGATCGTCACCATCGTCCCGTGGAACCAGCTGCCGAATCCCAAGCAGGAGGGGCCGTTCGCGCACGCCTTCACGTTGTTCGGGCTTCCCGGCGCCGGGCTCGTGATGAACGCGGTCGTGCTCACCGCGGCGTGTTCGGTGCTCAATTCCGGGCTCTACTCAGCGGGCCGGATGTTCTCCGCGCTCGCCGAAAAGCGCCTGGCCCCGCGCGTGGTGGCCAGGAAGAGCAAGTCCGGCGTGCCGGTCGTCGCGGTGGCGGCTTGCACGATCGGCGGCTACCTCGCGGTCTTCGTCAACTTCGTCGCGCCCGACTCCGGCATCTTCGATTTCATCATGAACTCCGCGGGCCTGGTCGCGCTGTTCGTCTACTCGTTCATCGCCTTCACCCAGATGCGGATGCGGCAGAAGATGACGCCCGAGGAACGCGCCGGGCTTAAGCTCAAGATGTGGCTGCACCCGTGGCTCGGCCTGCTGACCGTCGCCGGCGTCGTGGCGATCGTCGTGGTCATGCTGCTGACCGACGATTCCGCCCGCACCCAGGTGTGGACGAGCCTCGTGTCGCTGGCCGTGATCGCGGCGTTCTGGCCGCTGGTGCGCCGGAAGCTGCGGAAGGGCTGAGCCGCCTACGGGTGCAGGAGCAGTTCGGCGATCTCCTGCACCCGGGCCCGGTCGATGCCGGTGCGCTGCTCCACCGCGAGCGGATGGTCCGTCGGCTCCAGCTCCACGAGCGGCCGGACGCCGACCGGCTGGCTGTGCAGATTGGTCTTGAGATTGAGCGTGGTCGGCTCGTAGCCGGGCAGTTCGGTCGACAGCCAGCCGAAATACGGCGGTTCCTCGACCCGGGCAGGGTCCTCCCACAGTTCGGTGACGCGGGCGAAGCTGGCTTCGCTGAGCGACACCCACACGCCCCATTCGAAAGTCTCGCCGTCCGGCATCGGCAGCACCAGCCTGCCCCGGACGAAGAAGTGCTCGCCGTCGAGCACGCACTGCTCGCCGCTGAGGAGGCAGCCGGGTTTTCCGGCGAGCCCGTCGTGCCAGTACGCCGGGGCGGGCGCGCCGTAGGCCAGCGGGAGTTCGTCGTGGCGACGACCGCAGCATGAGCAGTCGAACCCCAGGTCGGTCGTCATGATCGGGAGCTTAGCGAAGCGGCCGGGGCCAATCCGGCAAACCGGCCAAATCTCACCGGCAGGTCAGCGACCTCCGCCAGATCGGGAAGTCGAAGTAGGTGTCCGGGAAGGTCTCCGGCTGGAACGTGTAGTGCCACCATTCCTCGGGCAGGTTCTTGAACCCGGCCCGTTCGAGCCCGTGCAGCAGGAGCATCCGGTTCTCCCGCTGCACGCCGACGATGCGCGGGTCGAGCGTGTGCGCGAGAGTGTCGAAGCAGTCGAAACCGGTGCCCATGTCGAGCGAGTTGTCCGGGAAACGTTCGGCTTTCGGGCCGTAGCAAGGCGTCAGCGCCTGGCCGGGACGGTACGGCCGCGTCGGGAACGCGGGAAGCCGGACGAGCGTCAGGTCGACCGTGCTTCCCCGGCTGTGGCCGGATTTCGCCGCGATGTAGCCGTCCGCGAATAGCCGGTCCTTCTCCACGCGCGGGTAGAACTCGGCTTTCATCCGCAGGTCGGACAGATCTTCGGCCCAGCGCACGAAGTTGTCGACCGCGCGCTGCGGGCGGTAGCAGTCGTAGACCTTCAACGTGTAACCCTGGCGCAGGAACGACAGCTGCGCCTTGTGCAGGGCGACGGCGGCGGCGCGGGTCAGGATGCACATCGGCTGGCGGTAGCCGTCGACCGGCGCGCCGGTGAAATTGTGCGGCGTGATGTACCGGATTTCCTGCACGATCGTCGGATCGACGTCACGCAGGGCGACGAATTCGGGCGGTGCCTTGGGCTCCGGCGCGGCAGGCGCCGGCGGTGCGGCGACGAGACAGGTCAGCAGGCTCATCGCGGCGACCGCCAGGCCGCGCATCATCTTTCGGCGCATAGCCGGATTGCTTACCACAAGAGCACGCCCCGGCGTAGCCCCTGAGCGATCCCCGGGTGCGAGATCGCACCCGGGGAAGGCAGGCTCAGTAGTCCCAGACCGACGGCACGAAACGGAACGCGTTCCCGGCGACCGCCACATGGCAGACGGACGGGAACGGCAGGTGCGTGGCCACCAGCTGCTCGCCGCTGGCCGCCAGCTCCTTCAAAAGCTGGATCCGGACCCGCGCCGATTCCTCGGGATCGTGCTCGAAACCGTTGTACCAGTCGGGATTCTCGAATCCGGGCTGGAACACCGCGTCGCCCGCGAAGGTCAGCCGGTCGCCGCGGGACTCCAGCCGGACGATGCTGTGGCCGGGAGTGTGCCCGCCGGTGCGGCAGATCCGCACGCCCGGCGCCACCTCGTGCTCGGTCTCGAACGGCCGCAGCTGGCCGCGGTACACGTCGAGGAACCGCGTGGCCGTCGTGCGCAGCACCTCCGGGATCGGCTCCGGCATGACAGTGCGGGAGAAATCGGGTGCCTGCCAGAATTCCGCCTCGGCCGACGCGAGGTGCACCCGCAGGTCCTCGCGCAGGCGGCCGCGCAGCCCCTCGACGAGCAGCCCGCCGATATGGTCCATGTGCAGGTGGGTGAGCACGACGTCGGTCACCGAGGCCGGGTCGATCCCGGCCGCGACGAGCCGGGTCGCCAGCTGCCCGGCGCGCGGGAAGCCGGGGAATTCGGTGCCCAGGCCGGAATCGACGAGGATCGTCCGGCCGCCGCTGCGCACCACGGCGACGTTCAGCGGCCAGTCGATCATCTCCGGCGGCAGGAACATTTCGCGGAGCCAGGCCGACAGGTCGGCCCGGTCGGCGTTGGTGGCCAGCGTTTCGGCGGTGATGGGCAGCATGCCGTCGCTGATCACCAGCACGTCGATGTCGCCGACTTTCAGCGCGTACCGGGAAGGAACCGCCTCGTCGAGACGGGCGGAAGGGGCCAAGCTCATGGGTTCTCCTCGGGAGTAGCACAGCCAGATCGTCGGCTAAGACCGGACGGGCTCCCGGTTTGTGACAAGGCGGGCGGAAAAAGCGCGTTCGCCCCGGGTTCCGCGGCGCAAACCGATCAGGCTTGCGGAGCCTTCGCCGTCTTCCGCGCCGCTCGCCGCCCGTCCCCGCGCAGCATCGGCCCGAACCTCAGCCGTGCTTCCTCCGCCAGCTCGGCGCCGAGGTCCACCTCGTGCCTGCCCGCCGGAGCGGCGATGCGCAGCCGATCGCCGCGGCGGGCGAGACCGGTGATCCGGTCTCGGGCCACCGCCAGCAATTGCACGCCGAGCGTCAACGGCCGTCGTCCCTGCACATGCCGCACGACGACCAGCTCTTGCGGGGTCAGCACGACGAACGCGGCGGGCCGGGACTGCTGCCACAGCCAGCGCCGCGGGAGTTCCGGTTCCGCGCCGAGGTACCGCGTGTGGCGGGAATGCCCGAGTGCCACCAACGGCGACGCCGGGAGCCGCTCCCAGCCGAGGGAAGGCGGCCCGGCGTGCGCCGGTTCCGCCGCGCCGGGGCGATGCGCGCGCGACCGGACGTGCGTCAGGAGGTCGGCCACCGCGGGCCACGCCCAGGAGCGATAACGGAAAACCAGCGTCGTGCGGACGCCGGTCAGCACCAGGCAGGCGTGCTTCCCGGCCATCGCGTGCTCGGCCGCGATCAGCTCCGGATACGGGATGGCGCCGACGATGCGCGGATACGGCAGGTCGTCGGCCCACAGCGCCACCCCGCGCGCACCCGCGCCCAGCGCTTGCTCCGGCGTCCACACCACGCCGTCGCCCGAGGGCCGGGTCGCCGACGGGGCCAGGACCACCTCGCCCGGGCCGACCAGGTCCGCGAGGTCTTCGGCCGCCGCGCCCGGGCGGGACCAGCGGGAAGGCGGTTTGGTGTCGAGCCGGTCGGCGAGGTCGCGGCCGACCTGGATTTCCCACGGCTCCGCCGCGGCGCTGAGCGCGGTCCGCGCCGCACCGATGCCGGACATGCGAGCCTCCTGCCGCCGCGGGAACCGGGCCGGGTGCCCTGTGCTTCCAGCGTATACACCGCCGCGGAGCCGGTTCTCATTCCGGAGTTCGCCCGGGTGGGACCCAGATCACCCGTTTGCCGCAACCCGCTTCGACGCTGCGCCCGAGCCCGCGCCGCCCCTAGAATCGGCAGCGCGGCACCGTAGCCACACCGTCCTTTGTGGACACAGCGCCGCCCGGTCAGCCGTCGACCCTGGAGGGAATCTCGTGTCCGCACCGGAATCCGTGCAGATCGTCACCGCCCGGCGCGTCGTGACCATGAACGGCGCCGAACCGCCTGCCTTCGCGATGCGCGGCGAATGGGTCGTCGCGCACGGCAGCGTCGCCGATCTGCGCTCTGAGTTCCCGTCCGCGGAACTGCACGATTTCGGCGACGCCACCGTCATACCCGGGTTCAACGATGCCCACCAGCACCCGACCGTCGTCGCCGCCCAATCGCTGCAGGTCGACCTCTCGCCGTCCCGGATCCGCTCGACCGCCGACCTGGCCGCGGCCCTGCGCGACCGAGCCGCCGCGACCCCGCCCGGCGAATGGGTCATCGGCTGCGGCTACGACTCGTTCCGCAGCAACGGCGGCCGCGAACTGACCCGCGCCGAACTGGACGAGGCCTGCCCGGACCACCCGGTCCTGGTCGTGCACGTGACCCTGCACGCGGGCGTCCTCAACTCCCCCGGCCTCGCGCTGGCCGGCCTCGCCGACGCCAGCGAACCCCCGCCCGGCGGCCACCTCGGCCGCGACGCCGCCGGCCGCCTCGACGGCGTCATCCACGACCAGGCCCTCTACGACCTGGCGTTCCCGGCCTTCACCCCGCGCCCCACCATCGTGCGGGACCCGCCCACCGAGGTACTGGCCACCGCCTTCACCCGGCACGCCGCCGCCCTGCACGCCGCGGGCATCACCTCGGTCGGCGACGCACTGGTCGGCCGCACCGAATGGCAGGTGCTCCGCCATCTGGCCGAGCAGAACCAGCTCACGCTCCGGGTGAACGCCCTGGCCGCCTACGACCATTTCGACTACTTCCGCACCCTCCCCGGCGAGCCGCTCGCCCCGGAGACCCGGCTGCGCCTGGGCGGGGTCAAAACCTTCGCCGACGGCGCCGTCAACGGCGGGACCTGCCTCGTCGAACAGCCCATCGAAGGCACCGACAGCCACGGCCTGGAGCGCGTCAGCGCCGCCGAACTGGCGGACATCGTGCGGCACGTGCACGACGCCGGGTGGCGAGTGTGCGTGCACGCCAACGGCGACCGCGCGATCCGCCGCGTGCTGGACGCCGTCGACCAGGCCCAAGCCGCCCACCCGCGGCAGGACCCGCGACACCGCATCGAACACTGTTCCATCATCGATGACGAGATCTTGAAGCGGATGCGCGACCACGGCATGGTCGCGGTGCCGTTCGCGAACTACGCCGCCGCGCACGGAGACAAGCTGACCCAGTACTACGGGACGGAACGCGTCGAGCGGATGTTCGCCCACCGCTCGATGCTGGAGGCCGGGGTCGCCGTGGCCGGTTCGTCCGACCATCCGTGCGGGCCGTTCCCGCCGCTGTACGCGCTGCGCAGCTGCGTGACGCGCCGGGCCCCGGACGGGCAGTTGTTCGGGCCTTCGCAGCGGATCAGGGTCGAGGAGGCGCTGGGGATTTACACGACAGGGTCGGCTTACGCCTCCGGCGAGGAAACGACCAAGGGACGGCTCGCGCCGGGATTCCTGGCGGATTTCGCGGTGCTGGCGGAGGACCCGTTCGAGGTGGATCCGGAGGCGCTGGACCGGGTGCCGGTACGGGAAACGTGGGTCGGCGGGGAGCGGGTCTGGTCGGCTTAGGTTTTTCATCGCCGGAAATTCGATATTTGCCGGATAAATCGCATCGCTAGCGTTTACGGAATGAATGCTGTCGTTGTTCGTGCCACGCCCGAATCCGTTCCGCAGCTCGTCGCCTCGGCCGCGGCGTTGTTCGTCGAGGACGGCGGGCAGCGCGATCCGGACATGGACGTCACCTGGCCGCTTCGCGAAGGCGCTGCCTACTATGCGGATCTGTTGCGCCACAAGGATTCGCTGTGCTTGTTGGCTTTCTCTGCCGCAGGTGCCGCGATCGGCCACCTGATCGGCCGAATCCGCCGCGCCGACCCGCTCCGCCCGACGGCGGTGGTCGGCGTGCTGGAGAGCATGCGCGTCGATCCCGCACACCGGGGAACCGGTGCCGGAACGAGTTTGGTGGAGGAATTCTTCGCGTGGGCCAGGGAATCGGGAGCGAATCAGGTCGGCGTCACGGCTTATGCGGGCAACGAATCCGCGATCAGGTTCTATCGCGCGCGGGGATTCAGCCCGTTCGAACTCACCTTGCACGCACCGCTTGAGCCCCGCCGTCAGCCGAGGTGAACGGTCTCCGCTCCGATCGCCGGTTCGACGTGCACCGCCGCCGCGGTCAGGCGGGGTACCTCGGCGATCAGCCGATGCTCCAGGCCATGCGCCAGTTCGTGCGCCTGCTCGACGGTGAGCGTATTGCCTACCTGGATGGCGAGTTCGGCGCGCAGGCTGTGGCCGATCCAGCGCATCCGGACCTCCCGGACGCCCTCCACCCCGGGCACCGCCGCGGCCGTCCGCTCGGCCAGTTCGACGGTCGCCGGGTCGACGGCGTCCATCAGCCGACGGAAGACTTCCTTTGCCGCGTCGCGCAGGACGAACAGGATCGCGACGGTGATCAGCAAACCGATCACCGGGTCGGCCGCGGGGAAGCCGAGGGCGACACCGGCCGCCCCCAGGACTACCGCCAGCGAGGTGAAGCCGTCGGTGCGGGCGTGCAGGCCGTCGGCGATCAAGGCGGCTGAGCCGATCTCGCGGCCGACGGTGATCCGGTAGCGGGCGACGAGTTCGTTTCCGGCGAACCCGACCACTCCCGCCGCGGCGAGCACCCAGAGCTGTTGCACGGGGTGCGGGTTCAGCAGGCGGTCGATCGCTTCGTAAGCGGCCAGTGCGGCCGATCCGGCGATGATCAGCACCACGACGACTCCGGCCAAGTCTTCGGCGCGGCCCAGGCCGTAGGTGTAGCGGCGGGTCGCGGCTCGGCGGCCCAGAGCGAAGGCGATGCCGAGCGGCAAGGCGGTGAGAGCGTCGGCGAAGTTGTGGATGGTGTCGCCCAGAAGGGCTACCGAGCCGGTGACCGCGACCAGGGCCAGCTGGATGACGGCGGTGCCGAACAGGGCGGCGAACGACCAGATCAGCGCCCGGATGCCGCGCTGGCTAGTTTCCAGGGCGGTGTCGAGGCGGTCGGCGCTGTCGTGGCTGTGCGGGGTGAGGAAGTGCTTGATCCGGTGCCGCCAGGTCGTGGGTTCGTCGTGACCGTGCGCATGCCCGTGACCGTGCCCAGCGCCGTGCTCGTTGCCCGCTCCCAGCCCAGAAGCCCGCGCGGGACCGTGCACGCCCTCTGGCTGCGGACGTTCTCGACGCGGCTCGGCCATCAACGACTCCCGGGGTGCTCGGACGCTCTCGCGGCCGGGCGAACGCACCGGCCGATTGCCAGCATACCTGCGCAGATGCGCAGGTAACCAGGAAGGGCCGGTAGCATCGGGGCATGCACTCCTCCCTGCCGGATTTCGACATGCCCTCCGACGAGCAGGTCCACCTCGCCGCGGAAAGCTTCCGCCTGCTCTCCGACCCGACGCGGATCAAGGTGCTATGGGCGCTCCTGCAGGGAGAATCGTCGGTGGCCTGCCTCGCCGAACTGGCCGGGGCGGCACCGACGGCGGTCAGCCAGCATCTGGCCAAGCTCCGGCTCGCGGGCCTGGTGAAGGGCCGTCGCGAGGGGACGTTCGTGTACTACTCCGCCGCTGACGAGCACGTCCGCGGGCTGCTGGCGCAGGCGTTGCACCACGCCGACCACGTGGACCGCGACATCCCGAGCGAACCCGGCGGCCACGCCCAGCCGCACCGGCCGCGGATGCGGAACGCCTGAGCTTTTCCGCCGCCCCGAAGTGAGCCTCTACCAGGTGCCGCCGCAGACCCGGCGACATTGCCTCTACGACCCGGCTAGGCCCGCCCGCCGACCTCGCGACCAGCCGCCTCAGGCATCCCGGAGCCGGTCGCCGCCACCCGGTGCCACAGCGGATCCGACCGCACCGCGCCCAAGGCCCGCCAAGTCCATCCAGCACCACCGCGGCCCGCCGCACCACGCCACCCGAGCCGGTCCACATCCGCCCGGCACTGCAACGGATCCCGCAGCCCACCAAGCCCATCCCCCACCCGGGCGGCCGCACCCCAAACCAGACGTCTCACCTATTCCCGATCCGGTCCGCATCCGCCCGGCGCCGCAACGAATCTCGCACCCCCAAGCTCATCCTCCCACCCCAGGCCGCCGCACCACCACACCCGAACCAGGCGTCTCACCTATTCCCGAACCAGCCCGCATCCGCCCGGCACCGCAACGGCTCCCGCACCACCATCCGGGCCCGCCGCGCCCGAACCAGCCGCGTCAAGCGACCCGAAGCCGGTCCGCCTCCGCCAAGCGCCGCAACGGATCCGGGAGCACCGACCACACCTCGTCCGCGACCTTCACCGTCTCCCGCCCAAGCACCTCTAGCACTACCCCGGCCTGGTGCACCGCCTCCGGGTCCGTCAAGCTCACCTGGGCCGCGATCTGGCCGACGAAACCCTCCAGCTCGAAGGGTTCCCCTCGGCCGCCGCCCGGGCGCAGGTCTTCGGCCAGTTCGGGCGGCAGTTGCACGGCCAGGCTCGCCGCCGCTTCCGGGGAAAGCCGCCCGGACAGCGTCCGCAGCACCGCGTGCGCGACGCGTTCGGCGTCGCGTGACTCGGCGAGGCAGGCCCGCCGCCGGATGAGTTCCACGATCTCGTTCATCGGTCCCGGATACCCGGAGCAACCGTCGGCAACCGTCCCGGTTAACCGTGCCACCATCGGGTATCAGCCGTTCCATGGACTATTCAGCGACGTCTCCCGCACCGGCCGAGCAGGCGCAGACCGCGCTGCGCAGGCTCCGTCGCGAAGCCGGTGCCGGCGGCTACGAATCCCCCGCGGACCTCTACCGGACGCTCGGTTCGCTGAGCCTCCTCGCCGACGACCTCTCCGAACTCCTTCCCGATCTGTGCGGACAGCTCGAACAAGCACTGCTCGGCGGTCGCGTGCGGCATCTCTCCGGCGACGCGCAGGAAGCCTGCGACGCGGTCGCCTCGGCGGCGCACAGCATCTCGGTCGCCCACTTCACCGCGCTCCTGGCCGGACAGGAAATCCAGCAGGCGCAGGCCGCGATCCGCGATCTCGCCGCCGCTTGACTCCGTTTTGCCCCGTTTCAGGCGGGTACCCGGCGAGCGAAGCCGCACGGAGAAGGGAGCATGATGCCCGACAGCGATCCGGCTGAACCCGAGACGCTCGACCAGTCCGAGTCTCTCGACGAGGACGAACTGCGGGTCGACCCGCTGGAGGGCGGCGTCGAACCGCCCGAACGCTGGAGCCCGGCGGTCCAGCGGGCCACCACGCCCGCCGAGGTGCGCGAGGGCGAGCCGCTCGAACAAAGGCTCGCGGAAGAAAGGCCGGACGTCCAGCCCGTGCCGAATCCGCCCGACGACGAGACGCTCGCCCGGGCGGAAGCCGCTCGAGCCGCGGCCCCGGACGAGGATCTGCCGCAGCGCCGGGCCGATCCCGATCCTGGCGAACAGGCGGACGAGGCAGGCGGCTCCGTCGCGAAATCGCTGCGCGAAGAATAATCCGGCCGCCGCGGAAAGGAGTTCCCCATGCCGACGGTCACCACCCGTTCCTGGGCCCGTCCGGTCGTCGCCGTGCTCGGGCTGATCTACCTGGTCCTCGGCATCGCCGGGTTCTTCGTGCCGGAAACCGCCCACGCCGGGCACGACACCACGCGCGTCGTCTGGCTGTTCAGCTCCAGCACGGTGCTGAACATCGTCCACACGGCACTCGGTTTGCTCGGTCTTTTGGCCGCACGCAAGCTTTCCGGTGCCGTCGCGTACTGCTGGGTGCTGTTCGTCGCGTTCACCGGGTTGACCGCGTACGGGATCCTGGCGACGGCGTTCAGCACCGCACGCGAAGACCCGGTGAACCTCAACTGGGCGGACAACTGGCTGCACGGCCTGACCGCGCTCGCCGCCTTGGTCGTCGCGCTCAGCGGCAGCCGCGAAAAACGCGCTTAAGGACGACGCCAGCTGTTGTCCGGGAACGCCGTTCCGGCCTGAGCGCCCATGCGCATCAGCCCGCCGTCGACCACCAGGGACGCACCCGTGATGTAGCCCGCCGCGGGGGTGGCCAGAAAAGCCACCGCCGCGGCGACTTCACGTGCGTGACCGGGGCGGCCCAACGGGATTCCGGGACGCTTCTGCTCGCGCGGATCGACATCGGTCTGGCCGGTCATCGGGGTGGAGATTTCGCCGGGCGCCACGGAATTGACCGTGATCCCGTGTTCGGCGAGTTCGAGCGCGAGCACCTGGGTCAGCGCACCGGCACCGGCTTTCGCCGCGCAGTACGGGGCCGCGCCGACCCGGGGCACGTGTTCGTGGACGCTGGTGATCGTGATGATCCGCCCGCCTCGCCCGGCGTCGATCATGTGCCGCGCGGCGCGTTGCGAGCACAGGAAAACGCCGTGCAGGTCGACGTCGACCACGCGACGCCAGGTGTCGAAATCCATGTCCATCGCGAGCTCGCTGCTGCCGGTCCCGGAGCAGTTCACCAGCACGTCGACGCCGCCGAGCGACTCGGCGAGGTCGTCCACGACGCTCGCTGCGGTGGGCAGGTCGGTCAGGTCCAGTTGCCGCACGTGCGCGGTCGCGCCCTGCTCGCGCGCCTCGGCCGCGGTTTCCTCCGCCCCGGTTTTATCGGTGTGCCAAGTGATTCCGACGTCCACTCCGCCGCCGGCGAGCGCGACGGCCACTGCCCGGCCGATGCCGGAATCCGCGCCGGTCACGATCGCCGTGCGCGGTCCGTCGGCGTCCTCGGGCAAGGGTGCTGGGTCCACCATGTTTTCTCCTTTCTTCGAGCTTCACACAGTTGTCCGGCGGCTCGGCCTCTTGGCCAATTCCTCCACCGCGGCAACGACTTCGGCCGGGTCGATCCCGTCCAGGCACGGATGTCCGGCGACCGGGCAGATCCGCGCCCGGCTGCCCCGGCACGGCGCGTGCTGGTCGCCGAGCAACGCCGCCGGAACCCCGAACGGGGCCCAGCGCGCGGCGGGCACTACCGGCGCGAACAGCGACACCACGGGGGTGCCGACGGCCGCGGCCAGGTGAGCCGGGCCGGTATTCGGGGCCACGAGGGCTTCGGCACCGGCGAGTACCGCGGCCAGCTCGGGCAGCGTCGTGCGGCCGCTCAGGTCGACGTCGGCATTCATTCCCTCCGGTTTCGCGCCGGTCACGACCACCCGGTGTCCTGCTTCAGCAAGCGCGTCCACGATTCGTCCACTGTGGACTTGCGAGGGGCTGCGCGCCGGTACCGAAGCGGTCGGGTGCACCGCGACGTACTCGCCGGTTCCGGTCAGCTCGGAGACGTCCGGCAGCGGACGGCGGATCGCGAGCCGCCCGTCGTCGCCGGAAGGCAGCGCACACCCGGCGGCTTGGGCGAGTGACAGCATCCGCAGCGCCTCCGGCGGGTCGCCTGGCACGCGGTGGCGCAGGTCGAGGAGGCTGCCCGGATAGTCGTCGCAGATCGCGCCGATCCACGGCACCCCGGCCATCCGCAGCACCAGCGCGAGCGGCAACGGCGACTGGTGGAACGAGGTGAACACGAAGGCCGCGTCGAACCCGGTCAGCTGTTCGACGAGCACGCCGACTGATTCAGGGGTCAGCGGCGGCGGTTCGGGGTCGATCCACGGCGCGCGGAAAACCCGCACCTCGTCGACACCCGGCAGCAGTTCCCCGGCCGCCGCGCCGTGCGGTCCGGCGAGCAGCGTGACGTGCTCGGCCTGCGCGGCGATCGCCCGGATCGCCGGTCCGGCCAGCAGGACGTCGCCGAGGTTGTCCTGCCGGGCCACTAAAACCCGCTTCACCTGACGACCCCGGCCTGCCGCAGCGCGTCCGCGAGATCTCGCGCGACCAGCGCATCTCGCCGCGCGCGAGCGATTTCGGCGGGCAGCGTGCGAGCGGTCGGAACCAGCACCGCACGCGCTCCGGCCGCGAGACCAGCGTCGACGTCCGCGCCGGTGTCGCCGATGACCACGCACCGTTCGGGATCGACCGACAGCTCTTTCGCCGCGCGTCGGACAAGTTCCGGGGACGGTTTACGGCAGCCGCAGCCGTCGCCGGCGTCGTGCGGGCAGACCTGCCAGGTCTCGAACTCGCCGAACAACTCGTCCACCCGGGCGTTCACCGCGCTCAGTTGAACCGGTTCGATCAGTCCTTTCGCGACGCCGGACTGATTGCTCACCACCCCCACCCGGACGCCCTTCCTCCGGAGCTCGCGCACCAGCTCGACCGCTCCGTCGACTGGCCGGACCCGCTCGGGGTCGGACAGATAAGGGACGTCGTGGATCAGCGTGTCGTCGCGGTCGAACAGCACGGCCTGCGGCGAGCGCGAACGCCGGGCGGCGATTTCCCCGCGAAGCCGGTGGTAGCAGGCCGCGGGCGGGATCAGCACGCTCGTCACGAGCATGCGCGCGATTTCGTTGGGCGTGGCTGGCCCGGAACGCATGCGCTGAGCAGCGAACGCACCGGTCAACCCAGCCCAAGCAGCCAAGGCGAGGCGACGCCTCCGAGGGACAAGAGCGGCGACGGCGGTCGCGACAGTCAGCGCGTGCCGTCCCAGCATGCCGCTGCCAGCCCCGGTTCGCTGCCGCCACAGGACGCCGTGCTTGTACCGCATCCGCGCGTTGTCCGCGTTGCCTCGTTGGGCTCGCACGCTGGCGAAGAAGCCCGAACGGCGCGCCGGATGGGTCGTGACGCGCTCGCCGCGTTCGATGCGGTGTCCTTTCAGCACGACACGCAGGGCCAGGTCGGAGTCTTCCCGGAACGCGCGCGGGAAGCGTTCGTCGAAACCTCCCGACTCGACCAGCGCCGACCGCCGGTAAGCCATGTCCGCGGTGATCCACCGCGCGGTTTCCAGCCCGGCGGTTCCGCGTTCGTCGTCAGTGGGCTTCCGGTCCTCCGGCAACGGGACCACGATCCTGGCCTGCGAAGCGGCGGTTTCCGGCGGCAGCCCAGTCAGGTCGGCGGCCAGCTGGGCGGGCCAGTCGTGCGCGAGGACCACGTCGTCGTCCACGAAAGCGATCCAGTCCGACTTCGCCGCGCGCCAGCCGACATTCCGCGCGGCGGCCGGGCCCCGGCCGCCGGAACGCAGCACCCGGACGCCCTCGGGCACGTCCAGCGTGGTCCCTTGTGGACGGTCGTCCACCACGATCACCTCGGCCGGGCTCGGGCCTTCGGCGGTGGCGAGCGTCTCCAGCAGGGTCCGCAGCGCGGGGCGGCCGGTCGTCGGAATCACCACGGTGTAGTCCGGGAAAGTGTTCACCCGCGCCGGTTTACCCCTCGTCCGCGCGGACAAACGGAACGCATGACAGCGCGTGCCCCGGGGTACCCGCAGCGCGACCGACTACCCAGGAGGTGCACTAGTGACCACGCTCGACGACCGGGCCGCGACGCTCGCCATCACCGACCCGGCCGACGGCAGCCCGATCGGGGTGGTCCCGATGGCCAGCCCGGACGAACTCGACGCCGCGATCGACCTCGCGCACCGGGCGCAGCCGGGCTGGAGCCGGACCCCGGCCGCCGAGCGCGGCTCGGCGCTGCGGGCCGCTGCCGAACGGCTGCGCGCGCACGCCGACGACCTCGCCGAGATCAACCGGCGCGAGACCGGCCGTCCGCTCGATGAAGCCAGGGAGGGCGTGCTCGCCGGGGCCGGAACCCTCGACCAGTACGCCGAACTCGGCCCGGTGCATCGCGGGCGCAGCCTGCTCGGGGACTTCGCCGCCACCGATCTGATGGTCCCGGAACCGCGCGGGGTGGTGGTCGCGCTGACCCCGTGGAACGACCCGGTCGCGGTCTCGTGCGGTCTCCTCGGCGCAGCCGTGGCCACCGGAAACACCGTGGTGCACAAGCCGAGCGAACGGTGTCCGCACACCGGAACGCTGCTCGGCGAAGTCCTAGCTGGAGTTTTCCCCGAAGGTGTGGTGCAGACCGTGCACGGGGACGGCCGGATCGGCGCGGTGCTGGCCGCGCGGAGCGACGTGGACGTCCTCGCACACGTCGGCAGCACCGCCACCGGCCGGTCGATCGCCGCGAGCGCGGCCGCGACCGGCGCGAAGGCGCTGTTGGAGAACGGCGGCAACGATCCGCTCGTCGTGGACGAGGACGTCGACCCGCGCTGGGCCGCCGAACAAGCTGCACTCGGGGCGTTCGCGAATTCCGGTCAGATTTGCGTTGCGGTGGAACGGATTTACGTGCACCGCGCGATCGCCGAGGCGTTCACCGAAGCGCTGGTCGAGCGCGCCCGCGGCCGAACGCTCGCTCCCCTGGTCGACACCCGGCACCGCGACCACGTGCACTCTCACGTGGAAAACGCCGTGTCGCTGGGCGCTGAGCTGCGGACCGGCGGCGAAGTCCCTTCCGGACCGGGCGCGCACTACCCGGCGACCGTGCTCACCGGCTGCACCAGCGAGATGCGGGTGCTGCGCGAGGAAACTTTCGGCCCGGTCGCCCCGGTGTGCGTGGTGGATTCCTTCGAACACGGCCTGGCCGAGGCCGCGAACGACGACTACGGGCTCGCCGCGACCGTGCTCACCGCGTCGATGGAGAACGCGCAGCACGCGTGGCGGGAACTGCCGGTCGGAACGGTCAAGGTCAACGCCGTCTTCGGCGGCGCTCCCGGCGGAGCGGCCCACCCGCGGCGCGGGAGCGGGTCCGGCTACGGTTACGGACCTGAACTGCTCGACGAGATGACTCAGACGAAGCTCGTCCACCTGGGCGCGCCCGTACGCGCGTGAAGCCTAAACTCGATCGCACGCCGCTGGGCTGGGCGGCCCGCGCGATCCGCGTGCCCGGAAGCGAGCGGCGCACCGCGCTGCAGGCGGCCAAGGCGACTGTCGCCGCTGTCGCGGCCTGGCTGCTGGCGACCCAGGTGATCGGGTTGTCCCAGCCGTTTCTCGCGCCCTACGCGGCGGTTTTCCTGGTGGAAGCGACCGTCTACCGGAGCTTGCTCGGCTGGGCGCAGCAGGTCGGCTCGGTCACGCTCGGGGTGCTGCTCGCCGCGGGCGTGGCGCAGCTGGTGCCGGAGCAGACGGTGACGCTGGCTATCGTCGTCTTCGTCGGATTGCTGATCGGTTCGTGGCGGCGGTTGGGCGGTTCCGGCGTCTGGGTCGGAGTAACCGGGATGCTGCTGGTCACCTACGGAACCGCGCGCAGCTCGGAACTGCTCGGCGACCGGTTGCTGGAGACCGCGCTGGGCGGCGCGATCGGGCTGGCGGTGAACGTGCTGATTTTCCCGCCGCTGTATGGGGAACGCGTCGCCGCCGCGGCCGACCGCCTTGCTTCCGCGCTCGCCGGATTGCTGGAAGACACCGCAGAACTGGTGCGGTCCGACGAGCCGCCGGAGGAACTGGACGAATGGCTCGGCAAAGTCAGCGACGTGCGTAGTCTCGCCCGCGCCGCCGAGGACGCGTCCGGGATCACCCGGGAAGGCCGGTTCCTCAACCTGCGCAGGCGAAGCCAGCACTCCGGGCAGCAGCACGAGGCCTCGCTGCGGACGCTGGGGGCGTTGTGGCCGCCGGTCGAGCAGCTGGTCGAGGCGGTGCGGACGACCGCGGAGGGGCGCGAGCCGTTCGTCTACCCGTGGCCGCAAGCCCGCGAAGCACTCGCTGACCTGCTGCGGGAACTCGCGGAGGCGGTGCGGGTCGCCGCGGTTCCCGGCGGGAAGCCGGATCTGGAGCGCTGCCGGGAGCTGGTCTGCCAGGTCGAGGACCGGCTGGTGTCCTCGCAGGACGGGGTGACGGCGACGCTCGGGCTGGGCGCGATGGCACTGCCGGTCCGCCGCCTGCTGCGGCAGCTCGACCAGCATTGATTGGCCCGGTCTCGGCCGGGTACCCGGCCGAGATGACTTCCCGGCGAATCGCAGTGACCGGCGCGACCGGCAATATCGGCACCGCGACAGTGCGCGCGCTCGCGGCCGACCCGGACATCTCGGCCATCACCGGCCTCGAACGACGTCCGGCGGGCATTCCGCCGCCCAAAACGGAGTACGTCGGCGTCGACGTGGCGCGCGACGAGCTGACCCCTGTGCTGCGTGACGCCGACACGGTCGTCCACTTGGCGTGGCTGTTCCAGCCGACCCATCGCCCGGACCTCACCTGGGAGGCGAACGTTCGCGGCTCTCTGCGGGTGTTCGAGGCCGCCGCGGCGGCCGGAGTGTCGACGCTCGTGGTGGCGTCCTCGGTCGGGGCCTACTCCCCCGCCGCCGACGACCGTCCGGTCACCGAGGAGTGGCCGACGCACGGCTGGCCCGGCGCTGCCTACCCGCGCGAAAAGGCTTACGTGGAGCGGCTTCTCGACGCCTTCGAGCGGGCGCATCCGGAAATCCGGGTGGTGCGGGTACGGCCCGGGTTCGTCTTCCAGCGCACGGCTTCGACCGAGCAGCGACGGTTGTTCGCTGGCCCGTTCGTGCCCGGCAGCTTGCTCCGGCCGGGTTTGGTGCCGGTCGTGCCGGACATCCCAGGCCTGCGGTTCCAGGTCGTGCACGCCGACGACCTCGCCGACGCCATCCGGCGCTGCGTGGTGCGGCCGGTGTCGGGCGCGTTCAACATCGCGA
The DNA here is from genome assembly GCF_055583325.1 of Amycolatopsis sp. NPDC104775. NCBI lineage: Bacteria > Bacillati > Actinomycetota > Actinomycetes > Pseudonocardiales > Pseudonocardiaceae > Amycolatopsis > Amycolatopsis sp. NPDC104775. The sequence goes on from NZ_JBVJOE010000001.1 coordinate 479,216, forward strand.
CCGACCCGGTGGTCGACCCGGCGTTGCTGGCCCGGATTCTGCGCGCCCGCCGGGTGCCGGTCCCGGCCGGGCTCGTCAAGCCCGCGCTCGCGGCGGTGTGGCGGCTGCGCCTGGTGCCCGCGACGCCCGGGCTGTTCGACACGGTGCTGCGCCTGCCGGTGATGGACACCTCGCGCGCCCGGTCCGAACTGGACTGGCAGCCGGAGTGGTCGGCGGAGGCGACGGTGCGGGAGTTCTTGCACGGGCTCCGGCGCGGGGAAGGCGGGGACACTCCGCCGCTGGCCCCGGACGAGCATCGCGGGCACGAGATCGCGACCGGGGCCGGGCAGCGGCCGTGACGGCTCGGCCGGGCTGTCTTGCGCGGCAGCCCGGCCGTTCCAGCGGGGATTTCGCTTGTGCGGCAAGACCGAGCCCGCCGCACAGCAGGCACGCCACGCGCGACAGCCTCATCCGAGCAGAACTACTCGCCCGGCCGGGACGTCCCAGCGGGGATTTCGCCCGTCCAGCAAGACCGAGCCCGCCGCACAGCAAGCACACCACCCGCGACAGCCCGACCCGAGCAGAACTCCTGGCCCGGCCGGGCCGTCCCGCGTAGCAGCCCGGCCGTCCCAGCGGGAATTTCCCCTGCCCAGCGAGACCGAGTCCGCCGCGAAGCATTCGCGCCGCCCGCGACCCGGGCGAGACGGCAAAGCCCGCTCCGCGTCAAACCGCACTCACGAAGCCGGATACTGCTGTTTCCCCAGCAACTCCGCCAGATGCACCGCGTTCCGCACCAGCGTCGCGTTCGTCGAGGCAACCGCTTCCGGCGTCTCGTCCAGGTCCTGGTAGTCGCCGCCCTTCATCGCTTCGCCGTTCCAGTACGTGCCGCCCTGGGCCGGGATCGTGAAGCCGATGTCGTTCAGCGCCTGGAAAAGGTCCGCGGTGATCTTGTGCGCCCCGTCCTCGTTGCCGACGACCGCGACGACGGCGACCTTGCCGAACATCGCCGGGCGGCCCTCGTCGTCGGTCTCGGACTGTTCGGCGTTCAGCCGTTCCAGGACCCGCTGCGCGATGCTCGACATGTGCCCGACCCAGGTCGGCGTCGAGATCAGCAGGATGTCCGCCTCCGCGACCTTGCGCCGGATCTCCGGCCATCCGTCGCCGTCGCCCATATCGGCCTCGACGCCGGGGCGCACGTCATGGCCGGCCACCCGGACCAGTTCGCCGGTCACCCCCCGCTGGGCGAACAGTTCGAGCAGCTGCCGGGCGATCAGGTCGCTGCTGGAGCGGTCCGGCAAGGGCTTGAGGGTGCAGCCGAGGGCGAGAACACGCATCAGGAACCTCCATCGGGGTGCCGACGCCGATCCGGGCGAACCCGGCCTCGGCGAGCACGGTCGGATCGAGCAGATTTCGGGTGTCGACCACGACCGTCCGGTCCGCCGCCTTGGCGAGCCGGGGCCATTCGAGATCGCGGAACTCCGGCCATTCGGTGAGAACGGCCAGCACGGCCGCGTCCTTCGCGACCAGATAGGGATCGTCCACGACGGTCGCTCCGTCCATTTCGGACTGAACCGCCGGGTCGTACGCGGTGACCTCCGCGCCTTGCCGGACCAGCTCCGCCGTGACCGCGACGGCCGGGGAATCGCGCACGTCGCCGGTGCCTGCCTTGAACGCCAGCCCCAGCACGCCGATCCGGACGCCGTCCAGCGGGCCGTCCGGACGCCCGGTCGCCGCCGTCCGGATCGCCCGGACCATGCGCGTGCGCTGCCGGGTATTCACCCTTACCGCGTCGCGAAGCAGGCCGAATTCGACGCCCGCCGCATCCGCGGCCCGCAACAGCGCGCTGGCGTCCTTTGGCAGGCAGGAGCCGCCCCAGCCCGGGCCGGGAGCCAGGAAGTGCGGGCCGATCCGCGGGTCGAGGCCCATCACCGCGGCGACGTCGCGAACGTCCGCACCGCACTGTTCGCACAGCTCGGCGAGGGTGTTCGCGTAGGACGCCTTCACCGCGAGGAAACCGTTGCTGGCGTATTTGGCCAGCTCGGCGCTCGCGCTGCTCGTGCGCACCACCCGCGCTCCGGTCGGCGCGTAGAGCTGCGCGACCCGGTCCGCGGCGGGCGAATCCGGCGGGTCGGCGCCGACGACCACGCGGTCCGGACACCGGAAATCGTGCACGACATGGCCTTCGCGCAGGAACTCCGGATTGCTCACCACCGGCAGGTCAGTTCGGCCGAGATACTCCGGGATCCGCTGCGCGGTCCCGACCGGCACGGTCGACTTCGTCACCACGATCGTGTCCGGCGCGAGCACTCGCCCAAGGTCGCTGAGCGCGCTGCGGAGCGCGCTCAGGTCCGGGCTGCCGTCCTCGCCCGGTGGCGTCGGCAAGCACAGGAACACCATCGTCGAGTCGGCGACCGCGGCGAAATCTCCGGAGAAGACCAGCGTGCCGACTCGGAGCCCATCCGCGACCAGCTCGGGCAGACCTGGCTCGGCGAGGTCGACTTTTCCAGCGCGCAGCCGGGAAACCTTGGCTTCGTCAATGTCTACAGTGGACACCTGATGCCCCATTGCGGCGAAGCAGGCTGCCGTCGTCAGCCCGACGTAGCCCGCGCCGAGGACGCCGATCCGCTCAGCCATGCGACACCCCCTGACGCAACACCGACTGAGCCGCCGCCAGCACGCGATCGGTGCTGAGCAACAACAATCCCGCGTCCGGCTCGGTGCCGTGCGGGTCGCCGACGTCGCCGACCCACAGCACGACATGCTGCGGGACGTCCGGCGGCGGACCCCAGCAGCGAGGCGGCGTCGGGCCGAACAACAGGACGGACGGCGTGCCGAAGGCCGTCGCGAGGTGCCCGACGCCGGTGTCCCCGCACACCACCAGGGCGGCGTCGGCCACGAGCGCGGCCAATTCGGCCAACCCGGTCTGTCCGGCGAACACCGCCTCGGCACTCAGTCCGGCACGGGTCGCGACTTCTTCCGCCAGCTCCCGCTCGGCAGCCGCGCCGGTGATCACCACCCGATGCCCGGCCGCGGCCAGGTCGCGCGCCACCTCCGCGAACCTCTCCGGCGGCCAGCGCCGGGCGGGAAACGCCGCGCCCGGATGCACGACGACCGCCCCCGGCGCGGGGCTCGGCCCGGGCGGCGGAGGAATCCGCAGGTCCCGGCGGTCGGCTGGGCACTGGCCGTACTCGATCAGCCGGCACCAGCGGTCGACCTCGTGGATGCCCGGCGTCCAGTCCAGCCCAGGGATTTCCGGGACCGCCGGGTTCCGGTGCGTGAGCAGCGAACCCGGGAGGACGGCCATCAGGTCGCGGATGCTTTCCGGGCCGTTGCCGTGCAGGTTCACCGCCAGCCGCGGCGGCGGGCCCGGCCAGTGCAGCGCGCCGAGCCCGGGGGTGGGCAGCAGTTCGTCCACGGCGTCGACCAGTTCGACCAGGTCCCGCAGCCATTCCGGCGCGGCCAGGACGAGCCGTTCTTCCGGGTAAGCCCGGCGCAGGCCGCGAAGCGCGGGGACGGCGGTGAGAAGGTCGCCGATGCCGAGGGCGCGGAGGGCCAGCACGCTCATGGCCGGTCCCTTCCCCCGGCGAGTTCGCCGAGCCCCCTCATGGCCACGACCCCTCTTCCGAAGCGCACACCACGAGTTCCCGGACCTCCGCGTCCGCCGGCTGGCCGAGCGCGAACACCACTGTCCCGGCCACGTGCTCCGGCCGGTTCAGCTTCGCGTCCGCGGGCGGGCGGTACTGCTCCGTCCGGTCGTCGAAGAAGCGGGTCCACATCCCGCCGGGCACGAGCAGCGTCACCCCGACCCGGCCGGCCAGCTCCGCCGCGAGCGCCCGGGTGAACCCGACCACGCCGAATTTCGAGGCGCAGTAAGCGGTCGCGTCGCTGACGGCCTTGATGCCGAGCGTCGACGACACCGTGACGATCCGGCCGTGCGACCGTTCCAGGTACGGCAGCGCGGCCCGCACCACGGCGACCGTGCCCAGCAGGTTCACGTGCACGACCCGCTCCCAGTCCTTCGCCGGGACTTCGCCGAGCGGACCGCACGCGTCGATCCCCGCGGCGGTCACCACGCCGTCGAGGCCACCGGCTCGTTCGGCCACCTCGCGCACGGCCTCCTCGGCCGCGGCCGAGTCCGAGAGGTCGACCTGCGCGAATTCCACCCCGTCGGAGGGCCGGGCGAGGTCGAGCACCCACGGGGTGCCGCCTTCCGCGCGGACCGCCTCGACCGTCGCCGCGCCCAGACCGGACGCGCCGCCGGTGATCAGGACATTGCCAAGAGAACGCATGAGACTCCCCTCGAAGCTTCACTGGCCGGCCGCGGCGGCGACCAGCCTCGTCGTCGAATAGCCGGGCAGGGTCGGCACCAGCACGACCTCGCCGCCGTACCGCTCGACCACTGTCCGTTCGGGCAGCTCCGCCTCGGCGTAGTCGCCGCCCTTCACCCAGACGTCCGGCCGCAGCCGTTCCAGGATCGCGACCGGGGACGATTCCTCGAAGACCACCACCGCGTCCACTGCCGACAGTGCGGTCAGCAGCCGGGCCCGGTCCTGCGCGGACAGCAGCGGACGGCTCGGTCCCTTCAACCGGCGCACGGAACTGTCGGAATTCACGCACACCACGAGCGCGTCGCCCAGTGCCCGTGCCTGGCGGAGCAGGCTGACGTGGCCGGGGTGCAGGAGATCGAAACAACCTCCGGTCGCGACGAGCCGGCCGCCCGCCGCGCGGACTCGTTCCGCTACCGCGAAAGCATTCCCCGCGGAGAAATCCGGTGCCTTGGAGTCCTCAATGGACATCCGGCTTTCCTCAACGGACAGTGCGCTGGCCCCGCCCGCGGCGACAAATCGGGCTGCCGCCTCGACCGCGGCGCGCACTGCATCGGCGACCGACACGCCGTCCAGCAACCCAGCCGCCGCAGCCGCCGCGAACCGGTCTCCCGCTCCGCAGGCATCCGTCGCGCTGCCGCTGACCTTCGCGCCTTCCGGCACCGAAATCCTGCGCACCGACTTGCCGTCGTCCACCAGGGCTCCCCGGGAGCCGACCGTCACGGCGATCGCTTGGGCCTTCCAGCGTTCCCGGAGCAGGCCCGGCATCTCGAGCGCGTCCGGAACCACCGCGGTGGCTTCGCTGGCGTTCGGCGTGACCAGCCGAGTTCCCGGCACCGGCTCGGTCCCGCGCGGATGCGGGTCCCACACCACCGGGATCCGGCCCGCCAGTTCGGTCAGCACCTCCCGCAGCCGCGGGATGCGCGTGATGCCCCGGCCGTAGTCGGCCACCAGGATGGCCCCAGCGTCGCGCAACGCCCGCTCCGCCCGTTCCGGCAGGACGTCGGCCGAGGCAGTGCCTTCGCCGGAATCCAAGCGCACCAACGATTGCCCGCCCGCACGGACACGGGTTTTCGACACTGTGCCGCCCTCCAGCGGGACCGGCACCAGCGTCACTTCCGGTTCGAGCAATCCGGCGAGGGTACGGGCGGAACGATCGTCGCCGAGCGCGGTCACGAGGACCACCTCAGCGGCCGACCGGGCCGCCAGCAGCGCGGCGAGACCCGCTCCGCCCGCCCGCAGCCATCGGCTGGTCACGTCGACGACGGGGACGGGCGCGTCCGGGCACAGCCGCTCGGCCACGCCCTCGGCGTCCACATCGAGGACCACGTCGCCGACCACTACCAGCGGCTTCACGCGGGCACTCCGAGCGCGTCGTCCAGGGCTTCGCACAACGCGTGCACCAGTGCCAGATGCAGCTCCTGCACCGTGGCCACACTCGGCGCGTCAACCGCCACCGCGTCGTCGCACAAGGCGGCGAGCGGATTCGGTGCTGGCCCGGTGAACGCCCAAGTGGCCACACCCAGCTCTTGGGCCGCCTTCGCCGCCGTGACGACGTTGAGGCTCGTGCCGCTGGTGGACAGGCAGACGAGCACGTCACCCGGCCGCCCGTGTGCGCGGACCTGGCGGGCGAACAGCTCGGCTTCGTCGTAGTCGTTGCCGATCGCGGTCAGCGCCGAGGTGTCGGCGTGCAGCGCGATCGCCGACAGTGGACGGCGTTCGCGCCGGAACCGGCCGACCAGCTCGCCGGTCAGGTGCTGCGCTTCGGCGGCGCTCCCGCCGTTGCCGCACGCGAGCAACCGCCCGCCGTTCTCGAAAACACTGGCCAGATGGACACCCCACGCGGCGATGCGCGGGGTGGCGAAACGCAGTCGCTGCGCGGCCGAACACAATTCGGCGAAGTGGTCTGCCATGACGGCACCTCCCTTGAAAAATCAGCGGTTCCGGTGACGCCGGACCAGGAACGGCCCCAACGCCAGAACATCCACCGGAGCCGATCCGAAACACTCCAACGCGTCGCGCGGAGAATCGACCATCGGCCGCCCCGCGGTGTTCAAGCTCGTGTTGACGACCACCGGAAGCCCGGTGCGGTCAGCGAAGGCGGCGAGCACCCGCGCGGTCCGCGGATCGTCCGCCGGATCGACAGTCTGCACCCGGGCAGTACCGTCCACATGGGTCACCGCGGGCAACCGTTCGCGCCACGATTCGGCCACGTTGTGCACGAAAAGCATGTAGGGACTAGGGAACGGCCCGCGAGAGAAGATCTCCGCCGCGCGGTCGGCGAGCACCATCGGCGCCACCGGCCGGAATTGCTCGCGGCCCTTCACGTCGTTGAGCCGCTCCAGATTCGCGGCGCGGCCGGGATGGGCGAGCAAGGAGCGATGGCCGAGCGCCCGAGGACCGAATTCGGCGCGCCCTTGGAACCAGGCCACGATCTGGTCGTCCGCCAGCGCCTCAGCCACCGCGTCCGAGACGTCGTCTGGTCGTTCGTAGTCCAGTTTCGCCTTCCGCAGAATGGCTTCCAGCTCGTCGTCGGTCCATTCGCGACCGAGTGCGGCGTCCGACATCGGCTCGATCCGCTCGCCCGCGTCGGCCGCCAGCTGGAGCGCCGCTCCGAGCGCGGTCCCCGCGTCTCCGGCGGCGGGCTGGATCCACACTGAGTCGAAAGGACTTTCCGCGTACAGGCGGCTGTTGGCGACGCAGTTGAGCGCGATGCCCCCGGCCAGAGTCAACGTCCGGTGCCCGGTTTGGTCGTGCAGCCAGCGGGCGAGGTCGAGAAGCACTTCCTCCAGCACCCGTTGCACGCTGGCGGCGAGATCGGCGTGCCGGCGCGTCGGTTCCTCGCCCGGCGAACAGCGCGGCGCGAGGGCTGACCAGTCGATCAACTCGGTGCGGAATCCCCCGTCACCGGTCACGTAGACGCGCTCGCGGAGATAGTCGAGATGCACCGGCCCGCCATAGGACGCCAGCGCCATGACTTTGTATTCGTCACTCGATCGTGCGAAGCCCAAGTGTTCGGTGAGGTCCTCATAGAACAGTCCGAGCGAATGCGGAAGCTTTTGCGCGGCAAGCTCTTTGAACCGTCCGTCGCGGTATTCGCCTGCCAGGTAAGACGTGCTTTCGCCCCGGCCGTCCGCGACCAGCACCGCGGTGTCGCCCGGCGGCCCGGCGAGCGCGGCCGACGCCGCGTGCGCGACGTGGTGCCGGACGAACCGAACCTTCTCCTGGTCCAGTCCGGGCAGTTCGCTGGCGAGGAATTTCGGGGCCCGGCGGGCGAATTCGGTGCGCAGTTCCTCGCCGCTGGGGTCGTGTCCGGCGAGACCGGGTTCGACCAGGTCCGGATCGTAGGAAAACCCGACCGCGTCGAGGTCCGCCGCGGTGAGCCCGGCCTTCTCCAGGCACCAGCGGGCGGCCTGCCCCGGCTGTTCCCACGCGGAAAACGGCACCGCCTGCTTGCCGTGCTTGCGCCGGCTGAACCGCTCTTCCTCGGCCGCCGCGACGATCCGGCCGTCGACGACGAGCGCGGCCGCGGGATCGTGGAACACCGCGTTGATTCCCAGGAAGCGCACCCGCTCACCCCTTCCTCCGCCGGGGCGGACCGGGGTGGTCCGCCGTCCCGGGAGCACTACCCGGCGAAGTCGGGGATAAACGAATCGGCGGAAAAGCCCAGGACGTCGCTACTCACCGAAGCGACGCTCCCCGCCCGGGCGGCCAACTGGCCTGCCGCTAAGCACGCCATGGGCCGCCGCCAACCCGTCCACTTCTCGGACTCGCTGGCTAGACACGGAAGAGTCCGCTCGGTCAGCGCCCGCTGTGGACGTCCACACAGAAGCCACACAGACGCGCGGCCACCGCTCAAGACCGACGACCCGCCCTCGCAACCCACAGACCCGCCACGGAAAACCCCGTCACCTATGAGGCAGCCCAGCATCCACCGCGGACTGTCCACCCCCGACAACCCGCGGCCGCACAACGCCCCACCGCTCAAGAAGCGATCCCCGCGTTCACGCCGCCGCCACCCGCCGCGCCGCGAACCACTCCACCGTGCGCCGCAGCCCCTCCCCCGCCGGAACCCGCGGCTCCCAGCCCAGCTCCCGGCGCGCGAGCGAGATGTCCGGGCACCTCCGCCGCGGATCGTCCACCGCCGCGTCGACGTGCACGATCCGCGAAGCCGATCCGGTGATCGCGATCACCTGTTCCGCGATCTCCCGCACCGAAAGCTCGTGCGGGTTCCCGAGATTCACCGGTCCGGAATGGCCTGACCGCGCCAACGCGAGCAATCCGTCGACAGTGTCGTCCACAAAGCACAACGACCGCGTCTGCCGTCCGCTGCCCTCGATGGCGAGCGGCTCTCCCGCGAGCGCTTTGGTGATGAATGACGGCACCATCCGCCCGTCGTCCGCTCGCATCCCCGGGCCGTAGGTGTTGAAGATCCGCGCGATCCCGGTGTCCGCGCCTTCGCCGCGCCGCATCGCGCTGGTCAACGCCTCGGCGTACCGCTTGGCCTCGTCGTACACGCTCCGCGGGCCGATCGGATTCACATTGCCCCAATAGGTTTCGCGCTGCGGATGCTCCAGCGGATCGCCGTACACCTCGCTGGTGGACGCGAGAACGAACCGTGCTCCGCGCGCCGCGGCGAGGGCGTTTTCGGTGCCTGCCGAGCCCACGCGCAGGGTTTCCAGCGGCAGTCGGAAATAGTCCCGGGGCGACGCCGGAGAAGCCAGGTGGAACACCGCGTCGACCGCGCCGGAGACCGGAATCGGCTCGGTCACGTCGTGCTCCAGCAGCTCGAACCGCGGATGCCCGGCGACGGCGTCGAGCGAGCCGGGACGGGCCGTCGCGAGATTGTCCACTGCGGTCACTCTCGCGCCTTCTTCAAGCAGTTTCGCGCACAGCCGCGCGCCTACGAATCCGGCTCCGCCGGTGACTACCGCGTGGGAGAAAGCCATGCCGCGCCGGATACCCGCGCAGCACCGCGTTAACCCCCGCGACTCACGGGTAACCGCCGGACATGCGAGTACTCCTGACCGGCTGGGCGAGTTTCCAGCACGGCGAGGCCACCGCGGGGGACGTCCTGAGTTTACGCGCGGTGAGCGATGTCCTGACCCAAGCCGGAGTCGATCACCTGACCGCGTGGAGCCCGGCGTTCCACCCCGAAGGCCCGCACCTGGACGACGCCGCGCCGGACGCGTTCACCCACGTCGTTTTCGCCTGCGGCCCCTTGCACGGACCGCAACTGAAGGAACTTCATCGCCGCTACCCGCACTGCCGGAGGCTGGCGATCGGCGTGTCCGTTCCCGATCCGGCAGACCCGGCAGTCACCGGCTTCGACGTGGTGCTTCCCCGGGACGACGGCGACGCCTGTGCCGCCGACCTTTCCTTCGCGGGCTGGATCGGCTCGCCGCCGGTCGTCGGCGTGGTGCTCGCGCCCGACCAGCCCGAGTACGGCGCGAACCGGCGGCACGACACAGTGCACTCGACGCTGGCCGAATGGCTGCGCGGCCTCGACTGCGGCCGCGTCCCGCTCGACACCCGCCTCGCCACCGACGACTGGCGGCATTGCGCGACGCCGGACCAGTTCGTGAGCACGCTGTCCCGGTTTGACGTGCTGGTCAGCACCCGGTTGCACGGCCTCGCCCTGGGGTTGAAGGCCGGGGTCCCGGTGCTCGCCGTCGACCCGGTCGCGCACGGCGGCAAGGTCACCTCCCAGGCGGCCGCGCTGCGCTGGCCCGCCGTCCTGCCCGCGGACGCCACCCGAGCCGACCTCGACACCTGGTTCGAGTGGTGCTGTTCCGCCGAAGGACGCGCCCGCGCCGCCGCGGACCACCCGTTCCCCGGACCGCTGGCAGAACTCGTCGGCGCACTCGAGGAAACGCCGTGAACCGGACGACCGTCGTCGTGGCCACCCGCAACCGGGCGGGCGAACTGGCCCGCACCCTCAGCCATTTGTCCACAGTGGACCCGGCACCGCCGGTCATCGTGCTGGACAACGGTTCTGTCGATCACACCGCCGAGATCGCCGCTTCCTTCGAGCAGGTCCGGGTCATCCGGAGCCCGCACAATCACGGTGCCGCGGCACGCAACCAGGGTGTCATCGCGGCACAAACCCCGTACGTGGCGTTCAGCGACGACGACTCCTGGTGGGCTCCTGACGCCCTCCGCCGCGCCGAGAAGCTCTTCGACGCCCACCCGCGCCTCGGGCTCCTCACCGGACGAACGCTGGTCGGCCCGGAGGAACGCGAAGACCCGATCACGCCAGCCCTCGCACACAGTCCGCTCGGGACTCCGCCAGACGCGCCCGGCCCGCTGGTCCTCGGCTTCCTCGCCTGCTCCGCGATCGTGCGCCGGTCAGCGTTCCTGCAGGTCGGCGGGTTCAGCCCGATGCTCCACTTCGGTGCCGAGGAACAACTGCTGTCCTACGACCTCGCCGCGGCGGGCTGGCAGCTCTGCTACGCGGAAGACGTGGTGGCGCACCATCATCCGTCGGCCTCGCGGCCGTCCTCGGGCTGGCGGAAGCGAGCCGAGGCGCGGAATCAGCTGCTCATCGGCTGGCAACGACGGCCAGCCGACGTATGCGCGGCCCAGCTGCGACGGCTCCTCGCCCGCACGCGGCGGCAACCACATCTGCTCGCCGCCTTGGCCGCCGCCGCGGCCCGGCTTCCGCAAGCCCTGGCCCGCCGCCGGGTGCTGCCCGCCGCGATCGAACGCCAAGCCCGTTTGACGGAAGGATGAGCATGGACCGGACGTCCGTCGTGGTGATCACCCACAACCGCCGCGACCAGCTGCGGGAAACCCTCGCGCACCTCGTCGCGCTGGCCGAGCAGCCGCCGATCCTGGTGGTGGACAACGCTTCCACGGACGGCACCGCCGACCTCGTCGCCCGCGACTTCCCGCGGCTGCGGCTCATCAAGCTCGACCGGAATCTCGGCGCGGCCGGCCGGAACATCGCGGTGCGCGAGGTGACGACGCCGTACGTGGCGTTCTGCGACGACGACACCACTTGGCAACCGGGCTCGCTCACCCGCGCCGCCGACGTGCTGGACGCGCACCCCGGCCTCGGCTCGGTGACCGGCCGCTGCCTGGTCGAACCGGACCTGCGGGAGGACCCGATCACGCCGGAAATGCGGTTTTCGCCGGTGCCCGGCCCGGAGTGGCTGCCCGGCCCGGCGCTGCTCGGGGTGATGGCCGGGCTGACGATGTTCCGGGTGCGGGCGTTCCGCGAGGTCGGCGGGTTCTCGCCGCGGATGTGGCTCGGCGGGGAGGAGGAACTGCTCGCGCTCGACCTCGCCGCGCGCGGCTGGCGGATGTGCTGGCGGGAGGACGTCGTGATCCACCACGCCCCGTCGAAGCTGCGCGACCCGCGCCGGCGGCGGGGGCTGGGGATCCGGAACACCTTGTGGACGCTGATGTTGCGCCGTCCGTGGCGTTCGGTGTTCCGGCGGGGAGCCGCGGTGCTGGCTTCCGCTCCCCGGGACCGGACGACGGCCGCCGCGGTGGCGGAGTGCCTGCGCGGACTGCCCTGGGTCCTGCGGGAACGGGCAGTGGTCCCGGCCGAGGTCGAGCACGGCCTGCGGTTGCTGGAGGAACCCCAGCGCACTTCGGCCGCGCGCCGCTACACCGGATAGTGGTCCGAGCCCTGAGGGAATCTGATTCCCTCAGGGCTCCCCTCACGGACAGATTTGGCTCGCGGTCAGCGCACCGCGGCCCAGTCGGATGCCGCCGCTGGCACCGCCTTCTCGTAGGCCCGCACCGTCTCCGCCGCGATCCGGTCCCACGAGTACCGTGCCCGGACCCGCTCCTGGCCCGCGGTCCCCAGCGCCTCCAGCTCAGCGGGCTCGTCCAGCAAAGCCCGCAACCGGGTCGCCAGCCGGGACGGATCGCGCGGCGGCACCAGCCGTCCGGTGATCCCGTCCACCACCGTGTCCGTCAAACCGCCGACCGCGGCGGCCACCACGGGCACGCCGCACGCCATCGCCTCCAGGGGAACGATCCCGAACGGCTCGTACCAAGGCGTGCACAGCACCGCGTCCGCGGAACGCAGCAAACCTGGCATCTCAGCCCGGCTCACCTGACCCACCAGCCGCACCCGGTCAGCCACCCCGAGCCGCTCCGCCAGCTGTCGCAGCCGCCGCGCTTCCGGGTCCTGGGAAAGCGCCCCCGAGGCCGGTCCGCCCGCGATCACCAGCTCGGTCTCCGGCACCCGCGGCAACGCGGCGATAGCCAGGTCGAAACCCTTGCGCGGCACCAGCCTCCCGACCGAAACCAGCCGCTTCGGCGCGGTCCGCGGCGCGACCGGGCCGCCCGCCCCGAACCGGTCGAGGTCGACCCCGCACGGCACCACCGAGATCCGCTGCCGCGGCACCCCCTGGCGAGCCAGTTCGAACACCTCGTCCGAGCACGTCGCGACGATCCGGTCGACCTGCTTGCCGACCATCCGTTCCAGTTTCATCCGCTCCGGCGGGCTCGTGTCGGCGTCGCCCTGATGCCGCCGCTTCACCACGCCGAGCGCGTGGAACGTCTGCACTGTCGGCACGCCGGTCTGGCGCGCGGCGAGCACTGTCGCCACGCCGGACATCCAGAAGTGCGCGTGCGCCACGTCCGGCGGTTCTTCCCTCCACCGGTCGCGCAGCCAGCTCCCGAACTTCCCCATGTGCGGCAAAAGCTCGTCCTTCGGCAACCGGCGCGCGGGGCCGGCCGGGACGTGCACGACCCGATAGCCCGCGGGCGTCTCCACCGTGGCGGGCGCGTCCGGGTCGTCGCGTCGCGTGTAGACAGTCACGTCGTGACCAGCGCGCACCAGCGCCGCGGAAAGGTCGGCGACGTGGACGTTCTGCCCGCCCGCGTCCTCCTCCCCCAGTGCGGCGAGCGGGCTGGCGTGTTCGGACACCATCGAGATCCTCATCAGACTCCTTCCGCGGCGGGGACCGTCTTGGCGAGCAGGCGGTCCCAGCGCGCCAGGAACGCGTCGAGACCGAAATGCGCCAGCGCGTGTTCACGGGCCGCTTTTCCGGCCAGCACGGCGTAATCAGGTTCATGCACCAGCTCGCGGAACCGCCGCGCGAGCACTTCGATGTCGGCCGAGCACACCCCGGCGTCCGGGGGCACCGCCGAAGGCGCTTCCGTGGAGGCCACCGCGACGATCGGCATGCCCAGGTGCATCGCTTCCAGCAGTGAAAGCCCGAGCGACGTCCAGCGCGCGGTGTGCAGATACACGCGGTGCCGGGCCAGTTCGTCGTGCAGCCGCGGCGGTCGGACGTCGCCCTGTCCGCCGGGCAGGCCGTCGGTGCCCATGCCGAACACGTTCACCGGCGCGATTTCCCGGAACGCGGGCAACAGGTCGGCCCCGGTCACGCGAGCGCGGCGGCGCGGTTCATTGATCATCGCCGCGCCCGCGGGCAGTTCGCCGGTGTAGCGCTCGCCGGGGTCCGGGATGCCGTGCGGGATGACGACCACCGGCGCGATCCCGTTGTCCCACATCAGCGCGTTGTACGAGGTGACGTGCACGATCGGCACCTCGTCCTGCCCCGCCATCGGATGCTGGGAATCCGCGGCGCCGTGCCGGGGCGCGTTGTGCTCGACGTACACCATCGGCACCCGCGAGCCCAGCTGCGGCCGGACGAACGCGGCTTCCTCCGGCCGCTGGAGCACGACCACGTCCGGCCGGGCGTGGGCGAGCCAGTCGACGGGGACCTCGGTCACCGAAGGCCAGTCGCGTCCGGCCAGGCCCAATCCCCACAGCGCACCGTCCGGGCTCGCGGGGACGAAGTACTCGTGCCCGCCGCGGACGAAGGCGTCCGTCCACGAACCGTGCACGTGCCAGAGCAAGATCCTCATGGGCCTTGGCTTGCCGCGCGAATTCGACGTTAAACCAGACAGGCTACCGGGTACCCCGCTCAGCTCTCGCCGCGGAAATTGTCGCCCAGCTGGGGATGCCCGCGCTTCGAGCGGCCTTCCTCGTCTTCCAGCGGGCTCTCCGGTTCGGGCCGCCGGGGCGGGCGTTCTTCGTCGCGGTCGACCTGGGCGCGGCTCGGGTTCGCCGTCTTCTGTTCCGGGTCTCGTTCGTCGGTCATGCCGCCTCCAAGACGGTTTTGAGCCAGCTGTCCTCGCGCCGGTCGAACGACTCGTACGCCTCGATCGCCGCCGTCGGTTCTTCGCGGCGGGTGATGAAGGCGGTCGGGTCGACGACGTCCGTGCGCACCAGGTCCAGCAGCTCCGGCAGGTAGCGGCGATGGTTGCAGTTGCCCATGTGGATGGTGAGGTTCTTGTTCATCGCCGTTCCGAACGGGAAGCCCTCGAACCCCGGCGGATAGACCCCGATGACGCCGATGGTCCCCGCCTTGGCGACCGCGTCCACCGCCCAGCGGGCGGCCTGGCTCGGCGCGTCGCCGGGCACCCACAGGTCCCCCTCCGGCGACGCGTCCGGCGCGACCTCGGCACGTTCCTGCTCGAACCGCGCGGTCTCCGCGGGCGCCGCGGGGCCGGTCTTCGGCCGTTCGGCATCCACGCCGACCGCGTCGATCACCCGGTCCACGCCGATGCCTCCGGTCAGCTCGCGGACGAACGCGACCGGGTCGTCCTCGTTGAAGTTGATCGTCTCGGCGTTCTGTTCGCGTGCCTTGTCCAGCCGGGACGCGATGCCGTCCACCGCGAACACCCGGCCCGCGCCCTGCCGTTTCGCCGAGGCGATCGCGAACTGGCCGACCGCGCCGGCGCCGAGCACCAGCACGCTGTCCCCGCGGCCGACCTCGGCCAGCCGTGCGCCGAACCACGCGGTCGGGAAGATGTCGGACAGCAGGATCGCCCGGTCGTCGCTCACCGCGTCCGGGATGCGCACCAGCGACGTCATGGCGAACGGGACCCGGGCGTACTCGGCTTGCAGGCCGTCGACCGATCCGGTGGATTCCGGCCCGCCGAAGAAGCAGGTGCCCGCGGACGGGCCGTTCGGATTCGCGCGATCGCACTGCGCGTAGTAGCCGGAGCGGCAGTAGGAACACGTGCCGCAGGAAATGGTCGACGGGATCACCACCCGGTCGCCCGGCGAAAACCCGCGCACTGCGGGACCGACTTCTTCGACCACGCCCACCGCCTCGTGCCCGAGCACGGTGCCTTCCTGCATCCCGGGCATCGTGCCGCGCACCAGATGCAGGTCAGTGCCGCAGATCGCGCTGCGGGTGATCCGCACGATCGCGTCGCTGGGTTCGAGAATCTTCGGGTCGGGCACCTCGTCGAGCCGGATGTCCCCGGTTCCGTGCCACACCACAGCCTTCATCGCGTTCTCTCCTTCTCAAGTCACCAGTCCGGGCGGCGCACCGCGGGAAGCCGGTCGAGCACTGCCGCTAGCGCCGCGGCGACCGACGGTTCGGTCAGCGGAGCGCCGGCCGGACCGTGCGGGAGCAGTTCGACCTCGACCCCGGCCTCGCGGACCGAGGCGACGCGGGTGCCGTGCGCGGCGAACCATTCGCCGGACGCACGGCCGTTGCCCTCCGGGTCGGGCCCGACGAGCAGCACCGACCGCACCGCGTCCGGGTATCGCTCGGCCAGCCTCAACGCGACCGGCACCAATTGGCCGCCCGCCACCACGTCGGCGAGCGGTTTGGCGCCGGTCGCCTGTTCGAGCAGTGCGGGGGCTTGGTCCGGCGGGCAGTGCACGACGTGGTGCTCCGGAGCCGCCTGCCGCCAGCCGGGCGGGGCCTCGCCGCGGGCACCTTCGTCCAGGATTACGAGCATCCGCTGCTCAGTCATCTGCCAGGACCTCCTTCGCACGTCTCTTCCGGCGCGTACCCGAGGGGCCGAGGGCGAAACCCGGAGTTTGGCCGCCGCTTTCCGGGGTATCCACGCTGGTCGACCGAAAGAAGGAGACAGCGTGCGGGACGGGATCGCCGAACCCTGGGGCACGCGCACGCCGTACGGACCGGGCGAGGACTGGCCGGTGCGCGTGGATTGCCATCTCGCCGACGGCTTGAAAGTCGGTGCGGTCGACCGCTGGGTGCGCACCGCCGCGGTCCTGCATTCGAACGGCGACGGTCTCGACATCGCGGTGAAGGACGGCCGGATCGCCGGGGTCCGCGGGCGGGCCGACGACCGCGTCAACCGCGGCCGGCTCGATCCCAAGGATCTCTTCGGCTGGCAGGCCAACAACGCGCCGGACCGGCTGCACACCCCGCTGGTCCGCGACGACGGGGTGCTCCGAGAGTCCACTTGGGACGAAGCGATGGACCGGATCGTCCAGCACACCCGCGCAGTGCTCGACGCCGAAGGACCCAGCTCGCTCGGCTTCTACACCAGCGGGCAGCTCTTCGCCGAGGAGTACTACACGCTGGCCGCGATCGCCCGCGGCGCACTCGGCACGAACCACCTCGACGGCAACACCCGGCTCTGCACCGCGACCGCGGGCGAGTCCCTCAAGGAGAGTTTCGGCTGCGACGGCCAACCTTCCTCCTATACCGACATCGACCATGCCGACGTCATCGCGCTCTTCGGGCACAACGTAGCCGCGACGCAGTCCGTGCTGTGGTCCCGCGTCCTCGACCGGCTAGCGGGTCCCCGACCGCCACGGCTGCTCTGCGTCGACCCTCGGAAAACCCCGGTCGCGGAGGCCGCCGAACTGCATCTGGCCCCGCTGCCCGGCACGAATGTCGCACTGATGAACGGGATTCTGCACGAGGTCATCCTCCACGGCTGGTGCGATGACGCGTGGATCGGCCAGCACACCGTGGGATACGACGATCTCGTCAAGGTCGTCCGCGACTACCCGCCCGAGCGCGCGGCGTCGATCTGCGGAGTACCGGCCGACGAGATCCGTTCCGCCGCGAGGCTTGTCGGCACCACGGATCGCCTGCTGTGCACGGTGCTGCAAGGCTTTTACCAATCGCACCAGGCGACAGCCGCCGCGGTGCAGGTGAACAACCTCGTGCTGCTGCGCGGGATGCTCGGCAAACCCGGCTGCGGCGTGCTGCAGATGAACGGGCAGCCGACCGCCGAGAACACCCGCGAATGCGGTGCCGACGGCGATCTCACCGGATTCCGGAACTGGAACAACGACGCGCACGTGGCGGAGCTGGCCGAACTGTGGAACGTGCCGATGGAGCAGATCCCGCATGACGGCCCGCCAACCCACCTGATGAAGATGCTCGACCTGGCAGAGAGCGGCGACCTGCGGTTCTGGTGGATTTCCGCGACCAACCCTGCGGTGTCGCTGCCCGAACTCACGCGGGTCCGGCGCATCCTCGGCCAGGAAAGCCTTTTCCTCGTAGTGCAGGACGCGTTCCGCACCGAGACCGCGGAATTCGCCGACGTCGTACTGCCGGCCGCGATGTGGGGCGAGAAAACCGGCACTTTCACGAACGCCGACCGCACCGTGCATCTGTCCGAGAAAGCGGTCGACCCGCCCGGACAAGCCCGCCCGGACCTGGACATCTTTCTTGACTACGCCAGCCGGATGGACCTGCGCGACCGCGACGGCGAAGCCTTCCCGCCATGGCACGACGCCGAATCCGCTTACCAGGCTTGGCAAAAAGCTTCCGCCGGACGTCCTTGTGACTACAGTGGACTGTCCTATGAGAAGCTGCGCGTGGTCAGCGGCGTCCAATGGCCGTGCGACGAAGCCCGTCCGGACGGCACCGAGCGGCTGTACGCGGACGGCAAGTTCTTCGCCGATCCGGACTACTGCGAGGAATACGGCAAAGATCTGCAGACCGGCGAACCGGTCAAGCCGGAGGAATACCGGAAGTACAACCCGGACGGCAAAGCCATGCTCAAACCCGCCGAGTACCTCGTGCCCACGGAACCGCCCAGCGCCGACTACCCGTTCGCTCTGATCACCGGCCGGACCCTGTACCACTTCCACACCCGCACGAAGACCGGCCGCGCACCGCAACTGGAGACGGCCGCCCCGGAGGTCCGGGCCGAACTGTCCCGCCAAGACGCCGAACGCGCCGGGATCAGCGAGGGGGATCTGCTCGAAATCCGCACCCCGCGCGGGCGCGTCCAGGCCAAAGCCCGCCCGTGCGGGATCCGCGAAGGGGTGCTGTTCCTGCCCTTTCACTACGGGTATTGGGACACCGCCGACCCGACCGGCGCGGACGGCGTTCGCGCGGCCAACGAGCTGACCATCACGGACTGGGACCCGGCGTCGAAGCAGCCCTTGTTCAAAACGGCCGCTGCCGCGCTACGGAAGGTCTCCGACGGGACGGTGCCGGAGCCCACTCCGCTCGGCGACCGGACAGTGTCCGAACAGCTCGTCGAGTAACCGGTCAGAGCAGATCGCGCGGCACCCGGCGATGCCAGTTCCGCGACACCAGCCGCCGATCCCCCTCGTATCCGTCCAGCTGGGCGTCGATCACGAACTCCTCCTCCGTGCAGCTGACCCGCGTGTACGTGTCCGTCCGGACCCGCCAGTCGTCCCGCTCGAAGGTCACCGTCCACGACGTTTCCGCGGCCGGGGAACAGAAATCGTCGGCCACCCACGTGTACCGTTCGTGCACGTCGCGAGTGATCTCCAGGCCGATGTCGTCGTACCGGATCGTGCCGGAGTTCTTCACCACGTCCAGCGCCGAGCGGTACTCGACCAGATCCCGCGAAACCGTCCACTCCTGTTCCGGCTGGCTCACCTGCGTGGTCGGCAGCGGCGGAGTCCCCTCCGGCTCGCCGAACTCATCCGGCGCGACCTCGTCCGGCTCGCCGGTCGGCCGCACCGGCAAGGTCAGCGCGCTCGCCCCGGTCCGCACGGAAAGCGTGACCGGTTTCGGCGGCGGCCAGGCGAGCGGCCAGTACGAAGTGGACAGTGCGAGCCGGATCCGGTGCCCGGCCGGAAACGCTTGCGCCACCCCGTTGAGCTCGAAGTCCACAGTGCACTCTTCGCCCGGAGCGAGCGGTTTCGGTTCCTCGTGACCATCCCGGTGCGTGAGGTTCAGCAGACCGTAGGTCACCCGCGTCGCCCGGCCGTCCGGTGCGACATCCGAGAGCCGCGCGGCCACCATCGCCACCGGCTGATCCGCCGAAACCCGCAGCCGCACCCGGGGCGCGCCGAGGATCTCGCAACGCTCGGTGAGCACGTCCGTGTCGAACACGAGCGAACCGCCGTCTTCCTCCCGCTGGTCATACGGCAGGTCCGGCGGCGCGCTGTACGAAGCCCATTTCCCGGCGAACTGCCCGACCGACAACGGCGACGCGACGCTCAACGACTCCTCGGCCACCGACTCGCCAGGCTGCGCGAGACGGTGCCGCGCCAAGGCGTACTCCGTCGGCTGGACATGCGGGGAAGGCCATTCCGCCTCCCCGACCCAGCGTCCGGGACGGTCCTCATAGGACGTCGACGGCGGCACGCTCTCCTGCATCCACGTACGCAGGACTGGGCCGTCCATCACCCCGTTGTCGACGTCCTTGAGCCAGTGATCCCACCAGCGCACGACCTCCTGCAAGTATCCGATCGCCGGACCAGGCTCGCCGAGGTGCGGGTACTTGTGCGACCACGGCCCGATCAGCCCGCGGCACGGCACCTCGAGATGCGACAACAGCCGGGTCACCGCGTTGGAATACCCGTCGGCCCAGCCGCTCGACGCGAGCACCGGGCATTGCACGCCGGAGTAATCCTCGGAAACCGAAGCGTGCCGCCAATAACTGT
The DNA here is from genome assembly GCF_055583325.1 of Amycolatopsis sp. NPDC104775. Lineage (NCBI taxonomy): Bacteria > Bacillati > Actinomycetota > Actinomycetes > Pseudonocardiales > Pseudonocardiaceae > Amycolatopsis > Amycolatopsis sp. NPDC104775. The sequence continues at coordinate 499,142 of NZ_JBVJOE010000001.1, forward strand.
CGCGGCGCTGATGCCGCAGCCATTGTTCGGCCCACAGACTGCAGTTTTCCAGCCGCTCCAGCCACATCTCGCGCCAGCGATCCCCCACCAAAGCTGGATCGGGCGGCATCGTGGCCTCGCCGAACATCGTTCCGGACTCGGCGATGTTGTCCGACAGCAGGCAGCCGCCCATGTAGTGCATGTCGTCGGCGAACCGGTCGTCGGTGAACGAGGAGATGACGATCGCGCCGAGGCTCGGCGGCTTCCGCGCGGCGACCTGCAGTGCGGCGAACCCGCCCCAGGACAGCCCCATCATGCCGGTGCGCCCGTCGCACCACGGCTGATCGGCCAGCCAGGCCAGCACGTCCTCGGCGTCTTGTTGTTCCTGTTCCAGGTATTCGTCCGCGAGCACGCCCTCCGACTCCCCGGAACCGCGCAGGTCGACGCGCACGCAGGCGTAGCCGTGCCCGGCGAGATAGGGGTGGTGGATCGAGTCGCGGACAGAGGTCAGGTCTCGCTTGCGGTACGGGATGTACTCGACGATTCCCGGCACGGGCAGCGATTCCGATCCGGCGGGCCGCCAGATCCGCGCCGCCAGCCGGGTGCCGTCGGAAACCGGGATGCGGACGTCCTCGTCCTCCATGATCTCGTACGGCAGCGAAGGAAGAGCGCGCGTGATCATGTCTGCCGGGTACCCGCCCGACGCGCCACCCGAAACGGTGTTCCCCAAGTCGGTGAAACGGGTACCCGGCACGCATGATCAGCATGAAAGCCCAGCTGTATCAGGCTTATCTGCGCGCGACCAGGCAGAAGGCGTTCTATGACGACGCCCGCGTGCTGCACCAGCGCCTGCACCGCCACCAGCGGCCGTCGCAAGCCCGGCCGCCGCGGAAGCTGCGCAAGAACTTCGATCTGGCACACCGGGAGGTGCACGGGTTCGCGTGCTGGACCGTGCGGCCGCGCACGAACGCCAATCTGCACGTGTTCCATCTGCACGGCGGCGGCTACGTCGAAGAAATCGAATCGCATCACTGGGAATTCGCCGCTGACCTGGTGCACCGGCTCGGCTGCACGGTCACGTTGCCGATCTATCCGCTCGTCCCGCGGCACAGCAACGTGGAAACGCTTCCGATGGTGTACGCCGCGTTCGAGCAGACGCTCGGCGCCGAACCGGCGGAAAACACCGTCCTGTCCGGAGATTCCGCCGGTGCCGCGCTCGCACTGGCCGTCGCGCAGCGACTCCGGGACGAGGGCAAGCCTCAGCCGAAGCAGACCATTCTGATCTCGCCGTGGCTGGACGTGACGCTGGAAGACCCGATTTCCGTGGTGCTGGACGAACACGACCCGATGCTCGGCATCACCGGCCTGCGCGAGGCAGGCAAAATGTATGCCGAGGGCACCGATCCGCACGACCCGCGGATCAGCCCGCTGTACGCCGACCTGACCGGACTCGGCCCGTTCAGCCTGTTCATCGGCACCCGAGACGTCCTTCTCCCGGACGCCCGCCGCTTCGCCGCCCGCGCCCGCGACGCCGGGATCGACGTGGATTACGCCGAATACCCCGGCATGTTCCACAACTGGCTCATGCAGCAGATCCCGGAAGGCCGCCAGGCCCGCAACCACATCGAACGCATCCTGCGCCGGTGACCGCGCGTCATTCCCGCGGCAGCGGCACTCCGCGACGACTTGTCCGGTAGTCGTCGCGGCGTGCCACTGTCCCGTCCTCATTGCGGACAATGTGGACAGACCGTCGAGCTTTCGCCATATGCCGTCCCGTTTTCACCGCTTCCTCCCGGGACTTCGCCGTGTTCGCCGCCCGCTGGTGCCCCTCGATGCGGTTCTTCCACAGCTGGTTCTCGTACAGCGTCTCGACGTCGCCGTCCACCTTCTGTCCTCCCCTCAGTCCTTGAACTCGAAGTGCAGCCGTTCCTCGCACTTCCGGTACTTCTCCTCGAGTTCGTCCTCGGTGCCCGCGCCGATGATCAGTTCCGCGAGCTCATAGGAGTAGCTGTCCTGCTCCGGCAGCTCCGAAAGACGCTGGCCTTCCTCCGGCGTGATCGCGATCGTCGTGCCGCCGAGTTCCTCGCACAGCGCGGCGATCTCGCTCTCGGTCGGGATCCGCGTCACCACCGCGTCACCGTCGAAACGACGCAGGTAGCAGCGTCCGGCGATGCGGTACTCGCCGCGGCCGCGCGGGAATCGCGGTTCCTGGCCCAGCCCGAGCCGCACCATGATTTCGTGGTTGGCCACGCCGTCGACCAGCTCGAACAGCTCCGCGTGCGACTGCGAGTGCCGCGGGTTGATCTCCAGCAGGCACACTTGCCCGGACTGCAGGTCGCAGAAGAACTCGATGCTGAACGTGCCGTTCTCGAAGCCGACCTGGCGCATCACGCGCTCAGCGATGTCGAACATCCGCCGGACCGTCTCGTCCGGCAGCTGCGACGGGTACTGGTGCCGCAGAAACGAAGACCGGCCGGGGAAATCGACCGAGTCCAGCGCGGCGTAGACGTGCACCTCGCCCTTCCAGACGTATCCCTCGACCGCCGCCTGCACGCCGTGCAGCTCGGCCTCCGCCAGGCACGCGGCCCCGCCGACCTCGGCGATCTCGAGCGGCAGCTCGACCTGGCGCAACACGTCCTCGAACGGGTCGCCGACCCGTCCGACGCCCTCCCGCAGTTTTTCGACGGACTCCGCGAAACCCTGCTTGTCCCGCACGTGAAACGCCAGTTCCGACGAGAATCCCTTGACCGGTTTGAGCCACATCGGGAAGTCCACCCCCGGCGGCGGCTGCGGATCCCCGTCCAGGTCGACGATGCCGAACGACGGCAGTTCGTCGATCGCCTTCCGCTGTTCGAGCCTGCTCCAGTACTTGTGCTCGCATTTGAGCACCGCGGGGAGCGGCACGTGCGGGAGGCCGTGCTCCTCGCACAGCAGCGGCGCCATGGTGGCGGCCGGGAAGTCCCAGTAGCTCACGATCGCGGCGGGCTCGCCGTCGAAATCGTCCAGCTGCTGGCGGGCCTTCTTCATCAGGTCCGGGAAATCGATCTCGCCGTGCTGCAGCTCGTCCGGGCTGAGCAACGGGCGGAACCGCAGCCCGGCCGCCGACGGGAGTCTTTTCAGGATGCGCTCGTTCTTGTCGTCGAGGCCGAGCACGAACACGTCGTCTGTCATCGTTGCGTTCTTCCGTCCAGTCTGCTTCTTCCGCCTGCTCAGCTCTTCCGCCCGGTCAGCGCGTCGCGGATCTTGTCGACGAACGCCGCGCCGGGCGCGAGGACCAGATTCGCCGGCGGCTTGCTCGGCGCGTGCGGATGCGGCCGGGTCGGCGCGATCTTCTTCGCCGCCAGCACCCGCTCGCCCAGCCGGTCCAGTTCCTCGGCCGAACACGCGTCCCGCAGCCGCGGCAGGAGATCGGTTTCCTCTTCCTTGATGTGGTGGCGGACGTCCGCGATAAGCTGGGCCAGCAGCTCCTCGTACTCCGGCTCGCCGGGCTTCCCGCCCTCCAGCCGCTTCATCAGCTTTTCCGCTTCGGCGTGCTCCTCGATCTCGTGGTCGGCGATCTCGTCGCCGTCGTCGAGGTGCTCGCGCGCGGCCGGGTACATCAGCTGCTCTTCCGCGACCGAATGCCGGACCAGCTCGGCGATCACGTGGTCGACCAGGTCTTTCCGGTTGCCCGCCGCGGGTTCGCTCTCGAGCTCGGCGAACACCCGCTCGACGTCGCGATGGTCGTCGGTGATCACGGTGACGAGATCGCTCCGGGTGGGTGCGGCCATGCTGCCTCCTTCGGGTGTCGGGAAACCTCCGGTTACCCGTTGCGCGGCAGGGCAATCACCGGAGCGTCCGGTAGAGGCGCGAAGAGACGGGTCCGCCTGGCAGACGGCCTGGCCCGGCACAACCCCGCCGGAACCCACCCATCAGCAACGCCAGGAGCAGACATAGGCATCACGATCCCCGACAAATAGCCGGGATCATTGCCGCAAAACTCAGAGAGTGTGGGTGCGCAGACTCATGAACAGTCCCAAGCCGTCAGCACGGTTGCGCACTAGACAGGTTCTTCTGTCGGCGACGCGACGTCGAACAACCCTGGCTCAGCTGCTTCCGCCTCGGCCGCGCCAGCCGCCGCACGCACAGCCTCCCAGAGCGCGGCGTTCCCGCCCAGGATTCTGACCCCTTCCTGCTCCTCAGCTGCCACGACGGCCGTGACCGTGGTCAGCCCAGCTTTCCGCAGCGAAACGAACACGTCCCGCGGCAGCTCGGGCTCAGCCCACTTCGCGATCGGCACGTGACCGGCGACCACGCCGAACTCGACTTGCGCCGGAAGGACGGCAGGCAGGTCGCCGAGCCTCCCGACCGGCACGACGCACTCCGCGATCTCCATGACCGCGCCCGTCACTCCGGCCGCCCGGCGCATAGCCTGGATCACCGGACCAGGATCATTTCGTCGTTGCTGCGGCAACGTCGTCTGAAGGGCACGTTCGATGTCAGGCAAACCACTTCCCCTGATCCACAGCACGGACGCGATCGCGCGTCTGGCAGCCGCTTGCGCCCGCTCGGCGGGGAGGGAAAAGAGCCGCTGGACTATCGTGCCCGGTGCACCGGCGGCTTCCAGCCAGGCACGCATCTCCTCAACGGCTGCCGGCCTGCCGCGGGAGGAAACCGCAAACCGGACGTCCTGAAGTTCTTCGGCGAGCTGCGCCGCGCACAACAACGCTGGCCCCTTGATCTCGCCGGCAGGCACCTCACTGAGCGCATCGGCGATCGCGGTCACCGATGCCGCCGAGATCCCGCTCTGGACGACTATCTCGCCGAGCCGGCTCAGCACGAGAGCGTCCGCACTCCGCTGAACGAAACCGCGATCGACGAGATGCGAAACCACCTGATGCACGCGCGCCCGCGGAAACACCTCCGCTCGACCCGCCATGCGCCCCTGGCGGTACGCAAGAGTACGGCGGAGGAAGTCCGCCACCGCGTCCTCGTCGGCGTGACCACGTTCTGCGGTCTCTGCCGCGAGCGCAGTGACCACAAGCGTGGGGAGGTCAATCCGGGCGTCGAGAAGGACCGATCGGCCCGGCTCGGGCGAGGCTCGCACATACCGCCGGAGTTTTTCCTCGGAGTCGGCGCCGCCTTCGGTCAGGATGACCGCTCGCCCCTCGCCCGAGCCGTGCCCGGCCCGTCCCGCTCGGCCCGCCATGTTCTTGTACTCGGCCACCGAGTAGGCGACATCCGTCGGATGCTTCAACTCGTTGATCAGGACGACGTCGGCGGGCAGGTTCAAGCCTTGCGCCAAAGTCGTGGTCGCGACGACTGCCCGGATAGCGCTGTCCCGGCGGCGGAAAGACGTTTCGATCACCCGGCGCTGCTCGTCGGACAGATCCGCGAGGTGAAATGCCACGCCTCCGGTCAAGCACTGCACAAGATGATCGTGCAAGACGCCAGCATCGCCGCGAGGCAGCGCCGCGATCTCTTCGTCCGCCGACCGCGATGGCACCGTTCGAGCCAACCGTGCCGCCGTCGATCGCACACTGTCCCGGGTGCCGCGGAAGACAATCACTTGACGCCCCTCGGCTACCAGCGCGGAGACGACGCTGATCAGCAGCTCCTCGCGGGACTCGGACACCGGCGGATCCAGCCATCCCGGTTCGTCCACGTCCGACACGACACCGGCGGCGACCCGGCTGCCCCGCAGCCGGCCGTCCGGCCCGAGAACTCCCTCTACGAGCGGCGTCGCCCGGTAGGTGCTCACCACCGGTGTCACGCCCAGCCAGTCGGCAAGGCCCTCCGGGTCGCCGAGCACAGCAGACAATCCGATCAGCTGCGGCATCGTGCTCCCGCTCCGGCTTGCCCGCAACCGCGTGAAGAAGGCCTCCAGCCCGGGACCCCGATTCGGATCGAAAAGAGCGTGGATCTCGTCGACGACCACGAGTCCGACACGGGAGAGAAGGCCCGGATCGGCGGCGACCAGGCCGGTGAACTTCTCGTAGGTCATCACGGCGAAGTCGTATTTGCCCCGGACGAATTGCGGGAGATGGTCGCGCAGGTCTCCGGTCGCCCGGATCACGGTGATCCCGCGCGGTCCGTACTGGTCTCGGAAGCGGTCGTATTGCTCATTGACCAGCGCACGGGTGGGCAAAAGGAAAACTGTCCGTCTGCCCGCGTGCTTGGCAGCTATCCCGGCCATCTCGCCGACCAGCGTCTTGCCGCTTCCGGTCGGCGCGCTCACCAGTGCCGATTCGCCGCGGAGGATCCCTGCAGCGTTGACGGCGGCCAGCTGCACTTCGTTGAGCATGCCGACCTGCTCCCGCCACAGCTCGATGAACGGGGCGGAAATTCCGTGCGATTCGAGCGAGGACAATGCGGGAGCTGCACGCCGCGGGGCTACGCCGCCGAGCGCCTCGTACCGCGGTCCCGGGGTGAGGACTGGCAGGTGGGCGTCGCCGACCGACCCTTCGAACCCGGCATTCTGCCGGACGCCGAGGACACCGTTCCGATGCGACACCACGCCCTGCAGCACGCGGTCCACCAGCCTGAGCACCGAGACTCGGTCTCCGTCCGCGGCCCCGTTCCGGCCCAGCAACGCTTCGAGGAAATGATGCGTCAGCACGCCGTGCCCGAATTCTGCTTTTTCATAGGCCCGCTCGTCCGCGCCGGACGCGGCCAGGATGACCTTTCCGCGCCCGCGGACGAGATCCAGCCGCTCCTGGCCCCCCGAGGTCCGCGCGACCCACTCGTCCGGAGGCAGCCGGAGGGACTTGGGCTGGTGCCCGACGGCTGTCGCATCGGTGAGGCGCTCGTTCCACGCACCGCCGGAGAAGCAGCAGTCGAGCACCACGATCAGCAAGCGGACGGGGATCCGGTCGACCAGCCGGGCGAACTCCGCGAGCGGCACCGCGGTCTCGGCAAGGCGTTCCCCGTCGGCATCGTGAGTGGCGAGTTCGCGCGTCGGGGTGCCGTGTCCAGAGAAAGAGACGAGCACGACGTCCGAGTCTGTCGACTCGCGTGCCAACCGTCCCATTTCTGTCCACATTCTGGCCTTCGTCGCCTCGGCGTCGGTCACTAGCGTGGCAGTGTCGTCACCGAAGGTGTCGCGGAACAGCGCATCCAGCACCTCCGCGTCCCGGCGGGCGAAACGCAGCTCGCCGAATGCGGGGTCGCGGTAGTGGTCGAGGCCGATGAACAAGCCGCGGAAAGAGGGTGCCTCGACCAACGCGGTTTCCTCCTGGCTTCCGGCTTGAAAGCAATGCTGGCGATCTGCGGGCGACTCACGATAGCGTGCGGGCTGACTCAGGAATCGACGAGGCGCCCCGTTCGGTTGCGGGTCAGGGGAGGACAAGGAAATGACGAGATCAGCTGAAATGCAGGAATCTGGCAATGCTCGAACATTGGTTCGAATTCATTCCTGGGAAGTTCGCGGGATCGCGCACAGATGCCCGGAGCGGATTTCCAGAGGGGCGGCGCGGGCCGCAGCCAGCCCGTCGGCGATGTCGTCGGTGAAGACAGTGCTCGACTTCGTTGAATTCGACCAGCTTCCGCTCAACGCGGCGCTGCAGAAATGGAACCGACGAGCCGAGCCTGCTCCGGAGCTCGCCCGCTGGACTGAGCACGCAGTCGATCAAGCGCTCGCTGCGAATGCGTCGTTGGCGGCCGAGCCGGGCACAGAAGCCGGCGCGCTGGAGCCCGTGTCCCGGGAGTGGGCGAGGCAGCACCGATTCCCGGATGGCTTGGTCTACGAAGAGACCGTGACCGGTCGGCGGTACGAAGGCGCGGGCCTCCGGGAACTGCGCGTCCTCCGCGCGAAGGTGCGCAAACTGCCGGACGACGAGCTCGCGCTCCGGAAAACGGACCCGGAGGTCGCCTTCGCGGCCGGTGTCCTCGCCGGTGCCAGCGAGGTACTCGGCAACAGGTGGAACTCCCAGAAGCCGTACACCCTCTCGCGGTTCACCGCACCGGCCCGGATCAGGATCGTGGAGATCGGCTGCGAAGACGGAACTTTTCAGCCCCTCTTCGACGGTTCCCGGGAAGAAGCACTGCACCATTACCAGGAATACGCCGCCGGCGAAGCGACCGCGCTCGCCGCGGGCGGCGTCTATCGTCCCGGGAGCGATTGCACCAGCTGCTCGCTCCTGGGCGACTGCCCCGCTGTGCCGGTCGTGCCCGGGATTCTGGGCGTCTCGGCACATTCGGGGAGCACGCGCCGGCAATGGTCAGTGACCGATGGCAGAGAACACGCACAATGCCCCGCGCGCACCCGGTTCAGCGAACTCCGCTTTCCTCGGGACCGAGCAGCTGAGGACAATGACGAGGCCCGGCGCGGCCGCGACGTGCACGAATGGCTCGAGGAACAGCACGGCCGGGTCCCCCGCCGGAAATGCCGGGCCGCGGAGGTTCCCGACGACCCCGGCCAATGGGCAGCGGAATGGGCGGGCCCCGACGGCTTTCAAGCCCGCCTGGCGATCCAGATGATCGGCGACCACGCTGTGGTCTGCCCGCTGGCGGGACTGCCTCCTGACGCCCAGGTGCGCAGCGAGCAGACTGTAGCGGTTTCCGACCCGGAAGCCGGCGCGCTGATCGTGGCCAAAACCGATCTGCTCTACCACGACGGCATGGGCTGGACACTCCGCGAAACGAAGACCACCCGATCGCCGCACCAGGGCAACCTGTTCGGAAAGTACCCGCAACTGGCTTTGGCTGTCTGTCTCTCCGCAGCCGGATTCCTCACCGACGCCGGCGTGCCGCTGCGTGTCGAGCTGGAAGAACTGACCGGCCGCGGTCCGGTGCTGACCGAACTCGACGTGACCGCCCCGGTCGTCCTCGCAGCTGCCCGCGCAGAGCTGGCAAAACTCGCGACTCCCATGTTCGACGGAACCGCTCCGCACGCGCGCCCCGGAAATGCCTGCCGGAACTGCGGTTTCGTCCGTTGGTGCCCGTCGGCGCGCAAACCGCTCGCATGAACGGCACGACGCACGACCACCAGTTCGATCCCTTGCCGCCCTGGCGCGCAGTCGTCGCTGCCGCGGTGCGTGCGGCTTACGCTTGGTCGAAGCGGCACGAACAGCCTGGGGCACTGCGCGAGGTGGCGAGGATGACCGGCGTGGTGATGGCCGCGCACGGGCCAGGAAGAGGCCCGTCGACTCCCTCGGAACTCGCCAAGGCTCTGCACCGTCGCCTCGGCGACCTCCCCTTTCTCCAGGACTGCCCGGAAGCGGAAGCAGCCGAGATGATTTTGCTGGAGAACGGCCAGCTCACCGCAGCCGTCTACGATCTGGCCTGCGAGTACTCGGCACCGCTCGGAGAGGCGATCGGGCGGGCCGCGTGGTTGCCGACCTGGACGCGGATGCGGGCCGACCAGATCCGGCAGGAAGCCTATGCGGCGATGACTGCGACCGGACGACAGGAAGACTATGTGGCTTCCCGGAAGTTCCTCATCGAGCACCCAGCCGGGCAGTTTGACGCACTGCGGGAGCAGCTGAGCGAAGAAGGCGCGAAGCTGGCTCCGTACGGATACGAAGAAATTTCGGAAGACCAGCTGCACCGAGACCGGAACAGCGAGGCATGGTGGTTCCCGTGCCCGATGTGCCGATGGCCGATGGCCGTAGCCGGCGACCGCGTTCGGTGCCGGTACCGGCCGCATTCTGCGTCGTACCGGATCAGGCGGAAGCCGGTCGGCACCAAGCCTGTGCTCGATCGCATCGACACCGGCCCTCGCATTGCGACTCCGAAGGCCGCGCCGGCAGCCGGCGCCCGTTGCGTCAACGCCGGAGTCTGGCGCTTCGTGGTGGTTCCCGGGGCGGCAGAACTGCGTCTGTACCGAGCACTCGACAAACCGGGGATCGACGTGGAGCTGTGGCCGGGAGCCGACAGCTACGACCTGCACGTCAAAGTCGGCAACCACGAGTACCAGGCGGATCTCAAGGAATACCAATCGATCGGGCGGCTCGTCGATCATCTCGCGGCGACCCGCCCCACCGCCGATATCGTGCTTCCGGTCACCCACGAGCACCAACTGGACGCTCTGGAAAAAGCCGTGCCGCCCGGCGTGCGAGTCACCACCGAGACGAGATTTCGCACCAGGATCCTCAATCTTCGCAGGAGGGCGAACGCGTGACCGAGCGAGGCGATCCGGGGCAGGCCCGCGTAGGCCCGCACTTGTTCAAGGCCGCAGTCGGGCTCGCCGCCAGGCTGTTTCCTCACGAAACCGGCGACGGCGCGGCGGCAGCCGCCCGCGCCGACATCCTGTATCTGCTGGACGGCCACATCACCTCGTGGGCAGGTTGGGACGATCTCGACGTCTCCGAACGGCTCCGCATCGCCAGGCTGCTCAAGCGACGCACCAACGACTACGCCAACGCACACCGAGCGGGAGAGTCGCTCGACCGCATGCTCGCCGCCGGAGAGATCAGCGGCTGCAGACGCGGCGACGGCGACATCGTCCTCCTCGATCCCGGTATGCCTCTGGCCGCATTCGTCGACAATGCTCTCGGCGAGCTCGACAAGCTCTTCGCAGCCCGGCCCCGCAGCCTTCGTCCAGCACCGCCTGGCCATTACACCTCGACGGTGCGCGTGCCCCTCTCGGCTTCCCGGGACAGGTACACCAATTTCCGTTTCGACCTGCTGCCACATCACCGGGACAAAGGACGGCCGATGCCGGTCGTCGTTGATGCACCGGCAGCCGACCAGGTCACCGTGCCGTTCGCAGAGCTCAAAAAGCTGGCCGCGGACCTGGACCACAGCCCCGATGTCGCGGGCAATCACCGTGTCGAGGTCGTTGAGCGTTTTGAACGGTCGGTTCGCTCTGGGGCCGGACCAGAGGCGGTTTCCGGGCTCGAGCTCACCGCGGGGTCGATCAATGAACTCCTTGCCTACACCGGTTTCGGGAAGTCAGTGGTGCTCATCGAGGTTTTCGCCTGCTGGGCTATCGACGCTGGCTGCGTGGTCGCATTCGTGCTGCCGACCAATTCCGACGTCGTCAAAGCCGCACACCAGATCGAGACAGCCGCGACTGCCCTCCAGAAGAAGGGTGAAGTGATTGCCCTGACGTCACCGCGTTCCCGGATCGACGTGGCCGAGACGGTTACTGCACACCCGGATGCCAGCGGACCGGACCGCGACTGGGTGTGGGATCGGTTCGGCTACGGATGCGCGCTCGCCGCCGTAGCCACGAGCTCGGAGGCAGTCGACTCGTGGGTGCCGGGAAGGGAACCCTGTGCGTCGCTTCACGATCCGCGTCCCGACGCGACCACCAAGACGTACGCCTGCCCGTGGCGTTCCAGCTGCGGCCGTTTCAGCGCCTCCCGGGCAGCCTGCACCGCAGACGTCATCGTAACGTCGCACGCCAACCTGCTGCTCGGCGTTCTCCAGACACCCGTCGACGACGGGTACGGCGGCAACGACCGGCTGAGTGTGGAGGAACTGCTGCTGCGCCGGTGCCAGATCGTGGTGATCGACGAGGTGGACGAGTTCCAGCAACAAGCCATCGAGCACTCCGGACGGGGCTTGGTCTTGGACGAAGCGAGGCAGACCGCCACGCCGCTGCGACGACTCGACACGGATTTCGCCGGCGCGCACGGGGCGCTTCACGACGACGTAGACGCAAACGTGCGCGACGCTTTCTTCGGGCTGCGGTACCTGTCCGAGAACTACGTCAGCCATCTGACCTACCAGCGGCTCGGGCCCGCCCGGTCTCGCAAAGGCAAACGCAAGTACGGGCCCGGGCGCGCGTGGATCGTGCCTCGCCGGCACGACAGCTGGCTCATGGAAAAGCTTTTCGCGACCGACGCAGCAAACCTCACCGACGAGCAGCAGACAGCCTTCACGACGTTGTTCCCTGGCGAGCCGGAACCGCCCCGCGACGCGTCTGCCAAGTTCAGAGCGGCCCGTCGCCAGCTCGATCGCCTGATCGGCAGCGGCACCGCGGGAGCCGCGATCGCCGACGCGCGCAGCGCCGCCCTCGCATTGGTGACGCACTTGTCCGCGGACGACCAACGCGAGTTTGCCGACTGGATCATCCGACGCACCATGCTGGAACGCCTTCGCCTGTTCTTGCACCGGCTGATGTCGAACAACTCGCAGCTCGTCGACGCGGGGATCGAGTCGGCGCAAGCCGTCGCGGACGCGCTCGGCACCTACGGCCGGTGGCGAGCGACTCCGACCGGTCCTCTGGGCCGTCTTGTGTTCGCATTCACCGAACACTTCGACGACACGGGCGTTCAGCCTGCCAAGCTCTCGACTGCCGCGTTCGGCGGCGATCCGCACACCTATGTGGTCACGCTAGGCGATCTCACTGCCCTCGCGCACGCAGGCACCCGCCGGATCGTCCTGGGCCTTTCGGCGACGTCGTATTTTCCCCGGGCCCCGCGTCACCACCTCCACACGAAGCCGAAGTGGTGGGTACGGGACGACTCCTCAGCGCGCGTCAGCGTGCACGCGGCGATCGTGCCCGGCCCTGCCCGGACACCGGTGCGGATTTCCGGTGTCGAGGGGCCGGCAAGGTCGGCCGCCGTGAGGCAGATCTCCGCCGGGCTCTGGACCAGCTACCTCAGCGCCGAGTTCGACCGCCTCGACAGGGAGGATCCGGATCGGCGCCGGGTGCTTCTCGCGACCACGTCCTACGCGGCAGGACGCGAAGTTGCCGAAGGGCTAGCGGAGGCAGGCGTCCACCCGCCGAGGATCTGCCTCGCCATCCCGCCGCGCGGCGAACTCGCCGACGGCCGGCTCTGGCAGGAACTGCATGCCGATCGTTTGGAGAAGTTTCCGAGTCTGCCTGACGCCGACATCCTGATCGCTCCACTCGCCCGAGTGGAGCGCGGCGTCAACATCATCGGCGCCGGCTCGCGGTCGGCCCTCGGCTCGGTCTGGCTGATCGTGCGCCCCGTGCCGGTGATCGACGAACCCGCCGAACTCGTCGCGCACATCCAAGCCGCCGCGCTCGCCGACCATCCGGGACCTTCCACGACACCGGTCAAGCTGATGGAAGACCGCCGCAGCACGGCGGGCATGTTCCTCGACAAGATCGTCCACTGCCTCCCGTACTTCCAAGCGCAACCGGAACGGGTCAAGCTCGCAGTGACCGCGGAGATGATCGTGGGAGCCATCCAGCTCGTCGGGAGAGCCCGGCGCGGCGGGACACCGGCTGTTCTGCACCTTGTGGACGGCGCCTTCCACGACAAGCGCGGGTCGGGGTTCGCCTCGCTCGTCACCCGGCTCGAACGCGCCTGGACTCCGGACCAACGCCATTGGATGAACGAGTTCTACGGCGACACGCTTCAGGCGTTTCTCGACTACGCGGCAAAGAATGTCTGATGGGGAGAGTTCTGTGCTGACCACGCTGGCCTACCGCATACCGCGCAAACACGTCGACGAACTCCTCGGCACGGTGACCGCCTATCCGCTCACCTCGGAGTTCGTGGCAGCCTGGAATACGCTGCCCGGCGACCGGCCGACCTACGGTGCGCTGGCAGCGGGTCTGGTCGCCGCCACCGGCAAACCCGTTCGGCTGTTCGGCGAGCGCAAGCTCCGCGGCCGCGACACCGAGGCCGGTGCCAAAGCCCTCCTGCTGACGCCCGATGACGCGCTGGACAGCCGTCTCCGCATTGCTGTCCGCGCGTGGGAACGCCATGAGCGCAACGGCGCGGCCCCCATTCTTGCCGGGCTTATCCCCGAGCCGGAACCCTCCCGCCCTTTCAGCGATTTTCTGGAGCTGCGCCCGGGACATGCGCCAGAAGCACCGCCGTGGGTCTTCCGCGTGGCAGCGTGGCAGGCTGCGCGTTTCCTCGCCGCTGCGCCTCTCGCTCTGGGCCCCGCCCACTCGATCCAGCTGCGAATGGACACTGCCGGCAGGCTTGTCGCGTGGCACCGCGACGACCTGATCAAGAGCCCGGACGGCACTGCGTGGTCGATGGCCAACGTGACGGTCCGGCTAGCCACCCGGCCGGGTCTCGAAGACCTCGTCCTTGCCTTCGACGCGCACCTCTCCCGGCTGGACCCGGACCTGAGGTATTTCCGGGCAGCATGGGTCGAACGGGACTTTGGGGAGGCACCGGTCCCCTACCTGCCGGTCACCGGGCACTGGGAGCAGGCGAACGGCGAGCGGCGTTGGATCCGCCATTTCGACCCCGCGATAGCCACGATCCTCGCCGAGTGCGAGCTGGCGCCCCTGGAAGTGCCGCAACCCGGCGGCGAGTGGCCGTCTCAGTTCAGGCCGAAGCTGCGAGCAGCGAACTTCCACGCCTTGGGCAGTGGCCTCGGCCCGCGGTTCATGGCGCGTCTGCACGAGCACATCACCGGCCACTTGCCCTTGCTGACACCACTCGTCTACGAGCCCGACCCGGCGATCAAATTGCCGCCACGCGTGAAGAAATACCCCGCGGAAGGCATCACTGCGGCCGCGGTGGGACCGACCGGAGCGAAGAAACTCGTCATCGTCTGCCTCTACCGGACGACCGAAGCCAGAGACCGGATGTTCGACGAACTGGAGAAGCTCACCGGCGTCCGCCCGCGCGGCGGCGACGCGCCGACCGCGGTGCACGAGCGCTTCGAGATCGCGGCCCGGTACTGCCCGAAGCTGCTCGACCATTCGACGCCCAATCGTGCCGAGGCGCTCGACGAGCTAGGGCTGCCCTCCGACCCGGAAACCCTTGTCGCCGCATGGGTGGAGACCGAGTATCTCGCTCATCGCGAGTACGAGAAGCCCGCGCTGGACGCGAAACCGCATCTGCGCCGGCTGTTCGCGCACCGCGGGATCCCTACTCAGTTCCTGGCGACAGAACCGGCTGTGCTGCCCAAAGGCGCGCGGGCAAGCACGACCTCGACCAAAGAGCACGCCGCCAGAGCCGCGCTGCGGGATCTCTTGCGCTCCGCCGGCGTGCTCGACGAACGCATGCGGACCGCGATCGCGCGCCCCGATCTGAAGGTCCGGCTGACTCGCAGAAACCTGCTGGTCGGCATCAGCGCCAGGACGCAGCGGACCGGAGAAGGTTCCGCCGCGCTGGTCCTGGTCCTCACCGCTGTCCTCGCCGACCCGGACCATCTTGAGCACTGGCGGGTGCTGGCTTACAGCGAGAAGCAACGGAAGTGGGTGCGCGCTGCCGACGGCGTCACCGACTTCCATGCCGGCGCTATCGGCTCGCTTGGCCTCGGAAGGTACGGGAACAAGGGAGCAGCGACTCGCGACGAGGTCGAACGTCGGCTTCAGATGCTTGTGACCGGTGACCTCGCAGCGGTTCCGGTTGTCGTCTTCGTGGATGCTCAGGCGACCCGGTCTGTGTGGCCGGGCCTGCTCAACGCTCAGGCAGGAGAAGCCGAACTGCCTGGCGACACGCTGCGGGCCCGCGGCGCAGAAATTTCCGTCGTCCGCTCGCATTCGGACATGGAGGACCTCGGCCGGCCGGTCACCCGCGAAAACGAGGGGCAACCTCTCTCGGACAAAGAACAGCCCGCTGCCCCGGGCAGAAAAGTCTATCGGCTTAAAGACACCAGCGTTCCCTCCTGGCTGCTGGCCGGAACATCGATAACCCTCGCCGCGCCGTTCGGCAGGATCGGCACGAAATACACGCGCTGGACGCTCCCGCACGACCTGCAAAAGGAACTGGGCACGGCATGGCACGCCTACACCGCACGAGAATTCGCGGTCGTCCACGCCGGCGGCCGGGACCCGGCCGAACTGGCCGCGCTTGCCGCACGGCTGTGCGAGCAGCCGATCGCCTGGGACGGGCGCACCCTTGCCCCGGGCCCTCTGCACCTCGGCCTCGCTGCGGATCGCGACCACCCGGAGCACCGCTCCTCCGAAGAGGACGACTAGCGGAGGCTCCAGGTCCGCCGCTCTGTGCTGCGCATGACCAGCAGCAGATTCGCGACGCACTCCGGTGTGTAGTCCGCAATGCGGTAGTAGTCGTTGGGTGCAGGACCGAGAAACAGCGGGATCTCGTATTCCGAATTCCCCGGCAACACGACCGGGAGCACATAAGGCCGCCAATCCGGGTTGCGCTGGTAGAGCGTGCGAAGCGCATCGAACTCGGCTCTCAGACCGGGATGCTTTTCAAGCGCGGCGTCGCCGTCACCCACGGCCCGGCACATAGGCGAAGCGATGACGAGCACGAAATCCCGGTGCCGAAGATTCCGATACGCCCAGTGCCCCCAGTCTTTTCGCCGAACGTCTGCGTATTGGTCGATGTGAACGTCGATTCCTTCGGCAAGCAAGACGTCGGCAAATCGCCGCACGTTCTCCTTGTGCTCTGCGTCATCATGCGCGTAGCAGATGAAGGCAGACGGTTCACCGGTGTCGAAGGCCCTTCGCCCGCCGGGCGCCGCCGGGGTCAGCGGCGGCCTGAGCTGCTCGTCGCGCAGTGTCAAGTCGAAGCGAACCGGCTCCTGCACCGGCCAATAAGGCGAATCGGAGTCGGCTCGCAGGTCAAAGCGTGCGGAGAGGGTGACAGGCAGGCGCTCGCAGCCGTCAGGGACCACCAGCGCCAGCCATCCGGACCTGGAGCCCGGTTCGACCCCGTCGCGATGCTCGGACGCGTGCCGCCACCGAACCGACGAACCGGGCACCCCGTGGCGGTAGACCGCGCCGTTCGTTTCGCTCAAGTGCACCTGTCCCGGCTTGCCCGCCGGAGCAAATTCGAGATAACGAGTGAGATCGTACGCAGCGGCAGGTTGCGGAACTCGTGAAGTGCGGGGCACAGCGTCCACAACGGTCACCGATGCGTCGTCGCCGAACTTCAGCCCCAATTCGTACCACCGAATCGGCGGCAGATCCTGCTCGAGCTCCAGTTCGTAGCTAACCTTCACGAGATAGACAGCCGACCCGGCGAAATCGTCCGCTGCCTTCTCCACCGGATGGATCTGCCACGGAAGGAGGCGCAGCGCGCCAATGGCGGCTTCTTCCGGAGCTGTGTCGATTCTTCGCCCATTGTCCTCGACTACCGCGAGCTTGACCGCGATGTTCCTGTCCGTCATGTGCTGAGGTTCCTCCCAAACCTTCGCGATGGCGCCACTGGCAGACTACTGTCGGCCCGCACCGCAGCGGATGACCGCCACGCTTCGCCGATATACATTCGAGCGCGTGCGAGTGCGTCCGCCTACTGGCCGCGCCAGCCGACAACTCCGGACCGCGCCCGGTCGTCCGCGACCACCACCCGCCGAAGCAGCGAAATCAGCGTCTCGCGCTCCTTCGCGGACAGCTCCGAAAGAAGCACGTCCTGCGAACGCCTGGCTTCCGCCCCCAGCTCCCCCGCCAGCGCCTTCCCCGCCTCCGTGAGCGCGACCCGCTGACGGCGCCGGTCCTCCGGGTCCCGTTCCCGCCCGACCAGCTCGCGGCGCTCCAGCTCGTCCAGATAGCCCACCAGATGACTCCGGTTGAGACCCAGCCGGTCGGCGAGCGCGTGCTGCGCCAGCGGCCCGAAGTCGGAAAGCCCGGCGAGCACGGCGAAGTGCGGCAGCCGGAGACCGTGCGTCTCGAGCGCGCCGGCCAGTTCCCGGCGCCCGATCCGCGCGACGTGCCCGGCCAGGTACGACGGCAGCGCGAGCAGGGTCGGCGGGCGCAGTTCGTCCATGCCGGGATCCTACCCGCTGGACAGATATAATTCCGTCAGGTAATCATGTCGCCATGACACGATTTCTCCCCATCGGCCCAGCGACCCATGCCTGACTACGGCCACGACCTCCAGTTCGGCGTCATCCTCCTGCCCGAAACCGCCGAGCCCGGCGCGGTGACCAGGCTCGCCGCAGCCGCGGACACGGCCGGGCTCGACCTGCTCAGCGTCCCCGACCACCCGTACCGTCCGGATCTTCTCGACGCGTGGACGGTCCTGAGCGTCATCGCGGCGCGCACCGAGCGGCTGCGCGTGTTCCCCAACGTCGCCAACCTGCCGCTCCGCCCGCCCGCCGTGCTCGCCCGCTCGGCGGCAAGCCTCGACCTGCTCAGCGGCGGCCGCACCGAACTCGCCCTCGGCGCTGGCGCGTATTGGGACGACATCGCGGCCCAGGGCGGTCCGCGGTACACCCCTGGCGAAGCCTTCGACGCGCTCACGGAAGCGATCCAGGTCATCCGTGCACTGTGGACATCCGGGCCGCCGACTCACTTCTCCGGCACCCATCACCGGCTCACCGGCACTCCGCCCGGCCCCTTCCCCGCGCACCGGATGGAAATCTGGCTCGGCGCGCTCGGCCCCCGGATGCTGCGCCTGATCGGCCGCACCGCGGACGGCTGGCTGCCGAGCATGACCCGCGTCCCGCCGGACCGGCTGCCCGCCGCGAACGCGCTCATCGACGAGGCCGCCCGCAAGGCAAGCCGCTCCCCCGGCGAAATCCGGCGGTTGTACAACCTGCCGGGAATTCCGTCGAGCAGCACTGCCGAATGGGCCGGTCAGCTCGCCGAACTCGCGCTCACGCAGGGGATGAGCGCGTTCCTCCTGTCCGTGGACTCCGCGGACGCCATCCGGCTGTTCGCGCGGGAGGTCGCGCCGCGGGTTCGCGAACTGGTGGCTGCCCGCCGTTAGCCGACGCAGAGGACCCCGAGGACCGGCTTTGTCCTCGGGGTTCCGCGGCTAGGCAGCCACCTTCCCGCTCAGCAGATGCCCCGCCCCCGGCACCTCCGGCCGTACCCCGAGCTCGCTGAGAATCCGGAACGTCGTAGCCGTGGCCGCCGACAGCACCGGGATTCCCACGGCGTCCTGGACCGGCTGGATCGACGGCAGCGACGGCATCTGCACGCACGCCGACAGCACCAGCGCGTCCGCCCGCGATAGGTCCAGTTTCCGGTAGTGCGCAAGAAGATCCGCCGGGTCCAGCCGCGCTACCGCCAGGTTGTCCGGCACCTCCAGCGAGAGCGCGTCGACCACCTCGATACCCGCGTCCTCCAGGTACTCGACAACCGCCTGCGTCAACGGCTTCATATACGGCGTCACGATCGCGACCCGCTTCGCCTCCAGGGCGGCGATGCCGGACAGCAGCGCGCCCGCCGACGAGACCACCGGCGCGTCCGAGCCTTCCGCGCGCAACGCCGAAGTGATCGAATCCTCGGCGGTGCAGTGATAACCCGGCCCCTGCGCCATGATCGCGACCAGGCAGGCGGTCGCCACGACGCCGGGCCGCGCGTCGGCCAGTTCGGCGGCGGCGCGTTCGGCTTGGGCGTTCATCGCGCGCAGCTGCTCCGGCGTCACGTGCTGCATCCGCGCGCGGGCGGAATGGAAGACGAACCGGTCCTCCGGGTACAGCTCCTCGCGGGCGCGCAGCATCCGCGGCAGTTCGGTTTCCATGGTCAGGTTGGAGCTCGGGACGATCATCCCGATGTGGTGGTCGGTCATCGTTTCGCCGCCGGGCGCATTTCCTTCACGGTCAGCTCGCCCGCGTCGACGATGAGCTCGTCGTCGAGGTACAGACTGTTGCCGCGCATGGGGATGTCGAAGTGGCAGGCCGTGTCGTTCGGGCCGCCGAGTTCGTTGTTCGGGCCGATCGAGAACATCACGTTGCCGTAGAAGCTGCGCAGCTCCATGCCCATGCCGCCGGGGAACTGCGTCAGCCCGTGCCAGTGCGCCCGCTCGTCGAGGCCCCAGCCGACGTGCGACATGCCGTAGCCGCGCGGGTCGTGGAAGGACTCGATGTAGCTGCGCAGCAGGTCGGCGTCGAGGCCGGACGAGCCCGCGCCGCCGCGGATGTCCTGGATGAAGCCCTTTTCGATGGTCAGCTCGACCGGCGTCTGCACGTAGGTGTTGAACGGCAGCAGCACGTCGCCGGGCGCGAGCACGATCTTGCCGTCCACGCCGTCGTCGGAACCGCCGGTGAACACGAACGCCGCCGGCCAGTGGTCCCAGCGGCCGGGCTGGTCGGTGTAGCCGTACTCGCTCATCGTCGGGTACACGCCCAGCTGGTAGGTCACGTCCGTCCCGTGTGGACTGGTGATCCGCATGGTCTTGGCCTTGGCCAGCAGTTCCGCGCCGATCTCTACGCGCTCGCGCAGTTCCTTCGTCGGCATCAGCCGGGCCAGCAGCTCGGGCGGTTCGACGGCGGTCAGGATCCGGGTGCCGGCGGCCTGGATCGCGAACTGCTCTTCGCTGAACAGCAGGAACGTGCAGTCCACGACCATGTCCGCGGCCTTGAGCGCCTCCACCGCGAGCGGCAGCTGGTCAAGGCCGGAGTCCCCGACCGCCCACGCGCCGGACGCGCTCGACGGCGACGGCAGCCGCATGTGATACGTCGCCGCGCCGAGCTGCTGGGCGGCCCAGAGGAAGGCGTCCGCGTACTCCGCGCGCTCGGCGCCGCGCGTCAGCACGACGACCGTCTCCCCCTCGTGCACGCCGGAAAAAGTCAGCTGGCGCAAGCAGATGTCGTTGAACAGGTTCTGGTCCATGGCGACCTCCTTGATTGTCCGAATACGGATTATCCGAGTACGAAAAACATGCCGGGCTCAGCGCGAGAGCAGGCCTTCCAGCGCCGAACGCAGCGTCCGAAGGGCGGCCTCCGGTTCGTCCCAGAAGATCATGTGCCCGGCGTTCTCGACGCCCACGAGCGGATGCGCGGGGTTGGCTTCCCGCAGCGCGGCGACGTCCTCCGGCGTCACCACGGGACTGTCCATTCCGTACAGCAGCACCGCCGGTCCGGCGAGTTTCTCCCACAGGGGAAGGAATTCCTCGGACTCGAAGCCCGCGTGCGTCGCGGCGATCGCGGTCCGGGAGCACGACGCCAGCCATCCGGCGCGCAGTTCCTGTTCCCTGCGCGGCCATCGCGGCCACGAGGCGGCGACCTCGTCCGCGTCGGTTCCGCGCTGGGCCTGGTCCAGCTGGGCGGCGAAAGTGTCCAAAGTGGTCGGATACGGCCGGTTCGCGTGACTCATCGGCGGATCCGCCAGGATCGTGCCCCGAGCGGACCGCGCGGCCTTGGCGGCGATCCGCGCGCCCATCGAATGGCCGAACAGCAGTGGCGCGGACAGGTTCAGCTGGCCGATGACCGCTTCGACGTCGGCGGCGTAAGCGTCGAGGTCGTAGCTCGGCCCGTCGTCGGACAGGCCGCGGCCGCGGATGTCGAGCACCAGCGGGCGGACCAGGTCGGTCAGTTCGCGCGCGACGAAGTCCATGGTGATCGCCGGGCTGGTGATTCCGGGCAGCACCACGAGCGGGACGCCGTCGGCCGGGCCGTAGTCGAGCACATGCAGCCGGACGGAACCGGACCGCACCCAGACGCTCGTCGCCGGAACGTCCGCCAGTTCGGCGAGCGCGGACTGGGTCAGCACCCGGTCGGAAACAGAAGACATGCGGGAACTCCTTCCGGGGTTCAGCGGGCTTTGGCGAGCAGCGCGACGCCCTCGTCGAGACCGATCACGTCGGCGTATTTGGCTTGCAGGTCGAAGAGAGCGGCGTCGTGCGGTCCGCGGGCGCGGTCGCCGCAGGCTTCCCGGACGACGAGCGTGTTGAAACCGGACTGCACGGAGTCGACCGCCGTGGCCCGCACACAGCCTGAGGTCGTCGCGCCGCAGATCAGCACCGTGTCCGCCCCTAGACCGGCGAGCAGCGCGGCCAGGCCCGTTCCGTGGAAGGCGGACGCGCCTTTCTTGACGATCAGGTGGTCGCTGTCGTGCCGTTCCAGCCGCGGATCGAGTGCGACCTCGGCGCTTCCGGCGCGCAGAGAGCGCATGCCGGGAGCCTTGCGCAGCCACGCGATCGCGTCGCCGTCCGCCTCGGCAGGCGTGTAGCTGATCGCGGTGTAGACGACCGGGGCACCGCTCTGGCGCGCGGCCCGGACCAGTGCGTCAGCGGCTTCGACTTCGACGGAAAGGTCAGCGCCGGAAGGGAATTCCGGCTCGGTAAAGCCGCGGGTCAGATCGACCACGACCAGCACGGGCGCGGTTCCCCTGGGCACCGCGGCGCCGAAACCCGCGCGGGCGTAGGTCTGGTCGGTCACGGAGCCGTGCAGGCTGTGGTCAGGCGCGTTCACGCAGCAACTCCTTGATCAGTTTGTGCTGCGACCGGACGCGCCCGAGCAGCCAGCCCTGGAACAGCCCGAGCGCGCCCGCCGCGACGAGCGGGAGATAACGCTTCGCGTTGGGCGGGAGCAGCATCGCCAAGCCGTCCAGCGAATCCGAGGTAGGAGCCGCCGCCGCGGCCGGAGTCGGTGCGGTCCCGCCGTTTTCCAGCAGCGCACCGAGATTCTGCGCGAACTGCTGCAGGATCCGGTTCGACACCGCGCTGATCGCGCCCTTCCCGAACTGCGCGATCTTGCCCCGCACCACGAGGTCGGTGTGCAGGTTCAGCGACGATCCCTTCGGACCGGGCACCAGGGTCAGCGTGACGTCCGCTTCGGCGTCGCCGTTGCCGTGGCTGTCCGCGCCCCGGGCTGACAGCCGCAGCCGCCGCTCGCCCTCGGCGATCTCGGTGAACCGGACTTTGCCCGCGTATGCGGCGCTGACCGGGCCGACCTTGAACTTGACCTTGCCGAGGTAGGACTCGCCGTCCCGGCCCTCCAGCACCGCGCCGGGCAAGCAGCCCGCGACCCGCTCGACGTCGTTGAGCAGCGCGAACACCGTGTCCGGATCGCCGGGAAGGTCAAGGGTGTTCTCGAGAATCATCGGACCGCGTCCTCTTTCCTGCCGGATCGGCTGCACCGCTGGGCGGCGGTCGCCTCGATCGCGTCCACAATGGTCTGATATCCGGTGCAGCGGCACAGATTCGACGACACCGCTTCCCGGATCTGCTCGCGCGTCGGCGACGGTTCCTGGGCGAGGAATCCTTCGGCGAGCATGAGAAAACCGGGCGTGCAGAATCCGCACTGCAGCCCGTGGTGTTCCGAAAACGCCTGCTGCAAATCATTCGGCTCCTCCGGCGTGCCGAGATCCTCGACAGTCCGGATCGCGCATCCTTCCGCCTGCACGGCGTACATCAGGCAGGCGCGCACCGGCTCGCCGTCGACCAGGATCGTGCACGCCCCGCACACGCCGTGTTCGCAGCCGACGTGCGTGCCGGTGAGCCCGACGTTGTGCCGCAGCACGTCGAGCAGCGTCCACCGGGGTTCGACGAGCAGTTCGTGCTCTTCGCCGTTGACGGTCAAGACGATCAGCTGTTTGTCGGTCATGCGCCGGTACCCGCTTTCTCCCGGTCGGCCGTGCTCAGCGCGGCGAGGACGGCCTCAGGGTGGATCGGGGTCTGCTCCAGCTGGACCCCGGTGTGCCAGAGAAGGTCGTTGACCGCGTTGAGCACCGCGGCGGGCGCACCGATCGTGCCGCCCTCCCCGGCTCCCTTCGCGCCGCTTTCGGTGAAGGCGCAAGGGGTTTCGAGGTGGTCGACGGTGATGTCGGGGATCTCCGCGGCGGTCGGCACGAGGTAGTCGATGAAGCTCGCCGCCGACGGTTCGCCGTTCTCGGCGTAGGTGACTTCCTCGAACAGCGCGCCGGCGATGCCCTGCGCGATGCCGCCGCGCGCCTGTCCGTCGACCACCTTCGGATTGATCACCACGCCGCAGTCCTCGACGCACGCGTACCGGAGGATTTTCACCTGGCCAGTGCCCGGATCGGCCTCGACCACCACCGCGTGCGTGGCGTTCGAGAAGGTGCCGTCGCCGGGGACGTCGAACGTGGCGGTGGCGGTGAGCGTCGGCTCGGCTTCCTTGGGCAGCAGGTGGCTGCGCAGGTACGCGACGTCGGCGATTTCCTCGAACGAGAGCCGCCGGCCGGGGTCGTCGAGCTGGATCACTCCCCCGTCGCCGTCGAGGCCGACGTTCTCGACGCGGGTGTCCAGCAGATGCGCCGCGATCAGGCAGAGCTGCTCGCCCAGCCGGGTCGCCGCGGTCGCCACCGCGGAACCGCCGATGGTCACCGAGCGCGACGCGAAAGTGCCCCAGCCGTAGGAAATCCGCTCCGTGTCGCCTTGGCGCAGCTTGACCTTGGCGAGGTCGACGCCCAGCCGCTCGGCGACGATCTGCGCGAACGTCGTCTCGTGGGACTGCCCGTGGTTGATCGTGCCGCTGGTGACCACAATGGACCCGGTGAGGTCCATCCGGATCTCGCTCACGTCGAACCCGGGGACGACAGTCATCTTCCGCTTCGCGAACGCCTCCGAGCCGTAGCCGGTGCGTTCGGAGAAGCAGCTGTAGCCGATGCCGACGTGGGGGTTCTTCTCGCGCAGGTCATACCAGCCCTCGTCGCGTAGTATCTTTTCGCCCAGCTCCAGAGATTCCAGATAACTGCCGGGATCGTAAGTCACCTTGTTGATGCCGGTGTACGGGAACTCGGTGATCACGTTGCGGCGGCGGATCTCCACCGGGTCGAGACCGAGCCTGCGCGCGGCCAGGTCCATGATCCGCTCCATCACCATGACGTACTGCGGACGGCTGACCCCGCGGTACGGCGCGGTCGGCGCTTTGTTGCTCGTGATCGCCCTCGCCCGCACGCGATACGCCGGAACCTGGTACACCGACGGCATTTCCGCCGCCGCCATCAGCGGTTCGATGCCAACGGTGAACGGATAGCACGAGTACGCGCCCATGTCGCAGACGATGTCGGACTCCAGCGCGGTCAGCTCGCCGTCCGGAGTGAACGCGGCGCGCGTGCGGTACCGCTGCTCGCGCGCGAGGAACCCGGACGCGAGAGCTTCGCTGCGGTCTTCGATCCACTTCACCGGACGCCGCAGCAGTTTCGCCGCCGCCGCGACAGCGATTTCCTCCCGCCCCACCACGCATTTCTGCCCGAAGCCGCCGCCCATGTCCGGGACCACGACGCGCACCGCACGTTCCGGAATCCGCAGCGAACGCGCCAGAACGGTACGCACCTGATGTGGCACCTGGCTGCACGTCTGGACGAGAAGCTGCTCGTCGCGGTCGTCCCAGGACGCCACCGCGCCGCGTGTCTCCAACGGCAGCGCGTTCTGCCGACCGCTCCGGGAGACGAGCTCGATCACGCAACCGTTTTCGAACGCTTCGTCCACGCCCGGGGTGTCGAACGCCGTGACGTCGAGCAGCACGTTGCTCGGCGCGTCCTCGTGCACCAACGGCGCACCTTCGGCGAGCGCGGTTTCCTCGGACACGACAGCGTCGAGGATCTCGTAACTCACCTGCGCGGCTTCGATGCCGTCCTCGACCGCGTACGGATCCTTCGCGATGACCAGCGCGATCGGCTCGCCGACGAACCGCACTTTGCCGCGCGCGAGGATCGGCATGGTGGTCGGCGTGAATTCCTCGGGCGGACGGTCCAGCAGCGCGACCATGTCGCCAAGTTGGAGGTCTTCCGCCGAGTACGCGGCTACAACGCCGTCCACCTCGCGGGTCGCGCTGAGGTCGAGTCCGGTGATCTTGCCGTGCGCGACGGTCGCGCGCACGAACCCGGCGTGCAGCATGCCGTGGAGATGGATGTCGTCCACGAACCGGCCCCGGCCGGTGACCAGGCGCGGGTCCTCGCGGCGGCGCACCGAAGCGCCGATCCACTTGCCGCCCCGGCCGTCGAACCGGGGTTCTTCGGATCCCCTCAACGCTCTCCCCTCTCCCAGGCTTGGCCCAAACTCCGCGCCACCAACGTTCTCGTCAGCGCCCGCCGGTAATCCGCGCTGCCCTGCGCGTCGCTGCGCGGATCGATCGCCTCCGCCGCCGCCCGGCCGCACGCGGCGAACAACTCCGGCCCGGGCACACCGTCCGCCAGCACTTCCTCCGCCTCCGGAACCCGCAACGGCGCGGGCGCTACGCCACCGAGCACCACCCGGCCGCCTTCCAGCGAACCGTCCGCGCGGGGCTCCAGCGTCACCGCCGCCGCGACCGTCGCGAAATCCCCCGCCCGCCGGGAAAACTCGGTCAACGCGGCCTTCGGAGCCGCCCGGGTGAACCGGACCTCGGTGACGACCTCGTCCGCCTCCACCGCGGTGGCGTAAAAGCCGTAGAACATCTCCCCGGCCGGGATTTCGCGGCGGCCGTTCGGTCCCTCGGCGACGATCACCGCGTCCAGCAGCAGCGCGAGCATGCACCATTCCGCGGTGGCGTCGCCGTGCACGAGGCTGCCGCCGACCGTGCCGCGCGACCGGATCGGCAAGTGCCCCACGTACCGCATCGCCTCCGCCAGCACCGAGAACCCCGCGCCAAGCTCGGCTAGCTCGACCTGGCGGTGCGTCGTCATCGCGCCGACGCGGAGCGTCGAACCGGTCTGCTCGATGGCGGTCATCCCCGGCAGGTCCCGCAGCCGTCCGAGGTCGACCAGGTCGCTCGGGCGGGCCAGCCGGAAGCTCATCATCGGCATCAGGCTCTGCCCGCCCGCGATCGCTTTCGGCTCCCGCCCTTGCCCGGCGAGGTCGGAAAGCAGGCCGACGGCGTCGGCGACATCGTGCGCCCGATGGTAGGCGAACGCGGCGGGCTTCATGCGGTTCCCTTTCTGCTGCGGCGGATCAGACTGCGTCCACTTCGGACTGCTGCGGCGCGGGCGCGGGTTCGTCGTCGATCCGGTCCAGCTCGCGGCCCCGGGTTTCCGGCGCGCAGAAGACCATGAACACCACGGCCCCGACGACGAGCAGGCCGAGCAGCGTGAACGTCAGCGGCAGCCCGAGCACCGGCCACAGCACGCTGCCGAACAGCAGCGGCGCGAACCCGGTGACCGCCCGGCTGGACGACGACGCCCAGCCGAAGCCCGAGGCGCGCAGCTCCGTCGGGTACAGCTCGGACACGAACGCGTACATCACCGGAATGACCACCAGCGAGAACAGCCCGAACGCGCCGATCGCCACCACCGCGGCCCCGGCCGACCCGAGCACCAGCGAGAACACCACCAGCGTGACCGCGGCCAGCGGCCCGGCCGCGGCGATCACCCGCTTGCGGCCGATGCGGTCCACCAGCAACACCGCCACCACGACGCCGACGATACCGAGCGCGTTCATCAAAGTGGTCGAAGCGAACGCCGCGATCTCGCCGAAGCCCTGCGCCTTGAGGATCGACGGCATCCAGCTCAGCGCCGCGTAATACACCAGCATCACGCTGATGAACAACGCCCACGCGACCCCGGTGACCTTCGGGTTGTACGCCCACACCCGGCGCAGCTGATCGACCGCCGCGAACACTCCGCCGCCGCGTTTGTCCTCCTGAATCGCGGGCGGAATCCGGTACGGCTCCTTCGGCGCACCCGTGCGCTCGACGAGATCGTCGATGACCAGCCGCGCTTCCGCCTCGCGCCCCTTGCGCACCAGATACAACGGCGATTCCGGCACCCCGCGCCGCGCCCAGAACAACAGCACCGCGGGCAGGATCATCAGCACCAGCATCCACCGCCAGTTCCCGGAAACCGGAACCAGCAACGTCGCCGACGCCCCCGCCAGCGTCGTCCCGACCGGCCACCAACCGTCCATAGCGGACAGTACGCGCCCTCGCTGCTTGCGCGGCGAAAACTCGCTGACAATGGCGTAATCCACCGGAATGCACCCGCCGAGCCCGACTCCGGCGAGGAACCGCAGCAGCAGGAACACCTCGATATTCGGCGACAACGCCGCGAACACCGAGAAAAACGCGAACAACAGCAACGTGATGCTGAACGCCCGCTTGCGCCCGATCCGGTCCGCGACCGTCCCCCAGGCGACCGCCCCCACCGCCATGCCGATCAGGTTCGCCGTGGCGACGAACCCCCGCTGCGTGGCCGACAGCCCGAATTCCGTGCCCACCAGCGGGGTCAGGAATCCGTTCAGCGCCACGTCCCAGGCGTCGAACATGTAGCCGAGCCCGCCGATGAGGAAGATCTTGCCCTGGACGCGCCAGCGCCACGGCAGGTCCTGGACCACCTGGTCTCCGGTACGCATAGCTTTGCTCCTTTGCGAAAGTCTGCGTGGGCCGTTCGTTGCTATCGGGCGAACTGGTAGTGAATCGATTCGTTGTCCGGGTCGTTGAGCGGAGTTCCGTTCCACAGCCAGTCGTAGGACACATCGGACTCGCCGTCGAAACTGCGCAGCTTTTCGTCGCGCTCGCGCTGCTGCGGACCGTCGGGCAAATGGTAGAAACTCATGTTCCGCAAAGACGCGTCCTGCACCATCCCCGCATGCTTGGCACGCCGGTGCACGTACCGGGTCAACGCGCTGTCGATCCCCTCGCGAGTCGCCTGCCCGAGCTCCTCCGCGAGAACCGCCCCGTCCTCCATCGCCTGCGACGCCCCTTGCGCCTGGTACGGAAGCATTGCGTGACAAGCGTCCCCGAGCAACGCGACGCGCCCGTCCACCCACACCGGATCGCGCCGCCGCCGGTACATCGCCCAGACCGAAACGTCGTCCTTCGCCTTGGACAGCATCGTCGGCACGCGATCGTCCCAATCGGAATACTCAGCCGCGAGCTGCTCCGCACTGGCCGGCGCGCTCCAGTTTTTCTCGACTTCCTCCGTGCACGGCACGATCGCCACCACGTTGAGATACTCGCCGCCGCGGATCAGGTAATGCACGAGATGCTTGTCCGGCCCGTACCAAATCGTAGAATGGTAACGATCGACCAGGAACCGGGTCGCCGGATCCGCCGCGATCGAATCCCCGGGAATCAACGCCCGATACGCCATCTCCCCGGAAAACGCGAGAGTATCGTCAAACCCCGCGAGGTCCCGCACCGCGGACCGGATCCCGTCCGCCCCCACCACGACGTCCCCCTCGAACCGCCGCCCGTCCTCCGCGATCACCGCAGGCCGCTCCGGATTCCCGCGATCGAGATCGACCACCTTCGCCCCCGTCGCCACCTTCACGACCGGCCCGGCCCCATCGGGATCAACACACGCCCGCAGCAACACGGAATGCAAATCCGCGCGATGGTAATGCCAATACGGCGCCCCGTACTTGTCGACCACCCGCTGCCCGAGCGGCAGTTGCGCGATAATGCTCCCATCGGCCCACCGCCGCCGAACCTGATCCTGCGGCTCGCACCGGACCTTCTGCAACTCAGCCCGCAACCCCAGCCCGATCAAAATCCGGCTGGCATTAGGAGCGGTCTGAATCCCCGCCCCGATCTCCCCCAGCTGCGGCGCCGCCTCGACCACCGTGACCCGCAACCCGCGCTGCCGCAACGACAAGGCAGCACAAAGCCCGCCCAGCCCGCCCCCGGCGACCACTACCTCGAAAGACTGACTCGCCGCCACCCGCTGACCTCCTACCGCTAGCCGCCCTCACCCGGACGAAGTTAATCCGAACACGGATTATCCGAACACGCAATAGTCGGCGGCGAATTTCGCGGCAGCGGGAGGTTTTGAGCGCACTGGGCGCCGGGATGGTCACCGAGCGAGGCAACAGCCCGGCCACCCAGCCACGGTCAGCCCTGGAGACGCATTGCCGCCCGTGCCCAGACGGACCGCGCCGGACGCCGACGCTGTGCGAGCTTCCGCTGCCCCCGGCCCAGCCGCAAGAACCGCCCGCCACACCCGACCAACGACCCACCCACGCCCGTGACGGGAGCCTCCACGACGTCCGTGAGGGCCACCTTCACGGACTCAGATTCCCTCAAGGTGGCCCTCACGACCCACCAGCCGCGACAGCTCCCTTTCGCGACCCCAGACTCCCTCAAGACGCCCTCACGACCCGCCGCTGAGGAAACCCCAAGATGGCATTGGGTGCATCCCACCCAATGCCACATTCGCTGCGCCAGACGTACCCAATGCCACAGGGGGCGCAAGCCCCACCCCCAAAACCGCAGCCCGCGCACCCCACTCACCAGCGCACCCACACTCCCCCGCACCCCGATACGAAGCCAAAAACGCGGGCGGCGGGTGTTTGTCAAGGCATCTTTCCCGCCTTGACAAACATCCGCCGCCCGTCGTCACAATTCAGCTTCGGGGTGCCCCCACCCACGCCCCACGGCAATGTCGCCCCCAGGCGACGAGCCGAAACCCCCTCAAATCTCCACCCGCTCAGCAACCGCCTCCCACAACGCCCCCAACTCGTTCAACATCCCCGCGACTTCCCCCCGCCGCTCCTCCGGACACCCCTCGAGCAACGCCTGATCCAACCGCCGAGTCCGCCGCGTCACCTCGCGAAACGCCGCCACCCCGTCCTCCGTCAACGTCAGCACCTTCGCCCGGGCGTCATGCGGTGCGGGCCCGCGAACGATCAGCCCCCGATTCTCCAACCTCCGGCAGACATCAGCCATAGTCGACGTATCCAACGCCACCGCCTTGGCCAGCGCCGTCTGATCGAACCCCGGATAAGCCCGCACCGCCGACAACACCGCGAACTGCGGCCCGGTCAGCACCGAATCGACATGCCGATTCCAAGCCGCCAAATACGCCTGATACAGCCGCCGAGCCCCATACCCCGGCGCCGCGGCCAGATCCGCCGGCGCCTCCAGACTGACCCGCCGCCCCGCCCGCGAGCCGCCCTTCGCTGCCCCACCCACTGCTGCCGACATCCCTCGACCTTAACTACGCACCCGTGCCCCAGCAGCCTGTCTAGCCCGCCGAAGCCTGTCCCCGCATCCCTGCCCGCCCACAATAGTACGTCCCCGGACAAATTGCGGCCCGGGCACACACCGCTCGGACAACGCTTTCCTAGGTTTCGGTCAAACAGGGCAGCCACCCGGAAGAGCAGCGCGACACCTCGGGTGAGCCGTGGCAGTGTCCGCCCACAACAAGCCTGGGGAGACGACCCGCACCACGAACACGAAGAGTGTGCCGCCTTCCCGAAACTCACCTCCGCGAGCGAGAGCGCACCCGCCGAACGCGAGCCGCTCACCACACCGCGAGCGGGATTTCCGGCGCGGGCACGAGACTCGCCGGGCGACCGGCCTGCAGCACCCACGCTTCCCCGGTCTCGCCGCTGGCCAGGATCGTCTCCACGGCCGCCGCCGCTTCGCCGGGGTCGGCGATCCGGAGCCCGGCTTTCTCCAGCGACGGACGGAGTCCCTCGATGATCGGCGTGCCCACCAGACCGGGACAGAGCGCGTTGATCCGCACGCCGTCCGGAGCGAGTTGCGGCGCGGCTGACCGGACCAGGCCGATCAGGGCGTACTTGCTGGTGGCGTAGAACAGGTCCGGCGAACCGGTGAGCCCGGCCATGCTCGCTGTCACGACCACCGAACCGGTGCTTTGGCGCAGCAACGGCAGGCAAGCACGCAGACCGTACACCGCACTGTCCACATTGGTCCGCATAGTGTCCCGATAGGACAGTTCAGTGAAATCGGCCAGCCCGCACCGGCCGGGGACGCCCGCGTTGAGCAGCACGACATCCAATCGCCCGAACTCTTCCGCGACGATCCGCGCCGCACGCTCGTTGTCCGCCAGCGATCCGACATCGGCCGCGACGAACCGGCCGTCCAGTTCAGCGGCCACGGCGGCGCCCCGCTCCTCGTCTCGATCGACGAGCACGACCCGCATACCGCGGGCAGCGAGCCGACGAGCCGTGGCGGCACCGATTCCGCTGGCACCGCCCGTGATCAGCACGACCTGGCGCGTCACGGTGCTGTCAGGGGAACGAGGTGCACACCGTGCAGCCGAAGGCCGTTCCGGCGCAGAAAAGACCTGCCGTAGAAGCGCTGGACGACCACGAGGGCCGCCAAAGTGACCACGAGGAGTCCGTCATCCAAGACGGGGACGAGGTCGACCGGCAGCAGCAGCGCGATAGCGACCCGGAGGGCGGCGTCGACCAGGCAGGCGATGCCCCAGATCAAGCTGATCCGCCACAGCAGCTGCCGAAAGGGCAAGGAGTCGTCCCAATTCCGTTCCCAGACGCGTTGTTTGCCTTCGTCGAAGACGACTCGGGCTGCTTCGTACAGGAACGGTCGGCGAAAGAATAGCGTAGCGAGCAAGAAAAAGCCCAACGCGACAGTCAGCACGGCGCTCCGCAGCAGCAGAGCACGCGGGCTCCCGGCGACAAAGGAACCGGCGACGGTGACCGCCATGGTGCCGAGCACGAACAGCCGCACCCCGGAAATCCGCCGTTCGACGACAAGGCCGCGCACCGCGCCGATGACCGGGATGGCGCTTCCGGCAATCAGCGCCACGAACTGGTTCACCCCGAGCCAGCGCAGGCCGTAGAAGAGCACGAGCGGCGCCGCGATCTCCAGGAGCGGAAGCCTTCGCAGGCTGGCGCGCACGCCGGATGCACTGGTCATCATGGTTCCCCCAGACATGACGAATTACTGTTTTCGAGTGGCGAGAGTGAAGGCGGCGACGACTTCGTCCGCGTAGGCGTCGAAGTCGAATTCCGGTTCCTCGTGCAGGCGTTGCGCGGCGCCGTCGACCGCGGCGCGGATCATGATCGCCATCGAGCGGACGTCGAAGTCCCGGAACTCCCCGCTGGACTGGCCCTGCGCGAGCAAGGTTTCCAGGCTGTGCACGCTGACTTCCTGCGCACTGGTCGAGGTGTAGGCCTCCCCGTCTCCGGTGCGCAGATGCCTGCCGATTTCGGTCAGCGCCGCGACCTCCTTCGGGTGGTCGCGCAGGAAGCGCAGGTTGGCTTCCAGGTAGGCGCGGAGCCTGCCGAGCTCGGTGTCCGCGGCCTCGGTCCGCTCGTAGATGTAGCGGGCTCCGGCGGTGAAGACCTCGACGGCGATCTGGCGGATCAGGTCGTTCTTGTCGGCGAAGTGGTACGAGATCATCCGCGGGCTGCGCAGCCCGGCCCGCCGGGTGATCTGCGCGAAGGACGCCTTGGCGTAGCCGAGTTCCGCGATCGTCTCGATCGCGGCCCGCACGATCTGCGCCCGCCGCGCCTGGTTGGTGAACGTTCGATCCATCGTCCCACCTGGCCTTTTATCTGGACGAATCAAAACTACCACAGCCAGATCAGCCGGGCCAGGCCACGGGCCGCGGTCCGCTCGCCGAACCGGCCGGAGCGAGTGCTCGAATGCGGCAGCTACGACGAATGGCTGACGATCATCGCGTCCGGCCGCGCCGTCGGGTCGACCACGACCTCGGCCGCGGAAACGCACACCCACGCGCGCGTCGCCCATCTCCCGCTGCGGAACGCGCCCCGCGCGGCATTGCGGCTGACGCACCGGTCAAGCGATCCGCTGGCGCGCAGATTCAGCGAACCGACCCATTCAGTTCAGCGAGCGTCATAGTCCGCCCGAGCCTTCTCGATCTTCGCCAAATGCTCGACGCTCCATTTCAGCAAGGGCGCGGTCGCTTCGCGGAGGGTCCGGCCCATCGCCGTCAGTTCGTAGGAGACATGCGGCGGCATGACATTGTGGACAGTCCGGATGAGAATCCCGTCGCGTTCCAGATCCCGCAGCGTGACGGTCAGCATCCGCTGGCTGATTCCGTCGATTTCCCTTTTGAGTTCAGTGAACCGCCGCGGGCCGTCGCGCAGCATGCGCACGATCAGCAGCGCCCATTTGTCCCCCACGATTTCCAGGACCACTCGGGTCCGGCACACCTCGTCGGCCATGGTTACCTCCGGAGAACCGGGGCACTAATTAGTGCCTTATTGCCCCGCCGCGGCACGGACGGTCACGATGGTTCTCGAACCGTACCGGGTTACTTCCGGTAACCGCAAACCCCCGAGGAATCCTCAAGATGACTACGTTTGTGCTGGTCCACGGCGCTTGGCACAGCGGCCGGGCCTGGGACCGGGTGGTCCCACTGCTGGAAGCGGCCGGACACCGGGTGCTCGCGCCCTCGCTGACCGGCTACGGCGACAAGAAGCATCTGCTCAGCCCGGAAGTCGGGCTCGACACCCATGTCCAGGACGTCGTGGACGTGCTCCGCGACGCCCACGACGTGGTCCTGGTCGGCCACAGTTACGCCGGGCTGGTCATTTCCTCAGCCGCCAACGAGGTGCCGGACCGGGTCGCCGAGCTGGTCTACCTCGACGCCATGGTTCCCGAGGACGGCGAAACGGCGGTCGACGTCCAGCCGGTGAGTCAACGCCTGATCGAACTCGCCGCACAGCACGGCGACGGCTGGCGCGTCCCGCCGATGCCGGAGCGGCCCGCGCCGCTGGGGCTGTTCGGCGTCACCGATCCGGCCGACGTCGCGTGGTTGCGCGGCATGCTCTCCGACCAGCCGGTGCGCTGCCTGCAGCAACCGGTGCGGCTCGGCAACCCGGCCGCGCGGGCGATCCCGCGGACGCACATCCACTGCGTCGGCTCGACCCCCGACGGCATCGTCCGCCGCCCGGTCCCGCCGATCCAGCCCAACGGGAAGCCGTCGCAGGTCTGGGAGCTGCCGACCGGGCACGACTGCATGATCACGATGCCGGTCGAGCTGAGCGAACTGCTGCTGAAACTCGCCTAACGCGCACCAAGCCACTAATGCCCACCAGGCAAAGTTGCCTAGTGGGCACTTTTCTGGCTACCTTGGGAACACACGATCCCCGGGGGAAGGACGTCCAGCCATGCCGAGAACCGCCGCGCCGGAAGAAACCGGCCCGTTCACCCGGCGCGTCAAGATCGGCCTGGCCGGGGCGTTGTCCGGCATGGCGCTGGGCATGCTGGACAGCTACATCGTGGCCACCGCGCTGCCCAGCATCGCCGCGGATCTCGGCGGTCCGGGGTCGATGACCTGGATCGTCACCGCCTACGCGCTGGCGATCGCGGCGTCCACGCAGGTGTGGGGCAAGCTCAGCGACCAGTTCGACCGCAAGGCGATGTTCCTGCTGTCCGTGGCGGTTTTCCTGGCCGGTTCCGTGCTGTGCGGGCTGGCTCCGGACATGGGCGCACTGATCGGTTTCCGCGCGCTGCAAGGGATCGGGGCCGGCGGGCTGCTCGTCGGCGCGATGGCGATGGTCCAGGCTCTGCTGCCGCCCAGGGAATCCGCCCGGATCTCCGGCTGGACCGGCCTGCTGCTGGGCCTCTCCCTCGTCGGCGGCCCGCTGATCGGCGGCTTCCTCACCGACGCGCTCGGCTGGCGCTGGATCTTCTACGTCAACGTGCCGTTCGGGCTGCTGTGTCTCGCCGGGACGATCGTCGGCGTCCGGCTGCCGCGGAAGAGCGGAAAAGCGCGAATCGATTACGGCGGAACGGTTTTGCTGGTCGCCGCGGTCGTCTGCCTCACCTTGGCGACCAGCTGGGCCGGCACGCGCTACGCCTGGGGCTCGCCGACGATCCTCGGGCTGGGCGCGGCCGCGGTCGCCGCGCTGACCGCGTTCGTCTTCGTGGAACGCCGCTGTCCCGAGCCGCTCGTTCCGTTCCGGATGTTCCGCACCCGCAATTTCGCCCTCGCGCAAGTGCTCGGCTTCGCCTTCAACGTCACCATGGTCGCGACAGTCGCCTTCCTCCCGCTGTACTTCCAGAACGCGCGGCACGTGCCGCCGTCGCTCAGCGGCCTGCTGCTGATCCCGATGACCGCCGGGATGGTCGCGGTGATGCACGGGAGCGCGAAATACCTCCGCCGCACCGGCCGGTTCCGGATCCTGCCAATCATCGGCAGCGTGTGCGTGGCCATCGGCATGGCCGCAGTGCTCCTTCTCGGGCCGGGCACCGATCCGCTGCTGGCGTCGCTGGTCGGGCTGCCGCTGGGAGCCGGGCTCGGCTGCCTGATCCAGAACACGGTCCTGATCATCCGGCTGAGCGTCGAACCCCGCGACCTCGGCGCGGCGCTGGGCATGGGTTCGCTGACCCGGACACTCGGCAGCGGCATCGGCGCGGCCCTGTTCGGCTCGCTGTACGTCGGCGCGCTGGCCCGCGATGAAGCCGAGCCGGCGCCGGTCGCGGTCACCGACGGCCTGCACGCGGTCGCGGCTGGGACGCTCGTCGTCGCGCTGCTCGCGCTGGCGGCCGCGCACTTCGTCCGCGAAGTCCCGCTCACTGACTCGCCCGCAACTCCCTGACCTGCGGATTCCAGCGGCGTTCAAGACTCGTTTCCTACTGTCCCGGCAGCGTCCTCCACGGTGCGTTGAGCCCACCGGGAGGGTGGGGCCGCCGCCAAGGGGGTCGAACCGGCCGGGTCAGACCCTCCCGGCCGGTTCGGGCAAGGGCGGTCGCGATACCCCAGGCTCCGCCCTTGCCCGCTTCTCCCGGCCGACGGTGACGGTCGAGTCCGTTGTGGACAGAGCGCGGTCCTCAGCCGACCGCCCGGTCCAGCAGCACCTCGGCCGCCGCCCGCGCATGACGGCCGTAGCCCGGGTCGCCGAGGACCATCGCCCGGCTCGCGGCCCCGTCGGCCAACGTCACCAGTTGCTCGGCCAGCGCACCGGGATTTGCGGCCCCCAGCTCCGCGACGAGGTCGGTGACCAGCTGGAGCATCAGCAGTTTCTGCTCCCGCGCGTAGGCGTGCACCGCACTGTCCGGGTCGGGGTACTCCGCCGCCGCGTCCACGAACAGGCAGCCGCGCACCGGTTCGGACTCTGGCAGGTCGAACATCGCCAGAATCCGTTGCCGCGGTGGAAGATCCGCGCGGGTCAGCACGTCGTGCAGGGTGTCGCCGGACCGGACGAGGTCGCGCAGGTAGGCGACGACCAGATCGTCCTTGACCGGGAAATGCAGGTACAGCGTCCGCTTCGACACCGGAGCCGCGGCCGCGACCTGTTCCATCGTCGTGCCGGTGATGCCGTGGCGGGCGAACAGGTCCGCGGCGGCCGCCAGCACGCGCTCGCGTCCGCCGCGACCGGCCCGCCGGGCCTTCTCCTCGACCATGCGCCCAAGTGTACAGAAACGTTTACTTAAGCCATCGGAGCCTGCTACCGTACTTAAGTACACGTTCACGTTTACCTAAGGAGTTTTCCCGATGCCCGAACTCGCCGACGCCGCCGCGACCCTGATCCGCGGGCGGCGCGCGACCCGGTCGTTCCGGCCCGATCCCGTTCCGGACCGCACCCTCCGCGAGATCTTCGACCTCGCCGCCGCGGCGCCGTCCAATTCCAACGCGCAGCCGTGGCAGGTCGAGGTCGTCAGCGGAGCGAAACGAGACGAACTCGCCGACGCGCTCGTCGCCGCACACCAGGCAGGCCGCCGATCGGTTGATTTCCCGTACAGCGAAGCGATTTACGAAGCCGTGCACCAGGAACGCCGAGCCGCGGCGGGCGGCGCGTTGTACGGCGCGTTGCGGATCGGGTTCGACGACCACGAAGCGCGCGCCGCCTACGACGCCGAAAGCCTGCGCTTCTACGGAGCCCCGCACGTCGCGCTGCTGTTCGCACCGGACACCGCCGAAGCCCGGCTCGCGGCGGACGTCGGGATGTACGGGCAGACCTTGCTGCTGGCCATGCAGGCGCACGGCGTTTCCAGCTGCCCGCAAGGATTGCTGAGCTTCTACGCGGATACAGTCCGGGAAACGCTCGGCCTCGACCGAGGGAAGCTGCTGTTCGGGATCTCGTTCGGCTACGCCGACCAAGCGGCGCCGGTCAACCAGTTCGCGGTCGGACGGGCTCCGCTCGCCGAGACCACTCGGTTCCACGCCTGAACCGAAGAACGCCGTCCGGAAAGGACCGCGCCCGATTGCTTCGCCTCGGCGTGGGTATCCCGGTCCGGGGAGGTGCCGATGGACGTACCGACATTCGGTGTCGAGGAAGAATTCCTGCTCGCCGCGCCGGAAGACGGCCGCCCGATGCCGGTCGCGGACGAAGTCCTCGGCAAGGTCGGGCAGCTCACCGGCGGCGCGGCAGTCCACCGGGAACTCCGCGCGACCCAGGTGGAACACGCCACCGGCATCTGCACGGCCGCGGCACAGCTTCGCGACCAGCTGTGCCGCGGCCGGGTGACGCTGTCCCGCGCTGCGACCGAGGCTGGGTGCGTAATCCTGGCCACGGGAAGCCCGGTCGGCACCCGCCGCTCCCCCGCCGAGCCGCTGCCGCCGGACCGGTACGCGCGCATCGACGCGCATTACGGCGATCTCGCCGCCGATTACGAGGCCTGCGGTTGTCACGTGCACGTCGGGGTCCCGGACGCGGACACGGCGGTAGCGGTCGTGAACCACCTCGCGCGCTGGCTCCCGGTCTTGCTCGCGCTGTCGGCCAATTCCCCGTATGACCGCGGCCGGGACACCGGGCTGCACAGCTGGAGAATGGCTCTGCAGTCCCGTTTTCCCGGCTCCGGGCTCGCCCCGCACGCTCGTTCGCACGCCGAGCATCAGCGTCGCGTCGATTCTCTGGTGGAGTGCGGAGCCTTGGTGGATCGCGAGCAGACGTTCTGGCTGGCTTGGCCTTCGCCGCGCTACCCGACCGTCGAACTGCGGGTCGCCGACGTGCCGTTGACCGTCGACGGCACACTCCTGCAAGCGGTCCTGTCGCGCGCACTCGTCGCCACCGCGCTCGCCGACCTCGAACGCGGCATCGAGGCCCGGCCGGTCGATCCGCAGCTCGGTGCGGCGGCCGTATGGTCAGCGACGAGGCACAGTCTCACCGGTGCCCTCGTCGACCCAGTGCTCGCGAGACCGCTGCCCGCCGCCGAAGCTCTCGCCGGTCTGCTCCGCCACGCCGGCCCCGCCCTTCGCGCGGCTGGAGATCACGAGCTCGCCCACCGCCTCAGCCAAGCCGCTCTGCGAGACGGCACTGGCTCGGCCGCACAACGGAAAGCCGGGCCGGACGGAGTGGTCGCGATGCTCGCCGCGCGAACCGTGCCACGCGTGACCTCCGCTGAGACGGGTACCCGGGGCCCATGACGACCTCCCTCACCGCACTGCCGGCCGCTCGCGGTCCGGTCTCCGCGGCGTTGCTGGAGATCCTGCGGGAACCCAGCAGCCAGACCGCGCTCGACCTCCGCGGTGCCGATCCGTTCGGCGACGATCTCCACCTCGCCCTGCACCTCTGCTACGAATTGCACTACCGTGGGCTGCCCGGCGTCGCCGCGGAACGCGAGTGGGACACCGCGCTGCTGGGAGTCCGGGCACAGCTCGAAAACATGTTCCGCTCCGCATTGCGCGACGCGGTCGCGGGCGGCTCCGATGTGGACGCCGAACTCGACGAACTGCTGACCACGCGGGACGCCGACGGAGCGGTCGGTTTCCTGCTGGCCGAGGGCGAATGGTGGCACGTGCGGGAACTGTTCGCGCACCGGTCGGTCTACCACCTCAAAGAGGCCGACCCGCACGCGTGGGTCATCCCGCGGCTGTCCGGTCCGGCGAAGGCCGGGCTGGTGGCGGTGGAATTCGACGAGTTCGGCGGCGGCCGCGCCGACCGGGTGCACGCCAAGCTGTTCGCGGACCTGCTCGCGGCGGCCGATCTTCCCGCCGGATACCTGGCATTGCTGGAGCACGTTCCGGGGCCGATGCTCGCGCTGGTCAACATGATGTCGATGTTCGGCCTGCACCGGGCGTCGCGCGGGGCGCTGGTCGGGCACTTCGCCGCCGCGGAGATCACCACCGCTCCGAGCGCGCAGCGGATGGACCGGCTCCTGCGCCACCTCGGCGCGCCCGAGGCCTGCCGGTTCTTCTACACCGAGCACATCGAGGCCGACGCGGTGCACGAGCAGGTCATGCGGCACGAGGTCGTCGGCGGACTGCTGGCCGGGGAACCGGAACTGGCGGCGGACGTCGTGTTCGGCATCCAGGCCACCGGATTCCTCGAAACACAACTGGACCAGCACCTGCTCGGCTGCTGGCAGGCCGGGCTGTCGTCGCTGCGTCAGCCGCTCCCCTGACGCAAACCGGCCCGGTCGCGCCTCCCGCGACCGGGCCGTGTCCGGTCAGCCCCGGGCCCGCTTCCGATGACTCGCGTCGCACCACGGGAACCTCTTGCTGCGCCGGCAAGCGCACACCGCCACGAGGAACCGGTCCGACCGCACCGTCTCCCCGTCCGGAGTGGACACCTCCACCGGCCCCTCGACCAGAACCGGCCCGCCGGGCACCACCCGGACCCGGCGTTCATCGCGCGGCACGGAGCACCACCAATTCCTCCGTCCGGTCGCCAGGCCGCAGGAAACCGCGCTCGATCAGGTAGTCCAGCCGTCCGGACACCACCGGTCCGAACGGGATTTCCGCCCGTGCTACCACCTCGCTGCGCAGCCCGCCCGCGGCCAGCGCGAAGCGGGTCTTGTCCACATCGGACATCGTCGACTGCACGAGGTAGAGCGCACCGGCGCGGGTCAGCAGCGACGGGGCGGCCGCGCACAACGGGTCGAGCATCGCGCGTCCGTCCGGCCCGGCGTCCCACGCCCGGGTGGAGCGGACCGTCGGAGTCGGGGACGGCACGTACGGAGGGTTGGCGACCACGACGTCGTACGGTCCGGCTTCCACTGTCTCCTGGAGACCACCCCGGATCAGCCCGATCGGCAAGGCCCGCAGCACGGTGTTCATCCACGCGGAAGCCAGCGCTCGCCGGGAAATGTCCGCCGCGAAGACCGTAGCGCCCATCCGGGCCAGTGCGATCGCCAGCGCGCCACTGCCGGTTCCCAAGTCCACGCAGCGCGTCCCGCAGCCAATGCTCGGGTCCGCCGAGACCACGCGGGAAAGCAGGGCGGTGTCTTCCTGCGGGCGATAAACCCCCGGCAGCCGGAATACTCTGCCCAGCGGCCGGGCCTCCGTCACCGCGCGCACGGACGTCGTCATGGCGGTCCTCCATCTCGGTCGGACCGCCGGGATACCCCGGTCCAGTCAGGACAAACCGCGATTTCCGCCGCACCGCCCCAAAACCGGCCGGTCACCAGGCCGGGGCCGTGCGCCGG
The DNA here is from genome assembly GCF_055583325.1 of Amycolatopsis sp. NPDC104775. NCBI lineage: Bacteria > Bacillati > Actinomycetota > Actinomycetes > Pseudonocardiales > Pseudonocardiaceae > Amycolatopsis > Amycolatopsis sp. NPDC104775. The sequence goes on from NZ_JBVJOE010000001.1 coordinate 539,552, forward strand.
TAGGACCGCTGCTCGACGATCTCCCCGTCTCCGGCTGCCCGGGGTTCGCCGTGGACGAAGTGTCCGACGCCGCGCGCCTGCGCCATTTCCCGCCCGACCGACACCGCGTCCGTGCGGCGCGCCGCGGTGTTCGCCACCCGCCGGATGCCCTCGATGCGGTTTTTCCACAACCCGCCTTCGCGACAGGTGTGAATATCCCCTTCGGCCATGGCCTGGCTCCTTCCGCTCCCCAGCCGGGTACCCGGAGCCGCGAGCGGGTACCCGGACCCTCAACGGAAGGAGCAAGACCATGACCGAACCGCGCGAATCCGACGACGTCTACGGCGACACCCCGGAAGAAGAACGCGAGACGATCCGCGGCGAACAGGGCACCTCGGGAGACGAACACGACGACTCCGACCCGCAACAGGGCCGCTGATCCTCAGCGGGACGATTCGCAGGCTTCGCGGGCGGGCACGCCGCAGCCGAGCCGGGCCCAGACCGTCTTGCCGCCGGAATGCTCGTGCACTCCCCAGTCGTCGGCGAGGCGGTCGACCAGCAGCATCCCCCGGCCGCGTGCCCGCTCGTAGTCCGGCGGCCGGACCTCGGGGCGGCGGGGTTCGGGGTCGTCCACTTCGATCACCACGACGCACGGCCGGGACAGCACGGTCAGCCGCGCATAGCTCGGCCCCGAGGTGTGCTCGTAGGCGTTGGACGCGAGTTCCTCGATCACCATCAGGACGTCCGCGAGATGGTCGGGCGAGAGATGCCCGAGGGATTTGCCCGCCCAGGCGCGCACCTGGGGCAAGGCCCCGACTCCGGTCCCCCGCAGGTCCAGCACCCAGGGCGCGTCGCCCTCGCCGGAGTCCGAGCCGGTCACGGCCGGCCCGTCCTCGGTTGGTGTGGACACCCCGCCGACGACGCGACGGGGTGCGGGGAACTACAGGTGCCGGAAAACGCCGCCGCGCTTCGCTGCCCCTCGCCGCAGCCGCTTGACCTCACGTGGGGAAGTCCCTTTCTCGTTCTCGACTTCGCCGATGCCCAGACGGGCGTACCCAGACGGGGCGGACTTCACACCTGCTGGCGCGCATCTCTGGACGCCGAGGCGGGTTCGGCTACTGTCGCTGCATGCCGCCTCACGCGCCGGAGCCCGAATCGCGCACCCGCCTCGCCGAAATCCTTGGCACCGGCGCGAGCAACGCCGCGCTCGGCGAGGACCTCACGAAGATCCTCGCCCGGGCTTGCACCGTCCTCGACGTCGACACCGCCACCGTGCTCCGCCACGAACCGCGGTGGCAGCACCTCGTCGCGATCGCGGCCGCCGGCCTCGAGGAGGAGGTCTACCAGGGAGTCCGGGTCCCGGTCGGCGCGGGGTTCGCCGGTGCCGTCGCCGAGCGCCGGGAACCGGTGGTCATCGACCACGTCGACCAGACGACGGTCCTCAACCTGCTGCTGTCCGAACGCGGACTGCACACCATGCTCGGCGTCCCGATGCTGGCCGGATCCGAACTGGTCGGCGTGCTGCACGTCGGAACCGTGCGGTCGCGCCGGTTCACCACCACCGACATCGAAACCCTGCGGCTGCTCGCCGACCGGCTGGCCGCCGTGCTGCAGGCGGAGCTCATGCACCAGAACCAGGCCGCGACCATCGCGTTGCAGCGGAGCCTGCTGCCCGGGGTCCTGCCCGTCATCGACGGCCTGCGCCTGGCCGCCCGCTACGTGCCGGGCGCGGAAGCCGGGCTCGGCGGCGACTGGTACGACGTGTTCCGGCTCCCCGGCGACCAGACCGGCATCGTGATGGGCGACGTGTCCGGGCACGGTCTCGACGCCGCGGTCATCATGGGACGGCTCCGCAGCGCACTGCGCGCGTACGCGCTCGACTGCGACGATCCCGCCGAAGTCCTCGCCAAGCTCGACCGCAAAGCCAACCACTTCGAGCACGGCGTGATGGCGACGGTCGCCTACGGCGTGCTCAGACCCGGCCACCAGAGCATGGCGCTGTCGCTCGCCGGGCACCTGCCGCCGGTCGTGGCGTCGCCAGGCGAACCGGCGCGGCTCGTGCCCGCTCCGCCGGATCCGCCGGTCGGCCTGACCGTCGGAGCCAGTGTCGACCGGCGCACGACCACGGTGGACCTGCCGCCGGGGGCCGTCGCCGCCTTCTACACCGACGGTCTCGTCGAACGGCGGGACCGGCTCGTCGACACCGGCATGGACGAGCTCGCCGAGCTGGTCCGGCCGGAGGACCCGGAACGCGCCTGCGCCCGCATCATGGCCGCGATGGTGGGGTCCCGGCCGCCGCAGGACGATGTCGCACTCGTGGTGCTCCAGCGCACCGCGGAGGCCGGAACCCCTTGATCACTCCGCGGCGAGCGCCTCGTCGAGCGTCGGGTACAGCGGAAGGCTCGACTCCAGCCCGGTGAGCTGGATCGGCCGCAGGGTCGCGCGCCCGGACGCCACGATCCGCACCTGCGTCCCTTCCGGCGCTTCCCGGCACGCGGCCAGCAGCACGGTCAGCCCCGCGGACGCGAGGAATTCGACCCCTGTCAGGTCCAGCACCAGCACCGGAGGCTTCCCGGAGACGGTTTCGGCGACCGCGGCCGTCAATTTCGGGGCGGTCCCGAGGTCCAGGTCCCCGTTCAGGGCCAGCACCGCCGCGGAAGGGCGGTCGGCCCGTTCGATCGACAGCGAACCCGGCGGGTCGATCACCGGGTCGGTCAGCTCACTCATCGCTCTTTCCCTCCTCAGGAAGCCCGGCACCCCTGTGCCCGGGCAGGAAAAGGACGCGGCTGGCTGTTCAACCGCGAATAGCATGCCTTACGACGGCAGCGCACACGAATGCCGCCGCCGGAAATGATCTCGAATCCCGCGGCGACCTGCAGCACGGGGGTGCCTGGAATGAGACGTCCGGCGCAGTGCGAGCGGCTCCGGGTGGGACGGATCGGCCCTGGGCGGGCCGCGGCGATCTCGGAGCCGGTCCGGCTTTGCGCACGCCAGTGGCGGTGGGAGGCCGCCTCGGCGCGCTGGGCCGCGACCTCGCGCTGGTGGGAGGTGTGTCGATCGACGCATTTCCCGCCTGACGAGACGACACGGTCCGGGGCTGGCGCTCGGTCGCACCGTTGCCCGGCCACCTTCTCGCGGGTCGGGCCGACCCGCGCCCCGGCCTGGCAGGCCACGGCCCGCACCGGGTCTGGAGCGGAACGCCTGGCACGCCGCGCGCGAACCTCGTTGCGCCCGGCTGCGCCGCTCCTGACGCGCCGAGCCGACGCACTCGCCGACCCGGCAAGCCACGATCCGAAACACCGCCTCCCGAGCAGAACACCCGCCACGCCGCGCATCGAACCTCATCGCGCCCACGCCCACCCCGCCGCGTCGTGACACGCCAGGCTGACGCACTCGCCCGCCCGGCACGCCACGACCCGAAACACCCCCTCCCGCGCAGAACGCCCGGCACACCACGCGCGAACCTCATCGCGCCCGGCCGCGCCGCTGCCCCACCGCGTCCTGACACGCCAGGCCGACACACTCGCTCCCCCGGCAAGCCGCAACCCGAAACACCGGCTCCCGAGCAGAACGCCCGCCACGACCCGCATCGAATCTCACCGCGCCCGCCCCCGCCGCTGCCCCGCCGCATCCTGGCGCAACCGGTCCGTCTGCGCGCCGATCTCCCCGACCCGGTCGGCCAGCGCGGCGTGCCGCGGTTCGAGATGCGCGCGCACGTCCGCCAGCGGCGGCAGCAGGTTCGTGACATCGTCCTCGCCCAGCGCGACGCCGAGCCGGTCGGCGCGTTCCTGTCCGGCGGGGTCCAAGCCGGGCGCCGCGCTGACCTCGGCGGCCAGTTGCCGCAGCACCGCGGCGTTGCGCCGGGCCCAGTCCGCGACTGCCCGGTCTCCCGCGCGGCGGTCGCGTTCGGCGTCGACGCGGGCCTCGCCGGTGGTCTCCCCGGACGCCGACGGGCGCAGCCGCAGGTACCGGCGTTCGGCCGCCTGTCTGCTCGCCACGCCCAGCGCCGGGGCCAGCGCGGCCCAGCTCGCGCCCGCGGCCCGCGCGGCCGCGATCAGTTCCGGTTCCCACTCTCCGAGCTGGTCGCGCAGCGCCCGCAGCGCGGACAGCGCGGCCAGCGACCGGTCGGCCGCCGCTCCGCCGTCGCGGGCGGCCAGCACCGCCTCGCGGACGCCTTCGACCAGCAGGCCGGGGTCTACCTCCGCCATGGCGTCATCCTCTCGACGACTTGGCAGTTGTCATCGTTTCGATGACATGCTAGAAGGAAAGAGCGTCCCCTGTCGAGCGGCGGAGGTGAATCCGATGACCTGCCGATCCCGCGGGCAGATTCCCCGCGTTCCGCAGGTTTCCCGTGCCCCGTTACCGGGAATCAGGTGCGGACCGCCCGCAAGGGCGAATTCCGGCCACTAGCCGGTGAACCCCGCCGCGCCGCTGGATGCGGCCCGTGGCGCGGGGCAGGCCATCCCTGACCCGCGTCAGTCCTTCGCGCGAGAAAGGCGTTGTCCCCGTGTCCTTGCCGTTGCACACCGCCCAGACCGGCCCGTCGCACCCCGCGCTGGTCCCCCTGTGGAACTACCTCGCCGACGTCACCGGCGCACTGGGCATCGGCCTCGAGTCCTGCACCGTCGACCACGACACCCCGGTGTCGGCCTACGTCGCCCTCGACGGCCACCTGCCCGCTTACCCCGGCCGCGACGTCGCCCTGCTGTGGGACGAGATCCGCGGCTGGGCCGCCGCCGTGGAAACGCATTCCGGCGAAGACCTCATCGTCATCCGCTACCTCGGCGGGCCCTCGGTCGCGCCGCCCGCGTCCCGTGTCGCCGAGTTCGCGGCGGCGGTGCGCGACGACGACCACCGGATCGGCTGCCTCGCCCCGCCCGAATTGCGGACCCTCGGCACCCCGGCCGAACTGGACGCCATCCTTCGCGAGGTGGTGTGAACCCGGAGGAGCCGTCCCCGACCCTCCACTGTGGACCGTCCGGTTTCGCGCCGCCGTGCCCCGGGTAGCCAGGCGCATGAGCGAGTTCGAAGCCGGACGGCGGATGCCCGCGCCCGCGGAGCGCGTGTATGCCGTCGCCTCCGATGCCGCGCACCTGAACGAATGGCTGCCGGAGCCAGTCGTCGCGTCCCCGGCCGGGCATCGCGACCGGCTCCGGCTGGAATGGAGCGGCGGCTGGCTCCAGATCGCGTCCGGAGCCGCTGGCACCAGCCACGCGACGCTGCACCTGTCCGTTCCCGCTGGTCAGCATGGCGATGACCTGCCCGCCCTGATCCGCGCGTCTCTCGACCGGCTCGCCGTTTTGTCCGGCTCGCCCGGCTGAACCGTCCACAGTGGACCGGGCCGGATCGTTTTCCGCCGGGCGGAACGGGAAGGCCCCGCGACGCGGCGGATCGACTACTGTGTGCGGCCAGGAGTTGATGGTCCATGGTGGTGCGGAAGGAAATTCTGCCCGGGCCTCGCCCGCCTCGCACGGAACTGAACCGGCTCGCGATCGACTGCGTCGTCGACAGCCTGCTGCGATGTCTCCCTCTGGCCGAGCAAACCCGGCTGGGCATCGTCGCGCCGAGCCGCGGCCGGACGTGCGACCGCGAGGCCCTTTTGCTGGAGATCTCGTTGCGCACCAGGCGTTCCCCGCACGCGGCGAGGTGCCTGGTCCGGGCGGTCTACTCGGCACTCGGCGCGACGTCGCCGGAGCTGGCCTCCCGAGTGCGCGCGGGCGTGAGCCCGGACGTGCTGGTCCTGCTCGGCGGGACGCGGCAGCCGTGCACGTGGTCGCGGGAAACGCCGCCGCGTCGGCTGAGCGGGTGACGTCGCTCCCGGTCTGGCCTGGGCGAACAGCCGCCCGATAGCCAGATCCGGGAAGGCGCGGAACCGCCGCCGGAGTCTTCGAGTTCGGCCGCGAGCCGATCCACATCGGCCATGCCTTCCCCTCAGGCTCGGGCAGTTCACCCTTGGCAGGCAGGACCCGCGGCGGTCCAGCAGGAGGGACTTGCCGTTCCGGCAAGATCGCGTGCATTCCGGTCCCCGCTCCGGCGACCCTGGTCGCACACCGACCCGAGGAGCCGACCGATGACCACCGAAGCGTCCCTGTTCTGGGACGAAGTGCACGCCGCCCAGCCGTCCGGGGCCGCCGAACCGAAGCCGAACGTCCGGCTCGTGGAGACCGTCGGCGGCCTCCCTCCCGGCGACGCGCTGGACCTGGGCTGCGGCAACGGCGGCGACGCGCGCTGGCTCGCCGCCCGCGGCTGGAACGTCACCGCGACCGACATCTCGGCCGTCGCGGTCAGCCGCCTGTCCGGCACGCGGATCACTGCCGTGCGGCACGACCTGCGGGTCAGCTTCCCGGCTGGCGACTTCGACCTGGTGTCCGCGCACTACCTGCAGACGCCCTTCGAACTCGACCGGACGACGGTCCTGCGCACCGCGGCGCACGCACTGCGCCCGGGCGGACGGCTGCTGGTCGTGGACCACGGTTCGGCCGCGCCGTGGTCGTGGAACCAGGACCCGGACGCGCGTTTTCCCGGCCCGGCGGAGATCGCCGCGGATCTCGCGCTCGACCCGGCCGGGTGGACCGTCGAGCGCTCCGATTCCCCTACCCGGATCGCGACCGGACCGGGCGGGCAGACCGCCGAGGTCGTCGACCATGTCCTGCTGATCCGCCGCGCCGCCTGACCCGGGAAGGAAACCGCTATGACCCGCCGCCGCGACACCCCGCCGCCTCGCACCGGAGGCAGCGAAACCGAAGTTCTGCGCGGATTTCTCGACTATCTCCGCACTTCGGTCGCCGCCAAGGTCGACGGTGCGCCGGAACCTGAGGGCCGCACCGCCGCTGTGCCGTCCGGCACGAATCTGCTCGGCCTGCTCAACCATCTGACTTTCGTGGAACGGTCGCTGTTTCTCGGCGAGACCGTCAAGAACTGGCCGTCGACTTTTCGCACCGAGGACAGCGTCGCCGACGTCGTCGTCCGCTATCGGGAGACGGTCAAGCTCGCCAACGAAGTTCTCGACAGCTGCCCGGATCTCGCCGCGCCCGTGCCGGGTCGCGAAGGCCCGAGTGTCCGCTGGGCGCTCACGCACATGATCGAGGAAACCGGACGGCACGCGGGGCACGCCGACATCCTCCGCGAACTGATCGACGGCAGCACGGGACGCTGACCGCAAACCAGCCGGTATTCGCCGGAGTGATCTTTACCGCGAAGGCAGCAACCGAGGCACGAGCCGGACGTAGCACACCATCCCGACCACCTCCACCAACGTCTGCGCCACCACGGCGACCGCCGCGGCGGCGAACCCGTCCGGCAACGCCAACGCCAGCGGAAGCACCACCAGCGAGTTCCGCGTCGCCCCAGTGAAGACGATCGCCCGCCCCGCCGCGACGTCCAATCGGAACAGTCGCGCGACCCCGAGTCCAGCAAACGCCATTACCACCAGGAAAACCACGTAGAACGGCACCACCGACGCGACCGGGCCGAGTCCACTGTGGAGCTTCGGCAACTGGGACGCGACGACCGTCGCCAGTGTCGCGGCCATCAACGGCACCATCGCCGTCCCGGCCGCGTCGGAGAAGCGGCGTCCGGCCGCGCGGCGGGCCGCCCAGGCTTGGGTGAGCCAGGCCAGGGCCAGCGGGAGGGCGATCAGCACGAGAAACGCTTCGAGGAACGGCCCGATCCGCGCCGCCCGCGCCAAGTCCGCGCCCAGGAACAGATACAGGAACCCGGGCAGCAGGATCATCTGCGCGAGCAGCAGCACCGGAGTCGCGGCGAGCAGGCGGCGGCTGCTGCCTCCGGCCAGTCCGCTGAAAACGATCACGTAGTCCACACACGGGGCCAGCAGCACGAGCAGCATGCCCAGCCGCAGCGCCTGTCCAGCCGGGAAGAAGACCGACATCGCCGCGACCACCATTGGCACGACAGCGAAATTCACCGTCAACGCGGCACCGAGGAACCGGCCGTCGCGTAACGAGCGGCCCAGTTCGGCGACGGGCACTTGCAGGAAAGTGACGTACAGCAGCGCTGCCAGCACCGGGTTGATCACCGGTTCCAGCCCCGGCCCGGCTTGCGGAGCCAGCCAGCCGACCAGCGCGCCAACCCCCAGCGCGCCAAGGTAAATAACGACCTGGTGACGTTCCATCCGCGACGCCAGTCCGGACGGCTGCGACCCGGGATCCGCTCCCGTCACCCGGACAGTCCACTGAGGATCGCGTCGATGCCGAATCCGAACGCCTCGTCCGAATCCCCGCTGCGCGCCGGGTCTTCTTCGACGATCCCGGCCCGCACCAGTTCGGCGTGGTTCTGTTCCTCCGCGACGAAGCCGAGTACATAGTGGACGACCGTGCGCGCCGCCCACTCCGCGCGCCGTTCGTCGAACTTCCCGGTGAACAGCCGACGCAGCGCGTGCGTGGGCACCAGCAGATCCGGGCGGTACGCCTGCACGAACGACACCACTTCGGCTCCGTCGCGGACTTGCAGCAGCGCTGCCCGGAAATCCCCCGCAGCCTCGCGCGGATCCTTCGCCGCTTCCGGCAGTCCTTTCAGGATCCGCGCCGCGACGACCGCGAGCAGCTCCTGTTTGCTGGCGACGTGGTAGTACAGCGCGCCCGGCTGGACCCCCAGGTCCATGGCCACCCGCCGCATCGACAAGCTGCTCAGCCCGGCGGCGGCCAGCAGCTCGTACGCCCGGTCGACGATCTGGTCTCGCGTCACCTTCACCCCTGCCATTCTGCCCGCCGCTTGCTTCCGGCCGAGCGGCCGCCTAGGATTTGATAGGTGTTCAAAACCTTCGACGACCTGGCCGACCGGCAGCTGGCCGGCGGCGTACTCGACCGCACCGACGCCCGCGCGGTGCTGGAAGCGCCGGACGAGGACGTGCTCGGCCTGGTCGCGGCTGCCGGACGGCTGCGGCGCGCGCACTTCGGCAACAAGGTCAAGGTCAACTACCTCGTCAACCTGAAATCGGGCCTGTGCCCCGAGGACTGCGGGTACTGCTCGCAGCGGCTCGGGTCGTCCGCGCAGATCCTCAAGTACTCGTGGCTGTCCGCCGAGGAAACGGCGCGCCAGGCCGGCGCGGGCATCCAGGGCGGCGCGTCGCGGGTGTGCCTCGTCGCGAGCGGGCGCGGGCCGAGCGACCGCGACGTCGACCGCGTGGCGCAAGCGGTCGAGGCGGTGAAGACCGCGCATGCCGACGTCGAGGTCTGCGCCTGCCTCGGGCTGCTCAAGGACGGCCAGGCCGAGCGGCTGCGCGAAGCCGGGGTCGACGCGTACAACCACAACCTCAACACGAGCGAGTCCCGGTACTCCGAGATCTGCACGACGCACGGGTACGACGACCGCGTCGACACAGTCGAAAAAGCCAAGTCCGCCGGGCTTTCCGCGTGCTCCGGCCTGATCGTCGGCATGGGCGAGACCGACGACGAGCTGATCGACGCGATCTTCGCGCTGCGCGACCTCGGCAGCGATTCGATCCCGGTCAACTTCCTGATGCCGTTCGAGGGCACGCCGCTCGCCGGGACCTGGGAGCTGAGCCCGTTGCGCGCGCTGCGCATCCTCGCGCTGGCGCGATTCGCTTGCCCGGCAACGGAAGTCCGGATGGCCGGCGGCCGCGAAATGCACCTGCGGTCGCTGCAGCCGCTCGCGCTGCACGTGGTGAACTCGCTGTTCCTCGGCGACTACCTGACCAGTGAAGGCCAGGCCGCGAAGGCCGACCTGGAAATGATCGCCGACGCCGGTTTCGAGGTGCTCGGCGCGGGCGAGCAGCAGCAGGCCGCGCACTCCGCCCCGGCGCTGCGGGAACGCGGAGCGGGCACCGCCGCCGCACCCAACGCGTGACCGCCGTGGTGTCGATGCACGACTGGCTGACCGCCGCCGGACGGGACCGGCACGTCGCCGGTCTCGTCCGGCGCACCGATGATCGGCGACACCCACGGGCGTCCACTTTGGATCTCGCGTCGAACGATTATCTGAGCCTCAGCACCGATCCGCGCCTGCGCGCGGCCGCCGTCCAGGCCGTGGAGAGGTACGGCGCGGGTGCTGGCGCGTCCCGGGTCGTCACCGGCACCACGCCGTGTCACACCGAACTGGAACGCGAACTAGCCGCTCTCACCGGACAACCGGCCGCGCTCGGGTTTTCCAGCGGCTACACGGCGAACATCGGCGTCATCACCGCGCTCGGTTCGCCGGACACGCTGCTGATCACCGACGCGCACATCCACGCGTCGCTGATCGACGGCGCGCGGCTGTCGCGCTCCCCCGTCGCGATCTGCCCGCACAGCGACCTGGAGGCGCTCGAACGCCTGCTGCGCGACCGGTCGCAGGAACGGGCGATCGTAGTGGTCGAGTCGATCTACTCAGTGCTCGGCGACGCTACGGATCTTGTTCGCACGGCGGCATTGTGCGCCGAGTACAACGCCTTCCTGGTAGTCGACGAAGCTCACGGCATCGGCGTCGCGGGCAACGGCCGGGGCGCGGTGCACGCAGCCGGTCTCGCGGGCGCGCCCCACGTCGCGGTGACCGCTACGTTGTCGAAGGCTTTGGGCGCACAAGGCGGCGCAGTGCTGGGATCGCCGTTGCTGCGCGAACATCTGGTCAACACGGCGCGGACGTTCATCTTCGACACCGCGCTCGCCCCCGCCGCGGCCGCGAGCGCGGCGGAAGCCTGCCGGATCATCGCGGCCGAACCGGCGCGAGTCGATGAGCTGCACCGCGCCGCGTCCGCGATCGCCGACGCCGCAGGAGTTTCGCGAGCACCCGGCGCGGTGCAGTCGATCCCCGCGGACTCGCCGGAACAGGCCGTCGCGGCCGCGAATCAGCTGTACGAACGGGACATCGTCGTCGGCTGCTTCCGCCCGCCGAGCGTCCCGGACGGCATCTCGCGGTTGCGGCTAGTCGCCCGAGCCGGGGTTGACGTGGACCGCGCCCAGGACGCCGCGCGGCTCGCTGCCCGATGGTCCCGCGCGGCGAGCATCGTCTGATCGCTTCCAAGAGCCGGATCAGCTCGCCTGCGCAACCGGCTAGTCGCCCGAGCCGGAGTTGGCCTGAACCGCGCTCAGCACGCCGCGCGGCTCGCCACCCCACGACCGAGCCGCGTCGGACCGCTTCCGGAACAACCCCTCCACCGCCAGCGCACCAGGTCCAGTGAAAGCCAGCAACAGAAAAGCCCAGCAGAACATCGCCGCGGGCTCGCCGTGGTTCTGCAACGGCAGCAAGCCGTCCGGCTGATGCACGACGAAATACGCGTACGCCATCGAGCCGGACGCGAGCAGCGCCGCGATCCGGGTGCCGAGGCCGAACGCGACCAAGAGGCCGCACGCGAGCTGGATCACCGCCGCGTACCAGGAAGGCCACGTGCCGACGGCGACAGTTCCACCCTTCGGGCCGCCGCCGAAGAACCCGAACAGCGCCGCCGCGCCGTGGGCCGCGAACAGCAGCCCCACGACGATCCGGAACAGGCCGAGCACGAACGGGACGGCCCGGTCGAGCGCACGCTCTGGCATGGGTCCTCCTCGGAGAGTGACTAAGGTTAGGCTTGCCATACCGTACGTGCCGGTACCCCTTCCGTCCAGACGCTGTGACCCTCGACAAATCGAGCTGAACCGTTCCGGCCCCTGCCGCGTGTCGGGGGAAGGCGACATCCGCGCACCTCCTGGAGGCTGGGATGAAGGGCAAAAATCCGGCGACTGCAAAAACTTTCGGGCTGACTGCCGCGCTGGCCGCGGCGGGTCTGTTCGCCGCGGCGTGCGGTGGCGGCGGCGACACCACAGCCGCGCCGCCCGCCGCGCCGACTCATCTCACCGACACCAAGGGCGACACGATCTACCTCTTCGCCGCGGATCACGACGGCCAGTCCGCCTGCACCGCGAGCTGCGCGAGCTACTGGCCCCCGGTCGCGGCGGGCACCCCGCTCACCGGCGTGGCGCAGGGCGGCATCGGCTCCATCACCCGGGCAGACGGGTCCAAGCAAGAAACACTCGGCGGCCATCCGCTGTACCGCTACCGCGGCGACCGCGCCGCCGGGGAGACCAACGGCCAGGGCTTGAACCTCAACGGCGGGCTGTGGTGGATGGTCTCGCCGAGCGGCGCCGCGATCACGACCACCCCGGCGGCGTCGGGCACCGGCGGCTACAGCGGAGGCGGCTACTCCGGCGGCGGGTACGGCTGAACAGCGAAGTAACGCCTTTCGGGGTAGGCGCAGTCTCAGTCGGATACCTCTGATCAGGGGAACTTGACCAGGCAGTCGAATAAGACCAAACTTCGCTAGTGATATAAGTACTCCCGTCGTCCCCGCATCGAAGGAGTTCGTCAGTGACCTCGTCGTTCGTCATCATCGGAGCCGGACTGGCCGGAGCCAAGGCCGCGGAAGCGTTGCGCGACAAGGGTTTCGACGGGAAGATCACCATCGTCGGGGACGAGCGGCACCTGCCTTACGAGCGTCCGCCGCTGTCGAAGGACTACCTCGCGGGCAACGCGGAGGCCGAGAGCTTCCAGGTGCACGACGCCGCGTGGTACGCCGAGAAGAACATCGAGCTGCGCCAGGGCGTGAAGGCGACGGCGATCGCGCGGGACGAGAAGCGGGTGGCGCTCGACGACGGCACCAGCCTCGGCTACGACAAGCTCCTGCTGGCCACCGGCGCGAGCCCGCGCGAACTGCCGGACACCGCGGGGATCTGCTACCTGCGCCGGATCGAGGACTCCGACCGGCTCAAGGAACTGTTCGGCACCGCCGCGAAGCTGGTGGTCGTCGGCGGCGGCTGGATCGGCCTCGAAGCGACCGCCGCCGCGCGCCAGGCCGGGGTGGAGGTCACCGTCGTCGAGGCGCTCGAACTGCCGCTGATCGCCGCGCTCGGCCCGAAGGTCGCGCCGGTGTTCGCCGACCTGCACCGCGCGCACGGCGTCGACCTGCGGCTCGGCGTCCAGGTCGAGCACATCACCAACGGCGGCCAGGCCAAGCGGATCCGGCTCAGCGACGGCAGCGTCCTCGATGCGGACGCCGTCCTGGCCGGGATCGGCGCCAAGCCGAACGTCGAACTCGCCGAGGCGGCCGGGCTCGACGTCGACAACGGCGTGGTGACCGACGCGAGCCTGCGCACGAGCGACCCGGACATCTTCGCCGCCGGCGACGTCGCGAACGCCTACCACCCGTTCCTGGGCAAGCACCTGCGCGTCGAGCACTGGGCGAACGCGCTCAACCAGCCCGCTGTCGCCGCGGCCGGGATGCTCGGCAAGGAGGAGTCGTACGACGAGCTGCCGTACTTCTTCACCGACCAGTACGACCTCGGCATGGAATACCTCGGTGCCATCGAGGGCCACGACCGCGTCGTGTTCCGCGGCGACGTGGCCGGGCGCGAGTTCATCGCCTTCTGGCTCAAGGAAAACCGCGTGCTGGCCGGGATGAACGTCAACGTCTGGGACGTCACCGACCCGATCAAGGCGCTGATCCGTTCCGGCAAGACGGTGGACCCGGAGCGGCTGGCCGACCCCGGGGTCGCGCTGGAGGACATCGCCTGATTTCCGTGCCTAGCGGGCCGCTCCGCGTCCGGGGCGGCCCGCTAGGCTTTTCGCCGTGGGGACTGAAATTCTTTCCGACGGCTGGGACTCTTCGCACTACGTCTTCCGGACCTCGGCGTTCGACGCGATGTTCCTCGTCGGCGGCGGAGAGGACCCCGACGAGGTGGACAACGTCGACGTCGAGGTCCGCTATCCCGACGGCTCCCGGTGGAGCGCGACGATGTTCACCCTCGACGAGGTCGACCGGATCATGCGCCGCTGGGAAAGCACCGGCGAGTGCGCCGGTGGCAGCTATTTCGCCTGTGTCGATCAGGTGATCGTCCGCGAACCCGGCGTGCGCGAGATGGCCGCCGTGCTGATCGCGATGCACGACTGCGGCGAACTCACGTCTCATCTGATGCGCTTGGACGGCTAGTCCCGGGGCAGCAACCCCTCCAGAGCCAGCTCCAGGAACCGCCGCCAGTCCCCGCTCCCCGTGCGGACCACCGACGACAAGCAGCCGACCAGCAGGTACACGTCGCCGACCGTGCAGTCCACGCGCAGCACCCCCGCCGCCTGATCCGCCGCGATCGCTTGCGCCACCACGGTTTCCAGCTCCGCCAGTGCGTCGCCACGGGGTTCGCTCCCCGCCGACCCGCGCGCCGTCTCAATGGCGGACGACAGCGCCCGATCCGCGGACAGCACCTCGCCGACGTGCCGCAGATAGCGTTTGACGCCGGATTTCCCGTCCAGGCACCGTTTCCGCGCGTACTCCGCGATCTCGGCGAACCGCTGCTCCGCCAGCGCCTCCACGAGCGCCCGCCGGTCCGGGAAGTTCCGGTACACCGTCCCGACGCCCACCCCGGCGACCCGCGCGATCTCCGGAAGCTGGACATCGTCGTGCTTGGCGAGCAGCGCACGGGCCGCTTCCAGCACCCGCGCCCGGTTGCGTTCCGCGTCCGCCCTCGGCCTGCGCTCCGTTGACAACCCGTGCCCTCCCGTGGCTAATGTGGAAACGGACTCCGCTTCCGACTTGTCTGCGAGGATACCCCATGACGAAGGACCGCTTCCTGCTTCTCCAGCCCGGCGAGGCACGCCCGGGCCGGGTGCCGCTGCCGCCCGCGTTCGCCGTGAAGGCGATGACGGGCGACACCGAGGCCCGCTTCTCCCTGATGGAGGTGACGCTGGCGCGCGACATCCCGCGGCACGTCCACCACGAGGCCGACGAATGCATTTACGTCCTGGAGGGCGAACTGGGCATCGACTTCGCCGACGAGAGCCACGTCGCGGCGAAGGGGATGTTCGTGCTGCTGCCGCACGGGGTCCCGCACGCGCTGCGGGCGGTGTCGGACCCGGCGCCGCGGCTGCTGCAGATCTCCTCGCCGGGCGGGTGGGAGCACTATCTGGAGGATCTGTTCGAGGCCGGACCGGCGGTGCTGACGGACGGCGCGGTGGACCCGGTGAAGATCAATCCGGTGGCCGCGCGGTACGCGATCACGTATGAGGAATGACGTCGAGCAGTTCTGCGGTGCTGGCCAGTTCTCGCCCTCGGGCAGGATCGGTCGGCCGTCAAAAGTGTTCCGCGCATCGGGACTCGCCGCACCGCGCGGGTTTTCCGCCGCATACCTCGGAAGGTCAGCGGCGAGCTGACCTTCCGATGGCACCGGGAACCTCGAGCTGCGGGCACCGGAGCGAACCGGTGCCCGCGCGCCGTTCACGCCGTCCGCAGCCGCCGCCACTCCCACGCGGCCAACCCCGCGAACAACAACGTCGCCACGCAAGCGGCAGCCGTCAGGAACCACTCGGCTCCCCCGTCACCGCCGTCCGGAGAAGCGCCAGTCGTGCGTTCGATCCAGTCCGGCGCCGTCAACGTCAGCACCAGCGCCACGGCACTGAGCGCTGCCAGTGCCGCCTCACCCGCGATCCGGAGCCGTTGTGCAGTGTTCATGTCGCCCTCCCTGCTGTCAGTACTTCGCCGCGTTGAGGCGGGTCCGCCAGGTGTTGCCCGCGCCGGCGTATTCGCCGTAGCTCCACACGGTCCGGGAATCCGACGGGTCCCGGCCGATGCCGAAGTAGTCGCCCCATCTGCCGCCGGTGTAGGCGCTCTGCCCGGCGATCACCGAAGCGCTGCCCTGCAACGTCCCCGGCGGATCGGTGGCGAGGCGGCCGGTCTGGCGGAAATGGCCGTACTCGTCGGCGGCGGACCGGCCGAACGCCACGTGGGCGTTGAGGGAAAGGTCGGTCTGGATCACCGGGAAGAAGTAGTGCTTGCCGGGTGCGCCGAACGCGCCTTGCTGCGTGATCCCGTGGCTGGGCACGTCGATCTCGTACCACTGCACCACTGATCGCGCCTCGGTGTCGCCCGGCCAGCTGTACGCGGAGGTGTGCGTCGTCCAGACTTTTTGCGTGCGGCCCGCCGACTGGAAGACCGCGTTGAGCAGCCGAGTGTCGTTGGTGGCGATTCGCGTTGCCCCGCCGTCCTTTTGCACCGCGCCGGGCGGCAGGCTGTAGCCGCGGCAGGGCACGGCGGTCGAGGTCAGCGTCGGTGTGCCGCCGGACCACGGGCCCAGCGGGTTCGACAGCGTCCAGAGAGTGAGGCTCGATCCCGACGGGAACAGCGAGTTCACCAGGTACGCGCGCGGATTTCCGCCGAGGCCTTCGAAATGGGTGCACGGCTGCACGGAGAACGCCGCGCTCCGGTCCGGGTTGGCCAAGTCCCAGAAATCCCACCAGCGGATGGTGTGGCTCCCGCCGGTTCCGCCGCCGTACAGCTCCGCCTTCTTGAAGATGCGCAGTTTCGCGTAGGCGAACCCGCCGCCGAAGGCGAACTGGTTGGTGGACACGTAAATCGCCTGGGTGTCGAAGCCCAGCATCGGGTAGTCGGACCAGTTGCCGGTGGCGGTCGAGCCGTTCGCGGTCGCGTCGGTGCTCCAGATCCAGTACCCGCCCGCGGGATCGGCGGTCTGCGAGACGCCGAGCATGATCCACGACCCCTGCGGATTCGCGCGCCGGGCGGCGATGCAGACGATCCACCGGCCGCTGTAGTGGTCGTAGGCCAGTTTCGGGTCGAAAAGCTGCGCTCCGGCGGGCAGCACCGGGTTGAACATCGCGGTGAAGTTGGCCCACCGGAACTGTGGCAGGCCGGTCTTGTCGTAGCCGACCAGGTCCACGTTGACCGCGGCCAGCACCTGTTTCGGGCCCACCGCGACGGTGCAGTCCGGCGGCTGGAACGCGGTCTGCGAAATCCCGTCGAAGCTCGCCGACGCCGCCGGGGCGAGCCCGTCGTAGATCTGGTCCTCCGGCGGATTCTCCTCCGACGGTTCCGTTGACGCTTCCTGGTCCAGCTGGACGTCGAGCGCTTCGTCGGGTCCCAGCGCTTCCGCGCCGTGCTCCCGCGCATCGGTCTTGAGCCGGTCGTACTCCTCGACCGGCACCGGGAACCGTTGCGCGAACAACGGCGACCGGTCCGGCGACGGCTGTTCGGCGAGCAGTTCGCCGACCGTCAGATCCGCCATCTCCCGCGACGCGCCCCCGGCCGTTTCGCCGATCTGGCCCTCGAGCACCTGAATCCCATCAGGCATCACGGTGATCACCCTCTTCCTCCGCGGCCTCGTCGCCGGCCCGTGCCGGGGCGTCGGCCTCGTCCTCCCGATCGCGGTGCCGCTCGGCGGCCGCCTTCAACCGCTCCAGCTCGGCCGCCGGAACCGGCATCCCGATCGGAATCTCGTACCCCGCTCCCGGTTCAGCGGGCGCGGTCTCGCCCGCCGGGCCGCTTTCCGCGCCCTCGCCGCGTCCGGCTCCGGACCGCGGCACTTCCCGTTCGCTCATCGCTCACCCCAGGGAAATACGCCGGAAAAGATCCATTCCAGCAGGGTTCACGAAAAAGGTCGCGGAAGAGCCGGGAACGGATACGAAGCACCGCGAGCTTCAACCGAACGGCGCAGCGGAAATCGATTTCAGCGTTTTTCGACCCCTTTTCCCCACGGGCGCATAAAAACTGACCGGAAACAGTTTTGAAGAACCTTTCCAGGTTTCAGGTCCGCCACTCGCTGCCAGCCCTGAGCGCCCGAATGCTGACGGTTCAAGAACTTCCGACCTGCTCGCCCGGACCCTCCCCGCTTGCGCCGCATTCGCCGATCATCCCCGCATCGGCACCCGCGAATTGCGTCCACCTTGTGCATTTTGTCGGCCGACAAGTTGAGCACCCGGTTAATTCTTCACGCATTCCTTCGAAGGTAGGTAGTGCGATCGCCCGGTCCCGGCGGAGGCTGGCGCGACCGTATTCCTGGGAGGAGATTTCCATGTCCCGACTTGCCCGTTTCGCCGCGCCCGCCGTCGTTCTGGCCGGTTCGCTCGTGCTGGTCGCGCCCGCCGCGAACGCCGCCGTCCCGCATTCTCTCGCCGCGAAGTGCTCGCAGTCCTATCTTCCGCTGCCCGATCCGGTCTGCACGCCCGGCGCGACCAACCCGGACGTCACCCAGGACACCATCGACGACACGATTTGCGTCCCCGGCTGGACGGCCACGATCCGGCCCTCGACGACCTACACCAACAAGCTCAAGAAGCAGGGCATCATCGACTACGGCTACTCCGACACCTCGCTCAGCTCGTACGAGGAGGACCACTTCCTGCCGCTCGAACTCGGCGGCGCGCCGAAGGATCCGAAGAACCTCTGGCCCGAACCGCACGACGGCGACCAGAACTCCTACAGCAAGGATTCCGTCGAAAACGCGGTCAAGAAGGCGGTGTGCGCGGGGAAGGCCACCCTCGCCGACGCGCAGCACGCCATGCTCACCAACTGGACCACCGCGGAGTCCGTGCTCGGCATCGACTGAGCGGACCACGGCCGCCTGGGTTTCGGGGCCGAAGCGGGCCCAGGCCAATGTCTATGAAGGGCTCCTTGAAGGAATCAGATTCCTTCAAGGAGCCCTTCACGGCCTTGCCAGCCTCACGGCGACGACACCAGGATCATCCCGCGGAGGGCCGCGTAAGCACCGCCAGCCGAGGCATCCGGGTTTCTCCCAGCCCGGGCCCCGGCCGGTGCGCGCGGCACACCGTGCACACCACCGCGTGGCTCACCGGCGTCCCGTCCTCCTGGACCAGCCTGCCCACGTGCACCGCCTCGCGGCCGCACTGTCCACAAGGGACAGTCGCGCTTTCCGGGTCGACCAGCAGCCTGCTCATCTCGTGCTCCTTCCGGCGAAGTCCGGCGGTGTCCGCCGATGATCGGCGACGTCAGCGATCGCGCCCCGTCCCGCCCGGTTACCCGTGGCCTTCCGGAGCAAACCGGACGCTTCCGCCGTTCTCGTTTGGCCTGGCCAGGAGCGGGTAAGCGAGCTGCGAGGCGGAAGGGAGCAGGCGATGGCCGCGCACCGGCAGCCCGGTCCCCAGAGGGCGCTGAGGTCGAGAGAGCGCGAGCTTCTCGCGGCCGACGCGCTGTGGCTGCGGCGTGCCTTCGGCCAGTCGGCGTGCTGGACGCTGACCGCGGTCGCGGCGGGGTTCGTTGCCCGCGGGATCGCCTTTCCGCCGGAGGTACCGCTCGCGCTGCTCGGCTTCGCGCTGGTCGCGGTCGCGGTGTGCGGGCACGTCGCCCGCCAGGAGTGTCTGCGTCCGCCGACCCGCCGGACTCCTGGTCCGGGGAAAGGATTTCCATGCCGCCCGTCGTAGTCGTGACCGGAGCCAGCGCCGGAGTGGGCCGGGCCGTCGCCCGCGCTTACGGAAGCCGCGGCGCGAAAGTCGCCTTGCTGGCGCGCGGCGAGAAGGGGCTCGCCGCCGCGGCGGAGGACGTCCGGGAGGCCGGGGGCACGCCGCTCGAACTGCCTGCTGACGTGGCCGATTTCGCCCAGGTCGACGCCGCCGCGACCCGCACCGAGGACGAGCTAGGGCCGATCGACGTCTGGGTCAACGTCGCGTTCAGCTCGGTGTTCGCCCGGTTCGCCGACGTCAAACCCGGCGAATACCGCCGCGTCACCGAGGTCACTTATCTCGGTTTCGTGTACGGCACGATGGCCGCTCTCGAACGCATGCGGCCCCGGGACACCGGCACGATCGTCCAGGTCGGCTCGGCGCTCGCGTACCGCGGAATCCCGCTGCAGAGCGCATACTGCGGGGCCAAGCACGCGATCCAGGGCTTCAACGAAGCGCTTCGCTGCGAACTTCTCCACGAGCACAGCGGAATCCGCACGACCATGGTGCAGCTGCCCGCGGTCAACACGCCGCAGTTCAGCTGGCTGCTGTCCCGGCTGCCCGAGCACGCCCAGCCGGTGCCGCCGATCTACCAGCCCGAACTCGCCGCGCGTGCAGTGCTGCACGCCGCCGACCACCCGCGCCGCCGTGAGTACTGGGTCGGCACGAGCACCGCCGCGACCCTTCTGGCCAACGCCGTCGCGCCCGGGTTGCTCGACCGGTACCTCGCCCGCACCGGCTTCGGCGCGCAGCAAACCGGGCAACCGCAGCCGCCGAGCCAGCCCGCGAACCTGTGGGAGCCCGCGGACGGCCCGCGCGGATCCGACTACGGCGCGCACGGGGAGTTCGACCAGCAAGCGAAGGCGCGGGACCCCCAGCCGGTGCTCAGCCGTCATCACGGCGCGGTCGCGGCCGGGCTGACCGCAGCCGTTCTCGGGGCCGGGGAGCTGTTGCGCCGCAGCTTGAAGTCCACAAAGGACGACCGGAAGGAAGCCGAAAGCCACCAGCCGAAAAGCCGCCAGCCAAGCCTCGGCAAGGTAGCGGCTGGCCTGGCCCTCGCCGGGAAAGTGCTGAACCGGAAGTCCGGAAAGGACACTCGGCTCCGCCGAGCGGCCAAGAAAACCCGCCGGTGAGACCGTTCCGTAACCGCGCCGAAGCGGGTGCCCGGCTCGCCGCCGCGCTCGCCTGCCGGACGTGGGCCGACCCGGTCGTCTTCGGGCTCGTCCGCGGCGGGCTGCCGGTCGCGGCCCCGGTTGCCCGAGCGCTGGACGCGCCGCTGGAACTGCTGGTCGTCCGCAAGATCGGGGCACCGGGACAACCGGAACTCGGGCTCGGCGCCGTCGCGGCGGACGGGCCGCCGTACTTCGACCGAGCCGGGCTTCGCGCACTCGGATTGACACCGGACGACGTCACCCGTCAGGTCGAACACGCCCGTTCCGAAGCCCGCGACCAGGTCCGCCGCTATCTGGGCGAGCGCGTCCCGCGCTCCCCGGCAGGCCGTGAGGTCGTGGTGGTCGACGACGGGGTGGCCACCGGCGGGACCGCGATCGCCGCGCTGCGCGCGCTCCGGTCGCACGCGCCGTCGCGGCTTGTCTTCGCCGCTCCGGTCGGCGCACCGTCCGCGCTGGACAAGCTCGCTCGCGAGGCGGACGAGGTGATCTGCCTCCGGGAGCCGGAGGAGTTCCGCGCGGTCGGCGAGTTCTATGCGGATTTCGGCCCGACCAGCGACGAGGAAGTGCTCGCCCTGGTGTCCAGGTGATCAGCCGAACTGCGACAGCAGCCAGAAAGCCAGCGCGGAAACTCCCGCCGCCGCGGGGAACGTGAGGACCCACCCGAGCACGATGTCCCGCGCGATTCCCCATCGCACCGCCGAAAGCCGCCGCGTCGCGCCGACCCCCATCACCGCCGCGGTGATCACGTGGGTGGTCGAAATCGGCGCCTTCACCGCGAAGGCGGTCAAGTACAGCACCGAGGCCCCGACCGATTCGGCGACGAACCCGTGCGGCGGATCGAGCGGGAACACGCGGCGGCCGAGCGTCCGCATGATCCGCATGCCACCCGAGCAGGTGCCGAGCGACAACGCCCCGGCGCACACCAGCGTCACCCACAGGGGCACCGAGAACGTGTTCTGCTTGCCCGCCGCGATCAGCGCCAGGACGAGCACGCCCATCCCCTTCTGCGCGTCCTGCAACCCGTGCCCGAGCGCCAGCGCCGAGGCCGACACGATCTGCAGCCGCCGGAACACCCGGCCGCTGCGGTGCGGATTCCGCCGCCGCAGCAGCCACAGCACGGCCACCATCGCCACGTACCCGAGCACGAGCCCGAGCAGCGGCGACGCGACCATCGGCACCAGCACTTTCTCCGCGATGCCGGTCCAGTGCACGGTGCTCGCCGCGGCCAGCGCGGCCCCGACCATGCCGCCGATCAGCGAATGCGACGACGAGGACGGCAGGCCGAAATACCAGGTCACGAGGTTCCAGGCGATCGCGCCGACGAGCGCGGCGAGCACCACGGTCAGCGCGCCAGGGCCGGCCGGGACGTCGATGATTCCTTTCGCGACGGTCGCGGCGATCCCGGTCGACAGCAGGGCTCCGGCCAGGTTCATCACCGCGGCCAGCACGAGCGCGGTGCGCAGCGGGAGCGCCCGCGTGGACACCGCGCTGGCGATCGCGTTCGCCGCGTCGTGGAAGCCGTTGGTGTAGTCGAAGAAGACCGTCAGCACCACGACGGCGACCAGCGCGGCGGTGCTGTCCACTCAGGACTCCTTGACCGCGATGGTCTGCACCACGTCCGCGACGTGCTCGAACCCGTCGGCGGCCAGTTCGAACTGTTCGACGACTTCCTTCGCCTTGAGCACTTCGAGCGCGTCGGCGCCGGGCTGGAACAGGTCGGCGAGCATCCGCCGGTAGGTGTGGTCGGCCTCGTTCTCCAGCGCGTTGACCTCGATCCAGTACGGCGACAGCTCGCCGACCTTCGCCAGCCCCGGCATCGCTTCCGCGGTCAGCTCCGCGGCGCGGCAGAGCACGCGCAGCATCCCGGCGGTGCCGGGCGGGAACTTCTCGAGCCGGTACAGCACCGCGAGGTCGGCGGCGGTGTCGAGGAAGTCCAGGACGTCGTCGATCCGCGCGGCCAGCGCCTGGATGTCCTCGCGGTCGAACGGGGTGACGAACGTGCTGTTCAGCTCGACCATGATGGTGTGCGTCAGGTCGTCGCCGGCGTGTTCGACCTCGTGCAGCCGGGCCGCGATGGCCTCCCGGTCCGGCGGGGCCGCTTCGGTGAGGTCCCGCAGCAGCGCGGTGGCGGTGACGAGGTTCGCGGCCGCGTCCGCGAGCAGCTGGAAGAACTGGCTTCCGCGAGGTTTTATGCGCATCGGAGCAGAAGCTACCCCGAATCCCATTCGGTTACACCGGCGCCGTGTGCCGGAAGCCCGGATCGGGTACCCGGCGGGCAACAGGAGGGAGCTGCCGATGCGTCCGGTGTGGCAGGGAGCGCTGTCGTTCGGGCTGGTCAACGTCCCGGTGCGGATGTACAAAGCGGTCGAGGACCACGCCGTGCACTTCACCCAGTTCCAGCGCGGGACCCGGGACCGGATCCGCTACCGGCGGGTCAACGAGCGGACCGGCGACGAGGTGCCCTACGACGACATCGTCCGCGGCCGCGAGGTCGGCGACGACGAGTACGTGCTGGTCGAGCAGGAGGAACTGGACGAGATCGCGCCGGGCCGGTCGCGGTCGCTCGAGGTGGAGAGCTTCGTGGACCTCGAGGAAGTCGACCCGATGTACTTCGACCGCGCCTACTGGCTGGCGCCCGCCAAGGAGGAATCACAACGGCCGTACGTGCTGCTGCTCGACGCGCTCGCCCGCCGGGACAAGGCAGCCGTCGCGAAGTTCGTCTTCCACGGCCGCGAACACCTCGCGCTCGCCCGCGCCGGAGACGGCGTGATCGTGCTCAACACGCTGCATTACGCCGCCGAGGTGCGCAGTATGGAAGACGTGCCACAGCTCCCGGCGAAGGCGAAGACCAACCAGAAGGAACTGGACCTGGCGGTCAAGCTGATCGACGCGATGTCCGAGCCGTGGAAGCCCGAAGAATTCCACGACACCTACCGCCAGCGGGTGGACGAGCTGATCGAGGCGAAGCGAGCCGGGAACACCGTCACGCCCGCCGCCGAGCCGGAGCAGCCGACGAAGGTGGTCGACCTCATGGAGGCGCTGGCCAACAGCGTGCGCAGCAGCCGCAAGCCGCGCACCCCGGATCTGTCCGAACTGTCCAAGACGGAGCTGCAGAAGCTCGCGAAGGAACGCGACGTCAAGGGCCGGTCGAAGATGTCCCGCGCCGATCTGGAAGCCGCGTTGAAAGCTTCCTAGCTCAGCGCCCGCGCCAGCTGCGGAATCCGCCCGCCCGCCAGGAGGACATCGATCTGGCGAGGCGACAAGTGATGCGCCGCGCGGTATTCCTCGTCCCGGGTCTGGTTGCGGACGGTGAGCTCCCCCGTCTCGGCCAGCCGATGCAGCCCGGACACGGACAGCACGTCGTCGCGCTGGATCTTCTCGCTGTCCTCCGCGTCGGCGAATTCCAGCGGCAGCACGCCGAAGTTGACCAGGTTCTGCCAGTGGATCCGGGCGAACGACCGGGCGAGCACCACCCGCAGGCCGAGGTACCGGGCGGTGATCGCGGCGTGCTCGCGCGACGAGCCCTGGCCGTAGTTCTCCCCCGCCACCACGAAGTGCGGCGAGCCCGCGCGCTTCGGGTAGTCCTCGTCGATCCGGGTGAAGGTGAACTCGGCCAGTTTCGGGATGTTCGAGCGGTACGGCAGTGCGCGGGCGCCCGCGGGCGAGATCTCGTCGGTCGACACGTCGTCCCCGGCTTTCAGCAGGACCGGCCCCTCGATCTCGTCCGGCAGCGGGTCGAAGTCCGGCAGTCCGGCGACGTTCGGTCCCTTCACCAGTTCTTCCCGCAGCGCCTCGTCCTCGGGCAGCGGCGCGGTGAAAACGCGCGGGTCGGCGGCCGAACGGGCTGGCCCGGTGACGCGCGGATACGCGAGATGGTGCGCGGTCGCGTAGTCGCGCGGATCGGTCAGCTCGCCAGTCAGCGCCGACACCGCGGCGGTCTCGGGCGAGCACAGCCAGACGGAATCGTCCGCGGTGCCCGACCGGCCGGGGAAGTTCCGCGGGAAGGTGCGCAGCGAGTTCGTGCCGGGCGCGGGCGCCTGGCCCATCCCGATGCAGCCGAGGCAGCCCGCCTGGTGCACCCGCGCTCCCGCCGCGACGAGGTCGGTGAGATGTCCGCTGCGAGCCAGTTCGACGAGGATCTGCCGCGACGTCGGGTTGACGTCGAAGCTGACCGAATCGGCCGTCTGCCTGCCCCGGACGGTCGCCGCGGCGACGGCGAAGTCCCGGAACCCGGGGTTGGCCGACGAACCGAGCACGACCTGCCCCACCGGCGTTCCGGCCGCCTCCCGCACCGGCACCACGTTGCCCGGCGACGACGGTTTCGCCACCAGCGGCTCCACAGTGGACAGATCGATCTCGTCTTCGACGTCGTAGGAAGCGTCGCGTCCGGCCCGCAGGTCGCGGAAGTCGTGTTCGCGCCCCTCGGCCCGCAGGAACACGCGGATCGCCTCGTCGGCCGGGAACACCGTCGCGGTCGCGCCCAGCTCGGCGCCCATGTTGGCGATCACGTGCCGGTCCATCGCGCGCAGGCAGGCCAGCCCCGGCCCGTGGTACTCGATGATCCGGTGCCGTCCGCCGCTCACCCCGTGCCGCCGCAGCATCTCCAGCACGACGTCCTTCGCCGACACCCACGGCGGCAGCTCGTTGCGCAGCCGGACGCCCCAGATCTCCGGCATCCGCAGGTAGAGCGGCTCCCCGGCGATCGCCAGCGCCACTTCGAGCCCGCCGACGCCCACGGCGAGCATGCCCAGCGCCCCTGCCGCGCAGGTGTGCGAATCGGAGCCGGCGAGGCTCTTGCCGGGCACGCCGAAACGCTCCATGTGCGTCGGATGCGAAACCCCGTTGCCCGCTTTGGAAAACCACAGCCCGAACCGGCGGCAAGCCGAGCGCAGATACGCGTGGTCCTCGGCGTTCTTCTCGTCCGCCTGCAGCAGGTTGTGGTCGACGTACTGCACGCTCAGCTCGGTGCGCGCCCGGTCGAGCCCGAGCGCCTCCAGCTCCTGCATCACCAGCGTGCCCGTGGCGTCCTGGGTCAGCGTCTGGTCGACCCGCAGGCCGATCTCGGTCCCTGGTTCGAGCCGGCCGGCGACCAGGTGCTCGGCCAGCAGCCGCCCGGCGAGAGTCTGTTCGCGTCCCACTCGCGAGCGGGTACCCGTTTCCGGCTCGGCGAACCGCGATGTTTCCCCCTCCCGCGCGCGGGCAACCCGGGGATCAAGAACGGCGGAAGGAGACTGGGATGCCGCAGCAGGCTTGGAGTTCGAAACGCGAACGGCAGTACCAGCACATCGAGGAGTCGCAGGAAGAGCGCGGCGCGAGCAAGAAGCGCGCGAAGGAGATCGCCGCCCGCACGGTGAACAAGAACCGGGCGCAGTCGGGCGAATCGGACCAGGCGAGCAAGAGTTCGGTCCAGGACAAATCGCCGCAGAAGCGCGGCGGGCACCGTTCCGGCAAGCGGCTCGGCCCCGGCGGCCCGACGCGCGACCAGCTGTACAACGAGGCGAAGAAGCGCAATATCCACGGCCGGTCCACGATGAACAAGAAGGAACTGGCGAAGGCGCTCGGCCGCGACTGATCCGGACGCGACGAACCAGCGCCCGATCGAGGATTACGCCTTGCTCGGCGACCTGCACACCGCGGCGTTGGCGTCACGGGAAGGTGCGGTCGAGTGGCTCTGTCTGCCGCGCTTCGACTCCCCCGCGTGTTTCGCCGCGCTTCTGCACGACAAACGCGCGGGGGTCTGGCAACTAGGGCTTGCGGCGGGCGGGTCGGCGACGCGCCGAGGTTACGTCGGCGATTCCCTGGTCCTGGCCAGCGAATGGGAGACCGCCGACGGTGCCGTGCGGGTGCTCGACTTCATGCCGCCGCGGGACGGGGCGGCTGATCTCGTCCGGATCGTCGAGGGATTGCGCGGCCGGGTGCCGATGCGGAATTGCCTCCGGCCGCGGTTCGACTACGGCTCAGTGCGGCCGTGGTCCGGCATGTCGACGGCCGTTTCGACGCAGTAGCGGGTCCCGACGCGGTTCGGCTGACCACGCCGGTCGAGGTGTCGGCCGAGGGCGACGCCGCGTTCACCGTCGCTGAGGGCGAGCGAGTGCCGTTCGTGCTCACCTACCACGCGTCCTACCGCGAGCGGCCCGATCCGACGGACGCCGAGAAAGCGCTGGCGCACCTGCAAGCGCTCGTGGGCACCGGCTATCCCGACGAAGCGAAGGCGTGGCGCGAATGGCTGGTGCGCGCCGCCGCCGGAAATCCGGCCGAACTCCAGGTCCTTTATGGACTGGACGGTTCCCGCCGGGCGCCTGAGTCCACTTTGGACTTGCTGGTCGGTTACGCCGGTTCGACCCCGGTGCGCATCGGGAACGCCGCCGCGGGTCAGGTCCAGCTCGACGTGTGGGGCGAAACGATCGACGGCCTGCATCTCGTCCGCGAGGCCGGGCTTCCGGTGACGCATCCGGCGTGGGACCTGCAACGCGGGCTGCTCGATTTCCTCGAAGGCTATTGGGATCAGCCCGACCGGAGCCTGTGGGAAGTACGCGGCGAACCGCGTCATTTCGTGCATTCCAAGGTAATGGCGTGGGCGGGCATAGACCGCGCGGTCCGGACAGTGGAACGGCACCAGCTCGACGGCCCGGTCGACCGCTGGCGCGCGCTGCGCGACCGGATCCACGAGGAAGTCTGCCGCGAAGGCTACGACGCCGACCGCAACACTTTCACCCAGTTCTACGGCTCGCACGGCCTCGACGCGGCCTTGCTGCTGATCCCTCGCGTCGGCTTCCTTCCGGCAAGCGACCCTCGGGTCCGCGGAACCGTCGACGCGGTACGGAAAGAGCTGTCGCGAGACGGATTCGTCCATCGTTACGATCCGGACGCCGATTCCGGGCAGGGCGAATTGCAAGGCGGCGAAGGCGCGTTCCTGCCATGCAGTTTCTGGCTCGCCGACGCCTTGCACGGCACCGGCCGCACCGAGGAAGCGGTCGAGGTTTTCGAGCGGATGCTGGCCGTCCGCAACGACGTCGGGCTGCTGAGCGAGGAATACGACGTCGCCGCCGGACGGCAGCTCGGGAACATGCCGCAGGCCTTCACCATGGTCGGGCTCGTCAACACCGCGCGCCACCTCGACGGCGCGGAAACCACCACGAACGCCAGCGGGCACGAACAGGGGCTGCGGCACGACGTGTAGTGCCCCAGACCACCGGGTAGCCGGGGAAGAACTCAACGCACGGGAGGACTTGTCATGACCGAGACCGTCGGCGACTACCTGCTTTCGCGGCTGCGTGACTGGGGCGTGGAACAGGTGTTCGCGTACCCCGGGGACGGGATCAACGGTCTCGTCGCCTCCTTCGGCAAGGCGGACAACCAGCCGCGGTTCGTCCAGGCCCGGCACGAGGAAATGGCCGCCTTCTCCGCGGTCGGCTACGCGAAGTTCAGCGGTGCCGTCGGCGTGTGCATGGCGACCTCCGGGCCCGGCGCGATCCACCTGCTCAACGGGCTTTACGACGCGAAACTCGACCACGTGCCGGTCGTGGCGATCGTCGGGCAGACCGCGCGCACCGCGATGGGCGGCAGCTACCAGCAGGAGGTCGAGCTCCAAGCGCTGTACCGGGATGTCGCGAACGAGTACTGCATCGAGGTGAACGTCGCCGAGCAGCTGCCCAACGCGCTCGACCGCGCGTTCCGGGTGGCGCAGGCCTCGCGCACGCCGACCGCGCTGATCATCCCGGCGGACCTGCAGGAAGAGCCGTACCAGCCGCCGCAGCACGCGTTCAAGCAGATGCCGTCGAGCCCGCCCGGGACCGCGTGGCCGAATCCGGTGCCGCCCGAACCCGCCATCAGCGAGGCGGCCGACGTGCTCAACGCCGGGGAGAAGGTCGCGATCCTCGTCGGGCAGGGCGCCCGCAAGGCGGCCGACGAGGTGAAGCAGGTCGCGGACCTCACCGGGGCCGGAGTGGCGAAGGCGTTGCTGGGCAAGGACGTTCTTCCGGACGACCTGCCTTACGTGACCGGCTCGATCGGATTGCTCGGCACCCGGCCGAGCTACGAGATGATGCGCGACTGCGACACGCTGCTGATCGTCGGCTCCAATTTCCCGTACAGCCAGTTCCTTCCGGAGTACGGCCAGGCGCGCGCGGTGCAGATCGACATCGACGGCCGGTTCATCGGCATGCGCTACCCCACCGAGGTCAACCTCGTGGGTGACGCGGCGGCGACCCTGCGCGCGCTGATCCCGAAGCTGAGCCGGACGGAAAACCGTTCGTGGCGCGAGAAAATCGAGAAGAACGTCGCGGACTGGTGGACCACCATGGACCAGCAAGCCGCGGTGGACGCGAAACCGGTCAACCCGATGCGGATCGTGCACGAGCTCTCCCAGCAGATCCCGGGCAACGCGATGGTCACCGCCGATTCCGGCTCGTCGACCAACTGGTACGCGCGCAACCTCCGGATCCGCGACGGCATCCGCAGCACGCTGTCCGGCACGCTCGCGACGATGGGCCCCGGCGTGCCCTACGCCATCGGCGCCAAGTTCGCGCATCCCGACCGGCCCGCGATCGCGCTGGTCGGCGACGGGGCGATGCAGATGAACGGCATGGCCGAGCTGATCACCATCGCCCGTTACCAGGGCTTGTGGTCGGATCCTCGGTGCATCGTCTGCGTCTTCCACAACAACGACCTGAACCAGGTCACCTGGGAACTGCGCGCGATGGGCGGCGCGCCGAAGTTCGAGGAATCGCAATCGCTGCCGGACGTCGACTACGCCGGATTCGCCCGCAGTGTCGGCCTCGAAGGGATCAACGTCGACGATCCGGGCGACCTCGCGTCGGCCTGGCGGACCGCGCTCGCCGCGGACCGGCCGGCCGTGCTGGACGTGCGCTGCGACGCCGAAGTCCCGCCGATTCCGCCGCACGCGACGTTCGAGCAGATGAAATCGGTGACCGAGTCGGTGCTCAAGGGCGATCCCGAAGCGTTCCACCTGATGTTCCAGGGCGCGAAGACGAAGCTGCAGGAGTTCCTGCCCGGACGGTCGCGGTGACCGTCGCCGCCCCGCACATCGAACGCGTCGACGCGCGCGCCTACCGGGTGCCGACTCCTTCGCCGGAGGCCGACGGCACGCTCGCCTGGGATTCCACGACGCTCATCGTGGCCAGGGTGCGGGCCGGCGACACCGACGGGCTCGGCTGGACGTACGCGGATTTCTCCTGCGTCCCGCTGATCGAGGGCAAACTGGCCTCGGCGCTAGAGGGAAAGCCGGTCCTGGACCCGCCCGCGTGCTGGACCGCGATGCAGCACGCGATCCGGAACCTCGGCCGCGCCGGTTTAGTCTCTTGTGCACTGTCCGCTGTGGACATCGCGATCTGGGACGCGGCCGCGCGGCTGCTCGACGTTCCGGTGAGCCGCCTGCTCGGCCGGGTGCACGACGAGGTCGACGTGTACGGCAGCGGCGGTTTCACTTCGCAGGACGACGACGAACTGGCCGCGCAGCTGGACCACTGGGTGCGCAAGCAGCGCATTCCGCGGGTGAAGATCAAGATCGGCGAGTCCTGGGGTTCCGCGGTCGCCCGCGACATCGGCCGGGTCCGGCTGGCCCGGGAGACGATCGGGGACGACGCCGCGCTGTACGTCGACGCGAACGGCGGCTATTCGGTCGGCCGGGCTCGCCGGATCGCCGACACTCTGCGGGAATTCGGCGTCACCTGGTTCGAAGAGCCGGTGTCCAGCGACGATCTGCCCGGGCTCGCGCAGTTGCGCGCGCCCGACGGGCCGGACATCGCCGCCGGGGAGTACGGCTACGACCTGCCGTATTTCGCCCGGATGCTCCCCTCCGTCGACTGTCTCCAGGTCGACGTGACGCGGTGCGGCGGGTACACCGAATGGCGTCGCGTCGCCGCCCTTGCCGCTGCCGCTAACCGCGAGGTTTCCGCACATTGCGCGCCGAACCTGTCCGCGCACGCGGCCGCGGCGACGCCGAACTTCCGGCACATCGAATGGTTCGCCGACCACGACCGGATCGAACGGGAACTGTTCTACGGCGGCCTCGACCCGAGCGGCGGCCGGGTCGCTCCGTCGATGTCCACTGCCGGGCACGGCCTGCGGCTGCACGCGGACGCGGCCGCCGAGTATGCGGTCAAGGAGGGCCGATGAGCACCGCTGAACTCCCCAACCCCGTTGTTCGCGTGCCGGAACCCGCCGAGATCGATACCGAAGCCCTTGCCGCCGCCCTGCGCGAGCGCGTCGAGGGCGAGGTCCGCTTCGACGACGGCAGCCGCGCCGCCTACTCCACCGACGCGTCGAATTTCCGCCAGGTCCCGCTCGGCGTCGTGATGCCCCGCTCCCCCGACGACGCCGTCGAGGCGCTGGCTGTGGCGAGGGAATTCGGCGCGCCGGTGCTCTCGCGCGGCGGCGGGACGAGCCTCGCCGGCCAGTGCACCAACACCGCGGTCGTGCTCGACTGGTCGAAGTACTGTTCCGAGCTGGAATCCGTGGACGCCGAGCGCCGCACCTGCGTCGTGCAGCCGGGCATCGTGCTGGAAGACCTCAACCGGCAGCTCGCCGACACCGGGCTCCGGTTCGGCCCCGAGCCCGCCACGCACATGAACTGCACCCTCGGGGGCATGATCGGCAACAACTCCTGCGGCGCGACCGCACAGCGCACCGGCAAGGTCGTCGACAACATCGTGGCACTCGAAGTGCTGCTGGCGGACGGAACCCGGTTCTGGTGCGGGAAAACCAGCGACGAGGAGTACGCCGAGATCGAGCACCACGGCGACCGCCGCGCCGCGGTGTACCGGCAGTTGCACCGCCTGCGCGACGAGTACGCCGACGAGATCCGCCGCCGCTTCCCGGACATCCCGCGCCGGGTGTCGGGCTACAACCTCGACTCGCTGCTGCCCGAACACGGCTTCGACGTCGCCGGGCTGCTGGTCGGCAGCGAATCGACGCTGGTCACCGTCCTGCGCGCGGAACTGAACCTGGTCCCGGTGCTGCCGGAGCGCGCGATGGTCGTGCTCGGCTACCCGGACATCGCGACCGCCGCCGACGCGGTGCCGGACGTCCTGCCGCACGAGCCGATCGCGCTCGAAGGCGTCGATCACCGGCTTCTCTACGACGAACGGCTCAAGCACCTCAACGAGAAAGCCCGCGAAGAACTGCCGCGCGGCCGGGCGTTCCTGATGGTCCAGTTCGGGGGAAAAACGCTCGAAGAGGCCGAGAACCAGGCTCGCGGGCTGCTCGACTCCATCGAGGGCGCCGAGGTCGCTTTCCTCGACGATCCGGCCAAGGAAGCCGAGCTCTGGCAGGTCCGCGAGGCCGGGCTCGGCGCGACCGCGCACGTCCCCGGCGAACGGGACACCTACGAGGGCTGGGAAGACTCCGCCGTAGCGCCGGAAAAACTTGGAGACTACCTCCGGCGGCTGGACGCGCTGTACGAGGAATTCGGCTACACCGACGAAACCGGGCCGAGCCTGTACGGCCACTTCGGCCAGGGCTGCGTGCACACGCGGATCCCGTTCGATCTCTACACCGCGTCCGGCGTCGCGACCTACCGGAAGTTCATGGAACGGGCCGCCGACCTGGTCGCGGAGTTCGGCGGCTCGTTCTCCGGCGAGCACGGCGACGGGCAGAGCCGCGGCGAACTGCTGCCGCGGATGTTCGGCACCGACCTGGTCACCGCTTTCGGCCAGCTCAAGGCGATCTTCGACCCGGCGGACCGGATGAATCCCGGCAAGGTCGTCGCGCCGTACGCGCTGGACGAAAACCTGCGGCTCGGCGGCTCGTGGTCCCCCGCCGAGCCGCAGGACCTCTACTTCCGCTTCCCGCACGACGGCGGCTCGTTCTCCCAGGCCGCCAACCGCTGCGTCGGCGTCGGCCGCTGCCGTCAGTCCACTTCGGACAACGGTGACGTGATGTGCCCGTCGTACCAGATCACCGGCGAGGAGGGATACTCCACGCGCGGCCGCGCCCGGCTGCTGTTCGAAATGCTCAACGGGCACCACGACAGCCCGATTTCCGACGGCTGGCGCTCCACCGAAGTCCGCGAGGCGCTCGATCTGTGCCTTTCCTGCAAGGGCTGCAAATCCGACTGTCCGGCCGACGTGGACATGGCCACCTACAAGGCGGAATTCCTCGCCCATCACTACGAGGGCCGCCCCTGGAAACGGCCGCGGTCGGATTTCAGCATGGGCTGGCTTCCACTCGTCGCGCGGCTGGTCGCGAAGACGCGCACGGCCTGGCTGGTGAACCTGCTGGGCAAAACCCCCTTCGCGACGCGGGCCGCCGGGGTCGAGCACCGCGAAATCCCCCGCTTCGCCCCGAAACCGCTGCCTCGATGGTTCGCCCGGCGTCAACCGTCCGGGACGGGCGCGCGCGGAACGGTGATGCTGTGGCCGGACACGTTCACGTCCTACTTCCATCCGCACGTCGCCGAGGCGGCCGTGCGGGTGCTGGAGGACGCGGGCTGGCGCGTAACGCTGCCGGAGCCGTCCGCGTGCTGCGGTTTGACCTGGATCTCCACCGGCCAGCTGGGAATCGCGAAACGGGTGCTGACCCGCACCGTGCGCAAGCTGGCCGCGCATCTGCGGGACGGCGGGCTCGTGCTGGGCCTGGAACCCAGCTGTACTGCGGTGTTCCGCTCCGACGCGGCGGAGTTGTTCCCCGGTGACCACGACGTCCGGCGGCTGCGGAACCAGGCCGTGACGCTCGCGGAACTGCTGACCCGGCACTCCCCCGGGTACCGGCCGCCGCGGATTCCCGGGCACGCGCTGGCCCAGGTGCATTGCCATCAGCACGCGGTGCTGGGCTGGGACGCGGATCGCGAACTCCTCGAGGCGGCCGGGGTGGACGTCGAACGGCTCGATTCGGGATGTTGCGGCCTGGCCGGGAATTTCGGCTTCGAGCGAGGGCACCTGGAGGTCAGCAAGGCCTGCGCGGAACGGGTGCTGCTCCCCCGGGTCCGGCAGGCGGACCGGCGGACAGCGGTGCTGGCCGACGGGTTCAGCTGCCGGACCCAGCTGCACGAACTGGACAGCGGCGGACGCGAGGGCATCCATCTCGCCGAACTGCTCGCCGCCGGGCTCGACTCGGAAAACCGGTGATCGTCCGTGAGGGAACCCTGAGGGAATCTGATTCCCTCAGGGTTCCCCTCACGGACCGAACCGCGGTTATCCGCCCGGAACGGTTTCGCCGCCGAGAGCGGCCATCACCTCGCCGCTGTAGTACGACGAAAGCCGGTTCGAAGCGAGAAACACATACGACGGCGCGATATCGTCCGGATGCGCCGCCTTTTCCAACGGCACCTGCAAGCCGAACTTCTCCACCTTCTCCGGCGGGAACGTCGACGGGATCAGCGGCGTCCACACCGGACCCGGCGCGACGCAGTTCACCCGGATCCCCCGGTCGGCGAGCGCCTGCGCCATCGAGTACGTCCAGGCGTGGATCGCGCCCTTCGTCGCCGAATAGTCGATGAGCGATTTGTTGCCGCGCAGGCCGTTCACCGAACCGGTGTTGATGATGACGTCCCCGTCGCCCAGATGCGGCAGCGCGGCGGCGGTCACCCGGAAGTAGCTGTGGAGATTCACGTCGAAGGTGTGCATCCACTGCTCTTCGGTCAGGTCCTCCGGACTGTCGACCGGCCACTGCGTCGCCGCGTTGTTGACCAGGATGTCGAGACCGTCCAATTCGGACAGAGTGCGCTCGACGATGTCCCGGCACTGGCTCGCTTCGGCGAGATCGCCCGGAAGCAGCAAGCATTCCCGGCCCTCGGCGCGCACCCGGTCCGCGGTGTACTCCGCGTCCTCGTGCTCGTTGAGATACGAGATGGCGACGTCCGCGCCCTCTTTCGCGAAGGCGATCGCGACGGCCCGGCCGATGCCGGAGTCGCCGCCGGTGATCAGCGCGCGCTTTCCGGCCAGCAGGCCGCGGCCCTCGTAGTCGGCCATCGAATCGCGCGGCCGCGGGTCCATGTCCTCAGTGGTGCCCGGCGGTTCCTGCTGCTGCGGCGGGCGGATGCGGTCGGCCATGCGGGTGTCCTCCCCGGAAAGTCGGTTCTGTTCCTTTCCGGCTACCCGCTGCGAGATCGTTCAAATCAGCGGCTGTTCACCCAGAAGCGGTTCAATGACAGGATCGGGCGGGGGGGGGGGGGGGGGGGGGGGGGGGGGGGGGGGGGGGGGGGGAGGGGGGGGGGGGGGGGGGGGGGGGGGGGGGGGAGGAGGGA
>NZ_JBVJOE010000001.1:574078-903639 GCF_055583325.1 Amycolatopsis sp. NPDC104775
CTCGCGCATAAGCAGCGCCCGGACGATCCCCCCCCCCCCCCCCCTCCCCTCCCCCCCCCCCCTCCCCCCCCCCCCCCCCCCCCCCCCCCCCCCCCCCCCCCCCCCCCCCCCCCCCCCCCCCCCCCCCCCCGCGGCCGTCGGCCCCCTGGCCCGCACTGCGCTTGCCCGGCGGGTACCCAGACCCGCCGGGGGCAAACAGGAGCCGGTCAGTAGTCGTGCGACAGCGCCTCGACCAGCACCCCGGTGTCCGGATTGGGCAGAGCGCGGGCGACGTCCGCCTGCGCGACGATGCCGACCAAGTCGTGGCCGTCGATCACCGGCAGCCGCCGAACCCGGTGCTGGGACATCGTCTGCATGATCTCGGCGACGTCGTCGTCCGCGCCGATCGTCACCGCTTCGCCTTGCGCCAGCTCGCCGGCGTGCACCGCACGCGGGTCCTTGCCCTCGGCGATCACCTTCACCACGATGTCGCGGTCGGTCAGCATTCCCTTGAGCCGGTTGTCCTCGCCGCAGATCGGCAGCGAACCCAGTTGTTCGCGCGCCATCTTCTGCGCGGCGTCGTTGACGGTGTCCGACTCGCGCACGCACACCGCGTTCGGCGTCATCAAATCGCGGGCAGTGGTCATCAGATCGTCTCCCTTCCTCGATCACTCCCCGGCTACCCACGTTCCCGGCCGTTACGCGTGCCGAACCGTTTCTCCCGCATCCGCCCGGGTAACCGCAGGCTTTGCGGAAGGAGCCGACATGCCCGAACCGTTCTCGTCCGACCCAGTCCGCGGAAGGCCCGTCGCTGGTCACGGCGGGCCGCCCCGGCGCACCCCGGCTGATCGTGCTCGACCCGGCCGGTGCCGCCAAACACGACGGCCTGCCCGCCACCTGGCGTCCGCTCGCCGAGGACCACGAGATCCTCTGGTTCCGGATCCCAGTGGACAGCGCGTGGCACGAAAGCGCCGAAACCCTCGACGGGCCGGAGCGCAGCGACCTGGTGACGAGCGGCCCCCTCGCCGCGGACGCGCTGCGGCTGGCTGCCGAGCATTCCGGGTCGCTGCGTTCCATCCTGCTCGTCGACCCGGCCGCCGAAGGCGTGATCAGCCCCGCGGACGCCGCCGTCGCCGACGAGGCCTGGCTGGCCCAGCACGAGGCCGAGATCGCCGCCTTGCGCGAGTCCGGCGTCGAAGTCGAGGTACTCGCCCACAGTTCCGACAGCCCGCGCGACCAGGTGCCGAGCCCGCTCCCGCTGGGCCACGACTGGGTCGTCGACGCACTCCGCACGGCGCTGGCCGCGCTGGAATCGGCGGGGCGCTGACCGGTTTCGCCGCCCACCTGCGGGGTAAGCCTCGAAAAAGGAAGGGAGGAAGCCGTGCTGGAGGAAATGAACCGCACGCCCGCGCACGAGAAATCCACCGCGGACCTCGCGGCCGATCTGACCGCTTCCGTCAAACGCCTGATCCAGGACGAATTCCGGCTGGCTATGGCGGAACTGCAGACAAAGGGCAAGCGCTTCGGCATCGGGGCCGGGCTCTTCGGCTTCGCCGGCCTGCTCGCGCTTTTCGGCGGCGCGACCCTGATTGCGGCGGCCGTGCTCGCCCTCGCGCTCGTGCTGCCCGGGTGGCTGGCCGCGCTGATCGTGGCGGGCGCCCTGCTGCTGATCGCCGGGCTCGCCGCGCTGGCCGGTCGCAAGGAAACGCAACGCGCCGGACCGCTGGTGCCGGAGGAATCCGTCGAGAGGGTGCGCGAAGACGTCGAGACGATGAAGCAGGTGCGGTCATGACTGAACGCAAGGTCGAGCAGGCCCGCGCGGACCGGGACGTCACCCGCGAGGAACTGGCCGAAACACTGGACGCGCTGAGCCACAAGCTGGACGTCCGGACCCGGGCCAGCGAGAAGGTCGACGAGACGATAGACCGAGCCGCCGCGCAGGTGGAGAAGACCGTCTCGGCCCCGGCCGCGGAGAAGGTCCGCGCGGGCGCGGAGGCTGTCCGGAACAACCCGCTCCCGCTGTTCGCGGCGGTGTTCGGCGGGGTGTTCATCCTGCGGTTCCTGATCCGCCGCCGGCACGCGCACCGCGAGCAGGGGGGCGCATGCTGACCGATCGGGAACAGCGTGCCCTGAACGAAATCGAACGCGGGTTGTCCGCCACGGATCCGCGGCTCAGCGCGGAGCTGAGCCGCGGATCCGGCCGTCGGCGCCGGTCCGCTCTGGAGGTGCTGGCGATCGTCACGAGCCTGGTGCTGATCGCCACCGGCGCGTTCGACCTGCGGCCGGGCATGATCGTGGCCGGGGTCGTCGCGCTCGCGATCCTCGGGGGCGGGCCGTTCGCGGTGCGGCACTGGAAAGCCGGGTCTTCCGGCTGACTCGCGTTCGCTGGATCACTGCCGTTCGCTAGATCACTGTCAGGAAACCGTCAACGACGCTCCCTCGGTCGCGTCGCGAGGGCCAGCCTGACCGGGTGACCGCAACTTTGTCCCGCCCGGAAACGTCGCGCGCGGCCGCCGACCGACACCGGCTTTCCGTTGTCGGCGGCCTCGCCGCGCTGTCCCTCGACGCGATGGCGTCGGTCGCCTACGGACCCGAGGCGATCGTGCTCGTCCTGGCCGTCGCCGGCGGGACCGGCCTCGGCTTCACGCTGCCCGTCACGCTCGCGATCGCCGTCCTGCTCGCCGTGCTGACCCTGTCGTATCGGCAGGTCATCGCCGCGTTCCCGGACGGCGGCGGCGCCTACGGCGTCAGCCGCACCCACCTCGGCCGACGCGCCTCGCTCGTTGCCGCCGCCTCGCTGATCGTCGACTACGTGCTGAACGTCGCGGTGTCGGTCGCCGCCGGGGTCGCCGCGCTGACCTCGGCGTTTCCCGCGCTGTTGCCGTACAAGCTGTGGCTGTGCCTCGGAATCCTCGCGCTGATCACCGGCATCAATCTCCGCGGCATCGCCGCAAGCGCGCGGGTATTCATCATTCCGACCGCGGTGTTCGTCGGATCGATCCTCACCGTCGTCGTGGTCGGCCTTTTCCGCGCCACTCCGGCCGCGACTGTCGCGAGTGGACCCCTCCCGAACCTCCAGACGGTCGGAATCCTTCTGCTGCTCAAGGCTTTCGCCAATGGCTGCGCGGCACTGACCGGGGTCGAAGCGATCGCCAACGCCGTGCCGTCGTTCCGCAAACCGCGCGTACGCCGGGCGCAACGGGCGGAGGTCGCGCTCGGCGGACTGCTCGCGGTGATGCTGCTCGGGACCGCCGTGCTGATCGGGAAGTTCGCCATCCACCCGGTCGACGGCGTGACCGTGCTGTCGCAGGTGACCGCAGCTTCGCTGGGCGACGGTTTCGGTTACTACGTCGTGCAATTCTCCACCGTCGTCCTGCTGGCGCTGGCCGCGAACACGTCCTTCGGCGGCCTTCCGGTACTGGCTCAGCTGCTCGCGAAACACAACAATCTGCCGCACGTCTTCGCCTTGCGCGCCGAACGCCAGGTGTACCGCTACGGCGTCGGTTTCCTCGCGCTCGCTTCGGCCTTGCTGCTGATCCTCGCGAATGGCGACATGAACACGCTCGTGCCGTTGTTCGCGATCGGAGTGTTCGTCGGTTTCACGCTGTCGCAAACCGGAATGGTGCGGCATTGGTTCGGTTCCCGTCCGCGTGGCTGGCGCGGGAAAGCCGCGCTGAACGGTTTCGGCGCACTGCTCACCGGACTCGCCGCGATCGTCGTCACCGCGACGAAATTCGGCGAAGGCGGCTGGCTGATCGTGGTCGCGCTGCCGGTGCTCGTACTGCTGATGGAATGGGTCCACCGCAACTATCGCCGGATCGGCGACCGGCTCGAACTCGGGCGGATCCCTCCCCCGCCGCGGCCCAACCGGTCGCTGGTAGTCGTCCCGGTCCACACGGTGTCCCGGCTGACCCGCGACGCGCTCGCTGCCGCGCTCTCGCTCGGCGACCACGTCGAGGCCGTCCACGTGACGCATCCGGAAGAGGAAGCCTCGGCACGCGAGTTCGTCGAAGCGTGGGAGCAGTGGCGTCCGGACGTCCCGCTGGTCCAGCTGCACGACGAACGCCGCCGCCTCGGCGAGCCGATCGTCGAGCACCTCCGCCGGCACGCCGGATGCCACGTCTTCGTCCTGGTCGCCGAGGTCGAACCGGAGCACGTCTGGCAGCGCGTCCTGCAGAACCGCCGCGGCGCGGTGCTGGCCCGGGCGCTGCGCCGCCGTTCCGACGCGGTGGTGTGCCGGATGCGGTTTCGGATCGGGGCCTGACGAAGCGGATTTCGTCCGGTTTTCCCGAATACCGGGTTTTCCCGCACGCCCGGAGAGCTGCCCGATAGTACTTTCGGCCGATGTCCGCCGGGCGAAAACCCGCCGAAAGGCGTGGGCCATCCCGGGGTTCTTTCGCCCGGCCCGGTTTCCTCGGCCAAGATCGTCTTAGGGTTGCCGCAGTTGGCGATCTTGAAAACCGGAATGAGGGGCCCATGCGAAAACGGACCAGGATTCTCGGCAGAACGCTCGCCGCGGCGGGCACCCTCGCGGCGCTGACGATGGCCACGGCCGTCCCGGCGACCGCGGCGCCGCGAGCGGCCGAGCCGACCTCGGTCGAGCAGGACATCGCGCAGCTGTACCAGGACGTCGAAGACCTCTACAACGGGCTGCCCGCGAACGCGCTGCGCGGCGTCGACCCGCTGTTCGACTCGCCGGTCAAGCGGCCGGGCCAGCAGGCGAACGCCGCGCAGGGCCCGATCCCGGGCTGCACCGAGGGCTCGCTGCTGACCTACGCGAACAGCCTCGCGGCCAAGCTGACCCCGACCGAGGGCAAGGCGCTCAGCGCGCTGAGCGCGATCGGCCAGCTCTACACCCAGGCCGTCGCCAGCGACAAGACCCCGCAGGTCTTCGGCACCGACGGCCAGTACACGCCGCGCGCCGGCGCGACGATCGACAAACTGCGCGGATTCTGGGACATCGAGAGCTGGAACATCCAGCTGGTCGCCTGGAAGGGCACCGACCTGGGCAGCCAGGAGCGCACGACCCAGACGTTCAAGCTCGGCCTCGACCCGAAGCGCGCCGCCGAAGCGGGCGCGCTCGCGACCAAGGTGCTCTACGAGGTCCCAGGCCTGCAGGGCGGCCGTCATCCGCTGCTGACCCTGAACGCGTTCTCCGCCCCGGCCGACAGCCTCGGCGGCAAGCGCATCATGCTCGGCGACGGCCTGCTCGACGTGGTCAACCACCTCGGCTTCGACGACGTGTCGGTGGAAGCGGTCGTCGGCCACGAATACGGCCATCAGGTCGACTTCGCGCACAACAACTACCCGCGCAACGAGTCGAGCGAGATGGGCCCGGACGCCTACGGCGGCTACTTCGGCGCCCACGCCAAGGGCGAAGCCTGGAACGCCCGCACCCAGCAGGAGGTCACCTACCTCGACGCCTCCATCGGCGACTGCTTCCACAGCCACGGCACCCCCGAGCAGCGCAAGGCCGCCGGGGCGTGGGGCGAGAAGCAGGCCGTGACCCAGAACAACCCGAACCGGATCATCCCGTCCGCGAAGATGATCGAGAAGTTCCAGAAGGAATACCCGAAGCTGATGCCGCCCACCACGGCGGCGCTGGCCGCGGCGCACTGATCGACGCCTGAGCAGGCCCCGTCTCCGATCCTGGGAGACGGGGCCTGTTCGCGTGCTCAGGCGGCGATGGCGACCAGCAGGTCGGCCACCTCGAAATACCGTCACCCCGCACATGGCGGCCGCCGTCAGCCTTCGGCCCGCTCGATGCGGCGCTCGCCGAACACGACCTTCGCCGCCAGGTCGCGATCGTGCTGCCGAGCCACCTGGCCGCTCGCCGTGCGCACCGACGCGGTCTACCTGATCCCCGCCTCCGGAGCTTCCGGAAGCTAATTCCGTTACGGCTGCTTGAGTCTTGCCGGTACGTTGCCCGGCGTGGAGTTCGCGATCGCCGACGACGAGGTGTGGTTCTCGGTCTTCGACGTCCTCCCTCAGTGGGAGGAGATTTCGGGCGACAACTTCGTGCGCGAGGTCAAGATCCCCGTCTCCGGAAACGAGGAACTCCACGTCAGCTGGGACGTGGCCGAGCGGAGCGTCCGCGTCCGGTACCGGAGGGAATCCGCCCTTGTCGTCGACGTCTTCCGCGAATACGCGACCGTGCTGACAATCGAGCGCCATCCCGCCGGACCCGTCATCGCGGTGGAGTACCAAGCGGAAGGCGGCCGCGGCCGGATGTGCGTCCACACCCAGCCGCACTTCGCTTTGACGGATGCCTTCCTTCGCGCCTGACGCGCGCCCGACGGGACGAGGCTCCACCCACCGACGCTGAGTTAAACCCCTTCACCTTTCCTATTGACCTTCACCGCCGCCGAGCTATAGGGTTTCACTGTAGTTAATGCCATTAACACAAGGAGAAACCCATGCCAGACACCCGCTCGAAGCTCCCGCGGCGCCGGACCGGCCTGCTGGCTGCCCTGCTCGCGGTCCCGCTGACCCTCGCCCTCGCCGCCCCCGCCCAAGCCGCCGCTCCCGGCCCCGGTCCGACCTGCCAGGGCCGAGGCGTCGACCCGTCAGCGGAAGCCCGCCACCGGGCCGAAATCCTGATCCACGCGCCGCTGCGCACGATCTGGGACCTCCAGACCGACGTCGAAGCCTGGACGTCCTGGCAGAAACCCGCCGCCCCGATGACCGTGCGCCGCCTGGATCCCGGACCGCTGCGCAAGCATTCGCGGTTCCAGGCGACCGTCCACGTGCCCTCGACTCCCCCGAGCACCGTCGTCATCAGCTCCACGGTCCGGCAACTCCAGCGCGGCAACTGCCTCCGCTGGACCGGGCCCGCCGACGCCGCCGGGTACCACATCGACGGCGTCCACGTCTGGACGTTCCGTCCCGTCCGCGGCGGCGTCCTCGTCCGCACCGAGGAAAGCCACTCCGGCCCGCAAGCGGACCCGACCTCCGACATGGGCCTCGAAGCCTGGCTGCGCGACCTCAAAACCGCTGCTGAAACCAGTTCCCGCAGCTGACCGCGACCCGTGCGCCGACCCGCCGCCTGCCCAGAGTCCCTCACTCCGCGTCGAGCACCGACCGCAACGTCCGCAGCAGCGGCCCGGCATCCGCGCCGAACATCTCCGTGTCCACCCGCTCCACCGCGACCACCGCCCGCCCGGCCAGGTCGCGGCCCTTTTCGGTCAGCCGCACCAGTTTCGCGCGCGTGTCGCCCGCGTCGACCGTCCGCGTCACCAGCCCGGCCGTCTCCAGCCGGGCGATCACCTGGGACGTCATCTTGATGTCGGTGCCCGCCTGCGCGGCCAGTTCCTGCTGCCGCGGCGGCGTTCCGTGCGTTTCCAGCCACCAGCAGCACGCGAGCAGCACGAACTGGACGTGCGTGAGACCCAGCGGTTCGAGCGTCTGCCGGATCCGCCGCTGCCACGCCAAAGTCACGTGCCACAGCAGAAAACCCGGACTGTCCCCCGGACCCGCGAACCGCGTCATCGCGCGGACCGCTCCGCGTAGCCGAGCAGATCGCTCATCGCGGCCGGGAAGTCCTCGCTGATCTGCGGCCCCAGCTCCGGACCCGCCGCGCCCTCGATCTCCAAGCGATGCGTGACGCGCGTGCCGCCGCCGGAGCGCGGCGCGAGCGTGTGCCGGAACCGCAGCACCACGTCGCCGAACCGTGTTTCATCCTCGTAGACCTCGTTTTCGGTCAGTTCGGTGATGCGCGAACGGAACGTGTCCTGCCCCTGCGGCGTGACCGACAGTTCGGTCCCCTTCTCGAACGGTCCGTGCAGTTCGAACCGGTCGCTGCGCTCGCTGAGCGACGTCCCGCTGTGCAGCGCCCGCAGCGCCGCCCACACCGCCTCCGGGCTCGCCGTGGTGTCCGCGCTGTAGTCAGTGGTCCACATGAGTTCGTCCTTCCAGTTGGTCTGCGCAGAGACTATCTGCGCGCAGACTAACTGGCAAGCCCCTTCGAAGACAGTGGTCAGGCGGACTCCAGCCGGAGCACAGCCGCCTCGTACTGGGCGCGGGCGAACCGGAACGGCCCGAACCCGCGGTAGTCCCGCTTCGGCCGGTGCGGCTGCGCGAACGAATCCCAGACGACCTCGTCCTCGGTCACGGTGATGCGAGCCAGCAGCGGCCAGCAGCCCCAGTCGCCGCACGCGCAGGCGAGCAGCGGGGTTTCGCCTTCGCCGAAGTCGAGGCCGTGGAAATGCTCGGCCATCGTGGCGCTGAACCGGCTCGGGATCAGGCCGCCGTACGCCTCCCCCGCCGGAGACATGCCCGCAGCGAGTTCGAACCGGTCGATCAAGTCGGTCAGCGCGACGTCGTCGACGTACGGCACCACAACTGGACCGCCCAGCTCAGCGGGCGGATGGAAGACGAACCGAAGCGTGGCCACCACCCGGATTATCCTCACGCCTCGGGTCAGCGTTCCGTCCCGGTCCGCCGTTGCCGGACAACGACATCCGGCATCGCCGGGCTACCAGGCCGCGCGGAGAATCCCGGTGACGTCCGCCGCCGAGACCTCGCGCGGGGTGTTCGCCAGCACGCCGTCCGCCAAGGTGTCGGCGACCAGATCCGGCAAATCCCCTTCTCCTACGCCGAATTCCCGCAACCGGCCAGCCAGTTCGACCTCCGCCACCAGCCGCTCGACGGCCGCGATCGCCGCTTCCGCGTTGCGCGCGACGGATTCCCGGGCGTCGGCGACACCCAGCGGTTCCGCCAAACGCGCCAAGCGGTCCTCCCGCACCGCGCGGTTGAACCGCAGGCATTCGCCGAGCACTAAGGCCAAAGCCTGGCCGTGCGGCAGGTCGAACCGGCCGCCGAGCGAGTGTCCGATGCCGTGCACCACCCCGAGTCCGGTCGTTCGCATCGCCAGGCCCGCGGTATGCGCGGCGAGCATCAGGTTCGCCCGTGCCGCCAAGTCTCCGCCGACGGAAACCGCGCGGCGCAGATTCTCCGCGACCAAACGGACGGCTTGCAGGTCCAGACCATCGGCCCACGGGTTCGGGCGGGCGGAAAGGAAGGACTCGACGGCATGGGTCAGGCAGTCGATTCCGGCGGCCGCTGTCGCGCGAGGCGGCAGGCTCAGCGTGAGTTCCGGGTCGAGAAGCGCATACCGGGCAAGGCAAGTCGGGCCGCCCAGGTAACACTTGCGCTGCCGCCGAGGGTCGGTGATGACGCCGAGGTCGTTGCATTCCGAACCGGTGCCGGAGGTGGTCGGGATCGCCACGATCGGCAACGCGGGCGCCAATTCCGGCGAGGTTTCGGTGCTCCACGTCAGCTCAGTGGCCGGGCGGTCGTTGACGGCGGCCAGGGCGATCGCCTTCGCGGCGTCCAAAGCGGACCCGCCGCCCAGCGAAATCACGGCTTGCGCACCGGCGGCACGGACGAAGGCGGCACCCG
Source organism: Amycolatopsis sp. NPDC104775 (assembly GCF_055583325.1). Classification (NCBI taxonomy): domain Bacteria; kingdom Bacillati; phylum Actinomycetota; class Actinomycetes; order Pseudonocardiales; family Pseudonocardiaceae; genus Amycolatopsis; species Amycolatopsis sp. NPDC104775. Next base: position 583,457 of record NZ_JBVJOE010000001.1, read on the forward strand.
CGTCGACGTCGTCGGTGGTCGGATTCGGATGCACCTCCGAGAAAACCTCGACCGCTAAGCCGTCTTGCCGCAACAACTGCGCCGCCCGCTCCGGCAATGGAGTCGCGACGAGGCCGCGGTCGCTGACCACCACGACCTTCCTCGCTCCGGCCGTACGGACCAATCGGGGCAACTGTTCGACGGCTCCGGCGGCAAAAGCGGCGGCCGGATAGGGACCGATTTCGATCGCCGGGATCTCGGTCATCGTTTCCTCCCGAACCGTTCCTCGTCGACAGTGACGCCCAGCCCCGGCGCGGACGGCACGTGCAGCAGGCCGTCCGCGTCGATGTCCAGCGGCGCGGCAAGCAGGAAATCGCGCCGCTCCGGCGTCCACACCGGTGGGTCGTAAGGGAATTCCAGATACGGCCCGCCGCCGACGCCCGCGGTCACGTGCAGGTTCGCGAGCAGGCCGAGGCCGTTCGACCAGGTGTGCGACGTGAAGAGCCGGTTGCGCGCCAGCACCAGCTCGGCGAGCGTGCGGGCGCGCAGCATTCCGGCGGCGAGCGCGACGTCGGGCTGATAGACGTCGAGAGCGTCGGATCCGGCCAGGTCCAGCAGCTCGCTGAAGGTCCGGACCATCTCGCCCCCGGCGACGCGGATCCCGGTGCCGCGCACCGCGCGCAGGCCGGGCCGGTCGTCCAGCGGCAGCGGTTCCTCGAGCCAGAAGACGTCCAGTTCCCGCAACGCTTCCGCGAACCGGCGGACCGCCGCCGGGTCGAGCGAGGGCCGGACGTCGCCGGGCATCCGCCACGCCTGGTTCAGGTCGGCCATCAGAGTCATCTCCGGGCCGACCGCCTCCCGGACCGCCCGCATGGTGCGGATTCCGCCGGCGAAATCGTCCGCGGCCAGCCGGATCTTCGCCGCCCGGAAACCGCGCTCGCGGATCCCGACCACGACCTCGGCGCGCTCCTCGGCGGGCAGGATCCGGCCGGTCGACGCGTACGCCGGGATCGCGTCCGCCGCGCCGCCGAACAGCGTCGCGACCGGGACGCCGAGCACCTTCCCGATGACGTCCCACAGCGCGATCTCCAACGGCCAGTAGCGCCCGGCGTGGAACGCGATGGTCTCCAGCGCCCGGACGTGCCGGCTGATCGCCATCGGATCCTGGCCGAGGAACAGCTCCGCGTACGGCTCGAACCCGGCCATCGTGTCGCCGGAGCCGTAGCCGGTCACGCCCTCGTCGGTCACGACCTTGACCACCGTCGCGTCGAACCGCGTGCGCGGCACCGGATCCCACGCGGCGTCGAACGGCGGATCGAGCGGCAGCGTCCCGGACAGCAGCTGGATCTCGGCGATCTGCACTCCCGCGACGGTAATCGCGGATTGACTGTCGCCCAATCGTTGTTGCACAGTCCTCAACATGGCGAACCAGCGCACCTACGGTTCGGGCCTGGTCCGCGATGTCGACCTGCTCGAAGTCCTCGCGCGGCCGGAAGCGCGCGACGGACTCGGCGTGTCCCGCGTGGCCGAACTGTCCGGCCGCGACAAGGCACAGGTCTCGCGAGCCCTCGCGACCCTCGCCGACGCCGGTCTGGTGTCGCGCGACGAGCACACCCGCGCCTATCGGCCAGGCTGGCGGCTCTTCGCATTGGCCACGCACGCCACCGAAACGCATCTCGCGCACCTCGCCGCGCCTTTTCTGCGCACGATCGTGGCGCGGCTGAACGAAACGACGCATTTGTGCGTTCTGCGTGCGGGGCAGGTGTTCACCCTCCGAAGCGAACTCGCGTCCCACGCTTTTCGCGGGCTCGGCTGGGAAGGCGTCGGGGTCGACCCGTTCACGACCTCACCCGGACGGGTGTTATTGAGCGAATGGGACGAGGAAACCGTCGGGCAGTGGTGGCGGACCTTCGCCGGCGCCGCCGGGCACCCGCTCCCCGACCTCCCCGGAGCCGCCGAGCAACCGCCGCCGCTCACGCTCGGCCAGCTGACCGGGAAGCTCGCTGGCATCCAAAAACGCGGCTACGAAACGGTGGACGAGGAATTCGAGCCCGGGCTCGTCGGCGTGTCCGCGCCGGTGTACGGATTCCGGGGCGACATCGTCGCCGCGGTCAACGTATCCGCCCCGAAATCGCGCCTCGGCGGACGCCTCCCCGCGGCGGGCCGGTTCACCCGGACGGTCGCGGACCGGATCTCCGCCGCGCTCGGCGCATCGCGGTGAAGTTCCTTTATGCTTCGTGTTTCCCGTCCGTTCAGCAGGTGGTCGCCATGTACGAAATCCCGCCCACTGCGGCCATGCAGCGCTGGTCGGTCTCCGTCGACGGGACGCGCGCGATCTTCGCCTGCGCGCCGTGGCTCGAAGACCACACCGCCGACCGGGTGCTGCCCCGCCTGTGGCCGGGCCGCGGCCTGGGCGTCAGCGACACCGACGCCGCCGGTTTCGCCGCCGCGATCGCCGAGACGATGAAAGCCCCGAACTACTGGATCGCCAGCCACGCCGCGGCGCGCGCCTGGCAGGACCAGCCGTGGTCCCCGGCCCGCCGCGACCACGACGAGGGATTCGTCTACTTCGCCGGACCGTGCGGGGAATCCGGCCACACGGTGGGATACCGCCCGGCCTACCACCTGCCGCTCGCCCTGCGCGACCTGCGCGGCCTGCGAATCCGGCTGGCGGCTTACCTACGCGCGGCGCGGGTTCCGAACTGATCCTCGCCGCCGCACCCGTGGCCGGGCTTGCCTCGCGCTGCCTCAGCTTCACGCCGCGCGACTTAAGGCCTACCTTCGCGGAGCGCGAGATCGGAACTGACCGTCGCCGCCGCACCCTCAGCCAGACCCGCTTCGCGCTGCCCCAGCTTCACGCCGCGCGCGACTTACAGCCCGCCTTCGCACGGCGCGGGTTCCGAACCGACCCTCGCCACCGCACCCCCAGCCAGACCTGCCCCCAGCTCCTCGCCTACCGCTCACGCCTTACCCGCCTGCCTTCGCGAAGCGCGACGAACCGCCCCTTCCCGACACCACACCGTTCCGCGCCGCTCAGCGCACATACGGCGCCAGCACCGCCCCGGTCAGCCTGCGCGCCGTCGCCGACGCGTGTGCGGCATCGCCTTCCGCCAGCCCGAGCAGCGGGTCGAGCCCCGCGACGTGCGGGGCCAGCGCCAGATGCGGCAAAACCAGCAGCAGCAACGACAACACGATCTCGACCTCGGTGTCCGCACGCAGCTGCCCCGCCGCCACCGCGCGCTCGACCAGCGGCCGCAGCACCGCCAGATAGTGGCTGTCGACCGCCTCGCGCACCTGCGTGCGGGCGACCGGATCGGGTTCGAGGTTGGCCGCCGCGGTCATCGCGCGCTCGCGCGGATGGTCGTAGAAATACCGCACCCACGCGTCGAGCAGCTGGTCGAGCGAACCGGCGAAATCCTTGTCCCACGGGAGTTTCGCGCCCTCGGCCTCCATGGCCGCGCGGATCCGCGCGCTCGCCAGCTCGGCGAGGTGGACGTACATGTCGGCCTTGTCGGTGAAGTACTGGAAAAGGCTGCCCTTCGACACCCCGGCCTCGCGGCAGATCGTGTTGAGGCTGCCGCCGCTGAAACCGCGCGCCGCGAATTCCGCCTCGGCCGCCGCCAGCACGGCCGCCCGCCGTTTCTCCGGCAGCCGCTCCCACGTTCCCGTCGGCACCGCCGACCTCCTCCTCTCCCCGCCCTGATCCTACTCTTTGACCGAGAGTCGTATGACCACTGGTCACAACCACGAAAACGCATGTCCGACACCAGCTTCCGGGTCTGCTTCGCGGAGAGCCCTCTTGCCCGCAGCAGGCACAGCGAAGGGCCCACCGAGGAAATCCCCGATGAGCCCTTCGCCCCCCGAATCACCCCGGTCTACTCCGAGCGCAACGTGTCCAGCCTTGTCACCTGACGCAGCAGCGGCAACGTCAACGCCGTCACCAGCAGCACCGCGGCCACCGCGGCCCCGGCCAGCCCGGCGAGCACCCCGCCGTCCACCATCATCGGCATTTTCGCCAGCCGCAGGATCGGCGCGGTCAAGCCCAGCCCGGCCCCGACCGCCAGCACCACGCCGACGATCACCGGAACCGCCGTCTGCCACAGCGATCCCCTGGCCAGCACCCCGATCGGCACGCCAGCCGCGGACAGCGCCGCGAGCGGGCGCCGTCGTTCGCTGATCTGCTCGATCGACAGCATCAGCAGGCTCATCGCGGCCACCGCGAGCACGAAGAGCGACGCGGTCAGCAGCACCGCGCGGAAGCTCGCCAGCATGCGCTCGTCACGGCCGGCGTAGTCGGACAGGTAGTCCGTCTTGCCGACTTCGGCCTTCCACGCCAGCGGGCGCACCGCGGTGGCGACCCGGTCGATCAGCGCGTCGACGCTGCCGGGGCCTTCGACCACCAGCTGCAGGCGTTCCCCCGGAGCCTGGACGCCGCCGAGCGCACCGGGCGTGACCAGCAGGTCGCTCGCCACTGCCTTCGCGTTGTTGCCCGAGGACACCACCCGGACGTTGCCCGGCACCGTCCACTTCGGACCGGCGACCTCGTTGCTCTTGCGGTAGTCGTACATCTGCAACTCGCCCTTCGGAGCGGGCTGGGCCGACGATCCCGCGACATAGAAGACGTCGCCGTCCGCGCAGGCTCCGATGTTCGCCTGCGTCTTCAGCGCCACGCAGTCCCCGAGAGTGCCGAAGACGTTCTGTTCGCCGGACTTGAACTGCAGGGATTTGGCGCTGTGCACGCCAGTCACCCCGGGCACTCCGGACAGCTGCTGCCGGACCTCGGCCTCGTGCGCGGTCGTCGTGTCCACCCGCACCGGCGCGGCCGCGACCCCCTGCGGCGTCTCGTACGACCGGGAGGAGGTGCGGTCGGTCAACGAGGTGAGCACGCCCTGGATCAGGATCGTCCCGGCCAGCACGACGACCAGCCCGGACACCACCCGGCTGGCGGTGCCGCTGTCGAGCTGCAGCCGGCGCACCGCGAGCTGCCACGACGGCGGCCCGCCGCGCAGCCGTTCCACGATCCGCTCCACCAGCCACGGCAGCAGCGCCGCGACGCCGATGAGCAGGAACACGCTGCCCACCGCGAGCACCGTCGCCGCGGCCTGGTCCCCCGACCCCGGCGGGACGAGGAGCGTTCCGAGCAGGAACAGCACGCCGATCCCGGTGAGCGTCCAGCGCCACCACATCCGCCGCCGCACCGGTTTGCCCTGCCGGACCACGCCGAGCGGTTCGACGATCGTCCGGCGCAGGCCGAACAGCGCCGAGCCGACCGCGAGACCGGGCACCAGCAGCACGATCACCAGCAACGACACCCACGAAGGCGTGAAATCGTCCGGGAACACGCGCAGGCCGAACGGAAGCCAGTCCCCGATGAACGGCCGCAGCGCGTAGAACAGCGCACCGCCGGCCACGAGCCCGATCACCGCGCCGACCAGCGATTCCGCCGCCGCGACCCGTTTGATCTGCCGGGCGTCCACGCCGATCAGCCGCAGCGCGGCGAGCCGCCGTTCCCGCTGCGCCGCGCCCATCCGCGACGCGGTGGTCACGAAGATCAGCAACGGCAGCAGCAGCACCGCGGCGATCGGCGCGATGAACACCCACATCACCAAAGGCAGGGTGAACCCTTCCGCGGGCTTGCCGTAGGCGTAAACGCTGCTGGCGTTCTCGCCCTCGGCCTTGATTTCCGCGGCGGTCGACCCGTAGTACGCCGTCAGGTCGGCGGCGTCGCTGACGCCCGGCTCGGCGATCTGCCCGACCACGTTCCCCGGCAGCCGCGCCTTGATCGACGCGCCGTCGGCCGAGTTCAGCTTCTCCGCCAGCGCCGGCGACACGATCACCTCGCCCGGCGCGGGCAGCCGGGAAATCCCCGGCGGCACGGGCGAGTTCGGTCCGGTCGGCGCCACCGCGGTCAGCTGGAGGAAGTCCTCGCCGACCGACGGGTACCAGCGGTAGGTCGCCAGCGGCGCGATCCCCTCCCGCGGCGCGGTGTCCTGCTTGATCGCCGCCGCCCGGTCCGCCCGCGCGTCCACGAGATGGCTCACCGAGGCGGCGGGCAGGAGCACGGCGACCGCGAGCGCGATCCCGAACGCGGTCATCGCGAGCCGCAGGAGCGCCGACCCGGACATCCGGCCGCCCCCGACGGCCAGCCGGAGTCCCAGCAGCAGATCCCGCGTCATGCGACCAGCTCCCGGTCGACCGTGCGCCCGTCCCGCACCACGATCTCGCGGTCGGAGTATGCCGCGACCCGCGCTTCGTGGGTCACCAGCACCACCGCGGCGTGCGTTTCCCGCGCCGCCTGGGTGAGCATCTGCATGACCTTCTCGCCGTTGAGCGAGTCGAGCGCGCCGGTCGGTTCGTCGGCGAAGACCACCTTCGGCCCGGTCACCAGCGCCCGCGCCACCGCGACCCGCTGCGCCTGCCCGCCGGAGACGTCGCCCGGACGGCGCTTGGCCAGGTTGTCGACCTCCAGCCGGGCGAGCCATTCCTTCGCCTTGGCCTCGGCCGGCCCGCGCTTCGCCCCGGTCAGCCGCAACGGAAGCGCGACGTTCTCCAGGCAGGTCAGCTCGGGAACGAGCTGGCCGAACTGGAACACGAAGCCGAATTCGGTGCGCCGCAACGCGCTGCGGCCCTTGTCGTCCATCGCGACCAGGTCCTGGCCGCCGTAGTGGATGGTCCCCGAATCCGGCCGGACGATCCCGGCGAGACAGTGCAGGAGCGTCGATTTCCCGGAACCGGACGCGCCCATGATCGCGAGCACTTCCCCCGCCGAGACGGTCAGCGCCGCCCCGTCGAGCGCCCGCGTCTGGCCGAACGATTTGTGCAGCCCGTTGCCCGCGAGCAACGGAGTTCCCGGCCTGGTCATCAGCGCACCGCCTTCTCGAGTTCGCCGAGCCGGGCCGCGGTGAGCTCGAGCCACCGCAGATCCGCCTCGAGGTGGAAGAGCGCGTGGTCGCAGATCAGCTGATCGGCGAGGTCGCCCTCGTACTTCCGCTTGGTGAGCGAGCGCATCACCTTGAGGTGCTCGCCGCGCTGGACGTCGAGCACGTCGTTGGCGTCGCGCCCCGACAGCAGCGCGAGAACCACCTTCGTGTACAGCGTGTTCTGCAGGTACGGCTCCGGGTTTTCCGGAGTGCTCAGCCACTTCTCGACGTCGGTGATCCCGGCGTCGGTGATCGTGTAGCGCTTCCGCTCGGGCCCTTCGCCGCTCTCGACCCCCGCGACCTCGACCATGCCGTTGCGCAGCAGGCGCGACAGCGTCGAGTAGACCTGGCCGTAGGCGAGCGGGCGGTCCTGCCCGAACTGCTCGTCGTACGCCCGTTTCAGGTCGTACCCGTGTCTCGGACCCGACTCGAGCAACCCGAGCAAGGTATGTGAAACCGACATTCCCCTGTTCCTCCCTTGCCCCCGGAATCCCGGGGGGTGAAGATCACTATACAACAGGGGTATACGCGGTGTGTATACCACCATAGAATAGTTCATTGCCGCAGGTCAGAGGGTTTTTCGGTGCGCCGCCCGGGCGTGCGCTACTTTCGCTGGCCGGGCGCTTGTCTCCCCCTGATCGGCCTAGTGCGAGGTTTCGCGGCCGACGTGGCGAGGCATCCGTGCGGGCGACGACGTCGTTCCGAGGAGGCGACATGCACGCACAGCGCGGAGATTGGCTGGTCGTGAAGGGAAACCAGGTGGACGTGCCGGAGCACCGGGGCCGCATCGTGGCCGTGGGCTCGGCCGACGGCGGACCGCCGTTCACCGTCCGCTGGGAGGGCGCCGACCACGAATCGACGGTCTTCCCGGGCCCGGACGCGATCGTGCTGACCGAGGCGGAGCTGACCGCCCAGGACGCGCACGACCGGGAGCGGGCCGAGGGGCTCGGCGCACTCCAGCAGCATCTTCCGAGCGAGGCGTAACAGCCAGCGCACGCGTGGCGATCCAGAGCGGGCAAATGCCGCCCGTCGAAGGTCGCCTATGTCGTTCTATCTGCGTACGAGAGTCAAGGTCGGCCCGCTGCGCGTGAGCATGTCGCGGGCCGGGCTCGGCGCGTCCGTCGGCGTGCCCGGGTTCCGCGTCGGGACCGGTCCGCGCGGCGCCTACGTCACGCTCGGCGGCGGCCGGGTCAGCTACCAGGCGACGACTCGCTCGAAGGCACCGAGCACCGCGCCGCCGCTGCTGCCCGCGAGCGACGTCGTGCTGTCCGACATCACCGGCGCGACCACCCTGGAAATGGCGGCCGCCGAGGCGAGCGAGTTCGTCGGGCAGCTCAACGACGCCGCGCGTTCGGTGCGATGGTGGCCGTGGGTTCTGGTGCTCTCGCTCGTGCTGGTGGCCGCATCGCCGTGGACACTCCTGGCCAGCGTGCCTCTCACGGTCTGGGTTTTCCTGAACGACCGGGTCCGGCGGACCGTCGTGGTGTTCTACGACGTGCAGGACGACGGGGAAGCCCGCCGGTTCCAAGGCCTGGTCGACGCGTTCGGACCGGTTCGGCAGGCAGAACGAGCGTGGCACGTCGTCGCGTCGGGGGCGGTGTCGACCACGCGTCAGCACAAGGTCAACGCGGGGGCGTCCGCGCTGGTCCGACGCGTCTCGCTGACCCGGGGCATCGGCGGGCCGCCGCACCTGTCGGCCAACATCGCCATCCCCTCGCTCGCCACGAGCGACCGGGCGGTCTACTTCCTGCCGGACCGGGTGCTGGTGCGCGAGGGCAAGCACTACGCCGACGTCGAGTACCGGAACCTGGAGATCGAGGCCGTCGTCCAGCGGTTCATCGAGGACGGCTCGGTTCCCGGCGACGCCCGCGTCGTCGGGAGCACCTGGCGGTATGTGAACGTCAAGGGCGGCCCGGACCGGCGGTACAAGAACAACCGGCAGCTTCCCGTCCTCGAGTACGGCTCGCTGCGGCTCTCCGGCCCGAACGAGTACCGGGCGACCTTCGACTTCTCGACCCCGCGCGCCAGCTCAGCGCTGGCGGAAGCACTGCGCACCATGGCCGCGGCCATCGCGCAGCCGGTGCCGGTGCGGCCAGTCGTCGCCCCGGCCGAACCCCGCCGCAGACACGACGCGCCGCGCACCGCGCTGACCCGGCGACGGCTGTCGGCGGACGGACGCGTCGCGGTCGTCGGCGAATCGCATTATCAACCGGCCTTGCACCGCGCGGCACGCGGAATCGCCGCGGGCGAAGGGTTCGACCAGCATCTTCCGGTGGTCGCGCTGCTGGTCCCGGAACCGCGGAATCCACACGATCTCCATGCCGTCCGCGTGGACGCGCTCACCGCCGCCGGGCCGGAAACCGTCGGGTATCTGTCCCGTTCGGACGCTCGCGAATACCAGCCGGTTCTCCGCGCTTTGGGCGACGCGGGTTACGCCGGAACCTGCCCGGCGCGGATCACCGGGGGCGGAAGCAGCCGCAACTACGGGATGTACCTGCATCTCGCGAGCCCGGACGCCCTGGTGCTCGCCAATCTCACCGCGGAGACCGAGCTGCTCGCACCGGAGCGAACGATCACCGTCACGAAAGAAGAAAACCACCAGGAGACCTTGCGGCAGCACTACGCGGGCCCGCGCACGCTCGTCGCCGCCGAACTCGCACCGTCCACAGTGTCCAGTGGCAAGCACAAGGGTTCCTACGCGATCGAAGTCCGCCTCGACGGCCAGCGCGTCGGCGAACTGACCGCCGCCATGAGCGCCCGCTACCGGCATCTCGTCACCGGCGCCCCGTTGTGCGAAGCGTTCATCACCGACGGCGACCGCGGCTTCCAGCTCGACCTCCGGCTTCCGAAGGCCGAACCCGTCCCCCGATGACGTTAGTTCCCGATCCGGTTCCCGATCCACCGCCCGATCTCGATCAGCACCACTCCCGCCGCGGCGCAGACCACCGCGGTCAGCGTGTACCTCGCGTTGCCCGGGTCCAGCTGGAAGATGTCCCGCGTCCACGGCAGCACGAACATCAGCGCCGAAACCACCGCCATCGTCGCGACCAGCGCGGCCTTCCACCACGTGTACGGCCGCGCGACCACCGCCAGCACCCACAGCGCCAGCGCCATCAACGTCATCAGCGCCGTGGTGCTCGCCTGCACCTGCTCCGCGTCGGTGGTGGCGGTGCCGGGGTGGACCAGGATGTAGGAGACGAACGACGCGGCCCCGATCACCACCCCGGCCGGGACCGCCATCCGCAGCACGCGGCCGACGAATCCGGGGCGCGCGCGGTCGTTGTTGGGGGCCAGCGACAGCACGAACGCGGGCAGGCCGATGGTGAACCAACCGACGATCGTCACGTGCCTCGGCAGGAACGGGTACGGCATGGCGTCCAGGCCGATCAGCCCGGGCACGCCGACGATCAGCGCCAGCAGCACCGAGTACACCGTTTTGGTGAGGAACAGGTTCGCGACGCGTTCGATGTTGCCGATGACCCGGCGGCCTTCGCCGACGACGTGCGGCAGGGTCGCGAAAGCGTTGTCCAGCAAGACGATCTGCGCGACGGACCTCGTCGCCGGGCTGCCCGCGCCCATCGCTACACCGACGTCGGCGTCCTTCAAGGCGAGGACGTCGTTCACCCCGTCGCCGGTCATCGCGACCGTGTGCCCGCGTTCCTGCAGCGCCGCGACCATCGCCCGTTTCTGCGCGGGCGTCGCGCGGCCGAACACCGCGGTGCCCTCCAGCTGGTCAGCCAGTTTGCCGGGGTCTTCGGACAGCGTCCGCGCGTCGACCGGGGCCTCGCCGCCGGGCAAGGCCAGCGCGCGGGCCACGCCGCCGACCGACACCGCGTTGTCGCCCGAAATCAGTTTCACCGCAACGCCTTGGGCGGCGAAGTAGTCCAGGGTCTCGCGGGCGTCGCCGCGGATCTTCTGTTCCAGCACGGCCAGCGCCACAGGCGTGACGTCGCCCGGCCCGTCCGGCGCGTCGACCGCGTTCCCGGCCCGGCCGAGCAGCAGCACCCGCAGGCCTTGCGCGCCGATCCGTTCCGCTTCCGCGCGTTCTTCCGACTCGGCGGGCAGCAGCACGTCCGGCGCGCCCAGCACCCAGTCGCCGTGGTCGCCGAAGGCCGCGCCGCTCCACTTCCGCGCCGAGGAGAATGGCACCACGGCGGTCGGCGTCCAGTCCGGCGCGGCCGGGCAGCCCTCGGCGATCGCGAGCAGGCTGGCGTTCGGCCGCGGGTCGGCGGCGGCGAGCGCGGCCAGCACCGTCTCCGGCTCCTCGGCCGCGTCGCGCAGCCGCCGCAGCTCGGACAGCCGCATCGTGTTCTCGGTGAGCGTGCCGGTCTTGTCCGCGCAGACGACGTCCACGCGGGCCAGGCCCTCGATCGCGGGCAGCTCGTTGACCAGGCACTGCCGCCTGCCCAGCCGGATCACGCCGACCGCGAACGCGACCGACGTCAGCAGGATCAGGCCCTCCGGGACCATCGGGACGAGCGCCGCGACCATCCCGCGCAGCGCGGCGGGCAGCTCCTGCGAACCGGAAAGCTGGTTGTAGATCGACAGCGCGCCGGCCGGGATCAGCAGGTACGTGATGACCTTGAGGATCTTGTTGATCCCGTTCCGCAGCTCCGAATCGACGAGGGTGAACCGGCCCGCTTCCTCGGCCAGCTTCGCCGCGTACGCTTCCGAGCCGACCTTCGTCGCCCGGTACGCGCCGTTCCCGGCCACCACGAAACTGCCGGACATGATCGGATCGCCCGCGTGCTTCACCACCGGGTCCGACTCGCCGGTGAGCAGCGATTCGTCGACCTCGAGCGCGTCCGCGGCCAGCACCTCGCCGTCGACCACCACCTGGTCGCCCGCGCCGATCTCGATCACGTCGTCGGCCACGACCTCCTCCGGGGCCAGCTCGCCGCTGGTCCCGTCGCGGCGCACGCGTGGCCGCACCTGTCCGACGATCGCGAGCCGGTCCAGCGTCCGCTTGGCGCGCAGCTCCTGCACGATGCCGACGACGCTGTTCGCGACGATCACCCCGGCGAACAGGCCGTCCAGCAGGTAGCCGGTGGAGAAGATGATCGCCGCGAGCACCGCGAAGATCGCGTTGATCCGGGTGAAGACATTCGCCCGGACGATCTCCCACGCACTGCGGCTCGTGCGCGAAGGCACGTTGTTGGTCCGCCCCGCGGCGACCCGCTCGGCGACCTCGGCCGCGGTGAGCCCGCGCGTGCTGTCCTGCGTGAGCAGGCCGTCATCCCCTGGCATGGGTCCGACCTTACGCAGTTTCCGGGCGAAACCGGCGGGTCGCCGCCCCGGCGGGTCCGCCCGTTCGGGTGACTCGGCGACCGGGACCGGCTCAGCCCAGCCAGTGCTTCGGCGGCGGGTAGACGTAGCGCGCGATCGTCGTGCTCACCCAGCCGATGCAGAAGCCGCCGAACACCGGCAGCACCACCCGCACCTCGTGGGCACCGCGAAGCAGGCCGGTGAGCAGGAAGACCAGCGCCCACGCGACGAGCAGCCCAGCGCTGTATGTCCAATAGTTCCGGTACCTGCGCATGGCGACCTCCCGCCGTTCTCTTTGCCGAGTGTTCCTCGCGCAGATCTTGATCGCAGGCCCAAAAGGGAGTTTTCCGATTTCCGGTCGTGCAAAACGGTCTTTCGTTCAGTTTCCACCGGAAAAGGAAAGCGCCGAAACGCGGCTATGCTCAATTCCGTGGCACCGAACAAAACCGTTCTTTCGGGCGGCCTGCTGGTCGCGCTCATCCTCGGAGTCGCGGGCTGCTCGTCCGCGCCGCAGCCTCCGCCGCGCCTTTCGCCGCCGCTCCCCGACGCTCCGCTGGATCTCACACAGTTCACGACCAAGCCCTGCGACCTGATGACGCATGACCAGCTGGTCAGGTTCTTCGTCGCCGACCGGGGAACGGCCTCCCGGTCCGGTGGCAAAACCGCCTGCACCTGGATCCCCCGCGACACGAAAGCCCTGGTCTACCTCGCCTCCGTCGACACCGCCTCAGGCGGCCTGGAAGCCCTCTACCGCCGCCGCGCCACTGTTTCGGGCTTCGCCCCGGTTTTCGTCCACAGCTATCCCGGCATTCACCGGGACGCTCGCGACGGCCAGTGCACTGTCGAAACCGGCGTCGCCGACGACACTCTGCTCACCGTCACCGTGACAGCGACCGATCCCAAACTGGATGCCTACAGCGACCCGTGTTACGAGGCCGACAATTTCGCCGGGGTCATGATCGCTTATCTGGCCAACCGGAAACCCTGACCGGTCAGGCCAGCACGCAGTCCCCGCATTTGGGGCCGTCGCGATCCGGTGCCGCCCGATAGAACAAGCAGCAGCTCCGACGACGGAATCGCCCGTTCTCCCGGGTAGCGGTACCGGCCAGCTCCGGCAATTCCTCCAGTGCGGCAACCATTCCGGCGACCCGCTCAGTCCACTCTGGACGCTCTGCTCGCAGCACCGTCACCGCCCCGTTCAAGGCCGAGGCCACATTTCCCCGCCGGACATTCCGAGCCAGCGAGAACTGCTCCATCGCCTTGTCCAACCGCGCCAGCGGCCCCCGCAGAACCCGTTCGGCGAACGCACCGACCACATCGGACTCGATCGGCGAGTTTTCCTGCAGCGACAACGGAAACGCGCCGCCCAGCTTCGGCTGCCACCAGGCCGTGGAGTAGTCCGGCACCGCGCTCGCGCCGACCGCGAGCCCCAGCGCGGGCGAGATGATCCGCGCCGCCAGTCCGAGATGCGCGATCGACGCCGCGACCCGCAGTTCCACGAAATCGCCGCCGAGAACGGCCCGGTTCTGCGCGACGCGTTCGCGCAGAACCGGACCGTCGTCGAGAACCTCGGTCAGCAGCCGCCATGGCTCGGCCGGTTCCCCGGCCGGATGCGTGTCGACGGCGAAGAACGGGCCCAGTCCGGTCAGCGGGTTCACGCCTCGACGGTAGCCGCGCGCCCGCGGCCCAGCACGCGTTCGGCGAGCGGGCCGAACACCAGCGCGATGGTCGTCCACAGGATGACCTGCGCCAGCACCGAGTAGAGCCGGAAGCCGACGAGCGTGTCGGCCGGGAACCCGGGATAGACGATCTGCCCGTCGGGGGCTTTGAGCGGCAGCGGGGTTTCGCTGGCCTGCGGACCGTATTCGGCGACGTTGGCAGCCAGCGAGCCCAATGACGGCAGCAGCGCCATCAACAGCGCCGACAGCACCACGAACCCGGCGCCCGCGACGAGCGTCGCGTTCCAGTTGCCCAGCTTCGGCGCGAGCCGTTTGCCCGCGACGACGGCCGCGACCAGGAAGACCACCGACGCGACGACCATCGTCAGGTACAGCCCGGTGCGCGCGCCGATGGTCGCCTCGTGCCCGATCGCCGGCGGATTGGCCGGGTATTTCAGGAACGGGACGAGGTACAGCGACAGGAACCCGGCCCCGGCCACGAGCACCGCCAGCACCCGCGCGCGGATCCGGCCGACGCGGCCCAGCAGCACCGTGTAGGTCACCGCGAACAGCAGGCCCATCGCGACCCCGAAGAGCACCATGCCGAGCCCGATGCCGAGGTTGCCCTGCACCGCCCGGCTGAAAATCTCGTGCCCCTCGTGCTCGGTCGGCACACCAGCGGCCTTGTCGAGCGCCATTTGCGCCTCGTCGCGGCCGGATTCGTAGTCGATCGCCGCCTGAGTGAGCGGTTCGGCGAAGATCCGGGCGAAGACGAACGCCAGCAATCCGCCCAGCGCTCCGGCGAGGAGGCCGCGCAGAATCAGCTTGTTCTGCATTGTTCGGTTGTCCGTTCCGGGCGCGTCAGTGGCAGGGGAAGCCGAGGAAGTGCCGCGCGTCGTGGACGAACTCGTGCACGTGGGTGTCGCTGCCGAAAATCGAGACCGCGCCCTGGTCGACGCCGATGAAGTAGTACAGCAGCAGCGCGCCGAGGATGGTGGCGCCGAGCAGCAAAGCGGCTTTCGACACGGGCAGAACGACCGGGGTGGACCGGTCGGCCGGAATGGTGGCCATGGCTCTCCTTCGGGATGACGCGTCCCTTGCGGGTGGACCTGACGACGGCTCCTCGACCTGACTCGCCCGGGATGGGCACACAGTGGCGCGACCGTGCCGGATTCTCACCGGCTTCGGGAAGCCGTCGCGCGAGCAGCACGGTACGGCGGTGTCCGGCCGGTCGTCAATCGCCCGAGGGTCCGAGGTGTCCGCTATCTCCCGGTTTGCGCGGCCGGTGTGCCCGGGGTCGCACCGAACGGAGCAAGGCCGTTCACGCGGGGTCGCGGTAGAAGGCCAGGTGCTCGGGGCACAGGCCCTCCGAAGTGTCGCAGCGGAGCAGGCCAACTCCGACCTCGCCCGGATCGAGTTGGCCGAACATCGCTTTCGGGGCGCGGAAGTCCGCGCCGGTTTTCGTGTGCGGCTCCGGGAGATCGCCCTCCGGCCGGTCCGATCAGGTTCGCGCGCGAGGCGTTGCGCGTCCGGCGGGAAAGCTATACCGTTCCTGAACTAGAACAGGTTACAGTTTCGGTGGTGCGCGGGACGAGGAGCGGACATGGCAGCCAGGGTGGCCCGGAGCAACGAAGCCGACTACGTGGTCGTCGGGTCGGGCAGCTCGGGAGCTGCCGTCGCTGGACGGCTCGCGGAGTCCGGGGCCAGCGTGATCGTGCTCGAAGCGGGCAAGAGCGACGAGCAGCTGCTGTTGCGCAAGCCGGGGCTGGTGGCCCCGTTGCACGCGGTGCCCCAGCTGAAAAAACTGAGCGACTGGGGGTTCTACTCGGTCCCGCAGAAACATGTTCTCGATCGGCGCATGCCGGTGCCGCGCGGGAAGGTGCTCGGCGGCTCCAGTTCGGTCAACGGGATGGTCTACGTCCGCGGCAACCGGGCGAATTTCGACGACTGGGCGGCCGAGGGCAACACCGGCTGGGACGCCGACAGCGTCAACGCCGCGTACAAGCGCATGGAGGACTTCGAGGACGGCGAGAACGCCTTCCGCGGCGCGGGCGGGCCGATCAAGATCACCCGCAACAAGATTCCGCAGGAAGGCACGCTGCAGTTCCTCGACGCGACGGCCGACGCGATCGGCTGCGACATCATCGACGACTACAACGGCGAGTCCCAAGAGGGCGTCAGCCGGATGCAGCAGAACGCCGCCGACGGCCTGCGCTACAGCGCCTCGCGCGGCTACCTGCACCACCTCGCACCGCGGACGCTTGAGATCCAATCCCGCGTGTTCGTGCGGAAAGTGGTGATCGAGAACGGCCGCGCGACCGGCGTCGAGGTGACCGACGCCAACGGCAAGCGCCGCACGGTCCGCGCGGGCAAGGAGGTCATCCTCTCCGCCGGGTTCGTCGGGTCGCCGCAACTGCTGATGCTGTCCGGGATCGGGCACGCCGAGCACCTCAAGGAGCACGGCATCGACGTTGTCGCCGACCTGCCGGTCGGCGACAACCTGCACGACCACATGTTCCACGCGCTGACGTTCCAGGCGTCCTCGTGCAAGAACAAGGGCACCGCACCGTATTTCGCCCGCGGGATGGCCCGCGAGCTGCTCAAACCGGGTTCGACGTTCCTGGCGAACTCGGTGTTCGAGGCGCTCGCGTTCCTCAAGACATCGCAGGCCACGACGGTGCCGGACCTGCAGTTGCACCTCCTGCCGTGGGCATACGTGTCGCCGAACCAGGACGCCCCGATCCGGCATGCGGTCGACAAGCGGCCGGCGTTGACCGTGCTGACCACGCTGATCTACCCGAAGAGCCGCGGCACGATCCGGCTCGCCTCGGCCGATCCGGCCGCGGCGCCGCTCATCGACCCGCAGTACCTCTCCGACCCGGCTGACCTCGAAGTGCTCGGCGAGGGGTCCGAGATGGTGCGCGAGATCTTCGCCTCCAAGGCGTTCAAGGGCTCGATCAACGAGGAAATCCACCCGGGCAAGCACCTGCGCGGGCAGGAACTGCGCGACGCGATCCTCAACCGCGCGACGTCGGTGTACCACGGCGTCGGCACCTGCCGGATGGGCGTGGACGACCTCGCCGTCGTCGGGCCCGACCTCAAGGTGCGCGGCGTGGACGGGCTGCGGGTCTGCGACGCCTCGATCATGCCGTCGATCACCGGCGGCAACACCAACGCGCCCTGCATCATGATCGGCGAAATGGGCGCGCAGCTGGTCCTTTCCGGCAACTGAGAAGGAGCGGACGACCATGACCGTCACCCCGGTCCGGCCCACGCGCCCGGCTTCGGCGACCGACGAATTCCTCCGCGGGCTCGTCGCGCGCGTGCCGGGTTCGGGCGGCGCGGTGTGGCCGCTCACCGAGGTCTACACCGGCGACGTCCTGGTGGACCTGCCGCAGTCGACGCCGTCCGACATCGAGCAGGCGTTCGCCACCGCGCGGGCAGCACAGGCGAAGTGGGCCGCGACGCCGCTCAAACAGCGGCTCGCGGTGTTCCGGCGGGCGCATTCGCTCTTTATCGACCGCGCGCGGACGATCGCCGACCTGATCCAGGTCGAAAGCGGCAAGAACCGGCGGATGGCGATCGAGGAAACATGCGATCCACCGATGATCATGAGCCATTATCTGCGGCGCGCGCCCCAACTCCTGGCCCCGGCCCGGCGCGGCGGACCGGTGCCGCTCGTGTCATCGTCCACCGAGATCCGTGTGCCCAAGGGTGTTGTCGGGATCATCGCGCCATGGAATTTCCCCTTTGCCACGGGAGTTTCCGACGCCATTCCGGCGTTGATGGCGGGCAACGCGGTGGTGTTGAAGCCGGACAACAAAACCGCGCTCTCCCCCTTGTACGGCGTGAGACTGCTCGAAGAAGCCGGGTTGCCCAAGGGGCTGTTCCAGGTTGTGTGCGGCGAGGGTCCGGATGTCGGTCCGACGCTCATCGACCAGGCCAACTACGTGATGTTCACCGGCTCCACCGCCACCGGGAAGGTGATCGGCGAACGAGCGGGCCGGAACCTGATCGGCTGCTGTCTCGAACTCGGCGGCAAGAACCCGATGATCGTGCTGCCGGACGCCGATTTCGCCGACGCGGTCCCGGGCGCGGTGTTCGGCGCGTTCGGCAACACCGGGCAGATCTGCATGCACATCGAGCGGATCTACCTGCCGGAATCGCGGTACGAGGAATTCAAGAAAGCCTTTGTGGCCAAAGCTCAATCGCTGGACGTGCGGGCGGCCTACGATTTCGGCCCGGAAATGGGTTCGCTCGTTTCGGTGGACCACATGAAGCGGGTCAAGTCCCATGTGGACGATGCGGTCGAGAAGGGAGCGACCGTCCTGTGCGGCGGGCGTCCCCGGCCGGATCTGGGACCGGCGTTCTTCGAGCCGACCATTCTGGAAGGCGTCACGAAGGACATGCTGTGCGGGGTCACCGAAACCTTCGGCCCGGTGGTGGCGTTGCACCGATACCGGACGGTGGACGAGGCTGTCGAGCTGGCGAACGATACCGACTATGGGTTGAACGCTTCGGTGTGGGGCAAGGACATCCGCGCGGCGTCCGCGGTGGCCGCTCGACTGGAGACGGGCAACGTCAACGTGAACGACAGTCTAGCCACGGCTTACGCCGCCAAGGGAACTCCGTCCGGCGGCGTGAAGACTTCCGGAGTGGGTGCCCGGCACGGGGATCAGGGATTGTTGAAGTACACCGACGTGCAGAACCTCGCGGTGTTGAAGAAGCCGGTGATGAGCCCGCGGCCAGGACAGAAGTACGAGAAGTACGTGGAGGGAATGCTGTCCGGGCTGAAAATGATGCGGCGGTTCAGGATCCGGTAGTGTCCGCAATGGACTGACGGACGACCCGGACCACCTTCCCGTCCGCTTCGGCCAGCCCGCGGAGCCGCGTGCGGCGCGTCAGCAGTCCGCCCAGGACCAGGTCGACCAGCTGCGTGCCCACCTGCTCCGCCGACACCGGCCCCTCCGGGTCGAACCACGTCCACGCCCAGTGCGCCGAGCCGAAGATCAGCAAGCTCTGCACGTCGACGTCACCCGCGCGGAACTCCCCCGACGCGACACCGGCGGACAACACCTCCCGCACCAGCTCGAGGTACTCCGCGCGCATCCGGCGACCCTCGGCCATCGTCTCGTGGTCGGCAAGCCGGACGACCTCGCGCTGGAAGGCGACGGTCGCCTCCCGGTCCACCACCTGGTACAGGACGAACGCGTACAGCAGCCCGGCGAGCTGCTGGGACGGCGTCGGGAGGCGGTCGCGGATCAGCGCGGCTTCGGCGAGCCTGCGGCGCATGTACGACTCGTGCAGCGTGGCGAGCAGCCGGTCCTTCGTGCCGAAGTGGTGCACGATGGTGCCCTTCGACAGCCCCAGCTCGCCGGCGATGTCGGAGAAGTTCGTGGCGTCGTAACCGCGCTCGGCGACGTAGCGGGTGAACGTCGCCAGGATGTCCCCGGCGCGGCCTTTCGGTGGCATCGGCCCACTGTAGCCGACGATTGACCACTGACCGTCCGTACGGTTACCTTCGTCCTCGTCCCCGGCGACGAAGGAGTCTCGGCATGGCAGCGAGCTTGGCGCAGTGGATTGCCCGGCGCGGCACCGTCACCCCCGAGGCGGTCGCGCTCGTGGCCGCGGAGACCGGCGAACGGATCACCTATGCCGACCTCGAAGGCCGGGTCGCGGGACGGGCGGTGGCGCTGCGCGAGCTAGGAGTGCGCAAGGGCGACCGGGTCGCGTTGCTGGGCTTGAATTCCACTGCCTATCTCGAAACGCTCTTCGCGGTCGCATGGTTGGGCGCGATCACGCTACCGATCAATTTCCGGCTCGCGGCGGCCGAAATCGAGTACCTTCTCGACGACGCCCGGCCGGTGGTCGTGGTGCACGACGACACCTTCGCCACGCTCGCGCGAGAAGCGTCCGCTGGCCGCACGCTGGTCAACAACAGGGAACTTTCCCGAGGGGGCCGCGTCGAAGCCGAGCCGACCGGGCCGGACGAGGTCGCGTTGCTGATGTACACCTCCGGCACCACCGGCCGCCCCAAGGGAGCCATGCTCACCCACGGCAACCTGGAGGCGAACGCGATCAACGTGCTCACCTCCGGGGAAGGCGTCCTCCCCTCCGACATCACGCTCACCGTGGCCCCGCTGTTCCACATCGGCGGGCTGGCGTTGTTCACCCTGCCGTTGCTGTACGCGGGCGGCACCGTGGTGGTCGCGGGCAAGTTCGATCCACAAGAGACACTCGCGCTGATCCAGCGGGAGAAGGTCACCGTCCACTTCATGGTGCCCGCGATGTGGGCGGCGATGACGCAAGTCCCGGACTTCGATTCCTACGACCTGTCACGGCTGCGGTATCTGCTGTGCGGCGGCGCGCCGTGCCCGCTTCCGGTGATCGAGTTTTACCAGGGCAAGGGACTGACCTTTGTGGAGGGCTTCGGCATGACCGAGCTCTCCCCCGCCGCGCTGGTGCTGGAATCGGCGTTCGTGCGCTCGCACGCCGGGTCCGTCGGACGGCCGTTCCTGCACGTCGAGGCCCGGATCGTGGACGAACGCGACGACGACGTGCCCATCGGGACGGTCGGCGAACTGGTGCTCCGCGGTCCGAACGTCTTCGCCGGGTACTGGGGTTTGCCCGAAGCGAGCGCGGAAGCCCTGCGCGGCGGCTGGTTCCATTCCGGCGACCTCGCCCGCTGCGACGCCGACGGATTCGTGACGCTGGTGGACCGCAAGAAGGACATGATCATTTCCGGCGGCGAGAACGTTTATCCGATCGAGGTCGAGCAGGTGCTGCACCGGCATCCGGACATCGCCGACGTCGCGGTGATCGGCGCACCGGATCCGCAGTGGGGCGAAACTGTCATCGCGGTGGTCGTGCCTGCCGCCGATTCGCTCGACGGGGACGCGGTGATCGCCTACTGCCGGGAAAGGATCGCCGCGTTCAAATGCCCCCGCCGGGTCGAGATGGTGGACGAGCTTCCGCGCAACGCCACCGGGAAGCTGCTCAAACGCGAACTTCGCGCCCGGTATACGGGTACCGCTGAATCAGTCTCCCGCTGAGGGTTTCAGATGAACCGCCACAGGTGGTCGGGCGTCCCGTTGTCGTCCCACTGCGTCACCTGCGCACCATCCGCAGTGGACTGCTGATCGACGGCCATCACCTTTCCACTGTGGACATTCACCAGCTTCCACCAGCCGCCGCCAGCGTCCACGATGCGCCACAGATGGTCCGGTGTTCCGTTGTCCTGGAACTGCTGTACGTGCGCGCCGTTGTCGAGACTCTGGTCGTGCACCGCGAGCACCTTGCCGCTGTTGCGGTTCATGATCCGCACGGTCCCGTCGCCGCTGTCCACGACTGTCCACACGTGATCGACCGTGCCGTTGTCCTGCCATTGCGTCACGTCGGCAGTGTCCGAAAGCGACATGTCCTGCACCGCCAGCAGTTTCCCGGACCGCTGGTTCTGGATCCGCCGCCACGAAGTGGCCGAGGCCGCCGGACGCGGCAGCAGCGCCAGATACCCAGCGGCGACCGGGCGGGCTTGGAAACCGGACTGCCGGGCGTCCGCGACGAAGTACCAGTCCGAGAACGGGACCCTCGAACCGGTGGTGTTGGCGAAACTGTAGACGCCTTCGATAAGCGTCGTGCGGATGTCGGTGTGATCGGTCAGCCAAGCCGCCGTCCACAATTCCCAGTCGGCCTTCGTGTAGTCGTGGCGGAGATCGAGCGGGACGCCGTGCGCGCCTCGTTTTGACTGATACCAAGCGGCTTCCCGCGCGGCCGTGCCGAGCGGAACCAAATCAAGTCCCAGCAACCGATCCGCGAAACCGTTGTATTTCAGGCTCCACGTGCCCGGCTGGTCGTAGGCCATCCGCAGGTGCGATCCGTCGTTCGCCAGCGTCGTCCATTGGCTGATGTACGACCGCGAAATCGAGCGATACCGCAAAGCGTCCGCGGAATTGCCGGTGACATCGGCGAGGACAGCCATCGCACCGATACCGATGATGCCTTTCAACGCGAGGTTGGCGCTGTGCGCGATCCAGCCGGTGAAGTCGTCGGTCTGATTCTGGTTGCCCGGGTCGAGCGTGGCGCCCACCAGGTATTCGGCCCACTGCCGGAGAATTCCGTAGTGCGCGCTGGCGAACGCCTTCGCCGCCGCGGAGTCCAGGCGTTGCGCGACCGCGGCGGACATGATGAGCATGTTGGCCGATTCCTCGACCGGCATGCTTTCCTCGTTGCCGTCGTTGTGCCCGGCCGCGTTCGGATAGGACGCGCCGATGTCGTGCTCGGAGAACGTCATCGGCCAGCCGCCGTGTTCGGCGTAATCGAGCACCGGTTCCAGCAGCAGCCGCACGAAATCCGGCGAGAAATGCAGATACCCGGGCAGCGCCGGATAGATCACGTCCACTGTGGACACGTTGCCGCTGGACGAGATCTCCTTCAGGAAAGCCCACGGCGAGCCGTTCCGGTCGGCCAGTTCGGTGCCGCCGAACGCCTGCCGCAGCGCGAGCGCGCAGATCGCCGCGTAGTGGTCGCCGGTGCTTCCGCCGCCGGCTGCGGCGGAGGCTTCGTTGCTGATCCGCTGGTCCAGCGCGATGCCCGCGGCGAGCGCGGCCGGATAGTCGGTGTGGAACCAGGCGACCATGTCCTGCCACGACGACCAATAGTGCGTCCACCACGGCGGCAGTTGCGCACCGAGGTAGCTGACGGCGGGCGTGCGGACGTGCCCGATCGCCACCACCAGCGGATCGGCGCCCGCGCCCGGCTGGATGGTGCCCAGGTCCTTGGCGAACGCGAGGACCGGCCAGCGGTCGTTGATCGCCCTCGGCTGGTCCGGATCGCTGGTCTCGGCCAGCGCTCCGCCATTCGCCGACGTCGCGCGCACGACCGTGTCCTGCCCGATCTGCCAGGTCACCCCGGCCGAAGGCGCCGCGACCACCAGCGAGCCCCAGCGCGGCTGGTCGTGCCCGTCCTCGGCGAGCACCCCCGGTGAGGCGGCCTGGACGCTCAGCGACGTGATACCGCCGGATTCCTGCTGGCGCCAGCCGACCGGCGTGCCCGAATCCCATTGCAGCCACTCGGCCGACGAGTCGAAATGCAGTGAAACCGTATGCGCCCGGCCGTCGGTGCTCGCGGCGGCGATGGTGACATAGCCGAACGGCACGCACTGCCGCTGGAGATTCCCGGGATCGACTGGCGAGAAGAATGTGACCGTGAGAGTCACGCCGCCGCCGGTGAGTTCGTAGATCGAGCGGGTTGCCGTGACCTGCAAGGAGCTCTGCGACATCGGCGTCAGGCTCGGCCCGGACGGCAGTTGCGGCGCACCGGCGAACACGTACGCGGTGCCGTCGATCCGCGCGATTCCGCACAACGCGGTGATGTGCCCGGTCCAGAACGTCGACCAGGTGCCAGGCAGATTGTCCGCGGCCTGCCAGGTCGAAAGGTACGGCGACCGCACGACGAGCGGCGTTGCGGGCGGACGCAACGGGCTCAGCGTGCCTGCCGGAGCCGCCGCAGCAGTGGACTGGACCAGTTCCGGGGCACACCAGAGCGCGGCGACCGCGGCCGCGCCGGTGCTCGCCCAGCGCAAGGCGGCGCGGCGGCTGACTTCGCGGGAAGGTTCGGACGAGGCCATCGACAGCTTCTTTCGGTCAGGTGCCGGACACGGGAAAGAAGAAACCGAGCGGACCCAGTCTGACACCGCGATACAACGTTGTAAATCTGCCGAAAGCACTGACAAACGCTGTCCGTTTCCGGACAGCGCTTGTCAGTTCCGGATCATCGTCCCGCCGCGTACCCCTGCGCCCCGCGCGAGTTCGCCGCCGCCGAAAGCACGCCGGTTTCGGGATCCTTGGCCACCGCGCACAACCGTCCTTCCGACCACGGCTCGCCGACCGTCACGTCGTGGCCCCGGCTTTCCAGCGCGGCGATGACGTCCGCGCCGATCCGCGATTCCACCGTCACGCTGCCCGCCGCCATGCCGCGCGGGTAGAACGAACTCGGGAAGCTGTCGGTGTGCCAGTTCGGCGCGTCGATCGAGCCCTGCAGATCGAGCCCGCCGCGGACCTTTTCCCGCAGCGCCGCGGCGAGGAAGAAGTGGAAGTTCCACTGGTCCTGCTGGTCGCCGCCGGGCGTGCCGAACGCCATCACCGGCACGCCGTCGCGCAGCGCGAGCGACGGCGAAAGCGTGGTGCGCGGCCGTTTGCCCGGGGCGAGCGAGTTCGGCAGGCCCGGGTCGAGCCACGCCATCTGCAGCCGGGTGCCCAGCGGGAAACCCAGTTCCGGCACGACCGGGTTGGACTGGAGCCAGCCTCCGCTCGGCGTCGCGGCGATCATGTTGCCCCAGCGGTCGACCACGTCCAGATGGCAGGTGTCGCCGCGGGTCAGGCCGTCCTTCGCGACGGTCGGCTCCCCCGCCCCGATCGCCGACGCGGTGACCCCGCCGCCCGCGACGTAATGCGCGTGGCGGCTCAGTTTCGGCTCGCGGCCTTCCGGACTGCCTGGACGCAGTTCGAAGGACGCCCGCTCGCCGATCAGTTCCCGCCGGGTGCCGGTGTATTCCGGGGAAAGCAGCGCTTCGATGGACACGTCCGTGCTGTCGCCGTACCAGGCTTCACGGTCGGCCATCGCGAGTTTCGTGCCCTCGATGAGCCGGTGGTAGTAGTCCGGCGTCGCGTACTCCAGATCGTCCGGCAGGAGCGCGAGCTGTTGCAGGAAGGCCGGACCCTGGCTCCATAGCCCCGGTTTCGCGACGGTCCAGCCGTTCCAGGTGCAGGTGACCGGGTCCTCGTAGGTCGGCCGGAACGCGGCGATGTCCTGAGCGGTCAGCGTCCCCGCGTGCCGTTCACCGGAAGAATCCATCGCTGGTTTCGCGGCGAAAGCGGCGAGCGCTTCGGCGACGAACCCTTCGCGCCACGCCTTCCGCGCCGCTTCGATCTGCGCTTCCCGATCGCTCCCGGCCGCCTCGGCTTCCGCGATCAGCCGCCGCCAAGTCTCGGCGAGCGCGGGATTTTTCAGCAGCCCACCGGGTTTCGGCGCGACCCCGCCGGGCAGGTACAGCTCGGCCGACGTCGTCCATTCGTTCTCGAACAGCTCGCGGACGGTCTCCACCGTCGCGCCGACCCGCTCCACCGCCGGATGGCCGTCCGCCGCGTAGTGAATGGCGTACTTGAGGACCTCGCGCAGCGGCTTCGTGCCGTGGTCGTGCAGCAGGAGCAGCCACGCCTCGACCGCGCCGGGCACCGCGGCGGCGAGCGGGCCGGTGCCGGGGACGAGGTCGAGGCCGAGCGAGGTGTAGTGCTCGATCGTCGCCCCGGCCGGCGCGGGACCCTGCCCGCACAGCACCTTCGGCGCGCCGCCCGCCGGGGCGAGGATCATCGGCACCTCGCCGCCCGGCCCGTTGAGGTGCGGTTCGACGACGTGCAGCACGAACGCCCCCGCGACCGCGGCGTCGTAGGCGTTGCCGCCGTCTTCCAGGACCGCCATCGCGGCCGCCGAGGCGAGCCAGTGAGTGGACGACACCATGCCGAAGGTGCCCTGCAACGTCGGGCGCGTCTGGACCATGGGTCTAATCGTCGCGCGTGAGCTGGCGGTACGTCAAAGACATCTGAGACACCAGTCCGATAGCGTATCGCTATGGAACGCCGTCAGCTCGAGTACTTCGTCGCGATAGCGGAACACGGCGGGTTCACGCACGCGGCAAGGGCGTTGCGGGTGGCCCAGCCGTCGCTGTCGCGGGCGATCGCGAAGCTGGAACAGGACTTGGGCGTCGAACTGTTCCACCGGGTCGGCCGCAACGCGGTGCTGTCGAACGCCGGTGAGCTGCTGGCCGAGCGCGCGCGGCTGGTGCTGCGCGATCTCGACGCACTACGCGCCGCCGCGCGGATGGCGGGCGACGGACCAGCCGGGCGGATCGACGTCGCGGCCACGTCGTCTTCCGCGCTGGAACCGGTGATCAGCATCATCGCCGAAATGCGCACGCGGTATCCGGGCGTTCTGGTGAGCACTTCGGCGGCGCTGTCGGCGGCGGAAGTGGTGGCGATGGTGGTGCAGGGCAGGTGCGAGGCCGGGGTGTGCGGGAGCGCGGAACGCCCGGTTGGGCCGGGCCTGGTCGCGCATCACCTGCGGGACGAAGAGCTGCTGCTGGTCGCCCCGCCGGGTAGTGAGATCGGTGCGGACGGGGTCGTGGAACGGTCCGAGCTCAGCGGCATGCAGTTCGTCGTCACGACCTCGGCTACGGCCGTCCGGGGGTTGTACGACCGGCTCGCGGCGACCGTGCCGGATCTGTCGATCGCGGCCGAGGTGGGCGACCGGAGCGTGGTGCTGCCGATGGTGCTGCGCGGAATCGGCGCGAGCCTGATGCCGGACGGCTGGGCGGACCTCGCCCGCCGAGCCGGTGCCGAGGTGCTCCGGTTCTCGCCGCCGGAAACGCTTCCGCAGTGGCTGATATACCGGAGCGGGCCGATTACCGCGGCAACTCAGGCTTTTCTGGACATCACCCTCGCCGCTGGGGGAATCGCCAGCAGCGGCGCGTAGGCCGACGGCTTCCCTGACGATTTCGCCTACCACTTCCTCGGCTGCGCGATCGTCGCCGACGGCTCGGCCGCCGCACTGACGGTCAGCCCTTGATGGTCCGCTTGATCCAGTCCAGCTGTCCGAACACGTCGCCGTCGGCCGCGAGGCTGCTGCGGTCGGATTTGCTGGTAATGCCCACCATGGTGTCGCGATCGGCGGCGGCCATGACCGGACCGCCGGAGTCGCCGCCGGCCGTGACGCCGGTCGTGGTCAGCGTGCAGAAATCGGTGCCGCCCGAAACGGTCATCCCGTCGCAGCGCGGGTCGTCGGGGTCGATGACCTTCGCGTCGACCTGCTTGAGCACGTCGGACTGGCAGCTGTTCTCGTCGCCGGTGCACGTCGCGCCCCAGCCGAGCTGGCGGACCGTCTCGCCCGGACGCACCGGCCCCGCAGTCGGAAGCTTCGCCGGGGTGATGTCCATCGGGGTCACCTTGATCAGCATGAGATCAGCCAGCGTGTGGTTGTCGCGGCGGCCCGGAACCGGCCGGACGACCGTGCCGAGCCGCTGGTCGAGATTGCCGACCCGGAATTCGATCCGGGAATCCGCGATGGGCTCGGCGGCTTCGGTGAAACAGTGGTCGGCGCTGAGGATCCACTCGCGACTGATCGCGACAGCTGTGCATTCGGGTTTGCCGTCGACCAGCATCCGCACCGCCCAGGGGCCGTAGGAGCTGACCGAACCTCCGATCACCGCCGAAGCTGGGGCTGCCGCGGCGACAGCGGCGAGAATGGCGACGGGGGCTAGGACGGCCAGCCTGCGCAGCACCATGGCGAGAACATCCCTTCGGCAGCCAGTGGTTACCACCTCAAGACGCGACGGCTGGCGAGTGGTTGCGCGGTGACACGATCGTGCTCGTGCCGGGAAATCTTTTGTGGCGGCCGTGGGAGTTCGCGTACGTTGGTCGCCCATGACGTCCGCCGACGAGGACTTCCGCAAGCTCGAGGAGTTTGCCCGGACCGGGACTTGAGCTTCCCCGCTGCCGCAGACCATGCGCAGCAGTGCCGACGTGATCGCGAACCCGACAACACGGCGTTCGCGCGCGCTTCTTCACCCCACCGGTCCGGCCACCAGTTGACATGTCGGAAACTCCCGACGTAACGTAGCGTCATGCCCGACGACGTTTTCCTCGCTCTCGCCAGTCCCGTCCGGCGGCGGCTGCTGGAGATCCTGGCGGACGGCCCGTGCACGGCGGGCGGTCTCGCGGCGCGGTTCGAGCTGAGCCGTCCGGCGGTGGCCGAGCATCTCAAGGTGCTGCGGGACGCCGCGCTGGTCCGGGACGAACGCGTGGGGCGGCAACGCTTGTACCACCTGGAAAGCGACCCGCTGGAGCAGGTCGGCGAATGGCTGCATCCGTTCGAGCGGTTCTGGCGCGGACGCTTGCGCAGCATGGCCGATCTGCTGGAAAACGAGGAGGAAACCCCGTGACGTACGCCCGGATCGGCAGCATCTCGGTCGACCAGTTCATCGCCGCCGCACCGGAAAAGGTCTGGCGCGCGCTCACCGATCCCGAACTGCACGCGAAATGGTGGGCACCCGGCGACATCGGCCCGGACGTCGGCCACGAATTCCACCTGGACATGCCCGGCTTCGGCTCGATCCCTTGCCGTGTCGTGGAATCCGAGCCGCCGTCGAGGTTCGTCTACACCTTCAACGGCGACTGGACCCTCACCTGGACGCTCGTCGCCGAAGGCCAGGGCACCCGGCTCCTGCTGAACCACTCCGGGTTCGACCTCGACGACAAACGCCAGGCCGACGCGTGCGAGCGGATGGGCCCCGGCTGGCGCGACGGCGTGCTGCCGCGGCTGGCGAAGCTGGACCTCGGCTGAGGGGTCAGGCTGGACGGCGAGCGTAGACGACCGCCTGCGGCACCTCGCTGTCCAGCTCTTCCACCCACTCCGCCTCGACGGCGAATCCGGCCTCGCGCAACCATTCCGACACCCGCGCGGGACGGCGGCGATAGACGTGCACGCGCATCGGATGCCCGCCGTAACCTTGCGTCTTCCACCGGGCCGCGTCGCCGACGTGGAAGCCGATCGCGACCGGTGCCCCGGGCCGCAGCACGCGGTGAAACTCCGCCAGCGCGGTGGGCACCTCCGCGTCCGGAACGTGGATCAGGGCCCACCACGAAAGCAACCCGGCGACCGAAGCGCCCGGCAGCGGGAGCGCGGTCATCGAGCCGACCGCGAACCGCAGTTCCGGATGATCCCGCCGGGCCGCCTCGATCATGCCGGGCGAGAGGTCCAGGCCGAACGTGTCCAGGCCAAGGCCGCTCAGATGCGCGGTGACATGTCCGGTGCCGCAGCCGACGTCGGCCACCGGGCCGTTTTCGCGCACGAGCGAGGCGAACAGCCCTAAAGTCATGCGCAGCGAAGGGCTTCGGGCGATCGAGTCGCGCAACCGGTCGGCATAGCTGGCGGCGACGGTGTCGTACGAGGTCCGGGTGTCGGTCAGCCAAGTCTGCACCACGGCCACGCTAGCCCACCGGCGCGCCGAACCACCGGCGAATCGCGGGTTCCAGACCGTCCGGAGCACCGGCCCACGCGACATATCCGTCCGGACGGACCAGCATCGCCTCGGCACCCGTCTCGACCCGGTGCACCCGGTCCGCCCACCGCCGCGCGAGGTCGCCGAATCGCCGGTCGGGATCGACGAGAACGCCCTTGCCCGCACGCAATTCCAGACCGAGGTCGTGCGCGGGAAGCCCGATCAGCGGGTGGTTCTCGCTGCCCGGAAGGGCGTAGCGGATGCCCATTCCGGACAGCAGGTCGTCCAGCAGGTATTGGACTTCGGGCAACTGCACCAGTTCCGCGAACAACGACCGGGCCGCGGCCGAATCGGAACCGTCGTCCAGAAGCAGCGACTGCGCTTGGACGTTGCGCAGCACCGCCGCGCCGACGGGATGCCGTTCCGCGTGATAGCTGTCGAGCAATCCCTCGGGCGCGGTGCCCCGGACGGCCGCGGCGAGTTTCCAGCCGAGGTTCATCGCGTCCTGGATCCCGGTGTTCATGCCTTGCGCGCCAAAGGGAAGATGCACATGCGCGGCGTCGCCGGCCAGGAAAACGCGGCCGTGCCGGTACTGCGTGGCCTGCAGGGCGGCGTTCGTGATCCGGCGCGCGTACCGGAGTTCGACCAATTCGACCCGGTCGCCGAAGACCGTTTTCAGCCCGGTGCGGATCTCGTCCTCGGTGACCGGGACGTCCCGCTCCAGCGACCAGCCGGGTCCGCCGAGCGCGAGGCGGCGCAGGGGCCGCCCTTCGGCGTCGACGCCGAGCGGGAACACCTGTGCGCGGTAACCCTCCGGGGTGATCGTGTGCATCGGGACCTCGGCGCTCAGCCGCACGTCGGCGGCCACCGTGGTGGCCGTCCCGGGACGGCCGGCGAACTCCGCGCCCAGCAGCTTCCGGACTGTGCTGCGCCCGCCGTCCGCCGCGACGAGGTACTGGGACCGAAGCACGGAGCCGTCCGCGAACGTCGCGGTGACGCCCTCCGCGTCCTGCTCCAGTCCGACCAGCTCATGGTTCCGGCGGACGCGGATGCCTTGGGCGGCAAGGTGTTTCTCCAGGAACCCTTCGATCGCCACCTGCGGGACCGACCGCCACGGGAACCGGTGCCGCTCGCGGACCAGCGGCAGCGGGTTCCCGGCGAAATGCGCGGTGGTGACCGGGTAATCGCCGGTGGCCAGCAACGGTTCGAGCAGGCCGCGCTGGTCGAACGCCTCCTGCGTGCGGGACTGCAGCCCGCCGGCCTTGGACAGTTCGCTGGCCCGCGGCAGCCGGTCGGCCAGCACGCAGGAAACTCCGGCGAGCCGCAGTTCGTTCGCCATCGTCATCCCGGTCGGGCCGGCGCCGACGACGAGCACCTCGACAGTCATGATCTCTCCCTCGGGGTTCGGTGTGTGGTTCCGACTCTCGGCGCGGCAGCGGCGGCAAGCCAGAAAGCGACATGATTGCGTCGGATTCCGACTCCGGTACTCTCAGGACGGTGGATTCCGACTACGACGACCTCGACCGGCAACTCGTCCACGCTCTGCAGATCGACCCACGCGCCCCGTTCAGCGTGATCGCTGAAGCGCTCGGCGTGTCGGATCGCACCGTCGCCCGCCGGTACGCCCGGCTGCGGTCGACGGGAGCGGTCCGGGTCATCGGCGGCGTCAACGAGACAGCTTCCGGTGCGGTGCAATGGTTTCTGCGGGTCCGATGTGCACCCGCCGCGGCTGGCGCGGTCGCCGAGGCACTCGCGCGACGGCCGGACACCGCCTGGGTGAGCCTGACGTCCGGTGGCACGGAAATCACCTGCACAGTCCGCATCGAGAACGCCGCCGACAGCGAAGCGTTGCTGCTGGCCAAACTCCCCCGCACGCCACGCGTCGAAGGCGTCACCGCGCATTCGGTGCTGCACGTGTTCTACGGCGGCTCGGACAGCATGGTCGCCAAACTCGGCGCGCTGGACGACGCCACCGTCACCAGATTGCGCCCGCCGCCGCTCCCCCGCCGGACGGGCCCCGCGCGGCTCGACGACGGCGACCGCAAACTCCTGGCCGCGCTGGCCGCCGACGGCCGCGCCGGGTTCGAACAACTCGCCGCCGAGACCGGCTGGTCCCCCACCACCGTCCGCCGCCGGATGGCGGAACTGCGCGAACGGGACGTGCTGTACTTCGATCTCGACCTCGACTGGCGGTTGTATGGAAAGGGAATCCGGACACTGCTGTGGCTTTCGGTCGCTCCGGCCGCGCTGGAGGAAACCGGCAACGCGCTCGCCGCGCACCCGGAAGTCGCGTACGCCGCCGCGACCACCGGCCCGACCAACCTGTACGCGACGGCGGTGTGCGGCAGCCAGCACGAGCTGTACCGGTACCTCACCACCAGCGTCGCCGCGCTCCCCGCCGTCACCCACGTGGAAAGCGCGCCGGTGATCAAAACGGTTAAACAGGCAGCGAACCGGCTGTGACGCGGTACTGACGGGCACCATCCCGGTCGGCGGTTGACAGCGCCCGGACGATCCGTCAATGATCTGTTCGGCCTTTCCCCGGTGGGAAATTCCCGAACGCGTCCCCGCCTTTTCGAGGAGACCTCGATGTCATCGGTCAGCCGTCGCCGATTCATGCAACTCGCCGCGGCCACCGCCGCCGGCACGGCCCTGCCCGCGAGCATCGCGCGCGCGGCTTCGGTGCCCGCCGCCGTGCGCACCGGCACCCTCGCCGACGTCGAGCACGTCGTCGTGCTGATGCAGGAAAACCGGTCCTTCGACCACTATTTCGGGACCCTCAACGGAGTACGCGGCTTCGGCGACCCGCGCCCGGTGTCGCTGCCGAACGGGAAACCGGTGTGGCACCAGGCCGACTCCACCGGAGCCGAGACGCTGCCGTTCCGGCCCGCCGAGGACAACCTCGGCCTCACCTTCATCGAGGACCTCAACCACGACTGGAACGGCACGCACACCGCGTGGAGCACCGGCCGGTGGGACAAGTGGATCCCGGCGAAAACCCGCACCACGATGGCGTATCTGACGCGCAAGGACATCCCGTTCCACTACGCGCTCGCCGACGCGTTCACCATCTGCGACGGCTACCACTGCTCGATGCTGTCCTCGACCGACCCGAACCGGTACTACATGTACACCGGCTGGACCGGAAATGACGGCTCGGGCAACGGACCGGTGCTGGGCAATGAAGAATCCGGCTACGGCTGGACCAGTTTCCCGGAAATCCTGGAAAAGGCCGGGGTTTCGTGGAAGATCTACCAGGACGTCGGCGACGGCCTCGACAAGGACCACGGCTGGGGCTGGACCAAAGACCCGTACATCGGCAACTACGGCGACAACTCGCTGCTTTATTTGACCCAGTACCAGAAATCCACGCAGGGCACGCCGCTCTACGACAACGCGCGCACCGGCACCCGCGCCACCGCGGGCGACGGTTTCTTCGACCATCTCACCGCGGACGTCAAAGCGAACCGCCTGCCGCAGGTTTCCTGGATCGTGGCCCCGGAAGCGTATTGCGAACATCCGGCTTGGCCCGCCAATTACGGCGCCTGGTATGTCTCCGGCGTGCTCGACGCGCTCACGTCGAATCCGGACGTGTGGAGCAAAACCGTCCTGCTCATCACCTACGACGAGAACGACGGTTTCTTCGACCACGTCGTGCCGCCGTACCCGCCGCGCGACGCGAACTGGGGCAAATCGACGGCGAGCGTCGCCGGGGAATGGTACGAAGGCGGCGCGGCCGCGTCGTACGCCAAGGGAATGCCGTACGGCCTCGGCCCGCGCGTGCCGCTGCTCGCCGTCTCGCCGTGGAGCACCGGCGGCTGGGTCTGCTCGCAGACTTTCGACCACACCTCGCTGATCCAGTTCGTGGAAAAGCGTTTCGGCGTGCACAACCCGAACATCTCGCCGTGGCGCCGCGCGGTGTGCGGGGACCTGACGTCGGCGTTCGACTTCACCGGAGCCAACAGCGGCGTCCCGTCCCTGCCCGGCACCGACGACTATCAGCCGCCCGCCGACCACAGCACCCCGCCGACCTACCATCCGGTGCCCCCGTCGAACGGCTCGCTGCCCAAACAGGAGCCGGGCGCCCGCAAAGCGCGCCCGCTGCCGTACGACCTGGCCGCCGACACCGAGGCGCGGGACGGCCGGATGTACTTCACCTTCACCAACCTCGGCGACGCCGGAGCCGGCTTCCACGTGACGTCGCGGATGCGTTCCGACGGGCCGTGGCCGTACACTGTGGAGGGTCACAAGTCGGTCACCGACAGCTGGCATCTGCCCAGCGGCGCGGCGGATGGGTACCAGTACTCGGTTTTCGGCCCGAACGGCTGGCTCCGCGAACAGGCCGGGACCATCGGCGGCTTGGGCCCGGAGGTCACTGCCCGGCACGACGCGGGCTACGTGACGGTGACGTTCAAGAACCCGACGAGCCGGACGGTCACGTTCACCGGCGTCGACGCTTACGCGCCTTCGAAGTCCTACCGGTACACCCTCGCCCCCGGCACTTCACGCGCGGTGCCGAAGTGGGGCGTGGCCAACGGCTGGTACGACATCACGGTGAAAGCGGATCACGACAGCAAGTACGTCCGCCGTTTCGCGGGCCACGCGGAAACCGGCCAGGCTTCGACCAGCGACCCGGCCATCGCCACGAGCTGATCGGTCCGTGAGGGGAACCCTGCGGGACTCTGATTCCCGCAGGGTTCCCCTCACGGCTTTCGGAAGCCAGCCACGAGCAGACCGACCACAGCCAGTACCGCCGCCAGCCCGCCGAACCCCGCGCCCAACGTCGCGGCCGAGGCGAGCGCGCCGACCAGCAGCGGGCCGCCCGAGTCTCCCAGTTCGCGGCCGACCTCCGCGGCCCCCATCGTCTGCCCGAGCCGTTCCTTCGGCGCGGACTCAGCCATATGCGCGAATCCGATCGGCGTAGCCACCCCGACCCCGGCACCGATCGCCACCGCCGCCAGCACCACCCCGACGACCCCGGGCACGAACGCCCCCAACGCCAACCCGGCGGCGGTCAGCAGCAACCCGCCAGCCATCCCCCGTCCGTCGGGGATCCGCCCGGCGTCCCGGAGCCGGCCGGCCCACGGCTGGACCAGCGCGGAACACAGGGCCAGCACCGACACCACCGCCCCGGTCGCCACCGTGCCGAGCCCGCTCACCGCCCCGGCCACCGGCAGGAAGCCGATACCGACCGCGAGCGCACCGGTCGTCCCGGCCAGTACCGCGGTCGGCCGCAGGAAACCAGGCTCAGCGAGCCGCCGGGCGAGGTCGAGGATGGTCTGTCGTTGCCGCGGCAACGGTTCCGGCGAAGGAACAACCAGCGCGGCCCACCCGGCTACCACGAAAGCCAGCACCGCGAGAGTGCCGAACAGCAAGGAAAACCCGCCCAGCATGATCAGCACACCGCCGAGCAGCGGGCCGAGCGTGTACCCGACGCTCTTCCAAGCACCGTAACCGCCGAACGCCCGCCCCTGCCGCTTCTCCGGCGACAGCCGCGCGACCAGCGCTCCAGCCGCCGGAGAGAAGGCAGCCGCGGCCGCGCCCTGGCCGAATCGCGCCAGCCCGACCGCGGCCGGGTTTCCCGCGACGACAAAGGCCGCCGAAGCGAGCGCGAACGCCAGCAGCCCGCCCAGCAGCACCGGCCGCGGCCCGATCCGGTCGGCCAGCGACCCGAACACCGGCTTGAGCACGACCTCGGCCCCGTCGTAGACCGCGAGCAGCAATCCCAGTGTCAGCAAGGAATCGCCGTGCGTGTAGGCACCGAGACTGGCGGCGATGCTGTGCGCCCCGAACGCGGTGACGAACCCGGCGGCGTACAGCGGACGCAGCTCAGCGGAACCCATCGGAAACCTCACTTCTGCCGCGGGACGGTCGAATGCCTGCCAGGACCAGCCACCCACGACAGGACGCATGCGCAGCCGCCGGGGCGGAAATCCCCGCACAGCCGCCGAACCGTCCAAAAGCGACTCGGCGCAGCCTTCACATTTGGTGCAGAGCTTGGAAAACCTGCTCCGTGTAGTCGGCGAGCCGCTCCGCGCACTGCTTCAACCGCTGCTCGGCCTCGCCAGCCGAAGGCGCGCCGAACACATCCCGCGCCTTCAAGTCCCGATGCCAGCGCCGCAACCGCTCGAGGCTCTGCTCTTCTTCCTCCAGCTCCGCCATCGTGAACTTGCCGATCCGAATTTCCTTGGCGATCTCGGCGTCGAACTTCCCGCAGTCGGCGAGGAACTCCGTCCACTCCTCCTCCCGCTCGGCGGTGAACAGCTCCACCAACCGCGAGCCATCCCGTTCGGCGGCGTCGAGCGTGATCACCTCGCCTTCGCCGCGTTCGGCCAGTTCGGCGACCCGCGCGACACCGGCGGCGAAGCCGGGCACGTCCGGCACCGCCCAGGCGCCTTGCCCGAGCGACAACGCGCCGACTCGCCGCAGCTCGCGCCACACGGCCACCCGATGCCGCGACGGTCCGGACGGCACCCGCACCACCAGCACCAGCCATTTGCCTTCTGTCACGGCGCTGAATGTAGCACGTGTTACATTCAGACAGGTAGCGTTGCCAGGAACGCCCCAACAGTCCGCTCCGCCAGAGCCCGGCGGTCCGCCATCGGCAGCGAGAGACACTGCAGCGTCACACCGTCGATCATCGCGAACACCTGCGCCGCCAAGTCCTCGGACAACCCGGCGTCCACATACCACTGCCGCAGTTCGCGGTCGAGGTTCGCGTTTTCCTTTCGCAGCACCGGATCCACCACGGCCGCCGCCGCATACGCGAGCCACACGCGGGCGCGCCGGGCGCGCGGTTCATCCAGCGGCAGCCACAGCTCCGCGAACTCGGCGATCGATTTCGGTTGCGCCGCTTCGATTTCCGCCAGGAATTGCTCGCCCACGTACTCGAAACCGGCCCGTACGAGGTCGCTCTTCGCGCGGTAGTAATACTGCACCTGCGCCGGGGAAACGCCCGCCGTCGCGGCGACCGTCCGCACGCTCAGCGCGGCGATCCCCTGCTCCGCCAGCACCTCCAGCACGGCATCGAGCACGTGGACCGCCCGCTTCACCGCCGAGACGCCCCCGTGCGCGCCCGCCACGCGACCGCGATCAGTTCGAGCACTCCGATCACTCCCACGACCACGCCGACCTGCCGCAGCCCGATCACCGGCGTCTCGACGTCATGGAAGACGAAATACAACACCGCTCCGACGACGACCATCAGCATGCCGACCGCGACGTGTCCCCCGTTGCCGTTCATCCGCACCCTCCTATACGAACGTACAATACGACCGTACAGGACTCGTGCTCCGCTTAGCCAGACTTCCGCGCGACCAGCCGTTCGACGATCCCGGCCTTGCTTCGCTCCGCCCGCTCCACCTCGAACCCGGCCGCCGCTAGCAACGGCAGCGGCCGCCGGGTCAGGTAGTCACCCAGCCGCGCCACGGTCAGCTTCTCCAGCAGCCGTTGAGCAGCGAGCACGAAGCGGCGGTGACTGCCGACGTGGTCCAGCAGCACCAGCCGCCCGCCCGGCCGCAGCACCCGGTGCATCTCCGCGATCGCACCGCGTTCGTCCGGGACGCCGCACAGCCCCAGCGTGCAGACGACCGTGTCGAACGTGCTGTCGGGGAACGGAAGGGACTGTGCGTCGGCCTCGGTCAGCGTCACCTCGCGCCCGGTCTCGGCGGCCCGGCGGCGGGCGAGGTCCAGCATCGACGGGCTCAGGTCGATCCCGGTCAGGCGCACGTCCGGCGGGTACAGCGGCAGATTCCGCCCGGTCCCGACCGCGACCTCCAGCACCTCACCCGCCGCCTGCCCGCACACCCATGCGCGGCCGTCGGCGAGCAGCGCCCGCTCGAACCACGCGATGTCGCGGTCGTATCGCGGCGCGGCCTCGTCCCACGTCCGCCGCAGCCAGTCCGGTCCACGCTCCGCCATCATCGCGAACTCCCTCTCCGCCGAGGTCCTCTCCGGCTACCCTCGCATCTCGCGGGGCTCCGCACCGCTGCGGTGTCACAAACCCCGGGCGGCCGGCGTCCTATGGCCGATCGACCCCAGAACGCGAAGGAGCCCTCCATGACAGCGCCCGGCGACGCGAGCCCGGACCTCGCCACCGAGACCTTCCTCGCCCACCGGAACCTGCTGTTCACCGTGGCGTACGAGATGCTCGGCTCGGCCGCCGACGCCGAGGACGTGCTGCAGGAAACCTGGCTCAAGTGGGCGGGCGTCGACCTCGGCGAGATCCGCGAGCACCGCGCCTACCTGGTCCGGATCACCACCCGCCAGGCGCTGACCCGGCTGCGCACGCTCGGCAGGCGCAAGGAGTCCTACGTCGGTACCTGGCTGCCCGAGCCGCTGCTCACCGCGCCGGACGTCGCCGAGGACGTCGAACTGGCCGACAACGTCTCGATGGCGATGCTGCTCGTGCTCGAAACGCTGCGCCCGACCGAGCGCGCGGTGTTCGTGCTGCGCGAGGTTTTCGACCTGCCGTACGAGGAAATCGCCGAAGCCGTCGGCAAAACTCCGGCCGCGGTGCGCCAGATCAGCCACCGGGCACGGTCGCATGTCTCCGCCCGCCGTCCGCGCGGCGACGTGACGCCCGCCGAAACCCGCGGCGCACTCGAGGCGTTCCAGAAGGCTGTCGAGACCGGCGATCTGCAGGGGCTGCTCGACCTGCTCGCCCCAGACGTCGTCTTCCTCGGCGACGGCGGCGGCGTGAAGCAGGCGGTGCTGCGGCCGGTCGTCGGCGCGGACAAGGTCGCGCGGCTGCTGGCCGCCGGGAGCACCCAGATCCCCGCGCCGCTGCGCCCGATGCAGGTCAACGGCCATCCAGCGCTGGTGCTCAAGCTCGACGGCGAGGTCGACACCGTGCTCACGCTGCGCCTCGACGAGGGCAAGATCACTGGCCTGTACGCGGTGCGGAATCCGGCGAAGCTGTCGCATATGGACACCGAAACCGCGCTCCGCCGCTGACTTCCGCCGGTGCTACCCACGGTGGCGCCCGCTCTGGCGCGCGCCACCCGGTCGGACCATGCCATCCTGGTCCGGCCAAGGGCGGCCCGCCAGGGCCGTCGTCGTACCGAGGAGAGGACCGACGTGGGCGTTGTCGGCTGGATCGTGCTGGGCCTGATCGCCGGATTGATCGCGAAGGCCCTCATGCCGGGCAGGGACCCGGGCGGCTGCATCATCACCATCCTGCTCGGGATCGGAGGCGCGTTCGTGGGCGGCTGGATCGGCAAAATGCTGTTCCACACCCAGCTCGGAACGTTCTTCGACCTGCGCACCTGGGGTCTCGCGGTGCTCGGCGCGCTGGTCATCCTGACCGGCTACCGGCTCATCGTGGGCGGCCGCCGCGAGTGACCTCGAGCCGGCGGCCCGCTGCCGTGCGCGGCGGGCCGCCGGCGCGCAGTCCCGGCTCCCTGTCGCCCGCGGCCTCCCCCGCGCGGGGCTTCGAATCGAACTCGACCCCGGATTCCGGCCGCGTTTCGTGGCAGAATCAGCGGAGAAGTCCCGGCCAGGTCGACGGGCGGAGCTGACGATGGCGCTGCGCGACCACGAACAACATCAGCTGGACGAGATCGAACGCCGCCTCGCCCAGGAAAATCCGCGCCTTGCCCGCCGGTTCGAGAAGTTCCGCCCGATGCCGGCGATCACCTTCGCCGCGGCCGCGCTCGGCGTGCTCAGCGTGTTCCTCACCGGGCTGGTCACCCTGGTGGTCGGGTTCGGCATGGGCTCCGCCGCGCCGATCGCGGTGGGCGCGGTGCTGACGACCGCCGTGCCGCTCGCCCTCGTCTGGTTCTACCGCTGCCACTGGCGCTGACCCACCCGCCCGTGGGTGAAACGCCGATACAGCGCGAAACCCGCGATCGTGGTCGCCAGCTCCCAAGCGACCGTCGTGATCGCCGACACCGACAGCACGTCCGTCCGGTCCGGGGACGACGGCCGGAGCTGGCCTCGATCGCCGACGCGGACGCGCGTCAGCCCGCGCGCGGCCGGGTCGGAGCGCAGCGGGATGTTCGCTTCTTCGACGCCGCCGTCCGGGGCGGTCCACGTGACGTGCCGGGTGTCGGGCGTCGCGGAGCCCTCGGTCCCGCGCAGCGCGCCGGATCCGGGTTCGACGGCGGCGACGACGGAGCGGCCGGGCGCGCGGCCGATCGCCGCCGAGCCCTGCCGGTGGATCCACAGCCCCAGCCAGACCCCGGCGACCGCCGAGACCGCGACGGCCGCGGCCAGGACCGGAAGGAGGAACACGCGGCCGCGCACCGAGAAGGCGCGGAAACCACCAGAAGCCATGCCTGCCAGAATGCCGGGAAAACCGGGCGCACGGCAGGGTTTGCGGACAAATGTGCCCAAGTCGCGGGAAAAAGCGTCCGCCGCGGGCAATCGTGGCCGGGGGCCGCCCGATTTCACCCGCTCTTTTCACTCATTCGTGAGTAACACCCTACCGAGGCAACCCGGACGCGACGGCCGGTTCGGGGAGCTGCCGCGCGAAGCGGACATCCGCGTCGCATTCCGCGCCTGGCCGAGGCAGAGTTCGCCCACCGCGGGCATCGGCTGCCCGGGCATTCGACCGGATCCCTTTGCCGGAGGGGAATTCCGCCCGGAAGCCACGTCAGCCGAACATCCCCGTCGCTTATTGCCGCCGTCTTCCGCCAGTACGTGGAATTCTTCCGGGGCGCGCGATCATTGCCCGCCGGACGCGCCCAGCAGCGCCCGCCCGGTGGCTGTCACCGCGTGCCGGACGGTATTCCCGGCTCGCCAGCTCTCCACCAATCCCGCGCGGCGCAGGACGCTCGCATGTTTGCCCGCCGCGACCGGAGGCACGCCGATCTCCCCGGCCAGTTCGGCGGTGGACAGCGGGACCGCGAGCGCGTGCAGGACGCGGGCCCGGATGGGGCCGAGCAGCTCTGGAAGCGGGTCCGGGACGGGCTCGAGCACCCGTTCCGCGGGCGGCACCGGGACCGGATCCGGTTCCACGACCCGGAAATAGGCCGGGATCACCAGCAAGCCTCCGAAGTAGACACTGCGGTCCGCGCGAGGCTCGCCGGACGATTCCGCGGCCTCCCAGCGGATCGGCGCGGCCCTGGTGCTGGCGGACGGCCACATCGGATCCCGCCGTGCCGCCCCGTACGCCGTGAGCGCCGAACCCGCCAGCGCGTGCACCCCGCCGGCCGCCTCCCCGGCCCACCACGGCGCGACCCCGTGCACGAAAAACGTCTGGAGGCCGGCGCGCAGCCTCGTTTTCTCCACGTGCACGACGCCGTCTCCCGCGACCGGGCCGAGCTCGCGGAGCCGGTCCGCCGGTCTCAGCACCCCGGCGTGCCGCACCGCCGTTTCGCCGCGGCCGGAGTGCGCGCCGGACGGCAGCGTCTTCACCGTCTTCACGGCCCCGTCGCGGAATTCCAGCGCGGCCGCGGGCCGGGGTTGCGGAATCAGCCCCTCCCGGCGAAGCTGCTTGCGGCCCCGGGCGGACCAGACGCGCAGCCCGCCCGCGGGACGGCGGCTCTGCAGCGCGGTGAGGCTCAGCACCAGTTCCCATAGCGGATCGGGGCCGGTGCGCCGCCTCGTCCGGCCGAAATCGTCGTCGGTGAAATGAATGCGCAACGCCATGTGCTCCCCCTGCCCCCCGACATGGTTGCGCTTCCAGAGTGCCGCGCCGGCCGGCCGCTGTCCAGGCGCTTTTTCTCTCCGGGGAAAGAACCCACCGAATGCCAGCGAATCTCGCTGAATCAGGTGGCCGTTCTCCGGAGAGCCGGCTGCGAAGGCGAGACAAATCGTCCCGTATTCGGCGGCGGGGCGCGATGCACGCCCAGATGCAAGAGGATCCAGGTTGTGCAGGCGGCTTCCCGGATTGGCGGACAGGGCGGCAGAGCAGCAGTTTCCGACATCTGCCGCAGCGATTTCCCCCAGCCGGGCGACTTCCGCGCCGGGATGCGCGAAACGGGGCCCGGCCGCGCGGGCCGGACCCCGTTTCCGGTGCCTCAGTGCGTCGTGCTCAGCCGAGCAGGAGGCCGTTGCCGCCGGCGACGGCGTTGTCGAAGCGCTTGCTGATCTCGGCCCAGTTGAAGATGTTCCACAGGGCGTTGACGTAGTCCGGCTTGACGTTCTTGTAGTCGAGGTAGAACGCGTGCTCCCAGACGTCGACCAGCAGGATCGGCACGGTCGGCAGGATCAGGTTGTTGTGGTGGTCGCGCAGCTGCTGGGTGATCAGCGTCTTGCCGATCGGGTCCCACGACAGCGCGCCCCACCCGTTGCCCTGGATGGTGGTCGACACCGCGGTGAACTGGGCCTTGAACTTGTCGAACGAGCCGAACGCCTCGTCGATCGCCGCGGCCAGCTCGCCGGTCGGCTTGTCCCCGCCCTCCGGGGACAGGATCTTCCACCACACCACGTGGTTGGCGTGCCCGGCCAGGTTGAACGCCAGCGTCGTCTCCAGGCCCACGATCGAGCCGAAATCGCCCGCCTCCCGCGCGGCGGCGAGCTTGTCCAGCGTGTCGTTCGCGCCCTTGACGTAGGTCGCGTGGTGCTTGCTGTGGTGCAGCTCGTTGATCTCGCCGGAGATGTGCGGCGCGAGAGCACCGTAGTCGTAATCGAGTTCGGGCAGCTCGTACCGGGCCAT
The DNA here is from genome assembly GCF_055583325.1 of Amycolatopsis sp. NPDC104775. NCBI lineage: Bacteria > Bacillati > Actinomycetota > Actinomycetes > Pseudonocardiales > Pseudonocardiaceae > Amycolatopsis > Amycolatopsis sp. NPDC104775. The sequence continues at coordinate 624,929 of NZ_JBVJOE010000001.1, forward strand.
GGGCCCTCCTTCTGTCTTCGACATCAAGTCTTGCCCCCTCGAACCTAGTAGCACACCCCCGCCCCGGGCGACCGGGGGCGGCCTCCGCGCCACGGGCTGGAACCTGCTTGAGTGAATGTTCAACTTCCAGTACGGGACGCGTTCGCCGACCACTCAGCGTGACCGGTTTGTCCGCTCGCGCACCCGGTCCCCAAGGCCCGGTACGGTTGATCCCATGGCGACGTCCCGACTCGGCAGCGTGCAGCGAATTCTGCTGCTGTTAGCGCTGGCGCTGGGCGTCGCCGTAATGCATCACGTGCCGTCCCCCGGCGCCGGGCACGCCATGACGAGCCACGTGTCCGTGGTCGAAGCATCCGGTGCCGCCCCTACTGCGGACTCCGGCATGCCCGCCAGCGAACACTCCATGCTGCACCTCTGCCTGGCGGTCCTGTACGCAGCCGGTGCGCTCGTCCTCGGCCTGCTGGCCTTCCGCCGCTACACCGCCGTGAAGCCGGTTTTCGACGGCACCCGCGGCTCCCCCGCCGCCGACCGGCCGCCCGACAGACGGGGCCAGACTGTCTTGACTTCTCTCTGCGTGCTGCGGACCTGACCGGTAGCCCCTTTCCGGTCATTTTTCGCAATTTCCCTTTTGAGAGAAGGTTTTTTCGTGCGCAAAATCTTTGTCAGCGCTGCCGTGCTGACCGCTTCGCTCCTGCTCGGCGCCTGCTCCGGCCCGGATTCTCCGGCCCCCGCGCCCAGCTCGCAGGCGGGACACAACGCCGCCGACGTCACGTTCGCCCAGCAGATGATCCCGCACCACCAGCAGGCGCTGGAAATGGCGAAAATGGTGCCGTCGCGCGGCAGCGACCCGAAGGTCGCCGACCTGGCCGGCCGGATCGACCGGGCCCAGGACCCGGAAATCCAGCAGATGCAAGGCTGGTTGAAGACCTGGGGCGTCGCGGCCACGAGCCACTCCATGCCCGGCGGCCACGAAATGCCCGGCGGCCACGCGATGACCGGCATGATGTCCGACGCCGACATGAAAGCCCTGGACGCCGCCAAGGGGCCGGAGTTCGACCGGGCGTGGCTGGAGATGATGATCAAGCACCACCAGGGCGCGGTCGAGATGGCGAAGACGGAACTGGCCCAGGGCGCGGATGCCGGGGCGAAGGCGCTGGCGCAGCGGATCATCGACGCGCAGCAGGCCGAGATCGCGGAGATGCGGGGGTTGGTGAAGGGGTGACCGGGGTGCCGAGGCGGGTCCGGGGCTGGAGCTGACGGACTCGGTTCCTGCTTCGGCTCATTCGCCGGAGAACCACCGCTCCCGCGCTGACCTCGCGGTGGCTGGGCTCCAGTTGGGACGGGCTCAGCCACCGTGGGGTTGGGGTCGGCTGATCGCGGGTGGGGGAAGGCGAGGCGATCGTCGCGATTCCCGCGGGGATCACGCCACTCCGGTCGAGACCAGCCGCGACTCGGGCATAAGGACGACGTTGCCGGGCATGGACCTTCGCTCCGGACGCTTCCCACCGAAACGACCCGACCGCTCCACCGCCCGCAGGCAAGTCGACCGCCGCGAACCCCGCCAGGATCAGCATCGCCCCGGCCGAGACCAGCCGCGGCGCGGGCACAAGGACGACGTCGCCGAACACGAACCTTCGCTCCCAACGCTCCCCACCGAAACGACCCGACCACTCCACCGCCCGCAGACAAATCGACCGCCCCACCAGAGATCAACGCCGCCCCGGCCGAGACCAGCCGCGCCCCGGGCACAAGGACCACGCCGCCGGACACGAACCTTCGCTCCCAACGCTCCCCACCGAAACGACCCGACCACTCCACCGCCCGCAGACAAATCGACCGCCCCGCACCCCACCACGATCAGCACCACCCCGGCCGAGACCAGCGGCACCCCTCGCGGCTGGAGTTCACGGACGCGGGTCCCGCTTCGGCGAACCACCACCCCCGTGCTGACCTCCCCTCCGGCGGTAGCTGGGCCCGCCCTTCTCAGGACGAGCCCAGCCACCGTCCGGCCAGTTCAGGCGATCACTCGCGGGAACGGCGGCGCCGCGAGATCAGCAGCAGCGCTCCGCCGCCCGCCAGCAGGGCGATCGCCGCGATCCCCACCGGGATCAGGACCACGCCGGTGGAAGCCAGCGGCGGCTTCGGCGAGGGCGGCTGGACCGGAGGCGTCGGCGCCACTGTCGGGGGCGTCGGCGGGGTGGGCGGCGTCTTCGTGAGCGGCGTGGTCGTCTTGCACCGCGGATCGGTGGAGGGGTCGGGGCAGTTGGCGCCGGGCGTCGTCGAGGTGATGACGTTGCGCAGGCTTTGCCCGTCGCCGATCGGGGTCTTGACTGTCACGCTGTAGGAAACCGTCGCGGTCGCGCCGACTGGCAGGTCTCCGGTCCAGGTCAGCCTGGGTGCGGAGTAGCTCGTCGAGCCGGTCGAGGCGGTCGCGTCGTTGGTGTATGCAGCGTTGCCGAGGACGCCGGTCAGGTCGTCGGTGAAGGTCGCGCCCTTCAGCTCGGTCTGGCCGGTGTTCTTCACCGTCACCGTGTACGTCACCTTGTCGCCCGCCTTCGCCTCGGTGACGCTTGCCTTCTTCTCGAGGATCAGGCCCGCGACGGGAGTCGTGGTCCCGCAGCGCGGATCCTTCGAGCCCGGCGGGCAGTTCGTGCCCGGGGTGTCCGAGGTGACGACGTTCGCCAGGGTGTGGTCGCCCTTGACCGGATTGTTCACGGTGACGCTGTACGTGACCGTCGCGGTGGCACCGATCGGCAGGTCGCCGGTCCAGGTCAGGCGAGGCGCGGCGTATGACACGGAACCGGCCGAAGCAACCGCGTCGCCGTCGTAAGTGGCGTCATCGAGCACCTTCGACAGGTCATCGGTGAACGTCGCTCCCGTTTGGACAGTCTGGCCCGTGTTCTTCACGGTCACGGTGTAGGTGACCTTGTCGCCTGGCTTGACGTCCTTCTTGTTCGCGACCTTCACAATGTCCAGGCCCGCGATCGGAGTCGTCGTGCCACAGCGCGGATCGGTGGATCCTGGCGGACAGTTCCCGCCCGGAGTCGCCGACGTCACCACATTCGCCAGCTTGAAATCGCCCTTGACGGGGTTGTTCACGGTGACGCTGTACGTGACCGTCGCGGTGGCACCCACCGGGAGGTCACCGGTCCAGGTCAGCTTCGGAGCCGTATAGGTCACCGAGCCGATCGAAGCCGACGCATCACCGTCATAGGCCGCGTCATCGAGAACCTTCGACAGGTCATCGGTGAACGTCGCTCCTGTTAGGACAGTCTGACCGGTGTTCTTCACCGTCACGGTGTAGGTGACCTTGTCGCCCGGCTTCGCCTCCTTCTTGTCGGCGACCTTGTCGACCTCCAAGCCCGCGACGGAAGTCGTCGTGCCGCAACGCGGGTCGGTGGACCCTGGCGGACAGTTCCCGCCCGGAGTCTCCGACGTCACCACATTCGCCAACCGGTGGTCACCCTTGACCGGATTGTTCACCGTCACGCTGTACGTAACCGTCGCGGTGGCGCCGACCGGCAGATCACCCGTCCACGTCAGCCGTGGTGCCGCATAATTCACCGAGCCGATCGAAGCAGCCGCGTCGCCGTCGTAAGTGGCGTCATCGAGGACCTTGGACAGGTCATCGGTGAAGGTCGCTCCCGTTTGGACAGTCTGACCGGTATTCTTCACGGTCACCGTGTACGTGACCTTGTCGCCTGGCTTGACGTCCTTCTTGTCCGCGACCTTCACAATCTCCAAGCCCGCGACCGGAGTCGTCGTGCCACAACGCGGATCAGTGGACCCTGGCGGACAGTTCCCGCCCGGAGTCTCCGACGTCACCACATTCGCCAACCGGTGATCACCCTTGATCGGATTGTTCACCGTCACGCTGTACGTAACCGTCGCCGTAGCACCAACCGGCAAATCACCAGCCCACGTCAACCTCGGTGCCGCATAATCCACCGAGCCGACCGAAGCCGAAGCGTCATTGCCATAAGCAGCGTCGTCCAGCACCTTGGACAAATCGTCGGTGAACGCCGCTCCCCTTTGGACAGTCTGCCCGGTGTTCTTCACCGTCACCGTGTACGTGACCTTGTCCCCCGGCTTGGCCTCCTTCTTGTCCACGACCTTGGAAATCTCCAAGCCCGAGACCGGAGTCCTCGTGCCGCAGCTCGGGTCCACGGATCCTGGCGGGCAGTTCGAGCCCGGGGTGTCGGAGGTGACCACGTTCGCCAGCTGGTGATCGCCCTTGACCGGCTTCGCCACGGTGACGCTGTAAGTCACCGTCGCGGAAGCACCGACCGCCAGATCGCCCGTCCACGTCAGCCGGGGCGCGGCATAGGTCACCACGCCGACCGAAGCCGCCGCGTCGCCGTTGTAGGCAGCGTCGTCCAGGGCCTTCGACAGATCGTCAGTGAAGGTCGCGCCGGACAGCGGCGTCTGGCCCGTGTTCGCGACGGTCACGGTGTAGGTGACCTTGTCGCCGGGGTTCGCCGACTGTTTGTCGGCGACCTTGCTGATCGAGATGCCGGACACCGGCGTCGTCGTGCCGCACCGCGGGTCCGCGGACCCCGGCGGGCAGTTCCCGCCTGGAGTTTCCGACGTGACGACGTTCGTCAGCCGGTGGTCGCCGCCAGCGGGGTTGTGCACGGTGACGCTGTAGGTGACCGTCGCCGAAGCCCCGATCGGCAGGTCGCCGGTCCAGGTCAGGTGAGGCGCGACGTACGACACGGAACCGGCCGACGATGCAACGTCACCGTTGTAAGCGGCGTCGTCCAGCACCTTCGACAGATCGTCGGTGAAGGTCGCGCCGGGCAACGGCGTCTTGCCGGTGTTCGTCACGGTGACCGTGTACGTGACCTTGTCACCGGGGTTCGCGGACTGCTTGTCGACCTTCTTCTCGATCGTCAAGCCGGGCAGCGGCGTCAGAGTCGAGCAGTTCGGATCGGTCGACCCGGGCTCGCAGTTGCCGGGCACGGGGGTGCTGACCGTGTTGCGCAGCTGGTGGTCGCCGGAGATCGGGTTGTGCACGGTGACGCTGTAGGTCACCGTCGCCGAAGCCCCGACTGGCAGGTTGCCGGTCCAGGTCAGATTCGGTGCGGCGTAAGCCGTCGAGCCCACCGAGGCAGCGGCGTCGCCGTTGTAGGAAGCGTCGTCGAGCACCTGCGACAAGTCGTCGGTGAAGCTCGCGTCCGGCAGCGGGACCTGGCCGGTGTTGGTCACCTTCACGGTGTAGGTGACCTTGTCGCCGGGGTTCGCGGTCTGCTTGTCGGCCTTCTTCTCGACCGTCAGTTCCTTGCCCGGCGTCGTGGTCGAACACGACGGATCGGTGGAGCCCGGCGGGCAGTTGGTGCCGGGCGTCGAGGACGTGACGACGTTGTGGAGCTTCTTGTCTCCCGGGTCCGGATTCTTCACGGTGACGCTGTAGGTCACCGTTGCCGAACCGCCGATCGGCAGGTCGCCGGTCCAGGTCAGATTCGGTGCGGTGTAAGCCACCGAGCCCACCGAGGCGGCCGCGTCACTGTTGTAGACCGCGTCGTCCAGCACTTGCGACAGGTCGTCGGTGAAAGTCGCGCCGGGCAAGGGGGTCTGGCCGGTGTTGGTGACGGTGATCGTGTAAGTCACCTTGTCCCCGGGAACGACCTGCTCGCGGTCGGTGGACTTCGCGATCCGCATCCCCGACACCGGCGTCGTGGTGCCGCACCGGGGATCGGTGGAGCCCGCCGCGCAGTTGCTGCCCGGGGTCGTGGAGGTGATCGTGTTTACCAGCTTGTGGTCGCCAGTCACGGGATTCTTCACGGTGACGGTGTAGGTCACTGTCGCCGTACCGCCCACTGGAAGGTCGCCGGTCCAGGTCAGCCGTGGTGCCGCATAATTCACCGAACCGGTCGAAGCCGACGCGTCGCCGTTGTAGGTCGCGTCGTCCAGCACCCTCGACAAATCATCCGTGAAAGTCGCGCCAGACAACGGAGTCTGCCCGGTGTTCCGGACGGTCACGGTGTACCGGACCGGATCGCCCGGGTTGGCGCTGGTCTTGTCGACGGTCTTCGCGAACTCGATCCCGGACACCGGCGTCGTGGTCGAGCACGCGGGATCGGTCGAGCCCGCGACGCAGTTGTTGCCCGGTGTTGTGGAGGTGATCGTGTTGACCAGCTTGTGGTCACCAGTCACGGGATTCTTCACGGTGACGCTATAGGTGATCGTCGCCGAGGCACCCACTGGCAGATCGCCGGTCCAGGTCAGTTTCGGTGCGGCGTAAGCCACCGAACCCACCGAGGCGGACGCGTCACCGTTGTAGGTCGCGTCGTCCAGCACCTTCGCCAGATCGTCCGTGAAAGTCGCACCGGACAACGGAGTTTGACCGGTGTTCGCGACGACGACCGTGTACGTCACCTGGTCGCCGGGGTTCGCGGACTGTTTGTCGGCCTTCTTCTCGATCCGCATCCCGGACACCGGCGTCGTGGTCGAGCAGGCCGGATCGGTCGAGCCAGCGACACAGTTGTTGCCCGGGGTCGTGGAAGTGACGGCGTTGACCAGCTTGTGGTCGCCGGTGTCGGGGTTGTTGACCTTCACCGAGTACGTCACCGTCGCGGTGCCGCCGATGGGCAGGTCGCCGGTCCAGGTCAGTTTAGGTGCGGCGTAAACCACCGAGCCGACCGACGCGGAAGCATCACCGTTGTAAGCGGCATCATCCAGCACCTTCGACAAATCATCAGTGAAAGTCGCGCCAGACAACGGAGTTTGGCCGGTATTCGCGACGGTCACGGTGTACTTCACCGTGTCGCCAGGCTTGGCACTGGCCGGGTCGGCGGTCTTGCTGATCCGGATTCCGGAGACCGGAGTCGTGGTGCCGCACCGAGGATCGTCGGACCGAGCCGCGCAGTTGCTTCCCGGTGTCGTCGACGTGATGGTGTTGATCAGCTTGTGGTCGCCGGGATCGGGGTTCTTCACGGTGACGCTGTAGGTGATCGTCGCCGAACCGCCCACCGGGAGATCGCCGGTCCAGGTCAGTTTCGGTGCGGTGTAAGTGGTCTGGGCGGCCGGAGCGGCGTCGTTGTTGTAGACGGCGTCGTCGAGGACCTTCGACAGGTCGTCGGCGAACGTCGCGCCGCGGGCGAAAACCTGGCCGGTGTTGCGCACGACCACGGTGTATTTCACCGTGTCGCCGGGGTTAGCCGAAGCCTTGTCCGCGGTCTTGGCGATCTCGATCTTCGGGCCGGGCACGACTGTTTCCGCACAGGAAGCCGCGGCGTCGTCCGCGCATCGCCGGTCCGGCGGGACGGTCGGCGGCGGGCCTTCGGTCACCTTCGCGCGGTTGATCAGCGTGGTGCCGATGGCCGCCTCGTCGACCCGGACCTGGACGGTCATCGTGACCTGCCCGCCCACCGGTATCTCCGCGGCGTGCCATTGCAGCGGACCGGTCCCGGTGACCGTGCCGCTCGTGGTGGCCGCGCTGACGAACGTCGTGCCGGGCGGGAGCGTGTCCGTGACGGTGGCGGGCGGCACCGGGATATGACCGGTGTTGGCCAGGGTGACGGTGTAGGTCAACTGGTCGCCGGGCAGGGCGTTCGCCTTATCGACGACCTTGGCCAGCGTGTACTCCGGCACCGCGACCACGTTGCGGACGGTGTTGCTCGTCCGGCTCTGTTCGCGCCCGGTCTGCTTGCCCTGGAAGACGACCGACGCGGTGTTGTCGAGGCGGGTGCCCGCGGCGACGGTCGGCGAGACGGTGACGCGGAAGCCGAGGTGCGTGCTCTGTCCGGGAGCCAGGTCCGGCAGGGTGCAGGTGACGACTTGGCCGGAAGCCGAGCACCTCGGGTCCGAACCGGCCACATAGGACACTCCGGCCGGCAGGGTGTCGGTGACGACCACGCCGGTCGCGGTGTCCAGGTTCGTGATACTGCCGTCGGGGTTGCGGTTGGCCACGTCCAGCCCGTAGGCGATCTCGCCGCCGCGCGCGACCCAGCCGGGCGGGCGTTCCTGGACGTTGCCTTCGGGGTCGTTGGACTTGACGATCTGCAGGTTGGGCTCGTTGGCCTCGGTCATCAGCCAGACGGTCTGCGGGTACAGCGCGTCGCCGGTGGTCCCGACCTTCAGCTGGGCCCGGTCCGAGCCCGCGGGCAGCTTGCCGGTGACGTCGACCGTGCGCGCGTCGTAGCCGAAGTTGTTGGCGGGGTTAGGCGTGCGGTCGGTGACGTTGCTGCCGGTGCCGTTCGCGGCGACCCGGTCGATCCGGCTGCTGAAGGCGTTGCTCGTGCTGGTGCCGCCGGGGGCGGGCATCGTCAGCCGTTGCAGCGACGAGGCGTCCCGGCCGAATTCGAGGTAGTCGCCGGAGATGTTGGCGTCGCCGTCGCCGACGACGACGCCGAGGGTGGCCGACGGCGCGTGGTCGCCCGGGCTCCGGATGCCGTTGAGGTCGATGGTGGTCGCGGTGGGGCTGCCGCCGCCGCGGACCCAGTCGAAGCCGTCCCAGATCTGCAGGTAGCGCAGCGGATCGGTGTCGAGCGCGTAGGCCACGACCAGCGACCAGCCGCCCCAGCAGCCGAGGTTGCTCGCGCTGTTGGCCGAGTTGCCGCGGCAGGCCTGCAGGTCGGCCACCGTGTAGGAGCCGCCGCCGGCCTGTTTCACCAGGCCGGTGACGTCTTTGACGCCCGCGTGCGCGGTGATCTGCGGGGACCCGCCGCCCAGCGCGTCGAACCAGTCGTAGGTGTCGGCCGTCAGCCGCTGGTAGGAGGCGGAGCCCGGGGCTTTGAAGGCGACCTGGTTCGCGCGGGAGACGTCGCCGGAATCGGCGTTCGAGGAGATCGGGTTGACCTGCCAGTACAGCCGGGCGGACAGCACGGTGGCCCCGGGCGGGATGGTCAGGTTCGCGCTCGACGCGGTGTTGCCCGGCGCGGCCGGGTCGCTCTTGACCCAGTAGCCGTAGGCGGAGTTGTTCGCGGTCTCCCCGCAGGACGCGGGCACGGTGCCGCAGCTGACGACCGAGTTCGACGCCATCGTGATCGCGCCGTGGGCGACCGTCGAGAAGGCCGGGTCGGGGCCGATTTTACGCGGTGTGCCGAGCCCTCTCGGCTCGACCGCCCTCGGCTGTGGCGCGACCGGCGCCGAGGTGGCGGGCGTTGCGGCGGTGGAGGGCGCCGGGGCAGCCGGTGGTGTGCTCGCGGGCTCGGGTGCTGCCGAACTGGCCGGTGCGGGAGCGGCCGGGCTGGACGGCGCGGGGCTGTCCTGAGCCGAGGCCGACGGCGCCGACGCGAGGGCCGGGGCCGCCGGGCTGGTGCTGGGCGGGAGGGTCGCGCCCATCGCCGGCGTGGCGCTCGCGAGCCCCAGCGCGAAAACCACGGCGAGAGCCGAGGCGGCGCGCTTCCCGCGGGAGCGCATGAATCCGGAACGACGGGTCATCACAAAGCTCCCACGGAGAAGGACGGAATTGTCGAGTTGCTTACCCGCGTTCATCGACACCTGGCAGGAGAATTCGTACCGCGCCCTCACCCGCGACGGGGAGTTTAAGAGCGAGGAATCACCGCATAGGGGGAACCCAACCAGGTCAAACGAGCGCGTTCGCCGAAGAAGCGGCTGATTCCGGTTCCACCCGTCACGCCCTGAAAGGGTGTCGCCATTCCCGACGGGAACTGCACCGGATCGAGGACCGGCGCACCGCGAATATTTCTCGGGCGAAGTCGACCGGAATCGGCGGCCGGACCGGTCCGGCGTCGAACCGGACCGCGGAAGCCCACGATGAGCGACGGGCCAGCGGCAGGCGAAACCGGCCGGATACGTGCGCACGCGAGCGCTGCTGCTCAGTGTTCAAGCCCGGGGAAGCGACGGCCTGACGGAATGACTCCACACCGCCTGGTGGCCGGAAGGCGCGGCGGACTGGCTCGACCCCGCGCACGACGCGGTCGGAAGCGGCGCTCGCCCGGCCGATCCGGGCTGGAGCAGCTTCCTCACGCTCGCGACCCGACCCGGCCGATTCTGGTTCACTCGAAGCCATGGCCGAAAGTTTCGGAGTCCCGCGACCGGACAAAATCGACTATTACGCCCGCGTCGCCGAAGCCGGGCGCGAATACAAACGGCGAGTGCTGTCCGCGCTGGATCTGCGGCCCGGGTTGACCGTGCTGGACGTCGGCTGCGGTCCCGGGACCGATCTGCCCGCCATGGCCGAAGCGGTGGGGCCCTCGGGCGCGGTCATCGGCGTGGACACGGAACCAGCGATGGTCAAGGAAGCGGAAAACCGGACTTCCGCGGTAGCGCAGATCTCGGTCCGGCTGGGCGATGCGCAAGCGCTGCCGCTGGCCGACGCGAGCGTCGACCGGGCGCGCGCGGACCGGATGGTGCAGCACGTCGCGGATCCCGCCGCGGTTTTCGCCGAACTGCGCCGGGTGCTGCGCCCGGGCGGGCTGGCGTGCGTGGCCGAACCGGATTGGGACAGCCTGGTGGTCGATCCCGGGGAGCGCGCGACGAACCTCGCGTTCAACCGGTTCGTGTGCTCGACGATGGTCCGGAACGCGACAGTCGGCCGTTCCTTGCCGCGGCTGGCGCTGGGGGCGGGACTGGAGGTGCTCGACGTCTCGGTCGCCGCGCCGGTGTTCCGCGATTTCGAGGCGGCGGACAAGATTCTCGGGCTGAGCCGGAACACCGAGCGCGCGGTGCGCGCGGGCCGGCTGGACCGGGCAGCGGGAGACGAGTGGCTGGCGGCGCTCGCCGCGGGGCCGTTTCTGGCGGCGAGCATGGTGTTCGTCGGGGTCTTCGTCAAGCCTGGCGCTTGACCATCTCCGCGATCCACACCGGCGCGTAGGGCGAGGTGCAGTTCGGCGGCGTCGGATAGTCCTTGAGCACGCCGAGACGCTCGCCGATGCCGATCGCGCGGGCGCGCAGGCCGGGATTCTCGATGCCGATCTGGGCGAGGCAGTGGTTCATCGCCCACTGCAACCGGTCCGGCGCGGCTTTCATCTCGGCCTCGATCACGTCGAGCAGCCCCGGGAGATCCAGCCCGTCGGGTTTCTTCGCGACCCGGTCCGCGGTCAGCGTCCAGCCCGCGCTCGCCACCACCGGGTCCGGGTCCTCGAGCCAGGCCACGCGGAGGTCCTCGGCGTACCGGCTTTTCTTGACGAGGTTCGCGAGAAGCCAGTCGTGAACCTTGGGTTTGCCCGCTTCGCGAAGCATGGTGTCGAGATCGTCGCGGTCGAACTGCTTCGGCCGCGCGACGAGAAGCGCGAGCAGGCGGGCGTTGGTGTCGCCGGTCTGCCAGAGTTCACGGGCGAGATCGGGCTGGGCTTTGAGTTCCTTCGCCAGGGCACGGAGCTTGCCGAGGTTGACGCTGTGGTCGTCGCCGTGGTTCTCGTTGACCGCCCGGATTCTGGGGTCGTCGAGTTCCTCAAGCCGGGTCAGGATCTCGGAGAGGGTTGCGTCGGCCACGGGAACCTCCCTGCTCAGGTGTGCTCGGAGCCGAGAATACGGGCTGACGCGGCTCGGCCGGCGTCGCGGTCAGCGGGGTCGCGCGCCGAGGTCGGAGGGCCGCCCGGCCAGGAACTCCTCCGGAGCCGGGATCGGCACCCGCACCCAGTTGCTCACCCGGGTGAACGTCGCGCCGCCCATCCGGCCCACCGGCTGGTACACGTCCTGGTCCAGCCGCCCGTCCGGGCGCAGCAGCCGGTCGTCCACCGCTACCCCGACCACCTCGCCGAACACCAGGTGCGCGCCCCGGAACTCGTCGATCTTCACCAGCGTGCACTCCAGGCTCGGGCCCGTCCCGGCGGGATGGGGGACGCCGATCCGCACCCCGGGCTCCCACGACAGGCCGACGTGCTCCGCCTCGTCCACCGACGAGTCCACTGTGGACGCGGTGCGCGCGACCAGTTCCTCCTGGCCGCTCAGCGCCATCGTGATCGCGAACTCGCCCCGCTCCGAGATGTTGGCCAAAGTGTCTTTCGACGCTTCGGAAATCGAGAAGACCACAGTCGGCGGATCCATCGTCAGCGGCGCGAAGTAGCTGAACGGCGCGAGGTTCCGCACGCCCGCGCCGTCCGCTGTGCTCACCCACGCGATCGGCCGCGGGACGACCGCGTTCTTCACCATCCACACGAAAGCGCCGCGATCCTCGTCGGTATTGCTGCTGTACACGAAACCTCACCCCGTCACTACCCGGCCCCCGAGCACGGTCAAATCCGACCGTACGCTCAGCAGGTCCGAGTCCGCAGCGGTGACCGGATCGTGGGCGAAGACCGCGAGGTCGGCGAGGGAACCGACGCGGAGAGTGCCCTTGACCGACTCGGCGTGCTCCAGCCACGCCGGGCCGGTGGTCCACAGCCGCAGCGCTTCCTCCCTGGTGAGCGGGCTTGCCACCGCGGCGTACGCGTTCGGCCCGGGCGAGCCGGTGAAGGTCGCGACGCCGCGCCGCCAGTCCGGCACGGTCACCGGCGCGTCCGAGCTGTCGGCGACCATGACGCCGTGGTCCAGCAAAGCCCGCGCGGGGAAAGCGTCGGCCCATCGAGCCTCGCCTAGCACGCGGACCATCGACGGGCCGCTGTAGGTCCGCATCAACGAGCTGGTGATGACCCCGATTCCGGACCGCGCCAGCCGGGAGAGCACCCCCTCGGACAAGAACGTGCCGTGGATCAGGGCGTGCCGTGCCTCGGGCCAGGGATCAGCAGCCTGTGCTGCCTCGATCGCGTCGACTACCGCGTCCGCGGCCCGGTCGCCGGTCACGTGGACCTGCACCCGCACCTGCCGCACATGCGCGACGCGGATCAGTTCGTGCAGCTCACGCACCCGCGCGGCGTCGTCGGGGCCGAAGGTCACCAGGCTCCCGTGCCCGCCCGACGGATACGGCGAGTGCATCCACGCGGTGCAGTGCGTCGGCACTCCGTCGGCGAACAGTTTGATCCCGCCGATCCGCAGCAGGTCGTCGCCTGCCGAGAACTCCGTCTCGTCGAGCAGTTGCGCGAGCGAAGCGGCGGACGTCGTCGGCGACGGCCAATTCCAGTGCAGCAGAGCGGTGATCCGCATCCGCAGCCGACCGGCGGCGCGCAGGTCCCGATAGTCCTGCCACAGTTCGGGCGGGACGATCGGGTCGGTCAAGCTCGTCATCCCGAGGGCGTTGAGCCGTTCCATGCCGCGGACGATCGCGTCCAGCCGGACAGCCCGGGTCGGCTGCGGGACCAGCGAAGCGACCAATTCCTGCGCACTCTCCACGAGCACGCCGGTCGGCTCCCCCGCCGAATCCCGCACGATCTCCCCGGCTTCCGGATCCGGTGTCGCCGCGGTGATTCCGGCCCGCGCGAGCGCAGCGCTGTTCGCCCATACTTCGTGTGACGACGCGTGATGCAGCACCGTCGGCTGGGCACCGGTCACCCCGTCGAGCCAGGCGCGGGTCGGCGTCGCCCGGCCGTCCGCGAATTCGGCGATCGTCGTTTCCCGCCAGCCGCGGCCGACGATCCACTCCCCCGGCGGCGCGTCGGCGAGCGCGCGGGCCACCGAAGCCAGATCCGAAGCGGCGAAAAGGTCCACGCAGAACTCCGTACCGGCGGCAGCGTGGAAAGCCAGGTGCAGATGGGCGTCGTTCAGTCCAGGAAGGACAGTCCGGCCGCCCAGTTCGACTGTCCGCGTGCCCGGTGCCGCCGCGGCGGAAACCGTCTTGTCGTCGCCGACCGCGGCGATCCGGCCGTCCGACACCAGCACCGCCGAAGCGGTCCCGGCCACCGGATCGAACGTCCGGACCACTCCGCCACGCAGCAGCAGATCCTCAGTCATACCGCCGCCAATTCCGGAACGTCGCCGCTCGGCACCACGGCCTGATGCTCCGGATGCCAGGCCACGATCACGTCGTCGCCCGGCCGGTGGTCGTGCGCGACCCCGGCGGGCAACACCGCACAGCCGCGCGCCCCGTCGGAGTACCGCAACCAGATCCGCGTGTGGTCGCCGACGTACACGATATCGGTCACCCGTGCGCTCACCCGCTGGTGTCCACTCGGGACTGGATCAGCGGGAGCGTGCAGGGTCAAGCGTTCCGGCCGCACGATCGTCACCTCCCCCGGGGTCAGCGACAACGCATTGGACTCCCCGACGAACTGCGCGACGAACAACGTTTCCGGCCGTTCGTACAATTCCTCCGGCGTGCCGACCTGTTCGATCCGGCCGTCGTTGAACACCGCGATCCGGTCCGACAACGTGAGCGCTTCCTGCTGATCGTGCGTGACGAAGAGGAACGTCATGCCCAATTCCCGGTGCATGCGCGCGATTTCACGCTGCAGCTGATCCCGCAGCTTCTTGTCCAGCGCGCCCAGCGGCTCGTCCATCAACAGCGCTCGCGGTTCGTATACCACCGCCCGGGCCAAAGCGACGCGCTGCTGCTGTCCACCGGAAAGCTGGCGCGGCAACCGGTCCCGCACCGCCGAAAGCCCGACCAGCTCCAGCACCTCATCCACCCGCCTCGCGATCTCCGGCTTCGGCACCTTGCGCTGAGTCAGTCCAAAAGCGACATTCCGCGCCACTGACATGTGCGGGAACAGCGCGTACTGCTGGAAAACCACGCCCAGATTCCGCCGGTGCGGTTTGAGCCGCGAGATCTCCTGACCGTCCACAGTGATCGATCCGGACGTGAGCGGGGTGAACCCGGCGATCATCGACAGCATCGTCGTTTTGCCCGACCCGGACGGGCCGAGGAAGGTCATGAACTCGCCGTCGGCGATGTGCAGCGAAACGTCGTCCACGGCGGGCCGGTCGACGCCGGGGTACGCCTTGGTCACGTGGGCGGTCGCGATTCCGTCGCCGGTGATTGTCTCGGTCATGATTGCTCTTTTCCGCGCAGAAAGACGGGAACGAACAGCAGGATGGTGGTGAACACGACGATCAGGCTCGACGCCGCCGCGATCGTCGGGTCGATTTCCAGCACGATCGATTCGTACATCTTCACCGGCAGCGTCTTGATCGCGGGCGTCTGCAGGAACAACGCGACCACGACCTCGTCGAACGACGTGGCGAAGGCGAACACGAAGCCGGACAGCACGCCGGGCGCGATGATCGGGAGCACGACCTTGCGCAGCGTCGCGAATCGCGGCGCGCCAAGGCTGGCCGCGGCTTTCTCCATGACCGGGTCGTAGCCGGCGAGGCTGGTCCGCACCGAGGTGAGCACGAACGGCAGCCCCAGCACCGCGTGCGCCAGCACGAAACCGAGCATCATGCCGTTCAGCTGCCAGCGCAGGAAAACCCCGTAGATCGCGACCGCGACGACAATGCCCGGCAGGATCATCGGAGCCATCAGCAACTGCCGGACGACTCCCCTGCCGCGCCGCATCCGGTCGAGCGCCAGCACGGCCGCCACGCCGAGCACCGTTGCCAGCGCCGCCGCGAGCACGCCGACCTGGACCGAATTCGCCAGCGCGGCCAGCCATTGCTTGCTGGTGAAGAACTCGGCGTACCAGTGCCACGACCAGTCCTTGGGCGGGAACTCGAACGTCGAGCCCGCGCCGAAGCTCATTGGGATCACCACAAGCGTCGGCGCGACGAGGACGAACGCGACCAGCACGACCCACGCGCGCAAGCCCCAGCCGAGGCTCCGTTGCCGCACCGCAGCGGCTCTGCTGATGGACGGATTGTCAGCCACGGTCGGCACCTCCGGCCGCGCTGGTGCCCAGCGGCGCGGCCACGCGGCTGAGCACGGCGAGAACCACCAGCGTCACGACTAGAAGGATCGTCCCGAGCGCTCCGGCGCCCGCGAAGTCCAGCAGGTCGTTGACCTGGGTGCCGATCACCTGCGCGACCAGCGCCTGTTGCGGCGTGCCCAGCAGCGCCGGGGTGATGTAGAAGCCCAGCGACATGATGAACACCACCGAAACCCCGGCCAGTACGCCCGGCATCGACAGCGGCACGTACACCCGCAGGAACGCCACCGGTCGCCGTGCGCCGAGGCTGCCCGCCGCGTGCAGCAGGCTGCGGTCGATGCTGAGCATCGAACTTTGCAGCGGCAGCACCATGAACGGCAGCATCACCTGCACCATCGCGACCGTCACGCCGGCCACCGAGCCCAGCAGCACGACGCCGTCGATGCCGACCGCCGAGAGCGCCTTTTCGATGACGCCGCCGCGCTGTTCGAGCACGTACCAAGCGAAGTTGCGCGCCATCAGGCTGGTCCAGAACGGCATCAGAACCAGCAGCGTCAGCACTGACCGGGCACGACGGCCGACGAGCGTCATCGCGTACGCATAGGGGTAGGCGATCACGAGCGTGGCCGCGGTGATGATCAACGCGGTCCGCAAAGTCCGCAGCATCACGCGGAGCTGCACCTCGTCGCCGAGCACCGCCAGGTAGTTGCCGATCCCGAACGACGGCTCGGTGAAGCTGCGCCACAGGATCACCGCGAGCGGATAGAAAAAGAACACCAGCACCACCGCCGCGGCGGGGAGCAGCAGCCACGAAGTCCGCCGTTTTTCCGGCCTGGCCTGCGGAACGGACGGGGGCCGGGTCGCCACGGCGGTCATCCGGTCGTCCAATCCGACCACGCCTTCACCAGCTCGGGCCGGTGCGCGGCCCAATAACGCACGTTGCTGAGCACTCGCAGGTCCTCCTTGCCCTCGCCCCAGATGTCGAGCTGACGGCCGATCTCCGAACGGGCGGCGGGGGCGGCCGTGTTGGCCGGTCCCACGCCCGCCCGCGCGGCGAAGTCCGCCGCTTGCGCCGGTCGTGAGGCGAAGCGGATGAGCTTCTTCGCCTCCTCGGCGCGTGCCGTCCCCTTCGGCACCACTAAGACATCCCAGGTCACCGGAACTGGTATGTCAGGCACCACTTTCCAGTTCGTCGCCCCCGCCTTGAGCAGCGAGAACGCCCGGGCGCTGACGATCAGCGCCAGGTCCGCCTGCCCGCCGGCCATGCGTTGCTGCTGGTCGCCGTAGGTGCTGGTGATGGACAGCTGCGGGCGGATCCGGTCGTACATCCGCAGCGCGCGGCGGATGTCGAGCGGATACAGCTGGTCCCGCGGCACGCCGTCGGCCAGCAGCGCCGCTTCGATCGTGCCGACGCTCGGGTCGCCGCCGTAGATGACGCGGCGGCCGGGGAACTGCTTCGGGTCGAAGAAATCGGCGAGTTTCGTCGGCGGATGCTGGCCGTAGACCTTCGAGTCGTACATCAGCATCATGCCGAAGAAGGCGTCCGGGACCCCGCAATCGGTGAGCGAGCCCTCCGGGAACCCGGCGGCCTGCGCTCCCATGTCGACGGGTTCGAGCAGGCTCCCGCAGACCGCGGCGGCAGCGGACGCGTCGGTGTCGACGACGTCCCAGGTCACCTTCCCCGCCTCGACCATCGCCTTGAGCTTGGCGTTGCTCGACGGGCCGTCGAGGGTGACCGTGGTCCCGGTCTGCCGCTCGTACGGATCGAGCCACGCGGCGCGCTGGCCCGCCTGGTATGCGCCCTGGCCGTAGGAAACGAAGACGAGCGAGTTGGGACCACCCTCGGAAAGCGCGCACCCGGCGGTGGTGAGCAGAAGCGCGGCGGACAGCAGCGTCGGTATCCGGCGTCTCATGGCTTCTCCGTCAGCTCCCCGCGGCCGCGACGTGCCTGCACAACACGTCGGCCAAAGTGTCGATCTGTTCCTCGGTGATCACCAGCGGCGGGGACAGCACGATGCTGGTCCCGGACGCGCGGACCACCACGCCGTCCGCGCGGCAGCCCGCCTGCACCGGCGCGGTGGGCCGGTCCGCGAACTCGATGCCGAGCATCAGGCCGACGCCGCGGACCTCGCGCACGTGCGGCAGTTCGGCGAGCGGGTCGAGCCGCGCGCGCAGCCGGGCGCCGAGGACGGTCGCGCGTTCCAGCAGGTGCTCCTTTTCGATGATGTCCAGGTTCGCCAGCGCGACCGCCGAACCGACCGGATGGCCGTTGTAGGTGAAGCCGTGCAGGAACGTCGCGCCTTCGGCGAGCTCGAGCACCCTCCGTCCAATGAGGACCGCACCCATCGGGATGTACCCGCTCGTAAGCCCCTTCGCGGTGACGCTCATGTCCGGTTCGACGCCGAAATGCTCGCTGCCGAACCAATGCCCGGTGCGGCCGAACGCGGTCACGATCTCGTCCATGATGAGCAGAATCCCGTGCCGTCGCAGGACTTCCTGCACGCGCGGCCAGTAGCCCTCGGGCGGCGGCACCATCCCGCCGACACCGAGCACCGGCTCCCCGATGAACGCCGCGATCCGATGTGGACCGATTTCCGCAATGCGTTCTTCCAGCTCTGCCACGAGAAGATCAGTCGCGTGTGGACCGTGTTCGAGACCGTGCGGTTTGCCGAGCCATTCGACGTCCGGCAGCAGCGGTCCGTATCCGGCGCGCAGGCCCTCGATCCCGGTCGCGGCCAGCGACGCGCCGCCCATGCCGTGGTAGCCGCCGTGCCGGGCCAGCACCACGGTGCGTTCCGGCGAGCCCGCGTGGTGGAAGGCGAGCCGGGCGAGTTTGATCGCGGTTTCGTTGCCCTCGGAGCCGCCGTTGGTGAGGAAAACGCGTTCCAGCCCGGCCGGGGCGAGCGACAGCAGGCGTTCGGCGAGGCGGATCGACGGGGCGTTGGAGTAGTCGCCGAAGGACGAGTAGAACTCCAGCTTGCGGATCTGCTCGGCGGCGACGTCGGCGAGTTCGGCGCGGCCGTGGCCGACCGGGCACTGCCAGAGACCGCAGGTGCCGTCGAGGTACTGGTTGCCTTCGGTGTCCCACAGCAGTGCGCCTTCGCCGCGGTCGAGGACGAGCGGTTCGGCCGGGTCGCCGATGACGGTGTGCGGATGGATGAGGGTGCGCCGGTCGGCGGCGGCGAGGTCAGCGGTGGTCAACGCGGATTCCTTTCGGGGAGCGGTTCAGAACCGCAGAGCGACGGCTTTGATTTCGGTGTAGGCCTCGATGCCTTCGGCCCCGCCTTCGCGTTCCTGGCCGGAGTTCTTCTGACCGCCGAAGGGAAGTTCCGGGCGCACCGGCGCCGGGTCGTTGACCCCGAAGACGCCGAAGTCGAGCCGGTCGAGGGTGCGCCAGATGCGGCGCAGATCGGCGCCGAAAACGTAGGCGGCGAGGCCGTAATCGGTGGAGTTGGCCAGTTCGACGGCCTCGTCGTCGGTGCGGAAGGCCGACACCGCCAGCACCGGGCCGAACGTTTCCTCGCGGCTGATCAGCATCTCCGGGGTGACGTCGGCCAGCACGGTGGGTTCGAAGAAATGGCCCGGCAGCGCGGAATCCGTCCACCGGCTGCCGCCGACGAGCACGCGTGCGCCCTTGCCGATCGCGTCCGCGACCTGGTTTTCCACCTTCGCCAGCCCGGCTTCGTCGATCAGCGGCCCGACGTCAGTGCCCTCGGCGTCGCCCCGGCCGACCTTCAGCGCGGCGGTTTTCTTTTCGATCAAGGAAAGCAGGTCGTCGCGGACGCTTTCGTGGACGTACAGCCGGTTCACCGCCGTGCAGCTCTGCCCGGCGTTGAAGAACTTCCCGGCGACGACACCCGCCGCGGCCGCTTCGAGATCGGCGTCCTCGAACACGATCGCCGGCGAATGCCCGCCCATTTCCAGCGACGTGCGGCGGAGGATGTCGCCGGTCCGGCGCAGCAGGCCCAGCCCGACCTCGGTGGAACCGGTGAAGCTGACCTTGCGCAGCCGCCGGTCGGCCAGCAGTTCGCCGACGAGTTCGGCGGGCCGGGCGGTGGTCAGCGACTGCAGCACGCCCGGCGGCAATCCGGTGCCCTGCACGATGTCCAGGAGCGCGGTGGCGATCAGCGGGGTCTGCTCGGCGGGTTTCGCGAGGACCGGGCAGCCCGCCGCGAGCGCGAGCCCGACCTTGCGGATCAGCATGCTGGCGGGGAAGTTCCACGGCGTGATGGCGAGCACCGGGCCGACCGGAGCGCGCAGCACGAGCCCCGGGCCCGCCGCGTTCGCCGGGACGACCCGCCCGTACGCGCGGCGGCCCTCTTCGGCGGCCCACTCCAGCATCCGGGCGGCTCCGGCCAGTTCGCCGTTCGCCTCGGCGAGCGGTTTCCCGTTCTCGCGGCTCAGCAGCGCGGCGAGTTCGCTTTGCCGCACCCGGATTCCGGTGGCCGCGGCACGCAGGTGCCCGCCGCGGGTCTCCGGATCGGTGTCCGCCCAGCCCCGGGCGGCTTTCGCGGCCGCGGCCAGTGCGTCCCGCGCCTGCTCGGGTCCCGCGTCGGCGGCCTGGCCGAGGACGACGAGGCTCGCGGGGTCGACGACGTCGAACGTCGCCGGGGCGGACTGCCAGCGGCCGTCGATCAGCAAGGTCGCGGCGGCGGTGTCGGGCATCGGGTACGCCTTTCGGGTCGGCGGGTTCGGGGATGCGCCGAGTCTGACCCCAAGGTGTTGATTAAGTCAACACCCGAATTCCGGAAAGGACAGTCGGAAGTCCTTGCCGGACAAGGATCTTCGGCAACACATCGACCCCGGCGGCGTCGGGCGCGGCCGGGGTGGGGACGGTTCGGTTAACGCGCGGCCGCGAGCAGGCCGCGCAGGGCTTCGAGCGCCGGTCCCGGATCGACGTCCGGGTCCGCCGCCTGGTGCAGGAACATTCCGTCGAGGGCGTAGAACACGAGCTGGGCCAGCCCGCCGCCGGCCGACAGCTCCTTGCCGACCGCGGCGAGATAGCCGTCGTAGAGCCGCCGGACGACCGGCCGCAATTCGGGCCGCCGCGCCGCTTCCACGACCAGCTGATACTGGAACACTTGCAGGTCCGCGCTGTCCCGGAAGCGCTGGCGCACCTCGGGACCGTCCGCGTAGACGCCGGTGCGGGCGCCGATCAGGCCGTTCTCCGCGCTTTCCTCCAGCACAAGGTCCAAAGAGGACTGGAGAAGGTCGTCGATCGAGGAGAAATGATGCTGGACCGCGCCCGTGGTGCAGCCCGCGGCCCGGGCGACCGCCCGGTAGGTGAGACCGCGCAGCCCTTCGGAAGCGACCACGCCCACCGCCGCGCGGCGCAGGGCGAGCTTCGTCCCGGCGGGATCGTCCGGGCTCCCGGACCGGCTCATCCGCACCTCCTCGGCCGACGTCCGGCCGATGCTACATTACAGATGTAATGTAGCCAAGCATGGCGCTGTCAGCCTTGGTTTTCCGGTTGTCGCTGACGGAAATGCGATGCTCTCCGGTCGGTTATTCACCGCACTGTCCGCATCGGACACCGCGAGAACTCAGCCCTGGCCCGCCAGCGCGGCGAGCACTCGCTCCCGGGTCGGCACGTCGAGCCGGCACGCGTCCCCCGCGACTGGCCCGGCCGTGTCCATCACGTCGACCCCGTCGACCAGGACCGTCGGCGAGCGGTAACGGCCGACGCGTTCGACGAGCGCCGCGTCGAGCCCGCTCTCGGCGAGGCACTCGGCCACCAGCGCCCGGGCCGCCTCGGCGTTCGGGCAGTCCGGCGCGGTCAGCAGTTCCACCCGCGTCCCGCGGATCACCGGCCCTGGCGCGCACATGACCCCAGCCTAGGCGGAAATCGGTCCTTGACAATCCGCTTCCGGAAAACGCTAGCCTGGCGCAGGACGTCGAAAGCCACAGCCCGGTGGGTAGTCCGGGCGGCGCGTCGCGCTCGTACCCGCACCTCTCCGGTGCGTCCAGCACGTCCCCTTGACCGCTGTCCAGAAGGGGAATTCGCCGTGCCCGGAAAACTTCGCGTCCTGATCGTCGGCGCCGGTATGGGCGGGCTCGCGCTCGCTCAGGGATTGCACCGCGCCGGGGTTGACGTCACAGTCTGCGAACGTGACATCTCAGCAGCCGCCCGGCGGCAGGGATATCGCCTGCGGCTCAACGCCGACGGCCTGGACGCCCTCGACCGGCTGCTTCCTGAGCAGCTCAGCCAGGCGGTGTGGGATGCCAGTTCGACGCCGTCGCGTACCAGTTACCTCACCGGGACGCCGCCGGAGGAACCCGTCGAGCGCAATGTCTCGATCAACCGCCTCACCCTGCGCGAAATCCTCCTGCACGGGCTGGACGACGTCGTCGAGTTCGGCCGCGAGTGCACCGGATACCGCCTGGACGGCACGGTCACCGCGACCTTCGCCGACGGCTCCGCCACCTCCGCGGACGTCTTGGTCGCCGCCGACGGCGTGAATTCCGTTATCCGCCGCCAATACCTGCCGCACGCCCGCGTGCTGGACACCGGCGTCCGCATCATGTACGGCCGCTTCCCGCTCACGCGCGAAACCGCCGACCTGATCCCCGACGAGTGGTTCGGGCTCTACCACGGCCTCTTCGGCCCGGACCACCAGCACATCGGCATCGCCCCGGTTCACTCCCGGCGTCCGGCGCCGCTGCCCGGCCTCACCGACACCAGCGACTACGTGATGTGCTTGTTCGCCGCCCGCACCGAACTGCTGCCGTACTCCGACGACGAACTTCGCGCCGCCACCGGACCTCAACTCCGGGATCTGGTGGTTTCCATGACCCGCAAGTGGAATCCGGAAGCGAGCGAACTGCTGGCCCTCGCCGAGTCCGAGACGCTGTTCCCCATTTTCATGCGCACCAGCGTGCCGATCGAGCCGTGGCCGACCACGTCGGTGACGTTGCTCGGCGACGCGATCCACGCGATGAGCCCAGCAGTGGGCGTCGGCGCGAACATCGCCCTGCGCGACGCCGACCTGCTGGCCGCGAAACTCGCCGAGGCCGGTACGGATCCCATTCCGGCACTGCGAGAGTACGAAACGGCAATGCTCAGCTACGGCTTCGACGCCGTCCGGACGTCGGCGAAGTTCGGCGCGATGCGGATGGGCCAGCCCGAATTGCCGGTGCACTGACGGCGGTTTGCTTTTCGAGCGCGCTGAGCCGATCCTCCCGCACGGCCAAGCGATATGTCTCGGCTCCAACGACGCAAAGCCAGCGGATCAACCATCGCCCGACGACCCCGGACCACCTCCACCCACACCCGGCCCCGCGGCCAGCGCAGCACGCTGACCCGGACTCAACCGATCAGCCCGCACCACCAAGCAATACATCTCGCCCCTGACCACCCGCACAACCAACGGATCAGCCATCGCCGGGTGACCCCGGACCACCTCCACCGCCACCCGCGCGCGGCCCCGCGGCCAGCCGAGCGCGGTGGCCAAAGCGTCCAGCGTCATCGGCCGACCAGCGTGCACCAGCGCGGCGACCACGGTCAACGCGTCGTACCCGGCCGCTTCCGCGAGGTCGCTGTCGCCCATCTGCTCGCTGAGCCTGCCGAAAAACCGGCCCAGTTCACCGAGCCGGGCACCGGCGGGGGTGTCGGCGCCGAAGAGGTCGATGCCCCGGCGCGCGGCGGACGCGATCCGGCCGTGTGCGTCGGTGTCCGCTCGCCAGGCCCGGAGCCAGGCGCCGTCGTCGATCGCGTACCGCTCGCGGCGGCCGGCGGGGTCTGGGCGGCGCAGCACCAGTGCCATGCCTTCCAGGTAGCCGATCGACTTGGACACCGAGGCCGGGCTGACTCGCAACCTTCGCACCAGGTCCGCAGAGGTCAGGCCGTCGGCGATCAGCAGGCAGGCGAATACTCGCGCGGTCATCCGCGGCAGGCCGGTCGCGGCGAGCAGCGCCGCGAACTCCTCCACGAAATCGCGCGCGGCTTCGGACGGGTAGCCGTCGTGGCTCGGCTCGGTGCGCCTTGCTGGCTTGCGACGGCGGGCCCGGCGCCCAGCGGTCTCCTGCGCGTTGTCGGCGAGGTAGACCCCGGCCGCGCTGTTGCGCGCGACCTCGCGGCTGATCGTGGACGTCGGCCTGCCGAGCTGCCGGGCGATCTCCGCGTACCCGAGCCCTTCGGCCAGCCAGGCCTCGATCCGCAGCCGCTCGTCCCGGGTCAGCCGGTCCCCCGGCATCAGTGCGCCCTCTCGTGCATTCGTCCACAGTACAGTGCAACGTCGAATTTCCGTATTTGCATTCATTCTCAGACTCATTGCAATAATTAGCGGTGAACTGGCCATGTGCGCCTCGAAACGGTTGACGACCCAGGAAACGCAACGTAGCTTTTCCTCATTCGAAAAAGAAAGGGAAACGCCATGACGCACGTATTGGCCGTCTCGACGGTCTCGGACCACGCCAAGTTCTGGAACGGCCTCAAGAAGGCGCACGGCCAGCTCCCCAAGGGCGCGAAGTGGAAGCTGGCGATCGCGAGCACGGACGGAACCAAGGCGGTGAACGTGATCGTGCACGACTCCGTCGAAGGGCTTCGGGCGTTCTTCGAAGCGCACGCCAGTGCTTACGCCACAACGGAATACTTCGAAGCAGACGCCGCGAACGCGGTCGGTCTCGCGCGATGACCTTCGACAGCGCACGGCTCGCCGAACTCCTGGCGGAGTACGGAATACCGAGCGCCGTGATCGGCGTCTTCCGCGACGGGCAGCGCACCGAGTTCGCGGCCGGCGTCAAGAACGTCGAAACGCGGGAACTCGCGACGGCGGACACGGTCTACCAATGCGGTTCGATGACCAAAACCTGGACCGCGCTGGCTTTCCTGCAGCTGGTCGACGAGGGGAAGGTCGACCTCGACCAGCCCGTGCGCACGTACCTGCCGGGTTTCGCGGTCGCTGATCCGGTGACCAGCGCACAGGTCACGCCACGCCATTTGCTCAATCACACCAACGGAATCGAGGAAGTGTACGGCGATCCCGGCGAGGGCGACGACGTCTGCGAGCGCATGGTCGCGAACATCGCCGACGCTCCGCAGGTCTTCCCGCTCGGCCGCACCCACGGCTACAGCGCGGCGCTGGGCTACGCCATCCTCGCGCGCATCCTGGAGGTGGCCGACGGGAAGACCTGGGACGACGCCCTGCGCGACCGGCTCTTCGTTCCACTGGGCCTGACCAGCACGAACACCCGGCCCGAGCAGGTCGACCCGGCGCGGGCGGCGACCGGGCACTTGATCCGTTCCCTGGCCGAAGGTCCGATCGTGACCCCGATCGGCTACCTGCCGCGCGCGTACGGCCCCGGCGGCGGCATCACCTCGACGATCGGAGATGTCCTCGCGCTGGCGCACGTCCTGCTGAACGACGGCGTGGCGGCGAACGGCGCCCGCGTGCTCTCGGCCCGGCTTCTCCAGGAAATGAAAAATTCGCGAGTCCCGGTGCCGGATCCGCTGCTGTTCGGACCGGAATGGGCGCTCGGGCTCATTGTGTGCGATTGGCCCGGCCAAACCGTCTACGCGACCGACGGCAGCACTATCGGCCAGAACTCGCGGCTCCGGATCCTGCCGGAATCGAACACCGCCGTCGCGATACTGACCAACGGCGGGCCGCGGGAAAGCTTCTGCCGCACCGTGTTCGCCGAACTCCTGGGCGAGGCCACCCTCCCGGCACCGCCCGCACCAGACCCCGCGGTGAAACTCGACTTCGGAAAATACGAAGGCGTCTACGAACGTCCCGGCGCGCGATACGAGGTGTCCGCCGAAGCCGGAAAGCTCTACGCGACGCTGTCGATCGACCCGATGCAGGCCGAGTTCCTCCGTAAACCGGATCGCCTCACGTACGAACTGCTTCCGGTCAGCGAGACGCTATTCCTGATGCCGCCGACCGACCCGCTCGAGGACACCCAGTCCGTCGCGATCTACGATTTCGCGAATGGTCCGGCGCGGTACTTGCACACCAACTGCCGGGTGCACCCGCGCGTCACGCGGGCTTGAGCAGCGGAAAATCCCGGGAAAACTCCCGGAACCCCACGCTGTAGTACAACCCCCGCGCCGCCGGATGTCCAGGCGCGCCAAGGCAAGCGACCGTCGCGTGGGTGGCTCCGGCCGCCCGCGCGCGGTCCATGCCGTGCAGCAGCATCGCGCGCCCCAGCCCGAGCCGCCGGTAGTCCGGATGGGTGCCGACCGGCTCGAATTCGGCGGTTTTGTTCGCCTCGTCGAGCCACATGATCGTGGACGCCGCCATCGTCCCGTCCGGTGCTTCGACCAGGAAGTGCAGGTCGCCTCGGTACGCCGGGGTCGCGCGGACCCCCTCGTAGCTTTCCAGGGAGTACGCGATCACGCCCCAGGCATCCAGATGGGCCTGGACGGCCGCCTCCGGTCCGGCTTCGGCCGCGGTGCGGAAGCGGAATCCTTCGGGCAGCACAGGTTTTTCCAGCGCCTCGAGGTCGCGTTCGTTCATCTGCGTCCAGGATCCAGTGTCGGCAAGGCCGTCCGGGTCGGGCCGGTAACCGTGCGCGGCCCAGCGGTCCAGGCCGAACTTGTCCGCCGCGCCGGGCAGCACGGTGCGTTCGAGGCCGTCGGCGGTGGCGTCGAACCAGTCGATCACCTCGTCGACCAGCGCGGCATGGTCGGGATGGACCTGGAAGGCCAGATACGCACCAGTGATGTCTTTGACCGACCCGTCGCAGCGCCGCACGCTCCGGGGCAGCTGCGCCCACCCCCACGCGACAAGGTCATCCCCGGAGAACCACAGCCGCCGGACCCAGCTCGCACCTTGCGCGGCGTGCGCTTTGCCCCAGTTCCAGGCCAGTTCGCCGTAGGAGGCGTCGGCGTTGACCAGCTCCGGGCGCACTGCGGTGATCCGCTGCGCGAGGCCCTGCATGAGCAACACATCCGCGGCGGTCAGCAGATCGGTCATGACCGGACTCTGTCAGGCGAACAGCCGGGCGTCGACCGGTTTTCCGCCGCAGCGGCGGATCACCGCGTCAGCCAGCAAGTCCGTCGGGTCCAGCACCCCGGCTTTCTGCCTCGCTGCCAACGGAAGCTCCGTGCACGCCAGCACCGTCAGCGACGCGTCGACCGCCGCCAGTGCCCGGTCGAAATACGCCGCTCCACCCGTCAAATCCCCGCGCTTCACCGCCGCCACCGCCGCATCGACGTCCCGCTGCCCCGCTTCGGACGGCACAACCCACTCGACCCCGGGTATTCCCCGCTGATACAGCCCGGCGGCGATCGTCCCGCGAGTGCCGAGCAGTCCGACCGGTCCCGGCCGTCCGGCGAGGAACCGCGCCGTTTCCGCGATCATGTCCACGAACGGCATCCCGCTGTCCGCGGCGAGCCGAGGCAGCCAGAGATGCGCGGTATGGCAAGGAATGGCGACCACGCCAGCGCCGAGAGCACGGAGTTTCTCCGCCCCGGCAAGCAAAGCCGGATATGGATCGGTGCTCCCGTCGAGCACCGCGGCGACCCGGTCCGGCACCGTCGGGTCCGCCCAGATCGCCACCCGCAGATGGTCCTGGTCGCGCTCCGCGGCGGTGCGCGCGACGAGCTTCGCGTAGAACTCCGCCGTCGCGGCGGGACCCAGGCCGCCGAGGATGCCCGCGATCACTGGAACGTCGACCGGTAGCCGAACAGCCCGGCGACGCCGCCGGTGTGCACGAACACGACGCGCTCGGTCGCGGCGAACCGGCCTTCCCCGATCGCGCCGAGCAGGCCGGCGAAGCCCTTCCCCGAGTACACCGGGTCCAGCAGGATGCCTTCGGTTTCCGCGAGCAGCCGCACCGCGTCCACCATGGACTGGGTCGGCACGCCGTAGCCCTCGCCGACCCAGCGGTCGTCCACCAGCACGTCGTCGCGGGAAACCTCCGTGCCGATCAGCTCCGCCGTCCGGGCGGCCAGCCCGTGCACCGCGTCGATCTGCCGCGTTCGCGGCTGTCGCACGCTGACGCCGAGCACCCGCGCCGGGCTGTGCACCGCGCGCAACCCGGCGACCAGCCCGGCTTGCGTGCCGGTGCTGCCGGTCGCGTGCACGACCCAGTCGACCGGGACCGGCGCGGCGTCCAGCTCCAGCGCGCACTGGACGTACCCGAGCGCGCCGATCGGATTCGACCCGCCGCCGGGGATCACGTGCGGCCGCCGTCCTTCCGCGCGCAGCTTCGCCGCCAAGTCCTCCAGCGCCGCTGACATATCAGTTCCGGCCGGTACTCGGTCCACGATGTCCGCGCCGAGAAGTTCGTCGAGGAAGACGTTCCCGGAGTTCTCGTACTCTTCGTCGCGCACCTGACGTTGTTCCAGCAGCAGCTTGCAGGCCAGCCCGGCGCGCGCGGCGGCCGCGGCGGTCTGCCGGGCGTGGTTGGACTGCGTCGCGCCCTGGGTGATCAGCGTGTCCGCGCCTTGCGCCAGTGCGTCGCCGACGAGGAATTCCAGCTTGCGCGTCTTGTTGCCGCCGGTCGCCAGGCCGGTGCAGTCGTCGCGTTTGATCCAGAGGTCCGGAACGTCGCGATGCCGTTCGCGCAACCGCGCGGTCAGCCGTTCCAGCGGTTCGAGCGGAGTCGGGAAGTGTCCGAGCGGGAAGCGGGCGAAGCGCGTCGTCTGTACCACGGACGCCATCGTGCTTCCCTGGCCCGGCCGCTGTCCACCGCGTCCATTACGGGTGCAGTTCGTCCCGGATCACCCGCGCCGCCCGTGCCAGCCGCTCCCCGATCGCAGAGATATCAGCCGGACCGGTCAAATACACCACCGCGAGCGCGGCCGGATGCTGGCCGGGCACCGCGAGCGGCACCGCGATCGACGACAGCCCGGGAATCACCTCGTCGTGACTGGTTTCGTACGCCGCTTGCTCCCCGCGCAACTGCTGCAGAATCGCGCGGCCCGGCGCGCCGTCGGTGATCGGATGCCGGCTGCCCGGCCGCTGCGCCACCGCCGCGGTCGCCTGCCGCGGTTCCACGCTCGCCAGCGTGACGACGGAATCCTCGCCGTCGAGCGTCGCGAGGAACGCCGTCATGCCGAGTTCGTTCGCCAGCACGGTCAGCTCGGGCAACGCGGTCGACTGCAGATCGCGGGAAACGTTGCGCGCCAACGCCGCCAGCCGCGCTCCCAGCTCCAGTTCGCCGTTCGCGCCGCGCACGACCAGGCCGTGGTCCTCGAGCGTGCGCACGATGCGGTAGGTGATCGACCGGTGCAGCCCGAGCCGCGAAGCCAGTTCGCCGATCGACAGCGGCGCGTCGGACTCGGCGAGCATTTCCAGCGCGGTGAGCCCGCGCGACAACGTCTGCGACCCGGCCGCTTGCTTGGCTTCCGTCACGACTCGGTCCTTCCCCGCGGGGTCTTGTGCACCGGAGCGGCCCACCTTAGCATCGATGTACTCAATAATTGAACAGCTAGTTCGATTATCGAACACGGTCCCCGATGGCGTGCTGCACCGCGCTCCGGCGCTCACAGTGAGGTGAGAAGACTTATGCAGTTCCACCACCACGGCTACGTTTCCGGCGAACCGCGCGTCCTGCCCGCCGCCGGAACCGGGATCGACCGGCCCGCGGAACTGCCGGACGAGGTCGACGTGCTGATCGTGGGCACCGGCCCGGCGGGCATGATCACCGCCGCGCAGCTGTCCCGGTTCCCGGACGTCACCACGCGCGTCGTCGAACGCCGCGGCGGACGGCTCGAAGTCGGGCAAGCGGACGGGATCCAGGCGCGCAGCGTCGAAACGTTCCAGGCGTTCGGTTTCGCGAACCGGATCATCGAAGAGGCCTACCGGATCACCACGATGTCGTTCTGGAAACCCGATCCCGCCGACCCGAAGCGCATCGTCCGCTCGTCGCGCGTCCCGGACGATCCCACCGGGATCAGCGAATTCCCGCACCTCATCGTGAACCAGGCCCGCGTGCAGGACTATTTCGCCGAGTACATGGCCCATTCGCCGAGCCGGATGACGCCCGATTTCGGCCTGGAATTCCTTTCTCTGGCCATTACCGAGGGCGACGAATACCCGGTCGCCGTCACGCTGCGGCACACCACCGGCCCGCGCACCGGCGAGGATCGCGTCGTCCGGGCCAAATACGTGGTCGGCTGCGACGGCGCCCGCAGCGCGGTCCGCGAGTCGATCGGGCGGCGGCTCGTCGGCGACCAGGCCTTGCACGCGTGGGGCGTGATGGACGTCCTCGCCGTCACCGATTTCCCGGACATCCGCACGAAATGCGCCATCCAATCCCACGACGGCGGCAATATCCTGCTGATCCCGCGCGAGGGCGGCGCGCTGTTCCGGATGTATGTCGACCTCGGCGAGGTGCCCGAGGACGACCGCGGCACCATTCGGAAAACGACGATCGACCAGATCATCGCGCGCGCCAACGCGATCATGCGTCCCTACACTTTGGACGTGCGGAACGTCGCCTGGCACAGCGTGTACGAGGTCGGCCACCGCCTCACCGACAAGTTCGACGACGTGCCCGTCGGCGACACCCGGCTGCCCCGCGTCTTCATCACCGGCGACGCCTGCCACACGCACAGCGCGAAAGCCGGACAGGGCATGAACGTCTCGATGCAGGACGGGTTCAACCTCGGCTGGAAGCTCGGCCACGTCCTCGACGGCCGCGGTCCCGCTTCCCTGCTGGCCACCTATTCGGCGGAACGCCAGCTGATCGCGAAAAACCTCATCGACTTCGACAAGGAATGGTCGGCCCTGATGGCGGCCAAGCCCGAGGACCTGGCCGATCCGGCGGAACTGGAAGAGTTCTACGTGAAGACCTTCGAGTTCCCGTCCGGCTTCATGACGTGCTACCAGCCTTCGGTGCTGATCGCCTCGCCGGAGCACCAGGAGCTGGCGACCGGTTTCCCCCTCGGCAAACGCTTCAAATCGGCCCCGGTGACGCGGGTCTGCGACGCGAACTTGGTCCACTTAGGACACCACGCCCAAGCCGACGGCCGGTGGCGCATCTACGTTTTCGCCCCCGCCGCGCCCGCTTCGGTCACGGAATTCGCCGACTGGCTTGGCAGCGCGGAAGATTCTCCGGTCGTCGCCCACACGCCGAAGAACCTTGACCTCGACGCCTGGTTCGACGTCAAGGTGATCTACCCGCAGCCTTACGAGGACATCGATCTCGGCGAGGTCCCGGACGTCTTCCTCCCGCGCACCGGACCCTTTTCCCTGATCGACTACGAAAAGGTCTACGCGGCCGATCCGGCGGACAGCATCTTCGCCGCCCGCGGCATCTCGCCGGACGGCGCGGTTGTGGTGGTCCGGCCCGACCAATACGTCGCGAACGTCCTTCCGCTCACCGCCACCGCCGAACTGGCCGAGTTCTTCGCGCCGATTTTCGCCGCCGAATAGCGGTTCGTCACCCCCGCAGCACCGCGGCGAGCCCTTCCCGCAGGTCCCGGACGAAATACGCGGGCACTTCCAGCGACGGGAAATGCCCGCCCCGTTCCGGTTCCCGCCACCGCACGATCTGCCGGAACCGTTCGCGCGCCCAGGGACGAGGGGTCTTCTCGGTGTCGCGGGGGTACATGGTGATCGCCGCCGGGACGTCGACCCGCAGCTCCGGATCGAGCGAATTGTGGCTCTCGTAGTAAATCCGGGCCGCCGACGCACCGGACCGCGTCAGCCAGTACAACGTGACGTCGTCCAGAACGCGATCGCGGGAAATCGTCTCGAAAGGGCTGTCCTCGGTGTCGGACCATTCCGCGAATTTGTCGACGATCCAGGCCAGCAGCCCCACCGGCGAGTCGACGAGCGAGTAGCCGATGGTCTGCGGCCGGGTCGCCTGCTGCTTCGCGTACGCCGCGCGATGCCGCCAGAAATGGCGGGTCTCTTCGGTCCACTTGCGCTCTTCCGCCGTCAGCCCGTCCGTCGGCAACCCGGGCGGACCCTCCGCGAACAGCGTGTGCACGCCGAGCACCCGCTCCGGGAACCGGCCGCCGAGAACCGTGGTGATATTGCCGCCCCAGTCGCCGCCGTGCGCCAGGAACCGGCGATAGCCGAGCCGGTCCATCAGTTCCACCCAGGCGGCGGCGATCTTTTCCGTCCCCCATCCCGTCGCCGTCGGCTTGTCGCTGTACCCGAAACCCGGCAACGACGGAATCACGAGGTGAAACGCCGGCGCGCTCCGGTCGTCCGGATCCGTCAGGTCGTCCACGATGTCGACGAACTCCGCGACGCTGCCCGGCCAGCCGTGCGTCAAGAGCAGCGGAGTGGCGTCCTCGCGCGGGGACCGGCGGTGCAGGAAGTGGATTCCCAGGCCGTCGATGACCGTCCGGAACTGGCCGATCCGGTCCAGCCGTTCCTCGAACGCGCGCCAGTCGTACTCGGTGCGCCAGTACTGCACGAGATCGACCAGGTCGGCGAGCGGGACGCCCTGATCCCATCGGCGCGGACCGGACACCGTTTCGGCTTCCGGAAGCCTCGCCGCGGCGAGCCGAGCCCGCAGATCGTCGAGGTCAGCCTCCGGCGCACGGGCTTCGAACGGGTGCACTTCGCTGGTCACGGCGGTCATGAGTCCTCCTCAGTCAGTGGAACCGGCTTAGACGGTTCTAGCAGCCGCCCGCGCCCTAGCGCAACCGGCTAAGCTGGTTCCATGCCTGCCGCGTTCCCTGACTTCCGCCTCGGCGCCGT
This sequence comes from Amycolatopsis sp. NPDC104775, assembly GCF_055583325.1. Classification (NCBI taxonomy): domain Bacteria; kingdom Bacillati; phylum Actinomycetota; class Actinomycetes; order Pseudonocardiales; family Pseudonocardiaceae; genus Amycolatopsis; species Amycolatopsis sp. NPDC104775. The sequence goes on from NZ_JBVJOE010000001.1 coordinate 657,120, forward strand.
GCTCGCGACCAGCTTCACCGCGACCCTGACCGAGCGGTGCGGCGACGCCGTCGAGCGCATTCCGACCCCTCATCGCCTCGCCGACTGGCTGGCCGTGGTCGGCCTCGCCGTGGACTCCTGCACCCCCGCCCAGCTCGAACTCGCCCGGGAACTACGGGAGTCGATTCACGCCGCCGCGACCGCCGCGGCGCGTCAAGACCCGCTCCCGGCGGCTGCGGTCGAGATCATCAACGCCCGCAGCGCGCAAGGCCGGGCCGCGGCGGTCCTGACTCCCGACGGCAAACGGCGCTGGCAGCTCGGCTCGGCGACCGCCGTGGAAGACGCCCTCGGTGTCATCGCCGCCGACGCGATCAGCATCATCTCGGGCGAACGGGACGGAAAACTGGCCTTGTGCGCCTCGCCGACCTGCCAAGCCGCCTTCTTCGACACGAGCCAGAGCCGCACCCGCAGGTGGTGCGACATGAACACGTGCGGCAACCGGCAGAAGAAGGCGCGCTTCAACGCCAAGAACCGGGAAGCCGCGCGCTGACTGGCGTCCCGGGTGTGGGTGCCGGTTCCGCACCGGATCTCGACCGTCCACTAGGGACTGTTCGAAGTTTCCGGACCGGGTGCCTGGCCCGCCGACGGACACGCGCTGGCCTGTGCCAGCCGCCGCCCAGCCGTCGTCCTGGGATATTCGCGACGGCTCGCGCCCAGGAATTGTCGGTCCCCCGACTTACCATGGCGGGCACATCCGAGGAGGTGTGCACATGCGGGACGCCGTGCTGGAGGCGGCGAGGTTCCTGGCCGCCGGACGCACCCGGCAGCTCACGCTCGAGGACGTGGCCGACCACGTCCGGTACAGCCCGTTCCACCTGGCGCGCGCGTTCGAGCGGGAGATCGGCCTGCCTCCGGGGAAATTCCTTGCCGCACAACGGTTCCAGCTCGCCAAGGAATTACTGCTGGACACCGGCGAGAAAGTGGTCGACATCTGCCACGAGGTCGGGTTCTCCGCGCCGGGCACGTTCACCACGCGGTTCACCGCGGCGGTCGGGGTGAGCCCGCACCGGTTCCGGCAGCTGCCCGAGCTTCTCGCCGAGCACCCGCCGGAACCGGTGCGGGTCGCGGGCCCGGACTGCGCGGGCGGAGCCGTCACCGGACGCGCGCTGCTGAGCCCGGCCGCGGTCGCCGCGCTCGACGGGGCTCCGGCGGTGTACGTCGGGCTGTTCGCCGCGGCCTCGGCGCGCGGCGTCCCGGTCAGCGGCTCGCTGCTCGGGCCGGATCTGGAGTTCACGCTCCTCGACGTGCCGCCGGGCACCTACCGGCTGCTGGCCTGCGCCCTGCCCTCGGCCGCCGATCCGCGCGGGCAGCTCGCGCCCAGCGTGCAGGCGGTCGGCTCGGCCGCCCGGCCGGTGCGGATCCGGGCCGGGCCGGTGCCACTGCGCCAGGACGTCCGGCTGGACGTCGCGCCCGCGTGGTCGCCTCCGGTGCTGGTCGCGCTGCCGCCGCTGGCGTCGTCAGGAGCGCAAGAATGGAGAGGCGGCTCCCGGTTGGCGAAATTAGGTTGAAGCAGGTCACAGCCGTTGTCAGGGAGAAAGCATGCCTGGAGTTCGCGTATTGGTGGGCACGCGCAAGGGCGCGTTCGTCCTCACCTCGGACGAGGGCCGCACGCGCTGGGAGGTCGAGGGGCCGCATTTCGGCGGCTGGGAGGTCTACCACCTCGCCGGCTCGCCCGCGGACCCGGACCGGCTGTACGCGTCGCAGTCCACGTCGTGGTTCGGGCAGCTGATCCAGCGTTCCGACGACGGCGGGAAGACCTGGAACCAGGTCGACCACGACTTCGCCTACGAGGGCGGCACCGGCGACCACCTCTGGTACGACGGCACGCCGAAACCGTGGGAGTTCACCCGGATCTGGCATCTCGAACCGTCGCTGACCGACCCGGACACGGTGTACGCGGGCGCGCAGGACGCTGCGCTGTACCGCAGCACCGACGGCGGGAAAAGCTGGCGGGAGCTGACCGGGCTGCGCAAGCACGCGTCCGGGCCGGACTGGCAGCTGGGCGCGGGCGGGCTGTGCCTGCACACGATCATCCTCGACCCGCGGAACTCGGAGCGGATGTTCGCCGCGATCTCGGCCGCGGGCGCGTTCCGCAGCGACGACAGCGGCGAAACCTGGCAACCGATCAACCGCGGCCTGCACTCCGACAGCATCCCGGACCCGGACGCCGAGGTCGGGCACTGCGTGCACCGGATCGCGCTGCACCCGTCGCGGCCGGACGTGCTGTTCATGCAGAAGCACTGGGACGTGATGCGCTCGGACGACGCGGGCGGCCAGTGGCACGAGATCAGCGGCGACCTGCCGAGCGACTTCGGCTTCCCGATCGCGGTGCACCCGCACGAACCGGACACGGTGTACGTGGTCCCGATCCACAGCGATTCGGAGCACTACCCGCCGGAAGGCAAGCTGCGCGTGTACCGCAGCCGCACCGGCGGCGGCGAATGGGAGCCGCTGACCGCGGGCCTGCCGCAAGAGAACTGCTACGTGAACGTCCTGCGTGACGCGATGGCCGTCGACTCCTGCGACGAAGCGGGCATCTACTTCGGCACCACCGGCGGCCAGGTCTACGCGTCGAACAACGCGGGCGACAGCTGGACCCCGATCGTGCGCGACCTGCCCGCGGTCTGCTCGGTCGAGGTGCAGACCCTCCGATGACGACCGTCGTGCGCGTAAAGCTGCCCACGCACCTGCGCCGCCTGGCGAAGGTCGAGGGGGAGATCCAGCTGCCGGTCGAGGACCCGCCGACGCGGGACGCCCTGCTGGACTCCCTGGAGCGCGCCTACCCGCAGCTGCGCGGCACAGTCCGCGACCCGGCCACCGGCAAGCGCCGGGCATTCGTCCGGTTCTTCGCCTGCGAGGAAGACCTGTCGAACACCGCCCCGGACACCGCACTGCCCGCCCCGGTCCAGTCCGGAACAGAACCTTTCCTGATCATCGGAGCCATGGCGGGCGGCTGACCACGAACCACCGGCCGAGGGGAAGAACCCCGGGCCTCGGTGCGGCCCGAGGGGACGCACCGAGGTTCGGGGCTTGTACGCGGGAGAGCGGGCTTGCGGTGCCGTGCTTCGGTCTTGGATCAATCGGCTGGGCTGACGGCGGGGTGGCTCGCACCCGGGGTGAAGGACGGGCATCGACTGAGCACCGCCGCACGCCTCGCACTGTCCGCCGGGCCGGATTTCGCGACCCTACCCGGACAGCCGTAAGCCGCAACTGCCCGGAGCCACGCGCCCGCGAAAACCGACCCGCTCGCACAGCCGCAGCGCACTCAACGCCCGCCGAACCCGCCGAGCACGAACTCCATCGGCCGGATCAGTCCCGCACCGGCTTCACCGGGTCGTGGCCCAGCGACATCAATCCCTGCCGCCATCCCGCGTCGCCCGCCACGGGTTCCAGGTCGTCGCGGCGCGAGGCGTGCACGCGGTCCACCACGTCGCGCATCACCTCGACGTCGCCCTTGGTCACGTCCGACTTCCGTTTGCCCAGGATCGACAGCACCTTGCGGCCGGTGTCGGGCCCTGCCTGGTCGGGCAGCGGCTCGGTTTCCGGTCCGGCTTCCCGGGTGCGCAGCCAGTCGGCCAGTTCCCGCGAGGTCATGTTCACGACGCGATGGAATTCCGTCCACAGTTCCTCGTCCACGGTCTCGTGCGTGGCCACTTCGATCACCTCCCGGTGTCGTCGTCGCGAAGCCGGTTACCCGGACGGCGGGGTGGCAAACCCGGGCAGTTTCGAGTCCACATAGGACCGGGCGCGCCCGGCGATCCGCGCCAGTGCGGCGCACGCCGGTTCCGGGCGACCCGACCGCACGCCCTCCGCGATCGTCCGGTGGTCCTCCCACGATCGGGCGAGGTCGCCGTGGTCGGTGAGTTCCTCCAGGAGACGGTCGGCCATCAGGCGGCGCAGCGGGAGGCGGATCGCGAGCATGCTCCGCAGCAGGATCCGGTTGTGCGCGGCCTCCGCCAGCGCGACGTGGAACTCGGCGTCGGCTTCCAGGAAGCGGTCCCGGTCGGTCAACGCCGCGGCCATCCGGTCGACCAGGTTCGTCAAGGACGTCAGCTGGGCGGCGGTTCGGCGGCGCGCGGCCAGGGCGATGATGGCCGCTTCGATCGCTTCCCGGGCCTCGACCAGTTCCCGGTACTCGGCGACGTCCGAGGCGCCCAGCTGCCACGGCACGAAACGGTCCGCCTCGGGCTCCAGCACGAAGGTTCCGATTCCCTGGCGCGTCTCGACCCAGCCGCGCGCCTGCAAGGTCCGGACCGCCTCTCGGACGGTCAGCATCGACACCCCGGCGGAGGCCGCGAAGTGCCGCAGTGACGGCAGCGCGGCGCCGGGCGGCCATTCGCCGCCGAGGATTTTCCGGGTCATTTCTTCGACCAGCGAGTCCACCACGCTCACCCGCCGCACCTGCGACAGCTCCGGCGGGCGCTTGCGCGGGCCCCTCCGTCCCGAGGTCATCGGGCCAGCGTACGGATTGACGGCACTGTTTCAAACACCTAAATTCAGGCCGGGATGCCCACCGAAACCGATCTGCTCGCCGACCTTCGCGCGCACGTGCGCGGCGAGGTGCACGCCGAAGTCCGCCGCCGCGCCGAGTACTCCACTGACGCGTCCAACTACCGCGTGGTGCCACGGGTCGTGGTGCTGCCGAGGGAGACCGGCGACGTCCTCGCGACGCTCGAAATCGCCCGTCGCCACGGGGCTCCGTTGACCAGCCGCGGCGGGGGCACGTCGGTCGCGGGCAACGCGATCGGGACGGGGATCGTCCTCGACTTTTCGCGACATCTCAACCGGATCGTCGAGCTCGACCCGAAGGCGCGGACCGCGATCGTCCAGCCGGGTGTCGTTCTCGCCGACCTGCAGCGGGCGGCCGCGCCGCACGGCTTGCGGTTCGGCCCCGACCCGTCCACGCACGCCCGCGTGACGCTCGGCGGCATGATCGGCAACAACGCCTGCGGACCGCACGCGATCGCCTACGGCCGCACCGCGGACAATGTGCGCGAGCTCAGCGTGGTCGACGGCACGGGCCGTCAGTTCACCGCGGGGCGGTCGGACGCGGTGCCGGGCCTCGCCGAGTTGATCGACACCCGGCTCAGCCTGGTGCGCACCGAATTCGGGCGGTTCAGCCGTCAGGTGTCCGGTTACTCGCTGGAACATCTGCTGCCGGAGAACGGCCGGTCGCTCGCCCGTGCGCTGGTCGGCTCCGAAGGCACCCTGGCGGTCACGCTGGAAGCGACCGTCGACCTGGTCGACATCTCCCCCGCGCGGCTGCTGGTCGTGCTCGGATACCCGGACATGGCGACGGCGGGGGACGTCGTGCCGGGATTGCTGCCGCATCGGCCGCTGGCGGTCGAAGGACTTGACGCCCGGCTGGTCGACCTGGTGCGCGACCACCGCGGCGCCGTGCCCGCGCTCCCGGACGGCGGCGGCTGGCTGATGATCGAGGTCGGCGGCGAGACGGAAGCGGAGGCCCGGCACAACGCCGAGCGTCTCGTCGCGGATTCGCAGGCGCTCGATCACGTCGTGCTGGCGCAGGGAGCCGAGGCCGCTGCGATGTGGCGGATCCGTGAGGACGGGGCGGGGCTGGCGGGCCGGACTCCGGCCGGCGAGCAGGCGTGGCCCGGGTGGGAGGACGCCGCGGTCCCGCCGGAACGGCTCGGCGCGTATCTGCGGGATTTCGACGCCCTCCTCGACGAATTCGGTCTCGAAGGACTCCCCTACGGCCACTTCGGCGACGGCTGCGTGCACGTCCGGCTCGGGCTGCCGCTCGAACGCGACGCGTCGGTGTTCCGCGCGTTCATGACCGCCGCTGCCGAGCTGGTCGTCGGTTACGGCGGCTCGTTCTCCGGCGAGCACGGCGACGGCCGGGCGCGCGGCGAACTGCTGCCGCGGATGTACTCGGCCGAAACGATCGAATTGTTCGGTGCGGTCAAAAACCTCTTCGATCCCGGCGACTTGCTCAACCCGGGGGTGGTCGTCCGGCCGCAGCCGCTCGACGCGGATCTTCGCCGCCCGCAAGCACATCCGCTCCCGGTGGTCGCGGGCGGGTTCTCCTTCGCGCACGACGGCGGCGACTTCACCCGTGCCGTCCACCGCTGTGTCGGGGTCGGCAAATGCCGCGCCGACAACCGGGCGTCGGGCGGTTTCATGTGCCCGTCCTACCTCGCCACCCGCGACGAAAAGGACAGCACCCGCGGCCGCGCCCGGGTGCTGCAGGAGGTCGCGAACGGTTCGCTCGTCTCCGGCTGGTCGGACGCCGCGGTGCACGAATCGCTCGATCTTTGCCTGTCGTGCAAGGCCTGTGCCAGCGACTGCCCGGCCGGAGTGGACCTGGCGCAATACAAATCCGAGGCCCTGCACCGGAAATATCGCCGCCGGCTCCGTCCCGTCTCGCATTACACGCTGGGCCGTCTGCCGGACTGGATCCGTCTGCTGCACCGGTTCCCTGTGCTCGGCCCGCTCGTCGTCAACGCGCTGATGTCGTTCCGCCCGATCGAAAAGGCACTGTTGGCACTGTCCGGAGTGGACACTCGACGGCGGGCTCCGAAATTCGCCCGCCGCTCGTTCACTCGCTCCCGGCGCAGGACCCGCGAGCAGGGGCCGGAAGTGGTGCTGTGGGCGGATTCCTTTTCCGACGGCATGGACACCGAGGTCGCCGAGGCTGTCGCGACGGTGCTCACCGGTGCCGGGTACCGCGTGATCGTCCCGCCGCACCGGCCGTGCTGCGGCCTCACCTGGATCACCACCGGCCAGCTCGACACCGCTCGTCGCAAGCTTCGCGATCTCGTGCACACGCTGCGCCCCTACGCACAGGCCGGGCTCCCGATCGTCGGTGTCGAACCGTCGTGCACCGCTGTCCTGCGCTCCGATTTGCTGGACCTGTTCCCCGACGATCCGGACGCCAAAGAGGTCTTGGCCGCGGTCACGACGCTCGCCGAACTCCTCGCCAAAACCGAAGGCTGGCAAGCACCCGACTTGTCCGGCGTCACGGTGGTCGCGCAGCCGCATTGCCACCACCATTCGGTGCTCGGCTTCGAAGCCGACCGAGCACTGCTCGCGGCGACCGGCGCGGAACTGCACACTCTCGCCGGATGCTGCGGCCTGGCCGGAAACTTCGGCATGGAACGCGGCCACTACGACGTTTCCGTCGCGGTAGCGGAGAACGCACTGCTTCCCGCCCTGCGCGAAAACCCGGACGCCGTCTTCCTCGCCGACGGTTTCTCCTGCCGCACCCAGGCCGATCAGCTGGCCGGAGTGCGCGGGGTCCACTTGGCACAGTTGCTGAACCGACGCTGACCGGGTCAGCGGTCCCAGAAGCCTTGTTTCTCCAGCAAGGCGACCGCGCGCTCGCCGCCGTCCGAGAAGTGTTTCTCCACAATGGACCGTGTGCGCGAAGCGGACCGTGCGCTGAGCGCGTTCAGGATCTTCCGGTGGTCTTCGTGCGCCTTTCCCGGCCAGTCCTCGTGCGCCTCGTAGAACCCGTGCGACACCGTTTTCGCCAGAATTCCCAGGATCGAGACCAGCCTTCGCGAGTCGGCGGCATAGTTGATCCTGCGGTGGAACTCGAGGTTCAGCCGTTCCTGTTCGGCACGGTCCACTCCGGACTCCATCTGGTCCGCGAGATCCTGGAGCGCCCGCAGGCTTTCCGGTGACAGCTTCTTCGCCGCGCGCTCCGCGGCCAGCCCGGAGACGAGGCCGAAAACGCGGTAGTGGTCGCGAATGTCGTCGCGCGTCATCTGCGCGACGAAAGCGCCGCGCCGGGCGATGTGTTCCACGACGCCCTCGTGGTCGAGGGTGATCAACGCTTCCCGGATCGGCAGCTTGCTGATGCCGAGCTCGTCGGCCAGCGCCTCTTGGTCGATCTTCTGCCCGGCGCGCAGCTGCCCGGAAAAGACCCGTTTCCGGATCTCGTGCGCGGCCAGCGCTTTCAGGTTCGCCGGACCGCTGCGGCGCGGTCCCGCACCCGTGGTTTCGGGCATCGCCTCAGCCTCCCCCTGGCCAACGTCTTCCAGATAAAGTATTACATAAGCTCTTCTGCTCCAGACCGGGCTCACCTCGTCGTTCGAGCGGGCCAACGCGGCGATTCCTGATAAGGTTTCCAGCCGACCGCCTCGCCCGCGACAGGATCTGAGGAACCCATGTCCGAACCGGAAGCCTGGGAACCGTACGCCGTCACCAGCGAAGAGGTCATCGAACCCGGCCCGGTCGCCGCACTGGCCGCGCTGTTCGACAACGGGCTTCCCGCGCCGCGGGAAGGCGACGAGCTGCCCCCGCTGTGGCATTGGGTCGCACTGCCGCGCTGGCCGGTGTCGTCGCGGCTCGGGCTCGACGGGCATCCGGTGCGCGGCGGCTTCCTGCCTCCGGTGGACCTGCCGCGCCGGATGCTCGCCGGCGGCGAGGTTGTCGTGCACCGCGCGCCGAAGGTCGGCGAGACCGTGCGTCGGCGCTCCATTGTGGACTCCGTCACCGAGAAGTCCGGCCGGTCCGGGAAACTGGTGCTCGTCCAGGTGCGCACGGAACTGTCCGGAATGGACGGAACGCCGTACGTCGGGGAACGCCAGGACATGCTCCACCGCGAGGCCGGGCCGTCCGCCGCGCCCGCGGTCCCGGAAACCGCCGCCGCGCTGGAGCCGGTGGGCTCGCCGTTCCGCCGGACCGACGGGCAGACATGGGAGTTCGCCACCGATCCGACTCTGCTGATGCGGTTCTCCGCGGCGACCGCGAACGCGCACCGCATCCACTACGACTGGCCGTACGCGACGCGTGTCGAGGGCTATCCCGGCCTGGTCGTGCACGGGCCGTTGATGTCGCTGGCGCTGGCCGAGGTGCTGCGGCTCGACTCTCCCGCGTCGCGCGTGCGCCGGATCAGCCACCGCAACCAGGCTCCGCTGTTCTGCGGGCAACCCGCGCAGCTGCGGGCCAGCTCCGGCGCCCGTTCGATGGAGCTCGATCTGCTCGGCCCGTCCGGCCCGAGCACCAGCCTCGCCGTCGAACTTGCCGAGGACGGCGGGTGACCCCGGCTCTGGCGGCAGCGCCGGAACCGATGGCATGGTGGCTCGGGGATCCCGGACGACGGAGGGAAGCTGGATGAGCCGCTACGCGCAGTTCGAGAACCTGCGGGTCGACGGACCGGACGAGGACGGCGTCGCCGAACTCGTCCTGGACGCGCCGCACCTCAACGCGGTGAGCGAAGCCGCGCACGGCGAACTCGCCGACATCTGGCGCGAATTCGACCGCGACCCCTCGGTGAAAGCCGTCCTGCTGCGCGGCGAAGGCAAAGGATTCTCCGCGGGCGGCTCCTTCGACCTGGTGGAGAAGCTGGCGAACGACTTCGAGGCCCGCTCCCGCACCATGCGCGAGGCTCGCGACCTGGTCTACAACATCATCGACTGCTCGAAGCCGATCGTCTCCGCGATCCACGGCCCCGCCGTCGGGGCGGGCCTGGTCGCCGGGCTGCTGTCGGACATCTCCGTGGCCGCCGCGAACGCGAAGATCATCGACGGGCACACCCGGCTCGGCGTCGCGGCAGGCGACCACGCGGCGGTGTGCTGGCCGTTGCTGTGCGGGATGGCCAAGGCCAAGTACTACCTGATGACCTGCCGTCCGATGAGCGGAGCCGAGGCCGAACGGATCGGGCTCGTTTCGCTGTGCGTCGAGGAAGAGGCCGGCCTGCTGCCCACCGCGCGGGAGATCGCGCACGAGCTGGCCACCGGCGCGCCGAACGCGATCCGCTGGACCAAGCAAAGCCTCAACCTCTGGTACCGCCAGCTCGCGGGCGCGATCTTCGACTCCTCGCTGGCACTGGAGTTCTACGGTTTCGCCGGTCCCGAGGTCCGCGAAGGCCTCGCCTCGCACCGCGAACGCCGCAAGCCCGACTTCACGAAGGTGCACGAACAGGACGGCTGACCCGGCCCGCGACGGGGTTCGCTGCTCTAGGATCGGCAGTCGAGGACATGGGGATCGGCGGGTGCGGATGACCTGGTGGAGAGCGGGGACCTGGCAGAAAGCGGACGATACCGTCCGTTCCGGGCCCGAGCAAGAAGAGCTGCGGGCAAGCCTGGACGAGGCCAAAGCCGGAAGCCGGGCAGCGGTGCGAGTTTTGGTCAGGCGCCTTACGCCGGTCGCCTGGCACGTGGCCCGGGCGCGGGGCTTGAGCCCGCGAGAAGCCGAAGACGTTCTGCAGACGGTATGGCTCGGCCTGTTCGCGCGCATCGACCGGTTCCCCAATCCGCGGGCACTCGTCGCCTGGCTGATCGTCGCCACTCGCCGCGAGTCGGCCCGCCGGCGGGGAGGGCGGCCAACGCCGCTCGAGCGCGATCTGGCCGGGGCCGGGGAAAAAGCCCTCCGCGAGGACCGGGACCGCCGGATCTGGCGTGCCTTCCTCCAGCTGCCCGACCGCTGCCAGATGTCGTTGCGGCTGACTGCGCTCGCCGGTCGCGCCGACTACCAGTTGGTCGCCGAGGCCATGCGGCTGCCGGGGGCCAGCATTGGGCCGACCTGGGGCCGCTGCCTCACCATGCTGCGCGAGCGCCTCGCCGACGACGCCGGGCAAGGAGATCCCGAAGAGCTGCCCGGCCAGTTGGACGGATTGCTGGACAAGGCCGACCCGGCGCCGGAGGACCTGCCTTCGCGGATGGCGGCCGCCGTGACCACCGATGCGGTGCCGGACGGCTACTGCTTCGTGTACGTCTCCGGGGACGATCACGCGGCGGCGGAACGGCTCGCCGCGGCCATCACGGAGGTCTTCGCCCAGGAGGGCATCGAAGCCGTCCCGGACGGGCCGCCGGTGATTTCGTCCTGGGCGCAACGGTTCACGCTCCGGATGAAGCGCGGGCTGACCCGCTCGGAGGTCAAACAACGCCTGCAAAAGGTCGAGCACGCGATCGAAGTCGTCGCCGTGCAGAAACCGATGAGCGAGGTGAACGCCCAGCACGCTGACGCGGCGAACAAACTGCTGTCCGCCGCCGCGGCCTGTGACAATTTCGTCGCCCTCGTGGGTTCCCTATTGCTGGTGAAGCACACCGACGAGGGCGGCCGGGTCACGGCGTTCACTCAGACGCTTTCCGTCGCGCAAGTCCGTGCGCTGGAACAGAATCAGCACTTGCTCAAGTCGCCGGTCGAATTGCTGGCGCACCTGGAAGAATTGTCCTGCGCTGCCGAAGCAGCGGAGGTTTCTACTGTGGACCGTGCGTCAGCGGCAGATTGAACGAATACCGCGAAGCCCGGTAAACGTGCCAGCCGTATTCGACCACCCGGCCCGTTTCGTCATACGTAGTGCGCTGCATGGTCAGCAAGGCCGCACCGGGCGGTTCTTCCAGCTGTGCCGCGTCTTCCTCGGTCGCCAGCCGCGCGCCGATGCTCTGCTGCGCCGAATGCAGCCGGATGCCCGCCTGCCGGAGCAGCTGGTAGAGCCCTTGGGACCGCAATTCGTCGTCGGTGACGTCGAGAATGCCGTCCGGAAGGCAGTTGTTCAAGACCGCCAGCGGTTCGCCGCCGGTGCGGCGGATCCGTTTGAGCCGCCGGACCCGCGTCAGCTCGGGTGCTTCCAGCACCGCGGCGGTCTCGGCGCCGGCCGGTTCCACGCGGTTGACCAGCACCTCTGACGACGGCTTCTCGCCCAGCGCGGCGAGGTCGTCGAAAAGACTGCTCAGCCGCAGCGGCCGGGCGACTTTCGTGCGCACCACCTGGGTTCCGACGCCGCGCTTGCGCACCAGCAAACCCTGGTTGACGAGCGACTGGATGGCCTGGCGGACCGTCGGGCGAGACAGCCGCAGCCCCGCCGCGAGGTCCAGTTCGTTGGCCAGCCGGGAGCCCGCGGGGAGCCGGCCGTCGTCGATCGCGGCCCGCAGCTGGCGCGCGACCTGGAAGTACAGCGGTTCGGGGCTCGCCGGGTCCACCGCGATCCCGCGGACGGGGTCCCAGGCCGGACTGGTGGTCATCGCCGCAGCCTACCTCGCTTATGTCCGTATGTCTTGACAAAGTCCCCGGGTGCGGGGCACGGTCGGGGCACAGCCTGCGAGGAGGACGCGATGACCACGGGGTTCGACCTCGTCACGATGGGCCGGATCGGGGTGGACCTCTATCCGCTGCAGACCGGCGTGGGCCTGGAAGACGTCACCTCGTTCGGCAAATACCTCGGCGGCAGCGCGACCAACGTCGCGGTCGCCGCCGCCCGGTACGGCCGTTCCTGCGCGGTGATCACCAAAACCGGCGACGATCCGTTCGGCCGGTTCCTGCGCCGGGCGCTCGCCGGATACGGCGTGGACGACCGGTTCGCCGGGATCTCGCCGAACCTGCCAACGCCGGTGACGTTCTGCGAGGTTTTCCCGCCGGACGATTTCCCGCTCTACTTCTACCGCTACCCGAAAGCCCCGGATCTCGACCTCTCCCCCGGCGAACTCGACTTCGACGCGATCCGCGCCGCGAAGGTGTTCTGGGCGACGGTGACCGGGCTGTCGCAGGAACCGAGCCGCTCGGCCACACTCGCCGCGCTGGAAGCCCGCGGCCGAGAAGGCATCACCGTGCTCGACCTCGACTACCGGCCGATGTTCTGGGAGTCGCGCGAGCAGGCGCGCGAATGGGTCGGCAAAGCGCTGGACCACGCGACGGTCGCGGTCGGCAACCTCGACGAATGCGACACCGCGCTAGCCGTCCGTGAGCCGCGCGATGCAGCGAAAGCCTTGCGGGACAAGGGTATCTCGCTCGCTGTGGTGAAGCAGGGGCCGAAGGGCGTGCTCGCGGTGGACGACACCGGCGAAGTGGAAGTGCCGCCGGTTCCGGTGGAGGTGGTCAACGGTCTCGGCGCGGGTGACGCGTTCGGCGGCGCGCTGGTGCACGGGCTGTTGTCCGGCTGGGAGACCGAGCGGATCATGCGGTTCGCGAACGCCGCGGGTGCGCATGTGGCCGGGGAACTCGCCTGTTCGGACGCGATGCCGACGGAGGACCAAGTACTGCGCAGGCTCGGAGGAGGGGAATGAACACCGTCGAGCGGATCGTCGCCAAACGGGTGCACGATCCGGAGGCGATCGCCGAAGCCGCCGCCGCGCGCGTGCGGGCGAAATCGCCGTTCAACGACAAAGGCGCGGCGATGATCATCGCCGCCGATCACCCGGCGCGCGGAGCGAACGCGGTCGGCTCCGATCCGCTCGCGATGGCCGACCGCGGCGAACTGCTGGATCGGCTGTGTCTCGCGCTGGAGCGCCCCGGCGTGACCGGCGTGCTCGCGACTCCGGACGTGATCGACGATCTGCTGCTGCTCGGCGTGCTGAACGGCAAGACGGTGCTCGGGTCGATGAACCGCACCGGACTGGCCGGGTCGAGCTTCGAGATCGACGACCGGTTCGCCTGCTACGACGCGGAAACCATCGCGCGCATGCGGTTCGACGGCGGCAAGATGCTCACCCGGATCTGCCTCGACGACCCGGCCACGCCGAGCGTCCTGGAGAACACCGCGAAAGCCGTGGACGCGCTCGCCGACCGGAAACTGCTCGCGATGGTCGAGCCGTTCCTGTCCGTCTGGGCCGGCGGGAAGATCAAGAACGACCTCTCCCCCGAGGCGGTGATCCGGTCGATCACCATCGCGTCCGGGCTCGGCCGGTCCTCGGCCTACACCTGGCTGAAACTGCCGGTGGTCGCCGACATGGAGCGCGTATTGGCGGCCTCGACGCTGCCCGCGGTGCTGCTCGGCGGCGAGGTGACCGATCCAGACGCGGCGTTCGCGTCCTGGCAGGAGGCGCTGGCGTTGCCGACGGTGCAGGGTTTGGTGGTCGGGCGTTCGCTGCTCTACCCGCACGACGGCGACGTGGCCAAGGCAGTCGACACGGCGGTGGGGTTGCTGTGAACAAGTTCAGTCTCGTCATCACTCCCGAATCGGCCGGATGGGGTTTCTCCGGCCTGCGCGTGCTGGAACTCGACGGCACCGAAACCGTCTCCACCGGCGACGCGGAAACGCTGGTGCTCCCGCTGTCGGGCAGCTGCTCGGTCACAGTGGACGGACAAACCTTCGAGCTGGCCGGCCGTCCCGGCGTGTTCGACGCGGTGACCGATTTCGCTTATCTGCCCAGGGATTCCGAAGCCGTAGTGGCCGGCCGGGGAAGGTTCGCCCTGCCGTCGGCGAAAACCTCGAAGCGGCTGCCCGCGCGCTACGGCCCGGCCTCAGGAGTGCCGACCGAACTGCGCGGCGCGGGCAACTGCAGCCGCCAAGTCAACAACTACTGCCTTCCGCACACCTTCGACGCCGACCAGCTGCTCGTCTGCGAGGTGCTCACCCCGGGCGGGAACTGGTCGTCCTACCCGCCGCACAAACACGACGAGACGCGTGCGGGCGAAAGCGAGCTGGAGGAGATCTACTACTTCGAGGTCGCCGGTGGCGGCATGGGCTACCAGCGCGTCTACGGCACCCCGGAGCGGCCGATCGACATCCTGGAAGAGGTCCGCACCGGCGACGTCGTGCTGATCCCGCACGGCTGGCACGGTCCGTCGATGGCCGCGCCCGGCTACGACCTCTACTACCTGAACGTGATGGCCGGTCCCGGACCCGAACGGGCCTGGCTGATCTGCGACGACCCCGCGCACGCGTGGGTGCGCCAAACCTGGGAATCCCAGGAAGTCGATCCGCGGCTGCCGTTCGGAGGCGCACGATGAGGCTGACCACCGCGCAAGCCCTGGTGCGGTTTCTCGCCAACCAGTACTCCGAACGCGACGGCGCCGAACATCGGCTGATTCCGGGCTGTTTCGGGATCTTCGGGCACGGCAACGTCGCCGGGCTCGGCCAGGCGCTGCTGCAAGCCGCGCATTCCGGGACTCTCCCGTACTACCTCGCCCGCAACGAACAAGGCCAGGTGCACGCCGCGACCGCGTTCGCGAAAATGCGCAACCGGCTCCAGGCGTTCGCCTGCACCGCGTCCACCGGGCCCGGGTCCACGAACATGATCACCGGTGCCGCGCTGGCGACCACGAACCGGCTGCCGGTATTGCTGCTGCCGAGCGATGTTTTCGCCGGTCGTGTCCCGGATCCGGTGCTGCAGCAATTGGAAGACCCGCGTTCCGGCGACGTCTCGGTGAACGACGCGTTCCGCCCAGTGTCGAAGTATTTCGACCGGATCACCCGCCCGGAACAGCTGATCCCGGCCGCGCTCGCCGCGATGCGGGTGCTGACCGATCCGGTGGAAACGGGCGCGGTCACGCTCGCGCTGCCGCAAGACGTGCAGGCCGAAGCGTACGACTGGCCCGAGGACTTCTTCCGCCGCCGCGTCTGGCATGTCGACCGCGCGGCACCGGCTCCCGAAGCCGTCGCCCGCGCCGCGGAACTGCTGCGGTCCGCGAAGGCGCCGCTGATCGTCGCCGGTGGAGGCGCCGTGTACTCCGAGGCGTGGGCAGAGCTACGCGCTTTTGCCTCGGCTACCGGGATTCCGGTCGCCGACACCCACGCGGGCAAAGGCGCGGTTCCGTGGGACCACCCGTGCGCGGTCGGCGGGCTCGGCTCCACCGGCACTTCCGCCGCGAACGCACTGGCTGCGGACGCGGACGCGGTGCTCGGCATCGGCACCCGGTACAGCGACTTCACCACCGCTTCGCACACCGTTTTCGGCAACCCGGACGTGCGGTTCGTGAACCTCAACGTCGCCCGGTTCGACGCCGCGAAACACTCCGCCGAGATGATGGTGGCCGACGCCCGGCGCGGCCTGGAAGCGCTGTCGACCGCGTTATCCGGCTGGCAGGTCTCCGACGCCTATCGCGCGCGGACCCGGCAGCTCGCCGGCGAATGGAACCGCACCGCCGAAGCCTGCTTCGACCTCGGGCACGCTCCCCTGCCCGCGCAGACCGAGATCCTCGGCGCGCTGAACCGCTCGCTCGACGACAGCGACGTCGTGATCAACGCCGCCGGTTCGATGCCTGGCGACCTGCAAATGCTGTGGCGAGCGAGAGATCCCAAGTCCTACCACGTGGAATACGCGTATTCCTGCATGGGATACGAGGTCGCCGCGGGCGTCGGAGTGAAGCTGGCCGCGCCGGAGCGCGAAGTGGTCGTGCTCGTCGGCGACGGCTCGTATCTGATGATGGCGCAGGAGATCGTCACGCTGATCGCCGAACGGCTCAAGGTGATCATTGTGCTGGTGCAGAATCACGGGTTCGCGTCGATCGGTTCGCTGTCGGAATCGCTGGGCTCGCAACGGTTCGGCACGTCCTACCGCTATCGCGCCGGCAACGATTTGCTGGAGGGCGACGTGCTGCCGGTCGACCTCGCGGCCAACGCGGCGAGCCTGGGCGCGACGGTGCTGCGAGCGTCCACGGTGGACGAGTTCCGGGCGGCTCTCAAGCAGGCCAAGGCGAATCCGGTGACGACCGTAGTGCACGTCGAGACCGACCCGCTCGCGCCCAATCCGCCTGGTTCGGCGTGGTGGGACGTGCCGGTGAGCGAAGTGTCCGATTTGGACTCCACAAGGGCGGCTTACGCGACCTACCTGGAAGAGAAGCGGAACCAGCGACCGTATCTCTGACGCTTCGGTGCCCGCCGAAGCGTTCTCGCCGCACCCTTGTCTCGTGACCGCACCAACTTCCGCACACAGGCAACGGCTGGCACTGATCGCGCTCTGCCTGCCCTTTTTCATCGTCCAGCTCGACGCCACCGTGGTGAACGTCGCCGTCGAAGCGATCCGGCGGGACCTCGGCGGCGGCTTGGGCGGCGAGCAATGGGTGATCGCCAGCTACACCATCGCGCTGGCCGCGGGCATGCTCACCGCGGGCTCGCTCGGCGACCGGTACGGCTCGCGGCGCGTTTGCGTGCTGGGGATCTTCGTGTTCGGCGTCGGGTCCGCGCTGTGTTCGCTGGCCCCGAGCCTCCCGGTGCTGATCGCCGCGCGAACGCTGCAGGGCGTCGGCGCGGCCGCGTTGCTGCCGTGTTCGCTCGCGCTGATCGTCCGGCAGTTCCCGGAGCCGAGGGCGCGAGCGCACGCACTCGGCCTCTGGGGCGGCATCGCGGCCATCGGCCTCGCCACCGGACCGGTCGCGGGCGGCGTGCTCATCGCGTTGGCCGACTGGCGGGCGATCTTCTGGGTCAACGTTCCGTTCGCCGCCCTCGCTATCGTGCTGACCTGCCGTTACGTCGTCGAATCGCCGTCCCGGCGAGACCGTCGCCTCGATCCGTACGGGCTCGTCCTCGGCACCGTCGCGTTGTCCGCGCTCGCCGGCGGGCTGATCCAGGTCGGCCGGTCCGGCTGGGCTCTCCCGCTGGTCGCCGCCGGAGTACTGACCGGCCTGGCGTTCGTCCTGGTCGAGCGGCACCGGCGCGATCCGATGCTGCCGCTGGCGATCTTCTCGTCCCGCCCGTTCTCCGCGGCCAGCGTCGCCGGGCTGCTCTTCAATTTCTGCCTCTACGGCACCCTGCTCTGCCTGTCGCTGTTCCTCCAAGGGCCGCTGCACCAGAGCCCGTACGCGACTGGCATGCTGACGCTCCCGCTCACCATCGCGATCGGCATCGGGGCCACCGCCAGCGGACGGCTGACCGCGCGTTTCGGTCCCCGGGTCCCGATGCTGGCCGGGTTCAGTCTCGCCGGACTCGGCGCTGTCCTGCTGGCCGCGGCCGATTCCCTGCCGATGGCGGTCGCGGGCGGCGTGGTGCTGTGCTGCTGCTCGATCGCGATGCCCGCGATGACGTCGGTGGCGATGTCGACGCCGCCCGAAGAGCACACCGGACTGGCCAGCGGGGTGTTGAACACCGCCCGGCAAACCGGCGGCGCGCTGGGCACGGCGGTGCTCGGCACGCTGCTCACCGCGGGCTCGACGATGTCGCTGAGCATCCCGATGACCGTGGTCGCCCTCGGTTACGCCGCCGCGGTCGGGTGCACCCTGCTGGCCACCCGCCCGCGGGAACTGGCGGCCTTACCTCGCTGATCCTGCGGGCACGAGCAGGGTCGCGCGGTGCACCAGCCATTCCAGCGGACCGCGCCGCCGCCAGTGCCGCCACGCCACCGACGCGGCCAGCATCACCGCGACCACCGTCAGCAGAAACACGAACGAATACGGCTTCGGCACCAGCTTCAAGACCGCGAAATGCGCCGCGTACCAGGTGAAAGCCATCCCGCCGGCCGCGGCGAGCGGCCACAGCGCGCGACGGCCGAGCGGCCGGTCCAGTGCGATCAGCAGCCCGCCGAGCAGCACCATCGCGACGCCGATCATGAGCACGATGCCGAGCGGGCTGGTGGCGTACAGCGATCCGTCCGTCGGCATCGCCAGGAGCACCTGCCAGGGCATCCCCGGCGGCGGGGTCGTCGCGATCGCGTCGGCTCCGCCCAGCGGATAGGTCGCGATCCACGAACCGAGGACCGACGCGGAAGCGAGCACGAAACCGGTGTACAGCAAGCGAATCCGGATCCGGTGCGCGCGAAGGTCGAGGCGGCCGATCGCCATCCCCGCCAACGCCAGCGGCAGACCATAGGCGACCTGGAAACCACCGCCGGTCAACACCAGTCCCGTGAAGAACTCGCCCCATTGCTCAGGGTGGCCGAAGATCGCCAGCCCGTTCGCGGTTTCGGACCGCAGCCATTCGGAATGGGCGTTGAACACCCAGAACGCGTAAAGCGTCACCGCGGGCACGGCGATTCCGGACAGAATGAACAACGTTCGCGCACGCAGCCGGGTCAGCGGCAGCAGCAAGACGAGAAGCACCGCGTAGTACTCGATCACCGACATGCCGTACTCGTCGATCACCAGGCTGAGCACGAACAGCACCACCGCCCGGACCGCGAGCCTGCCGCGGGCGCGCCACCGTTCGTTCCCGGCGTACGGGGTCGCGCCGCCGGTCATCAACGCCGCGGACAGCCCGAACAGCAGCACGAACAGGCTCATCGCGCGGGAAGACGTCTGCACGTTCAGCCACGTCAGGAATGCCGGGGCCTGATCGGGCGGGCCGCCGTGCAGCCAGCCGCTGGCGAAGAAATGCTCGATGAACACCCCGACGATCGCCAGCGCGCGCACCGCGTCCACGCCGAGCAGCCGTCCCCTCGGCACCCGGGTTTCCGCCGGATCCCGTATCGCTTCCGTCCTCATCGGACTCCTTTCCCTGGTCGCTTCCCGGCCAAGGTAGGAACGGCGGATCACCGGCCGCCGGGAATCGCGTTGCGGCGGACCGGAGGAAACCCATCGGTCTGGTAACAGCGCTTCCCGGGCAGCGCGCGGACGGCAAAATGGCTACTGTGCGAAGCATGCGGAGGACAGTGGTCGCGACGGTCGCGTTGCTGTCGCTCACCGCTTGCTCCGATGTGGACGGTGTGCGCGTCGCTGGCCCGGCTCCACCGGCAGCAGCCGCCCCGGCACCAGCGAACAATCCGCGCGGCCCGAGCGTCGACGCGGTTGCTTTGCTGCGTGCGGATCCGACGGTCAGCGCGAGGACGAAGGCGGCGCTGCAGCCGTGTCCGTACGGTCCGAGCGCCGGGTCGTATCCGGTCAGCACCGCCTATCACGAGCTGACCGGCGAGGTCGACGTCGTGGTGAACGTGTACCCGTGCGGCGCGGTCGGGGCTCCGGGCATCGGCAGCAGCGGCGCGACGGGCGTGCCGGTCAGCGCGTATCTCGGCGGCTACGTCTACACCATCGGCGGGAAACAGCTGTTCAAACTGGAGAACTCCGGCGCCATGCTGACCGTGCTCGACGGGCAGCTGGCCACGATGTCGGCGACCGGACCGAACAACGGGGTGGCCCGCTACCACTGGACCGGCAACGGTTTCTCGCCGGGGTGAGAGGGGACATGACGCAGGTATTGCTCGTCGAGGACGACGACGTGATCCGGGAGGCGACGCAACTCGCCCTGGAACGCGCCGGGTTCCGGGTGTCGACGGCCGCGGACGGGCTCGCCGGGCTCGACCAGTTCCGCGCGCAGCCGCCGGACGTGGCGTTGCTCGACGTGATGCTGCCCGGGCTCAACGGGGTCAGCCTGTGCCGCCGGATCCGCGAGGAAAGCCGGACGCCGGTGCTGATGGTCTCCGCCCGCGACGACGCGGTCGACGTCGTGCTCGGGCTCGAAGCCGGCGCCGACGACTACGTCACCAAACCGTTCGACACCGCGGTCCTGATCGCGCGGATCCAAGCGGTGCTGCGGCGAAGCGGCTGGTCCGGGCCCGAGGAGGACGCGTTCGTCCGCTTCGGCGACCTCGAAATCGACCGCGCCGGACTGGACGTGCGCCGAGCCGGGCAGCCGGTGGACCTGACGCCGACCGAACTCCGGCTGCTGCTGCGCTTCGCCGAATCGCCCGGCACTGTGCTCAGCCGGGACACGTTGCTGGCCAGCGTGTGGGACTACGCGTGGGGCGGCGACACGCGGGTGGTCGACGTCCACGTGCAACGGCTGCGGGTGAAGATCGGTCAAGACCGGCTGCAAACCGTGCGGGGCTTCGGATACAAGCTCCGCGCCGAGCCGTGAAACTCTTCCCCGCCACGCTTCGGTGGCGGCTGACCGCGGCGGTCGCGCTCGTGTCGGCCGCCGTAGCGCTGACGTTGAGTTTGCTGGTACACCAGCAATTCGCGCGCACCCAAGCCGACCAGGCACGGCGTGCGCAAGACGAATGGATCCAGCTGCTGTTGCGCAACCCCGGCGTCGACGGCCAGTTCGACGATCCGGCGCTGCCCGCTCCCCTGCGCGACGCCGTCCGTGGCGGCTACCGAGCGACCTATTTGGACGGACCGGTGCTGTGGGCAGCCGCCGAATCCGGCGGGCACGTCGTTTCGGTGCGAGTCAGCTATGCCGCGCAAACGCAGGCATTGGCCACTGTGGATCGGGAATTGCTGGCGGGTTCCGCTGTCGTGACCGTCGCCGGGGCGCTGCTGGGCGTCGTACTCGGCGCCGGGATGGCCCGTCGCCTCCGGCGGGCCGCCGACGCTGCCCGCGACGTTGCGAGCGGCGCCACCACCAGAGTGCGCGACGCGATCGGCCCCCGCCCGAGAGACGAAACGGCCGACCTCGCGCAAGCCGTGGACGCGATGGCGGACGCCTTGCAGGCCCGGCTGGCCGCGGAACAACGGGTCACCGCGGACATCGCGCACGAACTCCGGACCCCGGTGACCGGTCTGGTGACCGCCGCCGGACTGCTGCCGCCCGGACGCCCGGCGGAACTGGTTCGCGACCGGGTCGCCGCGCTGCGGTCGCTGGTCGAGGACGTGCTGGAGGTGGCCCGGCTGGACACCGCGGCCGAACGGGCGGACCTGGCGGAATTCGACCTCGCGGAATTCGTCCGGCGGCGGGTGCCGGACGCGGTGGCCCCGGCCGCGGTCCCCGTGCGGACGGATCCCCGGCGGCTGGAGCGGATCCTGGCGAACCTGCTGTCGAACGCGGCCAAACACGGGGCCCCGCCGGTGACTGTCGAGGTGGAGGGGCGGTGCGTGACGGTCAGCGACCGGGGGCCAGGGTATCCGGAGGTGCTGCTCCGGGAGGGACCCGCGCGGTTCCGGACCGGCACGGACTCGCGGGGCGGGGGGCACGGGCTCGGGTTGACGATCGCGGTCGCGCAGGCGCGGGTGCTGGGGGCGGAGCTGGAGTTCGCGAACCTCCCGGAGGGCGGGGCGCGGGCGGTGCTGCGGTTGCCGGAATCGTCGGTCCGGGAAGGACTTCCTGCGGACACCTGAGTCCGGGGGGGACGGCTCCTCGCAGGGAACCTGAGCCCGAGAAACGACTCCCCGCAAGAACCCGAGCCCGAGGAACAACTTCCCGCAAGAACCCGAGCCCGGGAACGACTCCGTGCGGGAATCAGGTTCCAGGCGAAGGAGCCCCTCCATGCTTCCGGGGCGAGCGGGCGAAGTCCGGGAAGCAGCCCCTCGAGAACGGCGCACCGGACGGAAGCCGGAGGAAGCTGTCCCGTTGTCGGCCTTCTCAAAGCCCCGCCGGGATGACAAGCTGCTCACCAGCCGGTCGCCTCGGGGCCGGCTCGCATGATGACAACGTTGTCAGCCCTGGAGGTAGCGCGTCCATGTGGTCGCAGAAGAGACGGGTGGCCGCCGCGGCGGCGGGGTTCGTGCTGGCCGGGCTGGCGCCCGCCACGCCCGCGAGCGCGGCGGCGGCGGATCCGGTGACGCTGGTCAACCCGTTCGTCGGCACGCAGAACTTCGGCAACACCTTCCCCGGAGCCAGCGCGCCGTTCGGCATGGTCCAGGTCAGCCCGGACACCGGCGGCCAAGGCGGCTACGACTACCAGCAGAACTCCCTCTACGGGTTCAGCCAGACCCACCTCTCCGGCGTCGGCTGCGGCGTGATGGGCGAACTGCCGGTCATGCCGACCACCGGGGCCGTCGATTCCGTCGACAAGAACTCCTACAAATCCGGGTACAGCCACGACGACGAGCAGGCCGAACCCGGCTACTACCGCGTCGGGCTCAAGAAATACGGCGTCAACGCCGAACTCACCGCCACCCCGCGCACCGGCTGGCAGCGCTACACCTTCCCGTCGACCGGACAGGCCAACGTGCTGTTCAACACCGGTCAGGCGAACCAGTCGGTGAAGGATTCCGAGATCCACGTCGTCGGCGACCGGACCCTCGAGGGTCGTGTGCGCGCGGGCGGCTTCTGCGCGGGGCACGACGAGCACACCGTCTACTTCACCGCCACTTTCGACCGCCCGTTCGCCTCCTACGGCACCTGGCGCGGCACCACCCGCACCGCGGGCAGCCGCGACGCCGCGGGCACCGGCGGCAACGGCGCGTGGGTCAGCTTCGACGCCGCCGCTGACCACGACGTCGTCCTGAAAGTCGGCCTCTCCTACACCGGCCTTCCTGGCGCGAGGGAAAACCTCGCGAAGGAAACCGGCGACAGCTACGACTTCGACGCCACCCGCGCCGCGCTGCGCAAGCAGTGGTCCGATCGGCTCGGCGCGATCAAGATCAGCGGCGGCACCACCGAGCGGCAAACCGCCTTCTACACCTCGCTCTATCACGCACAGCTGCACCCGAATCTGGCCGGCGACATCAGCGGCGACTACGCGGGCTTCGACGGCAAGGTCCACCATGCCAACGGCTACACGCCATATCAGAACTTCTCGCTCTGGGATACTTACCGCCCGCAAAACCAGCTGCTGGAAATGCTGGAACCGCAGGTGGCCCGGG
The DNA here is from genome assembly GCF_055583325.1 of Amycolatopsis sp. NPDC104775. Taxonomy (NCBI): domain Bacteria; kingdom Bacillati; phylum Actinomycetota; class Actinomycetes; order Pseudonocardiales; family Pseudonocardiaceae; genus Amycolatopsis; species Amycolatopsis sp. NPDC104775. Next base: position 680,238 of record NZ_JBVJOE010000001.1, read on the forward strand.
ACGTCGCGCTGTCCGTGCTGGCGATCGGCCGCGACGGCGGCTGGCTGCCGAGATGGGCGCTGGCGGGCAGCGAAACGAACATCATGACCGGAGACCCGGTGACGCCGTTCCTCGTCGAGGCCTGGTCGAAGGGTTTGCTGGCCGGGCACGAGGACGAGGCGTACGCGCTTCTCAAGAAGAACGCGACCAGCACGCCACCCGCCGATTCGCCGTACAACGGGCGCTCCGGCGTGAACTACTACAACGATCGCGGTTACATCCCCAGCGGTCTCACCCTCGGCAAGGACTGCGCGGCCAAGGGCGGCGACAACGACTGCGAGCATCCGACGTCGGCGACCATGGAGTACTCCGCCGCCGACGCCGCGCTCGCGTTGATGGCCAAGGGTCTGGGCCACCAGGCCGACGCGCGGATGTTCGCCGAGCGCGGCCAGTGGTACCGCAACGTCTGGAACGCCGCGGACAAGCAGTTCCGTCCGCGCACCACTGACGGCACCTGGCTCGCGCCGTACGATCCGGTCGACGCCGACCATCAGTTCCACGAAGGCGGCGCGTACCAGTACCAATGGCTGGTCCCGCAGGATCCCGCCGGGCTCACCGAGCTGATGGGCGGCAAGCAGGCGACCGAAAAGCGGCTCGACTCCTTCTTCGCCTACGGCAACCTGCTCAAGGACCCGGCGGGCACCGCGCGCAAGGACTGGATCGCCAGCCCGTACGACTACTACGCCAAGGCCACCTACAACCCCAACAACGAGCCCGACCTGCTCTCGCCGTACATGTACAACTGGGTCGGCGCTCCGGCGAAGACCGCGACCGTCGTCCGCGCGGCGATGACGCTGTTCACCACCGGTCCGGACGGCATGACCGGCAACGACGACCTCGGCACGATGTCCGCTTGGTACGTTTTCTCTTCGCTCGGCCTGTATCCGACGATGAGTGGTGCGAACTTCCTCGCCGTGTCCAGTCCGCAGTTCGAATCGGCGACCGTCCAGATCGGACAGTACGAGGGCAAGCAGGGCGGAACGCTCACCGTCACCGCTCCGGGTGCGAGCGACACGAACCGTTACGTGCAAAGCGTTTCGCTCAACGGCCGGGACGTCCGGCAGACCTGGCTCGACTGGTCCGTGGTCGCGCACGGCGGCACCCTCGCCTACCAAGTCGGCTCGACGCCGTCCCGCTGGGGCACGCAGCCGGGGACGGAACCGCCCTCGGTGAACAAGGCGACCGGCGATCTGCGTCGGCATGTGGACACGACGCTGCGGCCGGGTTCGATTGTCCTGCCCCAACAATCGGCAGCGCAGACTGTCCACTTGAACCTGGACGTTCTCGGCCAGAGCCCCGGTGCACAGCCGGTCTTCGTGACGTCGTCGGCACCGTCCGGCTGGCAGGTGCGGACCGAACCACTGCAGCTGGTGTGGTCTTTCCGGCTGCCGACGCAGAAGACCGCGCCGGTGACGGTGACCGTTCCGGCGAACACGCCAGTCGGGACGTACTCGGTACAGCTCAAGGCATCCGGACCGGGAGCGAATACCGTCACCCGCACCGCGAGCATCGAGGTCCGGGAACCGACGGTGTGCGCGACGACGTCCGGAACTCAGTGCGCGGTCGATCTCAGCCACGACCGAAACCACGACGGTACCGCGACTGTCGCGGCGTCCACGGAGGGCAATTTCGACGGCAGTGGGTGGAGCTACGATGCCGACCTGATGCCGAAAGCCGGTCCATTCGTCCATAATGGAGTCACCTACGCGGCACCCGATTCCACCGGGACCGCGGCGAATTTCGTGGAAGCACGCGGGCAATCGTTGCTCCTGCCAGCCGGTAAGCACCAAACGGTCCAGCTGATCGGGTCGTCGCACAACGGTCCGGTGTCCACCTCGCTGACCGTGCACTACAGCGACGGGTCCAGCGCGGATCTCCCGGTGACGTTCGGCGACTGGGCTGGATCTACGCCGTCCGGCACGTCGGTCGTGCTCGACCTGCCCCATCGCATCAAGGCGGGCAGCGGGGTCGACGGTCCGCCGGTGCGGCTGTTCGGCATCGCCTCCACAGTGGACAGTGCCAAGACCGTCCAGTCGGTGAGCCTGCCGAACGACCCGCGCGTCCAGCTCTACGCGATCACCCTGGCCTGAACCCAGAGCCCGGCCGGGTTCGCCGGATCCCTCCCCTTCGTCCGGCGAACCCGGCCATCCCCCGCATCCCCCAGTCCCCCAAGCCGGAAGCCTCAGGCGGCCGCGGGCACCGCCGCGACGCGACCCATCGCCTCGGCATAGCACGCCTCAAAAGCATCCAAAGTGGACTCCAGCGCGTGCCCGGCGATCATCCGGCCGCTCGCCGCCCCCATCCGTGCCCGCGTCGCCGGGTCGGCCGCCACCGCGTGCAGCCGCTGCGCCAGTTCCCCCGCGTTTCCCGGCTCGAACAGCCAGCCGTTGTATCCCGGGCGGCACAGGTGCGGCAGCGCCATCGCGTCCGCGACCACCACTGGCTTCCCCGCCGCCATCGCCTCCATCGTGGCGAGGCTCTGCAGTTCGGCGATACCGGGCATGCAGAAGAGATCCGCGGCCGCGTAGGCGTCCAGCAAGTCCTCTTCGGACACAAACCCGCGGAACCGCACCCGGTCGGCGATGCCTAGTTCGTCAGCCAGCTTTTCCCATTCGACCCGGCACGAACCGTCGCCGATGATCTCCGCGCGCAGTCCGGGCACGAGCGAGACAGCACGCAGCAGCTCGTCAACGCGCTTCTCCTCGTCAAGCCGTCCGACGAACAACACCGTCGGATCATCGGAGGTCCGCGACACCGTGCGCAACCGGTAGCGATCGATGTCGATGCCGCACGAAACTGGAATCGCACGCTTCGGGAAACCGTTGTCGTGCAAAAGTTCCACCGCGCGCGGCGTCGGCGCGGTCACCACGCGGGCACTCGAGAACACTCGCGTCAGGTCACGCCACGCCCACCGCGAAGCCGCGCCACGCAGCCAGGTCGGCACTCGCACGTGGCCGAAGAGGTTCTCCGGCATGAAGTGGTTCGTGGCCACCGCCGGGACACCCATCTCCGCGGCGTGCTTCAACACATACCTTCCGACCACGAAATGCGCTTGGACGTGCACAAGGTCCGGCTGCAACTCCTCCAGTAGCGCAGCGACGTCCTTGCTCACCTCCCAGGGCAGGCCGATCCGGAAGGTCCGGTGGAACGGCGTGCGATGCGACCGGACGCGATGCACCACGACGTCGCCGTCTTTTTCGGTGCGTGCCGGGCCGTCCGGGTCGACGCTGATCACGTGGACCTCGTGGCCGCGTCCGGCGAGGCCGGTGGAGAGCCGGTACGCGAACTGCGCCGCGCCGTTGACGTCCGGCGGATAGGTTTCAGCGGCGACCACTACGCGTAAAGGCCGGTCGTCGTTCACAAGGCGCTCCGATCTGGTTAAAGGGACAGAAGAAGAACTGCTCCGGCTCAGCACCGCGACACCGCCGACCGCGAGCACCGCCGCGATCAGCGCGACCGCGGTCGCCGCGGCGTCGAGGTGGGTGGCTTCCCCCAGCACCCCGGCGCCAAGACCCACTGCGACCAGCGGATCCACGACAGTCAGGCAAGCGACGGCGAGATGCGGCGGACCGCACCGGTAGGACAACTGCACGAGCCAGCCGCCGATCAGCAACGCCGTCACCATCACGGCAACGGACACCGCGGTGCCGAAATCGACGGTGCCGCCACGTATTTCGAGGGAAACCGCTCGCATCAACACCGAAACGAAGCCATAGGCGGCACCGCCAGCCGCGCCGAAACACAATCCGCGGACTGACGACCGAGAAGCGAGCGCGCCGATCAGCGTCAGCAGCGCCACGACCCCCAGCACCAGCAACGCCGCCCGCGTTTGCGCGTCGGCGCCGACCTCGGTGCTCGTGGTGCTGCCCGCGGCGACGGTCACGAACGTCCCGACGCCGAGCATGGTGACCGCGACCGCGGGCAGATCTTGCCGTCGCCGGCCGAGAATCGCGGTGATCGCGACGGCGATGACACCGACGGGCTGCACGACGGTCAGCGGGGCCATCCCCAGCGCGACCGCGTGCACGCCCGCGCCCGAACCGAGCAGGGCCAGCCCGCCGAGCCAGCGCGGTGCCCGGATCAGTTCCCCGATCCGCGGCCGGCCGGACAGCCCGGTGACCACCCCGTGCTGCAGAAGTGCGCCAACGGAAAAGAAAACCGCGCCGAGCACGGCAAGCGCGATGGCGAGAATCGTCATGAGGCCACCTTGGTTCGGGCCATCGCGGCGACGGCGAAAAGCTGCGCGTACAGCAGGGCGTACAGCACGCGTTCGAACAACCCGAGGAACTCGGGCACGGACTGCTCCAGCAACGGCGCGTGTGCCAGCAGAAAGGCGAGCGAGGCGGCGCCGGAGGCCAAGGAAAGCCAGCGCACCGCCTTGGCTTCCGGATTTCGGCGCGCCAGCAGCCATCCGGCCAGCGGCAGGCAGACGAACATCGCCGCACCGGCGTAACGGTGCACCGCACCGGAAAACGACGTCTCCGTGCCGGTCGGGTCGGTCGGGAAAAACGTGGCGACGACCAATCCGGCCGCCCACAACGCGATCAGCACCGACGCCGGGCCGTGTTTCGGCAACCCCTGCCTGAGCAGTGCGTGCCGGACCACGAGCGACGCACCGGCCAGCCCGAGCGAGGCGACCGCCAGCAGCGCTGCTCCGCCGGGTGGGAAGACGTAATCGCTGATGACGTCGCGGACCGGGTCGACCGCGCCCGCCGCGACCACGTGCAGCAGCAGGATCGGCACCAGCGAAAACGCCAGGGCCGCGGTCGCGAGCACCGGCGCCGCCGCACTGGCCTTCCGCGTCATGAGGGTCACATCGATCAGCATGCTGGCGGCCGTGACCGCCGGGCATCGGGGAACACCCTGAGATGCACCCCGGGAATCCCCTGCCTGCTTCTGGGCCTTTTCCCGCCGGGCCGGACCGGCCGGGGCACCCCGGATGAACTGTCAACACGCGAGCTGAATAGGGCGTTATACACCAGTCGGCGCGCCGGGATCTTACTGTCCTTTATGGACGTATGGGTCCCTCACCCGGGTGGATGTCGGGTCCGCAGAGCGAAGCCGCGTGCCGCCGCCCCCGCCCTGCTGACGGCGCGAAACCGCGCCAGCGGTCGGCGGCCGCGCCGGGTGAGCCCGCGGTTGCCGCCTCCGTGGCCCCGTGTTCAGATCCCGGCGAACCCCAGCCGAAGGAGCGCAATTCCCATGCAGAGGGCATTCGTCAAGGCGGTCGTCGGAGCCGCAGCCGTCGTCGCGCTGGTCAGCGCGTGCGGATCGGGCGGCGGGAACGACTCGTCCGGATCCGGAGCGTCCGGGCAGAACACCGCCCAGTCCAGCGGAGCCGCGCAGCCCAGCGGAGCCAACCAGTCCGGCGACGCCGGGCAGAACGGCGCGTCCGGCCAGAACGGCGCGCAGGGCCAGAACGGAGCCGCCGGGCAGAACGGCCCGGCCGCGCAGGCGGTCACCGCCGCGATCCAGCAGGCTTCGCAGGCCTCGCCGATCAAATTCGAGCCGGAGAAGGCGGAACTGACCGGCAAGGCCAAGGAAGGCCTGGCCGCGATCGCGAAAGCCATGCAGGGCAACGACGTCAAGCTGAAGGTCGAAACCCACGCCGGTTACCCGGACGCGGAGAAGGCGAAGAAGCTGTCCGAAGAGCGCGCGCAGGCGATCGCGACCGCGCTCGAGGGCGACGGCGTCGCCAAGGACCGGGTGCAGGCCGAGCCGAGCGGCAACGAAAAGGCGCAGGGCGACCAGGCGTTGGACACGCAGCTCAGCGTCGCTTCGTGACTCGTGCCCCGTCCCCCCGCCGGCATTACCTGGTCGGGCCGAGCGGGTATCCGAACTTCGGCGACGAGCTGATCGCCGCGGCTTGGATTCGCCGCTTGGCCCGCACCGAACCGGACGCCGAGGTCTGGCTCGACACGCATTCGCCGGGACCGGCACAGCATTTGCTCGGCGCTTTGCACCCACGTTTGCGCTGCACGGACACTTTGTGGCGGCTGTGCGGCGAAGCGCCGTCGGACGATCCGTGGGAAGTCGCGTCCTGGGTGCAGGCCGCGGTGCACGACCCTGGTCGCGCACCGCGCTGGGACGCGGGGATCGAACTGCTCGGCGAGCTCGACGTCGTGCACCTGATCGGCGGCGGCTACGTCAACGCGCTGTGGCCCCGGCATCTGGGATTGGTCGCCGGGGCCGCCGCGGCCGCACAGCGTTCCGGAGCCCGTTCGGCGATGACCGGACAGGGATTCGTCCCGTTCCCGCCGGGCGCGGCCGGGTTGCTGCGCACGCTCGCCGAACGGTTCGACGTCGTCGACGTCCGCGACGATCCGTCCGCCGAACTCCTGCACGGTGTCGCGGGCGTCGGCCGGACCTGCGACGACGTCTTCCTCGACCCGCATCCGCCGACGACGCCCACCTCGCGCGAGTTCGTTCTCTGCATGCAGTCGGACATCGCGGCCGAGCGGCCGTCCGCACTCGCCGCGCAGGTGCTCGACCTGGTGCGGGCGTGGCGGCTCCCGCCGGGCGAACTCGCTGTGGTGGAAGGGATTCCTCGCGTCGACCGCGAGGTTTTCGCTTTGCTGGAACACGAACTTCCCGGCGCGGAGTTCCATCCGTTCCGCGACGTGTGGCACCGCGGCCTGCCGGTCGCGCCCGGGCAGACCTGGATTTCCAGCCGGTTCCACCTGCACCTGGTCGCCGCCGCCGCGGGCGCGACCGGCGTGGCGGTCGACGTTTCGCCGGAGTACTACACCACCAAACACCGGAGTCTGCTCGAACTCGGTTCCGGCTGGACGCTCGTGGCCGCCGGTGCCGAGAAGCCGCCGGAACGGCCTTCCGGCACCGGGTTTCCGGCCCACGTCCTGCACCACTGCGCGAATGCGAAACGCTCGGTCGCCGAAGCCGTGTACGGCCCGGAATTGCCCAGGTCCCGCACGCGGTGGCCGCGGCTCAGTTGAGTGCGTCGCGGCTCAGTTGAGTGCGTCGCGGCTCTGATCGGCCAGCGCGCCGAGCCCGATGCACAACGCACCCGCGATGAACAGCAGCGAAACACCCCAGGTCGCGTGCGTCGCGGACGCTTCCACGATCGCCAGCGCCGCCAGCGGCGCGAGCCCGCCGGACACCGCTCCCCCGACCTCGCGGCCGGTGCCGAGGCCGGTCGAGCGGACTTCGGCCGGGAACTGCTTGGCCAGGAACGCCCCCTGCGCCGAAAGCATCGCGGGAACGACAATGCCGGTCGCGAAAACCAGGCCGAGCCAGATGTACCAGCTGACGCCGGTGTCGAGCAGCCAGAAGAACGGGAACGCCAGCAGCCCGGTCGCCACCGCACCGGCGACTACGACCTTCTTCGCGCCGATCCGGTCGCTGATCCAGCCGGCGACCGGAACCGTCACGATCGCCATCCCGCTCGCGATGCTGATCCCCAGCGCGCCGATATTCGCCGGTACCCCGCGGAAATTCGTCAGGTAGGCGAGCGAGAACGTCTTGAACACGTAGCTGACGCCGTTGTAGCCGATCGTGATCACCATGACCACCGCCAGCGCGCGCCAGTCGCTGCGAAACAGCTTGACCAGCGGCCGGTTCGCCCAGCCGCGCGGCCGGTTTTTCCTGCTGCGCACCAGGTTTTCGAACTCCGGGGTCTCCGGCACCCGGCGGCGCACCCACAGCCCGACGCCGACGAGCAGGAAGCTGGCCAGGAACGGGATCCGCCAGCCGAAGCCGTGCAGGAATTCTTTGTCCAAAGTGGTCAGTCCGGCGACGGCGAGCGAGGAGACGAGCAACCCGACGTTCACGCCGAGCGCGGGCCACGAACCCTGCCGCCCGCGTTTGCGCGGATCGGCGTGCTCGTACGCGACCGCGATCGCGCCGCCGAATTCCGCACCGGCGCCGAGCCCTTGCAGCAACCGAAGCACCACCAGCAGCACCGGCGCGAGAAGCCCAGCGCTCGCGTAACTGGGCAGCAGCCCGATCCCGGCCGAGGAAACGCCCATCAGCACGAAGGTCCAGGACAGCACCTTCTTCCGGCCGACCCGGTCGCCGAGCGCGCCGAACACGATGCCGCCGACCGGACGGGCCAGGAAGCCGACCGCGAAGGTCGCGACCGAGGCCATGGTCGCCGCGGCGTCGTCGCCGGGCGGGAAGAACACGTGGCCGAACACCAGCGCGGCCATCGACGCGTAGAGGTAGAAGTCAAACCATTCGAGCGCGGAGCCGACGACCACCGCGACCCCGACTCCGCGTGGGGCTTTCCGGGTCGTTCCGACGCTGTCGTCCACAACACTGGGCATGGTCCTGCTCTCCGGAACTGGGGCACGGGCGAGCGGAAGCCAGCCGGCGCGCGCCATTGCGTGCGTATTTGGGAACGCATGATGCGTATATCCGGATGCTAAGAGACCGCGAACACACCGGTCAAGGGTCGCGACTAATTCGGGCTCAGCCCTGGCGCGCGGCTTCCCAGCGCTTGACGACCGCCGCGGTGATGCCCGCCAGCGCCTCGCCGATCTCGGGAAGGCGTCCGGAAATCCGCGTGGTCGGGCCCGCGACGGCGATCGCCGCGACGACCTCTCCGTCGACCAGGATCGGCCGCGCGGCCGCGCTCACGTCGGGCAGCGTTTCGCCGCGGTTGAGTGCGACGCCCTCAGCGCGGACGGTGTCGAGTTCCGCCATCGCGGCCCGCACGTGCTCGGCGTCCGGAAGCACCGATTTCAGGTATGCCTCGCGCCGCCGCGCCGACCAGTACGCGAGGAAGATCTTGCCCGCGCTCGGCGGATACAGCGGCCGCCGGGTGCGCAACGGCGCGGAGTAGCGGATCGGCTGCTCGGACTCGACCGCGTCCACGTAGATCAGCGAATCCCCGACCGCCGCGCCGAGCATCACCGTCTCGCCGAACCGGCGGCGCAGTTCCTCCAGCGCGGGCCGGGCCGCCGTCGCGATGCCGGGCAGGCCGCCGGTGAGCAGGTTCCCCAGCGCGGGGCCGAGCCGGTACGCGCCGTCGGCCTCGACCAGATATCCGGTCGACACCAGGCCCTTGACCAGGCCGAACACCGAGGATTTCGGGGCGTCGAGGGCGACCGCCAGCTCGTGCAGCCGCATCCCGGGCTGCCGCGCGACGCATTCGAGGATGCTGGTGACGCGGCCGACCGTCCGGTGCGCCTTGGCCGTCGACTCGGTCACCGCTGCCTCCCCGCGTTCGTACATACGAACCCTATCGCGACATCGGCCCGGGACGGCGCTTGACCCAAGCCGCGCGCCGTCTTACGTTGGTCGTATATCCGAACTTAGCGTTCTCATATACGCACAATGGAGAGCAGCACTGTGGACTTCCAGCTGAGCCAAGACCAGGAGGACATCCGGCGCGCCGTGCGCGAGCTGGCCGCCCGGTTCCCCGACGAGTACTGGGCCGAACGGGACGAGCGCGCCGAGTTTCCCCGCGAGTTCTACGACGCGTTCGCCTCGGCGGGCTGGCTCGGCATGGCGATCCCGGAGGAGTACGGGGGCGGCGGGCTCGGCATCCTCGAAGCCGCGCTGCTGCTGGAGGAAGTGGCCGCGTCCGGGGCCGGGATGAACGGGTGCAGCACGATGCACCTGACGATCTTCGGGCTGAACACGATCGTCAAGCACGGCAGCGAGGAAATGCGCCGGGAGATCCTGCCCGGCGCGGTCGACGGTTCGCTGCACGTCTGCTTCGGCGTGACCGAACCGGACGCGGGCACCGACACCACGCGCATCTCCACGTTCGCCCGGCGCGACGGCGATTCCTACGTCGTGCACGGCCGGAAGGTCTGGATCACCAAGGCGGGCCAGTCGCAGAAGATGGTGCTGATCGCCCGCACCACGCCGCGCGACGAGGTGGAGAAGCCGACCGACGGCATGTCGCTGTTCGTCGTGGACATCGAGTCCGACGCGGTGCAGCTGCGCGCCATCCCCAAACTCGGCCGCAACGCGGTGTCTTCGTACGAAGTGCTGATCGACGGCCTGCGGGTGCCCGAATCGGCGCGGGTCGGCGAGGAGGGCAAGGGCTTCCGGTACCTGCTCGACGGGCTCAACCCGGAACGCATCCTGCTCGCGCACGAGGCGCTCGGCATCGGCCGGGCGGCGCTGCGCCGCGCGGTCCGCTACGCCGGGGAACGGCAGGTGTTCGGCCGTCCGATCGGGCAGAACCAGGGCTTGGCGTTCCCGCTGGCCGAGGCCGCGACCCGGCTCGACGCGGCGGAGCTGATGGCCCGCAACGCCGCCTGGCGCTACGACCGGGGCCTGTCCTGCGGCAAGGAGGCGAACATGGCGAAATGGCTGTGCGCGGACGCCGGTTTCCAGGCCGCCGACCAGGCGATCCAGACTCACGGCGGAATGGGCTACGCGCGGGAGTACCACGTGGAGCGCTACTTCCGGGAGGCACGGCTGCTGCGGCTCGCGCCGATCAGCCAGGAAATGGTGCTGAACTACGTGTCCCAGCACGTGCTCGGGCTGCCGAGGTCGTACTGATGGGCGCGCTCGACGGGCTGCGGGTGCTGGACCTTTCGCGGGTGCTGGCCGGGCCGTACTGCACGCAGATGCTGGCCGACCACGGAGCCGAGGTGATCAAGGTCGAATCGCCCGCCGGGGACGAGACGCGGGGCTGGGGCCCGCCGTTTCGCGAAGACGGGACCAGCGCGTACTACGCGAACCTCAACCGCGGCAAGAAGAACATCGTGCTCGATCTGTCCGGTCCGGACGGTCGCGAACTGCTCGGCACGCTGCTCGCCGGCGCGGACGTGGTGGTGGAGAACTTCAAGGCGGGCACGCTCGCGCGCTGGGGCTGGCCGGACGAGACGATCCGCGCGGAGCATCCGGCGCTGATCCATTGCCGCATCACGGGTTTCGGCACGGACGGGCCGCTCGGCGGGCTGCCCGGCTACGACGCGGTGCTGCAGGCGTACGGCGGGCTGATGAGCGTGAACGGCGAAGCCGACGGGCCGCCGCTGCGGATCGGGGTGCCGGTGGTCGACGTGGTGACCGGGGTGCTCGGGTTTTCCGGGATCCTGCTGGCCTTGCACGAACGGGCCCGGTCCGGGCTCGGGCAGCTGGTCGATTGTTCGTTGCTGGACACGGTGATCAGCTTGCTGCATCCGCATTCCGCGGCGTGGCTGGCCGACGGGGCGGTGCCGCGGCGGACTGGTTCGGCGCATCCGTCGATCGCGCCGTACGAGACTTTTTCGACGGAGGACGGGCTTTTCTTTGTCGGAGCGGGGAATGACCGGCAGTTCGCCGCGCTGGTCGACGTGCTCGGCGCGCCGGGGCTGGCTTCCGATCCTCGGTTCGCTTCGAACGCCGACCGGGTTGCCAATGTCGGCGCGCTGCGGGCGGAGTTGAGTGTTCTGATCGGACAGTACAACCGGGACGCTTTGGCTGAATTGCTGCTGGCCAAGGGGGTTCCGGCGTCTCCGGTGCACGACATCGCGGAGGCGATGAACGCTCCGCAGGTGCGGCACCGGGAAATGGTTGTCGAACGGGACGGGTATCGCGGGGTCGGGGTGCCGGTGAAGCTCGGCCGGACGCCCGGCTGTGCCGCCGAATCGCCGCGGCAGCCGGGGGCGGATACGCGGGAAGTGCTTGCCGCGGCGGGGCTTTCGCCAGAGGAGGTCGATGCCGCGCTCGAAAGCGGAGCCGCGCGCATCGACCTCCCGCGAACCTAGGCCGTCACCGCCAGGGCCGGACCGGCGTGCCCCGCCACCGGGTGCGCGCCGGGAGGGTCTCCCCCGCCATCACCAGCGACCCCGACCCCACCGTCGCGCCGTCGGCAACCCCGCTACCCGGCAGCTGGAACGCACGCGGCCCGAGGGTCGCGCCGGAGCCGAGGCGGACCGGGTCGAGCCGCATGACTCGGTCGTGGAACAGGTGGGTCTGCAGCACGCAGCCGCGGTTGACCACGGCGCCGTCGCCGAGGTGGACGAGGTCCGTTTCCGGCAGCCAGTAGCTCTCGCACCAGACGCCGCGGCCGATGCGGGCGCCGAGGGTGCGCAGCCACCAGTTCAGCACCGGCGTGCCGAGGAAGGATCCGGCGAACCACGGGACCGCGAGCGTCTCGACGAAGGTGTCGTACAGCTCGTTGCGCCACACGAACGCGCTCCACAATGGATGCCGTCCCGGCCGGAACCGGCCGACCAACGTCCATTTCGCCAGCGTCGTCAGCAGCGCGGCGACGAGACCGGCGGCGAGGAAGACCGCGGGCGCGAGGACGGCGGCGACCCAGAAGCCGTCCGCGACGTCCACCCCGGCCAGCACGGTGCTCACGGCGAGCCCGAGCAGGCCCGCGATCAGCAGCGGCGCGATCCGGCAGGACTCGACCAGCGCGCGGGCCAGCTTCAACCGGCGTGGGGGCGCGAAAGTGCGGGCGGGATCAACGGTGTCGGCTGTCCGGCGCAGTTCCAGCGCGGGACGGCCGAGCCAGGACGTGCCGTCGGGGACGTTCGCGGGGGTGTCGGACAGGACGCCGACGAGCGCCTCCGAGCCGAGTGTGCGGTCCGGGCCGACGATCGCGGAGTTGCCGACGAACGCCCGCTCCCCGACCTCCGAGACGCCCAGCCGGACCCAGCCGCGGTCGATTTCGTACGGTGCGGCGAGGACGTCGTCGGCGAGGAACGCACCGTCCCGCACCCGCAGCAGCGACGGCAGACTGAGCACAGTGGACAGTTCGACGCCACGGCCGACGCGCGCGCCCAGCAGGCGCATCCAGACCGGAGTCGCGAGCGCGGCGTAGAGCGGGAACAGCTGCCGCCGGGCGATTTCCAGCAGCTCGTGCACGAACCACGCCGCCCAGCCCGCCCGGCTCAGCACCGGATGGACACCCGGCCGCACGGCCCGGCCAGCCAGCCGCACCAGCAGGACGATCGTCAGGGCGTACAAGACAATTCCGGCGAAAACGAGCAACGGCGTCCACGGCAGGATCGCCAGCGCGGCAGTGCGCGGATCGTCCGCCGCCGGGACCAGCAGCAGCGCGACCGCGATCAGCGGGAGCGCGGAGACGAACAGGAACACCGAGCGCACCGTCCCGCCCAGCGCGAACGCCAGCGAGTACCGCTTCGCTCGCGGTGCCGCCGCGGCCGGCCGCGACGGACGCTCGCCCGAAGGCCCGGCCGGGGAGCCGCCCCAGACCGCGTTGTCCGGCACCCGGGTGTCGAGCGTCGAGCCGGGCAGCAGCACCGATCCAGCCCCGAGATCCGTGCCCGGCAGCAGCGTGCTGCGACCGCCGACCCGAGCACCGGCACCGATGTGAACGCGGCCGATCCGCAGCACTGGACCGTCCAGCCACCACCCGGCCAGATCCGTTTCGGGCTCGATCGCGCATCCGTCGCCGAAATGCGCGAGACCGCTGATCGGCGGCGGAGAGTGCAGATCGACACCCCGGCCGACGCGATTGCCGAGCAACCGGGCATACGGCGCGGCGAGCGGGGTGCCCGCCACTCCGGGCGGGCCGATGACGGCGGCGAACCGTTCCGCCGTCCACAGTCGCATGTGGACGATGCCGCCGCGGCGGTACTCCCCTGGCGCGAGGTTTCCGCGCAGCAGCCGCACCCCGCCCGCGGCGAGCAGCATCCGGCCCGGCGGGCTCAGCAGCACCAGCCACGCGGGCACGAGGATCCACCACGACATCCGCGGCAGCCACTGCAACGGCAGCACCAGGGAAACCAGCGAGCCGAGCAGCGACACCGAAAGCAGCCACCGCGTTCCCGACAGGACCAGCAAAACCAGCTGCACCCCGGCCTGCCACCATCCGCTGCCGCGCGCCGCGGCGGCCCGCGGCTCGTCCGCCGCGACCGGTTCGACCGGCGTTCCGGCGAGGCGTTCGTGCAGTTCGCGCGGCGTCGGGCAGGAGTACACATCGGCCACTGCCGCGGTCGGATACCGTTCGCGCAGCACGGAAACGAGCCTCGCGGCGGTCACGCTCGATCCGCCGAGGTCGAAGAAGTCGTCGTCCGGCCCGACCGCGGTGCCGAGGTGGTCGCTCCACGCCCGCACCAGCCACGCCAGCTTCGGATCGGACGGCAGCACCGGCGCGGCGGCCGGTTCCTCCAGCGGCCACGGCAACGCGTCGCGGTCGAGCTTGCCCGACGCGCGCACCGGCAGCTCCGGCACCAACGCCAGGCGGGGCACCAACGCGGCGGGAAGCCGGTCCCGCAGGCGGCTGCGCGCGGCTGCGCGGTCGAGGTCGTCGCCTTCCGGCACCACGTAGCCGACCAGCACTTGCGCGCCGCTGTCCGTGCGCCGCACCACCGTCGCGGCCGCGGCGACCCCGGGCAAAGCGCGCAGCGCCGCGTCGATCTCGCCCAGCTCGACGCGCCGTCCGCCGATTTTGACCTGGCCGTCCGCGCGGCCGACGAACTCCAGCCCGTCGGGCACCGCGCGCACCAGATCGCCGCTGCGGTACCCGCGGCTCCAGCCGAGCCCCGGCAGCGGCACGAACTTCTGCGCGTCCTTCGCCGCGTCGAGGTAGCGGGCGAGCCCGGCCCCGCCGATCACCAGCTCGCCGCTGCGGCCCCACGGCACCGGAATGCCCGCCGGGTCCTCCGGATCGACGACCGCGAGTTCCCAGCCGTCGAGCGGCAGCCCGATCCGCACCGGTTCGCCCGCGCGCAACCGCTGCGCACACGCGACGACAGTGGTTTCCGTCGGGCCGTAGGTGTTCCAGATTTCCCGGCGGCCGTCGTCGAAGCGCGTCACGACCTCCGGCGGGCAGGCCTCGCCGCCGAGAATGAGCAGGCGGACGCTGGCCAGAGTGTCCACTGGCCACAGCGCGGCGAGCGTCGGCACCGTCGACACGACCGTGACGCCGCGCTCGACCAGCCACGGCCCGAGGTCGGCTCCCGCCCGGACGAGCGAGCGCGGCGCCGGGACCAGGCACGCGCCGTGCCGCCACGCCAGCCACATTTCCTCGCACGAGGCGTCGAACGCGACACTCAGCCCGGCCAGCACCCGGTCTCCCGGGCCGAGCGGGCGCGCGGTGCAGAACAACCGGGCCTCGGCGTCCACAAAGGCCGCTGCCGCGCGATGCGTGACGGCGACGCCCTTGGGCTTGCCGGTGGAGCCCGAGGTGAAAATGATCCAGGCGTCGTCCTGCGGCTGCGGGCGGACTCGCGGCCAGTGCGGTCCGTGCGCCGGCGGCAATCCCGCGTCGTCGAGGACCAGGCTCACCTGAGCTTCCGCCCACACTGTCTCGGCGCGGTCGGCCGGATCGTCGGCGTCGACGGGGACGTAGGCGGCTCCGGTGGACAGGACGGCGAGAATGCCGCGGTACAGCGCGGCGGTGCCGGAAGTCATCCGGATGCCGACGCGGTCGCCCGGCTTGACCCCGGCGGCGCGGAGGCGTCCGGCGAGTTCTTCGACCTGCGCGGCGAAATCGCGATACGTCGCCCGCTCGGTTCCGTTGTCCAGAGCGAGCGCGTCCGGGTGCTCGCGCACTGTTTCGGCGAAAATGTCGTAAAGCGTGCGCACGGCGGGCGCCGGGCCTGACCGGTAAACCGCCGCCGCCTCTTCGGCGAGCCTCTCGGGCGCGGCTGTGCGCGCCCGATCCGCGTCCAGCGTCACAGGAAACCTCTTTCCAGGAGAACAGGAGTCACGAAACCGGCTGGACACCACTCAACAATGGGCGGTGTGAGGCCGGGTTGAAAACAGCAGTGTCGTTTCAAGCACTGGAATCGGAACAAGAACAGATATCGGGCAATCCCCCAGTCGCGGCTGTGCGGCTCGTCACGCGAGTCCGGACATTAGCGGAAGCAGTGCCGCCGCTGTCACTCGGGAGAGTTAATTTCGGAATTCGTTCTCAACAGGTTCACAGGATCGTTGTGCTTCTCCCGTTCACCGCACGCACGGCACCCCGCCTCCGGACAATTCGTCGGCGGGGGAAACCGGGTCGGCCGGCACCGGGTCCACCTCGCCGGCCTGTTCCCGGAAATCAGTGCCGAGCACCAGTTTCAGCTCCCCCGCGGCCAGCGCGCCGTCGTAGCTCACGGCGTACCCGCCGCCGAGCGCGGCCACGAGTTTCGCCGCGGCCGCGGAATCCCCGCGCCCGTACCGGACCACAGTGCGGTGCGCATGCCGCGCACTGGACGTGTGCCCGGCGCGGTATCCCCGCGACGGGAGCGTTTTCAGCACCCGGGCGGCCGCGCCCTCGCGGCCGCTCGCGTTCACCACGTCCACCGCGGGCCCGGCCGTCGCGGCGGGCGGCGGCGGGACCGTCCGGCCGAGCAGCCGCGCCGCGGCGGCGCGGATTTTCACCGGATCGACAATGGCGACGTCTTCGCCCCGGGCGTCCTTTTCGAACCGTTCGACCGGAAGCGACGCCAACGTCAGATCCCCGCCCGCGAACGATTCCGCCTGCCGTGCCAGCGCGTTGAGGTCGAGCCCGGAATCGATCGCGACATTCTCTCTCGCGACCGAAACCAGCTGGCCGAGTTTCCCCGGATCGCCGAACACGCTGCCCTCTTTCAGCTGATGCGCGAGCGAAACGAGAAACGCCTGCTGCCGCCGTTCCCGGTCCAGGTCGGTGAACTCGTGCTGGGTGTCCCGGCGCTGCCGCACGAACGCGAGCGCCTGAGCCGCGGAAATCCGCTGCTTCCCGGCCGGGAAATCCGCTCCCGAGTAACTGTCGCGCGTGCTGCCGGACAAACACACCGTGATCGGCTGCACGACCTGGGCGAGCTGGAAGAACGCGACGAGGGTGACTTCGACGAAATGGTCCACCGCGACCCCGCCGAGGAATTGCCGCACCGTCGCGACTTCCGCCGCGCGGCCGGCGTCCCGTGCCCGCTGCTCGCGTACCGTCTTCTCGGTGACTCCTTGCGCGGCAAGACGTTTGGACTCGGCGGCGTAGGCGTATCCGTACGCGTCCCTGATCTTGCCCTGGCACACCCCGTCCGGACAGCCGGCGAGGTCGGTGTAGTCGTCGCGCGGGATCGAGATGACCGTCGGATGTCCCCCGTCGGCCGGAACGTGCAGCAGCATCAGGACGTCGGCGTGGTATCCGCCGACGTTCTGGTCTCCCGCGTGCAGCTGCTCGTACAGCTCGGCGGGCAGCGGATCGCCCCGCTCGTCGAGCCGCGAATCGAGGCCGAGGACGAGGATGTTCGTGTCGCCGCCCGGCCGGGCCCGCCCGTCGAGCGCGGCCGACGTCGTGACCCCGGACAGCAGCGCGCGCAGCTCGGCCCACCCGTAGGCGGCCCCGCCCAGCAGGACGGCGACCAGCGCGACCACGCCGATCCGCTCGGCCCAGTGCCCGTTCGCGCGCTCCATCGCTCACCGCTCCTCCCCTCCGGCGCCCCCGGTCTACTCCGGGGTTCCTGTGAGAGCGATGAGAGAGACGTCCGGCGAGGCAGCCCGCCGAGGTCGGACGCGCAGGCGCGGGCGAGAGTCACACTTTGGAGGGTCAGCGGTGCCGTTCGCGAAGATCGCCGGGCCGGACGCCGGCCAGCAGCACCACGACGGCGAGCAGGACGATGCCCGCGCTGATCCGCAGCCCCAGCGACAGGCTCCCGGTCGCGGATTCGATGAACCCGAGCAGCGACGGCGAAGCGGCGGCGGCGAACGAGCCCATCGACGTCACGACCGCGATCCCGGTGGCCGCGGCCCGGTCGGTCAGGTAGATCGACGGGATCGAATAGAACACCGTCAGTCCCGAGTAGTGCGCGGCCGCCATCACCGCGAGCAGCAGGATGACCACCACGACGTTGCCGCCGGACACCGAGAGCGCCAGCATCGCGAACGCCGCCACGATCCAGCTCGCCGCCGCGTGCCAGCGCCGCTCCAGCGTGCGGTCGGAATGCCGGCCGACCAGCAGCATCACCACGATGCCGAGCAGCGGCGGGATGGCCGAGAAGAAGCCGAGGTTCAGCACGTTGCCGACCCCGGCGTTGGCGATGATCCGCGGCGTCCAGTACGAGACGGCGTTCGCCAGGGTGTACGCGCCGCACGCGCAGAGCCCGAGAATCCAGACCTTCGGGTCGCGCAGGGCGAGCAGGAGCCCGCTGTGTTTCCCCGTCGCCGGGCCCTTGTCCCGCAGGTCCGCGTCGAGGTCGGCGCGCACCGCCGCTTTCTGTTCCGGGGTGAGCCACTTCGCCCGCTCCGGGCTGTCGGTGACGAACAGCAGCACGAGCCCGGCCAGCAGGATCGGCGGGATCCCTTCGATCAGGAAGAGCCATTGCCAGTCCGCGAGCCCGCCGGCGCCGCCGAGCGAGTGCATGATCCACCCGGACATCACCGAACCGAGCGCGCCGGACACCGGGATGCCGATGAAGAACACGGCCGTCATCCGCGTCCGCCGCGACGACGGGAACCACAACGACAGCAGATACAGCGCGCCGGGGAAGAACCCCGCTTCGGCGACGCCGAGCAGGAATCGTGCGACGTAGAACATGATTTCGTTGTGCACGAACATGGTCACCACGGTCATCACGCCCCAGGTGGCCATGATGCGGGCGAGGGTCTTGCGCGCGCCAATGCGGGCGAGCAGCGCGTTGCTCGGGACTTCGAAGAGGATGAAGCCGACGAAGAACAGCGTGACGCCGAGCCCATACACCGCGGGCCCGAAACCGAGGTCCCGTTTGAGGCCCTGCTGCGCGATCCCGATGTTGGTGCGGTCGATGTAGCTCACGACGTAACACAGCACCAGCAGCGGCATGACGCGCCGGGCGATCGTGCGATAGGTCGCTTCGCGGTCGACGGCGGCGGTTGCCGGAGCGCCGGTGACAGCGGATGGTTCGGCCACGGCTGAGACTCCTTCGTCCGGATCGGGCGAGTGGCAGTCTCCGCATCGAGTGTTGAGTTTGTCAACACCGGACCGGTAACGGCTACGATGTCCGGCCATGGCCGAACGCGCAGACGGACACGAACTGGTCCCCATCTCCGGACTGCTGTCCTACCGGCTCTCGCGCACGTCGTCGGCGATGTCGCGCAGCGCCGCGGTGCGCTATCGGCGGGACTTCGACGTCAGCCTCGGCGAATGGCGCGCGATCGCGCTCATCGCGGCCGACCCGACGCTCACGCTCAACCGGCTCGCCCGCCGCGCCGGACTGGACAAAGCGCAGATGAGCCGGGTGGTCAGCCGGCTGACCGACCGCGGGCTGGTCAACCGCACGGCCGGGTCCGGGCGCACGTCGCAGCTGGCGCTGACCGCTGAGGGCACCCGGGTGTACCGCGGCCTGATCACCGCCGCCAACGAGCGCGACGCGGACTTCCTCGCCGCCCTCACCGCCGAAGAGGCCCGGGTGCTGGACCGCGCGCTGGACAAGCTGGCCGAGCGCGCGCTGGCCGTCGAGGAGAGCGAGCGGGACCGCCCGGCCGCCGAGTAGTGTTGACTTTATCAACACCATCGCGTACTTCTGGACCCACCGACGAGGAGGTGGGCCCAGGATGTCCGACGCCGTCACGCTCTGCGAGTGCTTCGCCCGCGACGGGCTGCAGCACGAGCCGGAGCCCGTGCCGACCGCGACGAAGATCGCGCTGCTGAACTCCTTCGCGCGCACCGGTTTCCGCCGGATCGAGGCGACCAGCTACAGCCACCCCGCGCGGGTGCCCGGGTTCTCCGACGCTTCCGAAGTGCTCGCCGGGATCGACCGGCGACCAGGTGTCTCGTACAAAGCGACCTGCCCGAATCCGCGCGCCGTCGAACGCGCGCTCGCTGACCTCGACGCCGGGCACGGCGCCGAGGAATTGAGTCTGCTGGTGTCGGCCACCGAGGCGCACACCGAACGGAACTTGCGCACCACGCGCGCCGGGCAGTGGGAGCGCGTGACCGAAATGGTCAAGCTCGCTGGCGGGCGGTTTCGCCTGGTCGGGGTGGTGTCCGTGGCGTTCGGCTGTCCGTTCGAAGGCAAGGTCGATCCCGGCCGGGTGGCCGAGGACGTCGCGCGTTTCGCCGATCTCGGCGCGAGCCTGGTGACCCTCGGCGACACCACGGGCGTCGCGACTCCGGGCTCGGTGCGCGCGCTGTACACCCGGCTGTCGCGCGAAAACCCGGGCCTGCCACTGGTCGCGCACCTGCACAACACGCGCGGAACCGGGATCGCGAACGCTGTCGCGGCGTTGGAAGCCGGGTGCCGCCATTTCGATTCCGCGATGGGCGGCGTCGGCGGGCATCCGACGAAGATCGGCTACGGGGCCGGGCTCACCGGCAATGTGTGCACAGAGGACCTGGCCAGCCTGTTCGCCGCGATGGGCGTCGACACCGGCCTCGATCTCGACCAGCTCGCCGCGGCGTCCGCGGCCTGCGAGGAAGCGCTCGGCCGCCCGCTGCACAGCATGGTCGCCCGCGCCGGCTTCGCGTCCGCCTGACCTTTTTTGGGGAGAAACCTGTGCTGCTGACCGAAAATCACGACGCCGTCCGCGTCCTCACGCTCAACCGGCCGGACAAACTCAATGCGCTCGATACTGCGCTCACTCGCGCTCTCGATGCTGCATTGGACGAAGCCGGACGGGACCCCAGCGTCCGCGCCGTCGTCCTGACCGGAGCTGGCCGCGGCTTTTGCGCCGGGGCCGATCTGAACGAATTCTCGTCGCTCACCCCTAGCCAGCCGGAAGCTGTTCTCGAACGCGCCGCGCTCACTGCCCGGCTGCAGACGCGCATGCAGCAGCTGCCGGTCCCGGTGGTCAGCGCGGTGCGCGGGGCGGCCGTCGGCGGCGGGGCGGGGCTGGCGATCGGAGCGGACCTCGTCGTCGCCGGGTCGGATCTGAAATTCGGCTATCCCGAGCTGAAGCATTCGATCGTTCCCGCGCTGGTGATGACCGGGCTGGTCCGGCATCTGGGCCGCAAGCTGGCGTTCGAGCTGGTCAGCACCGGTCGGCTGCTCACCGCCGCGGAGGCCTCGTCGTACGGGCTGGTGAACCAGGTCGTCGAACCTTCCGAGATCGTGCCCGCCGCGCTCGCCGTCGCGCAGCGCTGGGCCTCGGTCGAGCCCCGGGCGCTCGCCGCCGCCAAGGACCTCTTCTACCGCGTCGCGGACCTGCCGACAGACGCCGCGATGCGCGCCGGACAGGACGTCAACGCCCTGATGCGCGGGTTCCGGTCATGACCGGCCCGCTCGCCGGGACGACGGTGCTGGACCTCTCCCGGGTCCTCGCCGCGCCGCTGGCCACGCAGATCCTCGCCGAACTCGGCGCGACCGTGCTCAAGGTCGAACGCCCCGGCTCCGGCGACGAAACCCGCGGCTTCGAGCCTCGGCTGCCGCACGGCGAAAGCGCGTACTTCTTCGCCTTCAACCGCGGCAAACGATCGCTCACTGTGGACTTGAAGGACCCGCGCGGCCGGGATGTCGTCCGGAAACTGGCCGCCCGCGCCGACGTCGTCGTGGAGAACTTCCTGCCCGGCACGCTCGACCGGCTCGGCCTCGGCTACGCCGAGCTGTCCGCGGCCAATCCCGGCCTCGTGCTGGTGTCCGCGACCGGTTTCGGCCAGACCGGGCCGGACGCGCACCGCAAGGGCTACGACACGGTGTTCCAGGCCTTGTCCGGCGTCATGGCGATGACCGGCGATCCCGCTGGCCCGCCCGCGAAAACCGGGGTGCCGGTGGCGGACCTGACGTCCGGGCTGTGGGTGGTGATCGCCGCGCTGGCCGGCCTCGCCGGGCGGGCGTCCGACGGCCGCGGCCGGCACCTCGACGTGGCGATGATGGACGTCCAGCTCAGCCTGCACGCCCTGAACGCGGCGCGGCTGTTCGCGCTCGGCGAGGACCCGGTCCGCACCGGGACCGAGCATCCGGGTCGGGTGCCGTCGGCGGCGTTCCAGGCCGGGGACGGCGAATGGCTGCACATCAGCGGCAGCGACCAGCATTGGGAACCGCTGTGCGGTGTGCTCGGACTGTCCACTTTGGCCGCTGATCCTTCGCTGCGGCACAACGCGGGCCGCGTCGAACATCGCGCGCGGGTCATGAAGGCGCTGCGCGGCGCGATCGCCCAGCACGACCGGGATCAGCTGGTCAAAGAACTGCAGGCGGCCGATGTCCCAGCCGGTGCGGTGCGTTCGGTCCGCGAGGCGCTCGCCGATCCGCACGCCGTCGCGCGGGGCGTCGTCGGCGAGTTCACGCATCCTGTCGAAGGGGTGTTCCCGGCGCTGCGCACGCCATTGCGCGAGACTTCCGGAGAAGCGCCAACGCCGGGAACACCGCCGGTGCTCGGCGCGGACACGGACGCCGTGCTGTGCGACTTCGCGGGACTGTCCGACAGCGAGATCGAGGGCCTGCGGGCCGCGGGAGTGCTCTGATGAACGAACGCGTGACGCTGGACGTCACCGACGGAATCGCCCGCGTCGAACTGGCCCGCCCGGCCGCGCGCAACGCCGTGGATCTCGCGATGTGCCACGCGCTGAAAGACGCCTTCGACGCCGTTGATATCTCAGACGCGCGGGTTGTGCTGCTCAGCGGCGCGGGCCCGGTCTTCTGCGCCGGTGCCGATCTGAAGGAACGGACCGGCAAGGACGCCGCCTGGGTCCGCCGTCGCCGCGTGGCGTCCTTCGCGGCCTACGCGGCGATCGAGGCCTGCCGGTGCCCTGTTGTCGCGCTGGTGCACGGCACCGTCGTCGGCTCCGGCGGAGAAATCGCTCTCGCCGCCGACTTCGCGCTCGCCGCCGAGGGCACGGTTTTCCGTTTCCCTGAACCGCATTGGGGCACCGTCGGCGCGACCCAGCGGCTTCAACGAGCCATCGGCAAACGCCGGGCCAAGGAACTGTTGTTCACCAACACGCCCTTGTCCGCCGCCGAAGCCGCCTCGCTCGGCTTGGTCAACCGCGTCGTCCCCGACCTGGCCGTGGCGGGAACCGAGGTGGCCGCCGCCATCGCCGCCGCCCCGCCCGGTGCGATCGCCCTGACCAAACGCGCCGTGGATCTGGGTTCGGAAACCGACCTCGACCGCGGCATCCGGATCGAAATGTCCGCCATCGACCAAAATCTCGCCGACGGCAGCTGGCGCGACGGCGTCGCCCGGTTCACTGGAGAGACGCGATGACCGACCTGCGCACCGCCTGCCCGCTCACCGTCCAGGACGCCCTCGCCCGGGCCGCGCTCCTGGCCCCCGACGTCGAAGTCGTCGTCACCGCCGACGCCCGGATCACCTACCGGGAACTGGCCGCGGAAGTCGCCCGAGTACGCGGTGCCCTGGCTGCTTCCGGGATCGGCCGGGGCTCCCGCGTCGGGCTCTGCCTGGGCAACACTCCCGAGTGGGTCACGCTTTTCCTGGCTCTGGGTTCGCTCGGCGCGCTCGTCGTCCCCGTGAACACCCGGTTCACGGCCGACGAGGTGCACTACACCTTGTCGCACGCCGGAGTCAGCACTCTTTTCGCCGCCGAGCGCGTCCTGAACGTCGACTTCCCTCGCCTGTTCGCCGACGCGGGCATCGAACCCGGCTGCGCTTCCCTTCCGCTGCTGGAACGAATCATCATCCTGGGCCAAACCAGCTGGACCGATTTCCTCGCCGCCAGTTCTCCCGCGGAACCCGTCGCCACGCCGGACGATCTCCTTCTCGTGCAATACACCTCCGGCACGACCTCGCGCCCCAAAGGCGTCCTCCTGACCCACCGCAGCATGTGCGCCGACGCTTTCTTTTCCGGCACCCGCCTGGGTTTGCGCCCCGGCGACCGGTTCCACTCGGCACGCCCGTTCTTCCACGTCGCCGGAAGCACCCTGTCGGTGCTGTCGTCCCTGCAGCACGCCACCACCTTGGTGACAATGCCGAAATTCGAGCCAGCGGAAGCGTTGCGGCTGCTGGAAGCCGAGCGGTGCACGCACTTCTCCGGCAACGACACCATCGCCCTGCTCCTGCTCAACCACCCCGACCGCCCGCACCGCCGCCTTTCTCTGCGCGGTGCCTGGGTCGCCGCGTCCCCGACCGTCGTGCGCCGGGTGATCGACGAACTCGGCGCACGCGAATGCGTCGCCGGATACGGGCTTTCCGAGGCCTCGCCCAACGTCGCCCAATCCGCCTGGTGGGAACCGGAAGACGTCCGCGCCTCCGGTGCGATGGCCCC
Organism: Amycolatopsis sp. NPDC104775; assembly: GCF_055583325.1. Lineage (NCBI taxonomy): Bacteria > Bacillati > Actinomycetota > Actinomycetes > Pseudonocardiales > Pseudonocardiaceae > Amycolatopsis > Amycolatopsis sp. NPDC104775. Next base: position 704,254 of record NZ_JBVJOE010000001.1, read on the forward strand.
CGAACCAGGCGTGGAAATCCGCATCCGCGCCCTGGACGGCACCCGCGACTGCGCCCCCGGCGAACCCGGCTCAGTACTGGTCCGCGGCTGGAATGTCATGCAAGGCTATCTGGACGACCCCGTGCGCACCGCCGAAACCATCGATGCCGACGGCTGGCTGTCCACCGGGGACGTCGGCCTGCTCGACGACTCCGGCCGGTTCCATTTCACCGGCCGCACCAAAGAAATCATCCGGGTGGGCGGGGAAAACGTGGCCCCCGCGGATGTCGAGGACGTGCTGCACCGTCATCCCGCCGTGCGCCAGGCCGCCGTCGTCGGGGTGCCCGACGAGCGTCTGATCGAAGTGCCGTTCGCTTTCGTCGTCCTGACATCGCCCGGTGTTTCGGAAGAGGATTTGCTTTTGTGGGCCAAAGAACGCTTGGCAGGCTTCAAAGTCCCGCGATACCTGCGCATTGTGGACGGTTTCGAATCGATCGGCATGACCGCCAGTGCGAAGGTGCAGAAGAACCATCTGGCTCGCCATGCCCGGGCTTTGCTGGAGAACTCATGACCCGGTTGCGTACCCCCGTCACCGATTCGCTGGGCCTGGACCTGCCGATCATCCAAGCTGGGATGTCGTGGGCGTCGTCGTCCTCGGCTTTGCCGCTGGCGGTTTCGAACGCCGGAGGACTGGGCGTCGTCGCCGCCGGTCCGATGCGCCTGCCCGACCTGGCGCGGGTACTGGACGAAATGATCGCCGGAACCGACCGTCCGTGGGCCGTGAACCTGCCTCTCTACCGGCCCGGTGCCGACGAGGTGATCGACCTCCTCCTCTCCCGCCGCCCGCCGGTGCTGATCGCCTCCCAAGGCGGCCCGCGGCGATACCTGGACCGGTTCCATGCCGTCGGGACCCGGTGCCTGCACGTGGTCGCCGGGGTTTCGCACGCCTTGAAGGCTGCCACCGCCGGTGTGGACGGGTTAGTGGTAGTAGGTGCCGAAGCGGGCGGACATCCGCCGCCCGGGATGGTCACCACGCAGGTCTTGGTGCGGGCCGTGGTTTCCGCGGTCCCCTCGGTCCCGGTAATCGCCTCCGGCGGGATCGCCGACGGCGCCGGGTTGGCCGCGATGCTGGCCTTGGGCGCCGGAGCGGCCCAATTCGGGACCCGGTTCCTGGCGAGTTCCGAGGCTACTGTGCATCCGTCCTATCAGGAGGCAGTGCTTGCCGCCGGAGTGGACGATACGCGGACGGTGGGTCATGGGCTGGGGGTGATTCGAGCGCTGTCGAACGATTTCACCGCGCGGATGGCGGAACTGGAGGCTTCCGGGGCGGAGGAGGCGTTGCGGCGGAAGGTTTTTCTCGCTTCGTCGTTGAAGGATGCAGCGCTGCATGGTGATGTCGTTTCGGGAAAGGTGGAGGCTGGTCAGTCGGCAGGGTTGATCACGGAGGTGCTCCCGGCTGCGGAGATCGTCGCCCGGATTACGGCGGAATACGCAGCCGTGACTCTGCCTCAGCTTGAGGGTTTGTGATTGCTCCGTTCAGCGCAATTCTGGCGGTGATCGAATTCCGATAGGATGCGCAGGTGAGTCAACCGTCCGCGTGGCACCAGATCGAGGAGATCACCCAATGGACCGGCGGCATCCGCCCTGGCCGGGACTGGAGCACCGTCGAACAGGACATCGGCACCGTGCTCCCGGACGATTACAAAGAACTCTTTTCCCGTTTCCCGTCGGGAGCCTTCTGCGACGCGATCGTCGTCACCAACCCGATCGATGCGCGCTCGGACTACCCGCGTTTCATCCGGGAGGAAGTCTTCGGAACCCTGGAAATCCTGGCCGATGACGAGTTGGAATACCTGGCGGACACGGGCTACCTGCCCTTCCCGGGCCAAAACGGGCTCCTGCCCTGGGGCGGAGACGGACAAGGCGGCATGTTCTGCTGGGTCACCGGAGCAGCGGACCCGAATCGATGGCGGGTCGCCTACTACAGCCAAGGCGCGGGCGAGTGGCGCGACCACCGAGGGCCGATGACTGACGTCATCCGGGAAACCTTGACGTCCACCGGCGCGGACAACATCTTCGGTTGGCCGCGCGAAGATCTGCCGCGCGTCTTCCGGGTCCCGTCCACTCATCTGGGAAACGGTCGATGGCTTGCCCACTCCGAGTATCGGTGACTTCTGGAAAGAAGCCGTGAACCACGTGCGAAGACACTCGATCGACGACCTCGCCAAGCCTCTGGCTGGACCGGCGGCATCCGGTTCCCCTCAGGCTTCTTCCGCAACGCCGTGAACTTCCACAATCCCCTCGACGCTCACCCCGGCGGAATGGTCGAGGTCGGCTGGGAAGTCCCCGCTCACGCACGCGGCGACAACATCCTCCGCATGGACCTCGATCACGAGGAGCCGATCTTTCGCGTCCCTTCCCACCTACGCAGGCGAACCGCGGCTGGATCCCGCCCGAGGATACCGCTAGCCCCAGCTGTCCGGCTGTCGCCCGTCCACATCCGTCACCCCGTACTCCCTCGCCAGCTCCGCCGAACTCACCGACCGCTGATTCCACCGATCCCGCAACGGGTCCGCCGCCATCGCCGCCACCCCGCGGCCCACATACCGCGGCGACTCCGACTCCGCGAATCCCTCCGGAGCACCCGCTGCCAAAGCCGATCGCCAGTTCTCCTCGGTCACCCCGTAAGCGTCGAGCATCATCTCCGACCGCAGCCACCCCGGCGTGACCGCCACGGCCGTGCCACCGTAAGCAGCAAGCTCGTGCCCCTGCGAGAAAGCCAGCCGATTCACCGAAGCCTTGGCCAGGTCGTAAAACACCGAAATCCGATACCGCGACGCATTATGCGCCGCAGTCCCGTCGGTCACCTCGACCACCAGCCCGCCCGGTTCGCGGATCACCAGCGGCAGCAGGAAATGCGACGTGACCAGATGCGTCTCGACCCCAAGCCGGAGAATCCGCAACCCCGCGTCGAGGTCGTGCTCCCACACCGGCGTGTTCCAGTCCGCCGGACCGCCCTTGAGCCGCTCGGCGCCCCAGATGTCGTTTACCAGCACATGAAGCCGCACGTACTCGGACTGGACGAAAGACGCCAGCCGCCGGACGTCGTCGTGGTCCAAGTGATCGGCGACGAACGGGATCCCCACCCCGCCCAGCTGAGAAACCAGCGCAGCGGTCTCTTCGACTGTTTCCGGCCGGTCGTAATCAGAGCGTCTAAGCCCAGCACGACTACTGCGGCCAGTGCAGATCACCGTCGCCCCGGCCTCGCCGAGCGCGGCGGCGATTCCCCGGCCCGCGCCCCGGGCCGCCCCCGCGACGAGGGCGACCCGGTCGTGCAGATCAGGCGGCATCGCGCCAGTGTGGCACCGGCCGCGGGAAAACTCAGCTCGAAGCGGCGCTCAGTTCCCGGCCCCGCAACGCGAAGCGCTGGATCTTGCCGCTCGGCGTCTTCGGCAGTTCCGCCACGAAGTGGATCCGCCTCGGGTAGACATGCGCGGCCAGGCGGGTTTTGACCGTCTGCTTCAACTCGTCGACCAGCGCCTCCGACCCCTCGACACCCGGGTTCAGCACCACATAAGCCACCACCAGCTCACCGCGCAGCTCGTCCGGCGCGCCGATCACCGCGGCTTCCGCGACGGCCTCGTGCTGTGCCAGCGCACTCTCCACCTCGAACGGGCCGATCCGGTAGCCCGCCATCAAAATCACGTCGTCGTCGCGCGAGCCGAAAGTCAGGTAGCCGTCGCGGTCGCGGGCGGCGATGTCGCCGGTGTAGTACCAGCGGCCGTCGGCGCTGAATCGTTCCGCGGTCCGCTCGGGGGCGTCGCGGTAGCCGGAGAACGGCATCAGCGGGCTGGCGGACACGTCGATCGCGACGCGGCCGGTCTCGCCGATCTCCGCGATCTCGTCGCTGCCGGCCTTGAGGACCTCGACGGCGAATCCGGGCAGCGGCCGTCCCATCGACCCGGTCTTGACCGGCGCGATCAGGTGCGGATGCCAGGCGTTGCCGACGACCATGCCGGTTTCGGTCTGGCCGTAGTGGTCGCGCACCGGGCAGCCGAGCATCTCCTCGGCCCAGGTCACGACGTCCGGCGTCAGCGGCTCCCCGGCCGACGAGCAGTGCCGCAGCCGCAGGCCGGCGGGCACCGGCAGGCCCGAGCTGCGCAGCGCGCGGTAGACCGTGGGGCCGGCGGTGAAGTTGGTGACGCCGAAGCGTTCGAGCACCTGCCAGGTCAGCTCCGGGCTGAACCCGGCGTGCAGCAGCAGGCTGCGCCGACCGGTCGCGAGCGGGCCGAGCAGCGCGAAGTACAGCCCGTACGCCCAGCCCGGGTCGGCGGCGTTCCAGAAGACGTCCTCGTCGGTCTGGTCGAGGCCGAACTCCTGGTAGGAGTGGATCCCGGCGAGTCCGCGCAGCGGCACCGGCACCGCTTTCGGGGTGCCGGTCGTGCCGGAGGTGAAGATCTCGACCAGCGTGCCGTCGCCGCCGATGGCGACCGGCTCGGGCAGCGGGTGCGGTTCGTCCAGCAGCGCCTCGAAAGACAGATCTCCGCCGGACGCCTCGCCGGTCGTCACGATGATCCGCGCCGGATCGGCGGGCAGGTCCTCGCTGGGGTCGAGTTTGGCTCGCTGACCAGCGTCGACCACGACCGCGCGCGTCCCGTTCCCGACGATCCGCTGGGCGATCGCGGGCGGCGCGAACGCGGTGAACAGCGGCACGTGGACCGCGCCGAGCCGCCAGATCGCGAGCAGCGCGGTGACCAGTTCGGCGGACTTGCCCATGAGCGTCGCCACCCGGTCTCCAGCCCGCACGCCGTGCGCGGCCAGTGCGGCGGCGAACCGCGCGGAAGCGGCCTCGAGCTGGCCGTAGGTGAGGTCGCGGCTGCTGAGGTCGGCGTCCACGAGGGTGAACGCGACAGCGTCGGCCGGATGCCGTCCGCACAGCAGATGCGTCGCGTCCGCGTCCGGGGCGGCATAGGTCTGCAACAGGTCGAACATGGTGCGTTCAGGGCTCACGGGGCTGCTCCACGGTCATCGTCGGCCGGTGTCGGCACATCGTCACCGCAGGTCAGCCAGCCGGCCACCCCCGAACAGGGGTGGCCGGCGTTTCGTCCCGCGCGGCGACAACGGCGGCGCGGCTGGGTAGAATCGCACCTCCTGCCGGAGCCTCCGTGCCGCCGAAGTGGGGTGCCTGCCGTGACGAGTGCGACCGAGACCGCCGCCGAAGTGCGCCGTGCCCTGGCCCGGCTCCGCGGCGCGGCGGGCGTGCCGCTGACGTTCGGCGGCGAGGTCGCGGACGGCAAGCGGCTGCGGATGACCGAACTGCTCGGCAACACCACCACGTCGCTGCTCGGCCTGGTCGTCGCGGAGGGCAAGGGCCTCGGCGGCCGCGCGATCGGCGTGCGGAAACCGGTCGTGCTGCCGGACTACTACGCCAGCGAAGCGATCAGCCACCACTTCGACCGCGCGGTCCAGGCCGAGGGCGTGCGCTCGGTGATGGCGGTGCCGGTGATAGTGCAGCGGACCGTCCGGGCGGTGCTGTACGGCGCGGTCCGCGAGCACGTCCGCTTCGGCGACCGGTCGGTGACCGCGATGGTCGAAGTGGCCCGGGACCTGGAACAAGAACTGGCCGTCCGCGCCGAAGTGAGCCGGCGGCTGGACCTGCTCGCCCCGGAGCCGGGAACCGCGCCGCCCGGCAAACCGGCCGACCGGGAAGCGCTCCGGGAAAGCCACGCGGAACTCCGCCGGATCGCCGCCGCGATCGAAGACCCGCAGCTGCGCGCCCGCATCGACGCGGTATGCCAGTCCCTGACCGGCGACGCTGCCCGCGGACCGCAGCCGGCTCTGTCCGCCCGCGAACTGGACGTCCTCGAAGGAGCCGCGGCCGGGCACACCAACGCGGCCATCGCGGAGGCGCTCGGGCTGGGTCCGGAAACGGTGAAAAGCTACCTGCGCAACGCGATGCGGAAGCTGGACGCGAAGACTCGCCTGCAAGCCGTCAACGCCGCGCGCCGCGCCAATCTGCTGCCTTAGCCCGCTCCCCCACCGGACCTCGACAAAGGTTCGTGGGGTGAACCCTGATTCCCTCACGGACCGTCCGCCCTCGCCGCGACGGTCAAACCAGCGCAGCCCGGTCCCGGCTGGCCACCGCCAGCGTCTCCAGCAACGGAACCGTCCGCTCCCACCCGAGGCAGGGATCCGTCCGGCTCACCGCGCGGTCGGCGGGCACCCGTTCCGGGTCCTGCGCCCCGTCGCGCAGATACGACTCGATCATCACCCCGGCCACCGCCGCCCCGTCGCGAATCTGCTCCGCGACGTCTGCCACCACTCCCGGCTGCCGGTTGTGGTCCTTTCCGCTGTTTCCGTGCGAGGCGTCGATCACCGCTCTTCGCGGCAGCCCCGCCTCCCCCAGCACCGCCATCGCCTCGGCCACCGACGCCGCGTCGTAATTCGGTGCCGGGCCGCCGCGAAGAACCAGGTGCGCATCCGGGTTTCCGCTGCTGCGCAAGGTTTTCATCCGGCCGTCCACGCCGAGCCCCGGGAAAGCGTGCGCGGCCCCGGCCGCGCGGATCGCGTCCACCGCGGGCCCCAGCCGTCCGGACACGCAGTTCTTCATTCCCACCGGCATCGGCAGCCACGACGCCAGCTGCCGGTGCGGCTGGCTGGCGACCGTCCGCGCCCCGATCGCGCCCCAGCTCACCGTGTCCGCGACATACGGAGCCAGCACCGGATCCACGAATTCGTACGCCAGCGGCAACCCGGTCGCCGCCGCGTCGAGCAAGAACTGCCGCCCCAGTCGGACGCCCGTCGCGAGATCGCCTTTGCCGTCCAGCGTCGGGTCCGGCAGGAAACCGGTCCACCCGGTCACCGACCGCGGTTTCTCCAGGTATGCCCGCAAAACCACCACGAGGTCGTCGGCATACCGAGCCGCCGCGCCGGCCAGCAGTTCCGCGTACTCCAGCGCCGCCTCCGGATCGTGCACCGAGCACGGGCCCACGATCACCAGCAACCGCGGATCGCGCCGGGCCAGCACCGCCGAGACCGTCTCGCGGTGCCGGGCGACGTCCGGCGCGGTTCCCGCCGTCACCTCCACCGGGCTGGGCAACGTGTCCTGCATTTACCGGCTCCTTTCCTTCGGCAGCTTCGCCGCCCCGGCAGCCGCCACCGCGACCAGTCCGAGCACCCACCAGAACGTGTCCGCGAAAGCCGCCGCGACATCCGCGCCCCGTACGGCCAAACGGTTTTGCAAGATCAGCGCGAGCACCGCGGTCCCGACCGAACCGCCCAGCGTGTTCAGCAAATTCAGCGCACCGGCCGCTTTCGGCAGCTGCGTTTTCTCCAGACTGCGGTACACCAGCGCCAGCACTGGCGCACTGATCATCGCCGCCCCGAATCCGCGCAGCACCAGCGAAATGACCAGCGCGGCGTCGGGAAGTTCCGGGCCTAGCTGAGTGAACGCCGTGGTTCCCAATGCCACCAAGCTGATTCCAGACATCACCAGCGTCCGCGGAGCCAACCGGTCCACCAGGCGATGCACCAGAACCGAACCCGCGGCAGCGCCGATTCCCTGCGGCACCAGCAGCAATCCGGTGTCCCAAGCGCCCAATCCGGCACCGCGCCGCAAATACAACGGCAGCAGAAACATCGTGCCGAACACCGAAGCGCCCAACACGACCAACGCCACCGCGGCCGCCCCGAACGGCGGCCGAGCGAACAATCGTGGGTCCAGCAACGGCGCCCGCACCCGCAGGCCGTGCCGGACAAACGCGGCCAGCATCAGCAAACCCGCCACGACCGCCGCGGACGACAGCCACTTCGGATATCCATCGGAAAACCCCGTCAGTCCGAAAACCACCGCAGCCAGCCCGGGGGAAAGCAAAGCGGCACCACGGAAATCGAACGGCTCGCGTAGGCCGGTCGGCGCGTCCGCCGCGACGTACCGCAGGCCGAGCACAACCGCGACCACGCCGACCGGCAGGTTGACGTAGAACAGCCACGGCCAGTCCGCGACGTTGAGGATCGCCCCGCTCGCCAGCGGCCCCAGCACCGGCGACAGCAACGGCACCACGCCGACGACGCTGATCAGCCGCCCGATCCGTTCCGGCCCCGCCGCGCGCGCCAGCAACGCCTGACCTGTCGGCGGCAGCAAACCACCCGCCAGCCCTTGCAGCACGCGGAACGCGACCAGCATCGGCAACGAGCTCGCCAGCCCGCACAGCAGCGACGCCAGCACGAAAACGACTACCGCGGCCAGCCAGGTCCGCCGCCCGCCGAACCGCGCGGCGAGCCAGCCGGACGCGGGCACGGCGGTCACCACGGCGAGCAGATACGCCGTGGTGACCCATTGGACCTCGGTGACGGAGGCGTCGAACCGCTGCGCCAGCGTCTCCACGCCGACCGAGACGATGGTGCTGTCGAGCGTCGCCATGAACGTGCCCAGCACGAGCACGAACGCGGTCCGCCACAGGGTCACCGCGGCCTCGCGAACTCACCCGCGTCATCGTCCCATCGCGACGGAAGCTCGCCGAGGAACCGCAGCAGGTCCGCGACCAGGTCTCGGGCTTCCGCAGCGGTCAGAATCCCGTCCTGGTAACCGAATACGCCAGTCCAGCCGCCAGAAAGCTCCGGCACTACGGTGACCGTCATCGGGTAGTGCGTGCGCTCGCGGAACCGGGTGCCGGTGATCGACAGGCCCGGTGCCGGTTCACGCAGCTTCGCCGGGTCCACCGGGTAGTTCTCGAACACGACGAGGCTGTCGAACAGCCGCTCCCGGCCCGTCAACGAGGCCAGCTCGCCGAGGCCGACGTGCTGGTGCGCGAGAAATTCTTGTTGCCGGGCTTGGGTTTTCCGGAGGGTCTCCCCCACGGTACCGGCGAACCGGACCCGCACCGGCACCGTGTTGGCGAGCAACCCGAGGATGTCCTCGACACCGTCCACTTCGGACGTCCGTCCGGACACCATCGCCCCGAAAGCGACATCGGTGACCCCAGATCGAGCCGCGAGCATTGCCGCCCACGCGCCTTGCAGCAACGTTCCCGCCGTGAGCCCGTGTTCGGCCCCGGCTCGCGTCAGCTCGGCGACCAACTGAGCGTCCACAGTGAACAGTTCCGGCTCGACTGCCCGCGGCTGTCCACTCAGGAGTTTCCGCGAAGGCAGATCAGCCAGCTCCGTCCGCCAAACATGCCCGCTGACGGCGTGGTCGCGCGCGGCGAGCCACCGCGTGTACCTCGACAACGGCACCGCTTCCGGCAGCGATTCCCGGGAGTACCCGGCGAACAACTCGGCCAGGATCCGCGGCGCGGACCAGCCGTCCGAAAGCAGGTGATGGCTGGTGAGCACGAGTTCGTGCCGATCCGGGCCGTGCCGGAGCACCGTGACCCGCAGCAACGGCCCGGCGGCGAGATCGAACGGCTCGGCGAGGTCTTCCGCGAGCAGCCGCTCGACGTCCCCCGCCACCTCGCGGACCCGGAAGCCGACCCGCGGCTCCGTCGGCACCACCTGCACTTCGTGCCCGGCCGGGAAAACCGCGGCCAGGTTCGGATGCCGCCGCACGAGTGCGTTCGCTGCCGCCTCCAACGCGGTCAGGTCGAGCACTCCGGACAGCGAGAACGCCGCCTGCACCGGGTACGGATCCTCGTCCGCGGCCCGCGATTCGCGCAGGATCAACTCCTGCAATGGCGTCAACGGCAGCAATTCGCCCGCCGGTACCGCAGCGGCCAGCGCGGCAAGTTCCTCCTGGAACGCCAAACCCAGAGCCGCGATCTCCTCCGCGCTGAACTCCGAGGACGGCCAGGTGAACCGGGCCGCCAGCCGGTCGTCGCGCACCATCGCGTTCACCATCAGCGCCTGCCCGAGGGGACCGCCGTCAGAGCCGAGCGGGTCAGCGTCCGGCGGGCGCTGCCACGGCGTCTCTTCCAGCGGTGCCGGGTCGAATCGGCCGAGGTAGTTCCAGCTGACGTCCGCTCCGGTCGACGTTCCGCCGAGGATTCCGAACCCGAGCCCATCGCCGGCGGCGCGAAGCTGATCGCGGACCGCGGCGATAGCCGTCTCGTCGGAAGGCGGCGTGATCCGCGCCGGGTACATCGCGGTGAACCAGCCAACAGTCCGCGACAGATCGACAGCTCCAGCGAAGTCCGGTGTGTGGTCCGGACGGCCGTGGCTTTCCAACGCCACCAGCAACTCCGAGCCGCACCAGGCCCGGTAAGCCCGCGCGAAAGCGGTGAGCAGCACGGCGTCCGGACCGGTCCGGTACGCGCCGGGCAGCGTCGTCAGCACCGCCTGCGTGATCTCTTCCGACACCTCGATCTCGTGGTGCCGCGCAGTACCGCTGACCGGGCGGGCCGAGGCCGCAAACCGTTCCCAATGCGGACGTTCCACCTGTCGCGCGGGCTTGGCCGAGGCCAACGCCCGCGCCCAGCCGAGGAACGACGGCCCGCGCTCCGGCAACTGGTGGCCGAGGTAGGCCTGTTCAAGGTCGTCGAGAAGGATCCGCCACGACACCGCGTCCACGACGAGATGGTGGGCGACCAGCGCGAGCCGCCCCGGACGCGCGGGCCCGGCGTCCACCCACACCGCCCGCAGCATCGGACCCGTCCGCGGGTTCACCGCGGACCGGACGGCCGCGATCTGGTCGTCCAAGAGTGCGCGAAGGTCCGCGTCCTCGCCCGCCGGGACGACCATCAGCACGTCCGCTCCGGTCACCGCACCCGGTTCCGGAACGCGCAGCACGTCGCCAGCCAGGTGTGACCGCAGCACGTCATGCCGTTCGAGGACCGCGTCGAGCGCAGCCCGCCACTTCGACATGTCCCCGCCGGAGGGCACGCACACCTCGACCCACTGACAGAACCCGTCAGCCGCCGAGCCGGCGCGTTCCAGCAGCTCACGCATCACCGGCGTCAGCGGCGCGTCTCCGACCGCGGGCGTGAGATCCGGCGACACCACCGCGGTCTTGGTGCCGCAGCGGGCCGCGATCCCGGCGATCGTGCCGCCCTCGAAGACGTCTCGCGCGGTCAGGTGCAGGCCCTCCCGGCGAGCGCGTGCGACCAGCCGAAGCGACGCGATGCTGTCTCCACCGGCGTCGAGGAACCCGTCGTCGATCGTGACGTCCGGGCCAAGCAGCTCCCGAACCACTCGCAGCAGAACAGTTTCCGCTTCCGTCGCCGGTTGCCGGGCCGCGGCGGCAATGCGTGGCCCAGGCGCGGGCAGCGCAGCCCGGTCGAGCTTGCCGCTGGGCCCGAGCGGCAGTCGCTCCAGCGTGAGCACCGCCGACGGCACCAGGTGCGCGGGCAGTTCAGCCGCCAGATACTCGCGCAGTGCGGCCGGGTCCGGGTCCGCTCCGTCGACGGGCACCACGTAGCCGACCAGCCGCCGGTCGCCCGGCCGGTCCTCACGCACGAGCACGACCGCGGCCCGCACGTCCGGATGCCGCGTCAGCGCCGACTCGATCTCGCCCGGCTCGATCCGGAACCCGCGCAGTTTGACCTGGTGGTCGGCGCGGCCGAGGAACACCAGCTGCCCGTCCGGCCGCCAGCGCACCAGGTCTCCGGTGCGGTACATCCGGTCGCCGGGCGCGCCGAACGGGTCGGCCACGAACCGCTCCGCGGTCTGTCCCGGCCGGTTCACGTAGCCCCGCGCGAGCTTCGGCCCGGCGAGGTACAGCTCGCCGGTGACGCCGGTCCCGACTGGCCGCAGCCCCGCGTCCAGCACGTACGCCCGCACCTGCGGATCCGGCCTGCCGATCGGCAGCGGCCCGGGATCGTCGGCGGAATACACCCAGGTGACCGAGTTGATCGTGACCTCGGTCGGGCCGTAGGCGTTGAACAGCGCCCGCCGGCCGCCCCAGCGGTGCGCCAGCTCCGGGTCGAGCCGTTCAGCTCCGACCACGAAGAACACGTCCGGATCCACCGTCGCGTCGTCCGGCATCGCGGACAGGAACGACGGCAGCAGGTTGAGCCCGGTGACGCGGTGTTCGGCGGCGTAGGCGAGCAGGTCGTCGCCGGAGCCGCGGACTTCCTCCGGCGCGATCACCGAGGTTCCGCCGGACAGCAGCGGCAGGAAGAACTGCCAGTACGACACGTCGAAACTCGTGGACGCGAAGTGCAGATACCGTTCGCCGTGCCGGATGCCGACGATGTCCTCCTGCAACGCGACCAGGCTCGGAATCCCGCGATGGGTGATCGCCACGCCCTTGGGTTTCCCGGTGGTGCCGGACGTGTAGATCACATAGGCCAGTGAATCCGGCGACAGACTTGCGTCGTCCCAAGTAGACAGTCCATTGAGGACCAACGGATTTATCACCGGAATGCCGAAGCCAGGATCCGAAGTGGACACCACCGCCGCGGGCGCACTGTCTTTCACCAGGTGCGCCAGGCGTTCCGCCGGATAGGCCGGGTCCATCGGCACGTGCACCGCACCGGCTTTGAGCACGCCGAACAACGCGACGACCAGTTCGATGTCCCGCTCCAGCAGCACCGCCACCGGGTCTTGCGCCCGAACCCCAGCCGCTCGCAACTCGTGGGCGAGCTGGTTCGCCTTCCGGTCCAGTTCCGCGTAGGTCAGGCGGCGGTCCCGGCACACGACAGCTTCGGCGTCCGGAGTTTCCCGCACCCAGCGGGCGAATTCCTCCAAGCAGGTACCGGCTTCCCGGCGCGGCTCCGGCCCGGTTCCTTGCCGCAGCAGAGCCGCTTCCTCTTGCGCAGGAAGGGAACGCAGCCGAGCAACCGGTTGCCGCGGGTCCGCCACGAGCTCGTGCAGCAGCGTCGTCAGCCAGCGGCCGTACGCCTGCACGGTCGGCTCGTCGAAGGCATTCGGCTGGTAGCCGAGGCCGATCGAGATCTCGTCACCGGGCAGCACGATCACTGTCAGCGGGTAGTGCGTCGCGTCGGTGATGTCGACGCCAGCGAGGTCGAGCCCGGGCGCGAGCGGTTCGCGGTCCCGGCTGGAGAGCGGGAAGTTCTCCATCACCAGCATCGTGTCGAACAGGTCGCCGACGCCCGCGACGCGCTGGATGTCCGGCAGGCCGAGGTGGTGATGGTCGGTGAGCCGCGCGTTCTCGTCCTGCACGCGCTCCAGCACTGCCGACGCGGGCTCGGACGGGGCGAACGTCACGCGCACCGGGATGGTCGTGCCGAGCTGGCCGATCATCGCTTCCACGCCCGGGACGTCGGACGGACGGCCGGACACCGGGCAGCCGAACACCACGTCCTGGCGTCCGGTGAGCCGCGCCAGCAGGACGCCCCACGCGGTCTGGAACACCGCCGTCGAGGTCACGCCGCGTTCTCGGGCGAAGGTGCGCAGCTGTTCGCTGAACTCCGCGCCGAGCCCCAGCCAAATCCGCTGTGGACGGTCCGAAGTGGACGCATTTGTCACCGGAGCGAGCCGGGTTCCTTCTTCCAGCCCGGCCAACGCGGTCTGCCAGGCTTCGACCGCCGCGTCGTGATCGCGGGCGGCCAGCACCCGGTGGTACTCCGTGAGGGAGGGCGCGACTGGAGCGGCCGGGCCGCCGCCCAGCTCGGCGTAGGTGGCGAGCAGAGCACGGCCGACGAGCGGCATCGACCAGCCGTCGAGCAGCGCGTGGTGGATGGTCAGGGCCAGCCGGTGTTCGGCCGGGCCGAGGGTGAGCAGCAGGAAGCGGATCAGCGGCGGCACCGCCGGGTCGAACGGCCGGGCCAGCTCGGCCGCGCACTCGTCGTCGGCGTTCTCCGGGTGCTCGACGTGCCGCCAGTCCAGGTGGACTTCAGCAGGCACGACTTGCACGACCTCGCCCGCCGCTGTCGTGTGCAGGTGGACGCGCAGCGCCGGATGCCGCCGCAGCAACTCCTCGGCGGCGGCTCGCATGCGGTCCGGATCGAGCTGTCCCTCCAGCCGGGTCACCGCCTGCACGGTGTAGACGTCCGGCCCGCCGCGGGTCAGCGTGTGGAACGACAATCCGGCCTGGAGCGGCGTCGCGGGCAGGACGTCGGCGATGGGACCCTGCTGTTCGAGGGCGTCGATGTCGTCCTGGGTGAGCGTGACGAGCGGAAGGTCCGACGGAGTGAGCCCGCCGGTGCTCTCCCGCGCATGCGCCGCCAACGCGGCCAGTGCGGCTGCCCACGCTTCCTGGAGGCGTTCCACCTCTTCCGGTGGCAGCACGCGGCTCGCGGCGGTCCATTCGACAGCGATCCGCGGGACGCCTTCCTCGCGGACGAAGCAGTTCAGCGCGAGAACCTGCTCCAGCGCCTTCGCGGGCGGCTCGATGACAGCGAACGGATCTTCGTCCGGCAACTGCCAGCCGCCGGACAGCGGGGTGAACCGGCCGAGGTAGTTGAGCAGGACGTCCGGCAGGTCCGGAGCGAAATCCGCACCCGGGTCCAGGTACCGCAGAACACCGAAGCCGACGCCGCCATCCGGCACCGCACGCCGTGCTTCCTTTACCCTGCGCAGCAACCGATCGAGAGTGTCCACTCCAGACAGTTCAATGTGGACCGGGTATTCGGCGGTGAACCAGCCGACGGTTTGCGCGAGGTCCAGCCCTTCACGGCCGTGGCCCTCCATCATGACGGTCAACGCGTCTTCGTCACCGCGCAGCGTCAACACGAGCGCGGCGAGCAGCACCTCGTCGACACCCGCGCGATAGGCGGCAGGGAGCGTAGTGAGGATCGCCGTGCTTTCCTCTTCGGTGGCAACGGTGACCGAACGATGCGCGGTGGCAACCGTGTCTCGCGTCGGGTCAAGCTTGCTCTTCCGTGCCGACCGCCAGAACTCCAGTTCTCCGCGCCGTGCACCGCTCGCGCCCTGTTCGGCGAGCGCCAAGGCATGGCGTCGCCAGGAATTGCGGACAGGTTCGAGCACCCCGCCCGCACAGGCAGTCTGCAGATCCGGCAGCAGAATCCGCCACGAAACCCCGTCAATCGCCAGGTGGTGCACGACGATCACCAATTGGTCCCCGACCTGCGCGACCCGCAGCATCGCCCCGGCGCGCGGGTCCAATTCGGACGCCAGCCGCTCCGCCACCTCGGCCGGGCTCCCCGTTGCCTCGCTGACCATCGCTGCGACTTCACCACGCGGCCGGATCACCAGCCTGCCGTCGGGTTCGACGCGAAGCCGCAGCACGTCATGGTGGTCGAGAATCGCCTGAACGCTTTCGGCCAGCCGCGGCACCGGACCGCCCACCTGGAGCACTGTCCACTGTGCATAGCCGACGATCGCGTCCAGGTTGGGATTCAGGTCCAACAACGTCCGCACGATCGGCGGAGCCGGAACCTCGCCGATCGGTTCGTCCGGCGCACTGTCCGGTTCGGACAGCTCCCGGCTCGCCGCCGCCAAGGCCGCGAAACTGCGCCGCGCCAGCAAATCCCGCGGCCGGAGGTCCAGCCCGTGCGACCGCAGCCGGCTGCTGACACTGATCGCCGTGATGCTGTCGCCGCCGAGAGCGAAGAAGTCGTCGTCCACCGCGACCCGCTCCACGCCGATCACCTCGGCGATCGCAGCGCACAGCAGCCGTTCCCGCTCGGTCCGCGGCTCCCGGCCGCCGTCTGCCGCCGAGGGCGCGGGCAACGCGGCCCGGTCGAGTTTTCCGTTGCTGGTCACCGGAAGTTCGTCCAGCACCACGACCGCTGCCGGAACCATCGCCTCTGGCAACCGCCGCGCGAGTGTCGCGCGAACGTCCTCCGCCACCAGTCCGGACCCGACGATATACCCGATCAGCCGCGGCCCGCGCACCGCCGCCGCGGCGGCCCGCACGCCTGGCACCGCGCCGAGCGCGCCCTCGACCTCACCCAATTCCACCCGGTGGCCGCGAATCTTGACCTGACCGTCGCGCCGTCCCAGATACTCCAGCCCGCGACCCGGCACCCACCGCACGACGTCGCCGGTGCGGTACATCCGCTCCCCCGGCGGCCCGAACGGATCGGCGACGAACCGCTCCGCCGTCCCGCCCGGACGCCCGAGGTACCCCCGCGCCAGATGCGGCCCGGCGAGATACAACTCACCGCGGCTGCCCGGCAGCACCGGCCGCAGCGCCGCGTCGAGCACATACGCCCGCGTGCCGGGCACCGCGAACCCGATCACCGGCTCGTCCCCGGTGATCGGCGCACTGGCACCGTCCACAGTGGTCTCTGTCGGCCCGTAGATGTTGCGCGCCCGGATGCCGGACGAAACGATCCGCTGCCACAACGCCGGAGACGTCGCCTCGCCTCCGAGCACCAGCAACGCCGGGTCGAGCGATCCCGCGTCCAGCAACGGAGCCGCCATCGACGGAGTCGTGTCGATGACGTCGATCCGGTCGCGCACGAACGCGGCGTGCAGCGCGTCGACGTCGCGCGCGGTTTCCGTGTCGTAGACGTGCAATTCGTGCCCGCACAGCATCCAGAGCAACTGCTCGATGGCCGAGTCGAAGGCGAACGAGTACGTATGTGCCACGCGGAGCCGCCGCCCCTGCGCGGTCTCGGCGACCGTGGTCGCGCGATGGTTCCGCAGCAACGTCTCCAGCCCGCCGGACCGGACCAGCACTCCCTTGGGCCGCCCGGTGGAGCCCGAGGTGAAGATGACGTACGCGAGGTGCTCCGGATGACGGTCCACTTCGGACAGTTCTGTCGCCGAATATCCGGCGATTTCGGTTCGCACCGTCGGATCGTCCAACCGGAGCCCCGGCAGCAACTCCGAGCCCGTCACGACAAGCTTCGGAGTCACCTCGGCCACCAACGAGCGCAACCGCTCCGCCGGATGCGCCAGATCCAGCGGCAGAAACGCCGCACCAGCGTCGAGAACCGCCAGCAACGCCACCACCAGATCGACCGACCGCGGCAACGCCACCGCCACCACGTCGTCCGCGCCGACGCCCCTCGCCCGCAACGCCCGCGCCAGCCGGTGCACCCGCGCCCGCACCTCGTCGCCGGTGAGCCGCTCGTCGCCGCAGACCAGCGCGGTCTGCCCACCGAGTCCGTCCAGAAGCCCTTGATCCAGTGAGACAACGGCGGGAGTCGACCAATCGGCGAGCAAGGCGTCGACGTCCGGCACCAAATCCACCCCGCCGACCACCGGAGCGTCCGCCGAAGTGAACGCGGAGATCAACGCCTTCAACGCGGTGAGCTGCGCGTCGACGCCAGCCTGATCCTGGGACCGAGCATCGACCTCGAACCCCAGCAACAGGCCGCCACCCGCCGTCGGCAGCACGCTGAGCCCCATGTCCTCCGGCGGCCCGCCCGCGACGTTCCGCATCGTCCCGCGCGCCTCGCCGAGCGCCAGCTCCAGGTCGAACGCCTTGAGGTTGATTCCGCGTCCGTGCAGCAGCGCGCCCGCACCGGGCACCGCCAGGTCTTGCGGCAGGTTCTCGCCCCGGTACCGCTGGTGCGCGCGCATTTCCCGCAATGCCTGCGCGACCCGCGCGGTCAGTTCCTCCGGCCGGTCGCCCGGCTCCACCCGGACCCGCAGCGGCAGCACGTTGACCGCCATCGCCGGAGTGCGCAACGCCGCGCCCACCCGGCACATCAACGGCACCGCGAACACGACGTCCGTCGTCCCGAGCACCCGGTGCAGGAACGCCGCGTAGCACGCGATCAGCGCGTCACCCCAGGTCGTCCCCGCGCGCCTGCCCAGTTCGGCGAGACCGGCGACCTCGTCCGCGGTGAGTTCGGCACGCGCGGTGAACGTCGCTTCCGGCAGTCCGGCCGTACTCGCGTCCTCGGCCAGCTCCGGCATCGGCGTGAACCGCTCGCACCAGTACGCGCGATCCTGCGCGAAACGGTCGCTCATCCGGTACGCGCGGTCGGCGTCCACCAGATCGGCGAACCGGCCGAACGTCGACGGCGGCACGTCTTCGCCGCGCACCGCCGCGGTGTACCGGGCGGCCGTGCGCCGAGCGAGCATCGCCGCGGTATATCCGTCGAACACCAGATGGTGGCCGAGCTGGGTGAACCAGACTTCGGTGTCGGAAAGCCGGAAGATCAGATGAGAGAACAACGGCCGGTCCAGCATCCCGCGACACGCCTCGGCCACCCGTCGCCGCTCCGCCGCGACCCGCGCGTGCGCGGCCGCCAGCGGGTCCGGTTCCCCTTGCAGGTCAACGACTTCCGGCAGCGGCACCGGATCGGCCGACACCACTTGCCGCGGCCCGTCCGGGGTGTCGAGCACCCGCAGCCGCAGGCTTTCCGCTTCCTCGGCGGTCGCCCGGATCGCCTCGGCCAGCGCCGCGACGTCGATCGGTGCGCCGCCGGAGATTTCGATGACGTCGCCGACGAGGTAGTACGGCGAATCAGGTTCAAGCCGCTGTGCGTTCCAGATGCCCAGCTGGGCGCTGGTCAGTTCGAGGGTGGCGAGTGCGGTGCTCAACTGGGGACTCCCGGGGTCAGAGCGCGGGCACGACCATCGGCGTGCCGGTGACCGGATCGGGCACCACGACACTCGGCAGGTCGAAGACTTCCTTGATCAGGTCGGCGTCCACGACGTCGCCGGGCGCGCCCTGCGCCACGACCTGGCCGTCGCGCATGGCCACGATGTGGTCGGCGTACCGGCAGGCCTGGTTGATGTCGTGCAGCACCGCGATCACCGTGCGGCCCTCGTCGCGCAGCCGTTTCAGCAGCTCCAGCACCTGGTACTGGTGCGCGATGTCGAGGAACGACGTCGGTTCGTCCAGCAGCAGGTACGGCGTGCGCTGCGCGAGCACGACCGCGATCCACACCCGCTGCCGCTGCCCCCCGGACAGCTCTTGCACCGGACGGTCGGCCAGCCCGGCGACCCCGGCCGCGGTCATCGCGCTGACCACCGCGGTCTCGTCTTCCTCGGACCACGAGGACAGCAGCGACTGATGCGGGAACCGGCCGCGCGCGACCAGCTGCCGGACCCGGACGTCCTCCGGCGCGGACGGCTCCTGCGGCAGGAAACCGAGCTCGCGCGCCAGCGCCTTGGCCGGATACGCCCCGACTTCGCGGCCGTCGAAGGTCACGCCGCCGTCGGACGGGCGGAGCAGCCGGACGAACGCGCGCAGCAATGTCGATTTGCCGCACGCGTTCGGGCCGACCACCGCGGTGAACGCGCGGTCGGGCACGTCGAGCCGCAACTGCGTCGAGACGACACGGTCGCCGTAGCGCAGGGTGAGGTCCCGCGCGGTCAAGCGGGCGGTCACTTCCGCCGCACCTCCTTGGTGAGCAGCCAGATCAGGTAGCAGCCGCCGATCGCCGTGCTGACCACGCCGACCGGCAGCGACACCGGGGCGAGCAACATTTGCGCGACGAGGTCCGCGCCGGCGAGCAGCAGCGCGCCGGTCAGCGCGGCGGGCAGCAGCGGAATGCCCGGCGCGCGGGCGAGCCTGCGGCCGATCTGCGGCGCGGCGAGCGCGACGAACGCGATCGGCCCGGCCACCGCGGTGACCGTCGCCGTGCAGGCGACACCGATCACGACCAGCTGCAGCCGCAGCGATTCGTGCCGCACGCCGGTCGTCACCGCGAGTTCCGTGCCGAGCGCCGCCTGGTGCAGCGCGGGCGCCCGGGTCACCAGGACCGCGAACAGCACGGCCAGCACCCCGAACGGCACCGCGACGTCGCTCCAGCCGATGCCGTTGAGCGAACCGGCGCTCCAGCCGACCGCGGCGATCGCCACTTCCAGGTCGGCGCGCAGCACGATCCACGAGTTCAGCGCGGTCAGCATCGCGTTGACCGCGATTCCGATGACGATCAGCCGCAAGCCGGACCGGCTGCCGCCCATCGAAAGCAGATAGACCGCGGCCGCGGTGAGCAGCCCGCCGGCCACCGACGCGAACGTGAGCTGCGCCGGCGACCCGGACAGCACCGTCATCGCGATCAGCGCGCCGGTGTAGGCCCCGGAATCGAGCCCGATCACGTCCGGGCTGCCGAGCGGATTCCGCGTGACGTTCTGGAAAATCGCCCCGGCCAGCCCGAGCGCGGCCCCGAACACGAGCCCGGCCGCCACCCGCGGCAGCCGCCATTCGCGGATCACCACGCCCGGCCCGCCGCCGGAGCCGCCGAGCGCGGCGAACACCCGCGCCGGGCTCGCCCAGGCCGCGCCGTAGCAAAGCCCCAGCAACGCGACACCGGCGAGCACGACGCCGAGGACGGCGACGAGGACGACCGTGCGGCGCTCGACCCGCAGCGAAATCCTGCCGCGGCGGAACACGAACGCGGTCATAACGCAGCCGTCCCGTACTTGCGGACCGCCCAGATCAGCACCGGACCGCCGACGAACGCCGTCACGATCGCGACCGGCACCTCGCCGGTCGGCAGCAGCACGCGCGAGCCGATGTCCGACACCAGCAGC
Organism: Amycolatopsis sp. NPDC104775; assembly: GCF_055583325.1. Taxonomy (NCBI): domain Bacteria; kingdom Bacillati; phylum Actinomycetota; class Actinomycetes; order Pseudonocardiales; family Pseudonocardiaceae; genus Amycolatopsis; species Amycolatopsis sp. NPDC104775. The sequence goes on from NZ_JBVJOE010000001.1 coordinate 724,474, forward strand.
AGAATCGGCCCCAGCACCACCGCGAACGCGGTCAGCCACGGCACCGACGCGCCCGCCGCGCGCCGCGCGAGATGCGGCACGATCAGCCCGACGAACAGAATCGGACCCGCCACCGCCGTCGCCGCTCCAGCGAGCAAAGTGATCAGCAGCAGCGTCACCGCGCGAATTCGAGCGACGCGCGCGCCGAGTGTGTGCGCGACAGTGTCCCCCAGCGCGAGCGCGTTCAGCTGACGGCTCAACAGGAACGCGGCGAGCACGCTCACCGCGATCACGATCAGCGGCACCGTCAGCGGAGCCTGCTCCCGTCCGGCCAGCGAGCCGACCGCCCAGAACCGGTACCGGTCGAAGGTGTCCGGCAGCAACAGCCGCAGCCCGAGCGAAACGCCGCTGAGCACGAAGGTCAGCGCGGTGCCGGTCAGCACCATCCGCAATGGCGACCGCCGCCCGACCGCATAAACCAGCAGCGTCGCCAGCACCGCGCCGAGCACGGCGAACAACAACTCCCCGGAGGCGGAAACGGCGATCCCGAGCGCGGAACCGATCGTGATGGCGAACCCGGCCCCGGCGGTCACGCCGAGCACGCCAGGTTCGGCCAGCGGGTTGCGCGACAACACCTGGATGAGCACCCCGGCCACCGCCAGCGCCGCGCCGACGCCGACCGCCAGCAGCGCCCGCGGAGCCCGGACGTCGCGCACCACCGCCTGGTCAGCCGGGTCGCCGTGCCCGAAAATGGCCCGGAGCACCTCCGCCGGCGCGATGCCGTGCGCGCCGATGCCCACGCTGACCACGGCCACCGCCGCCAGCAGGACGACGGCGGCGGCCAGCAGCGCGGTCCGGCTGCGCGCGCTCACTTCTTCAACAGTGGCGCGAACGCCTGGTCCACCGCGTCCAGCGTCTTCATCGCCGCCCGGTAGGTGGCCGCTTCGGTGTAGCGGAAAGCGAACGTCTTGCCCGCCTTGACCGCCGGGAGTTCCTTCCACAGCGGCGAATCGAGCACGTACTTCACCGCGGGCGGCACCGAGCCGTCCGGCTTCACCGAGTAGGTGATCGCGTCGGCCTGCGCGAACGCGGTCGGCAGTTCCTCGATCGACGGGTACTCGCTGACGTCCTTCGAGCCGCCGCCCTTGACCTTCACCTGGCCGAAGTAGTTCGCGCCGATGTCCTGCGCGACGTTGGTGCCCCAGGAATCCTTGAACTCGCGCTGGAAATTGCCCTTCGCGACCTCGCCGTACGCGCCGACGTGGCCGAGTTTCAGCTGCGGCAGCACGGCTTGGTACTTGTCCTTGAGCTGCTTCGCCTTCGCCTCGTACTCCTGGCGCGCGGCGTCGAACCCGGCCAGCGCACCGGCCGCGTCGGACTGCTTGCGCGACAGCTCCCGCCACGCCGACGGCACCGACGGCCCGATCGCCACGACCGGCGCGATCTCCTGCAGCCGCTTGACGTCGATGTCGGCGAGCACCGGCTTCGGCACGCCGATCACGATCAGGTCCGGATCGGCCTGCGCGATCGCCTCGTAGTTGGTCTCGGCGGCCTGCTCGCCCGCGACCTTCGGCAGCTCGTCGTACTTCTTGCGGTCCTCGGCCGTCATCATCGGCAAGCCGCGCTTCCACGTCGAGATCCCGACGAGCGGAGCCTTCGCCTCCAGCAGCGCCGGAACCGCGTAACCGGTCGCGATCACGCGCTTCGGCTTGACCGGGATCTTGATCTCGCCGTTGTCGGCGGCGAACACGCGGGTCGGGGCGTCACTCCCGCCGTTCTGCCCATCCGCGGAGCCGGAACCGCAGCCGGCGACGACGGTGAGGGCGACCGCGAGGGCAGCGGCGGCGAGACGGGTCTTTCTGATGGCGGTCATGCGAGGGTCCTTGCTGTTGCTGATGGATCAGTGGTCGTGCTCGTCGTCGAAGTCCGCGACGCCGCGTTTCCAGTAGCCGGTCACGTCGTAGTCCCCGCGGGTGAGCCCGAGGTCGTCGCGCAGCCAGCGGCGCAGCGGCTTGATCGCGCCCGCTTCTCCAGCGACCCACGCGTAAAGCCGTTCGCCTTCCGGCACCTTGACTTCGCGCACGGCGTCGGCGAGAAGCTCGACGCTGCCCGGTGCGGCTGCTCCGCGGTGCAGCCAATGGACTTCGACGCCGTCCGGCGCGTCGAGGTCGATCTCCTCACTCGCGTCGGCGACCTCGGCGAATGCCCAGCCCACCGCGGTCCGCGGCAGTTCCTCCAGCCAGCGCGCGAGTGCGGGCAGTGCCGTGATGTCCCCGGCGAGCAGGTAGCGGTCGTAGTGATGCGGCACGATCAGCCCGCCGGGCGGACCGGCGACATGCACGATCTCGCCCGGCTGAACCGCGCGCGCCCAGTCCGAGCCGAGACCGCCGTCGTGCAGGGCGACGTCGAGGTCCAGCTCGCCGGACGCCGGGTCGTAGCGGCGAACCGTGTACTCCCGCGAGATCGGCGACGGCTTCGGCCAGCGGAGCAGGTCGCCGTCCGGTTCGGGCAGCCGCAGCTCGCCGTCCGCGTCCGGGAAGAGGATTTTCACGTGCTCGTCCGGAGAATGCGCCTCGAACCCGGCCGTGCCCGGCCCGCCGAGAGTGACGCGCAGCAATCCCGCGCCGACCGCGCTGGTCCGCACGACCTCCGCGCGCCGGATCCGGATCGGGTACGGCACTTTCTCGGCCTGGCGGCCCGCGCGGACCTCCGCGATCCGGGCGGTGTGCCGGTGCCGGTGGGCATCCCGGCTCACTGCGCGCCGCCGGTGAGCAGCTTCGTCCAGTGCCCGAGCCGCGGGTCTTCGGCGAGGTCGGCGAACTCCAGCTGGGTCGCTCCCGCGCCGCGCCACTTCTCGACCAGGCTCATGATCCGCATCGAATCGAGACCGAGGTCGGCGAGATCGGTGTCCGGGGTCAGCTCGTCGAGGCCGCAGCCGAGCAGGTCGGCGACGTCGGCGTTGACCTGCTCGGCAGTCAGTCCGGGGGTGCTCATCGAGGTGCTCCTGCGGGAATCGGCGCCGACAGCGCGGCGAGCGCGTCGGCGGTGGTGGTGACGACGCCGCAGCGTTGCGCGACGTACTCGCACGCCTGGTCGTGCCGGGAGCGGTCGAAGTCCGCGACCGCGTCGCTGATCAGGAAGGGCCGGACGTCGCGCATGAACGCCTCCACCGCCGTGGCCTGGCAGCCGATGTGCGCGTACACGCCGGTGATCAGCAGCTGGTCGCGATCGCCGAGCTGCTCGCGGAAAGTGCTGCGCTGGAAGGCGCTGTACCGCCATTTGTCCAGCACCGTGTCGCCCGGCCGGGGGGCCAGCTCGTCGACGATGTCCGCCGCGCGCGGGTCGTCGTCGATCACCGCTCCGATGCCGTCGCCCCAGAACTCGGTGAGCAGCCCGCGATCGGCGGCGGGCTGCTTGCCCGGCTGCGCGGTGTAGAACACCGGCATGCCAAGGGTTCTCGCCTTTTCCGCCAGCTCCGCGATGTTCGCGACCATCTCCGGAATCGGCGAACCCTCATACGGGGCAAGGAAATACCGCTGGACGTCGTGCACGAGCAGAGCCGCCCGCGCCGGGTCGGGCCGCCACCGCACCCGCCCGTCGGGCAGGTCCGCCGCCGTCGGCAGCGGATACGCCCGGATCTTCGGCAGGGACACGCCTCACCTCTCCTTCGCCAGGGCGGCCAGCGCCGCCCGCAGTTCGCGTTTGCTGGTCTTGCCGACCCCGGTGACCGGGAACTCCCCGACCACCTCCACGAGGTCCGGCACCTTGAACGCGGCCACCCCGCGCCCGCGCACGAACCGGCGCAGTTCCGCCGCGCTCGGCTGTGCTCCGTCGGCCGGGACGACGTACGCGCAGGTCCGCTCGCCGAGGTACTCGTCGGGCACCGCGACGACGGCGGCGTCGAGCACGCCCGGATGCGCCATCAGGTGGTTCTCGACCTCTTCCGCCGCGACCTTCTCCCCGCCGCGGTTGATCTGCTCCTTGGCCCGCCCGACGACCTCGAGATGCCCGGATTCCCGTTGCCGCACCAAATCGCCCGTGCGGTAAAAGCCGTCCTCGGTGAACGCGGTCTTGTTGTGCTCGGCCGCGTTGTAGTACCCGCGGATCGTGTACGGCCCGCGCGTCAGCAACGCGCCGGTCTCGCCCGGCTCGACCAGGTCGTCCGACTTCGCCAGCGGATCGTCCGGATTCACCACGCGCACCTCGTCGTCCGGCGAGATCGGCCGCCCCTGGGTGCCGAGAACGAGGTCCTCCGGATCGTCCAGCCGGGTGTAGCAGACCAGCCCCTCCGCCATGCCGAACACCTGCTGCAACCGGCAGCCGAGCGCCGGGCCGATGCGTTCGGCGAGCTCCCGCCCGCATTTCGCCCCACCGACCAGCAGAACGTCCAAAGAGGACAGATCGCGCCCGGTCCGCGCCGCCGCCTGCACCCACGCCGCCGCCAGCGGCGGGACGACCCCGCTGATCGTGACCCCTTCGGTCTCGATCAGCCGGAACGCGGTGTCGGCATCCGGCCGCGGCGCCAGCACCGTGGCCGCCCCCGCGTGCAACGCGCCGAGCAGACCGGGCGAACTGAGCGGGAAATTATGCGCCACCGGCAAAGCCGCGAGATACACGCTTTCCTTGCGCAGCCCACAAATCCGCGCACTCTCGCGCACGCTGTAGAGATAATCGTCGTGCGTACGCGGAATCAGCTTCGGCAGCCCGGTACTCCCGCCGGAAAGCTGCAGAAACGCGATCCCCTCCGGGTCCGGCTCCGGCAACTCCCGCGGGGCCGTCGCCGCCAGCTCCGCGAACTCCGGCTCCCCGATGACGAAGACTTTCCGCTGCCCTTGCGCAACCTCACGCGCCATCCTCGCGTGATCGTGCCCCGCGTGCTCGCCGACAGTGACGATCGCTTTCGCGTCGCTCTGCTCGACGAAATGCCGCAACTCGCTGTCCCGATGCGCCGGCAACGCGAACACCGGCACCGCTCCGGCCCGCCACAGCCCGAAAACGAGCGAAACGAACTCCGGAATGTTCGGCACCTGCACGACCACCCGGTCGCCCCGCCCGATCCCGCTCGCGGCGAACCCCGCCGCCAGCCGATGCGCCCGCTCGTCCAGCTCGGCGAACGTCCAGCGCTGCTCCTCGCCGACCACCGCCGTCCGGTCCGCATACGCGTCCTTGAGCGAGGACAGCAACGCCCCGAACGTCTGCCCCCGCCAATACCCGCTGGCCCGATACCTCGCCGCGGTTTCCTCCGGCCACAAGCTCACGCGACCCCCTCCGCGCCCAGCGCCCGCAGCAGCGTCCCGAACTTCGCGCTGGTCTCAGCCAATTCCGCGGCCGGGTCGGACCCCGCGACGACCCCCGCCCCCGCGAACAGCCGCGCGGTCCCGCCGGACACCTCCGCGCACCGGATCGTGACCACCCATTCCCCGTCCCCCGCGAGGTCGGTCCAGCCGACCAGCCCCGCGTAGTACCCGCGTTCCTCCGGTTCAAGCCGCGCGATCGTGTCGCGCGCCAGCCCGACCGGCACCCCGCACACCGCGGGCGTCGGATGCAACGCCTCAGCCAGCTCCAACGACGACGGCCCACCCGGTCCGACACGTCCGGTGATCCGGGTCGAAAGGTGCCACATCGTAGGCGTGCCGATCACTTCCGGCTCTGCCGGAACCTGAAGCTCGGTGCAGTAGCGCCCCAGCACCTCCGCGACCTGCGCCGCGACAAGCGCATGCTCGTCACGGTCCTTTTCGGACACTCTCAGCTCGGCAATGGCCTGCGCGTCCAGTACGGGGTCTCCCGTCCGCCGCCGCGACCCCGCGAGTGGATTCGCGGTCACTACGTTTCCCTTGCGAGACACCAGCAACTCCGGGCTGGCCCCGACGAGCGTCCGCGGCGCCTGGTCCCCGGGGGCGCTGACGTCGACAGCAAAGGCGTGCGCCGCGGGGTCGGCCAGGACGAGGTCGCGGAGCAGGCGCCGGACGTCGATGTCTTGTTCTCCCACGAGATCGAGCGCCCGCGCGAGGACGACCTTGCGGAGTTCGCCGTCAGAGATGAGCTCGACCGCCCGGCGGACACTCTCGGCGTAGACCTCGGGTGCTGGGTGCGGGAGTACGGTCCAGGGGGTTTTGCTCGTGGGCTGTGGTGTTTCTGCGGCTTGGGAGTCTCGGGCGTCTTGGGTGTCTTCGGTGCCCGAGCCGCTGCGGGATCCGGCCATGCCCGCGCCTGGGTTTTCGCCGGACCCCACCATGGTTCCCGCCGCGCGCGAACTCTCGCTCAGGTTTCCGGCGGGTTCCAACGGGTGGGCCCCAGCGCGAGAACGCCCGCTCGGATCAACACCGGGCTCCACCATGTCGGCCGCCGCACGCAAACCCCCACTCGCATTTCCGCCGGACCCCACCATGTTTGCCGCCGCACGCGAACCCCCGCCCGAGTCTCGACCGGACTCCAGCGGGTGAGCCGCCGCGCGAGAATCCCCGCTCGGGTCACCACCGGGCTCCACCATGTTTGCCGCCGCACGCGAACCCCCGCCCGAGTCTCGACCGGACTCCAGCGGGTGAGCCGCCGCGCGAGAACGCTCGCTCGAGTCTCCATCGGGCTCCCGCGGGTGAGCCGCCGCCGCACGCGAGCCCCCACTCGGGTCACCGCCGGACTCCACCATCGTGGCCACCGCACGCGAATTCTCCCCAGAATTCTCGCCAGAATCGGCCGCAAGCGCGGCACCGCCTCCCGGCGCCTCAGCCCGGCGCACCACCGCGGGCACGATCAAGCTGCTCCCGGAATCCGGCCGGAACCCGATCGCTCCCACCACGACCGGATTCTCGACCCCCGCCAGCACCGCGGCCTCCAACGCCTCGGCCGCCGCCGCGGCCCGAGCGCCGGCCGTGCCGCGGACGTGCGAGTGCACTCCGTCGGCGAGCAGCACCCCGCGGGCCGACGAGTAGTAGAACGACCCCGGCAGATACGCGGCCAGGAGATCCGCCGCCCGGTGGACCGGCCGCGGACGGGCCGGAGCAGGTGAGGACACGAGGTGAATTCCCTTTCGCACACGCGCGCAGGCGGCCGAGCCGCCCGGTCCGTTCCTTGTCGCAAGGTCCAGACCTTGACTGTTCGGTTAGCCTAACCTAATGGACACTAACGCAACCGGACGAAAAGGAAAAGCCGTCCGGCGAGTCGACCTGGTTCACGCGCGAAGCGTGGCCCCACCGTCGACGTAGAGGTTTTGCATGGTGATGTGCCGCGCCCGATCGGACACGAGGAACAACACCGCGTCAGCGATGTCCGCCGGATCAGCGATCCGGCCAAGCGGGATCCCGACCCGGAACTGCTCCGGATTCCCCGCGATCACCCGGGATTCGCCGGACTCGTCCGTCCACAGCAGACGTTGCATGTCAGTGTCGGTCGACCCCGGCGAGACGATGTTGCACCGGATCCCCGACCCGGCGAGCTCCAGCCCGAGACACCGGGTGAGCATGGTCGCCGCCGCCTTCGAAGCCGCGTAAGCGGCCATCCCGGTCCGCGGGACACCAGCCGCATTCGACCCGACGGTAACGAGCGCACCGCTCCCCCGCGCCTGCATCCGCCGGGAGATCTCGCGCAGCACAGTGAAAACCCCCGTCGAGTTGACCGCGAACGTCGCCGCCCAATCCTCGTCGCTGGTCTCGCTCACCGACCCGGGCCGCAATACCCCGGCGACAGACACCCCGATCCCGATCGGCCCGAGCTCCCGCTCGACGTCCGCCACCACCCGCGCGACCGCCGCCGAATCCCCCACATCCGCCACGAACGGCACCACCCGCCCGGCACTGCGATCCGGACCAGCCCCCACAGCGCCAGCCGCGATGCGCTGCGATGACGCGTCGCCCGAAATCCTCGCCACGCCATCGCCTTCTGCGACAACATCCGTTGGCGCATCAGCGCGAGCCCCCGCTACCTCGCCACCCGAGGTAGCCGTCCCGGCTACAGCAGTACCTGGCTCGGAGTCAATAGTCGCTCCGCCATCCGAAGCACCCCTAGCTGCAACCTGATCCGACCCTAGGGTCCCCGCGGCATCACCAACCGCCACACCGCTCAGGGCCTCCACCCGAACCAGCTCCGCGCCGTAGTCCCGCGCGGCGACCTCCCGCAACCCCTCCTCGTCGATGTCCACCGCGGCCACCACGGCACCGGCCCGGGCGAGCGCCTCCACGACGGCCGCTCCGATTCCGCGCGCGCCGCCGGTCACCAGCGCGATCCGCCCCTCGATCCCGGCTCCCGCGTCCCGCGTCACCGCGCACCTCACCCTCCGTCGCCGACTGATTAGGCAAACCTAACCTAATCGAGTGAGCGGCGGCCAGGGTGATCCCGCCCACCCCTGGGGTCAGCGGCCGGGCGCGAAGTTCCGCAACCGCAGGCTGTTGGCCACCACCAGCACCGAGGACAACGACATCGCCGCCCCCGCGATCAGCGGGTTGAGCAGCCCGCACGCGGCGAGCGGCAGCGCGGCCACGTTGTACCCGAAGGCCCAGACCAGATTGCCCCGGATGGTGCGCAACGTCCGCTGCGCGAGACGGATCGCGTCCGGCAGCACCGAAAGGTCGTCGCGGACCAGGATGATGTCGGCCGACCGCAAGGCCAGGTCAGTTCCCTCCGCGACGGCCAGTCCGAGATCAGCGGTCGCCAGCGCCGGAGCGTCGTTCACTCCGTCGCCGACCATCGCCACCCGATGTCCCTTGCGCTGCAACGCCGACACCGCCGCCGCCTTTTCGCTCGGCAACACCCCGGCGAGCACCTCGGTGATCCCCACCTCCGCGGAGACCGCCCGGGCCGTCACCTCGTTGTCGCCGGTCAGCAACACGGTTTTCAGCCCCAACCGGTGCAACTGCGCAACCGCCGCCCGTGCCGAAGGCTTTAGCTCGTCGCGCACCGCGAGCAAGCCCGCGACCTCGCCAGCCACCGACACGAGCACGACCGTCGCTCCGCCAGCCTCCGCCGACGCCACCGCATCCTCAATCTCGGGACCGACCAAAACCCCTTCATCGACCAGCAACCTCGGCCGCCCGACCACGACGGTCGTTCCCTCGACCACGCCGCGCGCCCCAAGCCCCGGCAACGCTTCGAACTCAGAAGCAGCCGGAAGCACCTCCGGCCCACCGGTGACAACCGCTGCTGCGATCGGGTGTTCCGACGACGCTTCCACCGCAGCCGCGAGACGAAGCACTTCCGCAGGCGAGAACGCCCCGAACGCCCGGGTGTCGGCAAGGGTCATCCGGCCCCGAGTCACCGTGCCGGTCTTGTCCAGCACGACGGTGTCGACCGTACGACTCGCCTCGAGCGCGTCCGGTCCCTTGACGAGGATCCCGAGCTGCGCACCTCGCCCGACGCCGACCATCAGCGCCGTCGGCGTCGCGAGCCCTAACGCGCACGGACAAGCGATGATCAGCACGGACACCGCCGCGCCGAAAGCGTCCCGAACCGGATTCCCGGCGAGCAACCATCCCGCCAGGGTGAGCACCGCCAGCGCCGAAACCACCGGCACGAATACCGCGCAAACCCGGTCGGCCAGCCGCTGCACCGCCGCCTTCCGCTCCTGCGCCCGCTCGGCCAGCGCGCTCATCTGCGCCAGCTGCGACCGCGCTCCCACGGCCTCCGCGCGCACCACCAACCGGCCGTTGAGGTTGACGCTCCCGCCGATCACCCGGTTTCCCGGCCCGACCTCCGCCGGAACGGGTTCGCCCGTGATAGCACTGACGTCTACTGTGGACAGACCACTGTCGACGGTTCCGTCCGCGGCGACCTTCTCCCCCGGCCGGACCACGAACCGATCGCCTACCGCCAGTTCGCCGATTCCGACCAGCACTTCGCCGTCCGCGCGCAGAATCCGCACGTCCTTCGCCGCCAGCGCGTCCAGCGCACCCAGCAGATCCGCCGCGCCTCTCCGGGACCTCGCCTCGAAGTACCTCCCGGCGAGCAAGAACGTCGTCACCCCGGCCGCGACGTCGAGGTACACCGAATCCGCACCCGGCGCGGTCGCGCCGAATCCGATCCAGTATCCCGCCTCGCTGCCCGATCCGATCAGCACCGAGGCCGCCGACCACAGATAAGACGCCAGCACGCCCAAGGAAACGAGCGTGTCCATACTGGACGATCCATGCCGCAGGTTGCGCAGAGCGGCGCGATGGAACGGCACCGCCGACCAGAACACGACCGGAGTCGCGAGCAGCAGGCATACCAGCTCCCACAACGGGAACCGCAGCGACGGCACGAGCGCGAGCGTGATCGACAGATTGCCGAGCGGGACCGCCAGCACCGCGGCCACGATCAACCGGCGGCGCAAGTCGCGAACCCGCGCGTCGCGGTTTTCCGGACTCGTTTCGCCGCGGACGGTCGCGGTGTAGCCCGCCTTCTCGATCGTCGCAATCAGGGAGGCAGGGTCGAGGTCTGGTGGATAGTGGACGGTCGCGCGTTCGGTCGCGTAGTTCACCGTGGCGCGGACGCCGTCGAGCTTGCCGAGGGAACGCTCGACGCGCGCCGCGCAAGCGGCACAGGTCATCCCGCCGACGGCGAGATCGAGGTGACGGGTCGGGGTCGCCGCGGGGGCGGCGGTCTGCGTGGACATGGTTCTCCGGTTTCCAGGACGGGCACGAAAGCGGTGGCAGTGCCGGTGCCGGAAAGGCGGACCGATTTCCATAGTACGCCTGTTTTTCCGTCGCCACTCCATCGGGTGACTTGGGAACCTTTCGCCCCTCCGCGACGACTATCCGGATGGTGGCAGTGCCCGACCCGACCCGATCAGACAGGAGCCGAAATGTCCGAAACCTTTGTCACACCAGGAAATCTGCGGCACGTGACCACGTTCTGCGGCAACTGCGACTGCGGCTGCCCGGAGCTGTTCCTGGACGACGCGGCCTCGCCGGAGCGTCGCGTGGTGCTGACCGACGACTTCGGCCAGCGAGTGCAGATGAGCTTGGCTCAGTTGAAAGTTCTCGTCGAGGACGTCAAAGGCGGCAGCTTGGACAAGGTGGTGGCTGCCGTGGTGTGACGACGAAATCGGCTCTGCGCAACGAGATTCCGCTGCGGGCGGCGGCGTGAGCGCGCGATCCGCGGGCAGCCGGGTGCCGCAGGTGACGCGCCAATGCCGGTCGAACCGAATCAGGGGTCAGCTGAACCTGATTCGCCGAGGGGCATCGGGCCGTGCCTACTGCCTTCTGGCCGCCAGGTTGGCGAGCATCGCGTTGTAAGCGGCGAAATCGTCGTCCTCGCCTTGGTCGAAGCGGCGGTCCAGCCGGGCGGCTTCGCGGTCGTCGTGGCGGCCCCACTGCACCAGCAGCGCCACGACGACCACGATCATCGGGATTTCCCCGGCGGCCCAGGCGATGCCGCCGCCAAGACGTTGATCGGAAAGGAGATCAGACAGCCACGGCAGGGAGAGGTAACGGTAGAACGTCTCGGCGATCACCGTCTGCTTGTTCATCAGGATCACACCGAAGAACGCGTGGAACGGCATCACGGCGAACATCATGCCGAGCCGCGCGAGATGCGGCATCGAACGCGGCGGGCGGTCGACGCCGATCACCAGCCAGAAGAAAACGTAGCCGGACACGAGGAAATGGAGGTTCATCAACTGGTGCGCCCAGTGGTAGCGCATCGCCTCGCCGAACAGGCCCGAGAAGTACAGCGCGTAGTACGAGCCGACGAACACCACTGACGCCACCAGCGGGTGCGAGACCAGGCGCGTGAACCGCGAGTGCAGCAGAGCCACCAGCCACTCGCGCGGACCCTCCGGTCGCTTGCCCGCCACCGGCAAGGCACGCAGCGCGAGGGTCACCGGTCCGCCGAGCACGAGCAGCACCGGGGCGAGCATGGCCAGCGTCATGTGGATGACCATGTGGAGGCTGAAGGTTCCGGACGAGTACTTGCCCAGACCGGACGACGTCGCGACCAGCACCGTCGCCCAGCCGGACGTCCACGCCCAGAACCGGCCGCGAGGCCAGTCGTCGCCGCGGTCGCGGAGGCGACGTGCCCCGACCGCGTACGCCACGACGGAGAGCACCGCCACGACACCGAGGAGCAAGTCCGGACGCCAATCGAGGAAGAGACGGGCGAACGTCGGAGGATCAGGCAGGTCGTAGCCGAGCACAGTCTCGCCGACGGTCGCCGGATCGTCCACGAACGCCGGCGGCACCAGGTGTGCCAGCCCAGCTGAGACGCCCATTGCCCCAGCCAGCACCACGACCTCCGCGACGAGAGCCGCTGTACCGCCGCCGCAACGACGGCGCGTGATGGCGATCAGGACCGCCAATACCACCGAGATCAGGACCTTCACCCCGAGGAGCAAGCCATAGCCAGTAAATAGTCCAGCCGGACGGGCAAGCGCGAGACCGTCGACCACACCGGACGCGCCGAGCACCACAAGGCAGCAGGTCGCCAACCGTCGATACCGGCGGAGCGCGACCTCCCGCGCCGCGTCCGAACCGCGGTGGGCCAGCAGCGCGACCAGCGCGCCAGTCCACAATGCGGCCGCGATCACGTGCCATACCAAGGCATTCGTGGCCAGGTCGTGCCACGCACCGATGGAAACGTGCCCCGCGATTGCTCTCGGCAACAACCCGATGAGGGCGAGGCCGAGCCACAGCACCGTGGTGCGCCAGGTCAGCGTGCGCCAGACGCCGAGCGCCACGACTGCCGCCACGGCGAGGACGCAGAGCCACGCCTTGGGTTCCTCCATGGCGTCGACGAGGACAGCGAGCTTCGCCAGATGCCACGCCTCGGAAACCGGCCGCCCGGACGCGTCAGCAGCATCAAACGGCACCAGCACCGCGGCCGCGAGCGCCCACACGCCAGCGGCTCCCGCCGCAGTGCGGGTCGCTGCATACCCGTCCGGGGAAAGCCGACCGGCTTCGCCCGGCGGGCACAGAAAGACCGCGAACGCCAGCCCGCCGACGCAGACCACCCCGGCCGCGTCGGCGACCAACCGAAGCAAGGAGGTACCGAAAGACGTCACCGGACCGGGAGCCGGATTGCCGAGCGCCGCGTAGACATCGCCCGCCGCGGCGACCACCACCACGACGGCGACCGCGGCAAACCCCGCCGCGGCAAGCAAACCCCGCCGGTGCGGGGCCGGAATAGTGCGCACAGCAGAGTGGTCGGGCGGATGCGGCGGCGAGTTCCCGCGACGTGGGTCACGGTGACGATCCACGGCGGGGTGCCGTATCGACGGCTCTGGCCCCGGCAGGCCGCCGAAACGACGATTGCGGCCCCGCGCGCCAGAACTGCCAGCTGAACACGACCAGGAGGGAGTCCCGATACGAGCGTCAAGAGCGGAACGTACAGCTGGTGCAGCGCCGCGAACGGCATCGCGCCCTCGAACCCCGACCGGATCGCGGGGAACTGCCGCCTCGGACCAACCGGACCGCTGACTAAGCCGCGCCCAGCACACCCCGGCGGCACCGGAACGACCCCGTGTCACATCGCGGTGTCGTTCTCCTCCTGAGCGCGCAGCAGATCGTCGCGGGCGCGGGACACCCGGGATCGCACCGTGCCGACCGGGCAGCCGCAGACCTCGGCCGCCTCCGCGTAGGACAGGCCCAGGAATTGGGTCAGCACCAGGGCTTCCCGGCGGTCCTCGTCGAGGGTGTCCAGCAGCAGGCCGAGTTCGATCAGGTCCTCGAAGCCCGCCGTGCGGGTCCGGGCCGATTGTTCTTCAGCCGCGCGCTGCCAGTCGGCCGTCGTGGACTCGCGGGGGCGGACCGAGCGCGCGCGGATGCGGTCCACGACGACGCGGCGGGCGATGGACAGCAGCCAGGTTCGCGACGACGACCGGCCCGCGAAGCGCGGCAGCGAGCCGAACGCGCGCAGATACGTTTCCTGGGTGAGGTCGTCGGCTTCGGCCGGGCTGGTGCGGTGGGCCAGGAAGCGCCACGCGTCGGCTTGCGTCGCGCGGACCCAGGCTTCCAAGGCGGCCCGGTCGCCGCGGCCGGCGGCGAGGGCCAGCGCGGTGATCCGCTCGTCGTCGTAGTCGCGGCCGGTGGACACGGGCATCACGGTAGTCCATGCCCGTCCGGGGCGGTTCCCTGACCAGCCCGGAGAAAATTCGCCGAACCCGCCGGGAACCGAGCCGCGCCTCCGAGCGACTATGACAGACGTGAGCTGTGAAATCTTCCGCGAAGCGCTGTCCGCGCGACTCGACGGCGAAGCGGGTCCGCTGCCCGAACCGCAGGTCGACCAGCACCTCGAGACCTGCGCGTCGTGCCGGAGCTGGTACGAGCGGAGCGCGACGCTGCGCCGCGCTCTGCTGGTCCGCAGCGCGCCCCGGGTGCCCGATCTCACCGACCGGATCCTCGCCGAAACCCCGGCTCCGCCGCGGGAAAAATGGGGCCTGCGGGTCGCGCTCGGCCTGGTCGGGCTGGTCCAGTGCGGACTGGCGTTCGCGCAGCTGCTCGGCATGGACAACGCCCACGGAGGCGGCGGGTTCATGGAAGGCCACCTCATCAACGAAAGCGCCGCCTGGAACCTCGCGGTCGGCGTCGGGCTGCTGTGGGCCGCCCTGCGGACCCGCGCCGCGGCCGGTCAGCTGCCGATGATCACCGGATTCGTGATCGTCCTCGCAGTGCTCACGACCGGTGACCTGATCGGCGACCGGGTGACCGTCGCCCGGGTGCTGTCGCACGTCTTCCTCGTCGTCGGGCTGGCGCTGCTCTACGCGGTCCACCGCCAGCACCGGCTCCGGCACCAGCCGGGTCCGGACCTCGCCGACACCGCCGACGACCCGGAGCACACGACCGTGTCGACCCACGGTGCGCTCGCCCTGGTCCGCCCCCATCCGAAGCGCGGCCGCGATTCGCAACGCCCGACCGGACGGCACCGCGCCGCCTGACCCCGCTCGGGAATCCCGGTCTGGAAAGCTCACCCAGCCCGGGCACGCTTGGTGCAAGCGGAATCTAGAGGAACACCACGCTGGGGCAGCCATCCGTGGAGCGGCGCGCGGCCTGGCACCAAGCCGCAGTACTGGCTGAATCCGAGACACCAGAACCGCCGCCTGTGGCGGCAGCGCAGCCCGATTCGGACCAGCGAACCTGGCCCAGCGCACGGGCCTCGCAAACCTGGCCAGCGAGACAGGCTCCCGCCCCGCGCAAAGGGGACCAGCCGAGCCCGCTGCGACCCATGTGCTTCTCGCCCCGGCGAGCGCGACAGGATCCTGACGCTGCCCATCCAAATCGACATGATTTTCGCCTGCCAAAACGACAAACCCCAGCCGCGCAACCAAAAGAACAAGTCCGCCCCTCGCGAACATCCCTCCCGCCCTACGAGAGTCCCTTGCCCGCACGGCCGAAGCAGGAAGCCCTGCCGCCTAAGCCAAAGCCGTGAGGTCAGCTAGTCCCAACCGGCAGGCCCGCAACCTCCAGACCGGAAGGCCGCGCGGCCGAGACAAGCCGACCGAAACCGTCCCGATGCCCGTCCACGCGGCACCGGCTGTCAGATCATCGCCACCGCCATCACCGCCATTCCCAAGCTCATCACGCCCTCCATCGCGAGCCCGATCTCGCGCTGTCCAGGCCGGGCGACCGTCCGGGCGTGCTCGATCGCACGGGCCAGCCATACGATCCCCGCCACCAGGAAAACCGCCGCCAGCACAACCGCGACCACCACGACGTGCGAGGGCGCATGCCCGGTCATGGTCATCCCGGCGTCGCCCATGTCCATCCCGGCGTGCTCGCCGCCCATCGCGGTGGCGGACATCGTCATTCCCGCCATCGCCGACGGCATCGCGAACGCCATCCACGCCATCCCGGCCATCATCAGCGCGTGATGAACGCCCGGCAGCCTGCCGTGCCCGAAGCCCAGCGCCGTGCTCACCGCGAACCATCCGGCTGCCGCCGAGAACAGCACGACCTGCGGGATCCTCGCGAAAGTCATCGTCGCCGGCCACGCCATCGCGACCATCCCGGCGCACATCACCGCGTGCAGCGCGTCCGCCGCTCGCCCGCTCAAGCCGGGACGTCGCACGCACCGGTACAAGCAGAACGCTCCCGCCGCCGCGAACAGCAGCGTGAGAATCCATCGCAAACCCAGTCCGGCGATCATCGCGCGGCCTCCCGGCGCAAGCCCAGCAGGCAGTCCACCGCCAGGAATCCCAGCAACGACACTCCGAACACCGGCAGGAACCATCCCACCACCGCCACTGCGACCAGCACCGGAGCCAGCACCCGTCCGGGAATCCGCCGCCACGCTCCCCGCACCGGCAACCGGCCGAAGCGGCCCCGGCCTCGCGAACGCTCCGACAGCCGATCAGGCCGAACCCCCGACACCTGCCCGGAATCTGCCCGACCAGACAGCGACTTGCTGCGCAACAGCAACCGACCAGACGAAGCCTCACGCCCCAACGCCTCTCCGGAATTTGGCTGGCAAGGCAGCGACTCGTCGCTCACCGACGAACGGCCAACGCGACCCAAGCCTCGCGAACGCACAAGCACCCGACCTGACCGAACCTCACGCCCCGACACCTCCCCGGAACCAGCCTGGCCAGGCAACGAGCGCCCCCTCCCCCGCAGCCACCACATCCGATACCCCCACGTCACCACGCACAGCAACGCCACCCCGAGCACGGTCAGCACGACCTGGTTCGCCACCCCGAACAGCAACCCCATATGCGCGTCGATCCCCCACCGGCTCAGCTTCGCGGCGAGCGGATAGTCGGCGAACCTCAGCGTCTCCGTGACCTTCCCGGTGCCGGGATCCACCGCCATCGAGTCCTGTTTGGACGGCCAGCTCCGGCCGATTTGCTGCACCACATAGCCGCCGTCGGAGGGCGGCCGGATCTCTACCGGATCGGATAATCCAGCTCGGGCCGTCGCGTCGCGGACTGCCTGCCAGCCGACGTCGCCGGGAGTCTGGGCGGCAGAAGAAACGGAAGGCGTCGTCCAGTCCAAAGAGGACCGCAGGTCGGTGATGTTCGCACCCGCGTGCAGCGACCACGTCAAGCCGGTGGCGGAGAGGAACAGCAAACCCGCGGCGATCCACAGGCCGGTCGCGCCGTGGAAGGAGCGCAGCCGCGCGCGTCCGGGCTTTCCCGGCGACGGCAGCAGCGCGGCACGCAGCCGCCGCCGACGGCCTAGCCACAAAGCCGCTCCGGCGAGAGTGATCACCCACAGCCAGCTCGCCGCGAGTTCGCTGTACAAGCGGCCGAAGTCGCCGAGGTGGAGGTTGCGGTGCAGAGTGTCGATCCAGCCTCGGACCGGCATCGCCTGCCCGGAACCGTAGGTCTCCAGCGCGCCGCGGATCTCGCCGTCGTGCGGATTGACGAACACTGTGTACCGATAGCTCAGTGCCAGGCCCGGACGGTTGAAGATCACCTGGGTGGTGTCGGTCGCGGACGGTGCTGGGCGGACGCCGATCACCTTTCCGTCCGGTACCTGGCCGCTCGCGATAAGGACCTGCTGGTCCAGCGACACGGTCTCAGCGGCGGCCGGGACGTGCAGTTCCTTGGCGTAGACAGCCTGTTCCAGCTGGGGCGTCCACACGTACGCGATCCCCGTCAGAGCAGCGACCAGGAGAAACGGGCCGACGAACACTCCGGCGTAGAAGTGCAACCGCAACACCAATGGCCGAATCGCCGCCCACCCCGTCGCTGGTTCCCGTCCGGTGCGCGGCTTGCTGCCGATGGCCATCCTGCTCCCTTCGCGTGGTCCGCCTCCCCAGGAGTCGGACCGGCGGGGCCCTCGGTTCCCGACCTCGGCAAACACCCATTCGGGTGTGCCTCGTCGAGGGAGCATTGCTTCTGGCACTCGGTGACAGTATTGTCCCCCTCACATTCGACACCAGGTGTCAAATATCGCCGCCAGAGACAAGGGAGTCACGATGAGCGAGACGACAGCCGCTGCCGAGACGAAGGCCGAAGAGGTCGTTGCCGACGAGTTGCTCGTCGAGGAGGTCTCGATCGACGGAATGTGCGGTGTCTACTGATCCCGCCGCGGCGTTCGATCTGGACGGTGCTTGGGAACTGGACAGCCGGGTCTCCATCCGGCCGGAGCGGTTCGGCGCGCTGCTGTACCACTTCGGCACCCGCCGGCTGTCCTTTCTCAAGAGCCGCACCATGCTCGCCGCGGTGCAGGCGCTGACCGACCACCCCTCCGCCCGCGCCGCGTGCGCGCAGGCCGGGGTCGCGCAGGCGGAATTGCCCCGCTACCGCGCCGCCCTCGCCGCCCTCGCCGCGTCGGAAATGATCCATCCGAGGAGCGTGTGATGCCGCTAGTCGACGAATTCCAGTTCGGGCTCGACGCGCCGATCTGCCTCACCTGGGAACTCACCTACGCCTGCAACCTCTCCTGCGTGCACTGCCTTTCCTCGTCCGGCCGCCGCGACCCGCGCGAGCTCAGCACCGAAGAATGCAAGGCGCTGATCGACGAATTCGAGCGCATGCAGGTGTTCTACGTGAACATCGGCGGCGGCGAACCGACCGTCCGGCCCGATTTCTGGGAGCTGGTCGACTACGCGACCGAGCACCACGTCGGCGTCAAGTTCTCCACCAACGGCATCAAAATCACCGAGGACGTCGCGAAACGGCTGGCTGGCAGCGATTACGTCGACGTCCAGATCTCCCTCGACGGCGCTACCGCAGAGGTCAACGACCACGTCCGCGGCCCGGGTTCCTACCGCACCGCCATCCGGGCGATGGAGAACCTGCGTGCCGCCGGGTTCGGGAACTTCAAGATTTCTGTCGTGGTGACCCGGCAGAATGCGGGACAGCTCGACGACTTCAAAGCCATCGCCGACCGCTACGGCGCCCAGCTGCGGCTCACCCGGCTCCGGCCGTCCGGCCGCGGCGCGGACGTCTGGGACGAGCTGCACCCCACCGCCGCCCAGCAACGGGAGCTGTACGAATGGCTGGTCAAGCACGGCGAAAACGTGCTGACCGGCGATTCGTTCTTCCACCTCGCCGGGTACGGCGACGGAGGCCTGCCCGGGCTCAACCTGTGCGGCGCGGGCCGGGTGGTGTGCCTGGTCGATCCGGTCGGCGACGTCTACGCGTGCCCGTTCGCCATCCACGACACCTTCCTCGCCGGAAACATCCGCGGCGAAGGCGGATTCACCCGGGTGTGGCGGGAATCCGAGCTGTTCGCGCAATTGCGCGGCCCGCAGAGCGGCGGGGCCTGCACGACGTGTTCGGCCTTCGACGCCTGCCGCGGCGGGTGCATGGCGGCGAAGTTCTTCACCGGCCTGCCGCTCGACGGTCCGGATCCAGAATGCGTGCGCGGCCACGGCGAACGCGCGCTGGCCGGGGTCGCCGCGGGCAGCGTGCCGAAACCGTCGCTGGATCATTCGCACCGCAAAGTTCCAGTGACCATCGGCATGCGCCGCCCGCCGGATCGGGCCTGCGACGAGAATCCGCTCACCGGCTTCGTCCCGGGCCGCTGAGATGCGCCTGGCCGATCTGTCGTCGCCGGACGTCGCCGAACACGCGGCGTCCGGCGCGATTCTCGCCGTGCCGCTCGGGGCGACCGAGCAGCACGGCACGCATCTGCCGTTGAGCACGGACACCGACATCGCGACCGCGTTGTGCGACCGGCTCGCCGCGGAGCGACCGGACGTGCTGGTCGCGCCCGCCGTGCCGTACGGATCGAGCGGCGAACACGCCGGATTCGCCGGAACGCTGTCGATCGGGCAGGCGGCCACCGAACTCCTGCTCGTCGAACTAGGCCGCTCGGCCTGCGAAACGTTCCGCCGGCTGCTATTCGTGTCTGCGCACGGTGGCAACGCAGCTTCGGTGACGCGCGCGGTCGCTATCCTGCGCACCGAATCGCGGGACGTCTCGGTGTTCGAGCCGCGCTGGCACGGAGATCCGCACGCCGGACGGCCGGAAACCGCTCTGCAACTGGCTCTCCGCCTGGACAAAGTGCAGCTGGAGAAAGCTGTACCGGGCGACAGCCGTCCGCTGAGCGAACTGCTTCCCGCGCTGCGCAAGGGCGGGATAAAAGCCGTGACCGACACCGGGATCCTCGGCGACCCCACCGGCGCGACGGCAGATGAAGGCCGAGACCTCCTCGACAACCTCACCGCGCAGTTGCGAGCACACGTGCGCGCCTGGACTTCCACGGTGACGCCGTGAAAGCCGCCCTCGTGACCGGCGCGGCACGCGGCATCGGCGCAGCTACGGCAAGCAAACTGGCTGAGCAAGGCTGGGCCGTCCTCGCCGTCGACATCGCCGAAGACGATCCAGCCCTCCCCTATCCGATGGGCACGGGACAAGAACTGTCCACAGTGGTCGCCAAAATCCGCGAGAACGGCGGCACCGCTGTCGAATTCCGTGCGGACGTCCGCGACCGCGCACAACTCGCCGCAGCGGTCGCGGAAGCCGAACACCGTTGGGGCGGCCTTGACGCGGCCATCGCGGCAGCCGGGGTGATCGCAGGCGGAGTACCGCTATGGGAAATGCCGCCGAACCAAGAAGACGCTGTCCTCGACGTCAACCTCCGCGGCGTCCTCAACCTCGCCCACGTGGCGATTCCGGCGTTGCTGCGCCGTCCGAAACCCCGTTCCGGGCGGTTCCTGGCCGTCGCGTCCGCCGCCGCCACGCGTGGGTTGCCGATGCTCGCCGCGTACTGTGCGGCGAAGGCCGGAGTAGCCGGGCTGATTCGCGCGCTGGGCGTGGAATTGGGCGACTCCGGCGTCACCGCGAACGCGGTCAGCCCAGGCTCGACCGACACGCCGATCCTCGCCGAAAGCGCCCGGCTGTACGACCTCCCGGCCGCGCAAACGTTTGCTGCGCAACAACCTCTGCGACGTCTGCTCGATCCCGCCGAGGTCGCCGCCGTCCTGGCCTTCCTCGCCGGGCCGGAAAGCAGCGCGACCACCGGCGCGGTCATCCCGGTGGACGGAGGGCTGGCCCTGTGACTACCCCGCTGCCCGCCGGTTTCCGCCTCGCCCAAGACCCGAGCGTCAAACACCTCTCCGGCAACCTGCTCTTCGGCGGCTCCCCCGCCCGCGTCCTGCGCCTCACAAACGCCGGGCGAACAGCGTGGACACGCCTGGCGGACCACCCCGTCGAGACCTCGGCGGAAGGCGTCCTCGCCCGGTTGCTCACCGACGCCGGATTCGCGCATCCGTTGCCCCCAGCCACAATCGCCGACGCCACCGTCGTCATCCCGGCCCGCGACCGCGCCGAACTGCTCGGCCGCTGCCTCGCCGCGCTCGACGGCCGCTACCCCGCGCTGGTCGTCGACGACGCATCCGCCGACCCCGCTGCCATCGCCGCGACAGCCTCCGCACACGGCGCGAAACTCGTCCGCCGCGACGTCAACGGCGGCCCGGGCGCGGCGCGAAACACCGCCCTCGAACACGTTTCCACCGACCTGATCGCCTTCCTGGACAGCGATTGCGTCCCGTCGCCGGACTGGATCGACCGGCTGGCCGGGCATTTCGCCGACCCGCTCGTCGCCGCCGTCGCGCCGCGCGTGCGCCCGATCGCCCCCGGCACCTGGGCTGGCCGCTACACCCGCGCCGCCAGCAGCCTCGACCTGGGCACTGCCGCCGCCCGCGTCGCACCCGGCACACGACTGTCCTATGTGCCCACTGCGGCGCTCCTGGTTCGCCGGACCGCACTGGAATCCGTCGCCCGTAACGGTTCCGCCTTCGACCCGTCGATGCGCGTCGGCGAGGACGTCGACCTCGGCTGGCGGCTCCACGACGCTGGCTTCCGGATCCGCTACGACCCGTCCGCGCACGTCGACCATCACGAACCGGCGACCTGGCCCGCATTGCTCCGCCGCCGCGCCAGCTACGGCACCTCCGCCGCACCGCTCGCCCTCCGCCGCCCGGCCGCGATGGCCCCGCTCGTCCTGCACCCCTGGCCGACGCTCACCGTCGCCGCGCTCCTGGCCCGCCGTCCGCTCCCGGCCGCCGCCGCGTTCGCGGGCGCGGTGCTGAGCATGGCCCGCACCCTCCGCCGAAGCGACGTGCCCACCCACGGTGTCGCCCCAGCGATGGCGACCGCCGTCGGCCAAACCTGGCTCGGATTCGGCCGCTACAGCACGCAATTCGCCGCTCCCCTGCTCGCCGCGCTCATGCTGCCCGGCGGACGGAAACGCTGGGGACGGCGAGCTGCGCTCGTGTCGCTGCTCGCCGGACCTCCGCTGACTGCCTGGCTGCGGCACCGCCCCGGCCTCGACTTGATCCGCTACACCGCTGGCGCGGTCGCCGACGACCTCGCGTACGGCGCCGGGGTGTGGGCGGGCTGCTTCCACCACCGGACTGCGGTCCCGCTGCGGCCGCGCGTCACCTGGCGCCCTCTGCGCGCCGACCCGAAGGGAAAACGATGAGCACCACCTGGTTCGAGTCTGTCGCCGAAGCACAGCGGCGCGCGAAGAAACGCCTGCCCGCGTCCGTCTACTCGGCACTGATCGCCGGTTCGGAAAAAGGGCTGACGCTGCAGGACAATCTGGCCGCCTACGACGAGCTGCGGTTCGCCCCGCGCACCGCCGGGCTGCCCGGCGAACGCGACCTGAGCACGAACGTCCTCGGCCGCGACGTCGCCCTGCCGGTGCTGATCTCGCCCACCGGCGTGCAGGCCGTCCACCCCGACGGCGAGGTCGCGGTCGCTCGCGCGGCTGCCGCGCACGGAACGTCGATGGGGCTGTCGTCGTTCGCCAGCAAGCCGATCGAGGAAGTGGTGGCGGCCAACCCGAACACGTACTTCCAGGTGTACTGGACAGGCAGCCGCGACGACATCCTGGGCCGGCTGGACCGTGCGCGGTCGGCGGGGGCGGTCGGGATCATCCTCACGCTCGACTGGTCGTTCTCGCACAGCCGCGACTGGGGCAGCCCGCACATCCCGGACAAGCTGACGCTGCGCGAGCTGATCCGGTTCGCGCCCGAGGGGATGACGCATCCGCGCTGGCTGCTCGCCTACGCGCGCACGAAGAAACTGCCCGACCTCAGCGTCCCGAACATGGCCGAGCCGGGCACGCCGGTGCCGACGTTCTTCGGCGCGTACGGCCAGTGGATGCAGACCGCACCGCCGACCTGGGAAGACGTAAGCTGGCTGCGGAAGCAATGGGACGGGCCGTTTCTGCTGAAAGGCGTGTACCGCGTCGACGAGGCGCGCCGCGCGGTGGACGCCGGGGTCAGCGCGATCTCGGTGTCGAACCACGGCGGCAACAACCTCGACGGCACTCCCGCCACGATCCGCGCGCTGCCCGCGGTCGCGGAAGCGGTCGGCAGTGAGGTGGAAGTGTTGCTGGACGGCGGAATCCGGCGAGGCAGCGACGTCGTCAAGGCACTCGCGCTCGGGGCCCGCGCGGTCTTGATCGGGCGCGCGTACCTGTGGGGTCTCGCCGCGGGCGGGCAGGCCGGGGTGGAGAACGTGCTGGACGTCCTGCGCAACGGCATCGACTCGACGCTGCTCGCGCTGGGCCACCGCAGCGTGCACGACCTGAGCCGCGACGACCTGATCGTTCCGGACGGATTCGAACGCCGGATCGGCGCGTGATCAGCCGACCGTGAGGGGAACCCTGATTCCCGCAGAGCTCCCCTCACGGACAACGCGTCATCCGGCCGCGAAGAACCGCACCGCCGCGTCAGTGAACTCCGGCGCGGCCGACGCACCGAAATGCCCGCCGGGAACCCACGTGAAGTCCGCGGCCAGCTTCCGCGCGAGCTGCTCGGCGTCGCTATGGCCCTCGTCCTCGCTGCCGACCGCGACCAGCGCCGGAGTGGTGAGCGCGGAGAGGTCGCCCGTCGGCACGACCGAGTGAAGAACGCGCAGCAGCGCCCGGGGATCAGCGCCGAGACGGCCGATCCAGTGCGCGGTCTGCACGTCCTCCGGTGCCACCTCCCGGCCGTCGGCCAACGCCGTGAGCACCCGGTGCAGCGGACCGCCTCCGCCACCGCGCTGCATAGCGGCAAGTCCTTGCCCGCCAAGGAGAATCCGGGCCGGTCGAGCACCGCGCACGAGCATGCGCAGCGCGACCCGCGCGCCGAGCGAATACCCGCCGAGGCCATAGTCGGCCAGCCCGAGCTGCTCCACGAACGCGAGCCCGTCGTCGACGAGCACATCCGGCGGGTAGCACGCCGGATCGTCCGGCTGCGGGCTCGCGCCGTGGCCGCGGAAATCCGGCAGCAGCACCCGGAACCCGCGTTCGGCGAGCCGTCCGGCGAGTCCGCTGTGCAGCCACGCCTCGCCGGACGACGTGAACCCGTGCAGCAGCACGACCGGCGCGCCCTCGCCGAGTTCGCGGTAGGCCAGTTCCAGCCCGTCGCGCGCGCGGAACCGATGGACGGGCAGTTCGATCATGGGTCCACTATTCCACGAGCCCGCTGCGCCGGAAGCGATCGGCGGCTTCCGGGATCAGGGAAGCGGACGGGTCCCCGGCACCACCCATTCCCGGTCCACCCGGCCGTCGACCGCGACCAGCACCGCCAGCCCGCCGCGCGCGCCGTCCGACCAGGTTCCGGCGATCGTCTGCCGTACCGGGTCCAGCACCAGGTCGCCGTGCCAGGGGTGCGCGTCCTTGGCCAGCGTCTGCAATTCGTGGCGGTCCAAGCCGCCTTCGCCCGGCCCGTCCGGAAGCGCCGACCGGCCGTCCGGCGAGGGAATCGTCCAGTTCCGCGCGACTTTCCCGCCGGAGAGCACGCACAGGTCGGCTCCGGTGATGACGACGCCGTCGCGCCGGGTGACGTCCCAGGTGAAGGCGAGCCGGTCGGTGCCGTCGATGACGAGAGTGCGCGGGACGAACACATTTCCGACCTCGCGCTGGTATTTCGCGATGAACGCCTCGGCGTCCGCCGGGCCGATCAGCGGGTCGAGGCCGGGTTTGACGCCGGACCACTGGCGGCCGTCGGCGGTGAGCAGCCGGTGCGCGAGCGAGGCGTCCTCGTTCCACATGCGGCACCAGAGGGCGGGGATTTCTTCGGGGGTCAGTTCGTTCGTCATGCGACGACGATCGCGTCCGCCGGCGACACCGTCCTGTCGGTGTTTTCCCGCGGAGTGGCGCAGGTCACTCGCCGAGCGGGCGGGCGGAGATCCGCGCCAGTTCGGCGTCGAGGTCGACCTCGCGGCGCTCGACGCGGTCGCCGGTGAGTTCGAGAGCGCGGATGCGGTCCAGCAGAAAGCCGCGGACGGCGTCGCGCAGACGGCACCAGCCGAGGACGTACCAGCCCGCCGGCCCCCACAGCAGCCCCAGCGGCTCGACGTCGCGTTCCGTCTCCTGACCCTTGGCGTCCACATAGGACAGACGCAGGACGCGCCGCGCCGCGAGCGCGGTGAGGATCAGTCCGTTGTGGACGGCCGGGGGTTCGGGCTCGCCGACCCGGTGCAGCCGCGCGGCGAGGTGCTGTTCGGCGTCGCGGACGTCGGACGGCAGTCGCGCCAGGACCTTGCGGGCCGCCGACTCCGCCGCGCCCGCGAACGGCGAACCAGCGGCCGAACGCAGCGCGACGGTGATCGCGATGGCTTCCTCCGGCGCCAGGGTGAGCGGCGGCAGGGTCCGTTCGCGGTCGAGGCCGTAGCCGCCGGTCCGCCCGGTCTCGGTCCAGATCGGCACGCCTGCCTCGCGCAACGCGCCCAGGTCGCGTTCGATCGTGCGCACGCTGACCTCGAACCGGGACGCGAGCCACGCCGCGGTCCGGGTGCGCGGCGAGACCGCCCGAAGCTCCTCGACGAGCGCGTACAGCCGGTCCGTCCGATTCACCCGGCCAGCCTACGGACCTGCCAATCCTCACCCGATCGGGTGGCTTTTCCGACGACCGCCGTCACGCGAGCCGAGCTGCGCTGTTCCGTTCGCGGGAGCCGCGACCGGCGCCGGTCCGTCCTGTGGAGGGCGGCGGACCGGCGGGGTCCCCTCGTTCGTCGGGGGACGAGGGGACCGCCGGGGCGGGTCGGCGCAGG
The DNA here is from genome assembly GCF_055583325.1 of Amycolatopsis sp. NPDC104775. Classification (NCBI taxonomy): domain Bacteria; kingdom Bacillati; phylum Actinomycetota; class Actinomycetes; order Pseudonocardiales; family Pseudonocardiaceae; genus Amycolatopsis; species Amycolatopsis sp. NPDC104775. Next base: position 750,296 of record NZ_JBVJOE010000001.1, read on the forward strand.
GGGCCGGCCCGTTCCCGGTCCGGCGGGGACACTTGACTCTCACACCGTGTCAGAGCGTGTGCTGGGGAGGTCATGTTCACCATCGGAGAATTCGCCCGCCACGGCCGGGTTTCGGTTCGCATGCTGCGGCACTACGACGCGCTCGGCCTGCTCCGGCCCGCCGAGGTCGACCCGTTCACCGGCTACCGGCGCTACACCGCGGGACAGCTGGCCGCGCTGAACCGGATCGTCGCGCTCAAGGAGCTCGGCTTCGGGCTCAGCGAGGTCGCCGCGCTGCTGGACGAGCAGGTCTCGCCCGAGCAGGTCCGCGGCATGCTGACGCTGCGCCGGGCCCAACTGGCCGAACGGGTCGCCGCCGACCGGCTCCGGCTGGCCGAGATCGAGGCGAGACTCCGCACGCTGGAAAGCGAGCACGCCATGCCGGACACCGAAATCGTCGTCAAGGACCTCCCCGCCACGCGCGTCGTGCGGCTCACCGCGACCGTCGCGAGCTTCTCCCCCGAGGCGATCAGCCCGGTTCTGCGCCCGCTGTGCGCGGAACTCGGCCGCCGCCTCGAAGGATCCGACGCCACCCCGGCCGGGCCGCTGACCTGCTACTACGAAAAGCCCGCCGCGGAGGACGATCCCGTCGTCGTGCACGCGGCGCTCCCGGTGTCCGGCGCCGTCGCCGCACTGAACGGCCTCGAACTGGCCGAACTGCCCGCCGCCCGCGCCGCGACGCTGGTCCAGCGCGGCCCGGCGAGCGGATTCCTCGCCGGCTACCAGCGGCTCGCCCGGTGGACCGACGAGCACGGGTTCCGCGCGGACGGCTTCCCCTGCGAGGTCTATCTCCACACTTCCGAGGACGAGCGTGAGTGGGTTGTCGAACTGCGCGAGCCGTTCGCCGAGGAACCGCGCTGACCGGCCAAGACCCGACCTTCGACGGTTGTGCCGCCGCCCGTTCCGGAGGCGAATGGGTGGGGACGACCCGAGGAGGACGAAGGTGTTCTCGACAGGTCCCGGCACCCAGCCGGACCGGCTCGCCGACGCGCTGGCGGACGGGCCGTTCAGCCGTGCCCTGACCCTGGCCATCGACCGCAGCGGGCTCGGCCTCGACCGGCTCCGGGACCGGCTCGCCGCGGCGGGCGCCGCGGTCAGCACCACGACGCTCAGCTATTGGCGGACCGGCCGCACCGTGCCCGCCCGCGCCCGTTCGCGCGTCGCGGTGCGGATTCTCGAAGGCGTGCTCGACCTGCCGCCGGGCTCGTTGACCGGGCTCATCGAACGCGATCCGGAACCCCCGCCGGTTCCGGTCGTGCGATGGGAAAGGCTGTGGGGACGCCGCAACGCCGTGCTGCGGGTGCTGAACTCGTTCGAAACGGCGTACCGGACGTCGCTGGTGGTGGTGAGCCTTCACGAGGCTGTGCACGTCGGCCCGGACCGGCGGCTGCACCGGCTGGAGGTGCGCGAGGTCCTCCGGGCGACGGAGGACGACACGCACATCCGGCTGGTCACCGCGCACGGAGTCGGCCCCGGCTGCCCGCCGCGGCTGGTGCGCACCCGCTACTGCTCGCCCGGACGCACGGAAACCCTGGCCGAGGAAGGGTTCACGGTGGCCGAACTCGTCCTCGGCCGCGGCCTGGACCGGGGCGAAACCGCGATCGCCGAGTACGAGTTCGAGTTCACCGACGACCGGCCGGACTGGTCGTACGAGCGCCGGTTCCGCAACGCGGTGCACGAACACCTGCTGGAACTGCACTTCGCGCCCGGCTGCGCACCGCGGGCCTGCCACGCCTACCGGCTCGACTCCCCCGCCGGGCCGGAGACGACCGTCGCCGAGCTGCCGATCACCGAAGGCCTGCCCGCGCACATGGTGTCGGCCGCGGTCACTCCGGGGATCCTGGGCCTGCGCTGGCATTGGGACACGCCATGATGGACGCATGGAATCGACGCGGATCGACCGCTGGCTCTGGGCGGTCCGGCTGACCAAGACGCGCGCCGACGCCGCGGCCGCCTGCCGCGGCGGGCACGTGCGCGTGAACGACCGCCCGGCGAAACCCGCGACGTCGGTGGTGCCCGGCGACGAGGTCCGCGCCCGGATCGGGACGACGACGCGCGTGGTCGAGGTCGTGCAGGTGATCCAGAAACGCGTGGGAGCCGCCGTCGCGGCCACCTGTCTCATCGACCGCACCCCGAAGCCGCCGCCCGAAGCGGCGATCCCGGTCGCCCGCCGCGAGCGCGGCGCGGGCCGCCCGACGAAGCGGGAACGCCGGGTGCTGGACGAATTCCGCCGCCAGCAGGGCTGACCCCACGAGGACCCTCGACCTGGCGCTTCCTTGCGGGCTCATTTGCGTACATTGTAAGCTTACGACGTACGCACACGCGACCCGAGGAGTCCGCCGTGATCCCGATCGCCGTCGCCGTCCCGCTGCTGTGGCTGGCCTGGCTAGTCCTGACCGAATGGGTGCCGATGTTCCCGCTCAACGACCTCGCCCCGGGCAATCTCCGCCCGCGCCTGCTGGCCGCCGCGATCAACTACCCGTTCCCGCTGCTCATCGCCGCGGGCGTGGCGCTGCACCGGCCGTGGTCGTCGATCGCGGCTCTGGCACTGTGCGCGCTGATCCTCGCCGGGCACGACGTCGTCCCGGACGTCCAACACCTGGTCGTCGGAGCGCTCACCCTGGTCATGTGCGGCACGACGCTGGCTGCCACGCTGACCGCATGAACGACACGCCGCGCCGCCGGCCGGGCCGCCCGCCGCAGGTCAGCGCCGACCAGATCGTCACGGCGGCGATCGGCCTCATCGACGACGACGGCCTCGACGCCTTGACCATGCGAGCGCTCGGCTCCCGCCTCGGCGTCGCGGCGATGTCGTTGTACCGCCACGTCCCGCACCGCGACGCTGTGCTCGCCGCGGTTGTCAATCGCCTGGTCACCAGCGCGCTCGCCGACCTCGAACCCCAGGAGTCCTGGCCGGAAGCGGCGATCGGGTTCGCCGAGGCGTACCGCGCCATGCTGCTCAGCCATCCGAACGCGGTCCCGCTGCTGGCCACGCATCCTGTCGACGTCGAAGCGGTCACGCCGCTGCTCGCGGGGGTGCTCGACCGGTTCGCCGCGGACGGGATCGCGCAGGAAACCGCGCTGATCGCGGTGCAGTCCATCGGGGTCTACACCCTCGGCCACGCGCTCGCACAGCTCGGCTCGCCGCCGGAGCGGGCCGATCCGGCCGCCGCCGAGTACTACGACCAGTGGTTCGCCGCCGGGCTGCACGCCATGGTCAAGGGGTTCCGGCCGTGATCAGGCGTCCGATTTCTCCTTCTCGCGCTTGCCCCAGTGCACGTACCGCTCTTCCACCGCCCGTTTCGCGACCTCCGGATAATGCAGGTCGGAAGCGGGGCGCTCCGAGCGGATCCGCGGCAATTCGGTGAAATTGTGCCGAGGCGGCGGGCTCGACGTGGCCCACTCCAGAGAACCGCCGAAGCCCCACGGATCGTCCACCTCGACCTGTTCGCCGTAGCGGTAGCTCTTGACCACGTTCCAGATGAACGGCAGCACCGAAGCCCCGAGAATGAACGCGCCGATGGTGGAAATCGTGTTCAGCAAGGTGAAGCCGTCGCTGCGGAGGTAGTCCGCGTACCGCCGCGGCATCCCTTCCGCGCCGAGCCAGTGCTGGACCAGGAACGTCGTGTGGAAGCCGATGAACGTCGTCCAGAAGTGCCATTTCGCGAGCGGTTCGTCGAGCATCCGGCCGGTCATCTTCGGGAACCAGAAGTAAATTCCGGCGAACGTGGCGAACACGATCGTGCCGAACAGCACGTAGTGGAAGTGCGCGACCACGAAATAGGTGTCGGTGATGTGGAAGTCCAGCGCGGGAGAAGCCAGCAGCACTCCAGTCAGGCCGCCGAGCAGGAAGGTGACGAGGAATCCGACCGACCACAGCATCGGCGATTCGAACGACAGCGTCCCCTTCCACATCGTGCCGATCCAGTTGAAGAACTTGATCCCGGTCGGCACCGCGATGAGGAACGTGAGAATCGAGAAGAACGGCAGCAGCACCGCCCCGGTGGCGAACATGTGGTGCGCCCACACCGTCGCGGACAGCCCGGTGATGCCGACCGTCGCGAACACCATCAGCCGGTAGCCGTAGAGCGGTTTCCGGCTGAACACTGGAATGATTTCAGTGACGATCCCGAAATACGGCAGCGCGACGATGTACACCTCGGGATGGCCGAAGAACCAGAAGAGATGCTGCCACAGGATGGCCCCGCCGTTCGCGGGATCGAAAACATGCGCGCCGAGCCTCCGGTCGGCCTCCAGCCCGAACAGAGCGGCGGTGAGGATCGGGAAGGCGAGCAGCACCAGGATCGCGGTGAAGAGGATGTTCCAGGTGAAAAGCGGCATCCGGAACAGCGTCATTCCCGGGGCGCGCAGGCACAGGATCGTCGTGGTCATGTTGACCGCGCCGAGAATGGTGCCGAGCCCGGACACGATCAGGCCCATGATCCACAGATCCCCGCCGACCCCGGGACTGTGCACGGCGTCCGACAACGGCGTGTACGCCGTCCAGCCGAAGTCCGGTGCCCCGGCGGGCGTCAGGAACGAACTCAGCACGATCAACCCGCCGAAAAGGTACAGCCAGTAGGAAAACGCGTTCAACCTCGGGAACGCGACGTCCGGGGAACCGATTTGCAGCGGCAGCACGAAGTTGGCAAATCCGAAGACGTTCGGCGTCGCGTACAGCAGCAGCATGATCGTGCCGTGCATGGTGAACAGCTGGTTGTACTGCTCCTGCGACAGGAATTGCAGGCCGGGCTGGGCCAGTTCGCCGCGCATCAGCAGCGCCATCGCACCGCCGATAAGGAAGAACGCGAACGAACTGCCAAGATAGAGCAGCCCGATCTGCTTGTGGTCGGTGGTGCGCAGGAGGCCCAGCAGCACTGAGCCTTTCTTGCCTCGGCGGGGCGGGGCGGCGACCGCCACCGGCCGGGGTTTCAGCTGCGTCATGACCGACCTCCCGCGCACCCGCCGATTGCCGGGCAACCGACGGCAGCCCGGCCTCACTCCGGCCGGGTAACCGGCCCCAGCCCGTGGCAAACCCCCGTTTTTTTCAGCGCGAGGGCAGCTCGCCGGTCATCAGCGCCGCGCCGAAGACGACCGCCGCGCCGAGCACCAGGAACACCGCCCCGGCCGCGGGCGCGGAGGCCCACCACACCACGCCCGACGCGGCCACCAGCCAGGCCCCGACGAGCGTTTCCTTCCGGGCCGGCGGCGCTGCCTTGAGCGCGCGCAATCCCGCGCTGCCCAAGGCGAGCACGCCGATCGCGAGCACCGCCAGCACCGGCCAGTACATCCTCCTCACTCCCGGAATTCGCCGCTGTGCCTGCGGTAGGCGACGGTCACCGAGATGACGGCGAAAATCGCCAGCAGGACGCCGACGATCAGCGAATTCGTGCGGACCGCGTCGCGATGGCCGTCCACTGGATAGCCGAACGCGAACGGCGCGGCGATGAGCCAGAACCCGATCGCGACGTTGACCAGCCCCAGCCAGCGCGCCCGTTCCGGCAGGCCGAACCGGACCAGCGCGACCACCGCCACGGCGATCCCGCAGGCCAGGCTGTTCCAGAATCCGGCCGTCGCGGACAGCGTGAACGAATAGCTGTACGCGAACGCCGCGATCACCAGCCACGCACCGGCCAGGAACTCAGCGGCGAGCGGCAGCCTGCTTTCCCGCAGTTTGCGGTCCCGCGGAGTCAACGCGGTGAGCGCCATGCTCATCTTCATTCCGTTGGTCACCTCCTCGCCGGGGTGGCCGGGGCTACTGCCCGGCCTTGATTCCCGGCTCGCCGTGGTCGAACTGAATCGCCTGATGCAACGGCACCGTCGTGGTCCGGGCGGGTCGCGGAGCCCGCAGGCCCATCGGCAGGACCACCCGGTGGTGCGCCGCTTCGAGCACCATCGCGCTGCACGCGTACCAGGCCAGCACCGCGGACGCGAGCAGGAAGTACGCGGCGATGGTGCGCACGACGCCGACGTCGCCGATCAGCCCGATCGCCAGCAGCGTCGCCCCGGCGGCCAGCACCGCGAGCAGCGCGCAGAGCACCAGGCTTTCCGCCAGCGCGGCGAGCGCGCCGGTCCAGGTGATCGCCGCGAGGCCGACGAACCAGAAGCCGATCGCGGCCGCCGCGACCGGACTGGCCGTCGTCGAGGGCAGTCCGCCGAGGCCGACGAACAGCTGGTAGACCCCGTAGCCAAGCCAGAACGCGCCCCACGCGCCGTGGATGACGGTCGCGAGAGCGTCGCGGGCCCGGTACGACCACATCGCGGCGAGGAACTGCGCGACGCCGCCGAAGGCGAACGCGAACGGGGCCAGCAGCAGGGGCGTCGTCGTGCTGTCGCCGAACCAGCCGGCCATGTTCGCCGCCACCATGAACGTCGACACCGCGAACCCGGCGAGCCCCAGGATCGACGGTGCGGCCACCGGGCTCAGATTGATGTGCGTGTGCTCGCGCCAGAACGAGTACTCCGCGCCGTCGCCGCCGGCCGGCATCGCGCGGTCGGCCATGTTCATCTCACGGGTCATCTCCGGCTCCTTTCCGCGCCGAAATCCCCTGTGCGCCGCGCGTACCCCGCCGCTGACCTGCGGAACCCTGCATCTGCTAGGCCGAATGAGTGAATTTCGCCCCCCGTCGGGCGACTGTCCGCCTCCCGCCCAACGACCGGCAGTGTCCATTTCGGACGCGACACTCCCCCGCGCGGACGGCGTTCCCGGCGGCGGCGGGTCCGATATGCCAGGGTGGGCGCATGGCGCGCGTCCGCGGTTATCTGTTGTCCTGGACCACTTTGCTGCCCTTGGTCGCCCTCGTCCTGCTGGCGCTCACCTGGGGCCGCACGCTGGGTCCGGTGCCGGTCGCACTGGTGGCGATCGCGCTGGCGGGCACGGTTCTCGCCGCGGTGCACCACGCCGAGGTGGTAGCGCACCGGGTCGGCGAACCGTACGGCTCGCTGGTGCTCGCGGTCGCGGTGACGGTGATCGAAGTCGCGCTGATCGTCACGATGATGGCCTCCGGCGGCGAAAAGGCCGACACGCTGGCGCGCGACACAGTGTTCGCCGCGGTAATGATCACCACCAACGGCATCGTCGGGCTGTCGCTTCTCGTGGGCGCGCGCCGGTACGGGGAAACGCGGTTCCACCCCGAAGGCAGCGGCGCGGCCCTGGCGACAGTCGGCACGCTCGCGACGCTGAGCCTCGTCCTGCCGACGTTCACCGCGAGTACGCCCGGACCGGCGTTTTCCGCCCCGCAGCTGGGTTTCGCGGCCGGTGCGTCACTGGTCCTGTACGCCACTTTCGTGATGACGCAGACCGTCCGGCACCGCGATTTCTTCCTCCCGGTCGACGCCGACGGCGAGACCCGCGAAGAAGAGCACGCGGAACCGCCAAGCGCGCAGAAGACTTTGGTCAGCCTCGTTCTGCTGCTGATCGCCCTGGTCACCGTCGTCGGCCTGGCGAAGGTCGAGTCCCCGGCGATCGAGGCAGGCGTGCGCGCGGCCGGGCTGCCGCAGTCCTTCGTGGGCGTGGTGATCGCCCTGCTGATCCTGGCCCCGGAAACGCTCGCGGCGGTCCGCGCGGCACGGCGCGACCGGATGCAGATCAGCCTCAACCTCGCGTACGGCTCGGCGATCGCCAGCATCGGCCTGACGATTCCGGTCATCGCGCTCGCCTCGGTGTGGCTCAAGGGCCCGCTGCTGCTCGGCCTCGGGCCGACGCACATCGTGCTGCTCGCGCTCACGGTGGTGGTCAGCGTGCTGACCGTGGTGCCGGGGCGGGCTACGCGGCTGCAGGGCGGGGTGCACCTGGTGTTGCTGGCGGGCTTCCTGGTGCTGGCGATGAACCCGTGAGTCCTGCTGCCGGGGTTGTCAGGACGTGGCTCCATAGTGGACTGCCGAGCACTCCGCATCGCGTTCCGGTCCGCGCACGGGCTGTAGCACCGGCGCGGTTCCAAGGCGGGCGAGCCTTCTCCGCGAACGAGATTCCCGGTTAGCTTGCCGGTCCGGCAGGCAGCGTCCGACCGCTGGTCGAGCGGCCTTTTCCGCCGCTTCCTCCGGCCCGCCGCCCGCCGTTGCCGCGGGCTGGGGCAGATAAAGGACGCCGGTTTTGTCGGTGCTCATCCGTATCCTGGCCGAGTGAAGATCCAGCAGTCCCCTACCCCGTCCGCTGCGGCCGGTGAAGCCGCGCGCAGAGCTTCTCCCGGCGGCCGTCCGGCGTTCCTCGGCCGTTCACTGTGTGCCGGCTTCGCGAGCGCCCGAGGCGCCGCCGCCCGGCTCGCGACCCCGGAGTCCGGTGCCGCGACCGTCTGCGAGGTGCGCCCATGAGCGGCGTCTCCTCCGCCGCCCCGGAGGCTCCCGCGCGGCCGCCCGTCAAACCCGGGCTGCTGATCAGCGTGCTCGTGCTGTCGGCGTTCGTGATGATCCTCAACGAGACCATCCTGAGCGTCGCGCTGCGCGACCTCGCCCTCGACCTCTCCGTGCCGACCACCACGATCCAGTGGCTCACCAGCGGATTCCTGCTCACCATGGCCGTGGTGATCCCGACGACCGGATTCCTGCTCGAACGGTTCACGCCGCGGCAGGTGTTCGTCTTCTCGCTCGCCTCGTTCAGCCTCGGCACGCTGCTGTGCGGCGTCGCGCCCGGGTTCGGTGTGCTGATGGCGGGCCGGGTCGTGCAGGCGTGCGGCACCGCGGTGATGATCCCGCTGCTGATGACCACCGTCATGCGGCTCGTGCCTGCCGAGCGCCGCGGCGCGACGATGGGCACGATCAGCATCGTCATCGCGGTCGCGCCCGCGATCGGCCCGACGATCGGCGGCGCGGTGCTGTCGTCGCTCGGCTGGCGGTGGATGTTCTTCATCGTGCTTCCGCTGTCGGTGGCCGCGCTGGTCGCCGGAGTGCTGCAGCTGCGGATCGACAGCGAAACCCGCGCGGTTCCGCTCGACGTCGTCTCCGTCGTCCTGTCCGCCCTCGGTTTCGGCGGAGTGCTGTACGGCCTGTCGTCCGCGGGCGAATCCGCCGAGACGGCCCTGCTGCCCCCATGGCTGCCGATCGTCGTCGGCGTGGTTGCGCTGGCGGTGTTCGGCTGGCGGCAGCTCCGCCTGCAGCGGCGCGACCGCGCCCTGCTCGATCTGCGCCCGTTCACCCACCGCAGCTTCGTCGTCGCGCTGGGGCTCAGCGCGTTGCTGTTCATGTGCCTGATCGGCGTGGGCGCGATCCTGCTGCCGCTGTATCTGCAGACCGTCCTGCACAAGTCCACGTTCGTCAGCGGACTGGCCGTGCTGCCCGGCGGTTTGGTGCTGGGCCTGCTCGGCCGCCCGGTCGGAGCCCTGTTCGACCGGGTCGGCGCGCGTCCCCTGGTGCTGCCCGGCGCGCTCGCGATGACGGTCTCGCTCTGGCTGTTCTCCTTGCTGGGCCCGGATTCCCCGCTGATCGCGCTGATCGGCATCCACATCGTCCTGATGGCCGGCCTCGGCCTGATGATGACGCCGCTGATGACCGAGTCGCTGGCCGCACTGCCGGACCATCTGTATTCGCACGGCAGCGCGATCCTCTCGACGCTCCAACAGGTCGCGGGCGCGCTGGGTACTGCGGTGTTCGTCAGCGTCGCGACCCTCAGCAGCGCCGTAGGCGCCGCAGTAAGCCCTGACGCCGACGGGCTGCAGACGGCGTTCGTCGTCGCCGGCTGCATCGGAGTGGTCGCGGTGGCCGGGGCCTGGTTCGTCCGGTCGCCCCGCCCGGAACGAACGAAGGAGGACGCCTGACCCCCGTGGACCCGGAACGGCTCGACGCCGTCGCGCGCACCTACACCGCGCCGATGACCAGCATCCGCGGCCGCCGCGTGCACCGGCTGATAACGCGCCGGATGGCCAGCTACGACCACGTGCTGCCAGCCGTCACTGCCGACGGCGGCCCGGCCCTGCTGGCCTTGTCCGCTGACGGCCGAGCCGCCTTCTGCCACAGCGACGGCCGCGGCGCGACCGCGGACTTCGTCACCTGCGGCCCGACGCCCGGCGTCACGGTGACGTCGGCGCACGACCTGACGAAGGATTCGCTGCCGGTGCTGAGCTGGACCGTCCGGCATCCGGGGTTGCTGGACGTCGCGGGGCCGCTGACGATCCGACCCGGCGAGGCGGATCAGGAGGAGATCGAGGCGGCCCTGCGTCCTCGGTGACCGGCTGGGGCCGCCGGGGTTTACGGCAGGGCGGCTCGGAGTCTGTGCCTGGCCACTCCGTGGTCACGGCCAGGCCTCGAGCCGCTCGTTACGGCGGGTGCTCGGGAGGGGCGGCCTCGCGCGCCGGATCCGCAGTCGCCGTTCGCGAGAGCAGGCTCCGCAGGCGAAAACCTCAGCGACGCCCGTCAGGCTCCACGGACCCCCTGGGCTTCGTCAGCCTCGTGCGCGCCAACTCTCCGGGGCTGCCCTGCGCCTCGCCGCCGACAGCAGCACCGATTCAACCGACAAAACAACACCTCTCGCCACAAACCCCGGCTTGTCTCGCCCGCCCCACGAGACCAACATCCGCGCACGCAGGTCATCCCGTGGCCGCCGCCCTTCCTCAACCGCTGGCCGACATCGGTCCGTCCTCGTGGCTTCCCGAGACAGCCGCGGTGAAAACCCGCCCCGGATAAGGAAACAACCTCAACAAAACTCCGCCCGCGCAGCCGCCTCCCCTACCGTCACCGGGTCCAGATCAGGATGCGCGGCCTCCGCTCGTTCCCACTGCACCGCGGCCTCCCCCGAAACCCCTTGCGCCGCAGCGACATTCCCCAGCCCCAAGTAAGCCCGCGCCGCCTCGTGCGAACTCCCGCAAGCCTCCGCGCGAGCCACCGCCTCCCGGTACGCCGACTCGGCACCGCTATGGTCCCCGTCGCGGAACTTCGCCCACCCCAGGCAGTTCAGCCCCATCACAACATCCAGTTCCAGCCCCAGTTCCTCAAACACCGCCAACGTTTCCTCGACCAACCGGGCGGCTTCGGCAGGCCGCCCCAGCGCCGTCAGGACAAGGGCGATCCCCCGCGTCGTGATGGCGCCGCTGCGCCGGTTGCCGGTCAGTTCGTAGAAATCGGCCGCGGTGCGCAGGTCGCGCAGGGCTTGGTCGTGGTTGCCGCGGTAGTGCTCGGCCCACGCGGAATGCGCCAGGGCCGTCGCTTCGCCGTGGCGGTCGCCGATTTCCCGGTACTCCCGCAGGGCTTGGCGGTAACACCGGGACGCCTCGTCCAGATCGCCACGGTCGACGTACGCGATCCCGAGGTTCGCGGTGGTCGTCGCGGCGGCCCAGCGGTTGCCGACGGCTTCGGCGGCGGCGCGCGCCCAGCGGTGCGTCGCGATCCACGGGTCCCACAGTTTGGTCAGGTAGAAGAATCCGCGCAGGAAGAACGCCAGCTGCCAGCATCGTTCGGACCCGCCGGTCCGGCGGCACAGCGCGACCAGGTTCGGCCATTCCGCGCGGAACCAGGCGATCGCGCTGTCCTGGTCCGGGAACTCGACCTCCGGCAGCCCGGGCGGGTACGCGACCTCCGGGCGGTACCGCGGGCCGCTCAGCACCCGGTCGGCGCGTTCCGCGGCCGCGACGGAGAAATCGGCCAGGCGGGCGAAGGCGGCGTCGTCCGCGCTGCCGGAAGCGGCGAAAACCCTTACCAGGTCGTGGAAACCGTACCGGCCCAGTTCCGGCTGGGTGAGCAGGTACGCCTGGTGCAGGCGGTCCAGCAGGCGTTCCGCTGTCCGGGAATCCAGCGAGCCCAGCGCTTGCGCGGCGAAGACGTCGAAGTCCGGGCCGGGGTGCAGGGCGAGCAAGCCGAACAGCCTTGCTTCCGGCGGGTCGAGCTGGCGCACGGACAATCGGAAAGCCGCAGCCAGGCTTCGTTCGCCGTCGTCGAGTTCGCTCAGCCGGCGAGTCTCGTCGGCCAAGCGGCGTTCCAGTTCCGCGACATCCCACGCCGGGTGGGCGCGCAGGCGAGCCGCGGCGATCCGGATCGCCAGCGGGAGGCGGCCGCAGCGGTCGGCGATCCGCAACGCGGCGTCCGGGGACGCACCGGTCAAGGCGGCGACCAGTTCGGCGGCGGCTGCGGACGGGAGGACGCCCAGTGAGAGGTGCCGCGCTTCGTCCAAAGCGGGCAGCCGGGAGCGGCTCGTGATCACGACCCGGCATTTCGGTTCGGCGGGCAGCAGCGGGCGCACCTGCCCGGTGCTGCCCGCGTTGTCCAGCACCAGCAGGAAACTCCGGCCGCGCAGGCAAGTGCGGAAAAGCGCGGCGCGGTCGTCGGGATCGGCCGGGATCCGTTCGGGGGGCACCTCCAGGATCCGAAGCAGACGGTCGTGCGCGTCGGCGGGCGCGACCGGTTCGGCGGAGGTCCCGCGCAGATCGAGAAAGAGACTGCCGTCGGCGAAGGACGCTTCGAGCCGATAGGCGCACCGCACCGCCAGCGCCGTCTTTCCGGCTCCGCCCATCCCCGAAATCACGCAGATCCCGCCGTCCGACTCGAGAATCTCGCGAACGGCCTGGGATTCCGGATCCCGGCCGGTGAAGTCGGCGGCCGCCGGGGGAAGGCCGGACGGGCGGACGTCCGGCCTGGTGCGCCGTTTTCCGGATTCGGCGGGAATCAGCGCAGTAAGAGCACCAGGAGTACCGAATTCGGATTCACATAAGGTGGCGAGTGCGGAATTCGGGGCAGCAAGACCCGTTTCGACTTTGCTCAGGTATCCCTTGCTGTAGTGCACCCGCCCGGCCAGCTCAGTGAGCGACAGTCCGGCCGAGAGTCGCAGCCGCCGCAGTTCCGCCCCGAACGTCGCGCGCGCTGTCATCCGCCTCCACCCTCTTCTCGCTCCCAGTATGACGGTCCGGCAGACACCGGCCCGCGGTTTCGTCACGGCGCGGTCCGCACCGGCACCGGCGGCGCGACCGGCGCGGGCCCGCCCGGATGGCCGAGGGCGAGTCCGGACACGAGCGCCAGCCCGGCGAGCCACAACCCGGCCCGCACCAGCAGAGAAAACGAACAGACGACCTTCACGGCAAGCTCCTCCAGGGGATTTCCGCCCGCCCGATCGGCGGCTTGTCCCGAGAATGCGGGGCCGCCCGGCGCCAGGGGAAGGAGTTTCCCGTTTCCGCCTTTATCGCGTGAACGGGAAACGAAGACGCATTGACCGGCTGCCGCGGCGAAAGGCATATTCAACCTCGGCGGGGCGGCGATCGGAAGGCAGGACTGACTTGATCTCGCTCAGAAGAGCGAATATCAGACGGCTGACTGTTCGCCGGCAGCGCGGACGCGACGCGCCCGCGGTAATAGGGAGCAGTCACCCGCCGTTTCGGGAAGGCGCCATTCGAGCGAATTTCCGCTGCCGATAAACCCGGGCGCACCAGCCGGACGCGGGAATGGGAAATCATTCCGGTCACAGTCCGTGCGCCGTCCCCGGGCAAGGCTGGACATCCGCGCCCGCGTTGCGTAACAGTGACTCCGGGCGGGGAGACGCGAGGGAGGAACGGGTGGAACCGAACGCGGCGGACTTGGTCGCGGAATTGAAAGTGCTCCGCAAGGGGCGCGGCGTATTCACCACCCCGCTCGGGATTCGGGTCGGCCCGGTCCTGCGCGAGGTGTGCGGGATTCCCGACAACGCGGAAAACGTCGAGATCCGCGACCGGCTCGCGCACGTGCTGGAGCCGCTGGCCAAAACGCTCCCGGAGGACCTCCGGATCGCCGTGCTCGCGGCGTTCGCGATGCACGAGCCGGCGCGCAAGCCGTTCTATCAGGAACGGGTGCACTGGGCCGCGCGCGAGCTGGACCGCGACGACCGCACGATCCGGCGGCGCATCGACGAGGGCATCGAGCATGTCGCACACCTCGCGCTCGCGGGCCCGCGCGAAGGCGGCGGGCGGCCCGCGCCCGACGGCAGCTGGCACACCGAACTGCTGCACGTCTCCCTCGCGCTGGACCAGAAGCGGCCCGAAGTGTTCGAGTTCCGGAAGATCGTCGCCGACGCCGACGAGGTCGGCGAACTCGACCTCGCGCTCACCCTCACCACCACGTCCACGGCCGCCGGGCCGGTGCGGGAAAGCGATCTGGAGGTCGACGTCTTCCACGGCGGCACGCTGGTCCGCCGCGCGATGGAGTCGAACGACCGGGTCGGCCTCGCGCTGCGGCTGGCCACCCCGCTGGCGCGCGGGGAAAAGCACGAGCTCGCGCTCCGGTTCCGCGCGGAATTCCGGCATCCGCACTACGTGTGCGTGCCGCGGCATCCGGTCGACCAGTTCGACCTGTACGTGCGCTTTCCGGCCGCATCGCCGACGGAAATCGTGCGGCTGGACCGCGTGTTCCAGGACGACGCCCGCGATCCGAACGCACGCGGCGACCTCGTGCGCCTGGACGGATCGGGCGAGGCGCACCTGCGCTTCGACCGCCTCGCGCCCGGCTTCGCCTACGGCATCCGATGGAGCCCGGCCGGCTGAACCCGCCGGCCGGGCCCTCGGCTCCGGTCAGTGCGTGATCATCGCGATTCCCCTTCCCGTCCGGGATTTCTCCGACCGGACCGGGATCGCCGCCGTGCCCGGACGCGCTACCGATGGCCCGGACCTGTCCAAGATCTGTCCAGGTCCGCGCGGATTCCGTTGCCGCGCAACGGACAGAAGCTGGACAACACCCGCGCGGCCGCAACATCCGGGCGCGGCCGTCCGACTCCCGGAACGAGCGGGCGAGGACCACCGCGGCCGCCCGTACGAAAGGAACGACCCCTATGTCCACCGCCACCGTCTCCGAACCGGTCGAAGGCTACGTCCCGCTCGCCGCGCTGCCGCGCCCGTCCGGGCTGCCGCAGCGCCTGGAAACCGTGGTCCGCGCGGCCCGCGACGGCGTCCCCGGCGCGGTGCCGGAACTGCTGGCGCTGCTGAAACCGGTGATCGCGCGCTATTGCCGCGCCCGCATCGGCGGACGCGACCTGTCGTACCTGTCGGCCGACGACGTCGCGCAGGAAGTGTGCATCGCGGTGCTGCAGGCGGTGCCGGGCTACGAGGACCGCGGCGGATCGTTCCTGCACCTGGTGCGCGCGATCGCGGCGAACAAGGTGGCCGACGCCTTCCGCGCGGTGTCGCGCGACCGTTCGCGGCCGGTGCCCGACGTCCCGGAGAACCCGGATCTGCGCGAGGGCCCGGAATCGCACACGATGACCGCCGACCTCGGAGCCTCGCTGGGCAGGCTGCTGGCCGGAATGCCGAAGCTGCAGCAGGAAATCCTGACTCTGCGCGTCGTCGTCGGCCTCACTTCGGCCGAAACGGCGAAGGCGCTGGGGATCTCGGCGGGCAACGTCCGGGTGACGCAATGCCGGGCGCTGGCGAAACTGCGGGACTCGATCCAGGAGCAGGGGCTCGCCGAAGCGCTGCTGGCGTGAACTCGCAACATCGCCCGCGCTGGTCCGGACCACGAAAGAAAAAATCCCCGAAGTTCACCCGCTCGGGCCAACTCGGCGGTCCGGCGGGACGGCGCCGCCCGGCTCAGCCCGCGTCGAGCCGCCGTTTCATCCGGCGCAGGAACGCGATCCGGTCGGTTTCCACGCGGACCGCGGTGCGGTCCGGGTAGATGTCGAACACGCCGGTCATCCCGGTTTCGGCGAGCCGGCGGCCCGCCGCGTCCGAGGGGTGCGCGAGCAGCCGCAGCACCACGCCCTCGGCGGCCGCGCGGTCCTGCGCGGCCCGCAGGACGTGCACGCCCGCGTCGCTCAGCTCGGTCAGCCCGGTCAGGTCCAGCACCAGCGCCATCGGGCGTTTGGCCAGCGCGAACGTCACCGCCCGCACCACCACCAGCGCGGTGCCGGCGTCGAGTTCCCCCGCCAGCAGCAGCGTGAGCACGTCGAGGTCGTCGTAGCGGTACGACGACTTCAGCCGTGCCGATCCCTGTGAGCCGGCTTCCATCCGCGTGCAGCACTCCCTGTCCAGAGGCGGGGCCCGTCGCGCCCGCTCGTCCACCCGACACCATTCTGGACCTGGGGGCACGGTGACCGCGCTCACAGTCCGCCTCGCCGCGGCGGCGAACGGGGGCTGCTCCGCTTGTCCTACGCCGAAAGTCGGGAACTGAGTCAGCCCGACCTTCGGCGGGTTCCGTCATTTACCGACATTCACGACTGTGGGTCAGTACCTGACCGCTACTCCCCGTACCCACCGGAGTTGATCACCAGTGCGTATCGCGCGTACCGCCGCAGTCCTGTCCGGCCTGGCCTTCGCCGCCGTCGCCGCGGCTTCCCCGGCCGTCGCCGCTCCCGCCCAGCCCGCCATCATCGACGGCAGCACCGCCGACTCCCTGCACGCCGCCGCCCGGATGTTCGCCGGCGGCCAGGAACTCTGCTCCGCCACGATCATCGCGCCCGACTGGATCCTCACCGCCCGGCACTGCACGCAGGGCGCCGGCGGCAAGCAGATCACCTTCCACGTCGGCAGCCTCGACCAGACCCAGGGCACCGAGGTCTCCGCGACGTCGGTGCACGACTCCCCCGACGCCGACATCTCGCTGGTCCAGATCGACCAGAAGGTGCAGACCGAGTACGCGCCGCTCGGCACCGCGGGCGACGTCAACGTCGGCGACACCGCGCAGGTCTACGGCTGGGGCGCGACCTGCACCGACCAGCCGGAGATCAATTGCCAGTCGCAGGTGCTGAAGGTGGCGAACGTCCAGGTCACCTCGGTCGACTGCCCGGACGGCGCGGCCGGCGTCTCGGTGTGCGCCAACCGCGGCGACGGCATCACCGCCGGCGGCGACTCCGGCGGCCCGATGTACGCCAACGGCAAGCAGGTCGGCGTCGCCTCCACCAGCGACCGCCAGTCCTACACCGCCTACATCAACATCACCCAGTACCGCGACTGGATCCAGTCGGTCGCGGGCGTCTGATCTGCAGCGGCCCGGGCCCGGACGGATCCCCGGGTCCGGGCCGCTGTTTCACCCCTCCCCTCTTCCCTCCCCGTTCCTGGCCCGCGCGAGCACCTCCTCGAGGCGCAGCGGGCTCGCCGGGTGGTGGCTCAGGCACAGCGGCGTCGACACCCGCCGGAACCCGAACGCCTCGCCGGACACGTAGAACTGGGCCCGTTCCAGCTGCGAGATGTCCGCCACCGGGCTGCCTTTCGCCCGCGCCATCTCGTTCGCCGCGGCGATCTGCGCCGGGCTGTTGAGCCGCCCGAAGAACTGCGTCGTCGCGTTGCCGGCGATCTGGTTGTGCAGGCCCTTCGGCGCCTGGGTCGCGAACAGCAGGCCCAGGCCGTACTTCCGGGCCTGCGCGGCGAGCACGATCGTGCTGCGCGTGCTCGCGGTGAGCGAGCCGGACGCCGCGAGCGTCTGCGCCTCGTCCATCACGAACAGCGCGCCGAGCGGCCGGTCCCCCGCCGGGTTCCGCTTGATCCACGCGAACAGTTCCATCTGCAGCTGGTTCACGAAACTCCGCCGCTGCGCCTCCGAGGGCAGCCCGGCGAAGCTGATCACCGAAATCCGCGCCCGCTTGCCGGTTTTCGGAGTCAGCAGCACCGCCGGATCCAACGGGGTCCCGGCCCCGGCGAACAGCGGATCGTTCACCATCGCGGCCTTGAGCAGCTCCGCGACCTCGGCCGCGATCTTCCGGCCGCCGTTGAGATTCGTGACGCCCTCGGGAAGATCCTCGAGAACGCCGATCAGCTCCGGCAGGCTCCGCGACCCGCTGCGGGCGTAGTGCACGATCGTCTGCCGCAGCACAGCCAGGCCGATGTCCGCCTTCGCGGTGCTGCCGGTCAGCCGGGCCTGCGGCGCGAGCGCGGCCACCGCCACCTCGACCGCCGCGGAAAACTCGTCCTCGTCGTCGAGCACCCCGGAGAAATCCGGCAACGGCTCGAACCCGAGCGGGCGCCCGGTCGCGCGTCCCGGCGTCCAGACGACGACGTCGGTTCCTTCGAGATAACGTTCGGCGAGCTCGGCGTCCTGCGGCCCCCAGCCGTCCGGCGGACTCGGCCACGCGTCGCCGAGGCGGGCGAGGTCGTTGTTGGGATCGAGCACGATGGACGACACGCCGAGCAGCGCGCATTCCTCGACGATCCGGCGCAGGAGCACGGTTTTCCCCGACCCGGACCCGGCGAAGACGGCCGCGTGCTTGCGGAGGGCGGAGAGTTCTATCCGGACGGGTTCGCCGGAACCGGTTTCGATGCCGAGGGTGAGGGTGTCCTCCTCGGGCGGGGGGTGGGTTCCGTCGGAACGGGGGGCTTGGGCGGCTCCGGTGCGGTGCGAACGCGGGGCTGCGGGGGCTGGTTCGGTGAAGAGGGACGGTTGGGCTGGGGTCGCTGGCCCGTGGACCGGGCGCGGTTGCGCGGTGCTGCCGGGGCGTGGTGCGGGATCGGGCCGCGGCGGGGTGTCCGGCAGGACTACGGAGAGCAGCTGGGAACGGCGAGCCGGGCGGCGGTCGATGAGCCACTCGTGGACGTCCGGGCCGCCCTTGACGAACATCTCGTCCAGCGCCCAGAACGTGCGGACGTCCGCTTCGGACATCTTGAGCCGCTTCCCTCCCGCGGCTTCGAAGGCCCGGAGTTCGGCTTGGGTTTTTTCTCCTTTGGACCAGGATGAGTTCCGGATCAGCACCAGATGCCGGTTCTCCGCGCCGGGCCGCAGCCCCGCCGCCGACCGTGCCTTGCGGAACCGGCTGAGCACGGCGATCGGATTCTTCGCCGAGATCGCGCGGAAGGCCCAGTGCTCTTCGAGGTCCGAGGCCTCGTCGAGGGTATGGGTGAGCCACGCGTGCAGCTCGTCCTCGCTGACGCGGGTGTCCCACTCCATCTCGTCGTCGCCGACCTCGGTGATCCAGCCGCGCAGTGCGGCCGACAGCAATCGGGGCATCACCTCGTCCTCGACCTTGTAGTCGAGCAGCGCCGACGGATCCGCCGCGGCCCGGAGCTGGTCAAACCAGTCGTCCAGTTCGGCGAAGCGATCGGGTTTCGGCTCCGCGCGCGCGGGCAGCACCTCGGCCGCGTCGGGATTGAACGTGGTCAGTTCCTGCACTCGTTCCGCGCGCACGCAGGCGTCGATGTGCGCGCCGATCCGCCGCAGCAGTTCCCGCGGCGTGTAGGTCTCCCACGGACCGTCGAAAGCCGACGCGGCGACCGGCCAGGTCGGGTGCGGCGGCGTGAAATCCATTGCCGCGTAAGCAACCCCCAGACGCCGCTCGACCAGTTTCCGGCCGATCTCAGCGTCCAGCACCCGGCCGAGCGTCAGCGATTCACGGAACCGGTCGCCGACGGAATCGGTGGCCTTTTCCTTGATCTGCATCCAGGTCGGCGGCAAGCAGGCGAGGACGGTCACCGTCCTCCGGGTGATCTCGCGCAACTCCATCAGCCCATCGGCGATCTGGGCGACGAGCAGGCCGTTGTCCTCCCGGCGGCCGACGTCTTTCGTCTGCAATTCGGAAACGGCCACCAGCGGGTCGAGCTGGTCGACCCCGATGGCGAGCGGCCCGGTGAGCGCGAGCAGCCGCGTGATGTCGTGTACCTGGTCCCGCGCGGACTTCGGCTTCGCCCGGATGCCCCACTTGCGCCGCACACCGGACTTCGATTCGTCGAAGCGGCCGAGATACTCGTCCCCGATCTCGTTCTGAGTCAGTTCTTCGGCGGCGTACAGCACCAGCGCGCGAGCGGTGTCCGCGCATTCGACCGCGACCTGCCTGTCCAGTTTCCGCAGGCCCATCAGGAACGCGTCGACGTGCGCCCGGCTCACTCCACGCCCGCTGACCAGCGCCGAAGTGCTTTCCCACGGCACGTCGCCGCGCTCGCACACCCGGCGCACGAAGCTGCGCACCTGGGGCTCGCCCGAATCGTCCAAGCGAGACAACCCTCGTCGCAACCCGTCGGCGGTGTCCTCCCAGAACGCGTCGCCAGCGGTGAGGTCGTCAAGGAAGAAGTAGCCGCCCGCCCGATGGACCGCCCGCCGGACCAAGCCGAGCAGATGCGTCTTGCCCGCGCCCTTCATCCCCTGCATGACCAATCCGATCGGGCTCGGCCCGTCGCTCGCCGCGGCGTCGCGGACGCCGATGTCGATCGCTGCCGTCATGTCGGGGTGCAGCCCGTCGACGTGGTACGGAGAATCCCGCCACACGTGATCAGGCGTGTCAGCCCAGTCGAATCGCAAGGTCGCCAGCACCGCGAGATGTTCGATCATGACGCCTCGATGGAGAGCAGATGGTTGTCCTCACCGCCAATGCGCACGGCCGCTTCCTTGTCCTCGGCGGTGAGAGCCTTGCGGTTCGACTCGGGCACCAGATGCGCCTGTCCGGTACGGCTCAGCTCCTTGAGCACCGCGTCGACCTCGGTGACGGCCGCGCCGCCCAGCAGCGGCCGGAGATCCGCCAGGCCGACCCAGTCGCGGGGCGAACGGGCGAGTTTCCGGTACGCGGTGCGGATCAATTCCTCCAGATTCGCCGCCTGCGGCGCGTTCCCGTCCGCACCGCCGAAAACATCCTTGAGCGGAACATTGTGCAACCGCAGGTACTCGACAAACCCGTGCAGCGCCAGGTAAGCCACCACAGTCAACGTGCTCCGCACCGGCTGCGGCGGGGTCAGCGCGGCCAGTTCCTCCTCGCACCAGTCCCAGCCAGCCCCGGTGAGCTGGTGCACGAACGCTCGCCCGGATTTTTTGCTGCTGACGTACCGTTCGTTGAGCTTGACCCGGTCCCTCCCGTCGAGCGCGAAGCCCGCCGCGCGGCGCAGCTCCGGGTTCGACATCTCCCGGCCGTGCACCATCAGCGCGATCATCGCCGCGGACTGCTTGTGGCTCAGTCGTTCGTGCATCCGCCGTCCTTCCTCGGGGCATCCCGGACGCGGGCGCGGCCGGGGTGTTCTGGGGTCGTGCGGGGGCTAGCCGGTCACCCGCACGTCGAGCACTTGCCGGGCCCAGGCGAGGGACTTCTGGACTCGTTGCGGCGGCGGCACCGCGCCGTCGTCGTCGCGGCGTGGGCGAAGCAGCACGGCCAGGTCCGCGCCGAGGTCCTGCGCCCGCGCGCTGTCCCCGGCGCCGACCGCGGCCGGGATTTCGCCGGCGAGATCGTCGACGAGGTCCCACAGTCCTGGGCGCAGCCGGGCGTGCACTGCTTGGCGCAGCAGGGAAACCAGGTCGGCCTGGCCGGTGTCGACCAGGGTCCGGCCGGCGCCGATTTCGTCGGCGAGGCTGCGCGCGACCTTCGCCGGTCCGGTCGCCGGGCCTAGGCGCAGGTACCGGACGCTGCCGAGATAGCCGGACAGGTCGCGCGGGTCGGTGCCTTCGGTGAGCACCAGGATGAGCTTGCGGTCGTGGCCCAGCGTGCGGTGCAGGAACAGCTCCGCCTCCGCGGATTGCCACCTGCTCGCCTTGCCGTCGATCACCAGGCACAGGTGCTGGGCTTCGGCTTCCGCGCGGCCGAGCCGCGCCCGGTCGCCGGACAGCGATTTCCCGACCTGGATCCCGAGTTTTTCCAGTTCTTCCGCGACCGCCCGGGACACCGTCAGGTTCGAACGCGGCATGCTCACCTGGATGTCGTAGGCGAAATCCTTCTTCTGCGGGCGCACCGCGGCCACGTACGCGTCGCGGTTCTCTTCCAGCAATTCGGTGCGGTCAAAGGAATGCGCGATCACCGCGGCGACCGTTTCGAGCGCGAAGCCGACCTGGTCCGCGCCGGGGCTTTCCTCGTGCAGCACCGGGAGCTGCTCGCCGAAGGTCCAGTACGAAACGTACGGCAGGGTGAGGTGCCGGGCCATCACTTCCGGCGGCACGTCTTGGTCCAGCCAGGGCTCGAACAAGCTTTTGGTTTCCTCGACGCAGAACTTCCGCCACTTCTCGGAGCGGTCGTATTCCTCGCGCGTGTCGAAGCGCGAGAGCACGGGCAGCACCGGCAGCTGCGGCCGGTCGTAGGGCAGGGCGTTCCGGGCGACGTTGGCCCGCTTCGCGATTTCGACCGCGCCGCGCACGCTCTGCCGGTTCGCGGTGTAGAGGACGACCAGCCGGTCCGGCAGGTGCGCCGCGCAGATGCCGCCGACGTCGGAGATCCCGGTGCGGCTGTCGAGAAGCACGTAATCGTAGTCCGCGGTCCAGTGCGCCCGGCACTTTTCGAGATACGCGCCGAACCGGTCGTCGTAGAGGCTTTCCCAGTCGATTCCCTGCACCTGCGCGGGATAGTCGAGGCTGTCGCGGCCGGCGGCGAGGAAATCGAGCGTGCCGGGAGAGTTGTCGCCCGCGGCCAGCCGCAGGACGTGCCGGTCCGGCTCGACGGTGCCGGCCCGGAAGTCGGCCACCAGATCCACCACGCCGCCCTCGGGTTCGCGGTCCAGCATCGGGCGGAAGTAGTCGCTCAGGCCGGGCGCTTCGAGGTCCCAGTCGACGCACAGCACGCGATGGCCCCAGCGCGCCAGCAGCACGGCGATGTTGGCCAGCGCGAAACTGCGGCCGACGCCGCCCTTGAACGAATAGAACGTGATCACGGTGCCGGTCATCGGTCAGAACTTCGGGACGCGCGCGGTCGGCGGGTCGTCCGGCAGCGGGGTGAGCACGGGCCAGTCCGGCCGCCACGGAGGAGCCGCGCTGATCAATTCCTCCACCTCCTGCGCGATCACGTTCATCTTGTCGTGGAAACCGATGTACTTGGGCGAAACCTGGAAATGCTCGTACGGATGGTTCCAGTCGGTGAGGTTCTGCCACTTGCGCTGGTGCGCGAACGGCGGGAAATTCCTCGAATCGGCGTAGATCACCGGATAGATCAGCGTGGCCGGGCGGGAGCCGCCGGCGAGTTTCTCGCGGTGCGCCATCGACGCCCATTCGGCGAGGCACCACTCGTCGTAGAAGTACTGGCCGGACGCCACCGGGATGAGAATTCTGGTGCGCTGCAAGGCATTGCGCAGTTCTTCGGGCCAGCGGTCGCCTACCCGGACCGCACCGTCGAAGAACACCCGGACCTCGCGGTCGAGGTTGCTGTCGAGCAGTTCGCACAACCGGGGGTGGAAATGGTTGCGCACCCACCGGGCGATCGGATCGGCGGTCCGCAGATAACTGATGAAAACGTCGTAGTGGTACACCTGGGCAACGCTCCCCCGTCGATTTCCGCGTCCTGGCGATCCGACCTCGGACCACGACGATACCTTTCGCGCGGACGCCGACAAGGGACAGATTCTGGACACTTTGTGGCCGAAAGCCCGCTGCCGCCGCCCCGGCCCGGGACCGGACCCGAGACTGGACCGGTCGCTGCCGCCGGAATTCGAGGAGCCCGATGTCCGCCCCCGCCGCACCCCGGATCTTCATCAGCTACGCCCACGACACCGCCGCCGAGCATTATCAGCAGGTCGGGACCTTCGCCACTTTCCTGCGCGCCCGGATCGGGCTCGACGTCCGGCTCGACCAATGGGACGACACCTCCCGGCTCGACTGGTCGGCCTGGGCGATCCGGAACATCCGCGCCGCCGATTTCGTGCTGGTGGTCGCCTCGCCGGACTACCGCAGGCGCGCGGACGGCGAGGCTCCCTTCGACGAGGGCCGCGGTTCCCAGTTCGAGGCGCGGATCATGCGCGACGCGCTCACCCGCGACCTGGAGCGCGAGACCCGCCGCATCCTGCCGGTGGTGCTGCCCGGCGCTTCGGTCGAAGACATCCCGGCGTTTCTCACCCCGTATTCCACCACGCATTTCCGGATTCCGGCGTTCACCCAGGACGGCGTCGCCGGGCTCGTCTCCGCGATCACCGGACGCAGCCAGAACGAGCGGCCGGTGCGCGGGATCTGGCGCGGGACACCGGATTCCGCGCCCGGGCCGGTGCTGGCGACCGAACTGCCGTGGCGCGAGAAGAGCGCGGACATCGCCGCCGGCTCAGCGCGGATCGACGGGATCGGCTACGAGCACAGCGTCGTTTTCCGCACCGCCGGGCCGACATCCGGGGCATGGGCGTTCGCGGAAATCGACCTCGACGGCGCGTACGCGCATTTCACCGCGGTCGCCGGCGTGCTCGACGACGCCGAGGACGCGGCTTTCCAGACCGGGCTGTTCTGCGTCCGGCTCGACGGGGAGATCCGCCACCTCGACCATTCCGCTTTCGGCAGCCCGCGGCACACCGAACTCGACGTCACCGGCGTCCGGCGGCTGCGGCTGGAAATCCGCCGCCCTCCGGCGGGCCCGGCCGCCCGCGCGTCCCGTCCGGCCGCGCTGGCCTGGGGAAACCCGACTCTGCGCTGAACACCTGTTTCCTGCTTTCCAGGAAACAGGAAACGCCTTGTCCGCCCTCGTTCCCGGATCGCATTCTTGGTGCACGCCGCTCGTTCCGGGCGGTTCGCCGAGAATCACGGAAACCCGCACAACCGCGAAAGCGCGCGCTTTCCCGGCGGGGGTTTTCCGTGCCTGGATCCGGGAAGGAGGTGCGGGAAAATGCAGACGCACGGAATCGTTCTCATCCTCACGCTGCTGGGCCTGGTCTGACGAGGGAACGGCCGGATTCGCCGCGAGGGCGGATCCGGCCGCCCGGTCAGCCGCGAGCCCGCAAATGGTCGCGCAGCGCCCGCGCGACCCGTGCCATCAGGATCTCCGCTTCCGGCTGGATCGCCGCGGGCACCCGGGATTCGGTGAGCGCGGCGACCGCGAACGTCTGGCCGTCGGAATGCTCCACCACCCCGATCTCGTGCCGCAGATTCACCAAGGTCCCGGTTTTCGAGGACCACTTCGCGGAATCGGAAGCGAAATCCGGCGCCAAGCGCTGGCGCAGCAGGTTTTCGCCCATCAGCTCCCGGACCCGGGCGGACACGTCCGGGTCGATTTTCGACGGCGTCCACAACGCGGTCAGCAAATCGGTGAACGCGCGCGCCGAACCGGAACTCGCCCGCGAAACGTCCAGCTGCCGCACCGGATGTCCTTGCCCCTCGGTCACCGCGCCGATCGCCAGCGAGTGCGCGAGATGCACCTCGGCCGCGTCGAAGCGTTCCACCGGAGTGTCGGCCAGCTCGCTCAGCGAATGCCGCACCGAGATGCCGGAGATGCCCCACTCCCGCACTGTCCGCGTGACCTCCGCGGGCGGGGTGAGGGCGAGCAATTCGTCGGCCGCGGCGCTGTCGCTGATCGCGGAGGCCAGGTACATCAGGTCGGCCACCGACACCCGCGCCGGATACCGGAACCGGGACAGCCCGGTCGGCCCCGCGGTGTCGATGCGGCCGGGTTCGATGTCCACCTGCCGGGCTCCGTCGAGTTCGCCGCGCCGGATCCGGTCCTCGGTCACCGCCACGAGGGGGACCTTGACCAGCGAGGCGGTCGCGAACTCCAGGTCGGGTTCGATCCCGATCTCGCGGCCGGACCCGAGGTCGCGGACGAGGAACGAGCCCCGCAGCCCGCCTTCGTCGAGTTCGTCCCGCAGCCGCGCCAGCAGCGCCTCAGTGTTCACGGCGTCAGTCTGCCGCAACGCTCGCGCCGAGACAGCGCGCGATCGCCGCGCGCAGCGGCGTCCGCACCCGGTCGATGTCGTCGCCAAGCCCGGCCGCCACGTCGTACCCCCGCGCGAGCCGGACGCCGCCCGCCGGACGCCACGCCAGCCCCAGTTCCCGCGCCTGGTCCGCCGAGCAGAGCAGCAGATCCGCCGAGGAAAACACACTCGCCGCGGCCGTCGTCAGCGTCGCCGCGACCTCGACCTGCGCGGGCAGCAACCCGGCCGCGTCCCGCGCGCGGAACACCCGGTCGCGCACGTGCGGCACGTCGTCCTCCGGCTGCACCCACACCCGCCGCCGCGGCCCGGCCGACCGGCCCGCGCGCAGGGTTTCCAGGTACACCACGGCTTCGTCCGGCTCGGCCTCGCCGGCCAGCCCCAGCGGCACTGTCCACACCCCGTCCTCCGGCGGCACCGCGACGAGCGCGGCGCGCACCTCCTGCGTCCGCACCAATTCGGCCCGCTCGGCCGGCCCGGCGACGCGGAACTCCAGGAACATCCCCACCGTCCGCGCCTGCGCTTCGAGTTCGGCGAGATCGCGGGTGGTCGACGTGTCCGGGACCGCCAGCCGCAGCGGCCGGCGGCGCGCGCGCTGAGCGTCGTGCTCCATCGCCTCGGCGAGCCGGACGAGGCGTTGCGCGGACGGCAGCAGGTCCCGGCCGAACGGCGTGAGCCGCGCCCGCCGCGTGGAGCGGTCGAACAGCCGCTCCCCCAGATGCCGTTCGAGCGCGGCGATCCGGCGGCTCGCCACCGGCTGCGGGATCCGCGCGACCGCCGCGCCGCCGGTGAAACTCCCCGCCTCGGTCACGCTCACGAACGCCTTGCACCAGCCCACCAGGTCCACGACCAGAGCTTATGCCAGATTCGCATCAACTTCCGCAAAAGTGTCTTGGACCGCATGAACCACCCGGAGGCACGCTTCTGGGGACTTGATCGACTTCGGAGGGAGAACCTCGTGTTCCGCAGGCTGACCCTGGCCTCGTTCGCATTGGTCGCGCTAGCCTCGTGTGCCACACCAGCACCACCGGCCGCCCCGGCGAGTTCGGCGCAGTCCGCCTCGCCCGCGGCGGCCAAAGCCGTCGCCCAGCTGGATTTCGCCGCGCTGGAAAAGGCTTTCGACGCACATCTCGGCGTCTACGCGATCGACACCGGCGACGGCCGCGAGGTCGCCTATCACGCCGATGAGCGTTTTGCCTACGCTTCCACGCACAAGGTGTTCAACGCGGCAGCCATCCTGCACCGCGGGGACGATCTGAACCGGACGGTCACGATTCGGCAAAGCGATCTCGTGCCCAACTCCCCGATCACGGAAAAGCACATCGGGGAGCAAATGTCGTTACTGAGCGTCCTGGACGCTGCGCTGCGTTACAGCGACAACACGGCGGATAACCTCATGTTCCGCGAAATCGGCGGTCCCGCCGGGCTGGCTGCGGAGCTTCGCCGGCTGGGGGATACGGTCACCCACGTGGACCGCATCGAGCCCGCTCTCAACGAGACGAGCCCTGGTGACGTCCGGGACACGACCACCCCGCGAGCCTGGGCCAAGGACCTGCGCGCCGTCGCGCTCGACTCGGGGCTCCCGGCGGACAAACAGGCCGTGCTCACCAAGATCATGCGCGCCAACACCACCGGCGCGAACGTGATCCGCGCCGGCGTGCCCGCGGACTGGCAGGTCGCGGACAAGACCGGGACCGCCGATTACGCCACGCGCAACGACATCGCCGTGCTGTGGCCGCCGCACCGGGCGCCGATCGTGCTCGCAGTGCTGTCCCATCGCCCGGCCAAGGATGCGAAGACCGACGACAAACTGATCGCGCAGGCCGCCGCCGCGGTCGCGAAGGCGCTGCAGTGACGGGAATCTACCGAGTGGTCACCCACGTGCTCGCGGTGCTTTTCGTGCCGGTCGCGTGGGTGGTCGCGCGGGGCCGGGCGCGGCACGTCGCGTGCCAGTGGGCGCTCAGCGCCCGCTATCCGGCCGAAAACCTCGCCGGGCTCACGCCGGGGACGTACGCCGCGTTCACCGCAGCACGCACCGAAGCCCTGTGGCGGCACGGAATCCTGCTCGGCCTGACGTCCGGCCACCGCGACGCCGCGACGCAGGCCGGGTTGTTCGACGCCGAGGTGCAGCGCGCCGGTTCGGCCGAACTCGCCCTGCGCCTCACGCTCCCGCCCGCGCAATCGCAGCATGTGCGAGGCGTCGCGCTCGACGTGCGGCCTTACGAGGGCGCGCTGTGGCTGGAAGTCCACGGTGGACGGTTCGGCCTGTATCGCGTGTACGACAACGAATGGTGGCATTTCGAGTACCACCCGGACGGCCGTCCGCAACGGCTGCCGCATCCCGGCTGGGCCGCGACCCGCGCCGCCAGCTGACCCCTGGTCCGTCCACAGTGGACCAAGATCACGAATGCGTGACGGAATCGGGCAAGCCGTAACGAACCTCCGGGTCAGGCGATAACCGGATGAGCCCGGGGGTGTCCTGGGCCTGTCCCGAACGGAAAACTCATGATTCGCCCGGTCTCGAACCGTCTCCTGGTGCGCTGCGGCGCCCTCGCGGCAGCCGCCGCGCTCGCGTGCACCGCCTGCTCCGGCTCCGGTGGAAACGCCCAGCCGGCCCCTGCCGCCGCCGACCCGGCCGCCGCCTCGTCCGCGGCGCCGTCCGCCGCCCCGATCGACCCCGCGAAGGTCGGCGAAACCGTCAAGGCCGCGATGAAGAAGTCGACCGCGGTGCACGTCAAGGGCTCGAAGAGCGAAGACGGCAAGATGAAGGTCGACATGCAGTTCAACAAGGACAGCGTGAGCGGCTCGATCGAGAAGGACGGCGTCGAGGTCCCGGTGCGGCGCGTCGGCGACAAGGTCTGGATGCGGTTCAGCAAGTCGCTGACCAAGGAGGCGGGGCTGCCCGCCGAGGCCGCCGCGATGGTCAACGACAAGTGGGTGTCGCTCGACTCGCAGCTCGGCCAGGGCCTCGGCGAGGCGTTCAAGCTGTTCCTGGACTACGACGTCTTCGTCGGCTCCATGGGCGACGACGCCGACAAGCCCGGCTACTCCGCGGCCGAACCCGCCGACGTGGCGGGCACCCCGGCGCTGCGGTACAAGAACGGCGCCCGGACGATTTTCCTCGAAGCCGCCGGAACGCACCGCCTGCTGCGCCTCGAATCCCCGTCGGAGGGCACGATGGAGTTCAGCGGCTGGGACCAGCCCGTCCCGGCCCAGGCCCCGCCCGCCGCGGAGATCTACTCCGGCCCCGGCTCCTGATCGGACGGTCTCGGGGTCCCGCGCCGCTCGGGAGCGCGAGACCGCCTTCCGTCCACTGTGGATAGTCCATACGGAACGAATCCGCGACGGAAACGGCCGCGCCGCAACGGATCGCCGGGCCTGGCGACAAGCGGATGCGCCCGGGCCCGTCCCGAACGGAAAACGCATGATTCGCCCGGCCCGGAAACGTCTCCTCCTGAGCTGCGGCGCCCTCGCGGCCGTGCTCGCGTGTGCCTCCTGCTCCGGCTCCGCGGGAGCTCTCGCTCCGCCGCCGGTCAGCGCGGCCCCGAGCTCGCCGGTCAAGCCGTTCGACGCACCCCCCGACGCCGCGACAATCGGCGACACAGTCGCGGACTGGATGAAGATGTGGGTCGCGATCCATGTCAAGGGCGGCGACGGCCGGACGGCGAAGCTCGACCTGCAGATCAACCACGACAGCGCGGGCGGCTCGATCGAGTACGACGGAGTGTCGATGCCGCTGCTGCGCGTCGGCGACCAGGTTTGGATCAAGTTCAGCAAGGCGCTGGCCAAGGCGGCCCACCATGCGCTACGAGTCCCCGAAGCAGGGCACGCTGGACTTCAGCGGGAGCGGCCCCGAGCCGCTCAAGCCCCCGCCCGCCGCCGAGATCTACACCGGCCCCGGCTCCTGAAGTTCTGCCGTCCGGGCGATCAAGTGCGACACTGCCCGTGATGATCGGTTTGCTGTATCCCACTCGCGGCTGCGCCGAGGACGACTTCACCGCGCTGGCCGGATGCCTCGACGCCCGGCCGGGCGTGGAGTTCGCCTACGTGCCCTGGGCCCGGCGCACGGTCGACCGGGAGAACGTCCAGACCGCCGTGCGCGAGCTGAGCGAACCGGACCGGCTGGTCCGGACCGCGGCGACCTTCACGACGTCGCCGCGGGTGGTCAGCTGGGCGTGCACGAGCTGCAGTTTCATCGACGGCGTCGCCGTGGCCAAGACGCAGACTGAGGCTCTGTCGGACGCGCTGAGCGTCCCGGCGAGCAGCACGTCGCTGGCGTTCCTCGCCGCCGCGCACCGGCTCGGTTTGAAGCGGGTCGCGCTCGCCTCGGTGTACGCGTCGGAGATCACCGACGCGTTCGCGGCGTTCCTGGCCGAGGAAGACGTCTCTACCGTGCACGCCGTGTCGGCGGACGCCGGTTCCGACCGCGACTTGGCCGCCTGGGACAGCGACCGCATCCGCGAGCTGGTCGATTCCGCCGATTCCTCGGACGCCCAGGCCGTCCTGCTCCCGGAGACCGCCCTGCACACCGCGCCGCTGCTCGCCGAGCTCGAAAACCGCGCGGGCAAACCCGTCCTCACCGCGACGCAGGTGACCCTCTGGCACTGCCTCACCCTGCTCGGCCGCCCCGCCGCCGGGCCCGGTCTCGGCACCCTGCTCGCCCATCCGCATTGATTGTCCACTGTGGACAGATCAGGTCCCGGGCATAACCGCGGCCGATCGCGGGTAGTTCCCCGATCATGAGCAGCCATCTGATCGCCATCGCCGTCGACTGCCGGGACGCCGAAGCGCTCGCCGAATTCTGGCGGGAAGCGCTGGGCTATCCGCCTGCCGAACGGTGGCCGGACAGCCACGGACTCACCTACGTCGAACTGAAAGCGCCGGACCGTCCGTCGCTGCTGTTCCAGCCGGTGCCCGAGGGGAAGACCGTCAAGAACCGGCTGCACCTCGACATCGCGCCGGACACGGTGGAACAGCGCGACGAGGTGGCCCGTCTCGTCACCCTCGGCGCGAAAGTCGTGGACGATCCTGAAAACGACCACTGGATCGTGCTGAAAGACCCCGAGGGATAGCCTCACATGTGACACTGTTTAAATGGATTCAACAGAACCCTACGGAACAGGATATAGCAGCAGGTCACAGGGTTGCAGGTGGTGCGCATGAGCTACCTGAACCTCGTGAAGGAAGTCGCCGAGGACGTCATCCGGGCGTTCATCTACGTCCGGATCAGCAAGGACAAGGTGGGCGCGGGCCTCGGTGTTGAACGCCAGGAAGGCGACTGCCGCGAGCTGTCCGCGATGCTCTCGCGGCAGCTAGGCAAGACCGTGGTCGTGGTCGCGGTCTACGTGGACAACGACATGTCCGCGTATTCCGGCAAGCCACGCAAGAACTACCTCCGGATGCTCGCGGACCTCCGCGCTGGCCTGGCCGACCTGGTCCTGGCGTGGCACACGGACCGGCTCCACCGCTCGCCGATCGAGCTGGAGGAATACATCCAGGTCTGCGAACCCCGCGACATCGCTACCTACTGCGTGAAGGCCGGGCACCTGGACCTCACCACCCCGGCGGGCCGCCTGGTCGCTCGGAACCTCGGTGCCGCAGCACGGTACGAGGTCGAGCACATGTCCGAGCGCATCTGCGCACAGAAGATGACGGCGCTCAACAAGGGCGAGTGGATCGGCGGTGCCCGTCCGTTCGGCTACATGGGGCCGATCCGGGACGCCTACGGCAATGTGCTCAACCGCGAAGAGGTCGGCGTCAAGATCATCGAGCACGAGGCGGCCATGATCAAGGACGCCGTGCAGCGGGTGATCTCCGGTGAGAGCCTGTACGCGATCTGCAAGCGTTGGACCGCTTCGGGAGTGCCGACCCCGCGCGGATCGAAGCGCTGGCTCCCGGAGACGCTTAAGCGCATCCTCATCCGGCCGCGCAACGTCGGCTGGGTCGAGCACCGCGGTGTCGTGCTGGAAGGCGTTCGAGCCGGGTGGCCTCCGATCCTCAACGAGGACGAGTACCACGCCGTCCGCGCGATCCTGCTGGACAACGAGAACCGGACGACCTACCGGGGAAGCCGCTCGCTCAAATGGCTGGGCACGAACCTCTACCGCTGCGCCGTGTGCGACGACCTCATGCGGTCGGCCGGGGTCTCCTCGCAGGGTTCGGGTGGGGAGAAGCACGCGGCCTACCGATGCAAGCACGGTCTCCACTTGTCGGTGCGTGCCGCACCGATCGACGCGATCGTGAACGCCTATATCAGCGTCCGGCTCGCCAAGCATGGCGCGGACCTGATCTGGGTACCGAACGGCGGTGCCTCGGACCTGCGCACGAAGGCGAACGCGCTGCGGGCTCGAATCCATGAGCTGGAGGACATGTTGGGCGAGGGCGAGCTGACCCGTCCGGCATTCCTCCGGCAACGGGACAAGATCCTGACGAAGCTGGACACGGTTAACGCCGACCTGGCCTCCCGCGCCACCAGCTCGGTGTTGAGCGGTGTCGCGGACGCGCCGAACCCGGCAGAGGTGTTCATGAACCCGGACAAGACCCCGATCGAGCGCAAGCGGGCGATCGTAGACGCCCTGTGCACGGTCACGATCTTGAAGGGCAAGAAGGGGCGCAAGCCTCGACACCTGGAGGGCGACTACCGCGACCGGGTGGTCATCGACAAGAAGGAGGCAGCATGAGCGCGCCGGACACCTCCGGAAACGACCCGAAGGCGAACCTGATCGCTGAGCTGTTGTGCTCGTTCGACAAGTTCGAGGAAGAGCAGAGGCGTCGTCGGCGGGAAGTGGCCCGCCGTCGAGCCCGTGTCCGCTCCGAGGGCTCAGATACATCGTGCGCCCCAAAAGTGAGTAGGAACTCGGGGCCGGAACTTGAATAATCAACCACGGGTCAAACCGGCGAAAAAGGGCACCCCACGAGGGGCGTTCCGGTTCTGGCAACGGGGAGAGGCACGAGCATGACCCTGGAGGAGAAGGTGAAGGCGTCCGCCGAAGAGCTTCGGCTCTCGGGGCATCCCGAGGATGCGATGGGGCTTGAGCGGGCCATCGAGTACGTGAGCAAGGTGTGGGCGGACAGCCCCGCCGACGTCTTTCTTGCGGACGACCTCGGTGACCTGCTTGAGTGCCTGCAACGGATGCTGGCGATCCTCGGGCGTCACGTCACCGTGTGAACGGAAGGAAGCCCCCGGCGCGACGCGTGCGCCGGGGGCTTCCCGTTGTCGGCATCTTGGCACGAGCCCGCTTTCGGCGGGCTACGGGGTGGCTAGCCGCTGGTCGTCGCCGGATCTGGGGCCGGAACCCATTCGAGGCAGGTCGGCCGCTGCTTGGTGGCGACGTACTCGGTGACCGCCTGGTACACGAGGTCGATCGATATCTCGGAACCGGCCTGCTGGGGATAGTGGTGGCTCTCCCAGGTGAAGTAGTCCACGTCCGCTTCGTTCGCGCCACCATCCGGCAGATACTGCTGCTTCGGGTCGGACCAGGTCAGAACCCCCCGCTCACCGCGGACACCGGCAACCAGCCGACCGACCGGAGAGCTGCCCGCGTACAGCCACCACACGATCCCGGCGTCGGGGTTGGCGCGCTCGGCGTTGACCGCCTTCATCATCGCGATGAGGTCCGTGGCATCGGTGGTCACGGAGACGTCGTAAGCATCCTGTCGAACGATCTCTGGTGTGCTCATGCTTTCCCTCGGTAGGTCCGGGTGAACGGCTCACCCTCTTGCGTCGTCCCGTGCACCGTCAGCGTGTGCCCTTTTGGAAGGTACCGCTCCAGCGCCTCGTCACAACCGGGTGTCATCGGCCCGGTCCCCTGGCACGGCTGGTGGTTGATGACCAGCTCGCTGTCCGTCTTGCCTCGAATGATCATGTCCGTTGCGGCCTTCAACTCGACATGCGAGCTGAGGAACGTCGCGCTGTCCGGGTAAAAACCCGCGTTGATCAACCCCTCCCGAATCTGCGGTGAATATGTTCCGTCCCTTCCCGAGGTGAACGGGGTGAAGGAGCCGTCCGCGTAGCCGACGGTCCGCTGCCGTTCTCCCTTCCGGACTCGGCTGGGCAGCATGTCGGCGCACCACGCCGCCTGCTCGGGATACTTCGACCCGTCCGGGCCAGCAACAGTCGGTGCCGCTGGTTTCGCCTCCGGCTGGCCTCGTGAAGGTGCCGCCGAGCCAGGTGGTTCGACCTGGCCGGCGTGCCGTGCAGCGGTGGCTTTGATGGACTGCTGCACCTGCGCGAACGCTGCCCCGGCCCCCTGGATGGCTGCCAGCGCATCGCCGATCGCCCTACCGATGTCGTCGTCATGACCGACGAGCGTCTGGCTGTGGTTCCCGATCTGCTCGATTGCTGAGGCAATTTGGGACAGCGCGGCGACCGGCACCGCTCCAGCGAGATCGCGGAGCCGGTTGGCGTCGTCCTCGACCGTCATCCTTGCTGGTGGTAGGCGGCCTTCGACGTGATGGTCTGCTTGACCTGCTCCAGCGCAGCGCCCACGTTGTTGATCTGTTCGATCGCCTGGTTGATGACGCCCTGGATCTCCTGCGCTCCGCCCGTGTTGCCCAAGATCCCGACGACCTGCTGTTGAAGATTCGCCAGCTCGCCTTTCAGTGCTTCGTTCTGTCCT
Organism: Amycolatopsis sp. NPDC104775; assembly: GCF_055583325.1. Lineage (NCBI taxonomy): Bacteria > Bacillati > Actinomycetota > Actinomycetes > Pseudonocardiales > Pseudonocardiaceae > Amycolatopsis > Amycolatopsis sp. NPDC104775. Next base: position 784,332 of record NZ_JBVJOE010000001.1, read on the forward strand.
GCGGGTACCTGTTCGGCGAGCGCATTGAGCTGCTCAGCCTGCTCCTGGATGGTCATTCAGATTCCTCCGTGGTCGGTTTCCGTGCGGGGACGTCCTGGTCAGCCGGTGGGGTGAACAGGGGGTTCGGGAGCGATGAGCCGGTCGTTTTGCTGCGTATCGGCAATGGGGGCGGGACAGGCCGCGGTACTCGTTTCGGCAGGAGCGGTAAGCGCGGAAACACCTTGGTGTCTTCGTCCTCGGGCCACACCGGCTTGCTCCAGCACTTCCGGCAACGTCGTCGGTGTCGGTAAGGACGCACATAGGGGACGGCGGCGGGCGCGGGTACGCATGCCGCACCACACTCAGCCAGGCTGTATCGCTGTCCGGCGTTGACTTGCAGCCGACCGATGTTCCGTTTAACGACTTGGTGTTCGCGTTCCCGCCGAAACAACAGCAGCTCCCAGGCCCCCACCCAGGTCGTGCCCGTTCCGGCGGGCATGGTCATCTCAAATCACCGGGGAGGAGAAGGCCGCTCGATCGCCGAACCGCCAATGAAGGAGCGCGCGGGTCACCAGGCGGCGGAAGCTCCAGCAGCGCGGTAATCACTTCGGCGACAGTGCCTGCGACCTGCCACAGCGGGTCCGATGCTCGGCCTGCTCGCTGAACGTACTCTGTCGCGCGCCACCGGGCCGCCCGCGCGTCGTCCATCCCGCTGCACTGGATCACTTCGACCACGCCGTCGAACTGTCGCGAATAGAACAGCGCTGCGACACCAGGGAGCGGAAGCGGTTTGAAGCCAAGCAGAACGGCCCGCTGTAGCGCGTCGATGTGCGGCTTCTCCTCCGGTCGGATAGACGTCTGCGTCATCGTGAATTCCCGTCTGTGGGTGAGAAGGGTGGATGTGGCGATCCCGGCGGTCGGGGGGCAGAACTGCACCGGGACCGCCACGTCAGGTCCCGGCCTTGGTCGTCGGGCTTGTTCTGCCCGAACGCGGGATGGGAACAACCGAGGAACGGGAAGCTTGCGGAAAAGGAAGCCAGCGACGGCGATTGCGACGACGGCGGCCGAGCCGAGGACCGGTCATCCGAGCGTCGAAGGACGACAACGAGGCGCGAGCGCGAAGGAACATGGTGCACCGGACGCACTTGTTGGCCGCGCCAAGATTGGCAACGGCAGGCGCGACGTAAGAACCGCACACTGCCTCGAAGCCGGGTGCTCCTTCACGTGCGGCCAGCTCGGCTTCTTCGTCGGAGACGGCGTGCTCCAGGCCGTCCCGGCACCGTATCCACCTGACAAGAATTCGATCTATCTGCGCCCGCATCCGCTTTCTCCCAGTCCAAAGGACGGATGGCCCCCAAGAAATCGGGGTAACCGCCGGGGGACGGCCGTGGGGTGGCCATCCGTCCTCATCTACCCGACTGCTCCATCGGGGTGACCGACTCAGCCGGGCTGAGCAGGCGGTCAACATTCCGTAACGGGGGGTTGATCCGCCTGCACGAGGAGTGACCATATGCGGGGATCGGAGCGTCAAGTGACAAGAAAGTGACAACGGGTGCCAGCGGACCGGCTCGCCCTCTTGAGCGCACGTAACATCGGGTTTAGCACGCCCGCCGACCTGGAGGCAGGAAGCATGATCCAGCCAGAACAAAGCATCAGCGAGCGCCTGGTGGAAGAACGCGGACTCGCCGGCCTCACGCAGGTGCAGCTGGCCAGTCGGATGCAATATTCGCCCTCGATGGTGCGCAAGGTCGAACAGGGCAAGGCACCGGCCTCGCCCGGGTTCGTCGCGTCGGCCGCCCGCGCGCTGAATATCGGCGTCGCCGACCTGTTGGGGCAGCCGTACGAACGAACGACCCGCGAGGAGCAGCGGGTGCACGCCACTATTCCTCCGCTGCGGCGCGAACTCGCCGCGTACAGCATCGCGCCCGACGAGAACGACCGACCTCGCTCGATGGAAGCGCTGGCCGCACGCGTCGCGCAGGCGTCGAGCCATCGCCATGCCGTGAACCTGGATGCTCTCGGAGAAGAGCTACCGGGATTGCTATATGACCTGCGCGTCAAGCACTGGTCGACCGAAGGGGTCGAGAAGGAGCGCGCTTTCAGCCTGCTGGCTGAGGCGTACTACGCCGCCAGTCAGGCTGCCTACAAGCTCGGATACATCGATCTGTCGTCGCTGGCCGTCGACCGGTACGAGTGGGCGGCCGAGCGAAGCGGGGACGAGCTGGCAGTCCTCGTCGGCCACTACCAGCGCGCTGGAGAGATGCTGAGCGCAGCGGATTGGGACAGCGCGCTCCGACTGCTCGACCAGAGTCGTGCTCGGATCGAGCAGGACGTGCGGCGGGATCACAAGCCAACCATCGCGGTGTGGGGGAACCTTCATCTGAAATCTGGCTTGGCAGCCGCTCGCTCCGGAGACCTGACGACCGCGGACGCTCACTGGGCGGAAGCTCACGAGGCAGCCCAGCGCCTCGGCGGCGACCGTGACGACTACCGCCTCTGCTTCGGCCCAACCAACGTCGGCATCTGGTCGGTGGGCTTGGCAGTCGAAGCCCTCGACGGCACCGAAGCGGTGAAGCGTGCCTCGCGGCTCACCCTCCCCAGCAGCACGCAGCGCGAGCGGGCAGGACATCACTGGATCGATGTTTCACGAGGTTTTCTTCTCCACGGAGACAACGAGAAAGCGACGCAAAGCCTCTACCGCGCCAAGGAAATCTCCCCGCAGCAGACGCGCTACCACCCGATGGTCCACGAGACCATTCGCACGCTGGCCCGCGCTCGCCGAGCCGCAGATCCTGTTGCCCGCCTCGCCGCCTGGGCTGGCGTCAAGGGGGCATGACCTACCGCTTCTGACCTCTCACACGGCCCCGCCGATCCACGCGATCGGCGGGGCTTTTCTCGTCCGTCGTGTTCGGTGCCGGGGCAAACCTTCCGTCCTTACCGGTTGCTTACTCTTCGCACGGTGTGTTAAATCGGTTTCAACACGGTGATCACGCGCACACGAGAGGGATGGTCTGCATGACCGAGGCGTCCGGGATACCCCCGGAAGTTCGCGAGTACCTGGAGTCCGCGCCGGAAGCGTTCCTTCGCTGCCGACTGTTCCACCACAACTGGGACCTGACCCACCAGCTCGGGACGTACTTCATCCAGAACGAGGGCCAGCCGGACGAGGTTTGGCGGCAGGAGTTGCAGTGCGCCCGCTGCCACCTGCCCGGAGTGGACATCTGCGAGCCGTGGACGATGACCCGCATCGGCGCGCGCCGCATCTTGTACCCGGAGGTCGAGGGCTATCTGTCGCCGGTTCCCGTTGCGCGCGAGCACATCAGGCTGTTCCTCGCCGAGCAGTACATGAGCAAGCGGAAGCTCGGTAGACGGCGAGGGGTTCGGCACAACCGCAGCGCGGCACAAGCCGCCGCAGCTTAAGTGGAAGGAGGAAGCTGAGTGGCGAAGAAAGTCCTTCTGGTAGACGACTTCGATCACGATACGCCAGCCAGCGAGACCGTCCCGTTCGCGATCGACGGGGAAGCGTACTCGGTGGACCTCAGCTCGGAGCACGCCGCCGCACTGCGCGAAGCGATCGCACCGTTCCGCGATGTAGCAACGAAAATCGGCAAGTTCAAGCCGGAGCGCCGCGCGCCCAGCAGCAAGAAAAACGGCTCTGCGCTGGCGACGAAGACCATGCCCGCTGCCGCCGACTTGGCATCGATGTCCGACGGAAAGCCCTGGTACAAGTCGGATCGCAGCGCACCTCGCGACGTCGAGCTTGCTAAGAAGAAGTATCGAGAGTTGGCGAAGCAGTGGGGGCGCGAGCACGGATTCGAGGTCGGCAGCCGCGGAATCGTGGCGGAAGCGGTCTACGCGGGGTACGAAGCTTACCGCCGCGACAACGGGTTGCCGATCGGCCCGGCGGCCGTGGGGTTGGCGTGACCGTCTTTGGCTACCTCCGCGTGAACCCCCAGGCGATCGCGGGGACCGCCGACATGTTGAGTTGGTGGATGCGTTTCCTTGGCTGTTCGGAGGTCGTAGCCGACATTTGGCAAGGGCCACAGCGACCTCCTGGTCTAGATCGCCTCCTGGATCGTGTTCGACCGGGAGACGAGGTCCGCGTGGCGAAGCCGGAAGCGTTTGGCCCCACCCCATCCCACGTTCGTGAGGCAGCCAAACTGTTCCAGCGACGCGGCGTGTTGGTCGTGGTGATGAAGGAAACCATCCCTGCCTTCGAGACGTACCCCGATTCTGTCGACACATGCACGAACCAAAAGGCTTGCTGAACAAGAAAAAGCCCCGCCTGTCCACTCGGGACAGGCGGGGCTTTTGTTCCCCTGACGAGTGATCGCCGCGCAGGGAACTGTATCAACGAGGTTAGGCGGGTGGAGACTCAGGTGGCGACGCAGTAACCGGAACCAGTGGTGCGCCAGCATCGCTGCGCGGATCTGAAACCGGCGTGACGCGGGGCTCGGCCCGGCCGAGGACGTGCACCTGTGCCGCGAAGGATGTCACCGCAGTGATCAACGTGGCCAGCGCGGCCACGATGTTGTCAAGCAGCGTCGCCTGCGTGCTGTTCAACAGTCCGAACGAGACGGCAGCAGTGATGAACGTACCGAGCACGGTCTTCCAAGCCCCGCCACGGATTGCATCGAGAATCGGTCGCGGTCGAGTGCTGTAGTCAACCACCATTGTCACCGGAATCCGAGCTTCATCCAGGTCTGCGCCCCCACGATTCCGTCGCTGGTGATCCCGGAGCGCCGCTGGAACTCCTTCACCACAGATGTGGTCTTCGGTCCGAAAACCCCGTCTACGGCGAGCTTCGAGTAAGCCGGGTATGCGCGGTTAAGGAACGCCTGGAGGTCCCTGACGGGCTGCCCGGTCGAGCCCTCGCGCAGGGTCGGGCGGCCGGTCGACGGCGGCGTGGTGCTCCCACCACCACCGACAATTCCCCAGGAACCCCGATCGTCGTAGTGGCTGCGGGAGAACGATACGTGGACATGGCTGGTGTGTGGATTGCTCCCGGTGTACGCGTGCCAACCGGAGAAGTCGTTGTTCGTGATCCGGCGGTTCAGGATGACGTACCCGCCGTCGGTCAGCCGACGGTCGCCGCTACGCCCGCGCTGGCGCAGGTACTCGGCGAGCCATGCGGCGTCGATGCCGTCCACGTCGATGTCGATCGCGCGGACCACGCCGACTCCGGCCGCGTCCTTGACCCACGGGTTGTGGTCGCTGGATCGGCTCGCGTGCGCCGCATCGCCGATCGTGCCATCGCTCGCCTTGTCTCGTTGCGGCCAGCGGATGTTCACTTCGGTGCGCAGGTCTACTAGAGCGCTAGCGAGACGCCAAGCCAATCAGGCGTCACCTTCCTTGTCTTCTGCTCGGCCAACGTCCTCTGGTGCGTTCGCTTGCTCGCCGATCAACTCAGCGATGTACTCGTGGGACTCTTCGCCAGCACTGCTTGCCGGCGGTTCGTCGGTCGGTGATCCCAGTTCGGGCATCGGTTCCTCCTTTACTTGCACAGGTCTCGTGGCGGCGGCGGGTACGGATGCTGCTGTCGCTCGGCGTCAGCTCGTTCCCGAGAACGGAGGTAGTCGCCGATGGCGGCACGTACCTTTTCGGGCGGAACCGGCGGATTGGCGAGGTAGCCGCTGATCGCCTTCATCAGCTCATCAAGCGCCGTCTGCGCGTCCGCCGTGGCCGATGCGCGAGCATCAAGCGCGTCTGCAAAGCCGTTGCTGTATGCGGACTGGCATTCGGTGATCCGGCGTGTGGCTGAGTTGGTGACGATGCCCTGGGCCACGGTGATGATGCCGAGCAGCACCACGACGACGCCGAGCACGAACTGCGCCGTCGGGACGCGCCAGCGAGGCCGCGGTGAGGTCTGATCGTCGGGCACGGGCTCCTCCGAAGTGATGGCGTTCGCGACCTGGTGAACGTCCCGAGCTGCGCGGCCGGTGAGGAAGCCGACGACGAACCCGAGCACCGCCCACCCGGCCGACTCGAAGACGTAGTTCCACAGCTCACTCATCGGGGCTGTCCTGCTCGTCGGGGGTGGCTTCCTTCTCGTCTCCGGCGATCATGTCGGCAAGCTTGCGGCGAGCTTCCTTCATCCTGGCGGTCTTCCGGTGCCCCAAGGCGTACACCGCACCCACGACGATCGCGAAGATGGCGTTGATGGTTGGGTCGTGCCGGTCGGGGTAGATGAAGCCGACGACGACGTTTCCCGTCCAAGCAAAAGAAATCAGGATGGTAAGCGCCGTCACCAGCGGGCGTGGCAGCATCTCAGCGCCCCTCCCCGCTCACTGAGCACTCACGTACTGCACGCTGATCTCGGTGGGCACACCGAATGAGGACCCCTTCACAGTGGCGGCGGCGTTGCACCAGTTCGACCAGTAGAGCTTGTCGCCAGTGTTCAGGTAGATCCGTGAGCGAATCGCGTCTAGCACCGCGCCGTCCGCCCCGGCTTGGACGATCGGTCCGGAGTCCGTGGCGATGGAGTTGCCGACATTGGATCCGCTGGTGGACACCTTCGCGCCAGCGACCGCGTTGGCACCGGTCACCGCGCTGTGGAAGTGCACGCGGTAGTAACCGGCCCGCGCGAGCTGGATGTAGGCAGGCACCCCGGCCGCCCCCGTGACGAACTGGGCAAGCGGATCGTACGTCGCGCTCCAGCCGAGCTGAGCGAACGTGTCAACCCCGGCGGCAAGGTTCGCGTCGCCAGTCAGCCGGACCACGCAGGCCGGAAGGACCGGCTTCGCGCGAGCCAGCTCGTCAACACGGTTCGCCAGCGCACGAAGCTGCTCCGCGAGGGTGCCGGAACCGGGTGGCTGGGGCATCAGAGCGCTCCAGGAGTTGGTTGCAGTTCCAGGGACACCGATGCTTCGTCCTTGCTGTTGAAGGCCAGAATCCGCCGTCGGTACTGCCCGTCGGCAATCCAGGGGTGGCCGCTGACCCCGAACGTCGGTGCATCGCCGAGACCCCAGTTGCCAAGCGCGGGCGAGACCTCGAACCCGCTGCCGGTCGCCCCGTCGATCCGGACCGAACACTTCCACGTCTCAGTGGGCGCGTTGAACTGCGCAAGATCCGCATCTGCGTAGCCCTTGAGCGTGCTCGTCTCGGTGACTGAGGTGTGGTCGCCGTCCACGTAGTCGGTGGGTGGAAAGCCAAGACCGACGAGAGAGCCGTTCTCCGCGTAGCCGGTGAGCATGCCCCGCTCGGTACCGGAACCCTTGACCCACACGCGGGTGCACGGTGACGCGCTGCCGTTCACGTCCACGTCGATGGCGGACAGCGCGCCGCCGTAGTCCCAGACGGCCGCGGATTGCTGGTCGCCGAGCAGCGGCGAACCGATGAGCATCTGCCAACGGAGCTTGTTCTCCCCCGGCACCAGGTAGGGCCAGAAGTCGATCTCGGGACCGCCGATCACCTTCGAGAGGTCATCGAGACGATCCCAGACCATCGCCAGGTCGTAGCCGTAGTAGGTTCGCGTGTTCGTGCCGTTCTCCGGCGCGGGAAGATCGATCGGAAGCCCATATCCGGTCTGCGCCAAATTGGTCGCCACGATCTCCCGGGCGATGCCCCGAAGGCTCCGGTTGGAGATCGTGAGGTCCTCGGTCGGGTTGACGATCGACGTATACGCCACCGAGTTCCGCAGAACTCGCCGGTCGAACAAGCCCGCGATCCCGGTTCCGGAGACCGAGAGCGTTCGAGTGTTGTCATCGAACGAGTGAGTAAAGGTCGGCCCGGCCTGGACGACGACCGCACCGCACATGACGATCCAGGAGAATCGGCCCGCATCCGTGAGCGAGTGGAAATCCAGGCTCGCGTTCGCGGCGTCGTCCGGGATGACGTTCACCGTCCATTGGCCCCGATCGGTCAGCTTGCGCGAGAACGACGGCAGGTCTCGGGGTGTAACGTCGGCGAGCAACAAACCGGTCGTTGTCTCCGCGACCATGACCCGCCACTCGGTGCTCATCAGACCGGCGGCGGCTGCACGGTCGACGGCATGACGAGCACGGACAACACGTTGGCTCCCACATCGTTTCCGCGGTAGCCGAACCCCGAGTACTGCGAGGCGCTATCCCGCATCCCGCAGCTCAGGACGATGCTCTGTGCGCCGGTCATCGGCCCGTAGTGCATCGGCGCGACGTTAGGAACTTGCAGCTTGTCCACATTGGACCCGTAGTTGTGGAACCTGGTCCAGTTGATATCAATGCCAGTGAGCGAACCGACATTCATCCGTAGATCCGCTGCTGACTGTCCGGACAGGGTGATCGCGGCCCGTCCGGTCGGGTACACGAAATAAGGCACTCCGGGATCGCTGATGTTCACCCGGCAGATTTCCCGGGCGACGCCGAAACCGGAGGTGAAGGAGTACTCGCCCGGCGGGGCTGCCGCGTAGTACCTGATGCAGTTAAAGACACCGCGCCAACCGGAGGTCGAAGGGTCTGGTCCCGCTCCGTACCAAGCCTGGTGTTGGAAACCTGGGGCCTGCACCCACCTCTGCTCGCCGGGGTAGGAACCGATCTCCTTGAATGCCGCAGAAGTCGGCTTCGCGTCTTCGCCGTAGAGCGCACGGAGGCCGCCGCGCGCCACGAGGCCGGGTCCGCGCATGTCCCTGATGTCGGCCGTAGTGAGCGCGGTCGCGCCCTTGGCCACGGTGACGGCGGCAAGCGGTGTCCAGCCGGACGTCGGCGTCGGGGTCGGCACCGACGGCGTGCCCGTTGCCGGGTCGCCCTGCCAGACTTCTACGACGAACTTCCGGACGCCCGTGGCCGACGCGATGGCCGGGTTGAGATCGTCGTAGACCCTGGCGATGACCAAGTCGATTCGGTTCGTTGTCGAGCTGGCCGCTGCGAGGGCCAGCGTCTTCACCGAGTCCAGGGCACACATGTACGCGCCCATCGACGGGGTGTTGATCACCGCGTTGCCCATTTCGACCGTGACCGCGAGACCCGAGCTGTCGGGCTTGACACGCATCGCCATGTGCGAGCTGCCGCCGACTCCGCCGGTGTCACCACTGGCCATGACTCCGCTGCGGTAATCGATGAAGCTGAGGTTTGGTCGCGGCATCAGCACGGAATCGAGTGCCAGTCGCGCATCGGTGAGTCCGATGCGCGACTGGACGGCCCAAGGATCGACGGCCGAGGTTGCGGAGGCTCCGAGAGAGACCACCGGTTACGCCTCCGCCACCGAGGCCGCCTGCGGAGGCGGGTTCTCCGGCCACGCCGTCATAATCGGCCGCAGGCCGGACGCGCGAAGCACCTCGTCGGTGATCGCAGTGTTCCCCCTGTACAGCCAATCGCCGAGCCGCAACCAGTAGTAGCCGAACCACCGGATAGTCGTGCCGTCGTCCGCGAGCCGCACGTTGGTGGACGCCTGCCCGCCGAAGGCGTAGTTGATCCGGTCCATAAACCATCGGCTCTGACTGACGTCGGTGTACCGCACGCAGTCAGTCGCCTCGACCGCCTGGTAGTAGACCGGCGGATCAGGCTCGTTGCTGTATACACCCATGAGAGATCCCCTTTCGTGCGACGGGAACGGAGGTCAGAACCACGCGGATCGGAAGACCGCGGTGACGTAACCGGCGTCGGTGGCCGCGCCGCTGTGTGTGAGGCCGACGGAGAGCACGCCGGGGCCGCCGGTCCGGCTGGCCGGCGGGATCGCAAAGCCGTTGAACTGAGCTGGGTTGAGCAGCTGACGGCGTACCGCCGTTCCACCGAGCAACACGCTGGGCGCGTTGGGGTCGATCACGACGAACTCACCGGCCGCGAGCGCGCCGTTGTATCGCATCGTCGCTTTCTCGGCGGTAAGGATCGGATTCGTCAACGGGCCGTAGAGTGTGTAAACCGGCGTCGTCGGCGCTGATCCGCGGTTGGTCAGCTGCATAAAACCCGATGCGTTCGAGGTGCCGAAGGTGAGTCCGTCGTCGTCAGCACCCACTCCGAAGTAGAGCCCTTGGTTGGCGTCGGGCTGCACCACCTGAGTGAAGTCCAGGCCGTCGCCCGAGTCGCGCGGAAGGCTCGCCGTCATCTTCTGCTGCTCGACCGAGTACTTCGCAGGGTCAGGCGCGACGACCTGAATACTGAACTCGAAGCCGGGCTCGCTGACTACATCGATTGGCGTGCAAAGGATCTCATCGTCCAAGAACACGTCACAGGTAAGCGCGCCCAACTCGGAGAAGCAGGTCAAGGGTGCGGAAACGCGCGGGTCCGACAGCAGGCCAAGGACGTTCGCCTGCGCCTGGCGCAGGGTGGTGAAGTCGTCCGCGTAGGCGCGGCCGGTCAAGCTGATCGTGCGCTGCTTCTTCCAGCCGGGTGATCGGTACGCGCCGTGGCGCGCGAGCCGGGACGAAAACTCAGCGTTTGTACCTGGTGCCCCCCAGAATCCTTTCTCCTGCGTAAGAATCCATTGCACGCCCGCCGAGTCGCGCACCTCGCCGTCCGGGTGCATCGTCAACCAGTCGAGGGTCCAGACGTGGGCACCTTGCGGCATCGCCACCTCCTACAGCCGTGCTCCGAGAGCGAGATGACGATCCACCGAGTGCGCAATGTGCTCTGGGTCGGCGTCGGTGCGCGCATACACCGTGATGTGAGTCTGGGCAGGCTGGTCCGCAGCGCGGCTGATGTCTTTGTACTGCTCCTCGGTGAACACCGCTTCGGGCCGACGCGTCCCGTTGTACACAGTGGACAGTCCGGGCGGCAGCCATCCGCCTTGGTCGTACCCGCGCGGAGTGGAGCCGACTGCCTGCTGGACGTTGAAGATTGTTCCGTAGCGGGCTTTGATGTAGTTGATGCCCGCGACGATGTTGGCGATGGGATCGTAGATGTCGGCGGACAGGCGCGGATCACGGTAGGCGCGGAAGGTGGCCCCGATGGTCTGCATGAGACCTCGGCTGGGGTCGCCCCGCTTCGCATTGATGTCCCACATGTTCGTGGCCCGCGGATTTCCGCCGGACTCTCGCATGATGAGTGTCTGGAGTGGACCTTGCCATGTCGCAGGCACTCCTGTGAAAGCCATAGCGGAGCGAATCCAACCCAGCAGGTTGCCGCCGACCGTCGGAGCACCGTTCTCGCCAGAGGAGAACGGGTTCAGCTTGGACCAGAGCCAATCGACCGCCTTGCCGATCAGCTCGCCGGGCATCTTGGCCAGCATCGTGATCCACGGAGAATCCGCGAATCCGATTCGCGACTTCACCCAGCCTATCGGGTCCTTGAACAGCGAGACCACATTGTCGCCGATTCCCTCCACAAAGGACAGAATCGTGTCGATCACGCCACCTCCTGCGAAGCGCGCGATACCGCCGCCAGAGAACCCGTTGCGCCCTACCACTGTTGCCGGACGACCCGACGCCGCAGCGTTGAGCGCCAACACGTTCTCCGCGCCGACCAGTCGCGTAGCCTCGGGGGTGAGGACCGATTCTCCGCGCGACAGCAATGCGGGCACGTCGTCGCGACCCGGCGCGAAACCGGGAATGACCCCGCCGCCTGCAAACTTGATCGGCGTAGCCTCGGCGAGCTTGCCCAGGCCCAGGAAATCCGCGATCCAGTTCCATACGGCGCGGATGCCTTTGTTGTACACCCAGTCGATCACGAAGTTGACAGGCACGGCCGCGATGCCTTTGATCTTGTCCCAGATCTGGCCGATCCAGGTCACCGCCGAGTCGAACGCCTGTCCCACCGCGTGTACCGCACCCTTGACTGCATTGAAGGCCGGGACGATCACGTTGTCGTAGACCCATCGGATCACGGAGCCCAGAGCGGACCAGGCTGGTCGGATGACGTTCTGGTAGACCCAGGAGAAGGCGGCTCCGACCACGTTCAGCGCGGTGCGCAGGCCGTTGAAGGTCGGCAGCACGAGATTGGTATAGGCCCACGAGATCACCGCGCCGATTCCGTCGAAGGCAGGCACGATCACGTTGCGCCACAACCAGGACGCGGCGTCACCGACAATCCGGAAACCCGCGACGATGAAGCCGACCACCGGCAGGATCACCGAGTTGTAGGCCCACGAGATCACCGCGCCGATTCCGTCGAACGCAGGCTTGATCCCGTTGCGCCACAACCATAACCCGACAGCGGCCCACATCTGGAAGTAGCCGACGACAAAGTCGATCACGGGTTTGATTCCGTTCGTCCAGAGCCACACCGCGGCATCGCCGATCCAGCCGAACACAGGCGAGAGCACGTTGCCCCACAACCAGGTCGCGATCGCGGCGAGCGCACGGAAGGCAATTACGAACGGCGTCACGAGGACCGTGACCACGATCGCGATCAGAACTCGCGCGGCCAGGCCGATGAAGTTGAAGACCGGACCGAGCACATTGGACCAGAGCCAGGACGCGGCGGCTCCGATCGCGCGGAACGCCGCTACGGCACCGTTCCAGAGCATGACGAAAAAGCGGCCGACCGCGACCGCTCCGGCCACGAGCCCGTCGAAGGCAGGCTTGATGGCGTTCTGCCACGCCCAAAGCGCCGCCGTCTGGATGGCCTGCCAACAGGCGAGCACGACATTTCGGAAGCCCTCGAAGTGCGTCCAGGCGTAGACGATCCCGGCGACTAGCGCGGCGACCAGGGCGATCACGAACCCGAGTGGCGAGGTCGTGAACGCGATCTGGAGAGCGAGCCAGGCGATGCGCACAGCCAGGATAGCGTTGCGCACCAACGAGATCGCCGTCGTGACAGCGCCGACAGCGGTAGCGATCCCGTACCAGGTAGCGAAGGCCGCTGCGACTCCGACGATGACGGGCGTCAACGGCTGCACCCAGGTGGACACGGTGATCAGCGCTGGGGCCACGTAGTCGCCGAGGATCTGTCCGAGCAGTCGCCAGGCTCCGACGACCGCGGCCCCGGCGATCTGGCCGAACAGCGCGACGACGGGTTGCAGTGCGTTCCAAATGTTGCGCGCTGCCAAGCCGACGGCTTCCATGAATCCCGCGATGCCCGAACTGGTGAGGTCGGTCCCGCCGTCGCGCCAGGCGGCGAAGAAGGCGCGCACGCCACCGACCACTTCGGACAGTGCTGTTCGCAAAGCGCCAGTGATCACCTGGAACAACGGGCTGTCCGAAATGGACTGTAGTAGCGATGGCACTTGCCCGAGCGCATCGGTCAGGCCGGAGAGAGCGTTCTTGATCGCAGGCAGGGCGGGCGAGACGAGCTGCCCCATCGCTCGGTTGAAGTTGTCGGTGAAGTTGGACCAGATCCCGACCAAGGTCGTGGCCTGGTTGGACATCATCCCGGCGAAGGCTTGGGTCTCCCCGGCCGCGCCGCGTGTGCCCTGCTCGATGCCGGACATCAGCTTCGGGATCGCCTCGGCGCTCGGCACCAGTCCCTTCGAGACCATGTCCTGCATCGCGCCAGTCGTGACGCCGTACTGGTTCGCGAGGATGCGCAGGGCTGGGATGCCAGCCTCGGTGAGCTGCAAGATCTCGTCGCCCTGGACCTTGCCCTTGGCCGACATCTGCCCGATGGCGAGCGTGACCTGGTTGATCTGCTCTGCGCTGCCGCCCATCCCGGCAACCGCGTCGCCGATCGCGGTTAGGGTGGGCAGCACGTCCTGCGCAGCAAAGCCGAAGGCCATGAGCCGCTGCGCGCCCGTGGTCACCGAGGGCAAGTCGAACGGGGTGCGCGCGGCGAAATCCTGGAGCTGGGCGACGAAATGCTGCGCCTTCTGCGCGCTGCCAAGCATGGTCGTGAAGGCCATCTCGGCCTGTTCCTGGCTGGCCGCGAACTTGACGCCCATGCCGACCGCGGCCACGCCAGCTCCGGTAAAGATGGTCCCGGCAGTGATGCCGTACCCCGCGAGGATCGTGCTCGCCCCGCGTACTGGTGCGAGAAGGCCGCGCTTGATGGCTGTACCAGTCCGGCTCATCGCGGACTCGCTGACGGTGGCCATCGAGCCGAGGCCAGCTCCGACCCGGCTCGTCGCGTCCGTGATCGTCCGGAGGTGCCCGCCGATCGTCCCTGCCGCGCCGGAGAATGCCGACGCTGCGGCCTGTCCGGACTGGAACCCGTCGCGCACCCGGCCGAGGACCGGGTTGACCTTGGCGAGTTGGTCCAGCACCGGGGCAGTCCCGCGCGCCAGCCGGGTCATGGAGTCCGAGCCGGAACGGCTCAGCTCATCGAACCGGCCGCGCAGGCGGGCGAGTGTGCCGGACAAGCCGGTGTCCGCTCCCGCTCCGAGATCTCGTCCGAGGCGTTGTCCGGCCGGGCCGCCGACGTTCGACAGCTGCGAGTTGATCTGTGATGCCGCCGAGTTGCCGAAGCCGCGCAGAGTTGGGAGGACTTGGACGTAGGCGGTACCGGCCGAGTACAAGCAGGGTCACCCCCTGCCGAGCATCAGACGAACGCGGTCGCGGTGGCGCCGGTGGCTGGCGGCGGTGTCGAGACGATCCCTAGCGAGCCGGGGCCGGGGCATCGGCGTTGTCTTTTGGCTCCTGCCGGTTCGCTGAGCCTCCAGTGATGAGCGGATCGCTAGCAGGATGTCCGCGACGTCGGTCAGAGCGGCGCGCTCGGGTGTCCAGGTGTGCGCGTCGATGTAGTTCGGCCGTGGGAGACGCTTGGCACCGTCGGCCAGCTCGGCGTCGTGCAGGCGGCGGGCCAGCTCGTCGTCGTCATGGATCGCGACCTTGTAGTGGCTGTGATCGGGCAGCCGCTCGACAAGCCGGAGGAGCTGTGCCCACGGGCGTTCGGCGCGGAAGAAGGCCAGCAGGTCAACGCCGAGCTGGTGCTGGAGGTCGTACTCGATAGCCTCGCCGTACTGCTCGATCAGTGCGACGAGGCTCGCGTACCCCCCGGCGGGGCCGCCGACAGACCGAAGTGGTCCACCATGTCGCCGACCAGGCCGTTGAGCACGCTGGCAGGCTGGTGGCGTACCAGGTCGAAGACCTGATCGAAGTGGTCACCGGTCAGCAGCTCCAGCGTGCGGCGGGAGCTGCGCGACTCCTCGATCTCAAGGATCGTGTCTCCGTCCGGCGCGGGGATGCTGATCTCCTGGTCATCGTCCAGCTCCAGAACGAAGGGCTCTGCCTTCGCCTCGCGGACGTAGCGGTTGAACTTGTACTTCTTGGCCAATGGGTGGTCTCTCCTACGGCTGTCAGGCGTCGGTGGTGTCGGCGTGCTCGGAGCTGGCCGGCTGCGGGGTGCGCCGGGAGCGCGCGGGGGTGGGCTTGGGCTGCTCGGTGCTCTCGGGGACGACGGTGTAGCCGTGGCCGAGAGTCAGGTTCTTCGTCTCGCGCTCGTCGTCGGTGTCGTACGAGCGGCCGTCAGGCGCGCGCAGGGTCGTCATCGGGATCTCCTGGGTGTTGCGACGGGGGTGACTCATTGCGAGGCGCGATGGGGGGCGGCGCGGCGCTCACGGCCACCCCACCGTGCACGCCGCGCCGCGTCGGTGCGCTCAGCCGCTTGTCGGAGGCTTGGTGAAGCCCATCTCGTTCAGGAGGGCCTTCCAACCAGGACCGCCGAAGAAGAAGCGCATTGCGGTGCCTGCCGCTTCGTCGTACTTGGCGGTGAGCGTGACTTCGTATCCCACGGGGTCGTCGCCGTCGGCCCACTTCTGGTCGCCCGTGTCGGTGACAGACGCCTTCGGCGCGAGCTTGGCAACGTAAATGGTGTCCGGGCCGACGCCGTCTACGAACAGGCCGAAGGCGCGGAAGTGACGGGTCGCCGGGCGGGCGGGACGGTCGAAGCGGACTTCGCCGGTCGTGGCATCCGGAGTGACGCCCGCGAGATTGACTCCTTCATACAGTTCCAGCGTGCGCCGCTTGGTTTCCTGAGCGGTGAACTTGAGGCCGTCGGACTGCTTGGTGATGTCGGTGCGCGTCGGCTCGACCGCGCCCCACGAGTTCACGTCGGAGGTGTCGACGGATCGGCTCCAGGTCGCGCCGTCGCCCTTGTCGACCCAACCGATGTCCTCGTAACCAGGCGGCAGAGCCAGCAGGTTGGCGGTGTCGCCGGACGTGAGGGCCGTGGGCAGGTCCGCGGTCTCGTCGGCGATGAAGATGCTGCCCTCAAGCGCCTTGCGGATCAGATCGCTCTGCTTCTTCTTGAGCGCGTCGTAGGTTGTCGTCGTGGGCGCGGTCAATCAGTGAACCTTCTCCTCTGCGGGTCGTGCGGCCATGCGGGAGCGACGCCAGGCCAGGCGGTAGTAGCCCAGGACGCGCCGAACGTCCTCGGTTGTCGCGTACGGCACCTGCGTTGGCGGGTTGTCCGTACGAGCGGAATCGATGAGCACGCCGGCAACCCGTGTCCGGATGCTGCCGAGGATCAGCTGTCGGCATTGCTCGGCGAGCTGCCAGGCGTCCGCGCGGTCGCGGCCGTAGCACGCGATCTCCATGCGCGGGTGGTCGGTGATCCGGTCGTCGGAGCCGCCGACGCGCTGCACGCGGATCAGCGGCGGCGTGAAATCGGCCGGAGTGGCGGTGACGGTCGGCGCGACCGGTTCGAGCAGGGCCAGGACCACGGTCTCCGCGTCCGGAAACGGCGGCAGGACCATGCCCACCTCAGCCCGCCTCCACGATGTCGAGGGTCCGGGCGAGCACGTGGTGGGGATGAGTCTGGTGGGCGTTGCCCCACTCCACGGCTGCCGAGTGCGGGGCGGTCGCCACGATCAGCCCGACCGGTCGGTCGTTGCGACGACCGCCGAGTCCGCCGTCCTCGGCGTGGATTCCGGCGGCGTACTCGCCGGTCCGGCGAGGAGCGATCCGTTGCGCGAACTCCGCGCCGTCGCGTGCACGGGTCATGATCAGGTTGTGAACTTCGGGGCCTCGCAGTAGTGCGGCCAAGCCCTCGTGGTTGGGGACGAACTTGACGTCGGCCATCAGCCAGTCACCCTCTCCAGGTTGATCACGCACACCCCGGAATCCGGGACGAACGGGCTCCTGTAGCGCTGCGGCTCACCGGCGACCTGCCACCGCGTGCCGTCGGAAAGGGTCACGCGGTCGATCGCTCGGACGTCGGCGTTGAGACCGGCGTAGACGGTCATCCGGCTGGTGACCTGGTCGGCGCGGTCGGTGACCTCGGACGTGCCGCCCGGTGCCAGCACGCAGTCATCCACGGTGTGCTCGGTCGCGGGCAGCGGGTCGCCGTAACGGTTGGTGCCCGCAGGACGCGATACCGAGAGACGTTGTCCGATAAGCCCTTCCGGCGTCACGAAATGTCCACAACGGATGGAGTGGCCGTCCCGATGCTGAATGCCTTGTTGCGGCCGACCGCCCGGCGCAGCCTCATCCGGGCTTCGCGGCTGAGTGTTCCGCCGGTGCCTCCGCTGGCGTAGGTAGCGGAGTACGGGCCGATGGTCGTCGATGACGCTCCGCCCGGAGCGGGAACGGCAGCCTTGCCCAACTCCAGCGCCACGGCCGCGACGCCCGGTGGCACCGGGTCCGGCAGCGCGCCGATCTCGCCCGTGATCTCCGCAAGCACCCAGGTGTGGATGACGGCGGCGGTCTCATCGGAGACCGGGCGGCCGGATAGCGCCGCGAGCGTCGCGGCGGTGAACAACTCGGCCACTGGCTACTCCGGCCGCGTCCGACGGGGCTTTGCCTCGGAACCGGTGGCCGTCTCCGCTGTGTCGGACTTGCCCGCCTCGCGGACGCCGAGTTCGGCCGGGAGCTTGCGCAGCTCAGCAGCGGTCTTGCTGTCCACCTCGGCTTCGCCTTTGACGAACCGGACGCCGAGGTCGCGCACGACCAGGCCGGGGTTCTGCTCGCTGACAAACTTCACGACCCGCCACCCTTCTTGTTGTGGCTGCCCTTCTTCGGGCCGGGCTTCTGGCCGCGCCCCGAGATCCGCTTGTCCTTCGGGGTGCCTTTGCTCGGCTGGCCTCCCATGCGGATCACGCCCCTTCCGAAGTGGTGGAGAGCCCGGTGATCTTTCCGTGGTTGCGCTCGTTGCCGTAGCGCAAGCCGACCTCGCCGTAAATCTGGTACTTGTCGCTGGAGCCGGTCTTCGCCAGCGGTTCCGTGAAGAGGAAGCCGCGGCCGGGGATGCGCAGGAACACTGGGGCCAGCTCGTCCAGGCTCGCGACCACCACCGTGTCGGTGGGCATATACCGGTTCAACATGATGTTGAGCCGTCCGAAATCCGTCTCGATGGTCTGTAGCTGGACCCCGCCGACGTTGCGGGTCTGCTCGCGATATCCCTTGTCGGTGATGAAAGCCTTGGTGAGCATGCGCTTCTGGTGCGCGCCGCAGATCAGCGTCGCCGTCTCCGACACCGAGATCCCGCCGTTCTCCCACGTTTCCTGGAGGAGGTCGACCACGACGCCCTCGGTGAGGGCGGTCGGGGTGGCGTGAGTGATCACGTTGGTCTGGATCGCCTGGAGCAGGCCGCGCGTCTTGCGGGGCGCGGTGTTGTCCGTCGGCTGCGCGAACTTCCCGCTGATGAAGCTGACCTCGATGTCGCGGGCGATCTGCTCCAGGTGCCGCTGGGTCTGCCACGCCAGCTCGTCGCCGACGGGGTTGGTGCCGGTGACACCTGCCGACGTTGGTACGGCCGAGCCGGTGCCTGCGAACTGCCCGTTGGCTGCTTCGCGGGTGTAGCTGATGGACAGGGCCTCCTGGTGGATCTCCACCACGTTGAAGGCGTTCTGCCGCTTGCGTGCCTCGGGTGCCGGAGCGTCAGCACCTTCGAGGCGCTGCCGGTTGGCGTCCGGGTCTCGCAGGTCGTAGGACTGCCAGGTGAAGATCGTGCTGTCCGTCGACTGGCCGCCGGTCAGGCCGCCGATCGAGGACAGCAGTGGGGTGTCGGTCGGCGTGACGCCGAACAGTTCTCCGACAAAGTTCGGGCTGTTGAACGTGTCGAGCATTCCGGTGATGCCGGGAATTCAGTGATCACTCCTGAGCGGTATATGCGACGTCGGCACCCTGCACTGCATCAGCGACCGCTTTTGCGGTCGAGCAACTGCTGAGTCTTCAACCGCAGCGCTTCCCGATGGTCGCCCTTGCGCTCGGCTTCGCGGATCTGGTCCGCCACCGAGACGCCGCCCCGGTGGCCCTGCCCTGGATCGGGGTTCGGTCCCCGACGGCCGCTTTCGGCCGCTGCGAGGTGCGGGCGCTCCTTGAGCACCGCGGCCACGTCCTGCGAGATCGCCTTGGTGTCGATCTCGCCGTCGTCGGTGACGTAGCGGTCCTTCTCGTCCAGGTAGCGCGGGGCGTCGGCGGGATTGGCCCACCCGTGGGCGGCAGCGCGGATCTCCGCGTTGACGGCGGAGGCGATCGCCGCCTTGGCGCGAGCTTCGGCCTCTTCGGCGCGCGCGGCGCTTTTCTCCGCCTCGCTGCGGTTGGCTTCCTCGGCCTCGTCCCACTTCTTCGCCTTCGAGGTGTTCTCCTTGGCGCGGGACTCCCACTTACGGGACTGGGCAACCGCCTGCTCGTAGAGCTTGCGGAAGTCCTTCTCCTCGGCCTGTTCGGGCTCCTGCCCGTGGGACGAGGTGGCCGGCTGCTGCTCCGTGTCGGTCTGCTGCGTGCTGGTGTCGGTGTTCCCGCTTTCCGCGGGCGCGTCGGTGGTGTTGGACATGGATGTGGTGTTCCTCCCGTGCGGGATCGCCGGGCGTCGGCGTGCGCCTGCCCGGTGTTGCGGGGTGGTGAGCGCCGTGCGGCGCGAAGTCACAGCAGGTAGCCGTAGCGGCGGAGTGCTGCGGTCAGCTCCTCGCGGGAGCCGCCGGAGAAGTCGTTGATGACCTGTCCGGCTGTGGGCCGGGATGCCTGCGACATCCGGTAGCGATAGCCGGGCTGCTTGCGCAGCTCGCCCATCCGCGTTCCGGCCAGGCCCCGGGAGCTGGTGCCCTGTGTCGTGGTCCAACGTCCGGCAATCGGCAGGGCACCGCGCCGAGCGTTGACGACCTGCGAGAGATCGGCACCGGCTCGGATCGCGGCAGCGTTGCCCGCGCCGAAGCGCGCGGCCTGTTCGCGTGCGCTCATAGAGTCGAACAGCGCACGAGGATGGTTATCCACATTGGACTGCCGCCACTGCTGACGGGTCACCGGCATCATCGTGCAATCGCACCGAGGATGACGCCGGAAGCCTTGCGAGTACCGGTAGAGCCGCCCGGCCAGAATGATGCAGCGATCGCAGGCGGGCAGCTTCACGACGCGCTCGTATCCGGCGGCGCGTGTGTCGGCGATCAGCCGGACCTGTGTCGCGGTGCGTCCGGCGTCGGTGATCTCCGTGGCCGTGTAGGTCAGGGCTCGGCGCAGCCCGGCGAGCATCGCGTCTGTGACGGACATGCCCGCGCCGATATCGGCCAGCAGCCGCACGATCAGGAGGTCGGCAAGCGACGAGAGCGGTAGCCCTGCCGAAGTGAATCCGGCGAAGGCGCTAGCCGAGATCGACGGCGGAACCGCGTCGGACGGCTCGTCGGACAGGACTGCGTTCACGTACGGCGTCGCCATCGCCGCGGCTTCGGCCTGTCCCGCGGCAATCGTGGCGAGCATGACCGGCGCGACCAACGCGGTGAAGCTCGCGCGGAGACCACCGGGGTCCAGGCCGCGCCAAGCCTGCTGGACCTGGTCGACGTGACGCCGGACGACGATCTGGGTAGCGTCGAGGTGTTCGAGCCCGACCCGGGGAGCGAGCGCAGCCGTCACCGGTTACACCCGTCCCGCGCCGACGGGCTCCGGGGTCCGGGCACTCGCCGGCCGATCGTCGGCGGACGGCTTCATGCCGAACTCGGTCGCCGGGTCGTAGAGCGTGCGGGTGACGTCCTCGCGGTCCTCGCGCTCCATGTCGGCGATCTGCGTCGGGCTGTAGCCGAGGGTTCGGCGAGCCATTCGGCGCGGTACCAGCTTGTCCGCCTGGTAGAGCTTGACCACCGCGTCGGACTTCTGTGCGAACGTCGGCGTCGCACAGTCCGCCCAGGATGTCTCCATCCACCGCGCGTCGTCCGGCACCGAGCCGTCGCGCACAAGCATGACCAGGCGCATGATCCGCTCCCACGCGGTCTCGAAGCCCTTGATCCGCCGTTCGGCCCGCTTCACGTGCCGGGCCTCGGCCGCGCGGATGCCGTCGGCCGACGCGGGGTTGTCGCTGGAATAGCCGAGGTTGTGCAGGCTCAGACCCGAGACGGTGGACACCATCGTCGCCAAGGCGCGGAGCGTGTTGTGGAAGTTCGTCAGGTCGGCCTCGTTGAACTGGCCAACCTCGACCCCGTCGTCCTTTTTCGTCTTCGAGGTGGACCAGATCTTGCCCGCGATGGTCTGCCAGACGGAGACCTTCTTCCCGTCCCTATCGGTGAAGTCGTCCTCGTCGAAACCGAGCGCCCAGCGCCGGGGCATGGCGTGGAACTCGCCGCTGATCATCATGTCGGTGGCGACCTTGCAAGCCGCGTCCGACAGCGGGATCACGTCGGCCAGCTCGCTCGTGCCCAGCGGTGCCCACAGCTGCGGCCGGTTCACGATCGGGACCACCAGGACCTCGCCGAGCAGGTGGTCGTCGCGGGACACCTCGACGTAGCCACCGGCTTCCGGCGCGGCTACGAAGGTCACGGTGTAGTCCGGCCGGTACAAGGTCACGTACCAGCGCAGCGCGCCGTCCGGAGCGACGTCGTGCCAGCGCTTGATCGCCGCGATGACCCGTCGCGTGGCCGGGTCCAGCTCGACGTGGACCTCAAGCGGCGACTCGATCGTGACCAGCGGGTATTTGGCGTCTGCGCGCCGCGGATTCGTACCGACAATCGCATACGCCCGCTTCATAACCATCGCGGTCACGTGCGCCTGCTGGTACCCCGCGTCCAAGTCGTTGTACTGCGCGACGTGGTCCAGCTCGCGGTCGACGTCAGGCTTCCCGCCGAAGCGGAAGCCGTTGAGATCGATTCGCTCTTCCAGCGCATCGACGACCAGCCGAGGCCAGTTGATCACGACCTGCCGCACACGCTCATCGAGCGTGGCTTCCAGCTCGGGGTGCATGTACGAGAGCTTCTGGCGTCCCTCGTAGTAGTCGAGCAACCGGCGCAGCTCGGGCAGCTCGTAGTTGTGCGCGAGGGTAAGCCGGTTGATCCACTGCATGTCGGCCGTGGAGGGAGCATCGCCGATCGCCACCGGACCACCCCCTCGGGTCCGTCAGCTCAGCATTGTCACTTTTTTGTCAGTTCGCTCGTGATCATGCGACCACGCTGTGCCACATGATCAGCGCGGCTGGAGCTGTCGTACGGGAAGAGAGGTGACGCGCGATGAAGGACTCAACCGGGAAGTTTCTCCACCGACAGCGTTTAAGGCTGCACCTGACGCAGAAGCAAGCTGCCGAACTCAGCGGGATCCACCAGGGAACACTGAGCAAGTATGAATGGGATCGCGAACCCGTGCGAACGTTTGGGACGTTGGCAGGGCTGGCAAACGGGCTGCAATTTAACCCCACCTCCTTCTTCGTGCACACGTTAAATGATTATGCTCAAAAACGCGGACGCGAAGACCGCGAGCGCCGTCCAGTTTCGCGGTCCCAGTCTTCACCGAAAGGCAAGTCCGCGCCGGGCATCGTGCTGGCGTCCCCATCGAACACCTACCCGAAGGTGCACGCGCTGGACGGCCGGTTTCTCCAGGCACAGAGCACGCTTGTCCCACTCTGTGTAGCTAATCGCGCGATGCGCCAGCGTATGGTCTGGCGGACCAGGCAACGCTCACCGAAGTACCGACTGACGTCGGCGAAGGTCACGTGCCAGCATTGCTTGCGGCTGCGGGAAGGCACACCCCCGTGGGCCAAGCTGGCCAAAGTGCTCGTAGGTGGTGCCTGATGCTGCCTGAACATCTGCGGGAATTCCCGTTCTCCGACTCGGCCCGTCCCCGTCCGCTCCATGCCTACCTCGCCGCAGCGCAGCAACCGCAACAGACGTCTATCTGGCCGACAAGCGATCCGGACTGGTCGCTTGATCCACCGCTGCAAACGCTACGCGAGCAGGAGGCGCACGCATGATCGCCGCACGCGAGACCGAGACACCTAAATACGTCGCCAATTCCGCCCCGGATTCGCGTAGGCATCATTTGCTATGGAAGCGTTATTCGACAGATCCGTTTCCCGACACGAATCGCTTTGGCGGCTGGATCTTATACAACCGCGTCGTACGCAATGTAGGTATTGGCTCAATAACGGAAGCGACAGGAATATCCGAGTCGCGGCTGCGCGAGGCGGAAAGCGGAAGTCGACCGCTGGAATCGATTGACGCAGTGATCCGTCTGGCCGATGTTCTCGGATTACGTCGCTTGGTCGCCCTTGAGCGCGCCTACGCGGAGTACATCGGCAAGGGGCCTTCGTGAGCATCCGGGATGAAGCCGACCGGCTCACGGAGCTGGCAAACGATCTCCCGATTGCCGTCGCCTCGACTCTCGATTCTTCAATGGATCAACTCAAGGCTGAGGTCGCGGGAATTCTTGGAACCGCATACGGTGCCGAGGAAATATACGGCGCTATCGACGTTGCCAAACCTGCCTTGACCGCAATCAGTGCCGGTCTCGTAGACCTGAAGGCAAAGATAGAAAAACGAGCGGAGTATCACCGAAGAGGATGACTCTCGAAGACGACGCCAGAAAGCTCTCCGCCCTGATCGACACAACCTTGCCCTACAAGGAACTCGAACACATAGGAGCAAAGGTCGAGGACGTCGGCACGGCCATTATCAGGATGTTCCCGCTCGGCTCCGAAATCGAGCGGACGATTTATGACCTTGATGGTGTGATCAACAATGGGTGGGCGGCGATCGAACAGGTCAGCGCAGTCATCCTCAGCGTCGCAAGCCGCCACCTCCGTTAGGTCTGCGAGGTCAACGGACCACCATCCGACCCGATCGCGCGTGCTTCTGCGCCAGCTCGCGCCAGCGAGTGATAGCCATCGCGGCCGTCGGTACAGCGTCGATGCGCTTGCCGACGGCCTGACGATCGGGCTTGTCCGGCCGGAGCTGGTCGGCGTCCCCGGCAGGATGCCGGACCTCGACCGCGTCGAAGCACCACTCGGCTACTGGGTTCGCATGGTGACTCCAGCCGCGCGACTTCGTGAGTGTCATCAACTCGGTCATGCCGAACGTGAGACCTCGGTAGGTCTGCGGGATCGGCGCGAGGTCGAGTCGGGTCTTCTTCTGGATCTCCTGCCGGACTGGTTCCCCTGACCACTCGTCGTACCCAGCGGCCATGACCTTGAACGCGCGGCAGTCGGCGGCGATGTCGGCGTAGATCGTGTCGTAGTCGATCACGTCGCCGGGCGTGACGGTGATCCAGCCGCCGTCGGCCCACTGCGATACCCGGCCGTTGGTCCGGCCGTCGAGGAACTTCACCGCGGACTCCGGCAGCCAGAATCGCCACATCATGGAGGGCAACCCGTCGAGCCCGTCCGGGACGAGCAGCGACCACGCGGTCAGGTCGAGCTTCGCCGCGAGGTCGAGCCCGCCGTAGGCTCGGCGGCCGGCCAGCTCTGCGCGCAGCCAATCCGGCGCAGGGGCGACGGTTCCCGCGCATTGCCGGTAGAGGTGCATCGGCATCCAGCGGTGCGCCTGCTGCACCCACTGGTTGAGCCGGTACTGCCGGAACGAATTCTCCTTGCTGGGGTCGTTCTGCGCCTCGGCGGCCTCCTGGCGCAACGACCGGATCGAGAGGAAGTCGCCGAGCGCGGGGTTCGCCAAGGGCCAGTTCTTCTCGTCCCACGGGTCGGCGTCCTCGGGGACGTTGCGGACGTAGGCGAAGCGGTGCCTGGCGCGGTCCGGGTCGTCCTGGATGCGGACGCACTCGTCGTGCTCGCTGCGCGCGAAACTGGCAGGGTCGTCCCCCGCTGTCGTGGCGGCGATCATCAGCGGCTGCGCGCGGGTACCCATGCCGGTTCGCATGGCGTCCCACAGGCGGGCGTCGCGCTGGGTCAGCACCTCGTCGAAGACGACGCCGTGCGGGTTGTGGCCGAGGTTGCCCGCCGCGTCGGCGGCGACGACTTCGTAGTAGCTGCCGGTGCGCTCGTCGATGATCCGCTTGATGTGGTCCTTGACCACCAGCCGGGAGGACAGGACCGGCGAGAGCTTGACCATCCGGGCGGCGACGTCGAAGACCTTGGCAGCTTGGCCCCGGTCCATCGCGCAGCCGTAGATCTCCGCGCCCTCCACGCCGTCGCCGACGAGGAGGTAGAGCGCGATGAACGCCAGCAGCTCGCTCTTGCCGTTCTTCCGCGCCAGCTCGATCCAGCCGATCTGGTAGCGGCGGACGTAGGACTCCCATTCGGGATCCCAGGTGACTTCGCCGAACAGCGGCTCGATGATGTCCTTGCGCTGCCACGGCGCGAGTTCAAACGGCCGGCGAGCCCACTTGTCCTTCGTGTGGACGCACAGCTCGGAGCAGAACGCGACGGCATGCGCAGCCCGCGGTCGGCAGAAGTGATCACCGCGTTTGCGGCAGGTCCGACCGTCGAGGGTGAACCCGCACTCCGGCAGCCGAGGCTTACGAGAGGAGGCGCTCGGCGCTCGGCCCCTTGGCGGCACCCGGAGCGTCAACCTTCAACTGCGTGCGGTCGGACGGGGTGAGCCCAAACCTCGCGCCGTACTGAGCGAACGTCGTCTCGGCCTCGCGCTGAACGGCCAACGCGGGATTCTTCACGAAACCGTTCGGCCCCTGCACCAGCAGCGCGGACCCGTTGACCAGCTTCGTCGCCTGCTTGTACCGCGCCAGCGCCTCGCACACGACCACGAAGGCGTCGACGTCCCAGCTCGTCAGGACTCCCACGGTGATGAGACCAGGTGCGAGCCGGTCCCAGACCGCGCGGGCGTCGTCGGAGAGATCGGCAGGCGGCTGGACCTCGCCCTCGGGCGGGATCGGCTCAGCGTGGTTGATCCGGTCAGGGCGATCGCCGTGCAGCACCTTGAGAGCTGTCGGCTTCGGCTTCGCACCGCGTGCTCCCACGTTCGACCTCCTTCACGGGTGATGGGCACGGCGAAGCCCCCGACCGAGGGAGAAGGGGGGTCGGGGGCTTCGTCGTGGTTCGAGGGGATCAGGTACCGGAGCTGCGGCCACCGGCAGCACCCGGCGACCGGATGCCGAGCCGACGCGCGGCACCCCGGATCATCGCCCCGCTGACGCGGGTGAGCGTCCGACGCATGGTGTCTCCTCCTCTCCCTTACTCGTCGTCCATCGGTACGCCGAGCACGCGGGCTACGGCGTAGCCGTCCATGTACTTGTCGCCGACGTGCAGGAGCTTCGCGTTGCGGAGGAACTTTTCCTTGTCCTCGCGGGATTTGAAGCAGATCGCCAACCAGTACTCGGAGTCGGTTGCCAGGCGGAACCGTTCGGCCTCGCGCTTCGCGCGGTCCCTGAACCCTTGCTGTAGAGCTGTCAGCTCCCTACGGGAGTCCTCCGGTACATCTCCGGTGTACTCGACATCGGCAAGCGGGTCCGGTTCCGGTTCCGCGTTGAGCTGCGCAAGCAGGTCGTCGTTCGACCCGCCCATCGGCGCGGCAGAACCGGCAAGCTGGGCCATCACGTCGTCGTTAGAGTCCGGCACGGAACAGCTCCAGATCCGCCAGCGGGAACCACTCCAGAATGCGGTCGTAGTCCCGTGGCCGGTTGTCTTTGATCGGCTTGAGGAACCGCAGGTCCAATCCGTCGAAGGTTCGGTTGAACCACTCGTAGTCGATCGGCAGCGGGCACCGGTTCTCGGCGAGCGCGGCCCGGACGTGCCGGATGCGCCAGTCCCACACCGGGCTCACCTTCATCACGTGCTTCCGGACGGGGCCGTGGCCCTTCATCGCCGTGCGGCGGTTCGGGGAATCCGCCGCACGGATGCCGTCCGCGGTGAAGGTGGTGTCCGGGTCGAGGTCGTAGTACTCGCCGCACAACACCCGCGAGATGGCCACGTAGTCCGGCTCCGGGAGCTGCGCAGCCTCGATGATCAGCCGCCGTTCGGGAACCTGGAACGTGAGGTTGTTCAACCAGCGAAAGAGGCTGGGGTGCGGGAGCTGCGGGATCGTGACTCCGAAGAAGCGCTCGTAGTACGCCAGCGACTCGTCCACAAACTCCAGATCCGGCACGAGGTACAGGTGGAACGGCCGGACCTCTACCCCGGATTCCCGCAGGGCCAGCCAGGCGGCGAGCGAGTCCTTACCCCGGCTGAACGCCAGCAGCACCGGTTTGCCCTGCCGGGCGAGGTCGGCCCGGATCTCGGCCGACGGGGTGACGCCGTCGATGACCACCGGGGCGGTCTGGTCGGCCGTCGGATCGATTGCCACCGGCTACCCCCTCCTTGCCGACGTGCACAGCGGGTGGCGGAAATGTGTCGGGACACGGACGGGCCTGGCTGACGATCGGCCTTCGGCCCCGGGGGGAGGGGTAACCCCCTGGGTCCGTCGGCAGGCGCGGCCGGGAAGTGCCGGCAGCGACCAGGTGCCCCCGCGTCGGCCGTGGCCTGGCCTACCGGGCTCCTCCACGGGTGGCGGGGTCACGGGCGGTGTGCCGGTTGTGGCAGGACTGGCACAACCCCCGGCCATGCTCGGGGCGGTTGGGGTCGAGCCCTTGTCGGACCAGTGCACGGCGGGTGACTGGCCAGTGGTCGGCCACTGTGGACGGTTGCCCACACACCCGGCCCTCATGGTGCGGGCATCCATCGGCACATCTGCACACGAGGTCACGGGCAAGCACTGCGGCACGGAAGGCACGGTGTCCGGGTGTGCGGTATCCCTGCTGTGCAGGGTCGAGCCTGCGGCGGGTTGCTGCCTGCTGTGCATGCTCGACACAGCGGCCCCCACCTGGTGCAGGCTCTCCACACCCGGGCACGGTGCACGGTGCGGGGGCACGGTACGGCATGCCTTGCCCCCTGCCTGCCCTACAGGGCAACGGAAATACACCAGGGGCAGGGACACCAGGGGGACGGAAATACACCCCTGTACGAGTCTTCCAGCGGCCGGAATCCCAGCAACGGCAACGGTGTCCGGGTAAGGGCAGTGCCCCCCTGCCTGCCGGGCAGAGGGGCACTGATCGGTCTGTCGGGTCACTGGGCGGCCACGAAGTCAAGAGCCTTGCTGAAAGCAAGGTGCTTGAGCGAGTTGTACTGTCCGAGGAAAGCACGGTCAGCACGGGCGGTCGCCGCCTTTTCGTCATCGACCCCAGGGATGGGAATCTCCCAGTCAAGGTATTCGGTGATCGAGTTGTACCCGGCCCATGCGGTATGCCGGATGTTTTCCTGGGTGTCGGCCGACTTGAACAGCCCTTGCAAGGCTTCCCAGTGGTCATGCTGGGGTTTCTTCCAGTCATCCAACGGCTTGCTGAACTTGTCCGGCCACACAGCCTTGATCAGCTCACCGAACTGATCATTGGTCATCTTGGTGTTGATCATGCTTTCAGCCTCAGCCTTGAAAGCATCGGTGAACTCGAAGTTGATCCGAAGAGCTTCCCGAGCTTCCTGGAGTCTCCCAGCCAGATTGGAGGAGTGCCGGAAGGTGTACTCACTGCGGAAGTTGCGGAGAGCAGCCCTCTCGGTGTTGGCACACACCACCCGAACCGGGGTGGTAACCACCTTGAGTTTCCCTTGCCCGGAGTAGTTGTTGAAACCGGCCATGTACAGGCCGATCTCATCCACACCACCGATGGTCACGGCTTGCGGAAGCTGCATGGTAAGGAAGATGTCACGACCATTGCGGAGCGAACCACCAGTGTCGAACACAGCACCGGAAGTGTCCACAATGGCCTGCATAAAGTCGGCGAACTCTTCCGGCTGAATGATCGGGTACTCACCGGACACGATGCCGAGCGGCTGTAGCTCTCCGGACACCGGAACGGTGCGGTAGGTGCTCACCCATCCATCTACAGGGAGAAGCTGAGCGGTGTCCTCCTCTGAGACCAGAAGACCATTGGAACCACGGTCCGACTCATGCGGGACAGGGCACTTCTGGGTGTGCTTGGTGCCGATCTTGCGGCGGCATTCGGCACACTTCTCACCGGGCACCACGGCCGTGATGCCGAGCGACTTCCGGATGTTCCAGTTGGACAGCTTAGCCAAGTCCAACACTTCCTGAGCGGTCATGGGACCGGGGGCCACGGTGCCGAGCCGATGCCAACCCGGTTCACGGGCGGCAGCGAATGCGGTGCTGCCATCGGCGAACTGTTCAAGCTCATGTGCCACTTGGAATCTCCCTGGTGTGTTGTGGCTGCCTTGCTGACTCCTCCACTATGCACACCAGAGTTGCCGATTGGCAAACAAATGTGATCCAGAGCACATTTAATTGACGATCGACAAATACAACTCCCATGCTGAATAGGTCAGCAAGGCAGCCCACCAGCAAGGGAGACAGGCAGTGAAGCTCCGAAAAGGCCGGAACATCCGGCCCCACCACAGCCCACCCCGGCCCCCACGAGCGGAACCCCGGACAATCGAACAGCTCACCCCGGACCAAGCGGAGCGGGTCGGAAAAGCGGCCTACTACGGCGGTACCGATTGCTCGGACGGAAAAGGCGGGGTGGTCGGGTGGAACAAGCTCACCGACGCTCGCCGGGCGTACTACGTCGGCATCGCCGCCTGCGTGCTCACCGAGGATGCCTACATTCGCGGCGAGACGATCGTTTCGAGGTCTACGCGGTGAATGCGATTCTCGCGATCCTGGCAGCCCTGTCGCTCGGCGGCGGACTGCTGGGGTGGATCTGGACGCGCAACTGGCGCGTCGGCGCGACCGGCCTGGTGATCATGTTCGTGATAGCCGTGATCGGCAGCCAGCTCGCGGCGCACGGCGGGTGACCGAAGTGGTCCAGAACAACCCCGTACGGATCGATGGGACGGTCGTCTTCGCTGACGGCCGTACCCATCTGGTCCGGATTTTCCCCGGCGGCTTTCACCAGTACGCGGCCACTGCCGAGCAGTGGCACGCCGCGGAGGCTGCTCTCAAGGCGCTCGCCACGGCGTTTTCTGCCGTGGTCAACGAAAAGGATGATGCTCAGTGAGCCACCAGCTCAAGTTTGGCTACAACAAAGGACTTCCGTCCGGCGTTACTACCGCGTGGGGCTGCCGGGCCATTGTTGGCGACGGCTTCACCATCGACGTCCCGCCGGACCGCGAGTCCGGCTTCGGCGATTACCACACCCTGACCGGGTACCTGCGTGACCGCTGCGGTGACGAGTGGATTACCAAGATCACCGCCATGATGACCGCCATGTTCGAGGAAGGCGAGATCTTCGTGGGCAGCGATCGCGAGGTCACACTGTTCGACGACGACCGCGCCGCCATCAAGGCGAACCCGCGGCGAAGCTACGGCTACCTCTACGTGTGCGCATTCTTCAAGCCGCAGCTGACGGAGTGCACCGAGACCGGCAGCGACGCCTTTCCCGCGCTGCGTGAATTGCTGCGGCTGGACGGTGCCGACGAGGAGGGCTTGTCGTGAAGCCCGTCGTCTGCAAGGTGTGCAATCGCCGGTTGAACACCTACACCGATGAGGAGGGTGGGCGCTACGTGCATCCGGCCGGTGCGCGGATTCTCCATGAGCCGGAACCGGTCGAAGCGCCGCCGGACTGGCGGGGCGAATGCGACTTCTGCTCGGGCAAGCCACCCGTGGCCGTCCTGCCCGTAGACGACTTCCGCCTTCCACGGATGAGCAACCACCAGAGTCTCGGCGACTGGGCGGCCTGCGGCATGTGCGCGGTGCTGATCGAAACCGGCCGCTGGCAGAACCTCGTCAAGCGGGGCGCGGCGAAGATCGCGCAGCAACGCGGGGTTCCGGCGGACCTGGTCGTCGTGTTCACCCTGACCACGCTGTTCGAGGCCGTTCGAAAGCACACTCGGGGACCGCTGCGTCCGCTGGGCGAGGAAGCGAGCGCCGATGGATAAGACGCTCGCGATCGTTTCGGTGAACCCGGGCGACATCGTCCAGCTCGGGTTGACCAGCAACTACTTCCACGTGACCGATGTCCGGGAGCCGACGCATCCGGCGGCCCCCGGCCTGGTCTGGCATGGCAGCTACTTCCGCTGGGCCGAGGGCCACTGGGGTGAGCCGACGCTCATACACATGCACGAGGGCAAGCCAATGCCCTTTGTGGTCGACCAGGCGACTCGCGAGATGTTCGGCTGGGGTGACCTGCCGTGAAGCATTCGCCGACGCACGACGGCTGCCAGGTGTTCCACTTCGCCGCTTGGCGATGGTGCATCAACCGTGCGCACGAGCTGCTGGAGGTGCATGAGTCGGTGGCCACCTTCCACGAGCACGTGCTGATCGCTGGCATGGAACAGTTCTTGCCGATCAAGCCCGCACCGGAGGGGTATTTGAAGCTGATCGAGGTCCTGGTGGACGTCGAGTACGCGATGACGGAGACCGATCTCGCCAAGCCGATCATCGTTGCTCCGCTGAGCAGTCCATCAGGTGAGCCGCTGGGCATGATCACGATCGATGGTTGGCACCGGATCTACCGGGCGCTGGCCGAGGGGCGGACGACCTTGCCCGCATACGTCCTGAACCCGGCCGCCGAAGCGGCCATCCGCATCCCGCTCTGATCGAGGAGGCGAACACACTGTGACAAGCGACAGCCCCGGTCGCTTAGCGGCCGGGGCTATCGTGTCTTCCTGCAATGAGTCAGCAAGGCAGGGAGACACCCGGATGGTACGTGACCCACTGATCCCTCGGCTGGTCTCGGTGACCGAGGCGGCCGAGATCGTGGGCTGCTCGCGTCAGAACATCAACAACCTGATCAACAACGGCAAGCTGCCCGCTGGGAACGCGGGGACCACCCTGGTGCTGGCCGAGGACACTGTTCGCCGCTACGCGGCGGGCGAGCGGTTCAGCTTCCCGACGGTCCTCGTGATCGATGGCCTTGATGAGGCCACCGACGGCTGGGTGGAGCAGGCTCGAAAGGCCGTCCCGCCCGATTTCGAGATGCCGGAGCGCTTCGCCCCGGCAGACCTCGGGGTCGCAGCCGGCAAGCCGTACCGGGTGGAACTGCTCGACAACCAGGGCAAGACTCTCGGGGTCAAGACGGTGGAAGCCTCGTGAGGGCCGACGGTGCCGAGCACGCTGCCGCGCTGGCAGCGGCCGACCGACAGCTCGCGTTGGTGGACGACGCCGTGGACTTGCTGATCGAGAAGGCGCGGCGGTTGCTGCCCAGGTTGGGCAAGACCGCGACTTACGCGGTGTTGGCCAAAGGCAGCGCGGACAGATTCGGCGCGACGACGAAGCACCAGCAGTTCATGTGCGAGATGGCAGTCGCCGCTGCGATTCGGTTGGCGGATGATCCGGGGACGCGGAGAAGGAGCGAGCCGTGATGACCGAAAACGAGAAGTACCTGGCCTTGTGCCTGGTGGATCAAATCGACGCGAGCGCCAAGGCCATCAGGGACTTGGGTGACGATGACCTGGCAAAACGCGTCCGCGCCTTCGCGAAGGAAGTCCGGCACATGGTTGCTACGGGAGACTTGTTCGAGGACGGTCCCTAGGAAGGGGTCGAGCCACACTTCCGGACGGTGATGCCATCGATCTTGCACGCAGGTCAGAGCGTTGGCAAGTTCATGCGACGTGGCGTGGCTTACTCACGTGCGCCAGTGCGAGGTCGCGGACGTCGCCGAACCGGAAGACCGGGCGGCCCCGCCCGTCGGTGCCGTGCGGCACGATCCTGCCCCGGCTTACCCAGGAGTCCCAGGTGCCGCGCGGGATGGTCTTGTCCAGCAGCAGTCGTGCCCAGCCGAGTGCCACGGTCGCGGTGACCCGCAGGTCGACGGCGTAGCGGATCATCCAGTTTCGGCGCTCCTCGACGTCGTGCTCGGTACCGCAACTGCCGCACTGCACCCGGCGCTGGCCGGGGCGGGCGTAGAGGTGATCGGGACACCTCCCGCCTTCGACCTGCGCCTCGCACGGTCCGGCGTAGATCCGGTCCGGCGGGCGATCGATGACCCGGCGGACCCGAGCGACGACGTGCGTGATCTCGTCGTGCAGCTCGTCGGCCGCCGGATGCAGTGCGAGCAGTCCGGGCAGGCCGACCATCCAGGCCGCCGCACCCGCGGTTGACCCGGCGGGCGGAAGCAGGTGCGGGTTGCACTCATGCACCGCGCGCGCCCAGGTCGAGACCGTGTTCGCCAGTACCCAGCTGATTTCGCTGGCTGCTTCGTGGAACGGCATCGGCCGCTCGGCGGCTGCACCGCCGACGCGGGCACCGATTGCCATCGTGTGCTGTCGGGAAAGCGTGACTCCCAGCTCGGCGATGAGACCGCGTCCGCCGCTGCCGTCGCTGATCAGCTCTCTTAGCGCGGCGACCAGTTCGGCGAGACAGCCGGAACAGAGCATGTCGGTCGTTGGCCTACCGCACCCGGTGACGCAGCTCCGCTCACTCATGGCGTTTCCCGCCTTCGGCGGCCGACCAGACGGCAGCAGCGACCAGTCCGGCCACGCCGATCAGGAGCCACTTCCAGTCGGCCGTCCAGATGCTCACCACCACGGCCGTGATCAGCAGCGTGAAGCCGACGGCACCGGCGCGAGGGAGGGTCTTCGGTGCGCTCACGCCATCACCGCCCACAGGACGGTGATGGCGACGAAGCAGAGCAGGCAGAACGCGATGAAGGCGACCTCCGGCCATGAGAACGGCGGCCGGTACATCACTCAGCCTCCCCGTAGCCTGCCGCGTGCAGGAGCGGCAGCAGATCGGCTAGTTCAAGGCGCACCGGCACGGCGAGTCGGGCATTCGGAGCATGGACTGCTTCTGGATCGCGGGCGAACTCGATGAGCGCGGCGAGATCTCCGGCTGGGAGCCACGCCCACCAGGTGCCTGGGTCGCTCTTGCCATCGCGGCGCTGAACAAGGATGCCGAAGTCGGCCCCGGCGGACACGGCCTGGTCGTTTGTCTCGCGGATGATGTTCGCGACATCGAGCGTGGAGAGATTCCCGCGAGCCTTGACCTGCCAGACCAGGCGATCGGTCCCTCGGATGTCTCCGAGATCGGCGCTGGCCCGGTCGGTGCTGCGCCAACCGTTGTCAGCCTTGCGTTCCGCAGCCGGCCAGCCGTGAACACGGAGGAACCGGCTGACGTCGCGCTCGGCGCGGATTCCTTTGTCGCGGTTGGCTCGGCCGATCTCGGCCCGGGTGCGGGTCGTGCTGGCCCTGGCTACTGCTGATCACTCCTGGCTGTCGTGGTGTCGGTTTTGAGTGCGGCGCGAACAAGTGCCATGCCGCGTGCGGCGCGTTCCGCGGCGTCGGGGTCGTGGTTGCAGAGCCGAGTGCCGACGTAGCCGCTGGCGTCGCACAGGTCGCAATTGGCGATGGCTCGTTCTCGGTCGGCCGCGCGCGCCCTCTGCTCTCCGGCGCGGCGGGCCGCGCCGCGCAAGCTGGCTTGCTGATCCCACCGCTGAGCGGCTTCGCGGGCTCGGGCGCAGACGCCGCACGGCGGCGGGTCGGGGTCGTGCTCGTGGTCGACGCATCGGTCGGGCGGGCGCTGGCTGGTGCCAGGGGGTGCCTCGCGCGCGCCCGCGCGCGCCCGCGCACCCCCTTCCCTTCCTTTCCTCTCCTTTCCTTTCCCTGTGTTAGGGCTACCGGATTCCTCCTGTAGTGGCAGTGGAGCCGCGCTACCTGCGGATTGTGGAGCACCTGTGGATTTCCCTGCTGAGGCTCCGGTAGCCCTACTGTCGGAGACCGGGACAGGTAGCGAAGTGCCTTCCGACGGGGGCGGGATCTTCGACGGTGTGGGCTTCTGAATGCTCTGGTGGTCGCTCCAGTTGACGATCTCCAGGTATCGCCGACCGCCCACGCGGTAGCGCACAATGCGCTCGTGGGCGGCCAGCGTCTCCAGGTCTTCCTCGATGTCGGCCAGGGACACGTCGTCCAGAGGCCAGATGTCACCCTTGATCAGCCGGGCGTTGTCCTTGGTGCGGCCTGCGTCGTCGCAATGCGTCCACAGGCCGATCCATGTCAGGCGCGCGCGAAATGGCAGCGCCGACACGTCCTCGGAGCGGAAGAAACTCGGCTTGATCGTGCGGATGCGGGGCACTGAAAGCCTTTCCCCGTCGGTGGTTGGTCAGTGTTCGAGGCGGTCCAGCGCAGGCGCAGCGCCCAGCAGGACCGGCGCTTGGAGAGCGTTGGCGAGCATCTGGCGCACATCAGCAAACGCCTGGCGCTCGACAAGGTCCGGACGGTCGAGCCGGTAGCCGATGCCGAGCTGTCCTTCGCGGATGCGCCAGCGCAGCCGGGCGGTGACCTCAGTCGCGGGCAAGCCGACGAACGGCGCGACCGCGATGGTGAACTCCGCAGGGACCTCCAGCCGGCCACTCGCTCCGGCCTTGGCCTTGGTCTCCTCGCTCCAGGACAGCTGCACGTCGCCGGAATCCAACCGCGAACCCCGGGAGAAGGAGGCGTTGCGCCGGGTCTGGAAGGTGAGCGCGACTTCGAGCATCGTCGCGGAGTCCGGGTTGACGATGGTGTGCGCGCGGTCTTCCAGGTGCTCGGCAAAGTCCTCCTGGGACATGAGCGAGTTGTCCCGCCGGGTCCACGCCTTCCAGTCGTCGTCGCGCTTGAGCCGAAGGACGGCCTCGTGGTCGCGCCATCCGGCGGTGTAGCCGTTGGTGTGGTCATTGAAGGTCGCGACGACTTGAGCACGGTCCTGGTCGGCCCACACGGTGGTCGAGGCCGTGTGCAGCCGGGTGACGTAAGCGGCGAAGTCGTTCGGTTCGGTGAGCACGGCCGATCCACGCGGCCTGCGCGGCTGGTCGAGCAGCCGTTCGAGGTCGGTCGTGTCCACCCGCTCGTCGTTGCGCAGGGTGCGCACGACCACGGACTTCTCCGGCGTCAGATCGAACGGCTGTGGCGCAGTGGCTTCGTCGGCGCGACGCTGGAGGTCGGCGACCACTGCGGCGGTCTGGTCATTGGTGTCGTCGGACACGGGCTCTCCTACTCGCTGAACAGCGCGGTCTGGCGCGGGTCGTTGCGGATGAGTTCACCGGATTCGGTGGCGAAGAAGATCGACTCGGAGCGGTCGTGCTCCGGCAGGCTGCACTTGATCTGGTCGGCGACCATCACGGCACCGGGCGTGCGCTCCTGCGGCTTGATCGTGAGGGTGTAGGTGATCTTCCCGGGCTTACGGGTCTCTTCCACCGAGAGCACGAGGTCGCGCAGCGCCTCGGATAGCTCCTGGTGGGTCTTTCCGCGTCGGTGCTCCATAAGGAAGGCCGCAAAGTCACGCGGCTCGACACGTTCCGTCGTGGCCTCGGTGGCGGTGTCGGTCATGCTTGTCCCTCCTCAGCGGCGGCTTCCTCGCGGATGAGCTGCCGGACGTTCCGGGCGAGGCCGATTCCGGCGCTGATGCTGAGAAAGATGGCGGTGATCAGCCGGATGGCGTCGGTGGCTTGTCTCATGGGGTGGCGTTCTCCTCGGGCAAGATTTCGTCGGCGGACTGCTGCGGTTCGCTTGTGCTCTCAGCGGACTCGGTGTCGATCACCTCCCCGTCGAAGTCGGAGGTGATGTCGTCCAGGGCCTCGGCATCGAGATCGGTGCGCACCGTGCCTTCTGCCGCAATCGCGCGGTTCATGACGGTGGCCATCGGCAGCCACTTCGCGAGCTGGCGAACGGCCGTCTTGCGGGCCATCGCCTCCCAGTCGGTGACCCACGGACCCTTCTTGCCCGCGCGGGAGCGGCCCCGGATCGCTTCGATGCTGCCGACGTCCAGCACCTCAAACTCGGCCCCGCCGTCAACGAGGGTGGCGGCGGCGTAGACATCGGTGATGGCACCGCGGTCACCTCGTGCCGGACGGTGCACCAGGTCGGGGTGCAGGCCGTAGGAGTAATCGAATTCGTCTTCTTCGTGCACGACGCGGGCGGAGATGTTGCGGAGCTGGCCGCTGTTCCACGCAAGCTTGATCAGCCCCCGGTAGCCGGGGATGAACGTCACCTGGTCCCCGTACGGCACCAGGTACGCCTCGCCGAGTGGGCCGGGTTCCAGGCCGAGCTGCGCCGAGGTCATGAGCGCGCCGAGGAGGGATTCGGGGCGGCACCGCATGAGGTCGTTGTTCTGCTTGATCACGGTCAGAGCGACCCTCGTGAACCGCTCTGGATTCAGGGCGGTGCCATGCAGTGCGCGGGCGATCTCCGGTTTCTGCCGTTCGATGAGCGTGCGGAGGTCACCCCCTCCGGCCGACGCCGGGTTGGACCTCCGCTGTGCAAGCGCGGCCTTGGTGTTCGAGTTGCTTACTGCTGATCCCTCCTGGCTGTGGTGGTGGCGTAGGTCAAGCGGCGGCCAGATGGCCGCTCGGTGACGTAGAGCGGGT
Organism: Amycolatopsis sp. NPDC104775; assembly: GCF_055583325.1. NCBI lineage: Bacteria > Bacillati > Actinomycetota > Actinomycetes > Pseudonocardiales > Pseudonocardiaceae > Amycolatopsis > Amycolatopsis sp. NPDC104775. Next base: position 821,452 of record NZ_JBVJOE010000001.1, read on the forward strand.
ACAGATCTGGGTGCTCAGTGGCGAACGCCTCGTAGTCCACCGATCGCGACGGCTTTGCCGGAGCCCGATGGCTGGCGACTTTTTCGCCGTCGAGCCTGGCTTCCTCGGCCTGCCCCAACTCGGCGCGTAACTGGTTGTCGATCCCGGTGCGCTCGGATTCCAGCGCTTTGATCTGCTCGCTCAGCTCGTGGCGTCGCGCAAGATGCTTGTGCCACAACGGGTCCAGCTCGATCGTCTCGCCGGGTTGCGCAGGCCAGCGGGACAATGCGCGGCGGGTGATCTCGGACGCGTCGGCTGGGGGCGGTTCGTCTTGCTGAACGTGGCTCCAGAATCCGGTCGCCGCGTCCACGAGGTCGGCGATCAGCTCGTCGTCGCGGTCGATGATCCGTTCAAGGTAGGTGTTCGTGTCCAGCAGAGCGACGACGAAGGTCCGGGGTGCGCCGAGCAGGTGCATGTACCACTGGACCTGGCAGACATAGTGGACCGGAACCTCGTCCTCGGCCCATTCGGCGACAGCTCTGTGTCCGCCGGTCTTCGCTTCGACAATCCCTGCCAGCTCGCCGGAGTACTCCCACGCCAGGCCGTCGACGTTGCCGAGCATCCATTCGTGGTCCCGGTTGCCGTAGACGCCTTCCCCTCCGGTCAGCACGTACTCCGGATGTCGGTCATCCCATTCGCGCAGGAGCACCGGTTCGAGCACCTGGCCCCAGTGCATGCGCTCGGTTGCGGCATCGTCGAACTCGGCTTCGACCCGTCGGGTCTTCTCCAGCCAGAGTTGGAACGGCGTCTTCCACGGATTGAGCCCGGCCGCTGCGGCGACGTCAGAGCCACCGAGGCCGAAAGCGCGCGCGAACTCCCAGTCATCCCGGCTCGCACCGGCCGCGAGGACCACCGGGACGTCGAGCCGCCCGGCTGTCATGACGTCCTCCGAAGACCGTAGGACGCAACCGCGGCAACGTCGCTGACGCGGAGCGGAACACTCGCGACCCACCAACGATCGGGCCGGGCGTTCTCGTGGAGAACGTCAAGCAGGGCAGGGGGGACCTTGTGCCACAACGCCCAGGCCGTCCAGCGGGCGATGTCCTCGGTCGGCTCAACGGAGACGCGCACGGCCGTGCGGTCGCAAGTGAGCCAGTTCGACGTGAGGCCCAGGCTCCACCGGTCCGGCTCTGGCAGATCCGTCAGCCACACCAGCCGGTGCCCGAGCAGCGGATGCTGGTTCGGGCGCAGCTCACTGCTGCGTGCGATCGAGTGAGCCCGGTGGTGACAGGTGAAGTGGTAGAAGGCGCGGGGCAATCACTGATCACCGGCCCGAACGGTCAGCGGATGAGCACGGAACCACTCGTGAGCGTCGTACATAGCGACGGAGTGCGCGGTCGTCTTCCTCTTGTTTGCGGTCGTGATGGCCTCACGATGTGACTGCGGCAGCCGGAGCCAGCACGTCCGGCAGGCGAAGAACTCCGGCTTGACCTGCCGCCCGCAGCCTCCGGGGCAACTGTGGTTTCTACGTCGGGTCGTCGTCAGTCGTGCTCACCGTCGCCGCGGTCGTCGATGGAAGCGGGCGTGTCGGCCGGCGAGCCGTCAGTGACGACGGAGGGAAGCTGGTCGGCAAGATCGTCCATCGTCTGGTTGAACACCGGGGTGTCGGGGTCGCGCTTCTGCCACTCCACGGTCAGCGGGATTACGACTTCGTCCGTCACCGGGCTCGGCAGCTCAGGGGTGTCGGCGCTGTCCTCGGCGGTCTCCGTCACGGTCTTCTCCGTCTCGTTCTCGTCGTTCACAGCACAACCCCGGCGATCGTGAATCCGAGGGCGAAGCCCAGGCACGTAATCGCGGCGAAGACGCCGACGACGGCGCGCGGCAACGTTCGGGCGGTCATCGCCGCCCGGCGGAAAGCAGTTCGCCAGCGGTCGAGCGTGCTCAGGCGGGCGTGGCGGCCGGTCGGTGCGGGGGCGAGAAGGCGCGCGGCCATCATGCGACCCGGCCGTTCCAGTGCCGGGCTGGCGCATCACGGCGTGGCACCGGCATGACGAGATTCGTGATCTCGCCGTACAGGTACACCGCATCCCGTCGGGTGCACTCGTCCTCTTCGTGAAGCACGTGCCTGCCTTCCTGGTTGTCCTGCTGCTGCGTGATGGGGGTGGACATCCGTAGCTCCGATCCGGTCAGAGAGATCGGGAACTGGTCGGCGGGATGTCGGGGTTGCCGCCGACCAGCTCCCTGCCTGGCCCGCTACGCGCCATGAGCCAGGTGCTTAGTGGGGTCGGGTCGCAGGAGGATCGCCAGTTGGTCCTGCTGCGCGGGCGTGAAGGGGCCGTGGTCGTCGGCGATGTCGGCGACGTACTCGGCGAGGTCGCGGCTGATGCCGAGCCGTTCGAGATCATCATCGGAGAGCGTCAGCCGGGCGGCTTTGCTGGTCATGCCGCACCCGGAGCGTCGTCATCCTCTTCGTCCGCAGCGTCACCACGCGCGAGGTACGGACCGATCAGCTCAGGGCTCGCGGCAGGGTCATCGACCACGAAGAACGTGCCGTGCGGGACGCCGAGAACATCTTCCAGCTTCGCCGCTTGCTGGAGCGGGATCACCGGGGATGCCCCGTTGAGCACCTGGCTCAGCCGAACCGGCGAGATGCCCGCACGGAACGCCACGTCTGCATGCCGACCGGTTGCTTCGACAAGCTCCCGAAGTGCGCTAGCGTTTGACGCTCGCACGTATGTAGCCACGACGAACTCCTGTTGGGTTAGCAAGCATGGGTGATCCGCGCGGCAGCCCAAGATCCGCGGACCGCGTCATCGGCCCTGGTCGAGGGCCGCAAAGACCGTGTCTGATCTCCACGTTAAATTGGTTTCAACACGGCCGCAACGGTTACAGTCAGTTAAACGTGCTTTAATTCCGGGCGACGTGGCCCACCTCGGGGGTAGGGGCGGTGTGGTGAATCTCTGCGAGCTGATCAACATGATCAAAGATCGCGACGGCCTTACGTGGCGCGAACTCACGGATCGCGCACGACAGAAAGGTGCCCCGGTGCCGACCGGCCTGTTCCATCTGGGGAACCCGGACCGTCCGATGCAGGACTTCCCTCGAACGAAGACCATCATCGGCATCGCGGCAGCGCTGGAGGTTGAGCCCGCCGTGGTAGCCGCCGCCGCCCTGGAGTCGCTTAACCTGCAACAACGCAACGTAGTCGAGGTTCACGTCAAGAATGCCCGCATCCATACGGGTGATACAGGACCAGAAGTGCAGGGCCAAGCGGGTGATCGCTGGGTGATCATCACCCCAGATGACGAAACCCCCCAAGATGCACTCGAAGCGCTCGAAAACGCCACTGATCTTCGCGTTGTGCTGCCGAAAGGCTGGTCATCACCTGCGGAAACTGCTTAGCTCGCAAGAAGTTCCGGACCGTTAACACCCGTAAGTATCAAAGTGGTAGGACGATCGGGCGATTGTTACCGTCCGTTCGAGGGGATGCCACTGGGGCCTGTGTCGATGTGTTCGGCCGTCGGGCCTCCGATGGGTGTGGAGGGTGTGGGCCTTGTGACGGACGAGTACAAGTTGACGCGCGTCGACCTCGGGGGACGGCGGACCATCGCGATCAGGTTCCGCGCGAACGGCCTGTGCGAGGTCATGGCCGATCACACCGTCCCGGACTGGGAAGTGGACGCATACGTTCGCGCAACGCTCATCCAGGACCAGGGCTTGACACAGCAGGCAGAGCCGGACGACCCGGCTGCTAGCGCCTAGCGGGCACGCTGAGAGGTCAGGTCAACCCCCTGCCCGGGAGGCCGGGCTAGAATCTCTTGAATGACGCTTAACTGTTGCCCTGCAACGGTTTTCGAGCCCAGGGGCGACCCGAGAGAAAAGATGTCACATGTGGGGTATTGCGGAGGACAACGAATTCTGCGTCCTCCCCCGGCGGTCCTGAACCCGCGCTACGATCTCCGCCGTGCCCGACTCCCGAGTGCCCGCCCGTCCCGACCTGGGGATGCTCGCCGGCCAGTTGCTGTTCGCGGTGCAGCGGGAACTGTTCACCGCGCTGGCCGCGGAAGGCTTCGGCGACCTGAGCCCGCGCCACGGCGCGGTGCTCGCCTACCTCGGCCCGGACGGGGCGCGCGCGACCGAGCTGTCCCGGCTGTCCGGACGGCGCAAGCAGGTCATCGGCACGATGGTCGACGAACTCGAGACGCTCGGCTACGTCGAACGCCGCCCCGACCCGGCCGACCGGCGCGCGAAGCTCGTCTGCCCGACCGAACGCGGGCAGGCCATGATCAGCGCGTCGGCGCGGATTCTCGCCGGCATCGAGGACCGGCACGCCCAGCGGCTCGGGCGGGGCGAGTACGCGGAGTTCAAGCGGGTGCTCACCGAGGTCACGGACGAGCAGCGGCGCTTCGCCGGGCAGTGATCACTGGCCCGGCCAGTTCTGCTGCGGCGAGCCGGAGGCGGGCCATTGCCCGGGCATCGGCTGCTGCGGGTACGGCTGCCCCGGCATGGGCTGCTGCGGATAAGGCTGCGGGTACTGCTGTGGCATTCCCGGAGCGCCGTACTGCTGCGGATACTGGGGCGAAACCGGCCCCGGCTGCGGATACTGCTGGCCTGGATAGTGCTGCCCCGGGTATTGCTGCCCAATCGGAACCTGCCCCGGATACTGCGGCATCCCCGGAACCGGTGCTCCATAAGGCATTCCGTATCCCACGGGCGGAGGCGTCTTCGCCGACACCGCGGGCAGCCACAGCACCACCGCCAGGATCGTCATCAAGCCGAACGCAGCGCTGTCCCACCAGGAATGGGCGAGGACCACCCCGGCGAGCGCGCACAGCAGCTGCACCGGCGCTCCCCACAGCAGAATCCGCCCGACCGATTGCCTCCGCGCGAAAATCATCCCGATGCCGACGAGCACCACAATCGCCAGCACCAGGGACGCCGCGGACAGGTAATAGGACGGGCCGACGTCGTCTCCGCTCACGATGGCGCTGACCGACCAGAATCCCCCGCGTACCGCGTAAATCTCCAGCACTGCGAGCAGCACCGCCACCGCGATGCCGATTCCCGTCACCTTCGGCCGCACCACCGGCTGAGTCATCCCCGATCCCCCTCCGTCACCCTCCGGAGGGAACACTCTACCAAGCGTCTCCACTGTCCACAGTGGAGCAACCGCCGGGACAACCGCCCCGGCCCCGGCGACCGGCCCGGACGCCGTCTACGATCGGCCCGTGACCGCCTACGACGACGTCTTCGACCACCTCGACGCCTCGGCCCTGCCCGAGCGGCAGCAGCGCATCCTCGCCACCATCCGGGACTGGGTGGGCAGGCACGGGTACTCGCCGAGCACGCGCGAGATCGGCGAATCGGTCGGATTGCGGTCGACGTCCTCGGTGTCGAAGCATCTCGCCGCGCTGGAGGACAAGGGTTTCCTGCGCCGCAGCCCCACCGTTTCCCGCCCGATCGACGTGCGCGCCTTCCTCGGCGACCTCCCCTCGCGCGAGAGCGGCGACTCCGTGCCGGTGCCGGTCGTCGGCGACATCGCGGCCGGCACGCCGATCTCCGCGCAGGAGCACGTGGACGACGTCATGCAGCTGCCGCGCGGGCTCACCGGCCGAGGCACCGTTTTCGGGCTCCGGGTGCGCGGCGACTCGATGGTCGACGCGGCGATCTGCGACGGCGACATCGTGGTGGTGAAGCAGCAGTCCGAGGCGCATTCGGGGCAGATCGTCGCCGCGATGATCGACGAGGAGGCGACGGTGAAGGTCTACCGCCGCCGCGACGGGCACGTCTACCTCGAACCCCGCAACCCGGCCTACGACGTGATCGACGGCGACCGGGCCACGGTGCTCGGCGTGGTCGTCTCGGTGCTCCGCAGCGTGTGAGCACCGAGACGAACCCCCAGCACTAGTCGACCGTCACCGGCACCCGGGCGTCGACCAGTTCCTCCTGCTCGGCGGCCCGGCCCTGCCACGGCCGCGCGATCAGCCACAGCACCAGCCCGGACACCACCAGTCCGCCGAACATGACCGTGGCCATCGCGACCGCGTTGTTGCCGAGCAGGCCGACCACCGGCGAGACCGCCGCGCCGACGCCGAACTGCACCGCGCCCAGCAGCGACGCCGCCGTCCCGGCGTTGTCGCCGTGCTTGTCCAGTGCGACCGCGGGCGCGTTGGGCAGGATCAGCCCGGCGAAGAACAGCACCGCCCACACCGGCACCGCGACGCCGAACATGCCGCCGAATCCGGTCAGCGCGGTCACCAGCAGCACCGCTGCCGAAGCCGCCGCCGCGACGCTCGCGGCGAGCAGCACCTGGTGCGGTTCGAAGCGGTTCATCAGCCGGGCGTTGATCTGCGTCGCGGCGATCAGCCACACCGCGCTCGCCCCGAACATCAAGCCGAACTGCTGCTGGTCCAGCCCGTACTGCTGCTGGAACACGAACGATCCGCCGCTGACGAACGCGAACAGCCCGGCCATCGCGAACCCGGCCACCAGCACCAGCCCGACGAACGAGCGGTCGGTGAACAAGCTCCGGTAGGACCGTACGGTCGCCCGGAACCGGAACGGCTGCCGCCGCGCGGGCGGCAAGGTCTCCGGCAGCGCCAGCGCCGCCGCGATGCCGCTCGCCAGCCCGATCGCGGCGAGCGCCACGAACACCCCGCGCCAGTGCGTCCACGCCAGCAGCGCGCTGCCGAGCGTCGGGGCCAGCACCGGGGAAACGCCCATCACCAGGATGAGCTTGGACAGCAGTTTCGCCGCGGCGCGATCGGTGTAGAGATCGCGCACCACGGCCAGCGCCAGCACCGCGCCCGCCGAGGCGCCCAGCCCCTGCAGCACGCGCGCCGCGCTCAGCAGCTCGACCGTCGGAGCCACCAGGCACAGCAGCGACGCGACCACGTGGATCAGGCTTCCCGCGACGAGCGGGATCCGCCGCCCCATCGCGTCCGAAAGCGGCCCGGCGATCAGCTGGCCGAGCCCCAGCCCCAGCACCGTTCCGGTGAGGGTCAGCTGGATCGTCGACTCCGTCGTCGACAGTTCGCGGGTGATGTCCGGCAGCGCCGGAAGATACATGTCGATGGACAGCGGCCCCAGTGCCACCAGAACGCCCAGCACGAGCACCAGCTTCAGCTGGCTCCCGGCGTTCGGCGCTTCGCGTGTTTCGTTCACGCCACTCCCCTTCGTCGTGAGCACGCCAGTGACTTACGACGAAGGGGGCCGAGAAATTCCGGAACCCCCGAACAGATCACACCCTGGGAATCCCGCTTGACAAACTCAGCCGAGGCCGAGGGCGAAAACGTGGAGGTCCGGATCGGACGGAAGAGTCACTGTCGCGATCTTCTTGCCCGCTGGGATTTCCAGCGGCGCCGTGGCGTAAACCGAGGCGCCGATTCCCTGGCCGCCGGGCTGATTCCGGTGCGCGGTGCGGGCCACGAGCGTATTGCCGAACACTGGTTCGGTATTTCCTCCCGGCAACACCCAGTCACCGAACGAAAGATCGGCGGTCGCGGTGGTGCCGTCGGTGAACGCCACGGTGGCGCTCCCCCGGTGGTCGCCGTTCGTCGCCGAACCGACGAAAAGCAGGCGGCTGGCCGGAGTTCCACCTAGATCGAGCTTCTGCCCGGACGGCACCGCGTTGTCCGGACGGCCGGACGGCGCGGCGGGCCAGACGAACGTCGTGCCCGCCGCGTGTCCGGTCGATCCCGGAGCGAGACCCGCGTCGGCGAGAGCTTTCCGCGAATAGCTGTTCCCGGCGCCGTCGAAATTCGCCGAACCGCCGTCGCCGTCGTCGGAGATTCCCGCATTGTCGAAGGCTCCGGCCAGGCTTCCCTTGGGCGCGACGAGCACAATTGCCGAGGAAGAAACCGAATGTCCGGCTCCGCGCAACGTCACCGGAACTTCGTAGTAACCCGCGGGAGTTCCCGCCGCGACCGTCACGGTCAGGTCCGTTTTCCCGCCGCCGGTCTGGTTGTCGAGCGACACCGAACGCGGGCCGGACACGGTGATCCCGGCCGGTGCCGACGTCGAGATGTTCAGTGAACGCAGATGTCCGCCGAGCCGCTGGCCGTTCACCGCGACGGAGCCGGAGCCGCCCGGTTCGACGGTGACCTGGTTGGCCACCGAGCCGACGAACGGTTCTTCACCGTCCCGATAGGACGGTGGCTGGGTGTTCGCCGCCCAGTTCCGGTCCGGTTGCGCGGACAACGCGAAGTCGAGCCGGCCGCCAGCGCGCGCGAGTTCCTGCGGCAGCGACGTCCGGTCCCACCGGTGCCCGTTCAACGCCAGGCCGTGGACGTACTGCGTGGTCGTGGACGCTCCCGGCGCCCGGAGGTCGAGGGTGCGGCCGCCGGGCAGCGTCAGCACCGCGCGCTCGAACAGCGGGCTGTGCACGGTGAGATCCGGCGTGCCCGGGGTCGAGGGATACAGCCCCAGCGCGGCCCAGACGTACCAGGACGATTGGGCGCCGAGGTCGTCGTTGCCGGGCTCGCCGTCCGGCGTCGCGCTGAACAGCGTCGTCGCGATCCGGCGCACCACCTCCTGCGTCTTCCACGGCTGGCCGACGTGGTTGTACAGCCAGGGAACGCCGAAGTCGGGCTCGTTGCCCGCCCACATGTACGGCTCGTTCGGACCGACGTTGAGCTTCTGGAAGAACGTGTCGAGCCGCGCGGACACCGCGGCCGGGCCGCCCATCGCCGTCACCAGCCCGGCCGTGTCCTGCGGCACGAGCCAGGTGTACTGCGCGGCGTTGCCCTCGTCGAACCCGTCCTGGCCGAAGGTGCCGGGCGCGGGCGGCTGGTAGGCCGGGCCGTCCGGGAACCGGCCGTCCTGGCCGCGCGGCTGGAGGTAGCCGGTGGCCGGGTTGAACAGGTGCTGCCAGTTCTGGCCGCGTTTCGCGAAGTCGCGGGCCACGCCGCGGTCGCCGATCGCACCCGCGAACTGCGCGATGGCGAAGTCGTCGATCGCCCATTCCAGCGTGATCGAGGCACCGACCCGCGCGTGGTCGCCGCGGGAGGCGTCGTTGTTCGGCAGGTAGCCGCGGGCGAGATAGTCCGCGATGCCCCGGCGTTCCTGGTACGCGCCCGGCGTCTCGTCCACCGAAGTCGCGCCCTTGACCAGGTATTTCAGTGCGGTCTTGACGTCGAAGTCGCGCGCGCCGAAGGCGTACAGGCTGGACAGCAGCGCGACCGAGCTGTCGCCGGTCATCTGCCCGGTGTAGCCGTTGGCCATCGGCCAGCGCGGCCACCAGCCGCCCTGGACCGCGTCGTTGGTCAGCGACTGCGCCATGTCGCTGGCTTCCTTCGGGAACAGCATGCCGTGCAAGGGCGCGAGCGAGCGGTAGGTATCCCAGTCGGAGAAGTTGGCATATTGCGCGTGCCCGGCCGGGAGCGTGCGGATCTGGTTGTCGAAGCCGATGTAGCGGCCGTCGACGTCGTTGAACGTGTTGGGGTGCAAGAGACTGTGGTAGAGCGCGGTGTAGAACGTCTTGAGCTGCGCGGAGTCCTTGCCCGCCACGCGAATCCGGCCGAGAGCGTCGCGCCAGGCTGCTTTGGTGCTCTCCCGCACTTTTGCGAAGTCCCAGCCGGGCACCTCAGCCGCCGTGTTCTTCTTCGCGCCCTGAACGTCCACATAGGACATAGACACCTTCGCGTGCACGACGCCGGCGTCGCCGAACGTCAGGTACGCCCCGGCTTTCGGCGCGTCGACCTGGTCGCTGCCCGGCTGGACGGTCTTGCCGTCCCAGGTGCCGTGCGCGGTGAACGGGCGGTCGAACGTGATGTCGTAGTAGACGGTGTACTTGTTCGGCTTTCCGCAGAAATGCCCGGTCGTCGCCTGTCCGCTGACCTCGCGGTCGCCAGTGATCCGCAACCCGGCCGCGGAGTTGCCCGCCAGGCTCGCGCCGCCCTTCACCAGCACCTGCGCGTTCTGCCCAGCCGGGAAGGTGAACGCCGCCAAGCCGGTGCGCGTGGTCGCCGTCAGCTCGGTGCGCACGCCGGAATCGGGGAACGTGACGGCGTAATAACCGGGCTCGGCCTGCTCGCCGTCGTGGGTGAAGCGCTCGACGCGGTCCCACGGTTTCGCCCCGACGTCGCCGGTGACGGGCAGGATCGGGACGTCGCCGAACGCGTTGCAGCCGACCGACGCGTGGTCGAGGCTGAAACCGCGGATCTTGTCGCTGTGGTACTGGTAGCCCGCGTAGGACCCGTCGGTGTCCGGCGAGAACTGCATCATCCCGAACGGCGTGGCCGGACCGGGGAAATTGTTGATCTCGCCGACCGAGGTGCCGCCGCGCCCCGTCCCGATCAGCGTATCGACGTACGCCGCCGGATCGCCGACCAACGGCGTCTGCGGCGCGGCCGCCGCGACGGTTCCCGCTCCGACGACCGTCGCCATCGCCATCGCTGCCACGACTGAGTACCGCACGGCACCTCCCAGACCTCGTGTTGTCCGACCTTTCCGGCTCGCGGGCGGCGAGGTCAACCGGATGACAGAGATCTGGCCGGTTTCGACCGGACAGACATCCGACCGGCGGCACCCGATCCGCTCCGCGTCGTGGCAAACGGCGCGACCTCCCAGCATTGAGGGCTAACCTCGGCGCACATGACAGAACCCGCCACCCGGGACGTCGAGGGCTACGAGGTCGGCTCCAGCGTCTCCGTCATCCGCGAATACGAAACCGAGCCCGGCTCCGGACCGCGGCTGCATCGGCATCCCTACCGCGAAACCTTCGTCGTCCAGCGCGGGCGCGCGCTGTTCACCATCGGCGAGGAGCAGCGCGAAGGCGTCGCCGGGGACGTGCTCGTCGCTCCGGCGAACACCCCGCACAAGTTCGTCTCCCTCGGCCCCGAACCGTACGAGGCCGTGCACATCCACGAGAACGACCGGTTCGTCACCGAGTGGCTGGAGTGACGCCGGGCCGCATTTGTACGTCCCGTGTATCCCGCTCGGCGATGCTCGGCCCGGACCGATCAGGACCGGGAGGACACGGATGCTCAGGAAACTCGCAGTGCTCACCGCCGGGGCCGCGGCGGCGGCCACGGTCGCCGTCGCCGCTCCGGGCGTAGCCGCCGCGCTGCCGGCGGCGAACATGGAGGCCGTGCTGCTGGCGGCCCAGATCGACCCGCAGCGCGCCGACAGCACGCAGACGCCGGGCGCACACGACAGCGTCCTGCTGGTCGAGAAGGCGCTGCAGGCCAAGGGGCTGCTGGACGCCAAGTACGTCGACGGCTACTTCGGCACCACCACGATCGACGCGTACTCGAAGTATCAGAAGTCTTTGGGCTACACCGGAATCGACGCGTCCGGCCTGCCCGGCAAGACGTCGCTGGAGAAGCTCGGTTCGGGTGCCTACACCGTGACCAACGTGGTATCCGCAGGCAGCCACGTGACATATCACGGCGTCACGCTGAATACGCGCACCAAGGCGATGCTCCAGGCCGCGGAGAAGCTGTTCGGCAAGGAGGTCGACCTCACCCAGGGTTCGTACAACCCGGGCGGCGTCGGCGCATCGGCCGGGACGCACGACGGCGGCGGCGCTTTCGACGTTTCGGTGGCGGACATGTCCTCGGCGACCCGCGTCGACTTCGCCAGGGACCTCCGGAAGGTCGGGTTCGCGGCCTGGGTGCGCACGCCGGCGCAAGGCGACTGGGGCTACCACATCCACGCGATCGCGGTGAACGACCCGGACCTGTCCTCGGGCGCGCAGCACCAGGTCGGCGCCTACTACCTCGGGCAGAACGGCCTGGCCGACCACGGCAAGGACGACGGCCCCGCGGTGAACCCGAAGCTGACCTGGGAGCAGTACCAGCGCGGCTGACTCACCCGGCTGCCGCATTCGCTGGCGCGAGTGCGGCGGCCGTGGTTCTCTGGTGCCATGGCGGGAAAACCATTCAGGTTCGGGGTCGTCGCGGCGGCGCAGGAGGGCGGCGCGAAATGGCGCGAAACCGCCCGCCGCGCGGAGGATCTCGGCTATTCGACCCTGCTGTCGCCGGACAATCTCCACCTCCCGACCCCGACCGCCGCGCTGGCCGTCGCGGCCTCGGTGACCACCGAACTGCGGGTCGGGACGTTCGTCTACGCCAGCCCGCTGCGCACCCCGCGCGCGGCCGCGTGGGAGGCGCACAGCCTCAGCGTGCTCACCGAGCGCCGGTTCGAGATGGGGATCGGCACCGGGATCCCGGCGATGCGCGAGGCCGCCGCCGAACTGGGCCTCCCGTATGGCACCGGCCCGGAGCGGCTGGCCCAGGTGTCGGACACGATTTCCCACCTGCGCCGCGTCGACGGGGACGCGCACACGCCGGTGATGGTCGCCGCGGGCGGGCCGAAAGCCCGTCGGCTGGCGGGTGAACGGGCGGACATCGTCACTCTCGCCGGCAGTGTCCTCGCGAGCCGGGCGGAGACCGCGGAAAACGTCGCTGAGATCCGCGCCGCGGCGGGCGGGCGGGAGATCGAGCTGGCGATGAACATCTTCGTCGTCGGCGAAGAGATCCCGCCGTGGATCCGCGGGTTCATCGGGCACGACATCGACACGCTCATCCAGCACGACTCCCTGACGCTGCTGCGCGGCGGACCGGCCGCGATGGCCGAGGAACTGCAGCGCCGCCGCGAGGAAATCGGGGTGTCGTATTACACCGTGAACGGCGCTTTTCTCGAGGACTTCGCCCCGGTGATCGCGCGGCTCGGCGGGCGCTGATCCGCGCGGCGGGAATAGCCACGCCCGCCGGTGGATTGCATCGAGGGTGAAAGCTGTGACCTACCGCCAGTTCGGCGGCCCGGAAGTGCTGACGTTGTCCGAACTCGCCGTGCCGGAGCCGGGGCCGGGCGAGGTGCGCGTGCGGATCGTCGTGTCCGCGGTGAACCCGACCGACTGGAAGGCGCGGTCCGGCTCGCGCTTCGGCGTCGAGGCCGAGTTGTCCGTGCCGAACCAGGACGGGGCCGGCGTCGTGGACGCGGTCGGCGCCGGGGTGGACGGATTCTCCGTGGGCGACCGGGTGTGGCTGCTGCTGGCGGCCGCGCACGCGCCGGCGTCCGGGACCGCGCAGGAGTACACCGTGCTTCCGGCGGACCGGCTCGTCCCGCTCCCCGACGAGGTCGGTTTCGACGAGGGCGCCGCGTTCGCGATCCCGGCGCTCACCGCGCATCGCGCGCTCACCGTCGCCGAAGACGGGCCGCAACGGCTTGCCCCGAATGCGTTGTCCGGCAAGACTATTCTGGTCAGCGGCGGCGCTGGTGCGGTCGGCAACGCCGCGATTCAGCTGGCGCGCTGGGCCGGCGCGACCGTCATCGCCACAGTCAGCACCGAGGACAAAGCTGAGCTCGCGCGCGCCGCTGGTGCTCAGCATGTCGTGCGGTACACCGAAGGGGACGTCGCCGCGGCAATCCGGGAAATCGCGCCGGACGGGGTCGACGTGATCGTGGAAGTCGCCGTCGGCGTGAACGCTCCCCTGCACACCGCGGTACTCCGTCCGCGCGGGGTGGTCGCGGCCTACGGCGACGACCGCGGCAACGGCACCGTGACTGTCGACTTTGGACAGAACGTCTACCTCAACAGCCGCTACCAGTTCGTGGTGCTCTACACCGTCGGCTGGGACCGCCTGCACGCCGGCGCGGAAGACTTGAACGCCGCCCTGCGCGACGGCGGACTGCGGCTCGGCCCCGACCACGGGCTGCCCGTGCACCGGTTCCCGCTGGCGGAAACCGCTCGCGCGCACGAGGCGTCGGAGAAGGGCGTCACCGGAAAGATCCTGATCGACGTCAGCTGAACACCGGCTCGACCCCGGTCAGCTCCACGCTCGCCGCCCATACCCGGGCGGCGGCGTCGGCGTCCGCGTAGGGCCCGCGCACCGGCTCCGGCCGGGGATCTCCCTTGAGGCCGAACACGCGCGGACCCCAGATCTGACCACTGTGGACATCCGGGCCGACCGCCGCCCGCACCGCTGGCCGCGCGCCGCCGTCCTTGCCCTGCACGGCGATTCGCGCCAGGCTCAGCTTTTGCTTCGTGCTCCGCACGTGCAGCGGCGGCCGGTCCGGAGTCAAGCTGTCCAGCGCCCCGCCCGGATGAGCCACGACGCTCAACCTGCTGCTGCCCGAGGCCCTGAGCCGCCGATCCAGCTCCAGCGCGAAGAGCGTTTGCGCGAGCTTCGACCGTTCATACGCGGTTTTCGGCTGGTAGTCGCGTTTGCTTTGCAGATCGTCGAAATCGAGCTTCGCCGATTTCGCCGCGAAGCTGCCCATGGTCACGATCCTCGCCCCCGGCTTCAACCGGTCTTGAAGCGCCGCCGTCAACGCGAAGTGCCCGAGATGATCGACCCCGAACGTCATCTCGTGCCCGTCCTTGGTCTCCCGCCGCTCCGGCCCCTCGAGATACACCCCCGCGTTCAGTACAACCGCCTCGAGTTCCCCGACCTCGATCCCCTTCACCGAAGCCAGGTCGGCGAGATCCAGCCGCGCCCACGACACCCGGGCCTCCGGCACCCTCTCCCGGAGGACCTTCAACGCGACCTCCGCCTTCACCGCGTCGCGGCTGCCGAGCACCACCTCCACGCCCGCCTCGGCCAGCTGCTCCGCGACGAAGTAGCCGATCCCGGCATTGCCCCCGGTCACCAGCACCGCCATGACACCCTCCCAAAGTTGAAGTGATTCCAACTTTAAACCCACTTCAGTTTTGGGGTAGACTGGGGTCGTGGTCAACACCGGACGACGCGAACGCCGCAAACTCGAGACCCGGCGCAGGCTGGACGAAGTCGCGCTGCGACTGTTCCTGGAGCACGGCTACGACGGCGTGACCGTCGCGCAGATCGCCGAAGAGGCCGACATCTCCGTCGCGACCCTCTTCGCCCACGTCCCGGACGGCAAAGCCGCCCTGATCTTCGACGACGGCTCGGAACGCCGAGCCGGAATCGTCGCCGCGGTCCGGAACCGAGCCCCCGACGAACCGATCCTCGCGGCCCTGCATCGGTTTTTCGCCGCCCGCGGCCCGTACTCGACCGACCTCCCGCCGGAACACGCCCCGAAACGAGACCTGATCGTTCAGACGCCCGCGTTGCGCGAGTATGCGCGCAAGCTGTGGCATTCCTGCGAACCCGATCTGACTGCCGCGCTGGCCGAGGAAAGCGGCCTGTCGCCGGATCATCCGGCAGTGCGAGCCTTGGCGCGGTTCGTGCTGGAGATCCCGGACCTGACCGGCACCGCACCGGACCCCGCCGCCGCATTGGCATCGGTGTTCGCGCTGCTGGAATCCGGGTGGCCGCCGAATTCCTGACCGCGCCCTCCTCCTGAGGGCTGCTCCCCGGAACTTGGACTGGCTCAGTGAAGGTTAGGCCGTGAGTGCCTGATTGGTCTTTCGGTTTGGGCCGCGACGCGACCTCGCCCCCGCGCCGCGTCGACGAACCGGCGCACGACCCCAGCTTGAACTCGACCGTCAACGGCCTCTTGAACTAACGGATGCACCAGACGCGCTCAGCCTACCGGCCCCCTCCGACAAAACCGGCCCGCGAGAGCCGAACCGGCCGAACGCTCCACAACTCAACCGGAGTGTGGACAACAGTCCCCAAAGGTCCGCCGCGAACAGTCGACCGGCTTCTGCCGCGAGGCAAGGGTGCCAGGACTGAATTTCAGCCGAGCACGACCGGCGTTCTCCGAATCTTCACCCGCCGCCCGATCCCCGCTCGACACGACCAGCCACACTGCAGAGGACTGCTCACGTCGAAACCTCGTGAGCGACCCCGCTCCACACCAGCAGCAAAACGTGAATCCCCTTCAACCACAACCAAATCCGGTCACCGAGCAGCCCTCGAGCCCAAAAACCGAGACCCCAGTCCAACGACCACACCCAAGCTCAGCCCTCGCCAGCAATGCCGCCCCCACCCGCACCACTCGCCGACCCCGCCACCAGCGCACACCCAGCCACCGACCGGACGCATGCCGCCGGAAGCCGCAAACCCCGTTCCCCCCAACGGACCCGCCCCTTCCCCGAACCGGACCCGCCGCCCTGCCTCAGCCGTTACCACACCCCGGCAAGCGGGCGGAACCTGACTTTCGCAGGTATCGCCGAGACTCCGGTCACCGGTATACCTGACACCGGTCCAGGAAAGGTCTGGACCACTCTGCGGACCGGTACTGCTTGTCCGAACGGACGTCGCTCCCGTCCGCCCGAGTCGTCCTATGTGGAGGCATCATGCACCGGCTGGACGCGGCACAGGATTACGCGCTCGGTTTGTTCCGCATCGTCGTCGGGTTCCTTTTCGCCTGCCACGGCGTGAAATCCCTGTTCGGGGTGCTCGGCGCGCACGACACGCCCCCGGTGGGGGCCTGGCCGGGCTGGTGGGCCGCGCTCATCCAGCTCGTCGCGGGCGGGCTCGTCCTGCTCGGCGTCGCGACCCGGATCGCCGCGCTGATCGGATCCGGGTCGATGGCCTACGCCTACTTCTCCGTCCATGTTTCGCAAGGGCTTTTCCCCATCCAGAACGGCGGCGAAGCGGCCGCGATGTTCTGCTGGGCGCTGCTGCTGCTCGTGTTCACCGGCCCGGGCCGGTTCGCGCTCAGCGCGGTGTTCTCCGGGCTGCGGCCGCGGGAATCCCGCGTCGGAGCGGTCCCGCACGCCTGAGCCGCGAAACCGCTATCCCCGGGTCGATCCGCGCACGATCAGCTCGTACTCCGCCGGCCCGGGGAGAGGCGGTTCGCTCCCTTCCACCCGGTCGGCGAGCACCGCGACCGCCGTGCGGGCCAACTGCACCGGCCGCAAATCAACCGAGGTGATCGGCGGAACGCACGAGCGGGTCTGCTCGGAATCGGAATCCGAACCGCAGGCGATGCGCACGTCGCCGGGCACCGCCAAACCCCGCGCCCGCGCGGCGGCCAGCACCCCGGCCGCGTGCCGCCCGGTCTGGCAGTACACCGCGTCCGGCGGCGAAGCCAGCCCGAACAGTTCCTCTCCCGCCTCGCGCCCGCCCGTTTCCCCGTCGACCTCGGCGCGGCGCACCGCCAGCGGCTCCTGCCCGCGAGCGCGAACCCAGGCCAGGTAAGCGGTTTCGGCGTCCAGGTTCCACTCGTTGCGATCGGTCCCCAGCACCGCGGCGACCCGCGTGCCGCCCGACGCGGCCAGATGGTCGAGCACGTCGGCGACGATCCGCCTGGTCCCGAGGTCGAGGTAGGCCGGCGACGCGGGCCGCGCCGGATCCCGCCCGACGCCGAGGAACGGCACGCATTCGCGGGTCAGCATGGTGATCAGCGGATCGTTCTCGACCGGTTCGGTGATCAGGAACCCGTCGCAGGCGAGCCCGACCGCGGGCGCGTCGGCGCGCGTCGGGTCCGGCACCAGCATCAGGCCGTACCCGCGCTCCACCGCGGCCAGCGCGGCCGATCCGGCGAACCGCAGGAAGTAGTCGACGCCTTCCAGGAACGCGGTGTCGAGCGGATCGAGCGGCCGCACCACCAGCCCGAGCACCCCGAGCCGGCTGGACCGCAGCCCGCGCGCGACCGTGTCCGGCCGGTAGCCCAGTTCGCGCGCCGCCTCCCGCACGCGCTCCGCCGTCTCGGCCGCGACCGTCCCGTTCCCGCTGAACGCGTGCGACACCGTCGTCGGCGAAACCCCGGCGCGGCGGGCGACGTCCTTGATGGTCGCCCGCGTTCTTTTCCCGGCCATGGCGCAGCAGCCTAACCACGCCCAAATCGTTTTGGAAGCCGGTGCGGCGAGACCATTGCCCAAATCGATTTGGGTCCTTACCGTGGCCCGAGTCGCTTCCCCGGTCCGGAGGTTCGCCATGACCGCTCCCGCCACCCCGCCCGTGTCGCCCGGCACGTCCGCCCCTCCCCCGTCGCGGCCCTCGCGCGGCCCCCGGGTGGAAGCCCACGGCATCGACGTCATCGGCGACGACGAACGGCACGGCCGGGCCCGCGACCTGTTCGGGGTGTGGGCCGCGCCCAACGTCAGCTACCTCAGCCTGGTCGTCGGCGGCGCGCTGGTGCTCAGCGGGCTGAGCCTGCTCCAGGCGCTCGCGGTGATCGTCGTGGGCAACCTGTGCTGGGCGCTGGTCGGCCTCGTCGCGGTGAGCGGCCCGGCGGCGGGCGCGCCGAGTGAGGTCGTCATGCGGGCGATGTTCGGCACCCGCGGCAACCGCTTCGTGATCGGGCTGAACGGCTGGCTCGTTTCGGTCTGCTATGTGGCGTTGAGCTGGTCAGCGGCGTCCGTGACGGCCTTCAGCCTGTGCTCCCGGCTCGGCCTCGAACTCAACACCCTGGGCAAAGTTCTCGTCATCGTCGCGATCGCCGCCGCCACGCTCGTGATCAGCGTCTACGGCCACTCCGTGATCGTGCGCCTCTACCTGCCGCTGGCCATCGTGACGACCGCGGTTTTCCTGGTGCTGGGCGGATTCCTGATCCGCCACACCGCGTGGAGCTACCAGCCCCCGGCCCCGCTGCACGGGGTCGCGCTGTGGGCGGCGCTGGCCGGCGGCGTGGCTCTGGTCGCGTCAGCTTCGTTGTCCTACAACAACAGTGCGGACTTCGCGCGTTACCTTCCCCGCGACACCAAACCGTTCGCCGTCGCGGCCTGGACCGCCGCCGGAGCCTTCCTGCCGAGCATCGTGTTCACCGCGCTCGGCGCGTTCGCCGCGACCACTTTGGACATGAGCGACCCGCAGGCCGCCCTCGAATCCGTTCTGCCGCCGTGGTTTACGCCGATCTTCCTGATCGCGGTGATCCTCGGCGCGATCGCCAACAACGCGATGACCGTGTACAGCTCCGGCCTCGCCCTGCAGGCGATCGGCGTCCGCCTGCGCCGCTCCCGCAGTGTCCTGCTGGACGGCACCGCCGGCGTGCTGCTCACCCTGTACGCGTTGCTGGTCTCGGATTTCCTCAAGGCAGTCAACGACATGATGCAGCTGATGGTCGTCGTGCTCGGCCCGATGATGGCGATCTACGCGACCGACCTTCTGCTGCGCCGCAACCGCTACGACGGGCACGCCCTCGCCGACGAACGCCGCGGCGGCCCGTTCTGGTACGTCGGCGGCGTGCACTGGCCCGGAATCGCCGCCCTCGTCCTCGGCGCGGCCGCTTCGGCGTCCTGCCTCGTGCTTCCCGGGATGTACACCGGGTTCCTCGCGAGCGCGGCCGGCGGAATCGACCTCTCGCTGCCCGCCGGAATGCTGCTCGCCGCCGCCGTCTACCTGCTCACCGGCCGCCCCCGCGCCGCCTGACCACGACCGCGAAGGACACCATGCACCTGCTCGTCAACGACTCGGACCCGCACGCCCGCGGAGTTTCCCGCGGCATCCAGCTGCGCGAAGGCCTGGCCGATGCGCTGGAGCTGTATCTGCGCTGGTTCACCGCCCTCGGCATCCCGGAACAGCAAACCCGGACCGACGCGCTCCGGCTGCTGGACAACGTCGCCGCCTGGCGAAGCCGATACGCCGACGAAATCGCGGGAATCGCCAAGGGTGCCGGGATCGAGCTGTGGCAAGCGGCAGCGCTCAACGGACGCACCGAAATCATCGCTGCCGCCCCAAAAACCCAGCCGGAATGCTCCACTCTCGTGCACGTCCCCGGCTCCGGTTCGCCGTTCGGCGTCCAAACCTGGGACTGGCACATCGAACTGTCGGAGTGCTGGCACACCCAGGAAGTACGCGGCACGCGCCATGCCTTCGCCGGAATCACCGAACACGGCATTCTCGGAAAGATCGGCGTGAACAGCGCTGGTCTCGGGCTCTTCTTCAACATCCTCGGCCATCAGGACGATTCCGCCACCGGTGTTCCGGTCCACGTGCTGGCCGCGGCCGTGCTCGGCGAAGCAGGAAGCGTCGCTGAAGCGCTCGACCTGTTGCGTACAGCCACGATCTGCACGTCCGGAGCTTTCACTCTGCTCGACCCCGACACGGCAGTCTGCGCGGAGCTAAGCCCAGCCGGAGTAACTGTCCTCGACCCCGAAGCAGGTTTCCTGGTGCACACCAACCACTTTCTCGACCCCAAAGCCGCCGCCCGAGAGAAGCGCGGATTGTTCGAACCGGATTCCCAGCTGCGGCACGCACTGATGACCAGCCGCCTGCAGGATTACCCGACGCCCGCCCACGCGGTCGACTTGGTCGCGTACCTCCGTTCCGGCCCCGGCGAACCCAAACTGTGCTGCGTCCCGGATCCAGCCGCCGAGTTCGGCGACCGGTGGGCGACGCTGGCCACCGTCCTCATCGAACCAGCCGCCCAAACTGTGCGTGTGCACGCGGGCAGCCCGAACACCCTGGCCAGATGGCGCACCTTCGCCGCGGCGGAAACGGTGGTGGCCCGATGACCCCGGTGCACTACCGCGGGGGCCGGATCTTCACGGCGAGCACGTCCGGCTGGGCGGAATCCATGGTCGTCCGCGGCGAAACCATCGAATACGTAGGCAGCACCGCGGAAGCCGACCAGATCGAGGCGCGCGTGGTCGAACTGGATGGCGCTTTCGTGCTCCCCGGTTTCGTCGACGCGCACACCCATTTGGTCATGATGGGCGAAGCACTGGAGCAAGTGGACCTGTTCTCCGCCACCTCCCCCGAAGACATCCAGCACCGGCTCGCCCGCGCCGCGGAAGCCGATCCGTCCGCACCGCGAATCCTCGGCCGCAGCTGGCTTTTCGACGCGCTCGGCGAGCAAGCGCCGCACCGGCGGTTGATCGACGCGGTGATCCCGGACCGTCCGGTCTATCTCGCCGCCAACGACCTCCACTCCGCTTGGGTCAACAGCGCCGCACTGCGTGAACTGGGCATCGACCGCGACACACCCGACCCGCTCGACGGCCGCATCGGCCGCGACGCCTCCGGCGAACCGGACGGCATGCTCTACGAAACCGCTGCGCTGCATCTGATGCGGCATTTCCTCGACGAAAAGACCAGTGACGCCGACCGCGACCGCGCGCTGGCCTCGGCGTTCGCGCATTACCTCGCGGACGGCGTCACGACCGCTGTCGACATGGCGCTCACCGAAACCGAGCTCGCTGCCCTGGAACGGGCTCTCGACGGCGGACGGCTTCCGCTGCGGGTCGCCGGGCATTGGCTGATCGAGCGCACCGGCAACACCCAGGACGATCTCCGCCAGGTCGAGCGCGCGGCGGAGTTGAGCGCTCGGCTGTCCGGACCGTGGCTCCGGGTGGCCGGAATCAAGGTGATGGTGGACGGCGTCATCGACACTTGCACCGCGGCCATGAAAAAGCCTTTCGCGGACGGCAGCCATCCCGGGCCGCTGTGGCCGCTGGACGCGTTGGCCCCGGTGGTCGCGGCAGCGGACGCGGCCGGTCTGCAGGTCGCGATGCACGCCATCGGCGACGAAGCATCGGACATCGCGCTGTCGGCGCTGGAGCACGCGATCAAGGTCAATGGCCCGCGCGACCGGCGACATCGCCTCGAACACCTGGAGACCGTGACCAAGGAAAACGTCAAGCGGCTGGCGAAACTCGGTGCTGTCGCGTCGATGCAACCGGTGCACGCCGACCCGGCGATCCAGGACAACTGGCGCGCGATGCTGGGCGACGACCGCGTGCGGCGCGGCTACCCGTGGCCGGAAATGACTGCCGCCGGCGCCGTCCTCGCGTTCGGCTCCGACGCCCCGACCGCGCCGCATCCGCCGCTGCCGAACATGTACGTCGCGACGACCCGCCGGTCCGCGCTGAACCCCGAGCTGGAGCCCAACCTTCCGGAATACGCCCTGCCCCTGGCCGAAGCCCTCGCACACGGCACCCGCGACGCCGCGTATGCGTGCCGCTGGGAGGAGCTGACCGGACAGCTCGCGCCGGGCCTGGCCGCGGATTTCGTCGTGCTGGACGCCGACCCGTTCGCCGAAGCGCCGGACGCGCTGCTGCGGGCAAAGGTGCGGCAGACTTACGTGGCAGGCAAATCCGTTTGACGCCTTCGGCCGAGCTGGGCAGGCTGGCGATCATGCGTTTCTCGGTCTGCATCCCGAACTTCGGCGACTTCGCCGACCCGCGCGCGGTGGCCAAGGTCGCCTCCGCGGCGGAAGAGGCAGGCTGGGACGGCCTATTCGTCTGGGACCACGTGGTGCTGGACAAACGTCCCGGCCGCCCCTTCGGCGACCCGTGGATCCTGCTCGCCGCCGCGGCACTGGCCACCAGCCAGGTCCGGCTCGGCCCCATGGTCACGCCCGTCGCGCGCCGCCGCCCGCAGCAGCTCGCGCGTCTGGTGTCCACTTTGGACCAGCTGTCCGGCGGCCGGGTGGTGTTCGGCGTCGGCCTGGGCGCGCCGCTGGACGCGGAGTACGCCGATTTCGGCGAATCCGCCGATCCCAAGGTGATCGCCGAGAAACTGGACGAGGGCGTCGACCTGATCTCCCGCTTCTGGACCGGCGAACCGGTGACGTTCTCCGGCAAGCACTTCACCGCCCGCGACATCACGCTGCTGCCCGCGCCGGTGCAGCGCCCCCGCCCGCCGGTGTGGGTGGCGGGCCGGTGGCCCAACCGCCGCCCGATGCGCCGCGCGGCTCGCTGGGACGGAGTGGTGCCGATCTTCGAATCCGCCGGACCCACGGGCTTGCCGGAGCTGGCCGAGGTGCGGGAGCTGATCGCCTACGTCCGAAGCCAGCGAACCACCGACGCCCCGTTCGACGTGGTGGTCGGCGGAACAAGCCCGAACGACCCGGCCCGGGCGCGAAGCGTCGTCGAACCGCTGGCCGAGGCCGGGGTCACGTGGTGGGAGGAAAGCCTGCCGTTCGGGAGCCCGGAGGAGGACAAACTGGAACCCGTGCTGCGACGCGTCGAGGCCGGGCCGCCTCAGTTGTAGCGCCGGAGTTCGGGGCGGTGGCCCGGATTCCGCGGCCGACTCCGCATCGGGTCCAGCTCAGTTCGGCTGACCGGAGTCTGCCAGCTTGTTCAGGGTGGGCACCGCCGCCGCGCCGGACCCCGTCCAACCCCGCCCCAACTCAACTCGGCTGACCAGACTCCGCCAACGCGTCAATCGCCCCCACCAGCTCGTTCAACGCGGGCGCCACCGCCGCCACGCCGGATGCACCCTTCCGATACCGCCCCAGCATCCCCGGCAACTCGGCTGACCGGACTCCGCCAACGCGTCAATCGCACCCACCAACTCGTTCAACGCAGGCACCGTCGCCGCCACGCCGGATGCACCCTTCCGATACCGCCCCAGCATCCCCGGCAACTCGGCTGACCAGACTCCGCCAACGCGCCGATCGCCCCCACCAACTCGTCCAACGCAGGCACCACCGCCGCAATCAAACGCCGCCACGCCGAACCCCTCCAACCCCGCCCCAACTCAACTCGGCTGACCAGACTCCGCCAACGCGTCAATCGCCCCCACCAGTTCGTTCAACGCAGGCACCGCCGCCGCGATCAAATGCCGCCACGCCGGGTGCACCCCGTCCAGCGCCGCGGCCAGGATCGCGGCGTTGTGCCCCTGCCACCGTTCGACCGCCGCGCGGCCGGTGTCGGTGAGTTCCAGCGCCACGGTCCGCCGGTCGTCGCCGCCGCTGGTGCGGGTGACGAGGTCCCGCGCCCGCAGCCCGGTGACCATGGTCGTCACCGAATTAGGCGCGAGTTTCAGCAGTTGCGCGATCCGGCTCGGCCGCGCGCCGGGGTTCTCGAACAGGCACGACAGCAGTTCCAGCTGCGCGACCGACAGCGTGTTGTCCGGATCGGCAGTGCGCGCGGCTCGCCGCATGGCTCGCCGGAGCCGCGCGACGACGTCGGCGAGCGCGGGTTCGGGCGCGGTCACCGAGCCTGCTCCGGGCGGGCAGGGCGTGCCGCCAGCCCGGTCGCCGCGGCCAGCACCCCGGCCCCGGCCAGCACCGCCAGCGCGGCCGGTTCGCCGCCGGTGTGCAGGCACAGCGTCACCAGCGCCACGCCCAGCGCCGTCCCCAGTCCGCGCGCCATGTTCACCAGTCCTCCTCCGGTGGCCGACATCCGCGCCGGGATCGCGCTCATGACAGCCGAATTGTTGGCTGGAATGAACACTCCCAGACCGAGCCCGGCCGCCACCAGCGACACGCCCACCTCCCAAGGAGCGGACGCCGGCCCCAGCGCCGCGCATCCGGCCGCCGCGACGAGCGCGCCCAGCACGGTGCGCCCGCGGGCGCCGAGCCGCTTCGGCAGCACCCGGTCGGCCAGCACCGCCGCCACCGCGAACCCGGCGGGAAGACAGGTCAGCACCGCACCGGTCCCGCCCGCCGTGCCGAGGACCTGCGGCAGCAGCGTCAACGGCCCGAAGAGCACGAGGTATCCGCACAGCGCCCCGGCCAGCCCCAGCGACACCACCGGCGGCCGGAGCACCGACAGCCGCAGAATCGGGCTGCTCGCGACCTTCTCCCGCAGCACGAACCCGATCGCCGCGCTCACCGCCGCCGCAGCCAGCACGAGCAGCAGCCACCCCGGCAGGTCCAGCCCGGACACTCCGGAAATCACCAGCAGCAACGCCGTCGACGCGGTCGCCAGCAGCCCGACGCCCGCCCCGTCGAACCGGCCCAGCGGCGTGCGTTCGCGAGTCCGCGGCAACAGGTACCGCCCGGCGATCAGCCCAGCCAGCCCGACCGGCGCGTTGACGAGAAAGACCCACCGCCAGCCGACAGTGTCGACCAGCAGCCCGCCCACCGCCGGACCCAGCGCGAGCCCCAACGCCTGCGCAGCCGCCTGCACCCCCAACGCCGCGCGTGCCCGGTCCTCGCGCACGCTGCGCACCACCAGCGCGACACTGTTGGCCTGCAACATCGCCGCGCCGATCGCCTGCACCACCCGGAACGCGACCAGCCAGCCGAGCGACGGCGCGAGCCCGCACGCGACGGACGCGACGGTGAACACCCCGAACCCCTGCACGTAGGTGAGCTTCCGCCCGACCGCGTCCGCGACCCGCCCGACCGCCGCGAGCAATCCCACCAGCGCGAGCAGATACGCCAGCGACACCCACTGGACGGCGGCCAGCGGAGCCCCGTACTCCTGCTGCAGCGCAGGAAAGGTGAGCGTGACGATGCTGGCGTCGAGCTGCCCCATGAACGCCCCGAAACACACCGCGCCGACCGCGAACCACCCGGCCTTCGGATGATCCCGCACGACCGCCGGCCGAGCCCGCTCCAGGCCGATCGTCACTGCCGCCTCCCGCTCAGGTAGTTCTGTTACAGAACTAATGTACGGGATGTACGTACATATGGCAGCCCCGGGACGGTTCTCTTTGCCTGATCGACGGGGTGAGATAAGTCGCCTGACGAGGCTTTCGGCGTCGCATGGTTCGTCGGCGCAGGCCTGCGCGATCCGCAGAAGCCGGGCCAGGAAATCCGGGATGACCTTCGCGATCTCGCCCGGCCCGATGGCGTCGATCGAGCCGTCGTAGACCTGGTTCGCCACACCGCCGACCGGAAGCCTGAACACCGCTCCGCTGCGGTATCCGACCGCGAACATGCGCCCGCCGCCGTCCGACGCGAAAACCGCGAGCCGCTCAGCACTGATTTCGGGAGCCCAGGCAGGAACGTCGCCGCGGTGCAGGCTGTCCACCACCCAGGCGAGGGGGTGAATGAAGTAGGCGTTGTGCAGGTGTCCGAGGTTAGCTTTCTCGATGGACGCGTACAGCTCGAGCAGCGCCCGAGGCAGGCGCGGATCGGACTCCTCGGCTTGCCACAAGCGCGACCGGATCGACCTCGTCCGTCACCGTGGCCGCCTCAACCTGGAGCATGCAATCAATCGCTCGGCGCATATCGTCTGCCGGTAGTCCTCGCGGAGACGCGACGCGTCGGGGCCAGGCGACGCACGCCTGGCCCCGACCGCACCTCACTGCTGATACGGAGCCGCCGCCGACTGGGCCGCCGTGATCAGTGCGCCCTTGTTCTTCGGCCAGAACGTGCTGTCCACGCACGAATACCGCGGCAGGAACCCACCACAACTCCCGCTCTGTCCGCCGACCTCGAACGTGAAGCTGGCCACCCCGAGCGCGCCGTAGGTGAAGTCATCCGTGGTGCCGCTCGTCGAATAGCCCACGGTTTCCGTGTTGGTGCCCACCAAATACCCGTTGGAATCGCTGAACTTCGCGCCGAGTTTGCGCAGCGCGGCGTCGTTCGGCGCGGGGTCGGAGGTGAATCCCCACGGGACGATGATGTCGTTTCCATAGCTGTGCAAAGTGATCATCGTGCCGCGAGCGGTGTCGGGCGCCGGGTCGTTGTCGCCGCTGCCGCGTTGTTCGGGGTAGATCGAGCGGAAAAGCTTCTCCAGGGCTTGCACTTCAGGTTCCGATCCAGCCTCCGGCCCCTGATAGGTCTCCGCGCACGGCGAGTTGGAGTCCGCGCCCCAGCGGAAGGTCGAGTTGCGGTTCAGGTCGATGCCGTTGTTCGTGCCACCGCAGTTTCCGTTGCTGGTGTCCGCGTTCTTGCGCTGCAGTTTCGGCGAATTGCCTCCGGAGGCGACGATGTCGACGCCGTCCGGGTTCGCGATCGGCACCACCCACACCTCGGTGGTGTCCAAAATGGACTTGGCGGTGGCGTCGGTGGCGTACCCGTCGGCGAGGTAGTCGATCCAGCGCCAGGCGAGTTCGCCGGTCGAGATTTCCCGGGCGTGGATCTGTGCCATCAGCACGAATTTCGGCTTCGGGGAGTTCGTCGATAGCGTGCAGTCGCCGTCCTGTTTCTTGGTCAGGCAGATCGCGTTGATGTCGTGGCCGCCCTTGCCCTGGGTCTTGCGCCACGACTGGCCGATCGTGTACTCGGTCGCGAGATCCGGATGCGCCGCCGCCACTTTCGCGAGGTGCGCTTCCTGCGCCGGGACCGTCCGGTAGCCGCCGTAGAACGTGTCGCCCGCGGCGTGGGTCGTCACTCCTTTGTAGACAGTGTCGAAGAATTCCGGCGCGTAGCCCCGGTCCCGCAGTTGCCGGGCGACCGCCTGGTTCCCGATCACATACGCCACGCCCGGACTGGTCTCGGCGACGTCGAACCCGGCGCGGGCCAAGGAAGCCGCCTCGGCGGGCGTAGCGGGTACGCGCCACGAAACCGGATCGTCCGGCGCGGCGGCGGCCGTGGCGGTCGCGGTGCCGCCGAGTGCGATCAGCACTCCGGCGACGCTGAGAGTGAGCCGGATCGAGAACTTGCCCGCCATCGGAGCTCCTCACGCAGCGAAGGAAGGTCACCACGCGCGGACGGTGACCAATCGGCAGCGCACAGTGTGCTCTCCGGGGCGAATCCGGCCCACCTCCGAAAGTCGGGTGTCAGCAGGTGACCGACACCTTCGCGCCGCGCTCGAACGAAACATGGACGTGGTCGTAGTGGTTCGCGGTCTCGCCGCCGCGGTCCTCCATCGCCGACCAGCCGCCGCCGTCGTTGTAGCGCTGCTGCCAGATCACGTACTTGACGCCGAACTCGTCCTGATGCTCGAGAACGTAAGCGGCCAAAGCGTTTCCGGTCTTGGTGTCGACCATGAAGTCCAGCGCGAGACCGGCCGGATGGTCGCTCGCCCCGGACCGCCCGGCCCGGCCGCCGACCGAATCCACCGAGAACTTTTCCTTGAGGTAGTTGCCCACCTGGGCCACCGCGGGCTGGGTTCCGGCCAAAGTGGACGAACACGCTTTCGCCGGCGGGGTTTCCGGTGCGCGCGAAGTCGTTTTACTGGTCGGCGCAGACGAAGACGTCGTGGGGGCAGCACTGGAGGACGTCGCAGGCGGGGTGGAAGTGGTCGGCGGAACGGTGCTCGACGGCCGCGGCGCGCTGAACGCGTGCATTTCCGCGGCAGCGGCCGGGATCTGCTCCGGCTCGACCGAACTGGCGGTCAGCCAGACCGGCACCGCCAGCGCGCCGACGGCCAGTACGCCCGCCGCGGTCGGCAGCCGCCACGACTTCGATCCGTCCCGATGTCTACCGGACACCTCGCACCACCATCTCCTCGTTCGGGTCCGCAAAGCCGCCACGACATTACGAATAGGACACGGCAATGTCACCGACAAGTGACAGCGGGCACAGGAAGAGAGATCACCGCAGGTCAGCGCGCGATTACCAGACGAACGCGCGACCTGCTCAGGACAGCGGAATCTCCGCCGAATCGGTGAGCCGCAGCTTGCGCCGGGCGCGCTGGTAGAACGTCGTCATGCCGAGCCGGACGACGCGGGCCGCGTTCGGCCGGGCGTGCAGGTCGATCTTTTCGCCAGGCCCGACATACCCCGCCACCTGACCGTCGACCTCCACCGCGAGCCGACCGCTCGACGGCAGCACCTCCAGCGTCACCGTGTCGTGCACCGACAGCACGACACCGCGGCTGTACGCCGAATGCGGCGCGGCGGGCGTGACCAGCAGCGCCTCGACAGCCGGGCTCGTGATCGGCCCTCCGGCGGAGAAGCTGTACGCGGTGGACCCGGTCGGCGTCGCGACCACGACCGCGTCTGCGGCGTAACTCACGAACTGTTCGCCGTTCACCAGCACCGCGACCACGGCACTCCCGTCACCGGGCACGCGCACCACCGCGACGTCGTTGAACGCGGTCTCGGTCCGGCCGCCGAACCGCGCGTCCACGGCCAGCCGGGGCTCGACCGTGAACTCCTGGCGGTCGATCGCGGACAACGCCCGCGGCAGGTCCGGCACGTCCACCTCGGCGAGGAAGCCGAGCTTCCCGAGGTTGACGCCGAGCACCGGCGCGTTCTGCCCGTCGGCGAGCCGCATCGCGCGCAGCATGGTGCCGTCGCCGCCGAGGCTGACCAGCAGATCCGACCGTTTCCCCAGCTCAGCGGGCGGGACCCCGATGGCCGAGCAGTCGACCCGGTCGATTTCGTCCCCGATGCCGAGGATCTCGATCCCGCGTCCGGCGGCCCAGTCCAGCACCGCGTCGACCGCGGCCTGCGAATCGCGGCGCGGGTGCAGCACGAGTCCAGCGGAATGCATGTCGGGTCTCCTCGTCTCGGCCTGCCCCCAGTCTGCCGCGCCGGGGCCGGTTAGGCTCGGCGCTCGTGAGCGAAAACTGGGCGGGCAATCTCACCTACCGGGCACGCGAGGCCGTAGCCCCGCGCACCCTCGCGGAAGCGCAGGAACTCGTCGCCAGCGCCGTCCGGGTCAAGGCCCTCGGCAGCCGGCACAGCTTCAACACCGTCGCCGACAGCCCGGACGGCATCCAACTCGATCTCTCCGCCGTGCCCAGCGCACCGGAAATCGACTCCGCGGCACTCACCGTCGGAGGCGCGACCCGGTACGGCGACGTAGTCGCCCAGGTGCACGAGGCCGGGTACGCCCTGGCCAACCTGGCATCACTCCCCCACATCACCGTGGCAGGCAGCGTCGCGACCGGCACCCACGGCTCCGGACAGCGGTTGCCCGGACTGGCCTCAGCAGTGTCCGCGGTCGAACTCCTCACCGCCGACGGCGCCCTGCGCACCTTCTCCCGCGCCGACGCCGAGTTTCCCGGAGTGGTGGTGAACGTCGGCGCACTCGGCGCACTCACCCGCCTCACCCTCGACCTGGAACCGGCTTTCCTGGTGCGCCAAGACGTTTTCGACGCCCTCCCGTGGTCCGCCGCCCTGGAGCGCTTCGACGAAATCCAGGCCGCGGGCTACAGCGTCAGCCTGTTCACGAACTGGGCGCGCGACGTGGTCGACCAAGTCCTGCTCAAAAACCGCGTCCCAGCGGAGATTCCCGAATCCCTGTTCGGCGCGCTTCCCGCCGACGGCCCGCGCCACCCCGCCCACGCGGCGGGCATTTCGGCGGAAAACACCACCGTGCAAGGCGGCGTTCCCGGACCGTGGTACGACCGGCTGCCGCATTTCCGCCTGGAATTCGCGCCGAGCGTCGGGGCGGAATTGCAGAGCGAGTACTTCGTGCCCCGCGAGCACGCGGCCGCGGCGTTCGAGGCGTTGCGCAGTATCGGCGACCGGATCGCGCCGCTGCTGGTGGTGTCGGAAATCCGCACTGTCGCCGGTGACGGGCAGTGGTTGAGCCCGGCGTACGGCGGTGATCGGGTGGCGGTGCATTTCACCTGGCAGCAGCGGCAGCCGGAGGTCGAAGCGATGCTGCCGGTGATTGAGGAGAAGCTGGTGCCCTTTGGCGTTCGCGCGCATTGGGGAAAGCTGTTCCACGGCGCGGTGCTGGATCTGGACCATCAAGGGGTACGGCAGTTCCGGGAGCTGGCGGCCGCGCTGGACCCGGCGGGCAAGTTCCGGAATCCGTTCCTGGAGCGGCACTTGCTTCGATAGTCCATAGTGGACAGTAAGTAACAAAGCTGGTACAAAACCTCCGTCCGTGCCAGCACGCTCACCATGTGGGAGTCCCGAAAGGACACTCGACAGCCGGGAACCCGCCGGGTCACAGTGGCGATCGCCCTCTCCGCGATCTCCAGGAGCCACTGTGAGTTCTCCTCCGACGCTGCGCGCCGTGCCGGCGCCGTCCGCAGGTCTTGAACCGCCCGGTGAAGCGCGGTTGCGCGAACTGGCCGCGAAGAAAGCCGTCCCGTTGCGCCGCCCTGGCCGCTGGGTCGCCGCCGCGGTCGTGCTCGTGCTGCTCGCTCAACTGGCGCATGCCCTGATCACCAATCCGGTGTTCCAATGGGACGTCTTCGGCTATTGGTTCTTCCGCCCGGTGATCCTCGACGGGCTGCTGCTCACCCTTGAGCTGACCGGCCTCGCCGCGGTGTTCGGACTCGTCGGCGGGATTGTTCTCGCCTTGTTGCGGCTGTCGAAAAACCCGCTGCTTCAGGCGGTTTCGTGGGCGTACGTATGGATCTTCCGCTCGATTCCGCTAATCGTGCTGCTGCTGTTCCTCGCCAACGTGACCGCGCTGTACAGCACCCTCAGCATCGGAATCCCGTTCGGCCCGTCGTTTCTGAGCTTCAGCGCCACCGACGTGCTGAGTTTCTTCGTCGTCGCGGTACTCGGCCTGAGCTTAAACGAAGCCGCTTACGCCGCGGAAATCGTGCGCGCTGGCGTGCTTTCGGTGGATCAGGGCCAGCTCGAAGCGGCGGCCGCGCTCGGGCTTCCGCGATCCCGGCAATACCGGCGGATCATCCTGCCGCAGGCTACCCGCGCGATTGTGCCCGCCTACGCGAACCAGCTGATCGGACTGCTCAAAGGCACTTCGGTCGTCTACATCACGTCGCTGCTGGAACTGTTCGGCGTGGTCGAAACCCAGGCCAGCACCAACAGCGGGCAAATCATTCCGCTGCTGCTCGTCGGCACGGTCTGGTACATCATTCTCACCAGCGTCCTGTCAGTGCTCCAGTATTACGTCGAGCGCTTCTTTTCCCGCGGCGCGCTGCGCACCGTCCCGCCGACGCCGTTCCAGCGGTTCCGCGCCCGGTTGCGCACGCTGGGGGTAACCCGATGAGCGCCGAGGTCCGCGTTCGCGGCGCGGTCAAGACCTACGACGGAACCCGGGTGCTGGACGGAATCGACCTGACCGCGCCCGGCGGGCAGGTGACTGTGGTGCTGGGGCCGTCCGGTTCCGGGAAATCGACCTTGCTGCGGACGATCAACCGCTTGGAACGCCTGGACAGCGGTTACGTCAGCATCGACGGCGAACTCGTCGGCGTGCGGGTGCACGGCGACCGGTTCAAGGAGTTGAGCGAGCGCGCGATTCTGCGCCAGCGGTCCCGGATCGGATTCGTATTCCAGAATTTCAACCTTTTCCCGCATCTCACGATCCTCGACAACATCGTGGAAGCGCCGATCGTCACGCAACGGCTGGCCCGTGGCGAAGCGGAGACCCGGGCGAAGGAATTGCTTGTCCGCGTAGGCCTGGAAGACCGGGCTGGGGCGTATCCGAGGCAACTGTCCGGCGGTCAGCAGCAGCGGGTCGCCATCGCGAGGGCGCTCGCGCTCGAACCGCGGCTGATTCTCCTCGACGAACCGACGTCGGCGCTCGATCCGGAACTGGTCGGCGAAGTGCTGGCCGTGATCCGGGAGCTGGCCCGCTCCGGCACGACGATGATCGTGGTGACGCACGAGATCGGCTTCGCCCGCGAGATCGCCGACCATGTCGTCTTCCTCGACGAAGGCCGCGTCGTCGAAGAAGGACCGCCGTCCGCCGTCCTCGACCGCCCTCGCCACGACCGGACCCGGGCCTTCCTTGGAAAAGTCGCCCACCTCGAAATCCCGGAGAACGCATGAAAACCCGCACAATCCTGCCCGTACTCGCCGCGGTCGCGCTGCTCGCCAGCGCGTGCGGCGGCAGCACCCA
Source organism: Amycolatopsis sp. NPDC104775 (assembly GCF_055583325.1). Classification (NCBI taxonomy): domain Bacteria; kingdom Bacillati; phylum Actinomycetota; class Actinomycetes; order Pseudonocardiales; family Pseudonocardiaceae; genus Amycolatopsis; species Amycolatopsis sp. NPDC104775. Next base: position 853,531 of record NZ_JBVJOE010000001.1, read on the forward strand.
GGCGTCGACCAGCGCGAACGGCACGCAAACCATTTCCGTCGCCGCGAACACCGCCGACGCACATCCGGTTTCGCTGACCGTGCCCGTCGTCGCCGAGATCCGCGCGCAACTGCCGAAGAAGTTTCTCGACCGGGGCAAGCTGACGATCGGCGTCGGCGCACTGCCGTCGGGATTCCCGCCGCTGGCGTACATCGGAGCCGACCAGCACACCCTCACCGGTGCCGAACCCGACCTCGGCCGTCTCGTCGCCGCGGTGCTCGGGCTGGAGCCGGACGTGCAGAACGCGTCGTGGCAAAACCTGTTCGTACGCCTGCAAAGCGGCCAGTTCGACGCCGGATTCTCGAACATCACGGTGACCGAACAGCGCAAGCAGCAAGGCTTCGACTTCGCCGCCTACCGCGAGGACAACCTCGGGTTCGAGACGAACCGCGCGAACCCGTGGAACTTCGACGGGAATTACGAGGGCCTGGCAGGAAAGACCGTCGCCGTCGACAGCGGGACCAACCAGGAGAAGATCCTCCGGGAATGGCAGCGGAAGCTGGCCGCCGAGGGCAAGAAACTCGACGTGCGCAATTTCGCGGACAAGAACAGCACGTATCTGGCACTGGCGTCCGGCCGGATCGACGCGTACTTTTCGCCGAACCCGAGCATCGCCTACCACGTGACCCAGACGGCGAAGACCCCGAACCCGACCCGCGGCGCGGGCACGTACTCCGGGGCCGGAGCCAAGCTGCAGGGCTTGATCGCGGCGACGACCAAAAAAGACAACGGCCTCGTGAAGCCGGTGGCCGCGGCGATCGACTATCTCATCCAGCACGGCCAGTACGCGAAATGGCTCGCCGCGTACGGGCTGGAGAACGAGGCCGTGAAGAAGGCGGACATCAATCCGCCGGGCCTTCCGCTGAGCGATTCCTGACCGCCTGGTGGAGTGCCGGTGCCGGTTTTCCTCGGCGCGGGCACTCCACCAGCTCAAGCCGCAGCCCGCCAGTCGTCCGGAATGCGCACCCGGCCGAACGCGGTCCGCCGCCGCAACCGGAACCCCATCCCCTCATACCGCCGGATCGCGTTCACATTCGCCGCCGCCGCGTGCAGGAACGGCGTCTCGCCCCGGTCCCGGATTCCAGCGGCCACCGCACGCACCAACCGCCCGGCCAGACCCCGATCGCGATAGGCCGGGTCGGTGCACACCGCGCTGATCTCCGTCCATCCCGGCGGGTGCAGCCGCTCCCCCGCCATCGCGACGAGCGCGCCACGGTGCCGGATGCCGAGGTACGTCCCGAGCAGAACAGTGCGCGGCAAGAACGGGCCAGGCTTCGTGCGGGCAACCAGATCGAGCATCTCCGGCACGTCCGCGACCGTCAGCCGGACCGCCTCCGGATCGGGCGCGGCCTCGACCTCGGCGTCCACCAGCTGGACCCCGGCCGTCTTCTCCAGCGGCTCCCAGTCCGGCGGAGGCGGCCCCGCCTGGGCGAAAACCGGCACCACCGCACCCGGCCCGGCAAGCGCGGCGATGTCGTCCCACACCCCGGGGGACGGCTCGTCGGGCACCGCCAGGAAAACCGAAACATCCACCGGATAGCGCGCTGCCTGCCCAGCCCGCTCCGCGAATCCAGCGTGCGGACCGTTCAGCGACGCCCAGGCGGGATTGTCCAAAACAGACATCAAGCCCGCCGGGCAGCCCGGGCGATCATCCGCGCCAGATCCGCCACCAACGCCGGATCGTCCGGCAGCTGTCCCGTCGCCACGCGAATATGCGGCGTCCCCGGATTGCCCGCCCGCGTTCCCGACCCGGCCGAAACCCCGTTGGCCGCCAACGTCATCAACGTCCGCGATTCCTCCGGAACCGGCACCCACAACGTCAAGCCGTCCCGCACCGGCACGGAAATTCCGTGCTCCCGCAACGCTTCCGTCAATGCCGCCCGCCGATGCGCGTACCGATGCCGCGCCCGGTTCAGCAGTTCCCCGCTTCCCGGGTCGGTCAGTAGAAACGCTTGCGCGTCCTGGAGAATCCGGCTCGACCACACCGTCCCCGGCCCCCGCTGCTGCCGGACCCGTTCGACCAGCACCGCCGAACCGCCGATCACGCAACTGCGCAATTCACTTCCGAACGCAGTGCAATACGACCGCACCAGCAACACCCGGCCGGGCAACAGAGTCCCGAGGCTCAGCGACGGAGCCGAAGCCAGCGGACCGAAATCGTCGTCCTCCACCACCGCGATGTCCTCTTCGGACAGTACCGCGGCGAGTTCCGCGAGGCGGTCCGCCGGAACCGAATGGCCAAGCGGAGACTGCGCGCGCGGCTGATAAACAAACGCGACCGGGCGGTGTTCCAACGCCGCGGCCAGCGAGGACGGCAGCGGCCCGTTCTCGTCGCAGCGCACCGGCACTACGTGAATCCGCGACCGGCGCAGCAATTCGCGCAACCACGGCAGGGTAGGCGCTTCGAGCGCGATGACATCGCCCGGCCGCGCGACCGCCTGGCAGGCCAGCAGCATCCCGTCTTGCCCGCCCGCCGCGACGGTCCACGATTCGGCGGCGAACGGCCACGTCGGCTTCACCGCGGCGCGCAACTGCGGCGTGATCGAGTTCTTGACCGGCCCGCCGAACCGTTCCGTGTGGACTCCGGCCGCGACTGCGTCCTCCAGCGGCGGCAGCAGTGCCGGATCCGGCAGGCCGTGTTCCAGGTCGACCGTCTGCCAGCCGGAAAACGCCCGTTCCGGCGGCGGGCTCGTCGGCGGTTCCAGCACTATCGTCCCGCGCCGCCGGCCGGTGCCGATCAGTCCGGCCGCGCGCAGCTGCGACCACGCTTCCGCGATCGTCGTGGGACTGACCGAAAGCTCCGCGGCCAGCGCGCGCACAGTGGGCAGCCGCGTGCCCGGCGGCACCTCCCCGTCGCGGATCAGGCCGGACACCGTCCCGGCCACGCCCCGCGCCGTGCGCTCGCCGATGCGGGACCCGAGCCAGCCTGCCCCGACCGGCAGCGTCGTCGTCGCGAGTTCGCCCGTGGCCACGCACCGGCTCCCCTCGTCACCCGGAAATCCGAAAACCTCTGACCCGATCAGAAGCTAGAGCGGCAACGGCACGCGGCAAAGGCGTTTCACATCCTGGCGGGGCCGCCCGGTACAAAACGCCCGTGACGTCCGACACCGCCGCGGTGTCCGGTTTCGGAATTTCACTCGATCAGGTTAGGCTAACCTTCATGAGTCACACCTGGCCGGAAGCACCGGCGCTCGCCGGCACCGGGCTCGCGCTCGGCTACGGCGCGAAACCGGTGGTGCGCGACGCCGAGATCGTGCTGCGCGCGGGCGCGGTCACCGTGCTGGTCGGGCCGAACGGCTCAGGCAAATCGACGCTGCTGCGCTCGCTCGCCCGGCTGCATCCGCTGACCGCGGGCGACGTCACCCTGGCCGGCCAGGACGCGCTCGCCTTGTCCCCCAAGGAATTCGCCCGCCAGGTCACGCTGCTGACCCAGTCGCGCCCCACGCCCGGCGGCGTGCGCGTGCGCGACGTCGTGTCCTACGGCCGGCACCCCTACCGCGGCCGCTTCGGCTCCGGCGATCCCGAGGGGCCGGAGCTGGTCGAGCGGGCCATGCGGCACACCGGTGTCGACGGAATGGCCGAGCGTCCGGTGGACGAGCTGTCCGGCGGCGAGCTGCAGCGCGTCTGGCTGGCCACCTGCTTCGCCCAGGACACCGGCGTCGTCCTGCTCGACGAGCCGACCACCTTCCTCGACCTGCGCTACCAGATCGAAACGCTGGACCTCGTCCGCGATCTCGCCGACGAGCACGGCGTCGCGGTCGGCCTCGTGCTGCACGACCTCGACCAGGCCGCCGCCGTCGCCGACGAGGTGGTGCTGCTGTGCCGCGGCGCCGTGCGCGCCGCCGGCCGCCCGGCCGAAGTGCTGACCGCCGACCTGCTCAGCGACGTCTACGGCCTGCGCATCGACGTCCACGTCGACGACGAGGGGCACGTCCGCACACGCCCGGTCGGACGGCACACCTCCCGGCCGCGGCCGGTCCGCTCAGCTTGACCCGTCCCTCTAGTTCGAAGGAAACCCCGTGTCCAGTGTGTTCTCCCGTCCTGCCCGCAGAACGGTCCTGACGACCGCGGCGGCAATGCTCGCGGCCTTCGCGCTCGCCGCGTGCGGCACCACCGAAACCCCCGCGGACCCGGGAGCGGCCGCCTCCGCGAAACCCTCCGGCCCGGTCCACCTGACCGACGAGCGCGGCAAGGTCGACCTTCCCGCGCCGGCCGCGAAGATCGTGTCGCTGGAATGGGGCCTCACCGAGAACCTGCTGGCGCTGGGCGTGAAGCCGATCGGCGCGGCGGACGTCAAGGGCTACAACACTTACGACAAGATCATGCCGCTCGCCGAGTCCACTCCGGACGTCGGCACCCGAGGCGAGCCGAGCCTCGACGCGATCGCCGCGCTGCACCCGGACCTCGTGGTCACCACTACCGACCTGCCGGACAACGTCATCGCGCAGCTCTCGAAGCAGGCGAAGGTGCTCACCCTGCGCGGTTCGGATTCGGCCGACCCGATCGGCTACCTGCGCAAGACCGTGACCACGCTGGCCGAGGCGACCGGAACGCAGGAGCAGGGCCGCAAGCTGCTCGCCGAATTCGACACCAAGGTCTCCGAGGGCAAGAAGAAGCTGGCCGGCGCGGGCAAGTCCGGGGCGAAGTTCGTCATGGCGGACGGCTATTCGACCTCCGGCACGGTCACCGTCCGGATGTACACGAAGGGCTCGTTCCTTGGCAGCGTCGCCGAACAGCTCGGCGCCGCCAACCAGTGGACCGGCGAGGGCGACAAGGTCTACGGCCTCGCTCCCACCGACGTGGAAGGCCTGACCAAGATCACCGACCCGGCGACGACCTTCGTCTACGCCGCCAACGCCGCCGAATCCGACGTCTTCACCCAGGACCTCGCGGGCAACGCGGTGTGGAAGCAGCTGCCGTTCGTCAAGGCTTCGAAGCTGCACCGGATCCCGGACGGCATCTGGATGTTCGGCGGCCCGAAGTCGGCGATCGCCTACGTGGACGCGCTCACCGGCGCTTTGACGCGCTGATCCGATGACCGCACCAGCCCCTGCCCCCGCCCGGCCGCTCGCGTCGCGCACGCCGAGGTTCACCGCGTCCGTCATCTTCCTGACCGGAATCGTCGCGCTGCTCGTCCTGTCCGCCGTGCATCTGCTGCAAGGCACGTCGCACGTCGGGCTCAGCGAACTGCTGCGCGCGGTGTTCCCCGGCTCGGACGACGACGCGCGCAGCCAGGCGGTGGCAGTGCTCGTGGCCAGCCGGCTCCCCCGGCTGGCCGCAGCACTGCTGGTGGGGCTGGCGCTCGGGTTCGCGGGCTGCGTGCTGCAGTCGGTGGCGCGGAACCCGCTCACCTCGCCGGACACGCTCGCGGTCAACGCCGGTGCGTACGTCTCGGTGGTCGGCGTCGCGGCGTTCGGAATCTCGCTTCCCTTCTACGTCAACGGAATCGTCGCCTTCATCGGCGGTCTCGCCGCGGCCGGGCTGGTGTTGCTCGTCGCGCGCAGCAGCAGCGGCGGAGCGGCCCGGCTCGTGCTCGCCGGGTCCGCGATCGCGCTGGCGCTGACCGCGCTCACGTCCGTGCTGCTGATGTTGTTCCAGGAGCGGACCGCCGGACTGTACGGCTGGGGCAGCGGCACGACTGTCCAATCCGGACTCCGGCAGGTTTCCCTTGCCGCACCGGTGATCGCGGTCGGCGTCCTGGCCACCCTTCTGCTCGCGCACCGGCTCGACGTCCTCGGCCTCGGCGACGACCACGCACGCGTGCTGGGCATCGACGTCCGCCGCACGCGCACCTTCGCCGTGGTCGTGGCGGTGCTGCTTTCGGCGGTCGCGGTGACCGTCGCCGGACCGATCGGGTTCGTCGGCCTGTGCGCGCCGGTGATCGCGCGGCTGCTGGCCAACCGGGTCCCCGGGCTCGGCAAACATCCGCTGCTGCTGCCGCTCTCCGGGCTGACCGGCGCACTCGTCGTGGCCGCCGCCGACGTCCTGCTGCGCGCTCTCGTCCCGGCGGACAAAGCGGTTTCGGTGCCGACCGGTGTCGTGACGACCCTGGCTGGCGCGACCGTCCTGGTCTGGCTGGCCCGACGGCAGCCCTCCGGCACTCCGTCCGCACGCGGGACCCACGGCACCGTCCGATCCCGCCGCTGGGTAGCCGGAACCGGCGTCGTGCTGGTGATCGCGCTCGTCGGCGCGGTGATCGCCGCGCTGCTGCTCGGCGACCGGATCGTGCTGCTCGGCGACGTCCTGAACTGGCTGCGCGGGGTGTCCGGCACCGAGGTGTCGTTCGCGCTCGACCTGCGCTGGCCGCGGATGCTCGCCGCGCTGCTCGGCGGGGCGGCGCTGGCCGTCGCGGGCGCGCTGGTGCAGGCGATCTGCCGCAATCCGCTGGCCGAACCGAGCCTCCTCGGCGTGACGCCGGGCGCGAGCGTCGGCGCGATCAGCGTGGTGCTTCTACTGCCTGGCATCGGTATCTGGCCGATGATGGGCGCCGCGACCGTCGCCGCGTTCGCGACGTTCGCCCTCGTGCACTGGCTGGCCACCGGCCGCGGCTCGGCCGGTCGCGGGCTTTCGTCGGACCGGCTGGTGCTGGTCGGCATCGGCGTCAGCGCAGGCGCCCAGGCGATCACGACGCTGGTCGTGGTGCTGACTTCGCCGTGGAACGCGCATCTGGCGCTCACCTGGCTCGCCGGGTCGACCTACGGCCGGGAGTTCAGCCAGGTCCTTCCGGTGCTGTTGTGCCTGGTCATCGCGTTGCCGATCGCCCTGTCCAGCGCACGGACGCTCGACCTGGTCTCGCTGGACGAGGACGTACCGCGCGTGCTCGGCGTCCCGTTGGACCGCTCTCGCCTCGCCTTCGCCGCGCTCGCCGCGGTGCTCACCGCCGCCGCCGCGTGTGCGGTCGGCGCGCTGGGTTTCGTCGGACTCGTGGCCCCGCATGCCGCGCGGGCGCTGGTGGGTTCGCGGCACGCTCGCTCGCTGCCGGTGGCGGCCGCGCTGGGAGCAGTGCTGGTGTGCGTCGCCGACACCTTGGGACGCACCGTCCTCGCCCCGACCCAGATCGCGGCGGGCCTGGTGACCGCGCTGATCGGGGCGCCGTATTTCGGCTGGCTGCTGTGGCGGAGCCGCGCGAACGCCTAGCCGAACCAGGTGTCCAGCGCGACTTTCAGCTCGGCTTCTCCCCCAGCCCACGCGATGACCCCGTCCGGGCGCAGCAGGAACGACTCGGTATTCGTCACCGACACCACCTCGACCCGCCCGGTCGCCAGTGCGGCGAGGTCGCGGCTGTCCGGATCGAGCACCAGCACCGCTCGTCCCGTGCGAGTGTGGTCCGAAAGGCGGGTCATCCGGCCGTCATCGTCCACAAGGGACCGATCCGGACTGTGCAACCCGACTGCTTCCTGGGCGGGGTAAGGGAATTCGTACCGCTCCGACACTCCGGACAGCAGTTCCGAGAAATACCGGTTCGCCTGCGGAAGATCCATCAGCTCGGCCACGATCTCCCGGAGCGCGTCGACGTGCGGCCCCGGCGCGAGCAACGCCGACTGCGCCCGGGTGTTGCGCAGCACCGCCGCGCCGACCGGGCCGCGTTCGCGGAAGTAGCTGTCCAGCAGCGTGTCCGGCAGTTCCCCGCGCACGACCGCGGCCAGTTTCCAGCCGAGATTCGCCGCGTCGAGCAGGCCGAGATTGAGCCCTTGCCCGCCGCTCGGCGAATGCACGTGCGCGGCGTCGCCCGCGAGCAGGACCCGGCCGCGCCGGTAGTCGTCGGCCTGGCGTGCTTGATCGGCGAACCGGCGGGAATCGCGCACCTCGGCCACGACGACGTCCTCGCCGGTCACCCGCCGGATCGCCGCCGCCAGTTCGGCCGGAGTCACCGGACCGTCGGGTTCTCCGTCGCGGGCGAACTCGGTGACGCCGGCCATGCTGCCGCCGTGCAGGAAAGTCCCGCCGGGATATCGCCCGGCGGGCGGCACCGGGCCGTCGAACCGGACCCGGCCCGCGAGCGTGCGCAGCAGCGGTGGCGTGCCCGGGAAGCCGAACCCGGCGAGGCGGCGGATCTTCCCTCGGCCGCCGTCGCAACCCACAAGGTAAGCCGCGGTGATCCGCTGTTCTCCGCGCGGTGTCTCGACAATCGCTGCCACACCGTCCACATCGGACTCGATCGACGTCACCCGATGCTCCCGGCGCACCGGCACGCCGAGCGCTTCCGCGTGTCCGGCGAGCACCTGTTCCAGCTCCGGCTGCCAGATGTGCGTACGCGGCCGGTCCTCGTCCGGGACGAGCTTGTGGATGTTCGCGAAATGACCGAGCGGACTGCCGTGATCGCGCTCGAAATCCCGCATTCCCGCCTCGTGCGCCGCGGCCAGCCGCGGCCCGAGACCGCGCCGGGTCAGCGCCTCCGTCGCGAGCACGCCGATGCCGCGCGCCCTCCGTTCCGTCGCGGGTCGCGCGAGCCGCTCCACCACCAGCGGCCGGATGCCGCCGAGCCGGAGCTCCGCGGCGAGGAACAACCCGACCGGTCCCGCTCCGACGACCAGCACGTCTGCGTCCATGACTCTCCTTAACTAGTTAAAGACTAGACTGCCCTGAACTAGTTAAGGAGGCAACGCCTATGCCGATCGAGATCCCCGCCGCGGTCCGGACCGCGCTCGCCTTGGTCGACGCCGATGGCCTCGACAAACTGACCGTGCGCCGCCTCGCCGCCGAGCTCGGCGTCAAGGCACCCGCGCTGTACTGGCACTTCAGCAGCAAACGGGCCTTGCTCGACCACCTCGCCGACGCCCTCGTCGCCCCAGTCGTGGACAACCTCCCGCCACTGGACGCCCCATGGCTGTCCTGGCTGGAGCAGGCGGGCACCGCCCTGCATGCCGCCCTCCTCGGCCACCGGGACGGCGCACGCATCGCGCTCGGCGCCGACCTCCGGATCGCTCGCTCGCTGGGCGAGTTCGCCGAGCGAGCGGTGGACGTGCTGCACCGCGCCGGGTTCCCGCTCGCCGACGCGACCCGGTGCGCCGGGGTGTACCTCCACTTCATCCTCGGCCGCGCCGTCGAGGACCAGACCTGGCCGGACGACGTCGAGGCCACCCTCGAGACCATCCCGTTTCCGCTGATGGCACAGGGAATGCGGGACCGGCAGGCGGCGGGGAGCACGGTCGAGGACAGCTTCGCTTACGCCCTCGGCATCGTCCTCGCCGGACTGGAGGCGAAGCACGCCAAGGTGCAATGACTCACTAAGTTGTACTGTTGCACTTTTTGCATGGTTTCACTTATGCTCGGTTCAGACCACACCGGCACGAGAGGGGAAACCATGAACGAGACACCGCGCATCGCGATCGTCGGCGGCGGCCCGGGCGGGCTGCTCGCCGCACACGTCCTGCACGGCCACGGCATCGCCGCGACCGTCTACGACGCCGACACCGCCGTGGATTCACGCGATCCCGGCGGCACACTCGACCTGCACGCCGACAGCGGGCAGATCGCCCTGGAAGACGCCGGGCTGCTGTCCGACTTCCAGGCGGTGGCCCGCGTCGAAGGCCAAGCCATGACCCGGCGCGACCACCACGGCGCCCTGCTGAAGGAGTTCGTCCCCGCCGACGACAACACCGCCGCCCCGGAAATCGACCGCGGCCAGCTGCGCACCATGCTGTACGAGCGACTGACGCCCGGAACCATCCACTGGGGACACAAACTCACCGAACTGACCACGGAATTCGGCATCCACCGCTTGAAGTTCGCCAATGGCTCCACAGTGGACGCCGACGTCCTGATCGGCGCGGACGGCACCTGGTCGAAGGTGCGCCGCCAGCTCACCGACGCGAAGCCGGAGTACCTTGGAGTGTCCTTTTTGGACGTCCGGTTCGACGAAGTCGAGACCCGGCACCCGGAAATCGCGGCCCTGGTCGGCAACGGGCAGCTGTTCACCACCGACGGCACCGGCCGGGCGGTGATCGTGCAACGCAACAGCAACGGGGTGATCCGCGGCTATGTCGCCTTCCGCGCCGAAGAGGATTGGGCCGCGCGAGAAGGTGTCGACCTGACCGACCGCGCCTCAGTACGGGAATTCCTGCTGCGCGAATTCCGCGACTGGGGCGAGACCGTGCGTCCGCTGCTGACCGACAACGACGGCGACTACGTAGCCCGCGCGTTCACCGCCCTGCCCGCTCCCCTGACCTGGAACCGAGTCCCGGGCATCACCGTCCTCGGAGACGCCGCGCACGCGATGGCCCCGTTCGGCGGCCACGGCGCGAACCTGGCACTGCTCGACGGTGCGGAATTGGCGCACGCCCTGCACGAAGAGCCGACCGTCGAAGCCGCGTTGACCCGCTACGAGACAGCGATGTTCGCCCGCACCGGCCCCCTCGCCGCCGACGCGAACGCGGCTTTGCGGGATTTCTTCGCGGACCAGCCGGACGGCGGCCCGCGGGACGTGCCGGACCGGGAGGAAGAACTCCGCGCGTACGAGGCGCGCGCTGCCGAGTACCGCGCTTCGCACTCCCGCCGCCCGCTAGCCGGGAGGGCCCGCCTTGACCGACTCGGGCCCGGCAAGGTCGGTGAGGGCCACCTTCACAGCCAGCCCCGCCCGGCAAGGCCCGTGAATGAGCCCTTAACAGGCCGCCCCGTCCGGCAAGATCCGTGAGGGCCACCCACACAGCCAGTGAGGTCCCTCGGGGCCCCTCACGGAACTCACAGCCGAAGGCCTCGCCTCACCATCTGCCTGCCGTGACAGGGCTCCTTGAGGAAATCTGGTTCCCCAAGGAGCCCTTCACGGCTTTCGTCAGGAGCGCTTGCGGCGAACCGCCACTGCCGCGACCAGTGCACCGCCGATGAGCAGCAACGCGCCGCCGCCGATCAGGTAGCCGCGGATGTCCGCGCCGGTCGAGGCGAGCGGTCCCTGGTCCGACGGGCCGGTGCCCGGCGCAACGCCGCCGGAGTTGTCGCTCGTGGTCGTGATCGGGACCGGGGCCTCCGACGACGAACTGGACGTCGCCGGGCTCGTGCTGCTGGCCGAGGACGTCGGCTGCGAACTCGAGGACGTCGCGCTGGAGGACGAACTCGTCGGAACGGTCGACGTCGCGGAGCTGCTGGACGTGGTCGACGTGGCACTCGACGAGGTCGTGCTGGACGACGTGGTGCTAGTCGTCGTGGTCGACGTCGTGCTCGTCGGCTCAGTCGTCGTGGAAGAAGTCGACGTGGTGGTCGAACTGGTCGGCTCCGTGCTCGACGTCGTGGTGCTGGTCGAACTGGTCGGCTCGGTCGACGTCGTCGTACTGGAGCTGGTCGTGCTGGACGTCGTGCTGGTCGTCGTGGGAGTCGTCGTCGGAACCGTGCAGTCCGGCAGGTCCCCGGTGAACGGATAGGCGTGGAACTCCTGCCCGCCCGCCGCGCCGTCGGACGTGTGCAGCAGGTTGCCCGCGGTGAAGAACCGGCCGTTGGTGCCCGACGCGCTGACCGTTGTGTCGCTGGCGGGGTTGCCGACCAGCACGCTGCCCTGGAACTGCGCCTGCCCGGCGATCTTCACCTTCGACGCGTCCGGGAAGTTCCACAGCAGCTTCTCGCGGAGGTGGTTGATCGGGTCCTGGTCGGCGAGGTCGCCGGTGTAGGTGTTGATCACCCGGTTGCCGCCGACGAGGTTCACCAGCACCGTCGCGCCCGCCGGGATTCCGGCGAACTCGAGGCCCTGCATGCCGCCGCCGGGGCCGGTGAGGTCGAAGTCGACGTTGAACACCTGCAGCGCGGATTTCCCGTCGCCGGTGAACAGCGTGCGGTAGCCCTCGTTCTTCGCCGTCCCGGTCGCCGCGGCCTTGCCGTAGCACGTGCTGGCTTCCTGCAGCTGCGGCCGGAGCTGCCGGTACTGCTCCACCGCGTTCGGATCCTGTTTGAGCGTGCCGACCACGGTTCCGGTGACGGTGCCGCCGTACCGCACGACGCCGCCCTCGGCGAGGAGCCGCTGGTTCGGCGCGATGGTGACGTCCTTGCCGGTGGTGAGGAAATCCGCGCCGTCCGGCGGGGGCACCCGCGAGCCGACGCCGACGATGCCGACGTTGTAGACCGAGGAAACACCAGGCCGCTTCGCCATGTCGAAGCCGCCGAGCACGACCACCCGGCCTTCCGCCTCGGCCGCCGCTTCGCGCACCCGGAAATCGCCGCCGGCGAAGACGTTGATGCCGCTGTCCCGTCCCGCGAACGACCCGTTGTTGACCGGCGGGTACTTGCCCGGGCAGGCGTCGCCGACGCACGGCCCCAGACCTCCGGGCAGCGGAGCGGCGCTCGCGCCCGGACCGGCCACGAACGCCACCGCACACACCGCCGCGGCGAGCGCTCCGCCCACGACGGCCATTTTCCTGGCACGCATGCGGCCGATCCTTACCCGGACCGGCCGAAATCCGGCACTCGAAACACCGTAACCCACCCGAACGGGTCAGAAAATCGCGTACTCCTCAGACAAGTAGACTAGTGACACTCCACACTCGACACCCCGCCGGGCGAATGTCCCGCAGTAGCCTCGCTCTCGCAGCGCCGGTCGACCAGAAAGCCCTCCGATGCCCCCTCTCGTGCAGCGCCACCCGCTCGCCGCGCAGGCCGCCGAAGTCCTCCTGGAACGCATTCGCGCCGGCGAATGGCCGCTGGGCCACAAATTGCCCGGGGAAACGACGCTGGCCGCACAGCTGGGCGTCGGCCGTTCGACGCTGCGCGAAGCGATCCGCGAATTGGCGGGCAAAGGCGTGCTGGATTCCCGCCAGGGATCCGGGGTTTTCGTGACCGCGCTGGACGTCGCCGAGGACTGGGACGCGGTGCTGCGGCGCGCGACCATCGGCGCGGTGATCGAGGCGCGCATCGCCATCGAAGCGGAAGCCGCCGCTCTCGCCGCGCACCGGCGGACGCCGACCGACCTGCGCGCGATCCGCCGCGCGCTCGCCGCGCGCGCGGTCGGCGATCCAGACGTCGAGGTCCTAGTGGACACCGACACCGCGTTCCACCGCACGGTTCTCGTCGCCGCGCACAACGACGTGCTAACCGAACTCTTCGACAGTTTCGTTCCGCGCGTCCACCGCGCGATGACCGACCTGCTGCGGGCCCGTCCGATCACCGCCCCGGAAAAAGCTCAAGCAGACCAAGCCGCGCATCTCGCGCTCGTCGAAGCGATCGCGGACAAGGACGCGTCCGCCGCCGCGGAACTGAGCCGGGCGCACCTGACCGCCTTGAAGGAGGCCCTTTCGTGAGCGAGGTCGTGCTGCGGCTGACCGACGTCGTGTTCCGCAGGCAGGGCAAGGAAATTCTGCACGGCGTGACCCTGACCGTGCGGGCTGGAGAACACTGGGCGTTGCTCGGCCCGAACGGAGCCGGGAAAAGCACGATCCTCGGTTTCTGCGGCGCGGTCACGCATCCGACCTCCGGCACCGTCGACGTCCTCGGCGGGCGGCTCGGCCGGGTCGAACTGCAGGCGTTGCGCCGCAGCATCGGGCACGTCGACCCGCGGCATCCGCTGCGTTCGCCGCTCACCATCCGGGAAGTCGTGCTGACTGGCGTCACCGGAAGCATCGACACGCCGCCGCGCTGGCAGCCGGCACCCGCGCACCTCGCGCAGGCCGACGAACTCATCGACCTGCTCGGCCTCGGCGGCAAATCCGGCGAACGCTGGCCGACGCTGTCCCAAGGCGAACGCGGCCGCGCCCTGATCGCCCGCGCGCTGATCAGCGACCCCCGGCTGCTGCTGCTCGACGAACCGTCCACCGGCCTGGACGTCGCCGCCCGCGAGCAGCTGCTCGAAACGATCGACCTGCTCACCCGGACCCATCCCCGGCTCGCCTCGATCGTGGTCACCCACCACCTCGAGGAACTGCCGGAAACGACCACCCACGCGCTGCTGATCGCGGACGGTTCGGTGGTCTCGTCCGGGCCGATCGAGCAGGCGGTGACCACGGCCAGCATCAGCCGGGCGTTCGGCCACCCGATCCGCGTGGACCGGCATGACGGGCGGTGGAGCGCCCGCGCCGCCCGCACCCGGTCCACCGAAGTCGCCTGACACTGTCCGTGAAGGGCTGCAACAAGCCCTTCACGGACTTCCGCCGCGGCTCAAGCCGTCCGCAGCACCCGCCACGCGGAAAACCCCAGCAGCACCAGCTCCGCGGCGGAAAACCCGACCAGCGCGAGCGGGCTCGGCACCCACAGCAGCGTCATGCCGACCAGCAGCACCGGCACCACCAGCCCGGCGTAAGCCGCCAGGAAGATCCCCGCCAGCACCTCGCCCCGGGACATCGGATCGGCCAGCGCCGCCACCGTCCCGACCGAGGCGCGGAACCCGAGCCCCATCCCGCTCCCGGCGAGCACCGACCCGGCGAAGAACAACGCCAGCGAAGGCAGCAACGCGGCCAACGAAAGCACCGCCAAGCCGACCGGCATCAGCACGAACCCCAGCCGCAACTGCGCTCGCGGCGCCATCGACGCGAAGACCACCTGCGCCACCGCCGCCGCGGCCAGCATGGAACCCGCGGTGACCCCGGCGAGCATCCGGCTGTGCTGGTGCAGCCCTTCGGCGAGCAGCGTCGGCGCGAGCGACATGAACAGTCCGGTGATCGCGAACGCGGCGAACACCCCGATCGCCGCGCCGACGAACGCGGGCCGCGCCCCGGCGGGCAGCGACACCCGCTGCGGCCGGTAAGCCGGGCGTTCCTCGCGCCGTTCGACGGTCTCCGGCACCAGGCACACCCCGAGCGCGGCCACCAGCAGCACAATCAGGAACACGACGAAAGTGCTGGTCAGCGGGCTGTCGATGTACTGCGCGAAGACGCCGCCGACGACCGGGCCGAGCCCCAGGCCGCCCATGTTCACCACGGTGGCGATCAAGCCGGAGCGGCCGAGGTCCTGGTCCGGACGGCTCACCGCGCGCAGTTCCGACAGATGCGCGGTGGCGGTGGCCGTCAGCGCGCCGATGCCCACGCCGCACACGAAGCGCGCGATCAGCAGGCCGGGAACCTCCGGCCAAAGCAGGAACAAGACCGCGGACAGCGCCTCGGCGAGCGTCGAAGCGAGGATCACGCGACGGCGGCCGAGCCAGTCGCTGACGTGCCCGGCGAGGTAGAGACTGGCCATCACGCCGACCGCGTACGCGGCGAAGATCACGGTGACCAGGAACGTCGGAAAGCCGTCCCGCTGCTGGTAAAGCGCGTACAGCGGGGTAGGCACAGTGGAGAACGCGAGGCACGCGGCGAACGCGAACGCGATGACCCGGAATCCCCAGCCGTGGCTGACGCGCCATCCGGCCGGGGCGGTGAGAGCGGGCGGAGCTGTGGTGACCATGTCGACCTTCCAAGCGGGAACCTACGCCTGAAACGATCCGCCCGTTGACTCATCAAGTCCAACGAAAAGTCTTGTTCACAGTTATCGTATTCAGCGATAATTAGGCGATGGAGACTCGGCAGCTGGAGTACTTCGTGGCGGTCGCCGAGGAGCTCAGCTTCACGCGAGCGGCGCAGCGGCTGTTCGCCACGCAGTCCACGGTCTCGGCGACGATCCGCGCGCTGGAGGCCGACCTGGGCGCGACGCTGTTCGACCGGTCCACCCGCCGGGTCGCGCTGTCGACCGCGGGCGCGCTCTTCCTGCCCGAGGCGAAAGCGGCGCTGGAATCCGTGGAGCGAGCTCGCGAGGTGGTGCAGCAGGCGTCCGCCGGACTGCGCGGGAGCCTCCGGATCGGCACGCTGACCAGCATGAACGCGTTCGACCTTCCGCTGCTGCTCGGCGCGTTCCACCGCAGGCACCCGCTGGTCGACCTGCATCTGACGGTCTCCCTCACCGGTTCGTCCGGGCTCGCCGACGACGTCCGGCACAGCCGGCTGGACGTCGCGCTGCTCGGCCTCTCCCGGTCGGAGCTGGGCGGCCTCGACGCGACGCGACTGGCCACCGTGCCGTACTACGCCGTGCTGCCCGAGAGCCATCCGCTCGCCCAGCGCGAGGCGGTCAAGCTGCCGGAACTGGACGGCGAACTGTTCGTCGACTGCCCGCGCGGTTTCGGGAACCGGCTGGCGGTCGACCGTGAGTTCGCCGCGCTCGGGCTTTCGCGCCGGGTGAGCGCCGAAGTCGCCGACCTGCGCACGGTCCCGCGCTACGTCGCCGCCGGGCTCGGCGTCGCGGTCCTGCCCGGCACCGCGCGGCTGGGCATCCCCGGCGTCGTGGCGATTCCCCTCGCCGAAACGTCGCTGACCTGGCCGCTCACCGTCGTCGTCTCGGCGAAGCGGCCGCCGTCGCAGGCCCTGCGGACGCTGCTGGACTTGTTCGTCGCGGCCGCGGCGGAGGGAGATATTACGGAGTTCTGACCTGGCCCCGGGCGTCCTCGGCGTGCGGAATAGCAGCCGGTGCGCCAGCGTCTCCTGTACCTGGATACACCGGTTCCTTGACGGGAAAGAAGAGGAAATGACGGAAAAAGCGATTCTGGCCGGCGGGTGTTTCTGGGGCATGGAGGAGCTGTTCCGCCACCAGCCCGGCGTCACCGCCACCCGCGTCGGCTACAGCGGCGGCGACGTGCCCAACGCCACCTACCGCAACCACGGCACCCACGCCGAAACCATCGAAGTCACCTACGACCCGCAGCAGACCGACTTCCGCGCCCTGCTCGAATTCTTCTTCCAGGTCCACGACCCCACCACCAAAAACCGCCAGGGCAACGACATCGGCACCAGCTACCGCTCCGCCATCTTCTACACCACCGACGAGCAGAAACGCATCGCCGAAGACACCATCGCCGACGTCGACGCCTCCGGCCTCTGGCCCGGCAAAGTCGTCACCGAAGTCACCCCCGCCGGAGACTTCTGGGAAGCCGAACCCGAACACCAGGACTACCTCCAGCGCTACCCCCACGGCTACACCTGCCACTTCCCCCGCCCCGGCTGGAAACTCCCCAAGCGCGCATGACGGATTACCCAGCGGCGGCAGTCCACACCGGACACGTCGAACCGGTCCCCCGGCGAGTGCGCGGAGTGCTCGCCGGGCAGACCGTTGTGGACAGCACGCGGGCGAAATACGTCTGGGAATGGCCCCACTATCCGCAGTTCTACTTCCCGCTCGACGACGTTCTCCCCGGCGCGCTGGCCCCCAAGGACGACGGGCGGCTCTCGCTGCGCGTGGGCGAGGTCGAAAAGCCTGCCGCCGCTTGGATAAACGACTCCGTCCTACCCGGACACGTCCGGTTCTCCTGGGACGCGCTGGACGCCTGGTTCGAAGAGGACGAACAGGTTTTCGTCCACCCGCGCAATCCGTACACGCGGGTGGACGCCCTGCGCTCTACCCGGCACGTCCGAGTGCGACTCGACGGAGTGACGCTGGCGGAATCGTCGTCGCCGGTGCTGCTGTTCGAAACCGGCCTGCCGACGAGGTATTACTTCAACCGCACCGAGGTCGATTTCACGCACCTCGTCGCCGAACCCGGCATGGTCACCGCCTGCCCGTACAAGGGCGAAACATCCGGCTACTGGTCCGTCCGCGTCGGCGACGTGCTGCACGAACACCTCGCCTGGACCTACGCCTACCCGGCCGCGGCCGTGCAGCCCATCGCCGGACTGGTGGCGTTCTACAACGAGATGGTGGACATCGAAGTAGACGGCGAACTTCTCCCCCGCCCGCGCACGCACTTCTCGCAGTGACTACACCCGGCTGAACGCCTCCAGCACCGAGGCCGCCAGCCGGTCGCCGCGCTCGTCCTGTCCGGCGGGCACGGTGATGCAGACGGTGAACCGGTCCGCCCACGTCATGATGCCGACCGCCACCGGAACCCCAGGAGCCAGCGACAAAACCGGGTACACCGTGCGGACCCGCGCACCGTTGAGCACCACCGGCGACCGCGCGCCGGGAAGCACCGAGGCGATGACGCTGAACCACGTTCCGCGGTAGACGAGCTTGGCCGCCCGGCGGTGCAACGCCGGAGGCAGGACCCCGAGCACGCGCACGACCGCGTTGCCCGCGCGAGGCGCACCGCGGCCGACCTGGTCGGACAGCATCCGGTCCGTCGCCCGCACCCGCTCCGGCAGCGACATCGCGCCGGTCGGCAGGTCCACCGACGCCGCACCGGTGTGGTTGCCGAGCTGGCGGAAGGTCCCGGTGTCGCGGACGGACATCGGGATCAGCACCCGAAGCCGCTCCGGCGCGTTCGCGCCCAGCTCGCGATGCAGGGCCTCGGCGACGAGCGCGAGGACGAGGTTGGTCGTCGGCACCCCCAGCCGCCGCGCGGCCTTCCGAACTTCGGGGGCGGAGAGATGCGCCCGCGCGAAATGCCGCTGGGGGCTGTCGATGCGCTTCTCCCAGCGGACCCGGGGTGCGGCACCGGCCCGGGCTAGGGCCCAGACGCCGCGGGCGAGATCGGCGGCGTGGCTGCGGGTTCGGGGACCTGGGCTGGGCTTGGCACGATCCGACTCGGCGATGCCAGAACCACCAGCCGATTCCGCTGGCCGTTCAAGCCCGTGCCATACCGGACCCGCCACGCGAGCGAGCACCTCGCGAACCGGCGCCGCCAGCCGGACGACCCCCGACCGCACTCGCGCACTCCCCACGGGCTGAGACCCGTTGCGCCCCAACGCGGCATCCGGCGCATCACCGGCACCCAAGGCCACATTCGGGCGACTCCACCCCCTCCGCCGAGCCACCGCCACCGGCTCCAACGGCTCCTTCCCCCGAGCCTGCCCCACCAGCGCACTGATCACCGCGATCCCATCACTCGCCGCATGGTGCAGCGCGATCAGCAGCGCCCCCTGCTCCCCCTCGATCCCGGTCACCAGCCGCGCCCGTACCGGATGTTCCGGTGTCACCGGTTCCGAGAAAAACGCGTCCATCTCCCCGGTCAGAGCCACCTCCAGCGGCGCATCGGGGCCGATCCGCACGGACGTCAGCACATCCGCCGAAGTCCGGGCCGGGTCCTCCTGCCACCGCGCCCGCCACAACCCGCTGCCGGGCAGCAAGCGCGTGCGCAGGCCCGGCGTGGCGGCCAGCAGGTGCTCAGCGTCCGCACGGGTGACTGGCATGCCGTCCGCCTTCGGGTCGAACACCAGCACCGCCCCGACCTGTTGCGGTACCTCCGGAGTGGCCACGTGCACGAACAGCGCGTCCTCCGGCCGCAACCGCTGCGTCGGCGGGTTGAGCGGTTCGGAAACGAGCGACTCCAGCGCGGTCGCCAGCGGGGTCGCCGTTTCGCAATGCCGGGCAACGGCTTCCGCCATCTCCTTGAGGCGTTCCGGTCGCGCCAGCAGGCCCCGCACCGTCTCCGCCAGCTCACCGTCCTTTGTGGACACCAGGGCGAGTCCGGCCGCCGCCATCAGCCGGGCGTTGGCCTTGCCGTGCGCGGCGATCGGGTGATGCATCAGCACCGGCCGGCCGCATGCCAGCGCCTCCAGCGACGTCGCGCCGCCCGCGTTCGTCACCACGACGTCCGCCGCGAGCGTGTACACCTCCGGCTGGTCCGTCCAGCCGACCACGCGCAGCCGCGGTTCGCCCAGCGCCCGCAGCCTGGCGGCCACCGCGTCGTTGCGCCCGCAGATCGCGACCGGCACGACCGACGGGTCCGCCGCCAGCAGCTCCCGCACCGTGGTCTCGATTTCGCCGAAACCCAGCGACCCGCACGAAACCAGCGGCACGAACGCGTCCGGCGGCAGGTCGAGCTCGTGCCGCGCGGCCGTCTGGTCCCCCGGCCGGAACACCGCGCGCACGGGCGGCGCGGAGACCCCGACATGCGCCGACGGCGACGAGCGCAGCGCGGGCGCGACCGCGACCTCGTGCATCACCATGGTGAGATCAGCCGCGCCGTATACCCAGAACGGATGCGGCGCGAAGTCCGAAACCCACGCACCGATCGGCGCGGGCAGCTTTCCCTTGCGGCGCAGCCAGGCCAGGCCCGCGGTGCCCATCGGATACGTCGACAGCACCAGGTCCGGGGAGAATTCGGCGACCGGTTTCGCCAGCCGCCGCCCGCACCAGGAAGCGGTGAACCACCGGGAGGCGGCGGCGAACCACGGAATCCGCCAGATCGCGCCGTAAAAGAACTCGTAAAGCCACGGGACGCTTTCCACATTGGCGACGTAAATCCGCTGGAAAAGCCCCTCGAATCCGGGGCCGAGCCGCTCCAGCGCGTTGATCCACCGCACGGTGGCGTCCGGCCAGCGCCGCCGTATCGCGTCCTCGAGCGCGCGTCCCGTGGCGTTGTGCCCCTGCCCCATGTTCGCGGACACGATCAGCACGCGCTCCAACGCTGCCCCCTTTTTCGCTAGCAGGCGGTCCCGGCGAGGCCGTACCCGTCGTCCGGGTCCGAATCGGGCCGTTCGCCGGATTCTTCCGATGCGGTTTCCTCTTCGTCCGGCGGCGTTTCCGATTCCGCCGACAAATGCGACGCGCGCGTGGACAGCAGCGCGATCCCGACCACGATCACCAGCCCGGACAGCGCCTCGCCGAACAGCGCCAGCGGCCTCCCGTCGGCCGATTCGCCCATCCACGACAGCCCGATGGCGACGCCGACCAGCGGATCCAGCGCGGTGATCACGGCGAGCGCGGGCGTCAGGAACCGGCCCTGCTGGAACGTGTTCTGGCTCAACAAGAACCCCAGCGGCCCCACGACGCACACCAGATACAGCGTCCAGTGCCGGAACGGTTCGTCGATCCCCACGCGGAACTGGCCCGCGACCACCTTCATCAATCCGGCGGTGAGGCCGTACAGCACGCCGGTGGCGACGGCCAGCCCGAGCACCCGCCACGATCCCGAATTCGTTGACGCGGCAACAACAAGCGAGATCAGCGTGAGCGCGGCGAGCGCGATGCCGAGCGGCAGCAGGTCGCCCCCGCTGACGAGCGTTTCGCTGTTGCCGCTCGGCCGGGCGATCACGAGGAACGCGGCCAGCCCGGCCACGCACAGCAGTCCCCCGAGGCTCATCGTGCGGTCCGGGCGGCGGCGCTCCAGCCGCGCGGACGCCAGCCCGGCGAACATGAGCGACGTCACGAGCAGCGGCTGGACCAGCAGCAACGGCCCGAACGCGAGCGCCACGAGCTGCAGCACGAGACCCAGGATGGTCGCCGCGATCCCGATGAGCCACAATGGTCGTCCGACGAGCCGCTTGAAGAGCGTCAGGTCGAGCGGCTTGCCGGTTTCCACTTCTTTGGTCGCCCTGGCCTGCGCTGCGCTCGCGAGTCCCATGCACGCCGCGCCGGCCACGGCGGCGGGGACAGCCACGACCAGCGACATCCCCGTAACTGTCACGGACTCTTCACCTCACACCGTCCCCATCCGCCGCGCTTATGCTCGAGCCTTGTCCGAGGCCGAGTCGCCCGGTTGGCACCGGAGGCAGCAGAACCCGCATGCGACACCCCCATACGATCGACCTCCCCTCGTTCCGCAGTCTCGTGGTGGACGGGGGCCGGCATCTGCTCGAATCGGCGCTGGTGCCGGCCGGCCTCTTCTATCTCCTGCTCACCCTGGTGAGCTTCGACAGCGGGGTCATCGCCGCGCTCTGCTGGTCGGTCGCCGTCGTCGGCGCCCGGCTGGCGCTGCGCAAGAAGATCCCCGCGGTGCTGCTGCTGACCACCGCGCTGCTGGTCGCGCGCACTGTGCTGGGCCTGGCGACCGGCAGCGCTTTCCTGTACTTCCTGCAGCCGACTCTACAGAATTTCCTCGTCGCCGGCCTGTTCCTGGTGTCCGCGCCGTTCAACAAACCGCTGCTCGCGCGGCTGGCCGGCGATTTCTGCGCATTCCCGGAAACGCTGTCCGGGCACCCCGGAATGCGCAGGTTCTTCCAGCGCGTGTCGGTGCTGTGGGGGCTGGTGTTCGCGGTGAACGGCGGCGTGACGCTGCTGATGCTCGCCCGGGAAACGGTCGGCAACTTCCTCATGGTGAGCACCGCGGGCTCGTATTCGGTGATCGGGCTGGCCATCGCCGGTTCGCTGTGGTGGTTCCGGCGCTCGCTGCGCTCGGCGGGCATCACGCTGCGCATGGGCCACAGCCCGGCCGCGCTGCCCGTCGCCTGATGGCCCGCACCGCTCTCGTCACCGGCGCTTCGTCGGGCATCGGCGCCGCTACCGCGCGCAAGCTCGCCCGCTCCGGCGTCCACGTGCTGCTGCACGGCCGCAACGAAGACCGGCTGGCCGCCCTCGCCAGGGAGACCGGCGGCACCGCACTCGCCGCCGACCTCGCGGACCCGGCCGCGGCGGCCGAGCTCGCCGAACGCGCGCTGACGATCACCGGATCGGTGGATCTGCTCGTCAACAACGCCGGTCTCGGCTGGGCCGGTCCCCTGCCGGACCTGCCCGCGGAGCGGCTGCGGCACCTCGTCGCGGTGAACCTGACCGCGCCGCTCGACCTCACCCGCGCACTGCTGCCCGCGATGCTGCGGCGCGACCACGGGCAGATCGTTTTCGTGTCGTCGATCGCCGGACGCACCGGCGTCGCCGGGGAAGCCGTTTACGCGGCGGCAAAGTCCGGTGTGGACGCTTTCGCCGACAGCCTTCGTTTCGAGTTGCACGGCACCGGAGTGACGGTCGGAATCGTAGTTCCCGGCGTGGTACGCACTGAATTCTTCGAGCGGCGCGGCCGTCCGTACACCCGCGGCACACCACGTCCGGTGAGCGCCGAACGCGTGGCCGCCGCCGTGGTGCGCGCCGCCGCGCGTCCGGGCGATTACTACGTGCCGCGCTGGCTGCGCGTCCCCGTCGCGCTGCGCGGCACGGCACCCGGCCTGTACCGCGCCCTCGCGGCACGTTTCGGCGCCGAAAGCTGACGCGTCCACGCGAACCTCCTCCCCCGGGAACGCCGGTTCCTGCCGGCATCGCCACTCCCGAGACCCAAGCACGTCCCCGGTCCTGCCGCATCAGGGAATCTCCCCGATCAGGCGGTTTCGTCCACCTCCCCCGGCGGTCCCCAGGCCAGCGCCAGCACCAGTGTCGCGCGCACGGCCGGGTCGTCCAGCGACGGCCCGAACAGGTCGTGCAGGCGGCCGAGCCGGTACGACACCGTCTGCGGGTGGATGTGCAGATCCTCCGCGACCGCCTTGCGGTCCCCCAGATGCAGCAGCCACGACGTGAGCGTGGTGGACAAGCGTTCCCGCGCGGATTCGTTCAGCTCGTCAAGCGGGGCAAGGGCTTGTCTTCGCAGCACGTCGAGCAGGCGGTCGTCGCGGTGCACGATGATCGCGTCGAGATGTTCGTCGGCGAACACCGGATCGTCGCTGAGCAGGTGGTCGCGGCGCAGCCGGGCGGTCACCTCGGCGATGCGCAGGCTGGCCGGGAGCCGGTCGAGCGGCACCGTCGCGCCGACCACCGCGCCGCCGCCCCGCAGCGCGCGAGCCAGCCACGCGCGCCTGCCGGGGCCGCCCGGGTCCGGCACGATCGCCACGACCTTGCCGGGCCTCCGCAGCCGCAGGCAGCTGTCTTCGAGGCGGAACACCAATTCCCGGCCCAGCTCGTTCTCGTCCTCCACCAGCACGACCGCGGCGTGCTTCGGCAACCGCCAGTCCGCGCGCGCCGCCGCGGCCCGCACCGCGGCCTTGTCCGCGCGGTCGGACAGCAGCAGCGCGGTCAGCTCGTCGCGCAGGCGTTCCCGCGCGCGTACCGCGTCCGACTGCTCCTGCAGGTAACCGCGAAGTGAAGATTCGGAAAGCTGGTCCACCAGAGCGAACACAGTGGTGGCGAGAGAGGCGAACAGTTCAGCGGGCACGTCGAGATCGAGCGCGGCTTCCGAGACGTACCGCCACGCCACGCGCGCGCCGACCCGGTAAGCGGACAGCAGGCTCGTGACCCGCCTGCCCTGTTGGTATTGCGCCCGCCCGATTTCCTCGAACACCGTCTGCTCGACGCCGGACCCCAGCTCCGGCAGCCGCTCGGCGGGCTCGGCCGCGATGTCGATCAGCCGCCGGACGAATCCCGCGCTGGCGGCGACGAGGTCGGCCAGTTCTTCGGTGAGGAACTCCGCGTAGTCGGGATGTTCGTCCGCGAGCTGGTCGCGGACCTCGTTGAGCATGGCGGGCAGCCGGCGGGTCACCACCGTTTCCAATTCGTCAAGCCGGGTCACCTGATCTGGTCCCATGTGTCCGGGAGTCCTTCCGTCGCAGGCAGCGGTCTCGGGTCGCCTCGGGACATCCTGTCCCCACTTTGGCCTCTCGTGCCAAGTCGAAGCCACCGAAATTCGCTTTCCGGCGGCAGAAGCCGCCCGTCCGGGGGCGCGACACTGACGAGGATGAGATCCACAGCGGGTGTCCGTCACGTTCCGGACACGTCAGGACTGCGAGAGAAACGGCGCGCGGAAAACTTCCCGGTGGCCCTGCGGGTGCTGCCGGAAAAGCTGTGCGCCGACCTCGTCGCGGTCTATTCCGTCGCGCGCACTGTGGACGATCTGGGCGACGAGGCCGAGGGCGACCGGGTCGCGCTGCTCGAGGAGTTCTCCGCCGACCTGTCCGCGGCGTTCGGCGGAGGGGAACCGAAAGACCCCGTTGTCCGTGGACTTCTGCCCGCGATCCGGGCCGGACGGCTGACCGAGGAACCGTTCCAGCGGCTGGTCCAGGCGAACCTCCAGGACCAGCGAGTGCACCGCTATCCGGCCTTCGCGGACCTGCTGGCCTACTGCCGGCTTTCCGCGGACCCGGTCGGGCGGATCGTGCTCGACCTGCTCGGCGTGGCCGATCCGGCCGCCGCGGAGCTGTCCGACCGGATCTGCACCGGGCTCCAGCTCGTGGAGCACTGGCAGGACGTCGGCGAGGACTACCGCAACGGGCGGGTGTACCTGCCGCAGGAGGACCTCGCCGAATTCGGCGTCGCCGAGGAGGAACTGGGCGCCGCGCACGCGTCGCCGAGGGTGAAAGCGCTGATGCGGTGGGAAACCGGCCGCGCCGCCGCCCTGCTGGGCGGCGGCGCGGATTTGCTCGGGTACCTGTCCGGCTGGGGGCGGTTCGCGGTGAGCGGCTTCCTGGCCGGCGGGCTCGCGACGGTCGACGCCCTGCGCGCGAGCGGCGGCGACGTGCTGTCCGCACCGGTCCGGCCGAGCCGGGCCGGGCTGCTGAGTTGGCTGGGGTGGCTGCAAGTCGGCACGAGGAGGCGGTCCGCATGACGGCACTGGGCACAGTGGACGAGGCCTACGCGCATTGCGCGGCGGTCACCAAGAAACAAGCGCGTAACTTCTACTACGGAATCCGGTTGCTGCCGCCGGACAAACGTGCGGCGTTGTGCGCGGTGTACGCGCTGGCCCGGATCATCGACGACATCGGCGACGACACCGAAGCGTCCGCCGAGACCAAGCTGTCCGGGCTCGCCGGGGTGCGGAAATCGCTCGGCGACCTCTCCGCGACCACCGATCCGGTGTACGTCGCGGTCGCCGACGCCGCACGCCGGTACCCGATTCCGCTCGGCGCGTTCGAGGAACTGCTCGACGGCGTCGAGATGGACGTGACCGGCCGCGAGTACGTGCGGTTCGAGGATCTGGTCGAGTACTGCCGGTGCGTGGCGGGTTCGGTCGGGCGGCTGTGCCTCGGCGTGTTCGGCAGCCGTCCGGAGCCGAACGCACCGGTGTACGCCGACGAGCTGGGGATCGCCTTGCAGCAGACCAATATCCTGCGCGACATCCGCGAGGACCTGCTCAACGGCCGGGTGTATCTGCCCAAAGAGGACCTCGACCGGTTCGGGGTCGAGCTGTCCGTCGGCCCGGACGGGAAACTGGCCGATCCCGAAGGCGGGCTCACCGCGCTGATCCACGACAGCGCCGTGCGGGCTCGCGACTGGTACGCCCGCGGCCTGCGCCTGGTGCCCTCTTTGGACGGTCGCAGCGCCGCGTGCTGCACCGCGATGTCGGGCATCTACCGCACCCTGCTGGACCGGATCGACGAACAGCCCGCCCGCGTGTTCGACCGGCGGCTTTCGTTGTCCGGACGGGAAAAGGCGGTGGTGGCGTTCCGGGCGCTGACCGGGATCGGCCGATGACCGCCGCGGTCGCGGTGGTCGGCGGCGGCCTCGCGGGCATCGCCGCCGCGCTCGCCTGCGCCGACGCCGGACGGCCGGTGACCCTGTTCGAGGCCCGGCCGCATCTGGGCGGGCTCACCCATTCGTTCACTCGTGGCGAGCTGCGGGTCGACAATGGACAGCACGTATTCCTGCGCTGCTGCACCGCTTATCGCGCGCTGCTCGACCGGCTCGGCGTCGCGGACCGGGTGACTTTGCAGCCCCGGCTGGAAATCCCGATCCGCCTGCCGGGCGCGGCCGGGCCGACCTGGCTGCGCCGCGACGACCTGCCCGCGCCGCTGCACCTGGCCACGTCGCTGCTGCGCTACGACCCGCTGCGCCCGCTCGACCGGGCCCGGTTCGCGCTCGCCGCGCTCGCGTTGCGCCGGGTCGACCCGAAGTCCGACCGCACGGATCGCCAGTCCTTCGGGGAATGGCTGCGTCGCCACGGGCAGAGCGCGGCGGCGATCGAAGCGTTGTGGGATCTGGTCGGCGTGGCAACGCTCAACGCGACGGCCGATGACGCGTCGCTCAGTCTCGCCGCGACGGTGTTCCAGGAGGGGCTGCTCACCGATCCGGCTGCCGCCGACATCGGATGGTCGTTGGTGCCGTTGCGGGAATTGCACGGAGATCCGGCGCGTGAACGGCTGATCGAAGCGGGCGCGGACGTCCGGGTCGGCACGAAGGTCCGGGCGATCAGCGAAGGCTGGCGAATCACCACCGACCGCGGTGAGGAAGAGTTCGGTCAGGTCGTGCTCGCCACTCCTCCGCCGGTAACCGAACAGCTCGCGCCGACCGGGGCGATCGCGCTGCCGCCGGGCTGGTCCGGCGGGCTCGGCAGCTCGCCGATCGTGAACGTGCACGTGGTGCTCGACCGGAAGGTCCTCGACGAACCTTTCGTCGCGGGCGTGCGCACGCCGGTGCAGTGGGTGTTCGACCGAACGCGACAGTCCGGTTTGGACTCCGGGCAGTACCTCGCGATGTCGCTGTCCGCCGCGGACGCGCAAATCGACCTGCCCACCGCAAAACTGCGCGATCAGCTGCTTCCGGAACTGCTGACGCTGCTGCCCGAGGCGCGCGGCGCCCAGGTGCTCGACTTTTTCGTCACCCGCGAGCGGCACGCGACGTTCCGGCCCGGTCCCGGCACCGCCTCGCTGCGTCCGCCCGCGCGCACCGCCCTGCCCGGGCTGTACCTGGCGGGTGCGTGGACGGCGACCGGATGGCCCGCGACGATGGAGGGCGCCGCGCGCAGTGGCGCAGCTGCGGCCGCTGCCCTTCTTCAGCACAACGGTAAGAGGGAGGGAGTCGGAGCATGACCGCCGACGTATTTTCTGCCGCGAAGACGACAGCCGTGCGCTCCGCGGCGCCGCCGGTGCTCGGCACCGCCCGGGACGTCGTGCAGCCAGCGTTGCGCGCCGCCGTCGACCGGCTGGACGACACCAGCCGCGCGATCAGCGCCTACCACCTCGGCTGGACCGACCCGAACGGTGTGCCGGTGCAAGGCAACGGAGGCAAGGCCGTGCGTTCGGCGCTCGCCGTGGTGTCCGCGCAGGCCGCGGGCGCGCCGGTGGAGACCGGGGTGCCCGGAGCGGTCGCGGTGGAACTGGTGCACAACTTCTCGCTCGTCCACGACGATCTGATGGACGGCGACACCGAACGCCGCCACCGGCCCACGGTGTGGGCGCTGTGGGGGTCCGCGAGCGCGATCCTGACCGGGGACGCGATGCTCGCGCTCGCCCAGGAAGTGGTGCTGGACAGCGGTTCCCCGCACGCGGTCGCGGCCGGACGGCTGCTCACCGAGACCACCCGGCGGCTCATCCACGGCCAGTTCCTGGACGTCGCGTTCGAGCAGCGCGACGACGTCGGGCTCGCCGAATGCGTGACGATGGCCGCCGGGAAAACCGGTGCGCTGCTGTCCGCCAGCGCCGCGATCGGGGCGGTGCTCGCCGGGGCGCCCGCCGAGGTGGTCGACGCGCTCGCGGTGTTCGGCGAGGAGATCGGGCTGGCGTTCCAGCTCGTCGACGACGTGCTCGGGATCTGGGGCGATCCGGCGGTCACCGGGAAATCGGTGTACTCCGACCTGCAAGCACGCAAGAAGTCGCTGCCGATCACCTACGCGACCACGCACGGCGGCGCGGCGGGCCGCCGGCTCGCCGAATGGCTCGCCGGGGACGACGACACCGACCTCGCCCGGATCGCCGCGCTGGTGGACGACGCGGGCGGCCGCACCTGGGCCACCGCGGAAGCAGCGCGGCACGTCGCCACCGCCGAGCAAGCGCTGGCCGTCATCCCGCCGGGACCGCGCGCCGACCTCGTTTCGATCGCCCGTTTCATCGCCGGAAGGGAAGCGTGATGACCCAGACCGTCCCTCGGGCCTCCGCGCCCGCAACCCGCCGCACGGCCGCCGACACGGTCGCCGCGGCGGTCGAGTTCCTGCGCCGCGAGCAGAACGACGCCGGCTGGTGGAAGGGCGAACTCGCCACCAATGTCACCATGGACGCCGAAGACCTGCTGCTGCGGCATTTCCTCGGCATCCTCACCCCGCAGGCCGCCGAGGAATCCGCGCGCTGGATCCGTTCGCAGCAGCGCGCCGACGGCACCTGGGCGAACTTCCCGGACGGCCCGGCCGATCTCTCCACCACAGTCGAGGCGTGGGTCGCGCTCCGGCTGGCCGGCGATCCGGCGGACGCGCCCTGGCTGGCCACGGCCGCGGAGTGGATCCGCGAGCACGGCGGGATCGAGGCGACCCGGGTGTTCACCCGGATCTGGCTCGCGATGGTCGGCCAGTGGTCGTGGGACGACCTGCCGAGCCTGCCGCCGGAGCTGATCTTCCTGCCGTCGTGGTTCCCTCTCAACGTCTACGACTTCGCCTGCTGGGCCCGGCAGACCATCGTGCCGCTGACCATCGTCGGCACGCTGCGCCCGGTGCGGAAGCTGCCCTTCGACGTCGCCGAGCTGCGCACCGGCAAGCGACCGCCGAAGACCCGCGCGCCGTGGACGTGGGACGGCGTGTTCCAGAACCTCGACACCGCACTGCACGCCTACGCGAAACTGCCGCTCAACCCGGTACGCAAACTGGCGATGAAACAAGCGGCCGAATGGATCCTCGCGCGGCAGGAGGCGGACGGGTCGTGGGGCGGGATCCAGCCGCCGTGGGTGTACTCGATCCTCGCGCTGCACCTGCTCGGCTATCCGCTCGACCATCCCGCGCTCAAGGCCGGGATCGCGGGGCTGGACGGATTCACCATCCGGGAGAAGACCGAGCAGGGCTGGGTGCGCCGGCTCGAAGCGTGCCAGTCGCCGGTGTGGGACACCGCGCTGGCGATGACCGCGCTGCTCGACGCGGGCGTCTCCCCCGGCGACGAAACCCTGGTCCGCGCGGCGGAATGGATGCTGGGCGAGGAAATCCGGGTGCCCGGCGACTGGGCGGTGCGGCGACCTTCGCTGGAGCCGGGCGGATTCGCGTTCGAGTTCGCCAACGACGGCTACCCGGACACCGACGACACCGCCGAGGTGGTGCTCGCGCTGCGGCGCATGGGCAAACCGGATCACTTGCGGATCCGGGAGGCGGTCGACCGGAGCGTGGCGTGGCTGGAAGGAATGCAGTCCAGCGACGGCGGCTGGGGCGCCTTCGACGCGGACAACACGCAAGTGCTGACCACTCGGCTGCCGTTCTGCGATTTCGGCGCGGTGATCGACCCGCCGTCGGCGGACGTGACCGCGCATGTGGTCGAAATGCTGGCGGCGGAAGGGAAAACCGACACGCGCGCCTGTCGGCGCGGCGTCCGGTGGCTGTGGGACAACCAGGAAGAGGACGGCTCGTGGTTCGGCCGCTGGGGCGCGAATTACGTGTACGGCACGGGCGCGGTGGTGCCCGCGCTGGTGGCCGCCGGGATCCCGGGATCGGACCCGCGAATCCGGCGCGCGGTGGAATGGCTGGCCGAGCACCAGAACGACGACGGCGGATGGGGCGAGGATCTGCGGTCGTACAAGGATCGGTCGTGGGCCGGGCGAGGTGATTCGACGCCGTCACAGACCGCGTGGGCGTTGCTGGCGCTGCTCGCCGCCGGGGAACGGGAGTCCGAAGCGGTCCGCCGGGGCGTCGAGTGGCTGTGCGAACGGCAGCGGCCGGACGGCGGCTGGGACGAGGACAAGCACACCGGCACCGGGTTCCCGGGCGACTTCTACCTGTCGTATCACCTGTATCGCGTGGTGTTCCCGCTGTCCGCGCTGGGCCGGTACGTCCGGGGCGGGTCATGACCCCGATCGTCTGCACGCCGTTGCGGATCGAACAGGCCGCGCTGCGCGGCCCCGGTCCGCGGACGGTCCACACTGGACTCGGGCCTCGCCGGGCCGCCGCCGCTGCGGCCCGGCTTCCCTCCGGGCCGCGGATCGTCGCGGGGCTCGGCGGCGGGCTCGCTCCGGAGGTGCGGCCGGGGCACGTCGTGGTCGCCACCGAGGTGCGGGGTCCTGCCGGGGTGGTGCCAGTGCCGTCCGCACCGCTGCTGGCGGGTGCGTTGCGGCGTCTTGATCTCACTGTCCATCTCGGACCGGTGGTCGGGAGTTCGCGCGTAGTGCGGGAGCGGGAACGGGCTGCGCTGGCCGCGACTGGTGCGCTGGCTGTCGACATGGAGTCCGCTTGGCTCGCTGCCAGCGGTGAGCCATTCGCTGTGGTTCGGGCCATTGTGGACACTGTCGGTGAACCGCTCTTTCATCCTTCGACTGTCACGAATGGACTTGCCGGGTTGCGGAGCCTCCGCCGAACCGCTCCCGCGCTCACTGCCTGGGCGGAAGCAGTGGGGCCGCGAACAGTTCTCTTGGCCAGTCCGCGGTCGTTCTGCGCCGGGGTGGAGCGGGCGATCGAGATCGTCGAGCGAGCGCTGGAAAAGCATGGGGCACCGGTGTACGTGCGTCGGCAGATCGTGCACAACACCCATGTCGTACATCGACTGCAAGGCCTCGGCGCGGTGTTCGTGGACGAGGTGGAGGAAGTCCCGGAAGGCGAGACGCTCGTGTTCGCCGCACACGGCGTCTCCCCAGCGGTTCGGCGGGCCGCGGCGGAGCGCGGACTGTCCGTAGTGGACGCTACATGTCCGTTGGTTACCAAGGTGCACAATGAAGTCCGCCGTTACACCGGGCGTGGCGAGACGGTATTCCTCATTGGACACGCCGAACACGAGGAAGTCGAGGGAACCGTCGGCGAAGCGCCGGACGATGTGGTGGTCGTCGGTGACGTCGCGGCCGCTCGCACCGTCACCGTGCGCGACCCGTCGCGGACCGCTTACACCATGCAGACCACCCTGGCGGTCGACGAGGCCGAGGAGATCGCGTCCGTGCTACGCGAGCGATTCCCCGGCCTTTCCGCGCCGCGCAAGGACGATATCTGTTACGCGACCACCAACCGGCAGCAGGCGTTGCGCGCGATCGCCCGCGACGTGGATCTGGTGCTGGTCGTGGGTTCCGGGAACTCGTCCAACTCGCGCCGGCTGGTGGAAGTCGCCGAACGCGAGGGGACCCCGGCGGTCCTGGTGGACGGCTGCGGCGACGTCGACCTGCGCCGCCTCGCCGGAACACGGCGGATCGGGCTCACCGCGGGGGCGTCGGCGCCGCCGGAGCTGGTGGCCGAAACAGTCGAGGCCCTGCGCGGACTAGGTCCGGTCAGCGTCGCGGAAAACAAGCTGACGGAGGAAGAAATGACGTTCACCCTACCTCGGGAGGTGCTCTGAGCGATGGCTATGCCGTTGCGCCAGTCTCTTCGGCTGGGCGGTTACCTGATGAAGCAGAAGCTGCTGCGCAAGGAGAAATTCCCGCTCCTGGTCGAGCTGGAACCGCTCTTCGCGTGCAACCTCAAATGCGGCGGCTGCGGCAAGATCGCGCAGCCGCACACCCTGCTGAAACAACGGATGCCGGTGGAGCAGGCGGTCGGGGCGATCGAGGAGAGCGGCGCGCCGATGGTGTCGATCGCGGGCGGCGAACCGCTGATGCACCCGCAGATCGACGAGATCACCCGGCAGCTGCTCGCCCGCAACAAGATCATTTTCCTCTGCACCAACGCGCTGCTGCTGCCCAAGCACATCCACAAATTCAAGCCGCACCGCAATTTCGCGTGGATGGTGCACATCGACGGCCTCGAAGAACGGCACGACGCTTCGGTGCGCAAGGAGGGCGGATTCCAGGCGGCGGTCGACGCGATCAAGCTCGCCAAGGAAAAGGGCTTCCGGGTGATGACGAACACGACGTTCTTCACCGGGGACACCCCGCAGGACGTCATCGACGTGCTGGACTACCTCAACGACCTCGGCGTCGACAACATGCAGATCTCACCGGGGTACGCGTATGAAAAGGCCCCAGACCAGGACCACTGGCTCGGCGTGCAGCAGACCCGGGAACTGTTCGCCAAGGCCTTCGGCGGCGGCAACCGGAAACGCTGGCGGCTCAACCATTCCCCGGTCTTCCTGGACTTCCTCGAAGGCAAGCGCGACCTGGAATGCACGCCCTGGGGCATTCCGTCGTACTCGCTGCTCGGCTGGCAGCGCCCGTGCTATCTGCTGGACGACGGTTACGCGAAGACGTACCGCGAGCTCATCGATACGACCGAATGGGAGAACTTCGGCCGCGGCAAGGACCCGCGCTGCTCGAACTGCATGGCGCACTGCGGCTACGAACCCACCGCCGTGATCGCCACCCTCGGCTCCCTCAAGGAATCCGTCCGGGCCGCCGTCGGCCACTGATCCCGCTCTCTGTGAGGGGAACCCTGATTCCCTCGGGGTCCCCCTCACAGACGTTTGCCGTGAGCGCGGCGGGCGTGCCATGATGGGCGCATGCGTACGCAGCGATTTCTTCGCCCCCGGGGAGTGCCCGGGGGCTGCGCGTGCGCGCCGGGTTCCGCCCGCTGACGGCCGCGTCTCCCCTCACTGCCCGGGGGTGAAGTCCAGAACTTCACGACCCGAAGTGAGGAACTCCTTCCGTGGACCCCCTTGAACCCGCCTCGGTGCTGCGCCGGATCGCCGCGCTGACCGAGGCCGCGCTCGCCGATCTCGCCCAGGCCCGCACCCCGGCCGCCGTCGCCGCGGTGCGTCGTTCCGCGCTCGGCAAGTCCAGTCCGCTGGCCGCCGTCCGCCGCGAACTCGGCAGCTGCGATCCGGCCTCCCGGAAGCAGCTCGGACTCGCGCTTTCCAAGGCACACCAGCGCATTGCCGCCGCCCTGGAAGAACGGTCAGCCGCCGAAACCGCGCTGGACCGTCCACTCGACCCGACCGTCCCTGGCGTGGTGCCGCCGACCGCCGGACTGCATCCGGTCACCCAGCTCAGATACGACCTCGACGACGCCTTCCGCGCGCTGAACTTCGCGGTGGTCGAAGGTCCGGAAATCAGTTCCGCGGAAGTGGAATTCGACCGGCTGAACTTCCCCGCCGACCATCCCGCGCGCGAAAGCATGGACACCTACTGGCTGACCGACGGCCGTTGCCTGCGCCCGCATCTGACCGGCGCGAGCGTCCGGTACCTGAGCACGCACGAGCCGCCGGTCCGGATCGCCTACCCAGGCCGGGTCTACCGCAACGAAAGCACCGACGCCCGGCACGAGCGGGCGTTCTTCCAGTACGAGGTGCTGGTGGTGGACAAGGCCATTCCGCTCGCCACTGCCCGGTTCCTCGTCGACGTCATTCTCGGCACCGTATTCGGCGCACCCGTGGAAACCCGGATGCGCGCAGGATACTTCCCGTTCGTAGAGCCAGGTTTCGAGATCGACATGATCTGCCAGGTGTGCACCGGACGCGGCTGCCGGACCTGCGGACGGACCGGCTGGCTCGAGGTCATGCCCGGCGGAAGCCCGCACCCGCACGTGCTGCGCGCCGCCGGACTCGACCCGGCGCACTGGTCCGGCTGTTACCTGAACGTCGGACTGGACCGACTGGCGATGATGCGGTACGGCATTGACGACGTCCGGCTGATGCACAGCGCCGACCTGCGCTTCCTCTCCCAATTCGCCTGAAAGGCCCGCTGCCGTGAAGATTTCCCGGGACTGGCTCGCCGACTACGTTCCGCTGCCCGGCTGTTCGCCGGACCAACTGGCGCACGAGCTGACCTTGAAAACCGTCGAAGTCGAGGGATACGACGTCGTCGACGGCGACATCGTGTTCGAGATCGACAACAAATCGCTCACCAATCGACCCGACCTGTGGTGCCACTACGGTATCGCCCGCGAGTTGTCTGTCCTGTATGGACTCCCGCTGGCTCCGTTCCCCCGCATCGCCCGGCCGCCCAGCACTACCGGCCTCACCGTGGCCGATCCTGCCTGGCACCAACGTATCCTGGCCCTGCGGTGCACAGTGGACAGTTCCGTGCCGACTCCAGCTTTCATCCGCGACCGGCTCCGGAGCATCGGCCAACCCACCCGGAACCTGTGCGCCGATCTGAGCGCCTACGTGATGTTCGCGGTCGGACAGCCCAGCGACGTCCGCACTTCCGGCGACACCATCGTGCTCGA
The DNA here is from genome assembly GCF_055583325.1 of Amycolatopsis sp. NPDC104775. Taxonomy (NCBI): domain Bacteria; kingdom Bacillati; phylum Actinomycetota; class Actinomycetes; order Pseudonocardiales; family Pseudonocardiaceae; genus Amycolatopsis; species Amycolatopsis sp. NPDC104775. The sequence continues at coordinate 887,996 of NZ_JBVJOE010000001.1, forward strand.
GATCCCGACCCTGATCCCGAGCCGAGCCCGGCGCAGCGCCCGCACCGAAGCGTCTGTGCGGCAAGAAAAGGGCTTGGACACTCAACGCGCCGACCAAGCCGCCGACCTGTTCCTCCACCTCCTGACCGAAACCGACCCGTCCGCCGTGGCACTCGGCGAGGAAGACGTCGTCCTCGCCGCCACTCAACCAGCGGAAATCGAGGCAAGCCTGACCGAGATCGAACAGCGGATCGGCGTCCGGCTGCCTCCGGCCGAGATGCTGCGCATCCTCCGCGCCCTCGGCTGCACCGCCGAAATCATCGGAGAACTGCTGCGGGTCGTCGCTCCGTCGTGGCGTTCCACCGGCGATCTCTCCCTGCCCGTGGACATCGTCGAGGAGCTGGCCCGGATCCACGGCTTCGACGCCCTGCCCGCGCCAAGGCCGGTCGTGGAGCTGGCCCCGCGCCCTCGGCTCCCCTTGAGCCGCCAGGTCCGGGAGGTACTCGCAGCGCGCGGCGGCGTGGCGGAAGTGCTGACCTACCCGTGGTCCGCCGACCGCCTGCTCTCCGCGTGCGGACTCGATGCCACCCTCACGATCGACCACCCGCCTGCCCCGGATCGCACCCGGTTGCGTCCGTCGCTGATCCCGAACCTGCTCGAAGCCGCAGCCGCCAACCTCCGCTACTACGACGAGTTCAGCCTCTTCGAAGTCGGCACCGTCTTCGCCGCGGGCGAGCGGACCTCCGCCGGAATCCTGCTAGCCGGTCCGGACGGAGTCGACTTGTTCCGCCGAGCCAAGGGGTTGGCCGAGCTGATCCGGCGGTACTGCCATCTCGCTTCGCTGGACCTGTCCGGCACACCGGACCAGGCCTGGACGGACCCGTCCGCCCGGCTGGCGATCCGCCCAGGCGGCGCGCTGGGGCTGGTCCGGCCGTCGGTGCTCCGGGCGGCGGGCATCGACCGGGGCGCGATCGCCTGCGTCGAACTGGACCTCGACGCGATGCGCACGCACCCGTCCCGCGAGAACCGCTACGCCCCGGTCGCCGATCTGCCGGAGTCGGACTTCGACCTGTCCGTCCTCGCCGCCGACACCGTGCCGTGGTCGCTGGTCGCCGACACCGCGACCCAAGCCCATGCCTTGGTGCAGCGGGTGGCTTATGTCGGCGAGTACCGGGATTCGCGGATTCCGGCGGATCATCGGTCGCTCACCCTGCGAGTCACGCTCCGCCCACGATCCGCGACGCTGACCGCGGGCGAAATCGCCACAGCCCGCTCCACCGTGCTTGCTGCACTGGAACGGGCCGGGGCGCGGTTGCGGTGAGATTCAGCCAAGACCGGATTGGGCGATGACGTGCGCGATGCTGATCCGTACCGCGGTGAATCCACCGTGGACGAACGATTCGGCAAGGTCCACTGAGGACTGACCAGGGTAATACCGGTCAGCAATCCCCTTCGCAACCCGCCTGATCCGGTCTGGCTCGGCAGAAATCCGGGCCGGTCCTTCGATGGTCACAAAGCTGTACGGCTGCCGCTCATCGCTGACGCAGACGGCGACCCGCCCGTCCCGCGCAAGGCTTTTTCCTTTGACGCTTCCCGGCGACAGCGCGAAAGCGATTTCGTCTCCGTCGAGGACGAAGCAGATCGGGGTGACGTGCGGGCGTCCGTCGGCGCGAGTGACGGCCAGGTGGGCAAGCCTCATTCCCTCGGCGAGGAAGGCGCGCCATTCGCTGTCAGTCATGGTGGTCATCAGTGCGTTCCTTTCAGTTGATTAACGCTGGGTTCGGTCCCGAAGACGGCCAGCAACACTCTGCTGTGCCAGGAAAAGCAGAATTCCAGCGGCGAAAGCCACTACGCCCAGCCAAGTCCGGCCAGCTTGCTCCAGCAACGCTGTGCCGAGCATCGGGCCGACGACCGCGCCAAGACTCCACGCACTCGACGCGACGCCCAGGTACCCGCTGCGCAAATCAGGCGGCGCGAGAGCAGCAAACGTCGCACCGAACTGGACCGCCAGCCCGATCTGCCCGAGACTGAGAACGAGTACCGCGACGGCATAGCCAGCAATGCTTTGGCTCAGGGCGGCCAGCCCGCCGCCGACGCCCGCCAGCAACATCGAGACGGCGAGCACCGTTCCCCGGTCTCGATTCGCCAGCACCGCGACGGCCAGCGGTTGAAGGACAACGATGGCGAGCCCGTTGAGCGCGAGCGCGGCACCGTAGGCAGCGGAACTGAACCGCTGCGCGGTCATCAGCAACGGCAAGGTGGCGAACGCTTGCATGAGCAGCGTGAAGCAGCCGACGTGAATCAGCGTCATGGCGATCATCAGCCGGTCGGCAAGCAAAACTGGCAGGAGCGCGCGTCGGACGCGGCTCGCGGCCGAACGAGTCTCCGGTACCGCGGCCACCACGATCAACGCCGCGGCCAGCATCGCGCCTGCGTTCAGCCAGAACAGCAAGCCATAACCACGACTCGCCAAGACCCCGGAAACCGTTGCGGCGATGGCATAACCGAGATTCGCCGCCCAATAGAGGAGGCTGTACGCCCGCACGCGCTGCTCTGGTGGAAGGTCCGCCACCGACGCCGATCCCGCCGGCCGGAACAGCCCGGCGGCAAGGCCGTAGCCCACTGCGGTGCCCGCAATGACCGGCGTCGCTTCGGCGGATCCCAAGGCAGCCAAGGCGATTGCCGTCCCGAGAAACCCGAAAAGCATCGTCTTCCGCCGCCCGATCCGGTCCCCGAGCCAGCCTCCCAGCAATTGCGACCCGAAGTCGCCGAGGCCCACGGCTGCCACCACGGCGCCCGCCGCCGTCGGGGTCATCCGCTGTTCCTGCGTCAGGTACAGCACCAGCATCGGCTGCACGAACGCGCCGCCGCGGGCGACGAGGTGACACGCCCCCAGCGCCCACGCGAGGGACGGCAGCCTGCGGACCGGAGTTGTCCCGGCGGTGATCGTCGCTGTCATGGCACCGACGCTAAGAGCGCCGGGAGATTAATAAAAGCGATTGTTTACGATCGAATCCATCGTTGATCGTAATACACTGAGGCCATGGCCGACTTCGACCTGCGGCAGCTGACCACCATGCTCGCGATCGCCGAGGAGGGCACGTTCTCCCGGGCGGCGACCCGGCTGGGCTACACGCAGTCGAGCGTGAGCCAGCACATCGCGGCCTTGGAACGGACCCTCGGCGGCGCGGTCTTCGACCGCCCGGGCGGACCGCGGCCGGTGCGGATCACTCCCCTCGGCGCCGTAGTGCTCGAACACGGCCGGGAGGTGCTGGCGAAGACCGAGGCGCTGGTCCAGGCGGTCGACCGGTTCAAGGCCGGGGACGGCCGGATCGACGTCGGCACCCTGCAGAGCGTCTCCCACGCGATCCTGCCGACCGTGCTGCGCCGCGTCCGGGAGGAACACCCGCGCTGCGAGATCCGGCTTTCGGAACCCGACGAACCCCGGCTCGGCGACCTCGACCTGCTGTTCCACGACGGGCTGCTCAGCGACGAAACGGACCATGTCCTGCTGCTGGAAGACCCCTACCTGGCGATCGCGCCGCCCGGCGACCTGCCCGCCGGACCGGTGCCTGTCCGGAAACTGGACGGAAGGCCGATGGTGGCCTGGCCGCCGACCGGCGACCAGCCCAGACTGGAACAATCCCTCGCGTCCGCAGGCGCGCGGCCGCGAATTGTGTTCCGGTCCGCGGGCAGCGAAACGATCCTGTCGATGGTGCGCGCCGGAATGGGACTCGCCGTTTTGCCATGGCTGGCGGTCCACCAGGTCGTTTGCCGGGATTGCGGTGCCATCCATGGACCGGAGGGATGGCCGGATCTGCGGGTGCACCATCTCGACCCGGCCCCGGCCCGTTCGATCTATCTGCACTGGCCACCGGGCCGCGACGCCGAGTCCCCGCTCGCGGCGCGGACTGTCGAGGTGGCGATCGAGGTGGCGCGGGAGCTGGCTCGGCAGGCGCCGCCGGTGCCCTGACCTGGCATCGCTGGGTGCGCTTAACCGGCTGCACGAGCGCCGCCGAAGCGGCGCGCGAGCTGCCCCGGCAGGCCCGAGGCCGAGCTGGCACCGCTGGGTCCGCCCAACCTGCCTCAAGGGCACCACCGCGGCGGCAGGCCCCGCCAAGCCGAACTTGAGCTGGCACCGCTCAGTCCGCCCAACCGGCCGCAAGAGCACCACCGAAGCAGCACGGGAATTGGCCCGGCTGGCCCCGCCAATCCGAGCCTGACCTGGCATCACCGGATCCACCCCGGCCGCAAGAGCACCGCCGAACCACCCCGCCAGCCCCGCACCCCAGCCCCGGCACCGGCAGACGAACCACCCCACCAGGTCGAGGCCACCGCCCGCACCCCCGGCCGACCGTCCGGTCAGGCCACCGTCGCGTCCACCGTGACCTCGATGCTCCCGCCGAGCGCCTTCGAATACGGGCAGGTCTGGTGCGCGGCCGCGGCCAGCGTGTCGGCAGTCTCCTGGTCGACGCCAGTCAGCTCTAGGTGCAGCGCGGCGCTGAGCCAGAAGTTCGCCTCGTCGTGGTGGAGCGTGACATCCGCGACGACCGCCAAGTCCGCCAGCTTCACCTTCCGCTGCGCCGCGGCGATCCGGACCGCGCCCATGAAGCACGACGACCAGCCTGCCGCGAGCAGCTGCTCCGGGTTGGTCGCGCCGCCGTTGCCGCCCAGTTCCTTCGGGATGGCGAATTTCAGGTCGAGCGCGCCGTCGGACGAAACCGCGCGTCCGCCGTTGCGGCCTTCCCCAGTGGTGGTGACGACGGCGGTGTAAGTGGTCGCAGACATGACTTTCCTTTCCAGAAATTTCAGAAACCGCTGAGGACGATGCCGGTGAGCGCCGCCAGTGCGCCGAGAACCTCGCGGAAAACCAAGGTGATCGGGTCCATCGGACGTGACCTTTCAGAAGGAGACCGGGCCGGTCTCGGCGACCAGAGAACCTTCGCACGACCATTCGTCACCTGTCAAGACGGTTACACATTCATGTGACGCGCTACTCATAACCTCCTAGGCTGGTTAGAGTTCCTTGCGTCGCGATTCATCACCTGTCAGACTGGTGCGCATGGAGCACGCCTTCCCCTGCGGGAACCCGGCGCTGGACTTCGTCGGCACGCTGCGGGCCCGCCGCAACGACGAGCCCGCCGAGATGCTGGGTTCGCCGCGCAGCCTGGACGCCTGGTTCCGGGAGTCGGGGGTCACCGACACCGACCCGGCGAGCACGGCCGCGGACCTGGCCGGGGCGATCGCGGTCCGGGAGGCGATCTACGCCCTGGTCACGGCCCGGCTCGTCGGCCGCGAGTACGACCCGGAGGCGTTGACGCTGGTCAACGAGGCCGCCGCGCAGCCGGACGCGGTCCCGCAGCTGAGCCGGACCGGACGGCACGTCCGGGCGACGGCGGCGCAGGCGCTGTCGAGCGTGGCCCGGGCCGCGGTGGCGATTCTCGGCGGGCCGGACGCGGATCTGCTGAAGGAATGCGGACGGCCGGAATGCACCCAGGTCTACCTGGACCATTCGCGAGGATCCCGGCGCGAATGGTGCGCGATGGCCACCTGCGGAAACAAAATGAAGGCCGCGGCTTACCGGGCGCGGCGGCGAGGCAATCCCCCGCTGACCCCGTCTCGGCAATCCTGAACGTTCAGCCGGCGAACAAGCGGTTCAGCGCCGCCCGGCTGCCGTCGTCCGCCGCGCGGAAGATCAGCACCCGCTGGTCCGGATTCTCCACCGGGGCGAGCACCTCGAACCGCACCGTCAGCTCACCGGCTTCGGGATGCCGCAGCACCTTCGATCCCCGGCCGTTGACCGCGACGTCCCGTTCCGCCCACCACCGCGCGAATTCCTCGTCCTGCTCCAGGAATTCCGCGATGAGGCCGCCCAGCTCCGCGTCGTCCGGATGCGCCGCCCAGGCCGCGCGCAGATGCGCGATCCCTTGCCGGACAACGGTTTCCCGGTCGGCATAGAATGTGCGCAGCTCCGGATGGCGCAGGCACAGCCACATCACGTTGCGCTGCATTGGCGGCAGCGCTTCGAAATCCACCAGCAAGCGCGTCATTTCCCGGTTCCAGGCGAGAATGTCGTACCGGTGGTTGAGCAGCATCGCCGGGAGCGGGGAAAGGTCGGCGATCAGCTCGGCCAAGGGTTCCGCCGCGACGGCAGCCGGTTTGCCCGCTGACCGAGGCTGCTGCTGAGCCAAGCCGTAGAGGTAAGTGCGCTCGCCGGGGCTCAGCCGCAACGCTTCGGCCAACGCCTCCACGACGTCCGCCGACGGACGCAGTCCGCGCGCCTGTTCCAGCCGCACGATGTAGTCGATGCTGATCCCGGCCAGTTCGGCGACTTCCTCGCGGCGCAGGCCGGGCGTCCGCCGGGCTTGGCGGCGCGCGGGCAAGCCGAACTCGCCCGGGTCGAGGCGTTCGCGGCGGGTCCGCAGGAACGCCGCCAGTTCTTGAGCTCGGTCCACCGCGCGCGTCATCGCCTCCGACTCTACGCCAGGGTAGGACTCGCCTTCCTAGGCAAGTCCCTCCCTTACCCTGGGCCCGCGAGGCGAACAGGCTGGTCAGCGGCACTGGAAACAACCACAGGAGGACCCATGCCGCTCACCCTCGACACCTACCGGCTGCTGGGCCGTTCCGGGCTGCGGGTCTCGCCGCTGGCCCTCGGCACAGCCACCTTCGGCACCGAATGGGGCTGGGGCGCGGCTGAGGAAGACGCACGCCGGCTGTTCGACCGTTACGTCGAACTCGGTGGCAACTTCGTCGACACCGCGCCTACCTACACCGACGGCACCGCCGAGCGCCTGCTCGGCAAGTTCGCCCGCGGCCGCCGCGAAAGCCTTGTCCTGGCGTCGAAATACACGACCCTGCGCCGCGCGCACGACCCGAACTCCGGCGGACCGCACCGCAAAAACCTGTTCGCCTCGGTGGAGGCCAGCCTGCGGCGGCTGAACACGGACTATCTCGACCTGCTCTACCTGCACGTCTGGGATTTCACGACGCCGGTCGAGGAAATCCTGCGCGGCATGGACGACCTCGTCCGCCAGGGCAAGGTCCACTACGTCGCCATCTCCAACGCCCCCGCGTGGCAGATCTCGCGCATGCAGGCCATCGCCGACCTACGCGGATGGACGCCGCTGGTCGCGCTGCAGGTCGAGTACAACCTCGTCGAGCGCGCCGCCGAACGCGACCTGCTGCCGATGGCCCGCGAGATGGGCCTAGGCGTGGTCCCCTACTCCCCGCTGGCCGGCGGCGTCCTGACCGGCAAATACACCCGCGCCGACCTGACCGCCGCCGAACCCGCCCCCGGCGAGAGCACGCGCAAGAGTTTCAACCGGGCCCTCGGCTCGGTCACCGAACGCAACCTGGACATCGCCGAAGTCCTGGCCGGCGTCGCCAAGGAGATCGGCTGCACACCCGCCCAGGCGGGGCTCGCCTGGACGCTTCAGAACCCCGCCATCACTGCGCCGATCGTCGGAGCCCGCACGCCTGACCAGCTGGAAGACAACCTCGCGGCGCTCACGGTCGAGTTCGCCGGACCGCATCTGGCCCGGCTCGCCGAGGTCAGCGCGATCCAGCTCGGGTTCCCGCACGACGTGCTCGCCAGCGACCACCTTCGCACGGCGACCCGGGGCGACCTGACCATCGAGGACCGCCGCTGACCCCTCCAGTCGCCGCGGCCGCGCGAAATAGAGCACCGCGAAAGCGCCCCGTGCGAACACCCAACCAACCAGTTCAGCATTTCCAGTCGAATTCGTTCAACCCTCCGGAAGTCGGGTATTCCGAGGTGCGGGCAGAATCGCTGCACCAGACCACCTCGGCCGACTGGTTTTCCTGCGTCCGCGCAGCCTTTCTCTGTCCACTATAGACAGTCCAGGGCGGACTAAATCACGCTGGGTGGCCATGATTCGCGCCTCACCACCCGTCCGGCGCAATCGCGAAACCTCGTGCGGCAAACACCACAAGAGACAGTGGTCTTGTCGGACAGTCTTTCCTGACAACGTTGACGGATAACCGCGACCCCGCCTTTCTTTGCCAGCTGTTGACCTTTCCGGAGCCCCGGGCGTATGGTCTAGACCAAGAAGCCCACCCCCTTCGCTCTCTCCTGGTGCGGGCCGGCTCCCGGAAAGCCGGTGCGTCGCTTTGTCGTACCCGCACCGGGAAACGAGCATTCCCCGAAGGAGCTGCCCATGAAAGCCAACCGGAAACTCGTCGCCGCGGCGGTCGGCACGGCGATCGCCCCGGTGCTCGTGCTGATCAGCCCGGCGGGCATCGCGAGCGCGCACGGGTACGTCAACGCGCCGGCGAGCCGGCAGGCCCAGTGCGCCCAGGGAACGGTGTCCTGCGGCCAGATCAAGTACGAACCGCAGAGCGTCGAAGGGCCGAAGGGGCTGCACAGCTGCAACGGCGGCAACGCGCAGTTCGCCGAACTGAACGACAACAACAAGGGCTGGAAGGCGACGCCGGTCGGTTCCTCGGTGGCCTTCACCTGGAAGTTCACCGCCCGGCACCGCACGTCCAATTACGAATACTGGATCGGCAACGACAAGATCGCCACCGTGGACGGCGGCGGCCAGCAACCCCCGGCGACGGTCACCCACAACGTGAACCTCAAGGGGCACACCGGAAGGCAGACGGTCCTCGCCGTCTGGAACATCGCGGACACCGCGAACGCCTTCTACGCCTGCATCGACCTGCAGGTGAGCTGACCCGAAAAGTCCGCACAACACACTGAGGCACGGGCCGTGGCGGCGGCCCGTGCCTCAGTGCGCGTCAGCGGCGATTTCCGGGAATGACAAAACCAGCCAATTTCACCCGCATTCGTTGACCGCCTCTCCCGGCCGTGGCTAGCGTGCCGGTCACCGGAAAAGGACACGACTCCAGGAGGCGGTTTTCCTTGATTTCCCGGCGGGCATTCCTCGGCGCATCAGCGGCAGCCGCGACATTTCCACTCTGGAACGCCGCGTTCGCCTCCGCGACCACCCCCGACACCGCGAAGGTCGCCTTCGACGACCAGTCCGGCGCCGGCCAGGCGTACGCATACATCACCGGAACGACGCTGGACAACCGGCTCGTCATCCTGAAAGCCGATGGCACGCCTTACTATCCGCCCTCCCCGGGCAGCGACCACACTCCGCTCGGCGAGGACTGCGCGATCCCGCTGAAATCGGTTTCCCAGGTCACCGTGCCGAAAATGTACGCGGCCCGGATCTATATCGTGCTGGACGACAAACTGGACTTCTTCGTCAACCAGGGCCCGGCGCTCGTGCATCCGAGCTTCCTCGCCGCCGACGACCCGAATTACGGCCGGAACTGGTCGTTCTGCGAATTCACCTTCAACAACGACGTGCTGTTCGCCAACATCAGCTACGTCGACTTCGTCGCGATCCCGATCGGCCTGCACCTCACCACGACCGGATCCGGCGACCAGACCGTGCCCGGTCTCCCCGCCCGCTCGCTCGACCCGATCTGCGACGCACTCAACAGCCAAGGCGGCAAGTGGGGCTCGCTCATTGAAACCGGCGGCGACGGAAAGCCGCTACGCGCGCTGTCCGCGCATTACCGCGCCGACCAATTCGGCGGATACCTCGACGGCTACATCGACGAGGTATGGCAGAAATACACCAGCGAAACGCTCACCGTCGACACCCAGGTGCCCGGCCTCGGCGCGTTCACCGGCCAGGTCGGCGCGGACGGCGTGCTCGCCTTCAACAACGGTGAACGCTTCAGCAAACCCGCGACACCGGACGTGTGGAGCTGCGACAGCGGCCCGTTCGCCATCAAGCAAGGCGACAGCGACGCGCGCAAGGCGATCATCCCCCGGCTGGCGGCGGCGTTGAACCGCACCACCCTGCGCGACAACCCGAAACAGCCGACCGGCGAGGACCCGGCGAAGTTCTATCAGAACCCGGAAACCAACCACTACGCCCGGATCGTGCACAGCAAACTGCCGGACAACCGCGGTTACGCATTCCCGTACGACGACGTCTCCCCCGGCCCCGATTTTAGCGGCGCGGTCCAGGCGGGAGATCCGGACACCCTCACCATCACGGTAAACGCCCTGCGCTGAGCCAAAACCGTGCTGCGGTCCTTTTCGGACCGCAGCACGGTCATCCGGTGAGATCGCCTTCCCGCTCGTTCTTCGCCGCGTAGAACGCCAGCTTCTCCTCGTCCACCTCCACGCCGAGTCCAGGCCCGGTCGGCACGCGCAGCCGCCCGCCGGAAAGCCGCAACGGCGCGACAATGTCGTCCGCGTGCAGGTAATACATGCTGTCGATCGCCCGCGACAGCACCGGCGTGCTGGCCACCACAGCCAGATGCGCGGCGGTGGCGATCCCGAGTTCGCCCCCGCTGTGCAGGTTCATGCCGAGCCCGAACGTCTCGCAATGAGCCGCGAGCGCTTTCGTCGCCGCGATGCCGCCCCATTTGTAAACGTCGCCATGGATGACATCGACCGCACCCAGCCGCACCGCCGGAGCGAACTCCTCGAACCGGACCACGCACATGTTGGTGCACAACGGAATCCGCACCTTCGCGCGAACCTGGCTCATCCCCTCGATTCCCGCGCACGGATCCTCGAGATATTCCAGATCCAGTTCCTCCAACGCCATCCCGGCGCGAATCGAATCCGGCACCGACCACGCCGCGTTGGGGTCGACCCGCAACTCCACGTCCGGCAACGCGTTCCGCAGCTCGCGCAGAATCCGGACATCGCCGCGCACGTCCCGGGTGCCCTTCAGTTTCACCGCCGAGAAGCCGCCCTCCGCGACCACCCTCGCCGCGTGCTCGGCCAATCCCCGCGCCAGCTCTTCGCCTTCCGCACCGGCCGCGTCGGCACGCGTGATCAACGCGGTAATCGGCACCTCGGTCCGCACCGCCCCGCCAAGGAGATCGGTGACTGACTGCCCAGTGGCTCGCCCGATGAGGTCCCAGCACGCGACGTCCAGCCCGGCCAGCGCTGCATACCCCAGATAGCCGTGGAAGAACGGCACCATGTGCTGCCGTCGATGAAACGCTTCGAGCGCGAACGGACTCGTGCCGATCATTTCGGCACCGAGTTTGCGGATCAGCTCCGCGACCGGACGGCCCCACATCGTCTCGCCCCAGCCCTCGGCGCCAGTGTCCGTGCGCAACCGCACCACCGTGCGCGTTTCACCGGTCTTGGTCTCGAACGAACTGGTGAACGGATTCGTCAACGGCAGATTCACGACCCACACGGCCACGTCAGCGATCTTCACGCGCGCTGCCCCAGTTCCGCCGCGACCACCCGCCGAATCGGTTCCAGGTCAACGTTTTCCACCGTCGCCTCCGTCCCGGGCATTTCCTCGATCGCCGCCTCAGCGTTCAACAACACCCGAAACACCCGCGGCAACACCGTCCGCCCCACGAGGCCCTCCGCGAGCTCCACCGCGTCGCAACTGTCCAATGTGTACTGAGCAGCCAGATACTCGGCCAGCCGTGCGTACATGATCGCGAACATCGCGTCGTAGTACGCCTTCGCACTGTCCGGCAGCCGCTCGGCGGCCGAGACGCAGAGCCGGCACGTCCGCGCCTGCGGCTCCCAGGTCAGCAATTGCTGAAACCGCCCGCAGAACAACGCGACCGCCTCGACCGGGTCGTCCGCGTAGGCGTCCGGGGTCATCAGCTTGCCGAGGTACAGCTCGCGGACCAGGTCGAGCACCGCGAGGAACAGCTTGTCCTTGCTCTCGAAGTGCGCGTACAGCGACCGTTTGGAGGTCCCGGCGCCGGCCGCGACCGCGTCCATCGACGCGCGCTCGAACCCCGCCTCGAGGAACACGTTCTTCGCCGCCAGCAGGATGTGCTTGCGCAACTCCGCACCCCGCAGCTGCGAACCGCCTTCACGCGCCATCTTGCCTCCGTCACAAGTAAACGGTACGGTAGAGTTTACTTCCTCCTCCACCTTTCCGACAGTCTCCTGGAGAACCCGCATGATCGTCGTCACCGCCCCCACCGGAAACATCGGCAGCCGCGTCCTCGCCGAGGTCGCCGACGGTTCCCGCCCTGTCCGCGCGATCGTCCGCGATCCCGCGAAACTGCCCGCTGACCTGCGCGAACGAGTCGAAGTCCATCCCGGTTCGCACAGCGACCCCGAGGTCCTCGCCCGAGCCTTCGACGGCGCGGACACCGTGTTCTGGCTCGTCCCGCCCAACCCGCGCGCCGCGAGCGCCGACGAGGCCTACTCCGGTTTCGCCCGCCCCGCCGTCGAGGCGATCCGCACCCAGGGCGTCCGCCGGGTCGTTTCGATCAGCGCCCTCGGCCGCGGTGCCGCCTTCGGCGAAAAGGCCGGGCACGTCACGGCCACGCTGGCCATGGACGATCTCATCGCCAGCACCGGGGTCGCCTTCCGCGCGCTGGCGAATCCGACCTTTATGGACAATCTGCTGCGCCAAACCGCGGCGCTCAAAGAACAAGGCGCCTTCTACGACATCCTGCCGCCCGACTACGCCACCCCGCTCGCCTGCACACGCGACATCGCCGCGGTCGCTTCCCGGCTGCTGCTCGATCCTTTGTGGACCGGCCGGGAAGAGGTGCCGGTGCTCGGCCCGGAGGACCTGTCGCCGAACCAGGAAGCGGAGATCCTGAGCGAGGTGCTGGGTTTTCCGGTCAAGTACCAGCAGATCCCGGTCTCGGCCTTGGGTGCGCAGGTCGTCGCCCACGGCTATTCCGAGGCGATGGCACAGTCCATGATGGACATGATGACGGCGAAGCTGAACCATCTGGACGAGGGCGTCGCCCGCACTCCGCAGCATGCCGTGGAGACTCCGACGACTTTCCGGCAGTGGTGCGAAGAAGTCCTTAAGCCCGCGGTGGACAAGGCCTGATCCCGGGCTGGAGCGCCGACGCACTTCGCCGCTCCAGCCCGGCACCGGTGCGCACGAACCCCGGAACCACTGCCTCAGCGCCCACGCCATTGACGCCGACTCACGGTGCCAATCCCACCATCCGGTCATCGCTTCCGGACCAGCCCCGGCAGGCCTGGCAGGCCACTCGCCATTCCAGCCCGCGTGCTCTGCGTTTCCCCGCCGATTGCCGGGCAACCGACCGCATCCGGCACCGCACAAACAGCACACGCCCACCAGGTTCGGCAGACCTCCTTGCCTCTCCAACCCGACGCACCCCAGCGCTTCCCCCGCCAGCCCCGGGCGCAGCAGCGTCGGGTACTGCACGAACGACGCCAAGGGACCGAGCCCGGCAGACCGCTCGAACTCCGGCCCGACGTGCCCCAGCATTCCCCGTCAGCTGCCGGGCGAGACAGCATCGGGTAACGCACAAACAGCACCAGCTCGCCAGGCCCGGCAGACCCCCGCCATCCCAGTGCGACACACCCCAGCATTTCCCCGTCGATTGCCGAGTGACCGAACCGCATCCAGCACCGCACAAACAGCACCAGCTCGCCAGGCCCGGCAGACCCCCGCCATCCGAGCCCGACACACCCCAGCATTTTCCCGCCGACTCCCGCCAACCGACCGCATCCAGCACTCCACAACCAGCACCAGCTCACCAGGCCACTCGTCACTCCAACGACGCGCACCAGCATTTCCGCCAACCGTCAGGCGACCGACGACATCGGGTGCTGCCCGAACGGCACGAGCTGGCCGACCAGCCACCCCCGCCACCACCCCGCCCGCGAGCCACGCACCCGGCACACCGAGCCCAATGGCACTCAGTGCACTTCACTTGCCGACCGGCAAGCGCCTCACCGGGTCTCGGCCTCGCGCAGCGCCGCGCCGATTCGGGTGACCACCTCGTGCAGCGGGGTCGCAGTGCTGAGCACCGCCACCACAGTGCCTGGCTCCGCTTCCGGCGACTTCCCGCCGGGGGTCCGGAAAGCGTTCGCCACCAGGGTGAACGCCTCCGTCGCCGCGGCCTCGATGTCGTCGCGGCCGCCGCTGCGCAGCCAGCGCCGCAAGACGTGGTTGTTGGCCGCCGCGATCGCCGCCGCGGCCACTGCGGCGCGGAGAGTCGCGGCCTCGTCGCCGGACGCGGCGAAGCGGTCCTGGAGGTAGCGGGCGAGGACTCGCTGGTAGCGGTCGACCGTCGCGACTTCCTTGTCCCGCAAGGAGGGCACCGTGCGGGTGAGGGCGAATCGCTTGAGCGAGACGTCCAGTTCCGCGGCGTAGGACTCCAGCACGAGCGACACCGCGGCGGTGGCGACCTCGATCGGGTCGCGCGCCGGGTCGGCGGTCTCGAAGACCTGCTCCATCTCGGCGACGATCTCGTCGTGGTTGGCGAAGAGGACGTCGTCCTTGCTGTCGAAGTACCGGAAAAACGTCCGCCGCCCGACGCCCGCCGCCGCGGCGATGTCGTCGATGGTCGTCGCCTCGTACCCGTTGGCCGCGAACAGATCCACGGCCGCCGTCGCGAGCGCGCGCCGCAACTGCCGCCGCCCGGCAGGCGTGGCCCCGACCCGGGTGCGCGGCGTCTCCGTCATTCCCGGAACGGTAGCAGCCCGGCTTGCTAGTGGCACTGAGTGCCGTTAACATAGTCACGCACCCCATGCGAGCGGAAGGCGTCGACGATGACTCTCGACCAGCAACTGCGGCCCGACCACCACACCGGCCCAGACCCGGCGGACGCGTACTACGGCGGGGTGTTCGGCTGGTCAGTCCGACGGCAAGGCGCGAGGTTGTTCCTGGCCCTGGAAAACGGCCTGTGCGCAGTCACCCTGCCGAAACTCACCTCGGCCCCCGTGCGCGCCCACCTGTCCGCCCTTGGCTGCGAAGGCCCGTCCCTGATCCTCCCCACCCAACACGGCCCGCGCCTGGCAATCCTCGCCGAAACCGACGGCGAACTCCTCCTGCGCGGCACCCTGCCCGCAGACGTCACCGTCCTGGACAGCGGCGCGCTTCTCCCGCTGCCCACCGGTCACCAGGCCCCTGGAACAGGCCCCGAGTGGCTGACCGCACCGGACCCGAGGCACCGCTGGCTCCCCAGCGTGAGCGCCGTACTGGCCGGAGTGCGCCAGCGCCCCTGACCCCTTTCTCTCGCTCGGCTCACCGCGACTCCACCGAGGGCGGCGGTTAGCGGGCGGTGTGCGCGGCTGGGGGCTTGGGTGGTTGACCAGTCAGTTGTTCGGCGGGTTGGGTGCGTTTAAGGCGGTCCGGGTGCATCCGGGTCGTTGCGGTGCTTCGGCTGTGTGGGTGCTGCTTATGTGCTCAGTTCGTCGGGTGGTTGGGCAGCGCGTTGTGGGCGAGCACGGCCTCGACGCGGTCACGTGCACCCGAGGCCCGTGTGTCCGGGTTGCCGTTCGTCCGGCGGACCGCGCTTGCCGAGCGGGCGGTCCTCGGCGAGTGTGCGGTCACACCGTCCGCCGCCGCGTGATCGTCTCGCTTACCCGATCTTGCCGCAGTGATCATCTTCGGGTGTTCCCGCAGGTCAGAACAAGACTTCCCCGCGCAGAGGCCCCTCGCGGACAGAGCGCCGTGAGGGGAATTGTGTCGTGGAAAGCGAGCGTTGCGAGAGAACCGGGGCGCAACCCCACCCCAGTCAAAACACACCCCCACTTCCACCCCCAAAACCGCAGCCCACGCACCCAACCCCCCAAGGCACCCACACCCCCCACACCCCGATACGAAGCCAAAAACACGGCGCGGGGGGGGGGGGGGGGGGGGGGGGGGCTGGGGGGGGGGGGGGGGCAACGCCACGAAGGCATAGAG
>NZ_JBVJOE010000001.1:903649-913481 GCF_055583325.1 Amycolatopsis sp. NPDC104775
GGGGTGCTTGTCAAGGCATCTTTCCCGCCTTGACAAGCACCCCCGCGCCGTCGTCACAATCCAGCTTCGGGGTGCCCCCACGAGGCCCAAAGCAATGTCGCCCCCAGGGCGACGAGCCGCCCCTCAGCCAGTCACACCAAAACCCCACCCAGCACAGCAGAAGCCTCCTCCACCATCCCGTCCACCTCAGCCACCAACCCCTCGATCTCCCCCCACCGCCGGGCATCCCTCCCCGCGTCCGGAATCAACGCCGTCCCCACCAGCACCAACAACGTGTCAATCTCGAACGCCCGATCCGCCAACCGCAACAACGGCACCGCATCCCCGCCCCCACCCGCCGCAGCGACCCGGCAAGCCGCATGCCCCAACTCCCGGCACACCGTCCGCAACCGCTCCCGCACCGCGTCCGCCCGGGCATCCGCCCGCGGGCCGCCAGTCCGGATATTCCACGCCACCGAGAGCAAACAACGTCCGGCATCGTCCATAGCCGTGTTCATCACCGGGCGAGTCTGGAAGCACCCTCCCCACCACGGGTGACCCGACACGCTCAGCTCACCGCATCGAGTGAAGCAACCGCACAGTCGCGTCAAGCGGCAGCCGATCGTCCGCGGCACGGGCGAGGAATTCCTTGATCCGCTGCCCGTCCGGCGTCAGCGCCTCCACGTCATTGACCTCCGCGCTGGCCGCCTCCAACGTGCCCAGCCCGGCATGGTGATGCGCGTCCCGAACCGCGTTCCGCAGCACCGCCAGCTCGGTCGCCGTCGGCCCTCGTTTCTCCGCCCGCAATCGCTCGACAATCCGGAGCACCTGCGGCGAATTCGCGGCCAGCGACTGCCGTCCGGCGAACGACGCGATCATCCGCGGCGTCGCGCGCGTCTCGGCCGGCGGCGGTGGCACCTCGACCGCCTCGCCGACCACCCGCAGACTCTCCAGTGCGGCCGCGCGCCGACGTTCGCTCTCGCGTACGCGCGCGAGCGGATCCTTCCGCCGGGACGCCGCGATCGAGCGGGCCTCGGCCCGGGCCCGCTCCCCCGCGTCGGTCAGCCGCGAACGCCGTTGGTACGTGCCCTCGTCCGCGACCTGCTTGCGCCGGTTCGCGAGCCAGGCCTCGAAACTCTGCCCCTGCCGCGGCGGCTTGCGCACTTCGGTCAGGTCGGCGGCGGACTCGTCGGCGAACCAGGCCTTCATCCGCGAGCGCAGGAAGTCGCCCGGTTTCTCGCCGGACCGGCGCGGCCGCTGCCGCGTCCCGTCCGGCAGCGCGCTCATCGCGATCAGCAGCGCGTCCGGGCAGTATCCGTTGGAGTACCAGAACTCCAGCTGCCGCTCGACGTCGTCGCGTTCCTCCCGGGTCAGCCGCTCGGACACCCAGCCCATCCGGCGGACCAGCACGCCCGTCGCCTGGGCGCGTTCGCGCGCGTCGGCGGGCACGACTGTCGACGGCCATTCCTGATCAGCGATCCGCACCATGCCACACCTCCTCACAAGCGCCGCCTACGGTAACCCGCCGCACCGACAATCACGCGGGCCGCCGCAGTACCGCCACCGTGTTCGCCGCCACGATCACCCCGATCGCCGCCCACGCGACGGCGTCCAGCCGCTGGTCGAGCACCACGAGCCCGACGAGCGCGGCCACGACCGGGTTGACGCTCATGAACGCCCCGAAGAACTGCGCCGGGACCCGCCGCAACGCGACGAGATCGACGAGGAACGGCAGTGCCGACGACAACAGCCCGGCGGTGAGCGCCGCCGCGAACGCGCCGGGCGTCGGCGGATGGTGCAGCATCGCGACCAACCCGATCGGCACGTACAGCAGTCCGGACACCCCGGCCGCGGCGGCCGAACCCTCCGCTCCGGGCAGGCGGCGGCCGACGGTCCGGTTCAGCAGGATGTAGCAGGCCCAGCACAGCGCGGCCACTAGCGCGAGCCCGATCCCGAGGTAGTCGGTGGTCGGCTGCGGGCGCATCAGCGCACCGACCGCCACCGCGGCGGCTACCGCGCACGCCAGCTCCATACGACGCCGGGAGCCAGCCAGTGCGATCGTCAGCGGCCCGAGGAATTCGAGCGTCACGGCCAGCCCGAGGCCGATCCGGTCGATGGCGGTGTACAGCGAGAGGTTCATCGTCGCGAACACGGCGGCCAGGCCGAGCACCGGCCACCACTGCCGCGCGGTGAACGTCCGCAACCGCGGCCGTCCGACAGCCAGCAGGACCACCGCCGCCACCCATTGGCGGACCGCCACCACGCCCGGCGGGCCGAGCACCGGGAACGCGAGCGCCGCGGTCGCCGCGCCGACCTGGTTGGACAGCGCGCTTCCGAGCAGCATCGCGGCACCGGTCGCCCGGGCGTTGCCGCGCGTTCGCGGAGCCAGTTCCGTAGTCGCCATGCGGTCGAGCATGCGTCCAGGCGATCCATGCGCAAAATGCATTGACCGCAACAGCGATACGCTAAACGCATGGATCTGGAGCTGCGTCAGCTGCGCTGCCTGGTGACGATCGTGGACGCTGGCACGTTCACCGACGCCGCACTCGAACTCGGCGTCTCGCAGGCGGCCGTATCGCGGAATTTGGCTTCGCTGGAACGGGTTCTCGGTGTGCAGCTGCTGCATCGAACCAGCCGGAGCCTCGAGCCGACGACGGCCGGCGTCCAGGTGCTCGCGCGCGCCCGGCATCTGCTCGCCGAGGCCGACGATCTCGTCCGCGAAGCCGCCACCGGGCACACGCGGCTGCGCATCGGCCACGCGTGGTCGGCGATGGGCAGGCATACCGCGGAGTTCCAGCGCCGCTGGGCCGACCGGTACCCGGACGTCGAACTGCTGCTCGTGCGCGCCAACACGGCGACCGCCGGGCTGGCCGAGGGGCTCGCGGATCTCGCGGTGGTGCGGCATCAGGTGCCCTCGGGCAAGTTCGCACACGCGACGGTCGGCCACGAGGACCGCTACTGCGCCATGGCCGCCGACGACCCGCTCGCCGGGCGCCGCACCGTCACGCTCGCCGATCTCGCGTCCCGGCTGCTGGTGGTCGATCCCCGCACCGGCACCACTTCCGCCGAGCTGTGGCCGCCGGAGTCGCGTCCGCGGATCGAGGCCACGCACGACGTCGACGACTGGCTCGCCGTCGTCGCCACGGGCCGCTGCGTCGGCGTCACCCCGCATTCGACGGTGACGCAGTACCGCCGCGACGGCATCGTGTACCGCCGGGTCCGCGACGCCCCGCCAGTGCCGGTCCGGCTAGCCTGGCGCGCGCACGATCCGCATCCCGCCACGCACGCCGCGGTGGCTCTGCTTGGCGAGCTGTACCGCGCGGCGCCGAAACGGAAATCCGCTTCCGCGCGCCCGCGATAGTCCACTGTGGATCTTGAAACCGGGGCGATCATTTTCCGTTGACGCGGCGGCGCGGGGCGGCAATGATGAAACCGTCCAGCCACGAAAGGAACCTCGGAATGCCGCACCGCGACGAACGCATGTGCCGGTCGGCCGTTCCCGGCTCCGCGCCATGACGTGGCCCGCCACGCCGTGAGCGAGGAGCCGCCCGCCGGAAACCACCGGCCGGGCGGCTTTTGCGTTCGCGGCCCGTTTCGCCCGGAAGGAGGTGCCCGTCGCCATGGGAGTCCTGGTTCTCAACGCCGGCTACGAGCCCCTGCACACCGTCTCGCTCCCCCATGCCATCCGGATGCTGGTCCGCCAGGTCGCGGTCGTCCACGAAAGCGACGGGCCGGACCTCGGCGTCTTCCCCCGGCCGAAGGTGGTGCGGCTGCTGCGCTACGTCGTGATGAAATGGCGGTATTCCGGGCCGCCGCGCTGGTCCCGTACCGGCGTGCTGCGGCGAGACCGGCACACGTGCGCCTACTGCGGGCGCAAGGCCACCACGGTCGACCACATCACGCCGGTTTCGCGCGGCGGCGCGCGCACGAGCTGGCTCAACACCGTCGCCGCCTGCGGCGGGTCGGCGCGGAGCTGCAACGCGCGCAAGGCGGACCGCACGCCCGCGGAAGCCGGGCTGACGCTGCGGTTCCCGCCGCGCGTGCCGCGGTGGGAGGAGCTGCATCCGCTGACCGGACTGTCCACATGAGACTGTCGCTAGGCTGGCACCCGTGAAGGGCTTGCTGCTGCGGTTGTCGACGGTCGATTCCGGCGCGGAAACGGCGGTGCGCGTCATCGCGTATTTCGACGAGCTGATCGCGCGCCGCGCGACACTGCCGGATCTGCTGCGGGCCACGGCTTTCCTCGCGGAATGCGTCGCCGGGATCCACTGTGTCGACGGAACCGTGCATCGGTTCCGGCCGACCGGTGACCCCGGCGGCGACGGTCCAGTGCCGCCGGGCGCCGTCGTCGTGGACCTCGACGGCACCGGGCGGGTCTGGCTGGAACGCGCGGGCGAGCCGGGGCCGCTCGACGTCCTCGTGCTCGAACGGCTCGCGATCGCGGCGAAGGTGCTCAACCCGGTCGAACCCGCGCCCGCCGCACCGCACCTGGCCGATCCGGCGCTGGTCGAACTGGTGCTGGGCGAGCAGGCGGCGGACGAGGACCGGACGCGGGCGCTGACTCTGCTCGGGCTGGACACCACGCGCCCGTTGCGCGTCGTGGCGGTCGCGTCGGGCTTCGGCCGCGACGCCGGAGCGGACGCGGTCGCCCTTGTCGCGCGCGGCAAACCGCTCGGCGCGCGAGTGGCCGTGGTGGGCGGGGTTGCCGCGGTAGTGCTGCAGCCGCGCGAAGGCCCGGATTCGGTCGTTTCGACGCTGTCCGAGACATTGGCGTTGCGGGCCAAGGATCGCACGCTTCCGGACACTGTCCGGGTAGGCGTCGGCGATGCGGTCGACGGCCTGGAAGCCCGGCGCTCGTGGCTGCAAGCCCGGCTGGCCCAACGGTTCGCGGCGACTTCGCGGCCGCTGGTCGTGCACGAGGACCTCGGCGCGGTGACGTTGCTGGCGGAGATCCCGGCGGAGCGGTTGCGCGCGCAACCGGACGTGCTGGCGTTGAACGCGCTCGCCGAGAACGGCGATCTGGAGACGCTGGAAGCCTTCTGCCGCACGGGTTCCCTGCGCCAGGCGGCGGTCGCGCTGCACCGGCATCACAGCTCGGTGGCGGCGCGGCTGGCGCACGTCGAGGACGCGCTGGGGTGGTCGCTGGACGACCCGGCGGGACGCTTCCGGGCGCGGCTGGCGCTGGCGGCGCGGAGGTTGGCGGAATCCAGCTGAGCCGCGGGGGATCCCCTTGAGCCGCGGGGGATCCCGTTGAGGCACGCAGAATCCCGCCGAGCCAAGCAGAATCCCGTCAAGGCGCGGGGGATCCCCCCGTTTTCCAGTCTATCGGCCGCCACCGACAATTCCGCCGCCTTCAGCCAAGCTGTCCACCGGCGCCTCCCACCGGAACCCGACCGGAACCCGGCCGGAGCACCGTGCCCCGGCCGCCCGGGCTCATTCCGCCTCGACCCCCAGCACCCGGGCCAGCACCGCCCGTCGCTCCGCGGCCTCCCGGCGGCTCACCGTCGCGTGCCGGATCACTCCGGACCCGTGGAAAGTCCCCGGGAACAAATGCAATTCCGTGGGCACCCCCGCCGCCAAAAGCCCCTGGGCGTAAGCGATTCCCTCGTCGCGCAGCGGATCGAACTCCATCACCGACACGTACGCGGGCGGCAGTCCCGAGAGATCGGTCGCCCGCGCCGGCGCCGCATACACCGGAATCTCCGAGCCGCCGCGCTTGCCTGGCCCGCCGAGGTAGTAGTCCCAGCTCGCTTCGGCGGCCCGCAGATGCCACAGCGGCGTATCCGAGAACTGCCGCATGCTGCCGGTCTCGAGGCGGTCGTCCAGTTCGGGCACCGCCAGGAACTGGAACGCGATCGCCGGGCCGCCCCGGTCGCGCGCCAGCAGGGCCAGCGCCGCGGCCAGCCCGCCGCCCGCGCTCACGCCGTACACGACCACCTTGTCCGGGTCGATCCCCAGCTCGTCGGCGTGCTTGACCGACCATTCGAGCGCCGCGTAACAGTCCTCCAGCCCGGCCGGGTACGGACGCTCCGGCGCGAGCCGGTAATCGACCGACACGATCACGACGCCGAGCTCCTGGGCCAATTCGACATTCGCCGCATGGTCGACCTCCAGGTCGCCGAGCGCGAAACCGCCCCCGTGGATGTCGAACACCAGCGCCTTCGTCGCGACGCGGTCCGGGGTGTAGACCCGGATCGGGACGTCGCCCTCGGGACCGGGCACGGCCACGTCGCGGGCAGTCACGCCGGTTTCGTCGAGTTCGCCTCGCATCGAGGCGACCATCTCGGCCATGCCCGCCCGCGAAGCGGCGACGTCGAGGAAGTCGATGTCGGGCAGCATCGGGATCGCGGCGGCGATTTCGGGATCGAACGCATAACTCATCGACGGCCTCCGTCTTCCAGGTGAAGACTTCCATCGTGCCGAAACCCCGGCCCCGGCTGGCACCGCCACGTGTCGCGTACCGCGCGGGGTTGTCCCGCCGAATGGCGAGACCCGCGGCACGGCACGGAAAGACGCCCCACGCCGCCTCCCGTGCCCCGCGACCCGTCAGCGCCCCACTTTCTTCCAGATCACCACGATCCCGATGACCGCCACCAGCACCGCGCCCAGCACGATCAGCCCCTTCACGAACAGATCGTGCACGAGGTGCTGCAGCATTTCGTCCCCGTCCGCGAGCAGCACCGCGTTCACCGGCCGGACCGTTTCCGGTCCGGGTCCTCGTCCAGCCACCGCGCGGCCTGCCGCACGACCTCGCCGCCGACCCGGCCGCGCACGCCCCGCGCCCCGCGCCGGTCCATCGCCCTGGCCGCGGATTTCGCCAGCACCGCCGCGCCTTCCCGGACGCGCTCCCCCTTGCCGCGCCGCCGCAGCGAAACGATCAGCGCGAAGCCCGCCAGCCCGAGGACCACGACGATCCCGGCGATGATGCCGAACCGGATCAGCAGGATGTTCAGCACCGTCTCCACAGCGCACCCCTTTCTGTCACACCTGTGATACAAACCGTTTCTATCACGGCTGTGATATAAAAGTCCAGTGCCTAGAGTGGTGGACGGTGAAGAGCGGCGCGCACACATCGCCGACGCGGTGCTGCGGCTGGCCGCGAAGGACGGACTGCACGCGGTCTCACTGCGCGCGGTGGCGGCGGAATCGGGTCTCAACATCGGTTCGGTGCGGCATTACTTCGACAGCCAGCACGCGCTGATGCGGTTCGCGATGCGCACCACGATCGACCGGACGACCGCGCGGCTCGTCGAACGCCGCGAAAAGACGGGCTCGCTGTCGGAACTGACGCCCGACGAGGCCGTCGACCAGCTCACCGAATTCCTGTCCGAACTGCTGCCGCTGGACGATCGGCGGCGCACCGAGGTGACCGTGCTGGTCGAATTCCTGATGGCCGCGCGCGCCGATCCGGGGCTGGACGACCTGGCGCGGGAAGCGGTCCAGGGCACCGTGACGCTGGCCCGCCGCATCCTCGACGCCCAGGCCCGCAGCGGCCGGTTCGAGCCGAAAGACCCCGAAGTCGAAGCGGCCCGGCTGGCCGCGCTCCTGGACGGCATCGCGTTCCGGGCCGTGTTGCAGCCCGGGCTCACCTCGCCGGAGGAATGCGTCGCCATCCTTCGCGCGCATCTGGCCGAACTCATCCGGCCGGTGGGTGACACCCACGTGTGAGCTTCGCGGAGACGGGGTAACCGGCGGAACTGGAGCGGTTCCAGATCCCGGGGAGGACCTCGATGCCGGACTCGGCGGCGACGCTGCGGGCCGCGGGCCTGCGCGTCACCAAGCCGCGGCAAGCCGTGCTCGGCTGGCTCGGCGAACATCCGCACGCGACGGTCGAAGCGATCGCGGCGGGCGTGCGCGAAAGCCTGGGCAGCGTGTCGATCCAAGCGGTCTACGACGTGCTCGCCGCGTGCGGCGACGCGGGACTGGTCCGCCGGATCGAGCTGTCCGGGCATCCGGCGCGGTTCGAACGGCGCACCGGCGACAACCACCACCACGTGGTGTGCCGCCGGTGCGGCCGGGCCGAGGACGTCGACTGCGTCCGCGGCGAGGCGCCCTGCCTGACCCCGCACGACGGGCACGGGTTCGCCGTGGACGAGGCCGAGATCGTCTTCTGGGGCCTGTGCCCGGACTGCTCCAGCGTTTCCGACCACCACGAGGAGCTCGCGAGATGACCGAAGAACCGAAACCCCCGGCGACCACCACGGACTCCGGGATCCCGGCCGAGAGCGACGAGCACTCGCTCACGCTCGGCCCGGGCGGCCCGATCCTCCTGCAGGACCATTACCTGATCGAGCAGATGGCGCAGTTCAACCGGGAACGGGTGCCGGAGCGCCAGCCGCACGCCAAGGGCAGCGGCGCGTTCGGGCACTTCGAGGTGACCGCCGACGTCAGCCGCTTCACCAAAGCGGCGGTGTTCCAGCCCGGCGCGAAAACCCCGATGGCGGCCCGGTTCTCCACCGTGGCCGGCGAGCGCGGCAGCCCGGACACCTGGCGCGACCCGCGCGGGTTCGCGCTCAAGTTCTACACCCCCGAGGGCAACTACGACCTCGTCGGCAACAACACCCCGGTGTTCTTCATCAAGGACCCGCTGAAATTCCAGCACTTCATCCGGTCGCAGAAACGCCGCGCGGACAACAACCTGCGCGACCACGACATGCAGTGGGACTTCTGGACGCTGTCCCCCGAATCGGCGCACCAGGTCACCTGGCTGATGGGCGACCGGGGCATCCCGCGCACGTGGCGGCACATGAACGGCTACAGCTCGCACACCTACATGTGGGTCAACGCCGCGGGCGAGAAGTTCTGGGTCAAGTACCACTTCAAGACCGACCAGGGCATCGAGTTCTTCACCCAGCACGAGGCCGACCAGATGGCGTCGGCGGACACCGACTACCACACCCGCGACCTGTTCGAGGCCATCGCGCGCGGCGACTACCCGAGCTGGACGCTGCACGTTCAGGTGATGCCGTTCGAGGACGCGAAGACCTACCGGTTCAACCCGTTCGACCTGACGAAGGTGTGGCCGCACGGCGACTACCCGCTGATCGAGGTCGGGAAGATGACGCTCGACCGCAATCCGACCGACCACCACACCGAGATCGAGCAGGCCGCGTTCGAGCCGAACAACCTGGTGCCCGGCATCGGCCCGAGCCCGGACCGGATGCTGCTGGGCAGGCTGTTCGCCTACGCCGACGCACACCGGTACCGGATCGGCGCGAACTACAAGCAGCTGCCGGTGAACGCGCCGACCGCGCCGGTGCACAGCTACAGCAAGGACGGCGCGATGCGCTACGCCAAGGTCTCCGACCCGGTGTACGCGCCGAACTCGAAGGGCGGCCCGCGCGCCGACACCGAACGCTACGGCACGCCCGCGGGCTGGCACGCCGACGGCGAGATGGTCCGCTCGGCCTACGTCGACCACGCCGAGGACGACGACTGGGGCCAGGCAGGCACCATGGTGCGCGAGGTGCTGGACGACGCCGCACGCGAGCGGCTGGTGGACAACATCGTCGGGCACCTGCTGAACGGCGTGACCGAACCGGTGCTCAAGCGGGCTTTCGAGTACTGGCACAACGTGGACAAGGACCTCGGCGACCGCGTCGAGTCCGGCGTGCGCGCGAAGCAGGACGAGAAGGACCCGAAGGCGGCCGAACAGGCCAACCCGGCACGGGAGAGCATGCAGCGCAAGGCGTAAGCACTTTTTCCGAAGTGGGGGGGGGGGGGGGGGGGGGGGGGGGGGGTGGGGGGTTGGGGGGGGGGGGGGGGGGGGGGGGGCGGGGAAGGGGAGGCGGTCTGGGACGCGATCAAGCACCTAATTCTTCCCGCGCTCGCGCTCGCCACCATTCAGCTCGCG
>NZ_JBVJOE010000001.1:913491-1308343 GCF_055583325.1 Amycolatopsis sp. NPDC104775
AAGAAAAAAAGAAGAACAAAAAGAAAACCACAAAACCAAACAACAAGGAGAAAACAATCCCCCCCCACCCCCCCCCCTCTCCCCTCCCTCCCCCCCCCCCCCCCCCCCCCCCCCCCCCACTGTCCTTTGTAGACGTCCGGAAAATCGTGCGGCGTTTCGCCTCGGCCTGGGTAGAGTGCGCGGCATGGGGCATTTGGAGGCCGCGCATCTGCGCTACGTGCTGCCCGACGGGCGTCCGCTGCTCGGCGACGTCTCGTTCCGGGTCGGCGAGGGCGCCGTCGTCGCGCTGGTCGGCCCTAACGGCGCGGGCAAGACCACGTTGCTGCGCATGCTGTCGGGAGAGCTGAAACCGGACGAGGGCGCGGTCACGGTGACCGGCGGGCTGGGCGTGATGGCGCAGTTCGTCGGATCGGTGCGCGACGAACGCACGGTGCGCGATCTGCTGGTTTCCGTTGCCCCGAAACGGGTTCGCGACGCCGCGAGAGCGGTCGACGCGGCCGAGGAGCGGATGCTGGAGGTCGACGACGAGGCCGCGCAAATGCAGTACGCGCAGGCGCTCAGCGACTGGGCCGAAGCCCGCGGCTACGAGTTCGAGACCACCTGGGACATGTGCACGACCGAAGCCCTCGGCGTGCCGTTCGACCGCGCGCGCTGGCGGCTCGTGCGCACGCTCAGCGGCGGCGAGCAGAAACGGCTGGTGCTGGAAGCGTTGCTGCGCGGGCCGGACGAGGTGCTGCTGCTGGACGAGCCGGACAACTACCTCGACGTCCCCGGCAAACGCTGGCTCGAAGCCCGGTTGAAGGAAACCCGCAAAACCGTCTTGTTCGTGTCGCACGACCGCGAGCTGCTCGCCCGAGCGGCGGACAAGATCGTGAGCGTCGAGCCGGGCGGCGACGGCGCGGACGCCTGGGTGCACGGCGGCGGTTTCGCCACGTATCACGAGGCGCGCCAGGAACGTTTCGCCCGCTACGACGAACTGCGCCGGCGCTGGGACGAAAAGCATGCCCAGCTCAAGCGGCTGGTCCGGGACATGCAGCAGTACGCCGCGCGCAGCGACGAGATGGCGTCGCGGTACAAGGCGGCGCAGACCCGGCTGCGGAAGTTCGAGGAGGCCGGTCCCCCGCCGGAACCGCCGCGACCGCAGGACATCCGGATGCGGCTGCGCGGCGGCCGCACCGGCGTACGCGCGGTGACCTGCGAGAACCTCGAACTCACCGGGCTGATGAAGCCGTTCTCGCTGGAGATCTTCTTCGGCGAGCGGGTCGCGGTGCTCGGCTCGAACGGGTCCGGGAAGTCGCATTTCCTGCGGCTGCTCGCGGGTGGCGACGTCGCGCACACCGGCGAGTGGAAGACCGGCGCTCGCGTCGTGCCCGGCCATTTCGCGCAGACGCACGCGCGGCCGGAGCTCACCGGGCGCACGCTGGTCGACGTGCTGTGGACGGAACACGCGGCCGATCGCGGCGCGGCGATGGCCGCGCTGCGCCGGTACGAACTGCACCGCCAGGGCGAGCAGGCCTTCGACCGGTTGTCCGGCGGGCAGCAGGCGCGGTTCCAGATCCTGTTGCTGGAACTGGCCGGAACCACCGCGCTGCTGCTGGACGAGCCGACCGACAACCTCGACCTGGAATCGGCCGAGGCGCTGCAGGACGGGCTGGAGTCCTACGAGGGCACGGTGCTCGCGGTCACTCACGACCGCTGGTTCGCGCGCTCGTTCGACCGCTACCTGGTCTTCGGCTCCGACGGCGTGGTCCGCGAGACCCCGGAACCGGTTTGGGACGAACGGCGGGTCGAGCGGGTGCGCTAACCCTTGCGCAGCAAGGCGTCCAGCTCGCGCACCAGCTCCCCCGCCCGGCCCCGGCCGCCCGGTGCCTTCGGATACCGCGACAAAACCCGGGCCACGACCGGATCGGCCGCCGGGCGCTGTGCCGCCATCCCGGCCAGCTCGAACGCGTAAGCCGCATGTCCGGCCGACCCGAGGATGTGCCACACCTGCGTCGCTTTCGCGAGCGGATGCAGAAACGCCGCCCCGGCAGCGGCGACAGCTGCCCGCGCGGCCTCGCTCGCGGCGTCCTGTCCGGCGTCGCGGGTTTCCTGATACGCGCGTTGCGCCGCCCACGCGCGGTCGCGGATTGTCTTGCTGCGCTTGGCCCCCTCGGCGAACGCCCGAGCCGCCTCGATCGCTTCGTGCGGGCGGCGGTCGTCCGGACGGGCTTGTTCGAAGATCCGCAGCGCGGGCTCGGCGCAATTCACCGCGTACGCCGTGACGGCGCGAAGCTCGGCGAGGTCGAGTTCGATCTCCTCGGTCATGTGCTTGAACTGTATCGTTGAACTGCCGGTTGGCACTTCCTGCTGACCTCCGGCAGGAGTACTGGGCGAAACCCTCAACCGGGAAGGGCGGCGGTGGACGAGCGGAGGGCGTGGTCGGAAGCCGACAAGGCGGCCTACCGCCAGTTCGTGCGCACCCATCACCCGGACGTCGGCGGCGATCCGGACGAGTTCTCCGCCGGGCTCGACGAGTTCCGGCGCGGCCAGCGAACGGAAATCGCCGCGGGGGCCGGAACGGACCCACGCGGCGAACCGCTGGTGTTCGTGCGCCGGAGCCGAGGAGTTCCCCGGCTGCTGGCGGCCCTTGCCGCGCGCAGGCGGCGGAAGCGCAACCCACGCGTGCGCTAGCGCGTCACATCCCGCCGGTCAGCGCCTGCAACCCGAGGCTGGACGCGGCGACCGCGATCCACAGAATGGCCCCCATCAGCAGCGGTTTGTGTCCCGCCTTGCGCAGGTCGGACGGCTTGAGCGCCAAGCCGATCCCAGCGAGCGCCATGGTGATCAGGAAGGTGCCGAGCGTCGAGAGCGGCGCGTGCCACGATTGCGGAATCCAGCCCGCGCTTTCCACCGTCGCGGCGGCGAGGAAGCCGATCAGAAACGGCGGCACCAGCCGGTGCCAAGGCATGGCGCGCAAGGAGACCCGGCCACCGGTCTGCTTGCGCGCGGCGAGCACGGCGAGGAACAGCACGATCGGGATCAGCGTGAGCGTGCGGGTGAGCTTCACGACAAGGCCGTACGCACCGGCGTCACCGCCATAGGCGTAAGAAGCCGCGACGACGGAAGACGTGTCGTTCACCGCGGTTCCGGCCCACAGACCGAACGCGTGCGGCGACATTCCCAACGCGTGCCCGAGCGGCGGGAAGAGTAGGACCGCGGCGACGTTGAAGGTGAAGATCGTGCCGAGCGCGTAAGCGATGTCGGCTTCTTTCGGCTTCAGCACCGCACTGGTCGCGGCGATCGCGGACGCACCGCAAATGCCCGTGCCGACGCCGATCAGCGTCTGCGTGTCCCCGCGAACGCCGAGCAGCCGGCCGAGCACCCACGCGCCGCCGAGCGCGATCGCGAGCGTGCCGAGCATGACCGGCAGCGATTGCCCGCCGACGTGCACCACCTGCTGGATCGAGAGTCCCGTGCCCAGCACGACGATCGACAGCTGGAGCACCGGCCGCGACGCGATGGCGTACCCCGGGCTGAACCGCCAGCCGCGCAGCCCCGGCACGACCGCCCCGGCGACCGCGCCGAGCAGGATCGCGAGCACCGGCCCGCCGACCACCGGCACGAGCTTCCCGCCCGCCGTCGCCACCGCCGCGACCAGCAGCGCGACCGCGAGCCCCGGCACCGGGCGGGCGAGCTTGGCCCGCCATTCCGCCGTCGCGCGCGTCGCTCCCAGCGTCGCGCCGGTCACCGGTTCACTCCTGTGCGCACTCTGGCCTCCTCGCTAATGTACGTACATTTAATCTAAGAGCTGTCCGTACATTTGGCAAGCGGTACTGTTCGGGCATGGGCGAGGCAGAGCTGGTCCGCACCGGCGGACAGCCCCTGTGGCAGCAGTTGCAGCAGCGGCTGCTGGTGCGCATCCGCGCCGGGGAATTCGACAGCGCGTTCCCCGGAGAGCTCGCGCTCGCCGAGGAATACAGCGTCAGCAGGCAGACCGTCCGGCAGGCGCTGCGGGAACTGCGCGCGGACGGCACGCTCATCGCCGAACGCGGACGCCAGCCCCGCGTGGCCGCGGCCGCCGAGATCCAGCAGCCGCTCGGTGCGCTCTACAGCCTTTTCGCCGCGGTCGAGGAATCCGGGCTCGACCAGCACAGCGTCGTGCGCAGGCTCGACATCCGCGCGGACGCGGTAGTCGCCGAACGGCTGTCGCTGGAGGGCTCCACTCCCCTGCTGTACCTGGAACGCTTGCGGCTGGCCGGAAACGACCCGCTGGCCGTCGACCGGGTGTGGCTGCCCGCCGACCTCGCCCGGCCGCTGCTGGACGCGGATTTCCAGCACACCAGCCTGTACGGCGAACTCCACCGCCGCACCGGCGTCCGGCTCGACCACGGCGAGGAACAGATCCGCGCCGTCGTGCCGACCCGCGCCGAACGCACCCTGCTCGGCTGCGGCGAAACCGTCGGCGCGTTCTCCATCGGCCGCCTCGGCACCAGCGCGGGCAAACGGATCGAATGGCGGCACACCCTGGTGCGCGGCGACCGGTTCGCGCTGACGGCGGAGTTCTCCGGGCGCACCGGATACCGGCTGGTCACCACGGGGGCGCTGGCCGGAACCCGCTGAGCCGGCGGATTTCACACCGCCGTGAGGGCCACCTTCACGGCGGTCGGCACCGTGAGGGCCACCCTCACGGAATCAGAGTCCTTGAGGGTGGCCCTCACGACCGGGTGATTCAGCCGAGCCGGATCCCGGCTAGCTGAGTGCCCTGCGCGACCAGCGTCCCGGCGCTGTCCCACACGTGGCAGGACTCGTCGACGCGCCCGTCGCCGATCAGGTGGGCCCGGTGCAGCACCCGCACCGGGCCGGGAGCCGGATGCGCCCGCACGTAGGCGGTCAGTTCGAGCGTCGGAACCCAGCCCGACGGCGCGACGTCGAGGGTCGCCGGAGGCAGGGCATCGACCGCGAACAGCAGGCTGACCGGATCGAAGGGCTCGTCGCCGGGCAGCGCCAGCAGGGCGCGCAGTTCGCCGCGGCCGCTGGGCCCGTCGACGAGCGGGCGGTCGAAGTACACGTCGATCTCGTCGCGGATCGCGATCGGGATGCCGGAGGTCAGCACGGCCGGGCCCCACGGCTCGTCCGGGAACGGGCCGAACTCCGGCTTCGGCACGCCGTCCTGCCAGAACGGCTCCGCCTCACCGAGGACGCCCAGCGTCAGCAGGGCTTCGACCTGCGGCACGCCGTCCTTGAGCAGCCGTCCGCGCAGCTGGGTCGCGGTCCGGCCGGTGCGCAGCACCTCGACCTCGATCTCCGCCGGCCCCGGTTCGGGCGAGCGCAGGTAGTGCGCGCTGGCGGCGAGGACGTCCGGATGCCCGGACACGACGGTCGCCGCGCGGGCGATCGTGGCCAGCAGATAGCCGCCGTTGGGGCGGCCGCCGATGGTCCACGCCGGGCTGAGGTCGACGCTGAACTCGGTGTCCGAACGCTGCTTGACCGCGGACACCGCGGCGAAGGTCGTCGTGCTCACGGTCCCTCCAGGTGAGTTGCTTACCGCAACCTACCTGCTAGACCGCCCAGTCGTCCCGGGCACTGAGACCCACGCCACCCGGCCCGCCCTCCCTGGCGCGAATTCCCCGGCAAGATGTCCGCAGTGCGTGTCGAGGACGGCGTGCGGGTTCCGTTCTCTTGGTGAGCCCGCCCGGAAGCGGCGAGCCGGACTCTGGAGGAAACGCCATGCCGAAGTACATGCTGCTGCAGACCTACGCCCAGGGCGAAGGCTGCGATGCCCCGCTGCCGGAATGGGCACCAGAGGACATCCGCGCACACATCCAGTTCCAGCACGTGCTCAACGCCGAGCTGGCCGAGGCCGGGGAACTCGTCGAGGCGGAAGGGCTGGCTGGGCCGGAAGCGGCGAAGACCGTGGTCGCGGACGGCAAGGGCGGCGCGGTCGTCACCGACGGGCCGTACCCGGAGGGCAAGGAACTGCTGGCCGGATACCGGGTGGTGGACGTCGAATCGGAGGAGCGGGCGCTGGAGATCGCGACCCGGGTCTCGGCCGCGCCGGGCCCGCAGGGCACGCCGCTGCGGGTGCCGATCGAGGTGCGCCAGCTGATGAGCGCGCCGGCCGTCTGATGTCGCGGAGCGAGGTCGAGGATCTGGTGCGCACGCTCGCGCCCCAGGTCCTCGCCGTGCTCGCGCGCCGGTCCGGCGATTTCGGCGCGGCCGAGGACGCGACGCAGGAAGCTCTCATCGCCGCCGTCCGGCACTGGCCTGCCGAAGGGATCCCGGAAAATCCGCGCGGCTGGCTGCTGCAGACCGCCAGCCGCCGGCTCGTCGACAGCTTCCGCAGCGACCAGGCCCGGAGGCGGCGCGAGGACACCGTTGCCGCCGAACCGCGGGCAGCCGAGGTGCCGGATCAGGACGACACGCTGACGCTGTTGTTCCTGTGCGCGCATCCTTCGCTGACTTCGGCGTCAGCGATCGCTTTGACGTTGCGGGCGGTCGGCGGCCTGACGACCGCGGAGATCGCCAGCGCGTTCCTCGTGCCGGAAACCACGATGGCGCAACGGATCAGCCGGGCCAAGGCGAAAATCACGAAGTCCGGCCTGCCGTTCCGGATGCCCGCCGAGGACGAGCGACAGGCCCGGCTGCGGTCCGTGCTGCACGTGCTCTACCTCGTGTTCAATGAGGGATACACGAGCAGCGGCGGCGGTCGCCTGCACCGCACCGAACTGTCCGCCGAGGCGATCCGGCTGGCGCGGCTGCTGTACGCCGCACTGCCGGACGACGGCGAAGCGGCCGGATTGCTCGCGCTGATGCTGCTCACCGACGCCCGCCGTCCGGCCCGCACCGGACCGGACGGCGACCTCATCCCGCTCGCCGACCAGAACCGGGCGCTGTGGGACCGTACGCTGATTCGAGAGGGCGTCGCGCTGATCACCGCCGCCCTGACCCGCGACGGCCTCGGCGGATACCGCCTGCAGGCCGCGATCGCCGCGACGCACGACATCGCGTTGCGGGCCGAAGACACCGACTGGCCGCGCGTCCTGACGCTGTACACGCGGCTGGAAGCGTTAACCGGCAACCCAGTCGTAACGCTCAACCGCGCGATCGCGACTGCGATGGTGCACGGGCCGGACGCCGGGCTCGCGATGCTGGCCGGACTCGACGACCGGCTCGCCGGCCACCATCGCCTCGCCGCCGCCCGCGCGCACCTGCTGGAACTGGCCGGGCAACGAGAGGAAGCCATCCGCCACTACACCGCGGCCGCCGCCCACACCGGAAACACCGCCGAGCAGCGCTATCTGACGCTGCGCGCGGCTCGGCTCCGCACCAGCAGTTCCACACGTCGCTCGCCGATCGGCACCGAGTAGTATCAGGACACTTCACGAGCGGAGCACACCATGGCGAGCATCGAAGACGCCCGTCGCCGGACCGGGTACGACGTCACCGAGACGACTGCCGACGACGTGCTCTCCGCTCTGCGCGCCGCCGAACCTCCCCAGCCGGGCGCCGGGGTCGTCTGGTGGCTGTACGCGGGCCGGAAGCCGCGGACGCCGTACCTGGTCGCCGGTTTGCGCGGCACACGAGGAAGCCTGGCGTGGCACGAAAACGGCGAGACCTACCTGCCCACGGACGGTGCGGGCGAGGGGCCGCTCGACTACTTCAGCCTGCAAGGCGCGCACTTCCCGCAGCCCGCCGGGAGCGAGATCTCCGCCGAGGAAGTCCTGCGCGCGGTGCGGGAACTGTGCGAATCCCGGACGCGACCTGCCTGCGTTTCCTGGAAGCGCGCCTAGTTTTTGTCTACTTCGGACAGCTCGTCACCTCGGAGCGAAGTCGTCTTTGTGCGCCCGCGCCCACTCGCGAAATGACGTCGCCCGTCCCGCGAACCGCTCCACCGTGTTGTTGACCGGAGCCCTCCGGCCCATCGCAGCCTCCTGCACGTCCATCAGATGCTCGAGAACCGCCGCGGGCATCCACTCCGGACGCCGTGCCAGCGCCTCACTCCGCGTTTCGGCCAGCACTTCGATCGAGCGACCCAACTCCTCCGCAAGGGTTTCCACCATCGCACGCTGCGTCATCGATTCCGGCCCGGTCAGCGCCAGCGCCCGCCCCGGGTAGCAACGCTCCGTGAGCAACTTCGCGGCCACGGCGGCTACGTCCGCCTCGGCCGTCGGCGTGAAACTGCGCCTCTGGAGAAAAGAGCCGCACCGGCTCCCCCGCCCGGATCGCCGCACCCCAGTCACGCCGGGCGTTACCCGCCAGCCAGCCCGGATACAGCACCGTGAACGGCAACCCGGACTCCGCCAGTGCCGTCTCCGCGGGCAAATGACCCAGCCGGATCGGGTTGTCCGCCGCCCCCTCGAAGACGTCCGGCGACGACAGCAGCACGACGTAGGACACCTCCGCCTTTCGCGCCGCGGCAAGGAAATCCGCCGCGCCATTGGGCCGCGTCGGATACAGGAAGACCGCGTCCACGCCGCGCAACGCGTCCTCGAAGCCACCCTCCGCCGCGAGATCCAGCGACACCGCGTCCGGCACATCCAGCGCGGCCGCGTCCCGCGCCGATCCCCGCACCTCGTGCCCGCCTTCGCGGAGCACCCGGACGACCTCGCTCCCGACATTTCCGCGCGCTCCGGTCACCAGGATGGTCATCCCACATTTCCTTTGCTCTTAAATTAACTTTGCTTGCGAAGTTATCTGCGTGACTCCCCGCTGTCAACCTCGCGCTCCCGGTACACGACCGGGCGAGATCGTTGTATGGATCGTGTACGGATCCCTCCGACACTCCGGCAGTTCGATTCGGACGAGTGAAGGGAGATCCGTCGTGGTCGGGAATGTGACGGTCCGGCGCACGGTCGCCGCACTGCTCGCCGCGGGGGCGGTCATCGCAGGCGCGACGCCAGCGAACGCTGCCGGGGCGACCGGAGCCTGGCGCGCCGATCTGTCCTCAGTGGACAGTGACGACGTCAACGTCGCCGCTTCCGGCGGCACACTCACGCTGCGAGACCCCGCGTGGAGACCCGCCGGTCCGGCCCTGGGCAGCGAGGGCTACCTGCTCTCCGCCGAACGCCGGCTGTCCACGCCGGTGAACCGGATATCCGCCGAAATCTCCGCTGACGCCCCGGCGGGCACCTCGGTCGAAGTCGACGTCCGCGGCCGCTCCGGTGCCGACGACTGGACGGAATGGACCCCCGCTGGCACCGCGCTTCCTCGCGCAGTGAGCGTCGTGCAAACCAGGATCACCCTGTCCAGCACGACCGCCGCCCGCCCCGCCGTGCGCGACGTGGAACTCACCGGATCCCTTTCCCCGCAGGCAAACGCGCTCGTCGCCGCCACCCCGCTCACCTACACCGTCTACGCCACCCGCGAAGGCCTCGCCGGCCACACCACCGCGAACGGCCACGTCATCGCGAGCAACGACCACTTCGTCGCGCTTCCGTCCGGGAAAGCCTTGTCGCCCAAGGGAACCGGCAACTACAGCGTGCGAGTGTGCAAAACGGACGGCAGCCGCTGCGAATACGCGCCGGTCTGGGACGTCGGCCCGTGGAACACCAAGGACGACTACTGGAACCCGCCCTCGGTGCGCGCGGAGTACAAGGACCTGCCGCAAGGCCAGCCCGAGGCCTACGCCGCCTACCACAACGGCTACAACGGCGGCCGGGACGACCTCGGATACAAAGTCGGCAACCCGGCGGGCATCGACCTGGCCGACGGCACGTTCGCCTCCGGCGTCGGCCTCGGCGACAACGGGAACGTGAAGGTCACCTACCTGTGGACCGGCTCCGCCGCGGCCACCGGCCTGGTGCAAACGGCGGGCGACCCGGTGAACGTCCGGTCGGGCGCGCACACGTCCTCGTCGGTGAAGGGCTTGGCGGCCAACTATGCCCGGGTGAACATCGAGTGCTACGTCAACGGGGACTCGGTGACCGGGAAGTTCGGGACCAGCACGATCTGGGACCGGATCGGGGCGGGGCATTACATCTCGGACACGTATGTGAAGACCGGTTCGGACGGTCCGGTGGCGCCGCTCTGCTGAGGCTTGGGGGTTGCCGGTGCGGGGCTTGGGGGCGGTCCCGCACCGGTGGGTTCTTCGCCCGGCTGTGACGGTCCGGCAGTGCCACTCCGCTGAGGCTTGGGGGTTGCCGGTGCGGGACTTTGGAGCGGCCCCGCACCGGTGGTCTTCTTCGCCCGGCCGTGACGATCCATCGGCGCCGCTCCGCTGGGACCTGGGGTCGCCGCTGCGGTACTTCGGAGCGGCCCCGCATTGGTGGGTTTTCTTCGCCCGGCTGTGCTTGCAGCAACGAGCCGGAGGCTGGTTCCAGACCGATGGTTCCTCGTCGCCCGCTGCGCCTTGTCGAGACGAGGCGGTGTCCCCCGGTGCGGGTTGGGCGGTCCCGCACCGGTGGTTTCCCTTCGCTCTCCGCCACGGCGAGCCGGGGCCTCGAGACTGGCCCCAGACCAGCGATTCCCATCACTCCTCCCCCGTGACGAGCGGTGTTCCTGGTGCGGATTTGGCTGACTCCGCACCGACCTCGCTGTTACCGCGGGCCTTGCCGACGGATTCAGTTCTGAAACTTCTTCTCCGCTTCCACGCCCTTTGGCGGCGCGTCAATCGGGTACCCATTTCCCGACGGCCGCTCCAGCTGATTCTTCCACGCTCCCAGCCTTTCCGCGAAAACCCCTTGCCAGAACGGCTCTTCCGGAGATCTCTCGCCTCAGCTGCCGCGAGAATCCAGCTCTGCCCCCGAGCTTTCCACCCGGTTCAGCGACGGTTTTCCGCTCAACCGCCAGGTAAAGTGATCAACGTGCGCTGCCGCAGCCGAGGGGGTCCGCCATGCCACGCCGTTTAGCACTCATCGCCACCGTCATCTTGTTCGCCATCAGCCTGAGCACACCCGCCACTGCCGCCCCGACCATCATCGGCGGCGAAAAAACCTCCCTGGCAAGGAATCCGTACGCAGTGTACTTAGTGGACATTCACGGAACCCAGTTCTGCGGCGGCGTCATCGTCAGCCGCACCGCGGTCGCGACCGCCGCGCACTGCGCCGCCACCGTCCCGGCCGGCGAGCTCAGCGTAGTAGCCGGACGAGAGGACAAACGCACCCAGGACGGCGTAGTCCTCGCAGTGTCCGCGGCCTGGCAACACCCGGACTTCCGCACCCCGCAACAAGGTTCCGACATCGCCGTCCTGACCGTCCGCGGCACGCTCCCCTATCCCTCCGCCGACCTGACCCGCGACCCGAGCCGCTACCCCGCGGGCACGACCGCCACCGTCCTGGGCTGGGGCCGCGTCGCCGACGGCGGCGACCGCTCGGACTACCTGCGGCAAGCCACCGTCCCGATAGCCGACGACTCCACCTGCCGCACCGCATATCCGGAATACTCCGCGACGAGCATGCTGTGCGCCGGCTACCCGAACGGCGGCGTCGACGCCTGCAAAGGCGATTCCGGAGGCCCGTTGCTGGTCGGCGACACAGTCGTGGGCATCGTGTCGTACGGCGACGGATGCGGGAAGCCCGGCAAACCCGGGATGTACACGAGGGTGACGTCCTTCGCCGACGACATCGCCGCCCACGCCGGACAAGGCTGAGCGGCGAAGACGGACTCGCTCCGAGCCGGACCGGGCGGGGCGAGGTTCCCGCACCAAGCCGGACGAGATTCCGATTCCCGCACCGTTCTGGTTCTCGAGCCGCACCAACCGGGCGAGGCACCGGTTCCCGCACCGAGGTTCCGATTCCCGCACCAAGCCGGACCGTCCGGGCGAGGTTCTGGTTCCCGAGTCGAGATTCCGGTTCCCGCACCAAGGCGGGGCAGGTCCAGCCCGAGCAGGAAGCCACGCCGCGTGGAACGGCCCGACCGGGCCAACCGAAACACCCCCGCCGCGTGCGTGGCAGGCCTGGCTTCGCACCGAACCGACACCAGCCGCGAAGGCCACCACGACACCGCGCGAGCATGACTCAGCCGCGCCCGGCTTCCGACGGCGCAACCGAGTCGCGACCGGTCGCGTCAGGCCGGAAAAGCTTCTGGGGGAGGAACTGGGAACGGCCCGCCGCGACCACCAGCCACAGGTGCCGTGCGAAGCACGGTAAAGTCCGGGGCATGACGTCGCCGGAGGCCAGCAGACGGTAGCCGCCCAGCCGAGAGCTGGGCGGCGGAGTGATGAGTGCAGCGGGCACATCCCGGCCGGGCCGACCGGCGGGAGCTTGGCCTAGAGCGACGAAGTCGTCAGGCAGTAGCGCTTTCGTGCTGGCGAGAATAGGCATGAAGGCAGCGCCGCACTGCGGTTCAGGCGGTACCCAGCTGTCTGCGACCGCAGCCACGCCACGGGCGCGAACCTGCCCGGTACGGCGGTAACTGCCCTGCCACGGCACGGACGTCGCGAGACAGGCAAGCCACGCGCGGCCAACTCACCGGGCCACCAGTCCGAGTCTCTTAAGCGGGGTATGGCTAAGTCCATGCCAAGGGCACGAGCGACCGCGTCAAGCAAGCCATGGAGCAACCAGCTCACCGGGCCTGCGACCCGAGTCCTCAAGCGGCACATGGCCACGTCCCAGCACTGCCACCGGCACGAGCGACCGGCCGCGCCAAAGCAACCCACAGCGCAGCGAGCCAGTGCAGCCCACCGCACCCACTCCACTCCGCCATCGAACCGTCCGCATCCCTCCGGCGTCCAAGGCGCCGACGGTCCTTCGGAGTCGATCCCCTTGCCTCCCATCCTTTTCCTCCTAGCCAGCGCGGTCTTCGCGCAAGGCACGTCCGAGTTCGTCCTCTCCGGGCTGCTCCCCCAAATCGCCAACAGCACCGGCGTTTCCCTCGGCACCGCCGGGCTGCTCACGTCCCTCTTCGCGGCCGGGATGGTCGCCGGGGCACCGGTGCTCGCGATGCTCGGCAGCAAGTTGCCGCGCAAGCTCGCGCTTCTCGCGTTCCTCGGGCTTTTCTCCGCGGTCCACGTCATCGGCGCACTCACCACCGACTTCCCGCTCCTGCTCGCCACCCGGGCACTCGCGGCCTTCGCCAACGCCGGGTTTCTCGCCGTGGCGCTCGCGGCACTGCCTTCGCTCGTCCCGGCGGACGCGGTCGGGCGGGCGACGTCCGTTCTGCTGTCCGGGGTCACGCTCGCGTGCATCGTCGGCGTCCCGGCCGGGACTTTGCTCGGGCAGTACGCGGGGTGGCAGGCCGCGTTCTGGGCCATCGCGGCGATCACTGCGGTGGCTGCCGCGGCCCTCGTCACAACCACCTTCGACGACCCGCCGGCGACCACGCCGGTGTATCGCGAATGGCTGGTCCTGACC
Source organism: Amycolatopsis sp. NPDC104775 (assembly GCF_055583325.1). Lineage (NCBI taxonomy): Bacteria > Bacillati > Actinomycetota > Actinomycetes > Pseudonocardiales > Pseudonocardiaceae > Amycolatopsis > Amycolatopsis sp. NPDC104775. The sequence continues at coordinate 926,763 of NZ_JBVJOE010000001.1, forward strand.
CAGCCGCGCGTCGTGGCCACTGTGGTCAAAGGGGTTCTCGTCAACGGCGGGACGTTCGCGGCCTTTACCTACCTTGGCACGATGACCCCACCGGTGGGCTGGGTGCCGGTTGTGCTCGCGGCTTTCGGGGTGGGCTCGTTCGTCGGCGTCACGCTCGCGGGCAAGGCGGGTCCGAAAATCCTCGCACCGGGCGCGGCGGTGCTGACCATCGTGTGGGTGGCGGCGTTCTTCGCGGCGCAGAGTCTTCCGGGGCTCCTGGCCACCGCATTGGTTTCCGGGGCGGCGGCGTTCGGGGTCGGGTCCGCGTTGATCGCTGCGATCGTCACGACTGCCAGCGAGGACGCGCCGCGGGTGGCTGGGGCGATCGCGACGACGGCGTTCAACCTCGGCGCGGTGGTCGGGCCTGCGGTGGCGGGGGCCTTTGTCGTAGACGCGACGCAGGCGCGTGCGGCGTTCTGGGTCAGTGCGGCTTTCACTGCCGCGGCAATGTTTTTGCGGGTGAAAAAGTAAAACCCGGCGGCCCGGGCGCAAAGCCCGGGCCGCCGGAAAACAAGCTCAGCGCAGGGTGTCCCAGCCCGCGTAGCGAGCCTCGGTGCCCAGCTCCTCTTCGATGCGGATCAGCTGGTTGTACTTCGCCGTCCGGTCGGATCGCGACAGCGAACCCGTCTTGATCTGGCCGCAGCCGGTCGCCACCGCGAGGTCGGCGATGGTGGTGTCCTCGGTTTCGCCCGAACGGTGCGACATGACCGCCGAGTAGCCCGCCTTGTGCGCGGTGTCGACCGCGGACAGCGTCTCGGTCAGGGTGCCGATCTGGTTGACCTTGATGAGGATCGAGTTGGCGATACCACGCTTGATGCCGTCGCGCAGGATCTCGACGTTCGTGCAGAACAGGTCGTCGCCAACGAGCTGCACGCGGTCGCCGATGCCGTCGGTCAGCTGCTTCCAGCCGGTGTAGTCGTCCTGCGCGAGACCGTCTTCGATCGACACGATCGGGAAGCGCTCGGTCAGTTCGGTCAGGTACGCGACATGCTCCTCGACGCTGCGCTTGCGGCCCTCGCCGGTGTAGTCGTAGACGCCGTCGCGGTAGAACTCCGACGCCGCCGGGTCCAGCAGCAGCGCGATGTCCTTGCCCGGCTCGTACCCGGTCTGCTCGATCGCGCGGACCACGAACTCGAGCGCCTCGTCGGCCGACCCCAGCTGCGGCGCGAACCCGCCCTCGTCGCCGACATTCGTGTTGTGTCCCGCGTCGTGCAGCGATTTCCGCAGCGTGTGGAACACCTCCGAGCCCATCCGCACGGCCTCGGCGAACGTCGACGCGCCGACCGGGCCGATCATGAACTCCTGGAAGTCGATCGGGTTGTCCGCGTGCGCGCCGCCGTTGATGATGTTCATCATCGGCATCGGCAGCAGATGCGCGTACACCCCGCCGACGTAGCGGTACAGCGGCAGCGTGTTCGCCGCGGCGGCCGCCTTCGCCACCGCCAGCGAGACCCCGAGCGTCGCGTTCGCGCCGAGGCGGGCCTTGTTCTCGGTGCCGTCGAGGGCGATCAGCGCGCGGTCGACGTCGGCCTGTGCCTCGGCTTCCATGCCGACCACGGCGTCGGCGATCTCGCCGTTCACCGCGTCGATCGCCTTGCGCACGCCCTTGCCGTGGAACCGCTTCGCGTCGCCGTCGCGCAGTTCGACGGCCTCGCGCGTGCCGGTGGAGGCCCCGGACGGCACCGCCGCCCTGCCCGCCGACCCGTCCGCCAGCACCACGTCGACCTCGACCGTCGGGTTGCCCCGGCTGTCGAGCACCTCACGGCCCCGGACCCGGACGATGCCTGTCATAACGCTCCTCGGAGGTTCGAGCCGAAGCACTCAGCGCACGCTCCGTGGAGCGCTCCGGCAGCAACGCGGCACCACGGCGAGCCGCACGTCACACCGGAGGCTAGCAGAACTGTTCTGAATCGATCCGGCTCAGCTGGCAGATTCCATTGAGGACAGTCCGGAAGCCCTTTCCCGGCAAAGGGAACGAACCGGAATCGTCCGGCGGACAACTTCACGCCCCGGACAGGCCGCGTTCATCGCCGGGCCTCGCGGCGAGCATAGCTTCGCTTCCGCCTGGGAGCCGGAGGAGGCCGCCGCCATGTCCAACACCGTCAGCCGTCGAGGAGCATTGGGCCTAATGGGCGCTAGCGCTGCCGTACCACTGCTCGGAACTGGTACGGCAGCCGCCGCGCCGCTCGTGCCGTCCTCGGGCGGCGGTGCGACGCCGGTGCAGGGCTTGCATCTCACGTTCGGCCGCGACCCCGCCCGGCAAATGGTGGTTTCGTGGCTCACCGACGGACCGGTCCGCCGTCCCCGCGTCCTCTACGGCACGCTCGACGACGGCTTCGGCTCGTACGCGCCTGCGGTCACCCGCACCTACCTCGACGGCGCTTCCAACCGCACGGTCTGGGTGCACCACGCCGCAATCGACCGCCTTTGCCCGAACACCGAGTACCTCTACGTCGCCCAGCACGACGGCGCGACGCCCGACGCGGGCACGTTCCGCACCGCGCCCGGCGGACGGTCCGCGTTCACCTTCACCAGCTTCGGCGACCAGTCGGCGCCGCAGGTCACCTGGGATCTCAAGGGCGCGCCCGCGCTCGACTTCTTCTCCACCCCGGCCACGAAGGACATCGTCACCGGGATCGAGACCGTCGCGCCGCTGTTCCACCTGCTCAACGGCGATCTCTGCTATGCCAACCTCGACGTCGACCGCGTGCGCACCTGGAACAACTTCTTCACCAACAACACCCGTTCGGCGCGGTACCGGCCGTGGATGCCCGCCGCGGGCAACCACGAGATCGAGAAAAAGAACGGCGCGATCGGGATGGACGCCTACCAGGCGTACTTCCAGCTGCCCTCGACCGAAACCGATCCGGAACTCGCCGGTCTCTGGTACGGCTTCACCGTCGGGTCGGTCCGGGTGATCGTGCTGCAGAACGACGACAACTGCCTGCAGGACGGCGGCGACCTCTACGTCAACGGCTACTCCGGCGGACGGCAGCTCGCCTGGCTGGAGAAGGAACTGGCCGCGGCGCGGGCGTCGCGCGACGTGGACTGGATCGTCGTCGCGATGCACCAAGTGATGATCAGCTCGTCCGACGCGAACGGCGCCGACCTGGGCCTGCGCGAGAAGTACGGCCCGCTGTTCGACCGCTACGGCGTCGACCTGGTGCTCTGCGGGCACGAGCACGACTACGAACGTTCCCTTGCCGTACGCGGTGTCGTCGCGGAAAGCGAAACGCTCACGCCGAACCCGGTGTCCGCGGCGACCGACAACATCGACACCACGCACGGCACCGTGCACATGATCCTCGGCGGAGGCGGCGTCTCCGGGACCACCAACGGCAGCTTCTTCACCGACGGCACCGGAAAGGTGCTGACCGCCGTCGCGGACAAGCGGGATCCGGCCACGGGCAAGCGGAAACCGACGTACGTGCGCGAAAAAGCGGTGTGGAGCGCGGTGCGCGACCTCGACCACCCCTACGGATTCGCCGCGTTCACAGTGGACCCCGGCCGTCGTCCGGGCGGCACGACGACGATGCACGTGACCTACTACAACGTGAACAAGCCGACTGGCGAGCTGTCGGTCTTCGAGCGGTTTTCGCTGCACCGCCAGCGCGCCGACGGCTGACGTCAACCCCTTCCCCGGTCTGGTCCGGACCACCCCTCAAGCCGGACAGAGCGGTCCTCGGCCGCGCTACGCTTGCCGTGGACCCGGTGGCCGCAACGGACACCTCCCCCATCGTCAGTCCATTGTGGACCATCGGGCCGCGAGGAGCGCCCATGGACCACGCCGTCACCCCTTTCGTGCTCGACCCGGCGGCGCCGGACGTGCACGGCGAGGGAGCCCGGCTTCGCGCCCGCGGACCGCTGACCGTGGTCGAACTGCCGGGCGGCGTGCTCGCCTGGTCGGTCACCAGCCTGCCGCTGCTGCGCGCCCTGCTCGCCGACCCGCGGGTGTCGAAAGACGCCCGGCAGCACTGGCCCGCCTACCGGGACGGCGAGGTTTCCGCGGACTGGTCGCTGAACATCTGGGTTTCCGTGCAGAACATGTTCACCGCCTACGGCGCCGAGCACCGGCGGCTGCGATCGTTGGTGTCCAAGGCTTTCGCACCCGGCCGGATCGCCGCGCTGCGCCCGGTGGTCGCCGAGATCGTCGAGGGCCTGCTCGCCGGCCTCGAAGCCGGACCCGCCGAAACCGACCTGCGGGAACAGTATTGCTACCGGCTGCCGATCGAGGTGATCTGCCGGCTGGTCGGCGTGCCCGAACAGGCGAGGGAGGGCCTGCGCACCGCGGTGGCCGGGATCTTCGCGACGTCGGCGACCTCGGAAGAAGCGACCGCGAATGTCGAACTCCTGTACGGGATTCTCGCCAGTCTCGTCGCACAACGGCGTGCCGAACCGGGCGACGACCTCGCCACCGCACTGATTTCCGCCCGCGACACCGACGGCTCCCGGCTCAGCGAAGCGGAACTCGTGGACACCTTGATCCTGGTGATCACGGCTGGTCACGAGACGACGGTGAACTTGCTCGACCAGGCGGTGACCGCGCTGCTGACCCATCCCGCGCAGCTGCGTCAGGTCCTCGGCGGAACGCGCACCTGGTCGGACGTCGTGGACGAGACTTTGCGCTGGCAGGCCCCGCTTTCGCACCTGCCGTTGCGGTTCGCGCGGGAGGACATCGAGGTCGAGGGCGCGACCATCCAGGCAGGCGACCCGATCCTCGCCTCCCTCGGCCCGGCCGGCCGCGACGAGCGCCACCACGGCCCGGACGCGAACGAGTTCGATCTGTCCCGCAAGGACAAATCATCGCTCGCGTTCGGCCACGGCGTGCATTATTGCCTCGGCGCGCAGCTCGCCCGGATGGAAGCGGAACTCGCGCTGCCCGCGCTGTTCGAGCGGTTCCCGGATTTGGCGCTGACGGTGCCCGGCGAGAAGCTGGAGCCGGTGCCGTCGTTCATCACGAACGGGCACGTGGCTTTGCCGGTGCGGCTGCGGGACTAGGTGGGTTGGGCGGCGGTGCGGAGGGTTCTCGGCCACGCTGCTCGCCGACCAGCCGAGGGCAGCGCCGCACCGGCCGCAAAGCCAACCGGTCTGATTGCAGGCGAGCGGCTCCCTCCAAGCTGCTCCCCCATCAGCCGAGGACGGTACCGGCCGCGATTTCGGTCGCGAAGCCAAGCGGTCTGACTACAAGGGCAGCCCCACTGCCGCAAACCAGCCAAGCCCGGTGCCCTCCTTCACCACGCCGCCCACCGGAACGAACGCGGAAACTACGCGCCCCAGTCCGCGAGCACCTTCTCCGTGTCCGCGCCCGGGACCGGCGGCGAGGTCGGAACATCCGGCGTACTGCGGGAAAACCGCGGTGCCGGGGCGGGCTGGACGATCCCGTCCAGCGTGATCAGGCCTGACCGGGCGGCGATGTGCGGGTGCTGGGGCGCCTCGTCGGGAGCCAGCACTGGCGTGACGCACGCGTCGGTGCCGTCGAAGATTTCGGCCCATTCGTCGCGGGTCCGGCTCAGGAACACGCGGGTGAAGGTGGCGCGGAGGGTGGGCCAGCCGTCCCGGTCCAGTTGTGGCGGCAGGTCTTCCGCGACGAGGCCGAGGCCCTTGAGAAGAGCCGCGTAGAACTGGGGCTCGAGGGAACCGACGGCGACGTAGCGGCCGTCCGCGCAGACGTAGGTGTCGTAGAAGGGCGCGCCGCCGTCCAGAAGATTCGTGCCGCGTTCGTCGAACCAGGAACCCAGGCCGCGCAAGGCCCACATCATCTGGGACAGCACGTTCGCGCCGTCGACCATCGCCGCGTCCACGACCTGGCCGCGTCCGGTCCGGCCGCATTCCCACAACGCCGCGAGGACGCCCGCGATCAGGAACATCGACCCGCCGCCGAAGTCGCCGACCAGGTTGAGCGGCGGCACCGGGCGCTCGCCCGCGCGGCCGATCGCGTGCAGCACGCCGGTGAGGCCGAGATAGTTGATGTCGTGCCCGGCGCGCTGGGCGAGCGGGCCGTCCTGGCCCCAGCCGGTCATCCGGCCGTAGACCAGGCGGGGATTGCGCGCGAAACAGTCGTCCGGGCCGACGCCGAGCCGTTCGGTCACGCCCGGGCGCAGGCCTTCGATCAGCACGTCCGCCTTCGCCGCGAGCCGCAGGACGAGTTCGCGGCCTTCGGGGGTCTTGAGGTCCGCGGCCACCGAGCGGCGGCCGCGCAGCAGCGGGTCCGGTTTGCCGCCGCTGAGGTCGAGCGATCCGGAAGGCCGTTCCACCCGGACGACGTCCGCGCCCAGGTCGGCGAGCACCATGCACGCGTGCGGCCCCGGCCCGATCCCGGCCAGTTCGACGACTTTCAGCCCGCTCAACGGTCCCGCCACACGTCCTCCTCGGCTCCGGCGCCTGCCGCGGCGACCCTACCGGCCGGTCCGGTCCGCGTCCGGGCGTGTGGGGTAACCCACCCGTGGCCCGACCCGGGCAGAACCGGCGCCGCGCCTCACCCGAACCGGGGACTGGCGTCTCACGGCCGCGCCCTTCGGGTACCCGGCTGGTATCCATGGGTCACGAATGGATCAAGGAGGATTTCAATGAGCTTTTTCGACCAGGCCAAGGACAAGATCCAGGAATTCGCGGGCAACAACCCGGACAAGGTCGGCCAGGGCGTCGACAAGGCCGCCGAATTCGCCGACGAGAAAACCGGCGGCAAGCACGGCGACCAGATCCGCCAGGGCGCGGACAAGCTGAAGGAGAACTTCGGCGGCGGCCAGCAGGGCGGCCAGGAACAGGGCGGCCAGCCGCAGGGCGGGTTCGACCAGGGCGGTCAGCCGGGCGGCGACCAGGGCGGCTTCGGCCAGGGCGACCAGCAGTAACGAGGCCCGTACCGGCCTGAGTTCCCGCGTCCCGAGCGGTGGCGCGAACCGGTGGCGAGCGAGTGGACCGGCTATCGCGGTCGACCGTCTGAACCGGCCACAGCGAGCGAACCGCGCTGCTTCCGGCAATCCTTAGCCGCGGTGAGGCTTGTTTTCGGCCGACCAGAGAACCGGGCCGCACAGAACATGACGGGGCGGTGTTTTCCGCGCGAATTCCAGGTTATCCGCCTGGTTCGCCGGAAAATGCCGCCCCGTTTTCGCGCCAGCCGCTTGAACTGTTTCGCGATCCGCTTTTCCGGGCCGGTCAGCCGGGTTTGCGGGCCGAGATCAGCAAGTGCTCCTCCGGTTCCGCGCCCGGTTTGTCCGGAGCGAACACCTCCGACCGGGTCCCGGTCACCTCCAGCCCGGCCGCGCGCACGCGGTCGGCCAGCGCATCCGCCGGGAAGCTCGTCAGCCGGATGGAGTGGCCGAGGAAATCGACCGGCATGTCTTCGACGTCGGAGGGCACGGTCACCAGCGAGAACCTTCCGCCGGGCACCAGCCAGCCCGCGATGCGGCCGAGTGCGCGCTCCGTTTCGGCCCGCGACAGCTGCAGGAACGGGAAGAACGCGCACACGGCGTCCCACGTTTCCGGCTCCGACTCCCATTCCCGCAGGTCAGCCTGCACGAACTCGGCCTCGGGCACCTGCTCGCGGGCGATCCGCACCATTTCCGCGGACACGTCGATCCCGGTCACCCGGTGCCCGGCGGCGGCGAGGTCCGCCGCGGTGGGGCGACCGGTCCCGCTGCCGAGGTCGAGCACCCGGGCCGAGGGCGGCAGCACCGCGAGCAGCTCCCGCACCGCCGCGTCGACCACCGGCGGACGGCCGAACGCTTCCTCGTACCCGGCTCCGATCGCGTCGAACAGTTCCGCCGCGGTGGTCATTTCCTGGGACATCCCGGTCTCCCCTCGCCGTCGAAGGATGCCAGGCTATCGGCCCCCGCCGACGATTCCGCTCACTCGGCGGCTTCATAGGCGGCCGCCGCGACCACCAAATCCTCCCAAGCCATTCCGACGCTCTTGAACAGCCGAGGCCCGGCAGGCACCGCGCGTCCCTGGGCCAGCGCCGCGAGGGGAACGAGGTCATCGGCGGCGAGGGCGCCGGATTTCATTGCCAGCACGACGTCCCCCGCCTCGCGGGTAGCCGCGCCGACCCCCTCCACGACCACCGTGGACCGTCCAATGAGGACATCGTCGACTTCCCGCGCTTCCGGTTCGTGCGAGCCGACGGCCACGACAGTGGCATGTTCGGGCACCTTCGCGCCGTCGAAGACCGGAGTCCGCGACGAGGTGCAGCAGACGACCAGGTCGGCCGAGGCCACGTCGTCCGGCGTGCCTGCCCGGGCGAACGGATACCGCGCGGCGAAGGCTTGCGTGCGCTCGGCATTCCGGCCGACCACCACCACGTCCCGCACCGGCCGGACGGCCCGTAAAGCTTCGATGTGGCTCTCCGCCTGCGGACCCGTCCCGAACACCACCAGACGTTCCGCGTCCGGCACGGCGAGCAGGTCCGCCGCGACAGCGGAAACCGCCGCCGTGCGCACCGACGTGAGGGCGACGCCGTCCAGGAGCGCCATCGGGGTGAGTGTCGGACCGTCCATCAGCAGGTAGTGACCCTGGATGCGCGGCAGGCCCCGCGCCGGGTTGTCCGGCGCGACGGACGCGACCTTGACCCCGGCGTAGCGGCCCCAGAACGCGGGCATGAGCAGAAACTGCCCGGTAGGCACCGGTACGACCGAGCGGGGCGGGTCCTGGTCGGGGTCGAGACCGTCGGCGAGAGCGGCACGGACGGCGTCGGCGGCTTGCTGCACAGTGGGCCGGGCATCGAGGAGCATTCGCACCCGCCGAGCATCCCACAGACCCCTGACAGTCCAGCTGAGCCGCAGGTCACAACGCCTTAGATACAACGTGGTACGCATGCTAGCGTCTCAGCCGTGAACGCCGTGAAACCCGCCGCCGACCGCGCTTACGAGCTCACCAAGGAACTGGTGCTCACCGGCGAACTGCCCGGTGGGCACCTGTTCAGCGAGGGCGAGATCGCCGAGCGGCTCGGGGTAAGCCGGACTCCGGTACGCGAGGCGTTCCTGCGGCTGCAGGTCGAGGGGCTGCTCAACCTGATCCCGAAGCGCGGCGCGATCGTCGTGCCGATCACGCCCGGCGAGGCCGAGGACGTGCTCGAAGCCCGCGAGGCCGTCGAAAGCGCCGCGGTGCACCGGCTGGGCCGCCGCCCGGAGCTGATCCCGGCCGCGCTCGACCAGCTGCGCGCGGTGCTGGACACCCAGCGCCGGCACGCGGAAGCGGGCGACGTGCCCGCGTTCGCCGAAGCCGACGAACTGTTCCACCGGACGATCGTCGCGGCCGGCGGCAACACCTTGCTGCTCGGCTTCTACACCACGCTCGCCGACCGGCAGCGCCGGATGAACGTCCACGCGCTCGCGCCGATCCCGGCCCGGCTGCCGCAGGTCGTCGGCGAGCACGAAGAACTGCTCACCATCATCGCGGCGGCCGAGACGAAGGCCGACGCCTTCGCCCCGGCCCTGCGAGCACACCTGGATTCGGTGCACCGTCGATGACCACCACTGCCGATCGCTCTCCCCTGCCCGAAACACCCGAGACGACCGCACGCCCGGCCTGGTTCCCGGCCGCCGCGGCGGTGTTCGCGTGCGGCTGGGGCGGCAACCAGTTCACCCCGCTGCTCGTGATGTACCACGCCGCGGGCTATTCCGCGTTCACCGTCGACGCCCTGCTCGGCGCCTACGTCGTCGGCCTCGTGCCGGGACTGCTGCTCTCCGGCGGACTGTCCAATCGGTACGGTCGCCGTCCGGTGATGTTCGCCGGGACGGTGCTCTCGCTGCTGGCCAGCCTGCTGCTGGCACTCGGCCCGCTCGGCGTGGCGTGGATCGCCGCCGGCCGGTTCCTCGCCGGCATCGCAGTCGCGGTCGCGATGGCCGTCGGTTCCACCTGGATCAAGGAACTCGCCGACGCCGATCCGTACAGCGCGGCCGATCTCGGCACCCGCCGCGCCGCGCTGTGCCTGACGCTCGGCCTCGGCATCGGCCCTGGCGTCGCCGGAGTGCTCGCGCAGTGGGGACCGTGGCCGATGGTGCTGCCCTATCTGGTCCACATCGGACTCGCGCTGGTCTCGCTGGCCGCGGTCACGCGCAGTCCGGAAACGCTCACTGTCCGGACCGATTCGGTGCGCGCCGCGTTGCCCGCCACGGCTCGGCATCCGCGATTCCGCCGGGTGATCCTGCCCGCGGCGCCGTGGATCTTCGGTTCGTGCGGCGTGGCGTATGCGATCCTGCCGCAGCTCGTCGAGCACCGGACCGGGTCGTGGGCGCTGGCCTACTCCACTTTGCTCACCGTCTGCGCGATCGGCGCGGGCGTCGGCATTCAGCCGATCGCCAAGCGTGTCGACCGGGCTACCAGCGCGCGGGCCGTGCTCACCGGGATGATCGTGCTGTGCGCCGGTCTCGTTTTGAGCGTCTTCGCGGCGGCACAGGAATCGCCGTGGCTCGCACTCGGCGCCGCAGTGGTGCTGGGAACCGCTTACGGCATCGTCGTGGTGTCCGGACTGCTCGAATTGCAACGTCTCGCCCGGCCCGGCGAAATCGCGGAACTCACCGGCGTGTACTACGCGCTGGCGTATGTCGGATTCCTCTTGCCGTCACTTTTAGCGGCACTGAACGGAGTAGCGGACTACCCGGTGCTGCTCGCCTGCGTCGCACTGGTCGCCGTCGCCGGAACCCTTGTGGTGTCCCGACACTCGCGCCGGCACCTTCCCCAGGACTGACCCGATTCCGGCAAACGGGACCGAATGCGCGACCGCGCGGAAATTCGGTCCCGTTTGCCGGATTTCTTTCCCACTATTGTCGCTTGTGGATCGTGCGGGAGTCGGAAAGAGTTCAGAGGCCGGGAAATCGAGCGCGGCACCAATGCGCCCGATTTCGTCGGGGCCGGTAACTCACGAACCCTTCTAGCAGGAAGTGGGAATCGCACATGGGGCGTTCCTCGCGATCCGTTCGCGCCCTGGTCATGGCTGCGACCGGCAGTCTGGTGCTGGCCGGGGCCACCCAGCCGGCCCAGGCTGCCGCGCCGGCCGGGGCGGCGGCCGACACCGCGCCGCAATCGGTGATCGTGGTCCTCGCGGACCAGCTGCCCAGCGCGCCGCCCACCAAGGCGGCCTCCGGCGCCCGCCGCGCCCAAGCCACCCAGCAACAGGATTCGGTGCTCGCCAAGCTCACCGGCGCGGCACCGGCCAAGGTCAAGCATTTCGCACTGGGCAACGCTTTCTCCGCCACCGTCACGCCCGCGCAGGCCGCCCAGCTCGCGCACGACCCGGCGGTCGCGCAGGTGCTGCCGGACAGCAAGGTGACGTTGCCGGACGCCAAGCCGAGCGCTCCGGCCGCCGCGCCGAAGGCGGGCGGACCGGCCGCCGCGCAGGCCACGCCGAACGCGACCTGCCCGAGCGACCCGGCGAAACCGTTGCTGGAGCCCGAAGCGCTGACCTCGATCCGCGCGTACAGCACCACCGGCGGGAAGAGCGCGTCCGATCTGGCCAACGGAGCCGGCGTCAAGGTTGCGTTCCTGGCCGACAACATGGACCCGAACTACGCCGACTTCATCCGCCCCGACGGCAGCCACGTGTTCTCGGACTACCAGGACTTCTCCGGCGACGGTCCGAACACGACCGACGCCGGGGCCGAGGCGTTCGGCGACGCTTCCTCGATCGCCGCGCAGGGCGTCGTGGTGCACGACCTGTCGAAGTTCGTGAACGAAAAGCACCCGCTCCCGGCGGGCTGCAACATCGTCGTCAAGGGCGTCGCGCCGGGCGCGAGCCTGGTCGGGCTGAACGTCTTCGGCAAGACCGCGACGAACTCCGCGGTGCTGCAGGCGATCGACTACGCGGTGACCGTCGACCACGTCGACGTGATCAACGAGTCGCTCGGCCTCAACCAGTACCCGGATTCCAGCTCCCGCAACCTGTTCCAGGTCTTCAACGACCAGGCCGTGGCCGCGGGCGTCACGGTGACCGCCTCCAGCGGCGACGCGGGCACCACGTCCACGATCGGCAGCCCGGCCACCGACCCCCTGGTGATCTCCGCCGGCGCGACGACCGACAACCGGCTGTACGCGCAGACCGGGTACGCGGCTTTCCCGTTCTCCAACGGGAAATGGGTGAGCGACAACATCTCGGCGCTGTCCTCGTCCGGCATCACGCAGAACGGCCGCACCATCGACCTCGTCGCGCCCGGCGAGGGCAACTGGGCCGACTGCTCCCCGGCGTACGCGGAATGCCGCAACTTCAACACCGTCCCGCAGCCGACCGACCTCGAATCCTTCGGCGGCACCAGTGAATCCGCGCCGCTGACCGCGGGCGTGGCCGCGCTGGTGATCCAGAGCTACCGCAACGCACACCGCGGCGCGTCGCCGACGCCCGCGCAGGTGAAGCAGATCATCACCAGCACCGCGCGCGACCTCAACCTCCCGGCCGACGAGCAAGGCGCTGGCCTTCTCGACGCTCGTGCGGCGGTCGAAGCGGCGCTCACCGCCCCGGGCTCGACCGGTGCCCCGGCGGGCGTCTCGTCGAACATCACGCTGTCGGCCGACCAGCTGACGCTGGAAGGCGCCCCGGGCAGCATGCAGCAGGCGTCGGTGAACGTCACCAACTCGGGCACCAAGCCGCTGACGGTCAGCACCGGCGCGCGGACGTTCGCGCCGATGGGCACGCAGACGCAGACCACCGCGTTCGACGCGGCGAAGCTGCCGACGTTCCCGTATTTCAACGGCACGAACTGGGCATACAAGAAGGTCACGTTCTCCGTGCCGAACGGCGCGCAGCGGTTGCTGGCGCGGATGGCGTGGCAGGGCAGCCCGAAGACGGTCAACGGCCAGTCGGTCACCCCGGTGGTGCGGCTGACGCTGCTCGCGCCGGACGGCACTTTCGTCGCCAACAGCCGTCCGCAGGGCGGGGCCGCGACGGCGAACTACGCCAACGTGGACGTCACGCGACCGGTCGCGGGCACGTGGACCGCGGTGCTGTACTCGGCGTCCGGACAGGCCGGCTACACCGGTGACATCCAGCTCGCGACCACCGCGCAGCGCACCGTCCCGTACGGCCAGGTGTCGCCGCAGATCCTGGAGCTCAAGCCAGGCCAGACGAAGCCGGTGCACGTTTCGCTGCAGACCCCGAGCAGCGGCGGCGACGCGGACTACTCGATCACCTTCGGCAGCTCCGACGGCCACCAGACCTCCGTGTCGGCCGTGCTGCGCGCGCTCATCCCGACGAAGAACGGCCCTGGCACGTTCAGCGGCACGATCACCGGCGGCAACGCCCGCGCCGTGTCGCCCGCGCAGACGTTCTCCTACGAGTTCGACGTGCCGCGCGGCAAGCGGGACCTCGACGTCGCGGTGAAGCTGCAGGATCCGGGCACGCTGCTCGACGGCGTCCTGGTCGACCCGAACGGCGAACTCGCCGACGTGAACAGCAACGCCTTCCTCACCTCGGCCACCACGCTGGGGCAGGGCACCGGGCTGCAGCTCGTCGACGCGAACCCGCTGCCGGGCCGCTGGCACCTCGTGCTCGTCGTGCAGAACCCGGTGACCGGCAAGCAAATCGACCAGCCGTTCACCGGCACCGTCGGCTTCGACCAGGCCTCGGCCAGCGCACCCGCGCTGCCGCAGTCCGCGTCGCTCGCCGCGGGCAAAGCCGTGACCGTGCCGGTCACGGTGCGCAACACCGGGATCGAGCCGATCGCCATCGGCGTCGACGCGCGCACGAACGCCCGGCAAACGCTGCAGCCGCAGCCGATCCAGGGGTCGACCGAGGTCGATCTGCCGGAGCTGAACGCGAACGCGCCGGTGTACTCGATCCCGCCGGAGACGAGCAAGTTCACCGTCGCGACGTCCTCGACCGTGCCCGCGCAGGCGGAAATCCAGGGTTCGGCGGCGGGCATCGACGTGCTCGGCGACTTGAAGTCCGCGCAGAACGGCAGCACGGTGTCGGTCGCGACGATCGGCGAGAAGACCGGGTACGTCACCAAGGGCGTCTGGTACGCCGACGTGCAGGAGATCGGCCCGTTCGGTCCGGAGGGCGCGCCCGCCGGGCATTCGAGCTACACGGCGTCGATCCAGACCGCGGGCTTCGACGGCTCGGTGACCTCGTCGACCGGCGACCCGTACGGCCAGTCGGTGGACCCGAACGGCACCGGCGGCACGCCGCAGCTGGTGAAGCCGGGCGAGACCGCGACCATCCTGGTGACGATCACGCCGTCGGGCAACCGCGGCGACAAGGTGGCCGGGCACTTGAACATCGTGACCGTGCCTTCGCTGCCGACCGGCGTGACCGGTCTGCCGCAGGTCGGAACCGGTGAGGTGCTGGCGACTCTGCCGTACAGCTACCGCATCGGCTGACGCTCCGCACTGAGGGCCGTTCGGGGAGAATTCGTTTCTCCCCGAACGGCCCTTGCGTATTCGCGATCGGGTCAGGCGTGCACGAGCGCGCGGAGGTATTCGGCGTGCGCGCGCGTCACCTCCGCGCGGACCCGCGGGATGCAGCGGGCGAGCGGCCCGTCCTGCGCCCAGGAGAGCACCAGAGTCGAATTCGTTGCCGCGCAATGCAATGGGCGGTAGGCGGTGTCCGGCATCGGTGTCGTCGGCGGAGCTGTCACGGTCAGGATTCCGGTGCCGTAACCAAGACACAATGCCGCCCAGTCGCTCTCGGCGTAGCAGAGCCGCGGATCGGCACCGGCGTCGGCGAAGGCCGCGAGCAGCGCGCGCGTCCGCGGCTGCACCGACTGGTCGAGGAGCACGCATCGCTGGCCGGACAGCGCGGCCGGGGTGAGCGAGTCCGGAACGCCTAGCGGGTGTCCGGCAGGGATACCGACCATCAGCGGTTCCGTGGCTACCGAAACCCATTCGAGGGCCGCGTGTTCCCGCACGGCGTCCTGCCGCAGCACCCCGAGGTCCAGCTCGTCGCGAAGCAGCGCTCCGGCCAGCTCCGCGGCCGATTCGCCAGTCCGGACCGCCAGTTCGGCCTCGGGATTGCGGCGGCCCACCTCGCGGATCAGCCGCGGCAGCACGGGCGTCGGCACCGCGCCGATCCGGATCCGGGCGGCGGACCGCTGGAGGCCGGCGCGGGCGGCGGTCAGCATCCGATCGAACTGCGGCACCACGACCGAGGCGTGTTCGAGCAGGAGCTCGCCGGTTTCGGTGAACAGCTTCCCGCCCGGTTCCGCGGCCAGCAGCTCGGCGCCGATCATCCGCTCCAGCCGCCTGATCCGCAGCGCGAGCTTGGCCGGGGTGCTGCCGAGCACCGCCGCCGCGGCGGCCACGCTGCCCGCCTCGGCGACCGCGACCACCAGTTTCAGCTGGCGCAGTTCGAGGTCCGGGCGGATCAGCTTGTCCGGGCCGTCAGCCACGGCAGTTCTTTCGGAATCGCCCGCGGGAGCTCGCAGGCGCCGCGCTCGTCGTGGTAGGCGTCGAGGACCAGACCGGCCAGCAGGCTTGTCCGCGCGGCGACCGGACTGTCCTCGCGGTAAAGCAGGAAATGGCTGGTCCGCATCCGCAGATCGGGGACCGGCCGGTGCACCACCCCCGGGGCCAGCGGGCGGGAGGACTGGATGAGCGTCACGTCGCCCTGGTAGCGGACGATCTCGTCGCGCGGGCCGGAAACCGGCACATGATGCGCGATCACCGGGGCGAACCCGTACGGGCCGCAGACCCGGGCCAGGAACTCGCGGCAGCGGTCCGGCCCGGTCGAGGAGATCCACCGCTCGTGTTCCAGCTCGGCCAGGTCCACCGAATGCCGGGCGGCGAGCGGATGCCAGTCCGGGAGCATCATCAGCAGCGGGTCCTCGGCGAGGTCGATCCGGCCGGTGTTCGCCGGGAGCGGCACCTCGCACTGCTCGGACAGCACGGCGAGATCGAGTTCGCCGCGGCCGAACCAGCCGATCATCTCCGCGGTCGATTCGGCGGTCCGGATCTCCGCCCGGTCGCCGAGCCCGGCTGTCTCCAGCGCGCGGAGCAATGAGCCCGACAGCGGGGTTTCCGACCAGCCGACCCGCAACGCGCCGGCGCGCTGGGCGCCCTGCTGCGCGAGAGCGGGCCCGATCCGGGCGGTGCGCGCGAGAATCCCGTCCGCGTAGTCGAGGATCAACCGCCCGAACGGCGTGGGCCGCACCCCGGCGCGGGCGCGTTCGAAGAGCGGCCTGCCGAGCAGCTCCTCGATCCTGCGCAGTTCGCGGCTGAGCGCGGGCTGCGGCAGCACCAGTTCGACGGCGGCGCGGTTGAGGCTGCCCGCTTTCGCGATCGCCTGGAGGTGGCGCAAATGCTTCAGTTCCAACTCCACGAAAGTCCACGATATGTCTTCTCCCGCGGCGAGTGCACCGGCGAAAGTGTGGCGATCGCCCGACCAAAGTAGGAAATCCTCTTTCCGAATGGGCCTTCGCCGTCCCGCGACGGCATAACCGGCAGGCATTACCCGTGCCGCTTCGATCCCGGCACAGTGATCCGCACCAGTCCCGCCCCGCCGGGAGAAAACGCGGAATCGAGACGAGGAAAGGTGGAGAGTTCTCATGTTCGACGCGACTCCGCTGTCTTCCGGCTGCGCCCGCCTGTATCCGGAAGTCCGGCACGCCTGTGTCGGGGTGAGCCCGTTCAACGGTTATTTCACCGCGGAACGGCTGACCCGGCTCGCCGCGTGGACCGCGGAACACTTCGCCGAGTTCTGCTTTTTCGTGCCGGACGAGGTCACCGCCTACACGCTCGAAGCGCTCGGATATCCGCCGGCCAGGGCGAAACAGAAGGCGCACCGGCAGTCCTGCCACGTGCACAACAAGATCGCCGCCGCGCTGCGGGCGCTGGACGTGCCCGATCCGGAGAGCCGGATCCTCGGCATGGCACGGCTGCGCGAACTGCCCGCCTATCGGCGGCTGCTGGCCGAGGCGGAAAACCACTTCGAAACCGACCGCGCATTCCGTTCCGCCTGCTACGGCGCTTCCACCTGGGTGCTGCAGGGCAAGACCGGAAACGTGCCCGACGAGCGGGCGCTGCGGCTCGCGGTGCGCTACTTTCTCGCCGAACTCCCGTTGTTCGCCGGTTCCGGGCTCATCACCGGAAATCCGCGGTCGATGTTCGTCTACCACCAGCGGGTGCCGTTTCTGCGGAAGTTCTTCGACCGGGAATTCGCGTTCCGGCCCCACGACGGCCAGGGTTTCCTGGTGGTCGCCGAAGCCGCGCTGGAAGCGACCGGCCGATGAGCGACCGCCACGACGACTATTCGCTGACCCGGGTCCCGGACGCCGCCCGCCGGTCCTGGCCCTCGGTCGCGGTGCAGCGGTTCGGGCAGGTCTCGTCGTTCCAGCAGTTCATCGTCGGCGCGCTGCTGGGCTACGGCATGACGTTCTGGAACGCGGTGCTGGCCATCACGATCGGTTCGGCGCTGCTGGAGGTCATCACCGTGCTGCTCGGCATCGCCGGGGTGCGGGAAGGACTGTCCACCTCGGTGCTGGCCCGCTGGGCCGGGTTCGGCCGGAAGGGATCCGCGCTGGTCGGCCTGCTGGTGGCGATCAGCCTCGCGGGCTGGTTCGGCGTGCAGAACGGGGTGTTCGCGCACGGCATGCACACCCTCGGCGGCGCGCTGCCGGAATGGGCCTGGGCGCTGCTCGGCGGGCTGGTGATCACCGTGATCACCGTCTACGGCTTCCGCCTGATGGCCTGGACCGCCTATCTGACCGTGCCCGCTTTCCTTGTCCTGGCAGGGTATTCGGTGCTGGACGCACTGCACGCGCATTCGCTCCCGGCCCTGATCTCCGCTCCCCCGCCAGGACCGCCGCTGTCGCTCGGCGCGGCGACCACGCTGGTGTCCGGGGCGTTCATTCTCGGCGCGCTGATGACCCCGGACATGACGCGGTTCAACCGCACCCGCGGCGACGTGGTCAAGCAGACCGTGCTCAGCGTGACGCTCGGGGAGTACCTGATCGGGCTGATCGGCGTGCTGCTCGCACACGCCGCCGCGACGCCGGACGTCGTCGGCATCGTCACCTCGTCCTCGGGAGTGCTCGGCACGCTGGTGCTGGCCACCGCGATCCTCAAGATCAACGACTGGAACCTGTACTCGTCCTCGCTCGGCCTGGTCAACGTCGTCGACGTGCTGTTCGACCGGAAAGTCCGCCGGGTGCACGTGGTACTGGTGCTCGGGGTCTTCGGCACGGCGGCGTCCGCGCTCGGCATCGCCGACCACTTCGCCGGATTCCTGACCGCGGTCGGGGTGCTCACCCCGCCGGTGGCCGGGGTGCTGATCGCGGAGTACTTCGTGCTTCGCCGGTGCCGTCCCGTTTTCGCCGCCCTGCGCCGGGGCGAGGCGGTCGCGGGGCGCGACTGGGCGCCGGCCGCGCTGGTCAGCTGGGCGCTCGGGACGGCGTTCGCGCTCGTCTTCGATTTCGGGATTCCCACGATCAACTCGGTGGTCGTGGCGTTCGCCAGTTACGTCGCGGCGGGCCTGCTGACCCGCCGCCGGGACACGGGAGGAACCGGCATGCTGCCGCTGATCGGCCGCGAAGAGCTGAAAACCGCGATGGACGAGGGCACGGTGATCGTCGTCGACACCATGCCGCCCGACTACTACGCCCGCGAACACCTGCCCGGCGCCCGCAACATCCCGGGCTTCCCCTACGAGCAGGCCGCGCGGTTCACCGACGAATACGCCCCGTCGGTGGTCCCGGACAAAACCGCGGCGATCGTCGTCTACTGCGCCAACACCCCTTGCCGCAACAGCGAATTCGTCGGAGCCCGGCTGCTCGAGCTCGGCTACCGCGACGTCCGCAAGTACCGCGAAGGAATCGAAGACTGGGCCGGAGCCGGGCTTCCCACCGAAACCGGTCCCGCCCCCGAAGCCCCGGCGCGTCCCGCGCCGGTTCCGGTCAACCACCCCGAATAGAGGAGAGAAGATGGGAACCAGAATCCGGATGTTCGCGGCCGTCGCGGCGATCACGGCGGGGGTCCTCGGCGGAGCCGCGGCGGCCCCGGCGAACGCCGAGCAGCTCCCGGCGTCCTCCGTCTCGCTGGCCCCGCAGGACGAGACCGTCATCGACGTCACCTCGGCCAACTACGACCAGGTGATGGAGATGTCCAAGACCAAGCCGGTGGTGCTGGACTTCTACGCCAGCTGGTGCGGCCCCTGTCAGAAGATGGCTCCCTACCTGGAGAAATACCACGCGGCCGACAACGGCAAGTGGATCTGGGCGAAGGTGGACCTGAGCGAGCAGGGCCAGAACAAGGACATCGCCGACAAGTACGGCATCGAGTACATCCCCACGCTGATCGACGTCTCCAGCGGTCAGGAGAAGGGCAGCCGGGTGGTCGGCTTCGACGAGGGCAGCGGCCCCGACGACCTGCGCACCTGGCTGAACAACCTCTGACCCCGCCCGCCTCCGCCGGGAAGCCCCCAGATCCCGGCGGAGGCTCCCCGAAGGGACGACCATGAAACGCACCCCGAAAGCCGTCGTGCTGGCGGCGCTTCTCACCATCGCGGCTGGCTCGGTGCCGATGGCCGCCTCCGCTTCGCCGGGCGACACCGCGGTGTACATCGTGCGGCTCAAGCCGATGGACAAAGACAAGGACAAGGTCACCGCCGCCGCGAACACGCTGATCGCCAAGTACGGCGGCACGCTGCGCCGGGTCTACTACTCGGTCTCGCAAGCGTTTTCCCTTTCCGCGACCCGGGAGCAGCACGACAAGTACCTGACCGACGCCGCGGTCACCACCGTCGGGGACAACCAGGTCTACACCGCCGCCGGAACCCAGGAGGACCCGCCTTCGTGGGGACAGGACCGGATCGACCAGACCGACCTCCCGCTCGACGGCAGCTACACCTACCCGAACACCGCGCCGAACGTGCACGTGTACGTGCTCGACACCGGAGTGCGCACGAGCCACCACGACTTCGACGGCCGCGCGCACGCCGCGTACGACGCCGTCGATCCGGACGAAGACCTGAGCGGCTCGGACTGCAACGGCCACGGCACCCAGGTCGCGGCCGCCATCGCGGGCCGCCGCTACGGGGTCGCGAAAGAGGCTTCGGTCGAATCGGTGCGGACCCTCGGCTGCGACGGCAAGGGCACGTCCGAGCAGATCCTGTCCGCTTTGGACTGGGTGAACCTCAACGCGCAGCGCCCGGCCGTGCTGAACCTCAGCTTCGCCGGCCCCAGCGGCACGGTCCTCGACATCCAGCTCTACAAGATGACCCAGAACGGCCTCGCCTACACCGTCGCCGCGGGCAACGGCTCCGGCGGCGCCGGGGTGAACGCCTGCGACGTCACGCCCGCCCGGCAGACCACCGGGATCACCGTGGGAGCGACCGATCCGGCCGACCACCGGGTTCCGTCGTCGAATTTCGGCAGCTGCGTGGACCTTTACGCGCCCGGCAAGGACATCCGGACCGCCGGCAACGGCGGCGACTGCGCGTCCAGCGTGGTTTCCGGGACGTCGATCGCTTCGGCGGAAGCGGCCGGAGTCGCCGCGATGTACCTGTCCGAGCACCCGGACGCCACGCCCGACCAGGTGCTCAAGGGGATGACCGACGCGGCGGCGAAGGACAAGGTGGTCGATCCTGGCGAGGGATCGCACAATCTGCTGCTGCACACCACGTAACCGGGGCGGGCCGGGTGTCCTGGCACCCGGCCAGTCGCACACCTGGACGCCGGGTTCAAAGCGCGTAGCCGACGCCAACGCTGGCCGCGCATCGCACCACCTCCACTCCATGACCGGCGCGGCCGGGGTGCCCCGACACCGCCCGGCCGCGCCCCCATCACGCACCTGAACGACCCGCGTTCAAAGCGCCCCAGCCCAGGCCACGCGTCGCACCACCTCCCGCTCCACCGGCGCGGCCAGGCGCCACGACCCCAAGGACCCCGCCATGGACGTCACCGCGCCGCCCGGCCGCACCGCCCTTCCCCTGCCCGCTCTGCTCGCCTTGGCCACCTCGGTGTTCCTCGGCTGCCTGACCGAGGTCGTCCCGGCCGGGATCCTGCTCCCGGCGGCGGCCGATCTCGGGGTTTCCCCGGCCGCCGCGGGGCAGCTGGTCACGGTGTACGCGGTCACCACCGCGATCACCGCGCTGCCGCTGACCGCCGCGTCGGCCCGGATGCCCCGTCGGAAATTGCTGCTCCTGCTGGTCGCCGGGTTCGTGGCGGCCAATCTGACGGTCGCGCTGTCCCCGTGGTTCGCGCTCGTGCTCGGCGCGCGGGTGGTTTCCGGGGCACTCACCGGGATTCTGTGGTCGCTGGTGGCGAACTACGCCATGCGGCTCGTGCCCGCGCGGCAGTCCGGCCGCGCGCTCGCCGTCGCCATGGCGGGCACGCCGGTCGGTTTCGCGCTCGGCGTCCCGGCAGGCGCGGCGCTCGGCGATCTCGTCGGCTGGCGCTGGGTTTTCGCCGGAATGGCACTCGTCGCGGCACCGCTGCTGTGGTGGATCGTGGCGGTGGTTCCGCCTCTGTCCGGCGAGGAACCAGGCACCCGGACAAGCCTCCGCACCGTGCTGCGCACGCCCGGCCTGCGCCCGCTGCTGCTTCTGGTGATCGCGTTTTCCTTGGCGCACAACATGTTCTACACCTACCTCGGACCGTTTTACGCCGGTCGCGGCCATCTCGCTCTATTGAGCACCGGCCTGTTGCTGTTCGGCGTCGCCACGGTGGCCGGGTTGTGGCTGGTCGGCCTCGCTCTCGACCGGCATCCCCGCGCCGTGCTGGCGTGCTGCGCCGGTGCCACCGCCGGTTGTTTCGCGATACTGGTCCTCGGCGGCCGCGAGCCGGTGCTGTTGCTCGCCGCGAGCGCGTTGTGGGGCTTGGCTTTCGGCGGTGCACCGACTTCTTTCCAAGCGGTTACCGCGGTACTGGCCGGACGCCGGGCCGACGTCGCGCAGTCGCTTACCATCGCGAGCTGGAACGGCGCTGTCGCGGGCGGCGCGCTGATCGGAGGAATCGTGCTCGGCACCGCGCCCGGCGCGTTGCCCTGGGCGGCCGTCGCGCTGATGGTCGTGCCGGTTTTCCTTTCCGGACGCGTGCTTCCCCGCCGGTGAACCGGCCCGCCATTCTGTGGAAAACTGTTTCGGCATACCTCCACTGAGCAGGGAAAACGACCGCGTTCAGAATTACGGTCGACTATCCTCGAACGTTCAGCGAGCACGATCTAAGAAACCGCCGCCGCGGCTAGCCTTGGCCGGCTGTTTCTTCTCCGCTCCAGTCTGGAGGAATCGTGCTCCCTCGTTCCCCGTGGACGAGACCGGCCGCCGCGGCGGCCGGTCTCGTCCTGACGGCCGCCCTGGCGATACCGGGCTCGGCTGCCGCACAGGAGTCTCGGACACCGCTGGCGCCCACCGGTGCCGCCCCGGCCGGCGCGCAGCGTCTCGGCGCCACCGACACCGACCGGGAAATCCCGATCGCGCTGTCGCTGCGGCCCCACGACGAAGCCGGGCTCGCCCAGTTCGTCGCCTCGGTCAGCGATCCGCGTTCGCCGGACTACCGGCATTTCCTGTCCAGCGCCGACTACACGGCCCGCTACGCGCCGCGATCGTCCGATGTGGACACCGCGAAAGCGTACCTGGAGAAGCAGGGCCTGCGCGTCACCGACGTCTCCGCCAACCGCCAGGTCATCGACGCGATCGGGACCGTCGGACAGGTCGAGGCGGCGTTCGGCACGCGGCTCGGCGACTACGCCGACCCCGCCGGAACGCACTTCTACGCCAGGGAATCCGCGTCGAGCGTGCCGGCCTCGCTCGCGGGAATCGTGCGCGCTGTCACCGGCCTGACGAACCGGCCGGTCGCGCATCGCGCCTCGTCCCCGGCGGGGCCGGGCGGCCCGGGCGGCGGCTACACCCCCGCCCAGTTCCGCACCGCCTACAGCATGAAGCAGCTTTCCGGTTCCTACGACGGTTCCGGGCAGACGGTCGGGTTGATCGAGTTCGACTCGTTCAAGCAGTCCGACATCGACGCCTGGACGGACTACTTCAAGCAGCCCTCGGTCAAGCCCCGGGTGGTGCCCGTGGACGGCGGAGTTTCCCAGCCGGGCAGCGGACAGCTCGAGGTGACGCTGGACATCCAGGCGGTCGCGGCCACCGCGCCCGGGGCGGGCCAGGTCGTCTACGAGGCGCCCAACAGCGACAAAGCCTGGGTCGACGAGATGGCGAAGATCGCGAGCGACAACGCGATCACGATCCTGTCGGGCTCGTGGCTGCTCGGCGAGAAATGCGAAGCCGACCCGATCGCCGCGTCGCACGACTCCTACACCCAGCTGGTCGCCCAGGGCGTGACCCTGCTGTCGGCCTCCGGGGACTGGGGAGCCACCGGCTGCGGCTACAACGGCGACAACTCCACCGTCCAGGCCGACTATCCCGCCAGCGACCCCCTGTTCACCGGCGTCGGCGGCACCCAGCTGCGGACGAGCGACAGCGCGGGAACCTACCAGTCGGAGTCGTGCTGGAACCAGGGCGGCACTGGCAACACCCGGTCCGGCGGCGGGTACTCGGCGGTCTACGGCAAACCGGAATGGCAGCCGGGCAGCGGCAAGTACCGTTCGGTGCCCGATGTCGCGCTCGACGCCGACTACGGGGCGGGCGCGCTTTCGGTGTACATGAACGGCGGCTGGCAGGACGTCGGCGGCACCAGCCTGTCCTCCCCGCTCTGGGCGGGTTACCTCGCGATGGTCAACCAGAAGGCGAAAAGCTCGGGCAAGAGCAACCTCGGCGCCATCAACCCGACGGTGTACTCGATCGCCCAGTCCACGCAGTACTCCTCGGCCTTCCATGACGTCGTCTCCGGCAACAACGGCACCTACGACGCGGGCACCGGCTACGACCTGTGCACCGGCTGGGGTTCGATGCAGGGCGACAACCTCGCCGACCCGCTGATCAACGGCGCGGCTCCGCCCGCGGCCAACGACTTCTCCCTCGCCGCGGACCCGGCCTCGGTCAGCGTCGGCCCGGGCAAGTCGGTGACCGCGAAAATCACCACCAAGGTCGTCAAAGGCAGCGCACAGGACGTCGCGCTTTCGGCGAGCGGGCTTCCGGCCGGGGTCACGGCGACGTTCGACCCGCCCTCGGTGAGCGCGGGCGGCACGTCCACCCTCACGCTCGCGGCGTCGTCCTCGGCCTCGCCAGGGCAGACCAGCGTGACAGTGACCGGAAAAACCTCGGACGCCACGCACACGACCCCGGTCGCGCTGACCGTCAACGGTTCCGGCCAAGGCGATTTCTCGATCAGCGTCAACCCGGCTTCGGCGACCGTCAACGCCGGGCAGTCCGCCACCGCGACCGTCTCGACGGCCGCGGTGAACGGCGCCGCGCCGTCGGCGGCCCCGAGCGTGATCAACGGGCAGACGACCACCGTCGCCAAGTACCCGTTCATCATTTCCGAGCACCGCACCGGCGGGGTCCGCCCGCAGGAGCAGTCCTGCACCGGCAGCGTGGTCGCCAAGCGGGCCGTGCTGATCGCCGCGCACTGCAAGTTCGCCGACGGCGATCCGAAGTACCTGATCTACGGGCGGGACGACCTGAACGACACGAGCAAGGGCACCCGGATCGAGATCGCGGAGTTCCGGATCCACCCGGACTACAGCCCGCAGAGCGACCAGGGCTGGCGCAACGGCAACGACGTCGCGATCATCTTCACCAAGACCGACATCCCCGTTCCGGCGGGCATGACCTACCCGAAGATCGCGTCCTCGGCCGACGACCTGCCGCTGGGCACCCAGGGCACGGCCATCGGCTACGGCAAGACCGACGCCAACGACGCCACCAAGAACACCAAGCTGCGCGAGGTCGTGCTGCCCACCGTGGACGGTTCGAACTGCAGCACCATCGACTCCTCGGTGTTCAAGCCGCAGTACATGTTCTGCGACGGCTACGGCGACGGCAGCAAGGGCCTGTGCCAAGGCGATTCGGGCGGGCCGTACTACTACAACGGCAAGATCTACGGCGTTTTCTCCTGGCTGCGCACCGACTGCGCGTCCTACAACGCGCACGGCAAGCTGTGGGGCTCGATGGGCGACTGGGCCAACCAGCAGATCGGCGGCACGCCTTCGGGCGGGGACATCGCGTTGTCCGCGAGCGGACTGCCCACCGGGGCGAGTGCCGCGTTCGATCCGGCGTCGGTCAACGCGGGCGGTTCGGCGAAACTGACGATCGCCACCAGCGCCTCGACCCCGCAGGGGACCTACCGGGTGACGATCACCGGCAAGAACGCCACGGCGAGCCACGACACCACGTTCACGCTCACCGTGCAGGGCGGTTCGTCCGGCCCGGTCACCGTGGCCGACCCGGGCTTCCAGTTCGTGCCGCACGGCACGCCGGTGCGCCTGGCGATGCGGGCCTCCGGCGGCACCGGCAGCTATTCCTGGAGCGCCGCCGGACTGCCTTCGGGGCTGTCGATCGACCGCGCCACCGGCGTGATCTCCGGAAACCCGCAGACCACCTCGGGCCTGCGGGATTCGACGATCACCGCTACCGACACCTCCGGCGCCGCGGGGAACGCGCGGGTCTCCTGGTTCGTCTACTGACCGGATGAGGGAGGGGCTCGACCGGCGGTTCCCGGAGACCGCCGGTCAAGCCCATTCCCAGGCCAGGCCCGCGATGCCCGGCCGGACGTCGGTCAGCACCAGGTGCGCGGTCCGGGAGGCGCCGATCCACAGCGGAGGCCCGGGGCGCCGCGGCGCCTGCACGCTGTTCTGGCGGAACGGCACGCAGGTGGCGGGCGGGGCGCCGGCGAACTCCGCCTGCAGCAGGTACTGCCGCACCGGGCGGGTGAACCGGTGGTGGTAGAAGGTCAGTTCCGGGCCGGGCGGGTAGACCGCGGTGTACTCGAGCACGCTGCGCTCGCCGGTCGCGAGCCGCTGGTCCAGCAGCAGTTCGCAGACCGTCGCCCCGGCGTCCGGGTCGATCCGGACCCGACCGGGACGGCAGTAGCGGACGTCGGCGGGCAATGCCGGGGCGGACTGTTCGGCCCACAGGAACACCACGCACCGGTCGACCCGGTCGGCGGTGGCCTCCACGACCAGCCGGGTGTGCACCCGGGTCAGCCGCCGGTGCTCGTCGACCCGCAGGTGCTCGTGCACGTCGAGCCGCCGCACGAGGTGGTCCGGCGGCAGGTCCAGCTCCGCCAGCAACGGCCGGTGGGCAGGCCACAGCCGGGTGCGGTCTATGGCCCCCGGGTCCGCCGCCGCCGCCCTTCCCCGCGGCCGAGGCGGCCCAAGCAGCGAAACCAGCGATTCCGCCGGCAGGCCGAGCACCGCCTCCAAGGCCCGTACGGCGCGCAGCGATTCAGCCCGTTCCGGGCGGCTGCGGCCGTGGCGCCAGTAGCTCAGCGCCGCCCGGCTGACCCGCACCCCCTGCCTGGCGAGCCGCTGCCGGACCTGTTCGAGACTCAGCCCCCGGATGTTCAGCGCGTGGTCGAGGACCTGCGCGAACGTGCCGTGCCGCAGCAGGCTGCGCAACTGCCGGTCCACCGGCGCCGCCGGAGCGATCTCGGCCATCGTCGCTCCCTTCGGCCGATCTTCGCTCCACTATCTGCCGCGGCGACGGCCCTGTCCACCGACCTCGGAAGGGTCTAGGCGGCCCGGCGGCGGATTCCGGCGCCGGTTACCGCTTTTCCCCGGACCCGGCTGGCACGGAGCCGGTCGCGGCGGCGTGGCACGCACCGTAGCCCTCGGCGCGCAGCAGTATCCGTCCATTGTGGACCCGGATCGCGGTCTCGGTCGCGTCGCTCACCGCCGAAACTCCCGCCGCGGCAGCCACCGCACCGGTTTCGTCCACGACGACCCGCACGTCCGGCCACGCCGATTCCGGGCAGGACCGCTTCAACAACCCGCGCAGCTCCGCCAGCACCAGATTCGTCAACGGCACCAGCTCCCCCGGCTGTCCAGTCACCACGACGAGCGTGACCTCTTTGGCCGCGCGCAGGGCTTCCTCCACCGCGGACAGCCGGTGCAGCCCGATCACCGCGACCACTCCGTCGCCGTCGATGCGCGCCGGACGCTCTCGCAGAGCATCGAAAACCTCTGGCGGAGACCAGGTTTCCCCAGCCGCCCGCGCTTGCGGCACGATCGGCGGCTCCGGCCAAGCGTCGGCCAACCCCAGCGTCGGCAACGCTTCGCAGACGCGCACAACATGGAACGGCTCCCCGAAACCAGGTGCCGCGGCCGCGAGCTGGCTCGCGCCGTGGAGCGTCGTCAGCGCGGCTTCCGCCACCCGCACCAGCCGGCCGGACGACGGCGAAAGCCGTTCCAGCGCCAGGCCGAGCACGATCGCGTCGAACCGCAGCAATTGCGCGTACGGCCGGTGGGTGAGTTCGTCGGCGAGGATTTCCGGCAGCAGGTCGACGCCGAGGCGCGCGTCCGGGTCGGTGGCCAGCGGCAGCCGGGCGACCCAGGCGCGGGCGAACGCGCCGAGTGCCTCGGCGGGCGTCAGACCGGGGTCCGGCGCGGGCGGCAGCGCGGCGAACCGCTCCGCTTCCGCCGCGAGCACGGCGAAGTAGAGCGCGCGTTTGCCGGGGAAGTTGGAGTAGACCGCGCCGCGGGTCAGTTCGGCGCGCTCGGCGATCACGTCGATCTTGGCGTCCCGGAACCCGCGCTCGGTGAACTCCTCGCGGGCGGCGGCCAGCACCTTCGCCCGGTTGCGCTCCTGCGTCTGCACCCTGGTCAGCCGCGCCATCGTGAGTCCTCCCGGTCCGCTTCCTTGCCAAGATATCCCCATCATTCATATGATGAGATCATCTGAATAGAACATCTGGAGGCTGCGGTGTCCCTCTCGTCCCCCGTTCCCGAACTGGACCTGGCCGATCCGGCCGTCCTGCACGACCCGTTCACTGCCTTCGGAGCCGCCCGCGAACAGGGTCCGCTGGCGAAGCTGACCGGTACCGGCTTCCCGCCGATGTGGGTGCTGACGCGGCACGCCGAAGCGCGCGCGATGCTCACCGACCAGCGGTTCGCCTTGAGCGAGGCCAGCTATCAGCGGCCGGACGTCCCCGAGCACTGCCGTCCCTACCTGCGGACCATGCAGGAAATGGAAGGCGCCGAACACGCTCGGCTGCGCCGTCTCGCCACCCCGGCCTTCGCCGCCCGCCGCGCACTGGATTTCCGGCCGGAGATCGAGAAAATCGTCGCCCGGTACCTGGACGCGCTGCCCGCGGAAGGCCCGGTCGACCTCCTCGCCGAGTTCGCGCGGCCCTTGCCGATGGAAGTGATCTGCGCCCTCGTCGGCGTCCCGGAAACCGAACGGCCGCGCTGGCACGAGTACGGCGCGGCGGTCGTCCAGGTGTCCGGCGACGGATTCGCCGCCGCCGTGCCCGGGATCATCGACAGCTCGCGGGCACTGGTCGAGCATCCGGACAGCGCGTTGCTGGCTCATCTGACGAGCGCGGGCCTGACCGAAACGGAATCCGTCGCACTCGTCTGGCAGCTCGTGCTGGCCGGGCAAACTCCGGCGAACTTCATCGCGAATTCCGTGGAAACCTTGCTGGCGCACCCGGATCAGCTCGCACTGCTGCGCGCGGAACCGGACCTGTGGCCGGGCGCGGTCGAGGAATTGATGCGCTGGTGCGGTTCGCAGCTCCTGACGATTCCCCGGCGGGCGACCGAGGACCTGGAATTGCACGGAGTGCGGATCCGCGAAGGCGAACCGGTGACCGCGTCGATCGCCGCGGCGAACCGGGACCCGCGCGTCTTCGCCGACCCGGACCGGTTCGACGTCCGCCGCGCGGCAGGCGCGCACCTCGGTTTCGCGCACGGGCCGCATTTCTGTCTCGGCGCGTCGTTCGCGCGGGTGCAGGCGGAGGTGGCGCTGACCGCGTTGCTGGAGCGGTTCCCCGGGTTGCGTGTCCTCGAGGCGAAGCGGGTACCCGACCCCGGGACGTGGCGGCTCGCCGGGCTGACCGTCGCTTGGTAGCGCCCTCGATCGGGTGAGGTCCCGGCGGCGCCGCGCAGGTCCGGCTACCGTTTCGCCAGGTCAGCACGACACCCCGGGAGGCAATCCATGTCCACGCCCATTCCGCCCGTCCTCGGCTTCGCGGTCCTCGACCCGAGGCGCGCGTGGCCGCTCGTGCTCACCCGCGGGATCCTGGGCGTCCTGTTCGGCGTGCTGGCGCTGGTGTGGCCGGGGATCACCGTGCTGGCGCTGGCTTTCCTGTTCGGGATCTACGTGCTGATCGACGCGGTCGGCGCGCTGATGCAGGCGTTCCGGCCGGGCGACGGCGCGCACCGGATCGCCTACGCGCTGCTCGGCGTGCTGGGCCTCGTCGCCGGGATCATGACGCTCGTGTGGCCAGGCGTGACCGTGCTGGTGCTGGCCACGCTCGTCGGCGCGTGGGCGGTGGTCACCGGGATCATGGAAATCGTCGCCGCGATCCGGCTGCGCAAGCAGATCACCGGCGAGGCGTTCCTGATCGTGGCGGGCGCGCTTTCGGTGATCGCCGGGGTGCTCGTGCTGTTCCACCCGATCGCCGGCGCGTACGGCGTCGCGCTGCTGATCGGGATTTACGCGGTCATCTACGGGGTAACCCTCGTAGTCCTGTCGCTGCGGCTGCGGTCGCTGGCGAAATCCGCCGACCCAGCGGAGCAGCCGAACTAGCGGGACAATCGTCAGCGACCGGTATTGCGACGGAGGGACCGCCGATGGCGCAGCACTACCCCGGCGATTACGGGGAAGACACCCGGCCAGGCATCGACGCGGCCAGGTTGTGGGCAGGCGGAGTGGCCACCGCGGTGGTCGCGGCCCTCGTGGCGGTGGTCGGCCTGCTGATCGCGCGAGGCATCTTCGACGTGCCAGTACTCGCCCCGAAGGGCGACGGCCTGTGGGGCAAGGCGAGCACGCCGACGTACGCCATCTCCGCCGCCGCGGTAGCCCTGCTGGCGACCGGATTGATGCACGTGCTGAGCGTGGCGACCCCCGCGCCAGGCCAGTTTTTCGGCTGGATCATGGTGCTGGTGACGGCCATCGCCGTGGTCCTGCCGCTCACCCTGACGGTGGGAATGGAAGCGAAAATCGCCACGGCGGCGATCAACCTGGTGATCGGGCTGGTGATCGCTTCGCTGGTGAGCAGCATGGCGGCCAGTGCCCGGACGTTGCATCGGCGCAAGAAGAGCAGCCGGGCGGAGCAGCAGCCGCCTCCGCCTACGCGGCAGTGGCCGGAGGGGCCGACTACGTATTACGACCGCTGAGTGGTTTCGCGGTCGCGCGAACCATCCGGACGGCGGAGCGGATTCCACCCCGATTGCCGCTTCCTTCCGTCGGCTGAGGGCTGATCATGGAGGGATGGCACCGCCTGACGACCGGGACTGTTCCCGCGCTGACGGCGTCCTTTCCAGCCGGACGATTCTTCTCTGCGCACTGGCAGTGGCCGCGATCGCGGCGGGCGCTTGCTGGCTTCTCTTCGCTTGGTACGGGCACGGCACCGAAGCCGATCGCATCCGGCTGGACGGCATCCGGACGGTGGGCACGATCGTGGTCGGCACCGGCGGCGCGCTGGCGCTTCTGCTGGCTGCCCGTCGTCAGCAAACCGCCGAACGGGACCTAGCGACCAAACGCGCGGAATTGCGCTTGCGCGAGCAGGCGAACGACGACGCCCGGCACGACGCGACCGAGCGGCGGATCAACGAGCTTTACCTCAAGTCCGTCGAGCAACTCGGAGCTGAGAAAGCCCCGGTCCGGCTGGCCGGACTGTACGCGCTGGACCGGCTCGCCCAGGAAAATCCGCGGTTGCGCCCGACGATCGCTCACGTGCTGAGCGCCTATCTGCGCATGCCGTACGACCCGCCCGCCGACAGCACCGACCCGGAGCCGCGGCAGGAACGCGAGGTCCGGCTCACCGTGCAACGACTGCTGATCCAGCACCTCATTCCCGACGCTCCGCAAGAGCTGTTCTGGAGCGGGGTGGAACTCGATCTGTCAGGCGCGGTGCTGTTCGACTTCACTTTGAACGGAGCTGCGCTGCACAACGCCCGTTTCACCGGTGCCAGGTTCATCGGAGAAGCCTGGTTTCACGAGGTCACGTTCACCGGCACGACCCGGTTTGACGATGCCGTCTTCGAGAACGAAGCCTGGTTCGTCCGGGCCACCTTTTCCGGCAGCGCTGATCTCGGTCGCACAGTCTTCCGCGGCGAAGCACGCTTCGAGAACACTGAATTCGTCGGAACAATCATGTTCCGCCAGGCGAAATTCCAGCAAGCCGCGCGTTTCGACCAAGCACATCTGCGCGGCGTCGCCCGGTTCAGCGGTGCGGAATTCGAGCGCAGCGCGAGGTTCGACGGAGCCGGTTTCATGACCGCACCGGTGTTCGACAACGAGGCCGCGACCCAGAGCGCGTACTTCGACCGCGCCCGTTTCGGCAAGGAAGCGTGGTTCGACCAGGTGAGTTTCACGAACTACACCACCTTCGAAAACGCCAACTTCGACGGTCACGTGGGCTTCGACGGCACCACCCTCAACGGAGCCCCTTACCGGCCCCCGCAGCTGCAGGCCGACCAGTTCAGCCTCGAAGACACCGTCTAACCCCGCCGCAACACCTCCTCGATCGCGTCCAGCACTCGCACAGTTAGATGAGCGTGCGGACCGAACACGCTGAAAAAGCGGCACCGCCGACTCGACGATGCCGCTTCCCCAACCGAAAGAACCTCAGCCCTTCAACAACTGCCGAGCCATCACCAGCCGCTGGATCTGGTTCGTGCCTTCGTAGATCTGGGTAATCTTCGCGTCCCGCATCATCCGCTCCAGCGGGAAGTCCCGGGTGTACCCGTACCCGCCCAGCAGCTGGACCGCGTCCGTCGTCACGCTCATCGCTACATCCGACGCGTGGCACTTGGCCGCCGCGCCGAAGAACGACAAGTCGTCGTCACCGCGTTCGGACTTCGCGGCTGCCGTGTACACCATCTGGCGCGCCGTCTCGACCGCCATTGCCATGTCGGCCAGCATGAACTGGATTCCCTGGAAATCCGCGATGTGCTTGCCGAACTGCTTGCGCTCCTTGACATACGCCAGCGCGTGGTCCAGCGCACCCTGGGCGATACCCACCGCTTGCGCGGCGATCGTCACGCGGGTGTGGTCGAGCGTCCGCAGGGCGATCTTCAAGCCTTGACCCGGCTCGCCAACCATGCGGTCGCCCGGGATCCGCACCTGGTCGAAGAGCAGTTCACGCGTCGGCGAGCCCTTGATGCCCAGTTTCTTTTCCTTGGCACCGAAGGAAAAACCCGGGTCGGACTTTTCCACGACGAAGGCGGTCACGTTGGCGCCGCGGCGGCCGTCGGGGTCGGTGACGGCCAGAACCGTGTAGTACTCGGAGAAACCGGCGTTCGTGATCCAGGACTTCTGTCCATTCAGGATCCAGTCGTCGCCGGACGGGGTGGCGCGGCACCGCATCGACGCGGTGTCCGAGCCCGCGTCGCGTTCGGACAGTCCATAGGAGAACCCGGCCTCGCCGGAAGCCAGCGGGGGAAGGTATTTCGCCTTCACGTCCTCGTTCGCGGCCAGGATCAGTGGGAGGCTGCCGAGTTTGTTCACCGCGGGGATGAGCGAGGACGAAGCGCATACGCGCGCCACTTCCTCGATCACGATGCAGGTGGCCAGTGCATCGGCACCGGCACCGCCGTACTGCTCCGGCACGTGCGGAGCGTGGAAGTCCGACGCGACCAGTGCGTCATAGGACGCCTTGGGGAATTCCTCGCGCTCGTCGGCCTCGGCGGCGTGCGGGGCGATCTGCTCTTCGGCGACCGCGCGGACGGCTTCGCGGATCGCTTCGTGGTCTTCGTTGATTTTGAACAGGTCGAAGCTCATGGGAGATCTCCTAGTAGGTGTAGAAGCCGCGGCCGGTTTTGCGGCCCAGCAGGCCGGCGTCGACCATGCGGGCCAGCAGCGGCGGCGGCGCGTACAGCGGCTCCTTGAACTCCTCGTACAGCGATTCCGCGACGGCCTTCGTGGTGTCGAGGCCGATCAAGTCGGCCAAGGCGAGCGGGCCTTGCGGGTGCGCGGCTCCGCGCACGAGGCCTTCGTCGATGGCTTCCTTCGTCGCGAAGCCCGACTCCAGCATGCGCACGGCGGCGAGGATGAACGGGATCAGCAGCGCGTTCACCACGAAACCGGCCCGGTCCTGACACAGGATCGCGTGCTTGCCGAGGGTTTCCTCGGCGAACTTCCGCGCGCGGCCGGTGGTCTCGTCGCCGGTGAGCAGACTCGGCACCAGTTCGACCAGCGGCAGCACCGGGACCGGGTTGAAGAAGTGGATGCCGAGCACCTGCGCCGGGCGCTCGGTCGCGGTGCCGAGCTTCATGATCGGGATCGACGACGTGTTGGACGCCAGCACCGCGTCCGGCGCGGCGACGATCTTGTCCAGTTTCCCGAACAGCTCCGCCTTGACCGCCTCGTTCTCCACGATCGCCTCGACGACCAGCGTGCGGTCGGCCAGGTCGTCGAGGTTCTCGGTGATCCGGATCCGCTCCAGCACGGCGGCCGCGGACTCGATCTTCCCCTTGCGCTCGGCCCGGCCCAGCGACGCCTCCAGCCGCGCCCGGCCCGCGTCGGCGGCCGCCCGGCTCGATTCGACCGCCACGACGTCCAGCCCGGCCCGGGCGCACACCTCGGCGATCCCCGCCCCCATCTGGCCGCAGCCGACCACGCCGACGAGCTCCACGTGCCTCACCCATCCCTCCGGTACTTGGTTTCATCATGACGGTACTCAGTACCGACGGGTAGGCGAGACGAGGGTGGCCCACGTCACCCTGCTCGCGGGCGCGGGCGGGCGATTAGGCTGGCCGCAGCGTGCGTGCGAAAGGTGGCCCGATGCCCGAGAAACCAGCAAGGCAGCGGCTGACCGAGGCCGCGTTCGCGCTGTTCGAGGAACGCGGCTACGACCAGACGACGGTCGACGACATCACCGACCGCGCTGGCGTCGGGCGCAGTACGTTCTTCCGTGCGTTCCGGTCCAAAGAGGACGTGATCTTCCCGGACCACGAGGTGCTGCTGAGCGCGATCGAGGCCCGGCTGGCCGGATCCGACCCGCGCACCGCGATCGTCGCGGTCACCGAAGCCGCGCGGCTGGTGCTGCGGCACTACGTCGCGGAAGGCGATTTGGCGCTGGCGCGGTACCGGCTCACCCGCAGCGTGCCCGCGCTGCGCGCCCGGGAAATCGCCGGAACCCGGCAGTACCAGCGATTGTTCCAGGAATTCGTCCACCGCTGGATGGGCGGCGGCGAAGAGACCGCCCTGCGCGCCGAACTCATGGCGGCGGCAGTGGTGACGGCGCACAACCACGTCCTCCGCCGGTGGCTGCGCGGGCAGGCGAAGGACCCGGAAGCGGCCTTCGACGCCGCGATGGCGGACACGGTCGCGCTGTTCGGCAACACCGGCGAGACCGAGACGACCGTCGTCGCTTTCCGTACTGGCAAAGACCTTTCCGCGGTTCTGCCGGGGTTGCGCAAACTGCTCGGCGACGAGGGCACGCTCGGCTGAGGCGGCTACCAGGCCTCGTCGAAACGGACGCCAGCCTCGTACCAGTCCTCATCGCTCACCGGGCGTTCCGGTTCTGCCGGAAGCTCGGGGTCGGCGGTGCGGTTGCGGAGGTAATCGCCCTCCCCCGCTACGGCGGCCACCCGAGGCGCGGGAGAATTCTCCGTCGGAGCAAGGGGTTTCGGCTGGTCCGGCGGCCTTGCTTCGACAGGTGGAACGGGTCGCCGAGGAGCAGGGGCCGGAGCCTCGGAGGCGATGTCCGGGGCGAACCCGGCACGCCACCTCAACCGGTCCATCACGTACCCGCGGGTGCCGAGCGGAGCCAGCAGCGCCGCCGTCCGGTTCGCCGATTCCCGCTGCGCTTCGGCGTATGTGCGCAGCACCAGCGCGGCCAGCTCGTCCGGCGGCAAATTCCGCACTGTGCCGGACAGTTTCAGTCCAGTGAGGACACCGTCGGTGTTGACGGTGGCGCTGACCGCGTTGTCGGGCGAAGAAGCTTCGACCGACAACGCGGACAGTGCCTGGATCAGTTCTTCCGGACCGGCCACGTCAGCCCAGTGTGGACGGCGACAGCGGCTGCGACACCGAACCGTCCGGCGCGATGTCGACGTTGCGGTCCCGGACCCGCTTTTCGGTGCCCTTCGGGGTGTTCGAGGTCTCGAAGTTGGCCGGGTCGAAGGAATCGCCGGGGCTCACGTCGGGCGGATTCGGCACCGGGGGCAGGTTGACCGACTTCTCGTGGATCTTGTCCGCGAGCCGTCCCGCCGAATCCTGCATGTGCGAGCGGATCTTGTCCACGCCGCTGAGGAAGCTTTCGAAGATGTCGTTCGCGTTGTCGCCCTCGACCTTCGCCGAGGCCTGCGCCGTCACCTCGGTGAGCCCGGCTCCCGCGCCCGCCACCGCGGCCTGCGCGCCGACCGCGCTCATCGACAGCCCGCCTGCCGCCGCCGCGGCTCCCGCCGGGGTGGCGACCACGGCGAGCATCCCGACCAGCGCGCCGGTGAACGCCACCGCCGCCACCTTCGACCAGGAGATCTCGCCTTCCTTGGCCTTCGCCTTCTGGTACTTCTCCGCGGTCTCCCGGAACGTCAGCGCGAGCGAGCTGAGGTCGTCCCGCGCGGCCCAGATGCCGTCCCGGCTGGCGACGAGGTCGCTTTCCACGACCGTGATCTCGGCGGCGAGCGCCTCGTAGGCCTCCGACAGCCGGTCGAGATAGGTCTTGACGTCCTCGGCCGCGTTGCCGCGCCACGAACCGAGCAGTTCCTTGGCCCGCCGCAGTTCGGTGATCGACCCGCGGCTGAGGTTCTTCCACACCGGCTCGTACGAGTTGATCATCGCCTGCAGGCCGCCGCCGGTGTCCTTGAGGTCGGCCTCGGAGAACTCCCGGAAGACCTCAGTGACCTTGTCCTGCTGCGCGGCGTACAGCTCTTCGGTCATGGCGAAGTTGAAGAACTCCGCGTAGCGCAGGAATTCCAGCCCGTCGAGCGCGTCGTTGGCACCCTTGTGCAGATCGTCGCTGATGCCTTCGAGCAGCTTCGCCCGCGGACGCCCTTGCCCGCCGCCGCTGAGCCCGAAGTAGTCCTCCTGCTCGCTCACGTCAGCGCACCTCCCCGCCCGCGCGCCGCACCGCGGACTGCGCGTCGGCGTC
The DNA here is from genome assembly GCF_055583325.1 of Amycolatopsis sp. NPDC104775. NCBI lineage: Bacteria > Bacillati > Actinomycetota > Actinomycetes > Pseudonocardiales > Pseudonocardiaceae > Amycolatopsis > Amycolatopsis sp. NPDC104775. Next base: position 962,816 of record NZ_JBVJOE010000001.1, read on the forward strand.
CGAAGCCTCGTACAGCTCGGCTACGCGCTTGAGCGCTTCACTCGCCTGATGCGTCGTGTAGGCCAGCTTCGCGAGCGCGTCCTCCACCTTCGCGCGGTGGTTCTCGTACGCCGCCGCGACTTTGGGCATGCCGAGCGATCCGCCGAACGCGGTGGTCGGGCCGCCGCCGAACGGGTTGATCGAGCCGATGATGGCGGCCGGGCTGACCGCGTCGGGCAGGTCGAGTTTGCGTACCCCGCCGCGCGCGGCGTCCGCCGCGTCCCCGGCCGCCGCGACGAACCCGCTCGCCTTGCGCAGGTCTTTGAGGTCGGTTTCGAAACCGATCATGGAACTACCCCCAGTCGTGTGAACCGTGACCCTACCGGGCGAACGGTATCCCTTCCGACTCAACGGACACCGAGGTGGTTCACGGCATTAACGTGAGGGCAGTCACATACCCGGCACGGCTCAGTCCGAAGTGGACCGCACCGCGTTCCGGCGCGGGAACCACGGCACGACCGGCGAAACGCGCCGCTGGTAGTCCGCGTACTCCGGGTAGCGGCCGAGCGTGATGCTCTCGGTGAAGATCGTCGACCCGACGAACAGCGCGGTCAGCAGGACCGCGCCGGCGATCGTCCAGGTCACCGCGCCCGCCGCGGAGACGCCGAACAGGAACACCAGCCACCACTGCGCTTGTTCGAAGAAGAAGTTGGGGTGGCGGGAAAACCGGAAGAGCCCGGTCTGCGCGAACCGCGGGTCGGGCGTGCGCCCGGCGGCCGTCTCGCGCTTCTTCCACTGATGGAAGTTCCACTGCTGCTGGTCGGCGATGGTTTCCCCGGCCAGGCACGCCAGGAACGCGACGGCCAGCACGAAGTCGGCGGCGCCCAGCGGAGTCCGGTGGTCCAGCGCGGTCCACGCGGGCAGCGTGATGAGCAGGAGGATCACGTTCTGGTAGAGCGTGATGAAGAAGAGGTTGAACAGCTGGAACTGCCACGGAGCCATCCGGGCGCGCAGCACCGCCCACCGGTAGTCCTCGCCGCCGGGCGCGTAGCCGCCTTTGCGGCCGTAGTTGAACGTCAGCCGCGCGCCCCACAGGAAGACCAGCGCGAACAGCAGGTTCAGCCGCGCGTCCGCGAACCCCGCGTGCCCGGCGAAGATCCCGGCGTAGGCCACCGGGACGACCGACCAGATCCGGTCCACCCAGGAGTACTCCCGCGTGAGCACCGACAGCAGCCAGCAGCCGGCGCACACTCCCGCGAAAACCCAGAGGCACACCTGGAACGCGTTCATGTCCGCGACTGTACTGCGGAAATCGCCGGTGCGACGCCCTACAATCCGCCGAATGGGCACCACGACGGCGAACCTGTCCCTGCGCGAGCGCAAGATCGACATCTTCTTCGCGGCGATCTTCTCGGTGTTCACGGTGACGTCGCTGATCAGCGATCTGCTGCCGACGATCGGCGTCGACTTCTCGCGGCCGACCGGCACCTTCTTCGTCGACTCCAACTACTGGTACGCCCACGACGCCGATCCGCTGTTCATGCACCCGCCGGACTGGATGCGGATCGTCACCGGGCTGTCCGCGTTCGGCTACCTGCCCTTCTACGTCGTGCTCGTCTGGTGCCTCGTCGCGGGCCGCAACGGGATCCAGCTGTTCGCGGTGATCTACGCGACGATGATCGCCACGCTGACCGGGATCGTCGTGTTCGGCGTCGAGTTTTTCGGCGACCCGGCGACCCGCACCGGCGACCCGGGCAAGTTCCTCGCGTTCAACCTCCCCTACGTGCTGATTCCGTTGCTGCTGCTCGTACGGATGCGCCGACCGCTGCCCTTCGCCCGGCGGTTCTGACCACTGTGGACAGTTACGGCACCGCCGCACTGGCTTTCCGCAAAACCCGTTGCCGCCGGCTGGTGTAGGCCGCGACCGAACCGCACAGCAGCGCGAGGATCGCGACGGAAACCAGCACGCCGGTCACCGACTTGACCAGAAGCGAAAGCACCAGCGGACCGGTGAGGCCGCCGAGCCGGTTGAAGAACGACACCGATCCGGCGACCCGTCCGCGCCTGCCGTCCTCGGCCACGTCCGCGGCGACCGGAAGGAACACCGCGGCCATCGTGTTGACGCCCAGCAAAGCGACCGTCAGCACGGAGGCCGACAGCCACGGCGCGGCGACCGCCCAGCCGGACACCGCCAACGCCAGCAGCAGCACCGCGGTGCACACGGCCAAGCGCACCGTCACGCCGGTCGGGCCGAAGCGGCGGTAGCCGAGCACCAGCAGCCCCGCGCACACCACCATCGCCACCGCGGATCCGGTGAGCAGGGCGTTCGCCGTGGTCAGCGAGAGCCCGCCGACGCGGGACAGCGTCGGCACCCAAGTCGTCAGGCCGAACGTGGTCAGCCCGATCGAGAAGGCGAACACCCACTGCAGCCGGGTGGTGAGCGTGGTGCGAGCCAGCCAGTCCACCGCCGCCGCTGCGGGAGCGGGAGTGCTTCGCTGGTCCGGGATGACCGCCGCCGCGGCCGCCAGCAGCAATCCGGTCGGCGCGCCGATGAGCCACAGCACCCGCCACCCGAACACCGGCTCCAGCCACCACGCCGAACCGGCCGCGATCAGATAGCCGATCGCCGTCGCGACGATCGACAGCCCGGTCACCGCCGCTCCCCTGCCCGGCCCCGGGAAAAGGTCGCTGAGCACCGTGATCAGCATCGGAGCCAGCCCGCCGACGGCGATCCCCATCAGGAAGCACATCACCACGTTGCCGCGGAAATCCGGCATGGTGCCGCACATGCTGGTCGCGGTGAACCCGAGCGTGGCGAGCAGGTAGCAGGCCCGCCGCCCGATCCGCTCGGCCAGCTGGCTGCACAGCAACGCGCCCAGTGCGGTGCCGGACAGCCCGCTCACCGCCAGCAGCGACGCGGCCGAGGCGTCGATGCCGTATTCCGCGCGCATGCCGGGGATGACGAACCCGAGCGTCGACGTCTTGCTGATGTCGATCGTCAACGCGGCAGTGGCGACCACCGCGATCGTTCGCCTTCCCCGCTCTTTCGGCCGCGGCAGGGCGACGCTGTGCCGCGTCCGGCCGAGGACCAGCGCGGCGCCCAGCGCGAGCAGCAAGGCCGCTCCGGCGACGAACATTTCCGGCATGTCGGCCAGCGGCATGCCGTGCAGCCGCCGATCGGCCATCGGCTCCATGGACGGCATCGCGTCCATCCCAGGCATCGCGTCCATTCCCGGCATCGCGAACGCCCGGAAGAAGCCCACCGCCGAAGCGACCGCCACCACTGCCGCGGCCACCGCGAGCAATCCCCGCCAGCTCGTCCGAGCCGGTCCCGAAGCTGTCGTCATGCCTCCAACGTCTCATCCGGGCGCCCGCACCGGCATCTTCGCTTTTGCGGTCCTGTCCTCAGTTTTCCTGGAGGACCGAAAGAATATTCCCGGCTGGATCACGGAACCAGGCGATCAGCGGCCCGCCCAGCCGGAAGATGCCTTTTTCGTCGACCCCGTCGAAGGGTTCGAAGGCGACCCCGGCCGCGCCTAGGTCCGCGACCGCCTGGTCGATGTCGTCGACGGGGAAGTAGAGAATGGTGTACTCGGCCGGAACATGCTTGTCTCCCTTCGGATAGACGAGCACTTCGCGTCCTTCGGCGAACCGCAGGCGCAGCATCCCCCAGTTTTCGGTGACCTCGATGCCGAGCGTCCCGGCGTAGAACTTCCGCGCGGCGGGGATGTCGTCCACGGAGAATCCGCTGAATGCCTTGCTGGTGTCGAACATCGCTATGCTCCTTCTTCAGCTGACCTTGCGCAGGGGACGTCGGAGCCGGAAGTCCGAAGGCGACACCCGCGGCGAAGAAATTTTCGGAGGGGACGTCGTGCGGTACCTGATCATGATCCACAGCAACCCGCACTTCCGGGCCCTCTGGGAGGAGCTGCCGGACGAGCGGAAGGCCGAGTTCGGACGAAGCCATCTCGCGCTCAACCGGGCGCTCGAAGAGTCCGGCGAACTGGTGCTCAGCGACGGTCTGGCGGACCCCGCCGAATCCAAATGCGTCATCGTGCGCGACGGCAAAGCGGTGCCGAGCGACGGGCCGTTCGCCGAGGTCAAGGAGCATCTGGTCGGCTTCTACCTGGTCGACTGCGAGAGCATGGAACGGGCGCTGGAACTCGCCGCCCGAGTGCCCGACGCGATGTACGGCAAGGTCGAGGTACGGCCGATCCGCAGCGTGAAAGAGCTGGATCTCTGACTCCCCCGCCCGGCTTCGAGCAGCTCCTGCGCGAACTCGCGCCGCAGGTGCTCACCGCCGTCTGCCGCCGGTTCGGCGACTTCGCGCTCTGCGAGGACGCGGTGCAGGAGGCATTGCTGTCCGCCGCGATGAAGTGGCCGGAGCAGGGGATGCCGGACAACCCCAAGAGCTGGCTGATCACGGCGGCCGCCCGCAGGCGCATCGACATCGAACGCAGCGAGTCCGCTCGGCGGCAGCGCGAACACACCGCCGCCGGGCTGGCAGTGCCGCGACCGGAACCGGCGCCGGCGGACGACGACACCCTGACCTTGCTGATGCTGTGCTGTCACCCCGACCTCGGCAAGGCGTCCCAGGTCGCGTTGACCCTGCGCGCGGTCGGCGGGCTCACCACGGCGGAAATCGGCCGGGCTCTGCTGGTGCCGGAGAAAACCGTGAGCCAGCGGATCAACCGGGCGAAGAAACGGCTCAGCGGCGCCCGGTTCCGGATGCCGCCGCCGGAGGACCGGGCCGAGCGGATGACCGCGGTGCTGCAGGTGCTGTACCTGATCTTCACCGAGGGGCACACCGCCAGCTCCGGGACCGCCGTCCACCGGGTCGAGCTCACCGCCGAGGCCATCCGGCTCACCCGGCAGCTGCACGCACAGGTCCCCGGCGACGGCGAGGTCGCCGGGCTGCTGGCGCTGATGCTGCTCACCGACGCCCGGCGGCCCGCGCGCACCGGGCCGGACGGCACCGCCGTGCCGCTGGCCGACCAGGACCGCACCCGCTGGGATCGCGCGGCGATCGCCGAAGGGCTCGACCTGATCGGGAAAACCCTGGTCACCGCCCAGCTCGGCCCGTATCAGCTCGAAGCCGCGATCGCCGCCGTGCACGACGAGGCGACCCGCGCCGAGGACACCGACTGGCCGCAGCTGCTCGCCCTCTACGACCTGCTGCTCGCCCTCGCGCCGAGTCCGGTCGCGGCGCTGAACCGGATCGTCCCGGTCGCCATGGTCCACGGCGCGCGCGAGGGATTGCGGCAGCTGGACGAGATCGCCGGGCTGGACGACCACCATCGCGTCGACGTCGTGCGCGCGCACCTGCTCGACCTGGCGGGAGAGCCCGAGCAAGCCCGGGTCTATTACCGTTCAGCGGCACGGAAAACGCTCAGCGTTCCGGAACGGAAGTACCTGGAATCCCGTGCCGCGCCGGGGAAAGCGCCTTAGCTGGCCACCCGGTCTATCCTCGACGGACGCAGCGCGTCGGGATCCGGCAACCGCATCGGCACGGTGTGCGCGTGGTACTCGAAGTGCCACCATTCGTTGTCGTAGCGGCGATACAGCCGGTACTGCGGCCCGTGCCGCTCCAGCCATGCCGCGCCCTCGACCGGCCGCACGTCCAGCGCGGTGCCGCGGACGTGCGCCGATTCGTGCGGCGGCAGCACTCGATGCCGGGCCGCGGCGACGGAGCCGGTGCGCTGCACTTCTTCGGCGAACAGCCGGTGCTGGTGGGCGGCGTCGCGGTGGCCGGAGGTGAGCCCGATGAGCTGGCGGTGCCGCCAGAACGCCTCGGTGCGCGCCGTGGTGAAGGCCGCGCGGGCCGGTTCGCTGAGGCCGGCGAGGTCCTCGGCCGGGTATCGCATCGCGAGCGCCCACTGGCAGGCCAAGTACCGGCCGCGGCCGGGCGAACGCAGGAACGCCGCCGGGAGCAGCGCCACCGCCAGGAGGCGGGTGACGGCCGCGAGGACCCGGGACCGGTGAAGCGACTCGATCATGGGGTCCACTTTCGGACCCCAGTGTGCGCGCACTGCGCGCGGAGTTTGACAGCTCTGTAACAGTTCGCCACGGCCGCGCTGTTACCGAACGATGACACGGCACGCACCACGCGGCGAACCGGGCCGGGCAGGCTGGACCCCGGTGTCCGCTGTGGACTGTCCGGGCGGCCGGACGGGCGGGCTGCGATAGTGGGAGTCATGCCGAGGGTGCTGCTGATCGAAGACGACCAGGCCGTGCGCGACGGCCTGCGGCTGGCCCTGACCTATCAGGGGCACACGGTCGACGCGGTGGAGACCGGCGAGGAAGGCCTCGCCCGGCTCGCCGGCGACCCGGCCGACGTCGTGGTCCTCGACCTCATGCTGCCCGGGATGGACGGCTTCGAGGTGTGCCGCCGCATCCGCGCGGCCGGCGACCTGCCGATCATCATGCTCACCGCGCGCAACGACGACATCGACGTGGTGGCCGGGCTCGAAGCCGGGGCGGACGACTACGTCGTGAAGCCCGCGCAGGCCCGGGTGCTGGAGGCGCGCATCCGCGCGGTGCTGCGCCGCACCACCGGCGGCGAACCGCGCGGCGCGGACGCGAAACCGGGTCCGGAACGGCACGGCGACCTCACAATCGACCGCGAGGGTCTCGTGGTCAGCAAGCACGGCACGGTGATCGGGCTCGCGCCGACCGAACTGCGGTTGCTGCTGGAGCTGTCCTCGGTCCCCGGCCGCGTGCTCAGCCGCCAGCAGCTGCTCGAATCCGTGTGGGATCAGGGCTATCTCGGCGATTCGCGGCTCGTCGACGCGTGTGTGCAGCGGTTGCGCGCGAAGATCGAGGATGACCCGGCGAAACCGGTGTACGTCCAGACTTTGCGCGGGTTCGGCTATCGCTTCGGGCCGCTGTGACCGGCTGGCGGCTGCGCGGGCTGCGCACCCGGCTGCTGGTGGCGTTCGCGCTGCTGAGCGTGTTCACCGCGCTGGGCGTCGCCGGGATCGGCTACGTGCAGGCCAGGGACGGGATCCTGCAGCGCACCCAGGACAACGCCGCCGTCGAGATGACGACCCAGCTCAAGCAGCTGTACCCGCTCCCCCCGCAGCCGGTGGACACGAGCGCGCTGCAGGCGGCCGCCGAGCGATTGAACGGCCGGAAGATCTCCGCGCTGGTGACCAGCGGCGGGCACAGCGCGGGCTACCTGCCGGCCTCGGTGATCACGCCGGAGCTGCGCGGCGCCGTGCAGGCGGGCAAGGTCGCGTGGCAGCGCGTGGACGTCGGCGGGGTGACGCAGCTGGTGCTGGGCGCGCCGTTGCTGATCGCGACCGGCGACCGGACGAATCCGACCGTCCCGTCCGGCATCGAGGTCTACGAACTGCGCGATCTCAACGCGGAAATCGACGCGGTGAACCAGCTCGCCCGGAACGCGTGGCTCCTCGGCGGGGCCGCGCTGGTGGTGGCGCTGGTGCTCGCCGTGCTGGCCGCGGGCAGCGTGCTGCGGCCGGTGGGCGAGCTGCAACGCGCGGCCCGCCGCCTCGGCGCGGGCGACCTCGACGCCCGGATCGCCGTCCGCGGCAGCGACGAACTGGCCAGCGTCGCCGAGACGTTCAACTCGACCGCCGACTCGCTGCAACGGCACGTCAGCGAGTTGCGCCGGATGGAAGCCGACGCCCGGCGGTTCGTCGCCGACGTGTCGCACGAACTGCGCACGCCGCTGGCCGCGATGACCGCGGTCACCGACATGCTCGACGCCGAAGCGAAGCGGCTGCCGGACGCGGCGGGCGAGGCGGTGCGGCTGGTCAGCCAGGAAACGCACAACCTGACGCGGCTGGTGAACGACCTGATCGAGGTCACCCGGTTCGACTCCGGCACCGCGTCGCTCGAGGTGGACGACGTCGACGTGGCCGAGGCGGTCCGCGCGACGCTGCGGGTGCGGGGATTCGCGGTGGAAACCGATCTGCCGGACGGGATCCGGGCGCGGGTCGATCCGCGCCGGCTGGACGTGATCGTGGCCAATCTCGTGGGGAACGCGCTGCGGCACGGCGCGGAGCCGGTGACGGTCCGGTTGCGCGGCGAACAGGCGGGGATCACGCTCGCCGTCGAAGACTGCGGTCCCGGGCTGGACGAGGAGGTGCTTCCGCACGTGTTTTCCCGGTTCTACAAGGCGGATACCGCTCGCAAGCGGTCCGAGGGAAGCGGGCTCGGGCTCGCGATCGCCTGGGAGAACGCGCGGTTGCACCACGGGGAACTGGTGGCCGGGAACCGCCCCGAAGGCGGTGCGGTGTTCACCTTGTGGCTGCCTCGGGAGGTGCGGTGCTGAAACGATTGCTGACCCTGATCGCGGTACTGCTGCTGGCGGGCGGCTGCGGAGTGCGGCCCAGCGGCGTGATCATCGGCGAGAACGCGCCCAGCGGCCCGCCGAAGGGAACTTTCGGGCACACGGCGACGGTCTACTTCGTGCTGAACGGGAAAGTCGTGCCGGTGGTGCGCACCGGAGTCGGCGACGTGGCCGCGGACCGGGTGCGAGCGTTGGAGCAGGGTCCGGACGAGGACGAACGAGCCGGCGGATACACAACGGAGCTTCCGTCGTCGTTCGAACCGATCGCCATCGGGGTGAGCGAGGCGGCGATCGGCGTCAATGTCCGGGAGCTCTCGCCCAACGCGGTCGCCCAGCTCGTCTGCACGGTGCTCGCGGCGGGCGGCGGCGGGGCGTCCGGGACGATCACGCTTTCCGGCGGGGGCCAGAAGCTGCGGCCGCGGGCCTGCGGCGGCTGACTCAGCCGCGCGGCTTCATCGCGGGCGCGAACACCACCGCCACCACGCACAACGCCAGCGGCAGCAGGAACGCGACGTTCAGCGGCACCCAGTGCGCCAGCCCGCCGATGATCGCCGGTCCGGCCAGCAGCCCGACGTACCCGACGCCGACCACCCGCGCCATCAACGCCCCCGACGCGCGTTTGTCCAGATTGCCCGCCGCGGTGAACAACTGCGGGACGCCCCCGGAAAGCCCGAGCCCGAACAACGCCCAGCCACACAACGACAACGGCACCCACGGTGCCAGCGACGCGACCGCCAGCCCCAGCGCGGCCAGCCCGCTGCCGTACCGCACGACAGCGACCGGCCCGGCGAGCGCCGCGACCCGGTCGGTCGCGAACCGGCCGACCGTCATCGCCACCGCGAACGACCCGTAGGCCAAGGCGGCGGTGCTTTCCGACGTTCCGAGCCCGTCCCGGAGATACAGCGCGGCCCAGTCGTTCGCGACGCCTTCGGACAGCATCAGCGCGAAGGCGAGCAGCCCGAGCAGCCACACCACCCGCATCGGAGTGCGAGCGGGTTTGGCCTCCTCAGCGGTTTCTTCGGCAGTCTCCCCGGACGAATCAAGCAGATACCGGCGGACCACCAGCGAAACCACAATGCACAGAATTCCCGTGCCGCCAAGCGAAACCAGCGTCGGCACGCCCACGTCCAGCACCGCCGCGCCGACGACCGCCGCGATCGCACCGCCGATCGACCACATCGCATGGAACGCCGCCATGATCGGTCGCGGATAGGCGCGCTCGACAACCACCGCGTGCGCGTTCATCGCGACGTCCAGCGCACCGTTGAAAAATCCGAACGCCGCGAGCGCGAGCCCGAGCGTCCACCAGTTCGCCGCGAGCCCCGGCAGCACGACCGCGACCCCGACGAGCACCCCCGCGACGCACACGACCCGCGGATGCCCGAACCGGTCCGCGAGCGGCCCGGTGACCTGCATCCCGATCAACGCCGATCCGCCGAGCACGAGCAGCAGCGCCCCGAGCGCGGTGTGCGAAACGCCGGTCGCGCGCTCGATCACCGGGATGTGCACCACCCACATGCCGACCGCGAACCCGCACAAGGCGAACACGATCCAGGTCGCGACGCGGGCCGCGCGGGGCAGCACCGCGGGCGGGGAAAGCTCAGTCATCGGGCTCGGCTCCTCTTCGGGGTCGGGTCCAGGCAGGAACACGGGCGGGGCTGGGGCATGATGGCCGCGTGGAAGCCGACCCGACCGCCGCCCCGTGAGCGAGGGCTACCTGAAGGGCAGAATCCGCCGCGACGACCTCGTTTCGGCGGCCGCAGCGGTGTACGGCGAAGCTGGCTACCACGCGTCGTCGCTGCGGGAAATAGCCAAACGAGCCGGCATCACCCACGCCGGCCTGCTGTACCACTTCCCAACGAAGGAAGCACTGCTCGCCGCAGTCCTGGAACGCCGCGACGCCGAGGACGCCGCCCGCGAACGACTGGCCGCCCCACCGGGCCTGGACGTCCTGCGCCGCTTCATCGCACTGGCCGAGCACAACCTCCGCCACCGCGGCATCGTCGAGGTGTACGCGCGCCTCGCCGCCGAAGCGATCTCCGAAGACCACCCGGCCCACGCCTACTTCGCCCGCCACTACCGCGAGGCCCGCGACAGCATCGCCCAGTCGTTCCACGCGCTCGCCGAATCCGGCGAGCTTCGCCCCGGCGTAAACCCGGACTTGGCGGCACTCACCTTCATCGCCCTGATGGACGGCCTCCAGGTCCAGTGGCTCACCACCCCCGCCAAAGTCGATGTAGTCGGCTCCCTCCGTCTCTCTCTGGAAACTCTCCTGACCGTCCCCCTGTTCCCGGAATAGGCGAATTCCGAAGATCTCGCCCGGATGGCCGCCACCGATCCCTCGTTGTCCCGCAGACGGACAGCCGAAACCACACCCCCGCAACCGAGAACACCCACCCCACCGCAGCCGACACACCCACCCCATCCAGGCACCCACACCCGCCCCTGCACCCCGATACGAAGCCTTCCCTGCGGTTCGGGGGTGGTTGTCAAGGCATCTTTCCCGCCTTGACAACCACCCCCGAACCGTCAGCACACTGGGCTTCGGGGTGCCCCACGCAACCACCCACGGCAATGTCGCCCCCGGGCGACGAGCCGACCCCCCTCACAACGTCCGCACAAACGGATCCCACTCCACCGGCAACAACTCCCCCACCTCAACCCGGCTTCCCACCTCCACCCCCACCCCCCGCTCCATGGATTCCTCAACCGCAACCATCACGTCCAGCACGTGATAAGCCAACTCCCCCGAAGCCCTCTCCCGCACCCCAGCCCGAATCGACCGAGCCAGATCGAGAACCCCAGTCCCCCGAGAAGCCGAATGCCCCACCACCCCCACCTCCTCCGACTCCACTTCCCCACCCCCGGCGAAATGCAACACCGCACCCCCGCCAAACCCATTAGGATCCGGCAAAACCACCGTCCCCAACGCCCCGAAAACCTCAACAACCCCAGTACGCCGCACCGCCGAATCAAACGTCAGCAAAACCTGCGCACTACCCCCACCCACAAACTCCACCAACGCACTAACAGTAGTAGGCACAGTAACCGCAAACGACACCCCAGCCCGAGGCCCAGCCCCAATCACCCGAGTCCCCCGCCCCTTCCCCCCAACCCCGGTAACCTTCCGCACCGCCCCAAACACCCGCACCAACTGCGTCAAGTAATACGGCCCAATATCGAACAACGGCCCACCCCCAGCCTGAAACAAAAACTCCGGCGCGGGATGCCACCCCTCCGGCCCCGGCGTCTGAAACAACGCCAACGCCGTAACAGGCTCCCCAATCCGCCCCAACGCCCGAAACGCACTCTGATGCCCCGCCCCGAGAAGCGTGTCCGGCGCCCCAGCGACCCGCACTTCCTTCTCCCGAGCCCGGCCCAGCAGCTTCCGCACAGTAAGCCGATCCAACCCGATCGGCTTCTCCGTCCAAACGTGCTTCCCCGCCTCCACCGCCGCCAGACTCACCTCGGCATGCACCGCGGGCACCGTCAAATTCACGACGATCTCAACCTCCGGCGACGCGAGCAACTCCGCCACCGACCCGCCACGAGGAACCCCGTACTTCACAGCCTGCGCCAAAGCCCGATCCACATCGAGATCAGCGACGGCCTCCACCCGAAGATCCGGAAACGCCGTCAAATTCCCCAAATAGGTATCACTGATAAACCCAGCCCCGATAACCCCGACCCCGACAGTCACTCCCCCACCCCGGCAAGATAAGCGAAACTCTCCGCAATTCCCCCGAAAACATCCTCATGCCGATCGAACTCCACCACCCGCAACGCCTCCGGAGCCGCAGCAAGCACCTCCGCCATCGGCACCCGCCCCTGCCCCGCAGGCACCTGCCCGGAAGCATCGACAGCCAACGAACCGTCTTTCACATGAAGAGCAAAAATCCGCTCCCCCAACCGCCGCAGCAACGCAGGCGCGTCCTCCCCGCCCGCGGCAGCCCAGTAAACATCCACCTCCAGCACAATCTCCGGAGAAAGCCGCTCCGCGAAAACCTCCAACGCACTCCGCCCGGAAATCCGCGATTCCAGCTCCCACCAATGATTGTGATACCCCACCCGCACCCCATACCGCGCAGCGACCTCAGCCGCCGCATTCAACGCCGAAGCAGTCTCCGCGATATCCGCCGAACTCTGCCACCGCGAAGCAGGAACCAGCGGCTCGATCACCACCCCGATCCCCAGCCCTCGAGCCGCCGCGAACACCGCCTCCTGGTCCTTCCCGACCAACGCGGCATGCGCGGTGGGCGCACTCAACCCGTGCGCCGCCAACCCCGCGCCGAGCGCCTCGACGTTCTCCACCACGCCATACGGCTCCACCCGCCGGAACCCGATCGCGGCGAGCCGCCGCAACGTCTCGTCCGGATCAGCCGCGAACGCGTCGCGCACCGAATACAACTGCACCGAAGGTCCGCCCATGCCAACTCCCAGCGGTAGAGGGCTTTCGCCAATTTCTACCACCTGGTCAGAATTGACACCAGGACAGAACCGGACGGAAATCCGCGCCAGAGCTCAGCGAAGATCCTTGTGCCAGATCAAAAAATCGCACGGCGTGGCCAGCAGCGGGGCCAGTTCCGGATGCGGCCCGTCGATCGTCGACGTCTCCACCACCCGGTACCCGAGCCGGGTGTACCACTGCGCGAGGAAATCCTTCGACGGATGCGTCCACTCCCGCGGCACCAGCAGCTCGAGCTGCATCCGCGTACAACCCTGAGCCCGGCAGTGGTCCTCCGCGAACCGCACCAGCTCCCGCCCGATCCCCGCGCCGCGCACCTGCGGCGAAGCCGCGAGCAGGCCGAACTCTCCGAGATCCTCGGCCAGCCGCTGGATCCGGACCGAACCCGCGACCGCCCCGTCGATCCGGGCGACCGCGATCTCCCCCGCGCGCACGAACCCGGCCATCTCCCCGGCGTTGGTCCGATCGGCCGAGCCGGCCCACAACCCGGCCTCGGCCTTGGCGTAGACGGTGTTCACCAGCTCGGTCAGCGTGGCCACCAGCTCGGCGTCCCCGGCGGCGGACGGCGGCAGGAAAGCGATCTCCGGAGTCGTCACCCGGCCAGCCTAACCGCGATCAGCTCGCAGCCGAACCGGATATCGCGGGCCGCGCCTCGCCGAAGCCGCCGTACCGGCCCGCTTTCGCGCGCTTGCGCACCTCGTCGAAATGCCGGTGCACCGCGTGCGCGGCCGCTTCCGCGTCCCCGCTCACGAGCGCGTCCACGATCGCCTGGTGCCGTTTCGCGGTGGCCGTGGCCGACGACACCGGCCCGCCCATTTCCCCTTCCGCGGCCCGGTAGACGTCCCAGAACAACCCAGTCAGCTCGCGCGCCAGGTCGAACCCCGCCTCGGCGCAGATCAGGTCGTGGAACTCGCGGTCGGCCACCGCCGCGTCCGGGCCCTTGCGCCGCATGCGCGCCACGCACGCCTGCAGTTCGCCGATCAGCTCTGGCCGGTGGTCGCGCGCGACCCGGCTGGTCAGCTCCGTTTCGATCATTTCGCGGACCTCGAGCAGGTCGCGCAGCCGCCCGGCGTCGGTGCTGCCGCGGCTGCGCGTGCGGAAGAGCAGCCACGTCTGCAGCGCCTCGGAGCCCGCCGAGCCGACGAACGTGCCGTAGCCGTGCCGGACCTCGACGATGCCCAGCGCCTGCAGCGCCTTGACCGCCTCCCGGATCGAATTCCGGCTGACCCCGAGGTCCTCGGCGAGGCTCAGCTCGGTCGGCATCGGCGCGCCGGTCGGCAGCTGCCGGTCGACGATCAGGTCGATGATCTGCTTGGTGATCTCTTCGCTGCGTTGCGGGCGCGCCACACGTGTCTCCCGGATGTCTTTCTTGCACTGGCACGTCGCCATCGGAGGACATCCTACGTCATGATCGGCTCCCCCGGCCGCCCCCGCGCGGGTGGGAACGCGCCTCTTGACCGGGCGCGGAACGGGACTTAGGGTTCCGGCAAGTCATAGGACGTCCCACGTCCTACTTCTCGATGCTTTCTGGGTGGAACACCGCATCAAGTCAGGAGACGCCATGTCCCGAACCGCCATGGGGACTTCGTTCAACCGGCGCGCACTGCTGCGCTACGCCGGCCTCGCCGGCGCCGCCGCGGCGGTTTCGTCGACACTCGCCGCGTGCGGCGGACCCGCGTCGACCAACAAGACCGGCAGTTCGTCCGGTTCCGTCACCGCGGTGCTCGGGTACGGCAACAACCAGACCTGGGACCCGCTGCAGACCGCGTCGGCGTTCGCGATGGCGGCCATCCTGCACAGCTACGAATCGCTCGTCGAGGGCGACCCGATCACCCGGGAACCGTTCCCCGGCCTGGCCAAGGCGCTGCCGGCCGACCTCAAGAGCACCAAAATGCGTTTCGAACTGCGCGACGGCGCGAAATGGCACGACGGGCAGCCGGTGACCGCCGACGACGTGGTGTTCACCTACGCCCGCGTACTCGACCCGAAAGAAAACGTGCTCATCCACAGCTTCTTCTCGCAGTGGCTCGAGTCGGTCACCAAGGTCGACGCCAAGACAGTGGAGTTCAGCCTGAAATTCGCCTTCCCGTACGCGCTGCAGCGGATCCAGATCTGCAAGATCGTGCCCAAGCACGTGTTCGAGAACAACTGGAAGGCCGCCGCGGCGGGCAAGGTCGTCGGCTCCGGGCCGTACAAGATCACCGAACAGGCACCGCTTTCGCACACCTCGTTCGAGAAGTTCGCCGACTACAACGGTCCGCGCCCGGCCGCGTACGACAAGATGCTCTGGAAGTCCATTGTGGATTCCGCGCCGCGGGTCGCGGCGATCTCCGGGGCCAAGCCGGACGCGCAGATCGCGGAGAACATCCCGCCCGCCAACGCCGAACAGCTGCGCAAGGCAGGCCGTACGGTCGAGTTCGCCGACGGCGGCAACAACTTGTTCCTTCTCTTCAACACCAAGCATTCGCCGTTCTCCGACAACCGGGTCCGCCAAGCGCTGCATTACGCGATCGACAAGAAGAAGATGATCGAGATCGGCTTGCGCGGCACCGGCACCGCGGGCACGTCGTTCATCAACCCCAAGCTGCCCGGTTCGCAGCCCGCGTCGCAGAGCTTCGAGTACAACCCGGAAAAGGCGAAGCAACTGCTCACCGAAGCGGGCGTCAGCGGGCTGAAGATCTCACTGTCCACTACGAACACTTCACTGGTGCTCGACTGCGTCAAGGTGATCAAGGAGGGCTGGGACGCGATCGGCGTACAGACCACTTTGGACTCCCAAGACACCAAGGCACTGTTCTCCAAACTGGACAACGGCGACGACTTTCAGGTCGTGGCCACCACGAACAACCCGCTGCAATTCGGCAACGACCCAGACCTGCTCATCCGCTACTACTACGACAAGCAATCAGTGCTCATGACGCGGTACGCGCGCTGGAGCGGCCCGGACACCGACGCGTTGCTGGCGTTGCAGGACAAGGCCGCCGCGGAAACCGACGAAACGAAGCGGACCGGGCTGTACAAACAGCTGCTCGACCAGATCTCCGAGCAGGCGGTGATCTACCCGATCGTCTTCACGCAGATGGGCACCGCGTGGGACCCGAAGGCGATCAGCGGCGTGCGCGCCCAGGGCTACCCGGGCATCTACCTCAACCAGGCCAAACCGGTCTGACGGGAGGCCCGCGAAGTGACAGTCGTCGTGCGGATGCTGGCCGGTCGCATCCTCGCCCTGATCCCGCTGCTGCTCGGCGTGATCCTGTTCGTGTTCATCGTGATGCGGTTCTCGCCGGTCGACCCGGCGATGGCCGCGTTCAACGGAGCCAACGCCACCGCCGATCAGCTCCAGCAGTTCCGTGAGCAGAACGGCCTGCTCGACCCGTTGCCGCTGCAGTACGTGCACTTCGTGTGGCATCTGCTGCAAGGCGACTTCGGCACGAGTGTGATCACCAAGGAGCCGGTGGGCCAGACCATCGCCACCGCGCTCCCGCTCACCGTGCAGCTGACGTTGCTCGGCCTAGCGCTCGCGCTCGTCATCTCGGTTGTCCTCGGCGTCACCTCGGCGTTGTTCCGCGGCCGCTGGCCGGACCACCTGATCCGCTTCGTGACGCTCGCCGGGGTCGCCGCACCGGCGTTCTGGATCGCGTTGCTGCTGGTGCAATGGCTGGCCGTGGGCAAGGGCCTGTTCCCCACCAGCGGCTATGTCAGCCCGGCGGATTCGTTCTCCGGCTGGCTGAACTCGCTGACGCTGCCCGCGATCGCGCTGGCCGCGCCGGTCGCCGCGCAGCTGACCCGGGTGATCCGCACGTCGATGGTCGAGGAACTCGACAAGGACTACGTGCGGACCGCGCGCGGCGGCGGGCTGCCACCGGTCGTGGTGGTCGGGCGGAACGTGCTGCGCAACGCGCTGGTCAACCCGCTGACCGTGCTCGGCCTGCGGGTCGGCTACCTGCTCGGCGGCGCGGTGGTGATCGAGACGATGTTCGCGCTGCCCGGCATGGGCCAGAACATGATCCAGGCCGTGCAGGACGGAGACACCGCCAAGGTGCAGGGCTTCGTGATCACCATCGCGGCCGGGTTCGTGCTCGTGAACTTGATCGTCGACGTGCTCTACCTCGTCGCCAACCCCCGTCTGCGGAGCCGCTCGTGATGCGCCCGAACCTCCTCGCCGACGTGTTCCGCCTTGTCGCCCACCCCCGTTTGCGGAGCCGCTCATGATGCGCCCGAACCTCTTCATCGGTTTGCTCTGCCTCGCCGCCCACCCCCGTCCGCGGAGCCGCTCGTGATGCGCCCCGTCCTCCGCCCGAACCTGACCGCTCGGCTGTCGCGGCCCGGCGTCCGGTTCCGGCGGCTTCCCCTGTCCTCGTGGATCGCGCTGGCCGTGCTGGTCGTGCTCGGGCTCGTCGCGATCCTCGGCACCGCCGTGGCCACGCACAACCCGGACGTGCTCAGCACCGACACCGGCGGGCCCAGCGCGGCGCACTGGTTCGGCACCGACCAGTCCGGCCGCGACATCTTCTCCCGGCTCGTCGCGGGCACCCGCTGGTCGCTCGCGATCGGCCTCGGCGCGACGCTGCTCGCGCTGGTCGCGGGCGTCCTCGTCGGTGCGTTCGCGGCCACGTCCGGCCGCCGGGTCGACAGCCTGGTCATGCGGGTCCTCGACGTCTTGATGGCCTTCCCCGGCATCGCGCTCGCCGCGGTGCTGGTGGCGGTGTTCGGCCGCGGCATTTTCGTGCTGATCCTCGCGATCGGCTTCCTCAACATGGCCCCGGTGGCGCGGGTGGTGCGGGCGAACGTGCTCGCGCAGTACGGCGAGGACTATGTCGCGGCCGAGCGGGTGATCGGGGCGAAACGGCTGTTCATCCTCGCCCGGCACGTCGCGGTCAACTGTGCCGCGCCGATCCTCGTGTACTGCACGGTGACCGTCGCGGACGCGATCGTGTTCGAGGCGTCGCTGTCGTTCATCGGCGCGGGGATCCAGCCACCCGACCCGTCGTGGGGTTCGGTGCTGTCGGACGGCAAGGACCTCGTGCTGACCGGCGGCTGGTGGGCGACGCTGTTCCCCGGTCTGCTGATCCTGCTGACCGTGCTGGCGCTGAACATTCTGTCCGAGGGGATCTCCGACGCCTGGGCCGCGCCGTCGGCTCGCACCGCGAAGGCGGCCGAAGCGGCACAGCAGATCGAACTGGCCCCGGAGCCCGCCACCGCAGTGTTGCCGCTGCGCGGTCTGCGCGAGGCCGGACAACGGCTGGCGGCGAAGGCGAGGGATCTGTCCAATCGGGAAACCGTGCTGGCGGTGGAGAATCTCGCGATCTCGTTCCCGGATCGGCACAATGGCGTGAACGTGGTCGACGGAGTGTCCTTTTCGGTCCGTTCCGGCGAGGTGCTGGGGCTGATCGGCGAATCGGGCTGCGGAAAGTCGCTGACCGCGCTGTCGATCATGGGCCTGCAGCCGGACGCCGCGCGGCTCAGCGGCGAGATCAGGTTCGCGGGCGACGACCTGCTCGCCATGAAGCCGGGCGTCCGCCGCCGGCATCTCGGGCACGACCTGGCGATGGTGTACCAGGACGCGCTCAGTTCGCTGAACCCGGCGATGACGATCCGCGCACAGCTCAAGCAGTTCACCCGGCGCGGCGGCACCCGCACGCCGGAAGAGCTGCTGGAACTGGTCAATCTCGACCCGGGCCGGATGTTGCGGGCGTACCCGCACGAACTGTCCGGCGGACAGCGGCAGCGCGTGCTCATCGCGATGGCGCTGTCCCGAAGCCCGAAGCTGATCGTGGCCGACGAGCCGACGACGGCGCTCGACGTGACCGTGCAGGCGCAGATCATGGCGCTTTTGCTGCGGCTGCAGGAGGAACTGGGCTTCGCGCTGGTCCTGGTATCTCACGACCTCGCGCTGGTATCCGACATCGCCGACCGGGTCGTGGTGATGTACGGCGGACAGGTCGCCGAGACCGGCGCGACCGCGGCCGTCGTCGGTGCGCCGCGGCACCACTACACCCGGGGCCTGCTCAGCGCGGTGCTGTCGCTAGAGGAGAACGAAGCGACGCTCACCCAGATCAAGGGCGTCGTACCCGCGCCCGCGGACTTCCCGCCCGGGTGCCGGTTCGCGAGCCGCTGTCCGGCCGCTCGCGGGCACTGCTTCGAGGTCGCACCTGAACCGGCGGGCGAAGGGCATCTCGTCGCTTGCCACTACCCCGCCGAGAGCCCGGTCGCGGCGCTCGCGGAAGGAGCGCAGGCATGAGTCTCGTCGAGGTCGACGGCGTGCATGTGGTGCACAAGATCCGCGGCTCGAGCCTGTTCGGCCATGACCGGGTGTACGCGCTCACCGACGCGAATTTGGTCATCGAGAAGGGCGAGACCGTAGGCATAGTCGGGGAATCCGGCTGCGGGAAGTCCACTTTGGCCAAAGTGCTGGTCGGCCTTCAGAAACCGACCTCGGGCACGGTGCGCTACGCGGGCCAGCCGCTGTCCGCCTTGAGCCCAGCCGAACTGGGCCGCACGGTCGGCATGATCTTCCAGGACCCCTCGACCGCGCTGAACCGGCGGCTGCCGGTTTCAAAGATCCTCCGCGATCCGCTCGACGTGCACCACATCGGCTCCGCGGCCGAGCGAGCCGAACGGGTCCGGGAGCTGATGCACCTCGTCGGGCTGCCGTCCAGCGTGGCTGACGCACTGCCCCCGCAGCTGTCCGGCGGACAGCGGCAGCGCGTGGCGATCGCCCGTGCGCTCGCCCTGCGGCCCGCGTTGCTGGTGGCCGACGAGCCGACGTCCGCTTTGGACGTTTCGGTGCGGGCACAAATCCTCAATCTGTTGCTGGACCTGCGCGAACAGCTTGAACTCGCGATGGTGTTCGTGTCGCACGACATCCAGACCGTGCGCCGGATGAGCGACCACATCGTCACGATGTACCTCGGGCGGATCGTCGAACAGGCCCCGGCCGCCGAGTTGCCGCACCACGCGCGTCATCCCTACACCCGGGCGCTGTTCTCGGCGACGCCGAGCCTGCTGCACCCGGTGGAACCGATTGTCCTCAGTGGACCCGTGCCGTCGGCGACCGCGCCGCCGCCCGGCTGCCCGTTCCACACCCGCTGCCCGAAAGCCACCGCTGAGTGTTCCCAGGCCTTGCCGCCGCAGTCCGGGCCGGACGAGCACACCTACCGCTGCATCCACCCAGAAATCGGAGTGACCGCCTCATGACTGCGCCCACGTTCGCCGGCATCATCCCGCCGCTGTGCACGCCGTTCCACGACGATTTCACGGTGGACACCGCGTCGTTGCGGCGGCACATCGAATTCCAGCTCGACGCCGGCGTGCACGGGATCTTCGTGCTCGGTTCGTCCAGCGAGGTCGCCTTCCTGCCCGACGACCAGCGGCGGATCACTGTCGAAACCACGGTCGACCAGGTCGCCGGACGAGTCCCGGTGCTCGCCGGCTGCATCGACATGACGACCCTGCGCGTCGCGGAGCACGTGAAGACCGCCGAGGCGGCCGGGGCGGACGGCATCGTGGTGACCGCGCCGTACTACACCCGCACGCACGTCGCGGAAATCGACCGACACTTCCGGCTGCTGCACGAGCGGACGTCGCTGCCGATTTTCGCTTACGACATCCCGATGGCCGTGCACACCAAACTGGACCGCGACATGGTGCTGAATCTGGCCGCGGACGGCGTGGTGGCCGGGCTCAAGGATTCCAGCGGCGACGAGGCCGGTTTCCGGATGGTGCTGCAGCAGCGGCGCGAGCGCGGGCTGGAGCAATTCGCCGTGTTCACCGGTTCCGAACTCCTCGTGGACGCCGCGCTCGCGCAAGGCGCGGACGGTGCGGTGCCGGGGCTCGGGAACGTCGACCCGGTCGGCTACGTGCTGATCTACGACCACTTCCGCGGCGGCAACCCGCAGGCCGCCCGGCGGGAGCAGGAACGGCTGCTGACGCTGTTCAGCATCACCGAGGTCGCGCCGCCGAGCCGGATGGGCCGCGGTTCGGCCGCGCTCGGCGCGTTCAAGGCGTCGATGAAGATGCGCGGATTTATCGACAACGCGGTGATGGCGCCGCCGCAACTCCCCCTCAACGACGACGAACTGCTGCGGATCAAGGGAAAGCTGGCGGAAGCGGGGCTGCTCTGATGGACCGGTTGTATTACGGCGGGGACTACAACCCCGAGCATTGGTCGCCCGACGTGTGGGCCGAAGATCTGAAACTGATGGCCGAGGCTTCGGTTTCAATGGTGACCGTCGGGATTTTCTCCTGGGCGCAGGTCGAACCGAGGCCCGGCGAATTCGATTTCGGCTGGTTCGACACGGTGCTGGACAACCTCGCCGCCAGTGGCGTCCGGGCCTGTCTCGCCACTATGACGGCCTCGCCGCCGCCCTGGCTTTCCCACCGCTACCCGGAAATCCTGCCGGTGCGCGCGGACGGCACCCGGCTCTCCGCCGGTGCACGGCAGCAGTTCTGCCCGTCCAGCCCCGTTTTCCGCGAGCACGCCGCCCGGCTGGTGGAGCAGGTCGCCACTCGGTACGCCGATCATCCGGCGTTGGAAATGTGGCACATCGGCAACGAATTCGGCTGCCATATCCGCGCCTGCTACTGCGACGAGTCCGCAGTGGACTTCCGGCGCTGGCTCACCGAACGCTATGGCAGCGTCGAGGCGTTGAACGAAGCCTGGAGCACGACTTTCTGGTCGCAGCGGTATTCCGACTTCGCCGAGGTGCAGCCGCCCCGCGTCGCGCCGACCTTCCCGAACCCGGCGCACCAGCTGGACTACCACCGGTTCTCCTCCGACGCGTCGCTCGGCTGCTACCTCAACGAACGCGAGGTGCTGGCCCGGATCACTCCGGATGTGCCGGTGACCACGAACTTCGTCGGCCTGGTGCAGAAGTCGCTTGACTGGAACAAATGGGTGCCGCACGAGGACATCGTGAGCCTCGATTCCTATCCCGATCCCTACGATCCGCGCGGACATCTGGAAGCGGCTTTCGCCTACGACCTCGTCCGGTCCCTTAAGGACGATCAGCCCTGGCTGCTGCTGGAGCAGGCACCGAGCGCGGTGAACTGGCGCACCCGCAACAGCCCGAAGCCGCCCGGGACGATGCGGCTGGGCAGCTGGCAGGCCGTCGCACGCGGGGCGGACGCGGTGTTGTTCTTCCAGTGGCGGCAGACTCCGGGCGGTGCGGAGAAATTCCACTCCGCGATGGTGCCGCACGGCGGCCCAGACACCCGCACCTTTCGCGAGGTACGCGACCTAGGACAGGAACTCGCGTCACTGCCGCAAGTGGCGGGCAGCCGGGTCAAGGCCGACGTCGCGATCTTGCACGACTGGAACAGCTGGTGGGCGCTGGAGCTGAACTCTCATCCGTCGGACGACCTCAGCCAGCTCGATTCCCACCTCGCGCACTACGCGCCGCTGTTCGACGCGAACGTCACCTGCGACGTCGTGCATCCGTCCCGCGATCTGTCCGGATACCGGCTGGTCGTGGTGCCCAATCTGTACCTGATGGACAGTGCCGTCGCGGCCAATCTCCGCTCCTATGTGGAGGGTGGCGGGCATTTGGCGGTGTCCTTCTTCTCCGGCATCGCCGACGAGAACGACCGGGTGTACACCGGCGGCTATCCCGCTCCCTTGCGCGACATTCTCGGACTGCGCGTCGACGAATTCTGGCCCCTTCCCGAAGGTGGTTCCACGACGCTCGACCTCGACGGTGCCACAGTGGGCGCGACGATCTGGTCCGAATGGATCGAAGCCGAAGGCGCGGACGTCGTCGCCTCGTTCGCCGAAGGCCCGCTCGCCGGTCGCCCCGCGATCACGCGGCACGAATTCGGTTCGGGCGTCGCGTGGTACCTCGGCACCCGGCCGGACGCGGACGTCATGCGTACCCTTTTCGACCGGATCACCACCGAAGCCGGAGTTTCGCCCGTGCTGCCCGGATTGCCCGACGGCGTCCAGGCGATCGTGCGCCACGGCGCGGACGACTATCTGTTCCTGCTCAACCACAACGCTGAATCCGTCACCGTCTCCCTGCCTTCCCCCGGCACAGACTTGCTCACCGATCCCGCCCAGCCATCGTCCGAAGTGGAATTGGCCGCGCACGGCGTGGCCGTCCTTTCCGGACAGTTCAGAACGGAGACCAGATGAGAACCGCTCTCCGCGTGGCGCTGGCGTTCGCACTGCTGGCTTTCCTCGCCCCGTCCTCGGCTCAAGCCGCGCCGCAATTCGACCAGCAAGCACTCTTCAACCCGCATCAGGAAACCGGCTACGCGTGCTTCCGCATCCCAGCGATCGTCCGCAGCACGCAGGGCACGCTTCTGGCCTTCGCGGAAGGCCGCAAGAACAACTGTGGCGACACCGGCGACATCGACCTGGTGCTGAAACGCTCGACCGACGGCGGCACCACCTGGTCGCCGCTGCAGGTCGTGAACCGCGGCGGCGGGGACACCCACGGCAATCCAGTGCCCATTGTGGACACTAAAACTGGTCGGATCGTCCTGATCACCACTTACAACAAGGGCCGCACCGACGACAAGGGTTGCGCCGTGCCGTGCCCGCGCACGCCGCACTCGCAATACAGCACCGACGACGGCCGCACGTGGTCCACGCCGGTCGACATCAGCGCGCAAGCGAAGCTGCCCGCATGGGATTCCTGGTACGCCTCCGGTCCAGTGCACGGCATCCAGCTCCACCACGGCCGACACGCGGGTCGGCTCGTATTCGGTGTGAACGCCGAGCGCAGCGACGGCACGAACTCCGTCGAAAACTACGCCGGTCTCGTCTACAGCGACGACGGCGGTGCTTCCTGGCACGTCGGCGCTGTCGACAGCTACCTGCATCCCGTCGGCGGCACCTTCACGCAAAAGCCGTCGGAAGTCAGCGTGATGGAACTGCCGGACGGCACCATCTACGCGGGCGGCCGCGAACAAAGCGGCACCGACATCGGCAACCGCGACTACGCACTGAGCCGGGACGGCGGCGAGACGTTCTCCCAGCGCTTCACCACAATCCCCGACCTCGTGACGCCGATGGTGCAAGGTTCGCTGCTGCGCCTGGACCGCCCCGGCGGAAAGCGTGTCCTGTTCGCCTCCCCCGCCGACACCGACCGGCGACGCTGGATGACCATCCGTTCGTCCTATGACGACGGTCGCACCTGGGAAAACGCCGACCAGGGCACCCGGATCACGACGGACTGGTCGGGCTACTCCGACCTGGTCCAGCTGAGCGGCCCCGAGGACAAGAACGCGAAGATCGGCCTGATGTACGAGGGCGGAGCGGTGGACGCCCGCGACGAGATTCGCTTCGCCCGCTTCGACGAGAACTATCTCGGCTGGAAGCGCACATCGGGAGTGTCCACTCCGGACGTCGCAAGTGGACAGCCTGCTCGCATTCTCGGCGAGGCAAGCTCTGTTCCCGGCAAATTCGGCAAAGCGCTGCACTTGGAGAACGGCTTCGTCCGCGTCCCGTACTCGCCGGAGCAACTGGTCGGCTCCGGCGGCTTCACCTTCACCACGTGGGTCAAGTACGGCTCGTCAAAGGACCCGCAAGCCCTGCTGTGGCTAGGAGGAATGGGCTCGACCGCACCGCAGTTGTGGCTGCGCGCCGAACCCTTGTCGCACCGGTTGATCGCGATGATGACCACCGCAGCGGGAAGCAAGTCGATCAGTACGCCCTCGGCGTACGACGATCAAACCTGGCACCACGTGGCACTTCAGCGATCAGACGGCCAACTCCGCATCCTGGTCGACGGCGCGGTCGCCGCGTCCGGCCCGGACTCCCCCGGTTCGGTCACCCAGACCGTCTCGTTCCAGCTGTGGCTTGGCGAACGTCTAGACGGCGCACAGCACCTTTCCGGCGCACTGGACGACACCCGGCTCTACCGCCGCGCTCTGTCCGCTGCGGAACTCACCACCGTCCGCGCCGGGAAACCCGTTTCGGGAGCGGTAATGCACCTCCCCTTCGACCGGTAACGGCTCCTGAGGCTGGATGGTCCTTTGTGAACCATCCGGCCTCAGCCGTGCAGCGCGAGGTACGGCGCGATCCCGACCAGCACCGCGATGAGAGCGGCCTTGAGCGCCTTGGCAGGCAACGCGTGCGCGATCCGCCAGCCGATCAACACCCCCGCCAACTCCGGGATCCCGACAATCGCGGCGAGCCGCCAGTCGACCGCTCCGTGCAGGACGTAACCGAGGGTGCCGACACTCGCGATCACCACCGACTGCACCTGCGCCGCGGCGAGCGCCCCGAGCACCGGCATCCCGGCGACCACCAGCAACGGCACCGCCAGCATCGGCCCGCCGACCCCGACCAGCCCCGCCACCACCGCGACTCCCGCCCCGATCGCCCCCGCGACCGGCAGCCCGACGGCCCGCTCCCGTCCCTTCAACCCGACAAACACGGCGACGACGAGCGCGAATCCGCCGAGCACGATCCCGAACGCCTTCGCGGACACCCCGGAGTTCAGCAGCACTCCCAGCGGAGTCCCCACGACCGCGGCCGCTGCCAGAACTCCCGCTGCCCGCCGGGTTTCCGGCTCCCGCAACTGTCCGGAATGGACGAACGCGGCACTGCCGAGGATCCCGGTGGCCACATGCGTGACGATCGCCGTCCCCGCGACCTGCGCCGGGTTGAGCGAGGTGAAGACGAACAGCCCGACCGTCGCGAGCACCCCGCCGGGCCCGACCGCGGTGATGCCGATCCCGGCGAGCAGCCCGGTGACAATGAGCGCGGCGATCACCTTGGGCTCCCGCGGAAGTCGTTCCCTCGCGGGGGAAACGGTGTGCGGTCCACGCCTGCGCGGTGAACTGGTGCGCGCTCATTCCGCCGCCGGAAATCGCTGACTGCCCATCGGATCGCTTGTCGCTTCGATGCCGCACGCCCCGCTTCGGCGGCGATCCTGACCAGCCGCCGGACTACGGGAGCCGGGCGAACCGATGCACGCTCAGGCCGCGCGGCCGAGCCATCCCGCCGGACTACGCGACCACCGCGAGCCGGACGATTTCCACCTCGTCTCGCCGCGACCAGAACCGGTCCGCGCCCATGCCGCCCCGCCAAGCCAGCCCACCGCACGACGCGACCGCCGACAGCCGGGCAAACCGAGCCACACTCGCTCAGACCACCCCACTGGACAACGCGACCACCGCAAGCCGGACGATCCCCGCCCAGGCCCGCCGCCACCAGAACCGACCCGCACTCACGCCGCCCCGCCGAGCCAGCCCACCAGACGACGCGGCCACCAACAACCGGGCAAACCAACCCGTACTCGCCCCACCAGCCAACGCGACCACCGCAAGCCGGACGACTCCCGCCCAGTCCCGCCACAACCAGAACCGACCCGCACCCACGCCACCCCGCCAAACCAACCCACCGCACGACGCGACCACCGACAACCGGGCAAACCGATTCACACTCGCCCCGCCGGACAACACGCCCACCGCAAACCAGGCGCTCCCCACCCCACATCCCCACAACCAGAACTGCCCCGCACTCACCCCGCCCGCCGAGGCCAACCCGCCGCATCACTTCGCCCCGCGAGGCAAGGTCGCCCGCAACGTCAGCCGATCCGCGCGGATATGCAGCCACTCCGCGTCCACCGGACGGCCGTCCGGCAACCGGGTCAACCGGTCGAGCGCGAACACCGCCGTCCCCGGCTCGATGTCCAGCAACGCGGCCGTGTCCGGACCCGCGGACACCGCGTGCACCTCGATCTCCGCCCGGCCCAGCCGGATGCCGTTCGTCTCCTCCAGCAGCGCGAACAGGTCCCGGTGCGCCAAATCCTTCCCCAGTAGCGGAACCCCCAGGTCCGCCACTAAGTAAGTCGAGTCCAGAGACAGCGGCACCCCGCCGAGTCGGCGCACCCGCTCGAGGTGCACGACCTTCTCGCCCGCCGCCAAGCCGAGGCGTTCCGCCACCGCAGGCGGCGCGGCGACCGTCTCAGCCTTGCGCACCTCGTTCACGACCTCGCCGTGTCCCTCGAGCGCCTCCGCCAAGCCGGTGAGCCGGTCGAGCCCATGGCCGTATTTCGGGCGCACCACGAGCGTCCCGACTCCCTGACGGCGTTCGACGAGCCCTTCGTCCCGCAGCAAGCCGAGCGCTTCCCGCACCACGTTCCGCGACGCGCCGAACCATTCGCCCAGCGCCCGCTCGCCCGGAAGCAGTTCGCCGATCTCGCCCGCGACGATCCGCTGCCGCAGGCCGTCGGCCATCTGCCGTGCCCGTTCCGCCCTCCGCCGCGTAGTCACCACGTCGGCGACGCTACCCGCAAGATGATTACGCCGAGGTTACGCCACCTGCATTGACCTGCGGAAACGTCATACGCAGCGGCAACGCGGGGCGCACGGCCGGTTCCGCCACCGCCGACCCGCGGCCCGAACCTGTTTCCACCCTCTTCGGTGCGGACAGGTTCGTGTCGCCCTCGAACGTCGGCTTCACGAAGCTGCCCGCACCGCAATCGCCGAACCGCTCAGCAAATGCTTCCCAGGCTCGACGTCCAGCCCCACCACATCCCGTACTCGGCGAGGTTTCCCGCGTCGTTCAGGTGCACGTTGTCCGCCATCCAGGGGCTCGGGTTCGGCAGATTCGCCGACCCGGCGGGCGGGATGTACTGCCGCAGATCGACGAGCGCCGTCCCCTTGGCGACCGCCGTCTGGTAGATCGCGGTGGCGTACTGCGACCAGAAGTACTTCTGCGTCTGCCCGCCCCACGGGTTGGGCGTCCACTTCAGCTCGGCGTAGATCGACAGCAGGATGTCCACCCCGGGCCGCGCGGCGCGGATGTTGTCGATGACCTTGCCCAGGTTCGCCTTGAACACCGCCGGGTCGGTCTGCGAGATCAGCTCGTTGCCGCCGAGGTCGATGAGCACCAGGTCGGGCTGGCGCTGCGTGATGTCGGCGAGCGCGCCGGTCGTGTCGGGCCAGCGGCCGCCGGGGAGGTAGTCGGTGGCCATCGCGCCGTTGTGCGCGTAGTTCTTCGTCGTGGTGTTCCACTCGGCGTGCAGATCGTTGGCGATCTTCGTGGTCCAGCCGTACGTCGTCGGCGCGTAGGTGTCCGTGGCGGACTGGTAGCCCGTGGTGCCGTAGCCGGTGTCGGCCGACGTGCCGAGGATCGCCACCTGCTCCTTCTTGGTGCACCAGGTGCTGGTCTGACCGGCGTCGGCGGCGACGGCGGGGGACATCGCGATGCCGAAGCCGACCAGGGTCAGCAATGCCGCGATACGGGCTTTTCGCATGGGGGACCGGGCCTTTCCGGGAAAGATGATCTGCGGATGTGTCGCCGCGGCGGCCCCGCGCGTTACCGCTGTGCGGAAACGGAAACCGGGATGCGACGAGCGCCACGCTTCTGGCAGGCTCGGCAGCGTGAAGATCCTGTTCGCTTCCGCGCCCGGATACGGGCTCACGCTCCCGCTGATCCCGGTCGTCTGGGCCGCCCGCGCCGCCGGGCACGAGGTGCTGCTGGCCACCACCGCCGAGATCGCCGAGGTGTCCGCGCGCGCCGGGCTGCCGGTCGCCGACGTCTTCCCCGGCCGGGACATCTGGACCGACCTGCTGGCCACCGTCAAGGGCGACGCCGCCCCGGACCCGGACGAACCCGAGGAGTACCGGATCGCCCGGCAGCACCAGGGACCGTTCGGCCTCTTCACCGCCGCCATGACCGCGGGCACGATCGAAGCGGGCCGCGCGTTCGGCGCCGACCTCGTCGTCTACCCGTCCGACCACGGCGCCGGCGCGCTCGCCGCGGTCGCGCTCGGCGTGCCCGCGCTCGAGGTCGGCAACCGGATCTCCTGGTCGGCCCGGGACCTCTCGTGGCGCGCCGAGCACGACGACTTCCTGGAAGGCGAGCTCAGCAGGCTGATGCGCGAGAAACTCGGCATCGGCGACGCCCCGCCGGACGTCATCGCGCGAATCGATCCGCGGGCGCCGAGCATGGGCGGGCTGCGCGCGGACGAAAAGCATCTCGACGAACGCGATGGCGCGCCTTGGTGGCCGATGCAGTTCGTGCCGTACAACGGCGGGGCCGTGCTGCCGGAATGGACGCTGCGAAAGAGTGAGCGGCCGCGGGTGGCGGTCACGCTGGGCACGGTGGTTCCGGCGATGACCGGGGTCAGCAGTTTGAAGGTGGTGCTGGACGCGCTCGGCGGGATGGAGGTCGAGGTCGTGCTCGCGGCGGGCGCTGCCGACTTGAGCGAACTGGGCGAGCTTCCGGCGAACGTCCGGTCGGTCGGGTACTTGCCGCTGTCGGCGTTCTTGCCCGGGTGCTCGGCGATCGTGCACCACGGCGGGTCCGGGACTACCGCGGCGCCCTTGTTTTACGGGGTGCCGCAAGTGGTGCTGCCCAGCTTCGCGGACAATCCGATGTCGGCCGAGCGAGTGGTCGAGCGGGGCGTCGGGCTCAGCCATGATCCGTCCACTGTGGACGTCGAAACGATGCGGAAACTGGTGCGGCGGGTGCTCGAAGAGGATTCGTTCTCCTCGGCCGCGGCCGAGGTGCGCGCGGAGATCGCCGGGCAGCCGAGCCCTTCCGACGTCGTCGCGCGCACCGTCGCCGCGATGAGCTGAACCGGGTTCGTCAGCGGGGGCCGGGTGCGGTGTACCGCGCCCGGCCGAAACCCAGGATCAGGTAACCGATGATCGAGAACACGAACAGCCCGAAGAACCCGAAGACGCCGCTCTTGCCGAACGCCCTGGCGATGTCGAGCGAGACGATGATGACGACCACGAGGTTGACCAGCGGGACGAGCAGCAGGAGCAGCCACCACCCGGAGCGGCCGGCGATCTTCAGCCAGACGTAGACGTTGTAGATCGGGATGATCGCCGCCCAGCCGGGGCGTCCGGCCTTGGCGAACACCAGCCACAGCGCGACGACGGTGAGGATCGTGACGATCAGCCCGCCCGATCCGAAGCCGAGTGCCGGGTTGAACGAGGTCTCCTGGTTCACAGTGCTGGAATCCTTTGCGAAGTGTCTGCCGGACGCGTGACTTTAGCGTCGCGGGACGGGCACGGCAGGACGGATTCGGCCGCGCTCTCGTTCACTGACCGAATGTGCCTGACGATCGGGACAACGGGGCATCGGGAGCCGTCGGCTGGCTCGGTTCCGCCCCTGTCGCGGGCTTAACGGCCGAACAGCGACTTCAGCTGTTCGGGCACGCGCTCGCCGCGGATGGGAATCTGTGCCGCGGCCTTCTCGATGTGCCGCAGATCGCCAGGCGTCAGCTCGACATCGAGCGCGCCCAGGTTTTTGATTGGCCTGTCGTCCTTCGGGCGTGAAGCGCGGCAGAGAGCGACGAAGGTCGTTCTCGGCCAGAGCCGTGCGTTCATCGATTTTGCCGGTCAGAAAGCCTTTCCCGAATGGACTGCAGGGAGCCCCGATCCGCCCGCAAGCGGCTGCGCCAGCCGAGCACGGGCCAGCCCGGCTTGGCCCTAGATCGCGGTTTCTCCCTTGCCTAGCACGACAATCCCGAAATCGCTGACGTGGTAATGGCCGCGGTCCCGCGCCAGGTCCACCCCGATGTGCGCGCCGGGCGGGACGACGACGTTCTTGTCCAGGATCGCCCGCCGCACCACCGCGCCGCGGCCGACCCGGGCGCCGTCCAGCAGTACCGAGCCTTGCACGACCGCGCCGTTTTCCACGAAAACGTCCGGCGACAGCACGGAATCCACTACCTGCGCGCCGGAAATGATGCAGCCGTTGCTGACGATCGACTGGGTCGCCGTGCCGCCTTCGACGAATTTCGCCGCCGCGCGCTGGCCGGGGTGGGCCAGGATCGGCCATTTCCGGTTGTACAGGTTGAAAATCGGCTGCGTCGAAATCAGATCGGTGTGCGCGTCGTAGTAGCTGTCGATCGTTCCCACGTCGCGCCAGTAGCCGTGGTCGCGGCCGGTTTCGCCGGGGACCACGTTGCCGTTGAAGTCGTAGACCGCCGCCTCGGATTTCTCCACCAGCGCCGGGATGATGTCGCGGCCCATGTCGTGTTTGGACGCCGGGTTCTTGGCGTCCGCGTGCAGCGCGTCGAGCATCACCTGCGTCGTGAACACGTAATTGCCCATGGACACATACGATTCGTCCGGCGAATCCGGCAGGCCGGGCGGGTCCTCGGGCTTTTCCAGGAACGCGTCGATCTTGGTGCCGTCCTCGGTGCTGATCACGCCGAACGACCGGGCCTCCGCGCGCGGCACCCGGATTCCGGCGACCGTCACGCCCGCGCCGGACGCGATGTGCGCGTCGATCATCTGGCGCGGGTCCATCCGGTAGATGTTGTCCGCGCCGAAGACCGCGATGTACGCGGGCGATTCGTCGTGCACGAGGTTGAGGCTCTGGTGGATGGCGTCCGCGCTGCCCTGGAACCAGCGCGGGCCCAGCCGCTGCTGCGCGGGCACCGGCGTGACGTACTCGCCGGTCAGCGACGACAGCCGCCACGTCGTCGAGATGTGCCGGTCCAGCGAATGCGATTTGTACTGCGTCAGCACGCAGATCCGGCGGATCCCGCCGTGCACCAGGTTGGACAGCACGAAGTCGATCAGCCGGTGCACGCCGCCGAACGGGACCGCGGGTTTCGCGCGGTCGGTGGTCAGCGGCATCAGCCGTTTGCCCTCGCCGCCGGCGAGGACGATTCCCAGCACATCGGATCCGTCGATCACGAAACCCTCCCGCACGCCTCGTAAACCCCCACCGTCGCGGCGGCGACCGCTGCCCAGCCGAACTCTCCCACCGCGCGGTCCCGTCCGGCGAGGCCCAGCCGGGTGGCGCGGGCGGGATCGGCGGCCAGGTCGTTGATCCCGCGCGCGAGCCCGGCTTCGAACGCGCCGGGCTCGTTCTCGTCGTAATGCACCAGGACGCCGGTCTCGCCGTCGGCGACCACCTCCGGGATGCCGCCGACGTCGCTGGCCACCACCGCGGTCCCGCACGCCATCGCTTCCAGGTTCACGATGCCGAGCGGCTCGTACACCGACGGGCACACGAACACCAGCGCGTGCGTCAGCAGCTGGACGACTTCGGTGCGCGGCAGCATTTCCGGGATCCAGTGCACCCCGGACCGTTGTTCCTGCAGCTGCCCGACCAGCCCGCGGAACTCCGCGTCCAGTTCCGGCGTGTCCGCGCCGCCCGCGCACAGAATGAGCTGGACGTCTTCCGCCAGCGCGGCCCCGGCGCGCACGAGATGCGGCACGCCTTTCTG
The DNA here is from genome assembly GCF_055583325.1 of Amycolatopsis sp. NPDC104775. Classification (NCBI taxonomy): domain Bacteria; kingdom Bacillati; phylum Actinomycetota; class Actinomycetes; order Pseudonocardiales; family Pseudonocardiaceae; genus Amycolatopsis; species Amycolatopsis sp. NPDC104775. Next base: position 994,725 of record NZ_JBVJOE010000001.1, read on the forward strand.
CCGCGTGATCCGCCCGACGAACAACGCGTACGGCCGGTTCGGATCGATGCCGTGCTTCTCGAGCACGTCGGTGCCGGGATCGGGCTGGTACAGCTCGGTGTCGATGCCGTTGCGCACCACGTGCACCCGGGCCGGGTCGACGTTCGGGTATGCCTCGAGGACGTCGCGCCGCATGCCGGAGCTGACCGCGATGATCGCGTCCGCCGCCTCGTAGGCGTCGCGCTCGATCCACGACGACACGCGGTAGCCGCCGCCGAGCTGCTCGGCTTTCCACGGCCGCAGCGGTTCGAGCGAATGCGCGGTGATGACGTGCGGAATGCCGTGCGCGAGCTTCGCCAGATGGCCGCCGAGGTTCGCGTACCAGGTATGACTGTGCGCGAGATCGTGGCCGGCGAGCGCGTCGGCCATCGAGACCGCGATGTCCATCGTGGCGAACGCGGGCTGGGCGTATCCGTGCGCGTCGCGGTGCCCGTGTGCGCCGTCCGGACGGTCGGGGCCCCAGCAGTGCACGTCCAGGTCGACCAGCGACCGCAGTTCCCGCGCGAGGAACTCGACGTGCACCCCCGCTCCCCCGTAGACGTCCGGCGGGTACTCCCGGGTGAGCAGGCCGACCTTCATGCGTCGACCCTAGACGGCCCTGCCGGGCGCACGCAGTACGGAAGGCGGGCGAATCCGGTTCGCCGCTCAGTGTTCGCGCTGTCCTACCACGACTGTCGCGCCGAGTTCGTCATCCTCCTCGACCGAGGCGGACAGCCCGGCCTGGCGCACTTCGGCGGTCGCGGCGGCGGCTTGGCGTTCGCTGGCCTCGAAAAACACGTGCCCGCCGGGCGCGAGCCAGGCCGGTGCCTCCGCGACGACCCGGCGGAGCACGTCTAGACCATCAGCTCCCCCGTCGAGCGCGACGCGGGGTTCGTGGTCGCGCGCCTCCGGCGGCATCAGTGCGACGTCGTCGGTCGGGACGTACGGGACGTTCGCGATCAGCACGTCGACCCGGCCGCGCAACCGCCGCGGAAGCGGGGCGTAGAGATCGCCTTGGTACACCTCACCAGGCACGTTCTGCCGGGCGCAGGCAACCGCGGCGGGCTCGACGTCCGCCGCGTGCAGGTCGATCCCGGGCACCTCGGCCGCGACTGTCGCGCCCAGCGCACCGGAACCGCAGCACAGATCGAGCACCACGGACCGCTCGTGCGCGAACCCGATGGCCAGCCGCACCAGCAACTCGGTGCGGTGCCGGGGCACGAAGACGCCCGGCGCGACGACGAACCGGCGGCCGGCGAACTCCGCCCAGCCGAGGATGTGCTCCAGCGGTTCCCCGGCGACCCGCCGCTCGACCATCCCCGCCACATCGCCCGGTTGGCCGAGCAGGAGCCGGGCTTCGTCCTCGGCGAAGACGCACCCCGCGCCCCGCAAGCGCGCGACAGTGTCGGCGAATTCGCTCACGGAACGACGACGACCGGCCAGGTCGCGGCGCGCACCAGCCGGTTGCCGACCGAGCCGACGAGCCGGTGCCCGCCCTGTTCGGACGCGCCGACCACGACCATGTCCGCGTTCGCCTCCTGCGCGGCCTGGCGCAGTTCGGGGAAGGTCTCGCCGCGGCGGACCACGAACGTGACCGGCACTTCCAGGTCGGCCGCCCGCTCGCGCAGTTCCGCGCGCAGCTGCTCGATCTCTTCCTCGAAAGTCTGCTGCTGCACGTCGACGACCGCGGACGCGGCGAGGCCGGTCCACACCGTCGGCGCGGCCACGTACACCACGACCAGCCGCGCGCGCTGCCGCCGGGCGAGGCCGCCGCCATACGCCGTCGCGCGCAGCCCGGTGGGCGACGTGTCCGCGCCGACCAGGATCACGCGCGGCCCGTCGGTGCCCCGTTCGTACGGGCCCGGGTCCCAGCTGGGTCCGTATTCCTCGACCAAATGCTCCACCCGGCCCATTATGTCCGGGACGCCGGAACCCGCCGGGCCGCGGCCGTCGCCCGCGGCGAAACCTCGCAAGAAAATTCCCATCTGGTTGGATTTCCGGTCGCTCGGAGTACCCCAGGCGTCTTCTGCCTGGTAGCGTCCCCGCAACCTGAACACGCGTCCGGGAAGGACCGGGGAGCCCACACGCGTGCGGCGGCGAGGCGGATCGCGATGCGAGACGATGTGGTCGAGGCGAGTGCGGTGGTCGGGCACCCGCCCGAACAGGTGTGGCAGATCGTCGGCAGTCCCGAGCTGTACCCGAGGTTCGTCCCGGCGATCAGCTGGTGCGAGGTCACCGTCCCGGCCGAGCGGGGGCGAGGGCCGCACTGCCTGATCCGGCTGGCCCCGGACCGGGAAACCCTGGTCGAGGGCACCATTCACGCGGCGGTGTACCGGCCGGGCGAGCACGTCGTCTGGTGCGGGCTGCCGGACGAGCGGACCTGGGTGTCGGTCGAACTGCGCCCGGTCCCGCGCGGCGGCACCGAGATCGTGCTGCGGATGATGCTCCCGTCGCTGCCGCCGGAACACTCCGGCCTGCTCGCCCGCGGCACGGTGAAAGGCCTGCTCAAACAGCTGTCGAAGCGGATCGGCCAGCAGTTGTCCGGACTGCCGGGCGACCCGCCGGAAAACGAGCCGGCGACCGCCCTGCGCACGGCGAACACGCTGGTCCGCGCCGGGGTGCTCGCCGCGGGACGACCGGACAAGATGGTCAAGCAGCTCAGTTCGCTCGCCCGCTGGGGCGCGACGCTGGCCGGCGGGTACCTAGCCGCGACCGCTCGCGGCGCCGACGACGTCGCGGTCCACGACGAGCGGCACACGCGCACCTTCGGCGAGATCGACGAGCGCAGCAACCAGCTGGCCAACGCCCTGGCCGCGCTCGGCGTCCAGGCTGGTTCACCGGTCGCGCTGATGTGCCGCAACCACGCGGCGATGGTCGAGGCGTTCGTCGGCTGCAGCAAGCTCGGCGCCGACGTCATCCTGCTCAACACCGGCCTCTCCCCCGCCGCCGTCGAGGAAGTGCTCACCCAGCATCCGCCCGCCGCGGTCCTCGCCGACGACGAGTTCGCGCCGGTCATCGCGTCGGTGCCGGGCGAATTCCCCCGGATCAGCACGTGGGACGACGCCGAACAGGGCTATCGCACGCTGGACGAACTGCTCCAGGACGCCCCCACGACCCTGCCGAAGCCCGCCGAACGCGAAGGCCGGATCGTCGTGCTGACCTCCGGCACCACCGGGACGCCGAAGGGAGCGCGCCGTCCGACGCCGAAGGGAGTGAGCACGTCGGCGACCGTGCTGTCGCGGATCCCGTTGCGGGCCAGGGACAAGATCGCCGTGGCCGCCCCGCTGTTCCACAGCTGGGGGCTGGCCGCGATGCAGCTCGGCATGGCGCTGCGGGCGGAGCTGTCGCTGATCCGCCGGTTCGACGCGGAGGAAACGCTGCGCACGATCGCCGAACACCGCTGCGACGCGCTGTTCGCGGTGCCGATCATGCTGCAGCGGATCCTCGACCTGCCCGAACACGTGCGCGGCCGGTACGACCTGTCGTCGCTGCGGATCGTGGCGAGCAGCGGGTCGGCGATGCCGGGCGCGTTCGTGACGTCGTTCATGGACACCTTCGGCGACGTCCTCTACAACTTCTACGGCTCCACCGAGGTGTCCTGGGCGAGCATCGCCGATCCGGCGGACCTGCGCGCCGCGCCGACGTCCGCGGGCCGCTGCCCGCCCGGAACCCAGGTCGCGATCCTGGACGAGGACCGCCGCCCGGTGCCGCCCGGCGACGAGGGCCAGATCTTCGTCGGCAACGACATGCTGTTCGACGGCTACACCAACGGTTCCAGCGTCCCGCGCGCCCACGACCTGATGGCCACCGGCGACGTCGGGTACCAGGACGCGTCCGGACGGCTGTTCGTCACCGGCCGGGCCGACGAGATGATCGTGTCCGGCGGCGAGAACGTGTTCCCGCGCCCGGTCGAGGAAGCGCTGGCCGCGCTGCCGGGCGTCTCGGACGCGGCCGTGGTCGGCGTTCCGGACGACGAATACGGCCAGCGCCTCGCCGCGTACGTCGTGCTCCGCCGCGGCGCCCGCATGCACGCCGAAGACATCCGGCATCACATCCACCAGCGGCTCGCCCGGTTCGCGGTGCCGCGCGACGTCTATTTCGTGCCGGAGCTTCCGCGCAACGCCACCGGAAAGATCGTCAAGCGGCTGCTCAACGACGACCTCTGGCCCATCGCGCAAGGCTGAGTGAAGGCTGACTCACAGCCGGGCCAGCTGCCCCTGTGGCCCCGGGCTCGCCGCCGCCGCGGCGACGCTGAACCGGCCCGGCCCGAACGTTTCCTCCCCGGTGGGGCCGGACGAGATCTGCCGGATGCTCGCGCTGAGATCGGCCTCGACCCCGCCGGGGAGTTTCAGCTTGATCAGGAAGGGCAGCACGAGCCCCACGACCATGAGCCCGACGAGCACCGGCGTGAGCGTGGTCAGCATGACGCCGGTGATCTTGTCGGACAGGAAGAACGCCACCCACAACGCGATCAGCGCGGCGATCCCGACGACCACCACCACGACGCTGCCCACCGTGCTGCTCCGGGTGATCCGCAGGCTTTCCTCCATGATCTGCAGGCTGCGCTGCGCCTCGACATTGCCCGGGTCGAGCTTCACGCACCGGCGCAGATCACGGATCGCCCTGCGCCGCTGCATCGGCTTCGCCGGGAAATCCCCGGCGGACTCGGCCAGCTTGTACCGCGCGACCGCGGCCACGAAGTACGGCTCAGCTTCGTTCGAGGCAAGGGAAATCGCCTCCTGCGCGCGAGCGAGCGCGTCGGCGTGGAACTGCCTGCCCTGCGTGGCGTCGCCGCGTTCGATGAGCAATTTGGCCACTGCCACCAGCAATTGCCACCTCGGCAGGTCACAGTCGTCGCGGCGCAACGCTTGCTGCAGCACGTCTTCGCCCTCGACGAAGTCCCCAGCCGACCGCATGAGCGCGACCGCCAGCCCGAGACTCGCGCTCCCGTTGGCCGGGTCGATCTGCCGGGCCTGCCGGAAATGCCGGGCGGCGCTGGCGCTGGGCTTGCCCGCCGGATCGTCGATTCCGCGCTGCAGGTGGAGGTAACCGAGTTCCACGTGAGCCTGCGCGTCGTACCAATCGCGTTCCAGCGCCGCGTTGAGGTGGGTTTCCGCCTCGTCGAACCGGCCCAGCTGGGAGTAGAGCGCGCCGAGGTCGACGTAGCTGGCGTGCTGGCTGTCCAGTTCGACCGCGCGGCGGAAGTGCTGCTCCGCCTGGGCGTAGTGCCGCCGCTGGTAGTTCAGGACACCGAGGCAGGTGTGCGCCGAGTGGTGCCGGCTGTCCTTCTCCAGCACGGAAAAACACAGTTTCTCGGCCTCGTCCCGCCCCCGCGGGGTGGCTTGCCGGACAAGACACCAGGCGAGACCGAACTGGTGGTCAGCCTCGTCCGGCTCCTTCTCGCACGCGAGGCGGAACCGTTCCTCGGCGGCCGGATAATCCCCCGCGGCGAACCGGATCCACCCCGATTGCGCCGCCGTTTCGGCTTCCTCGCCGGGATTCCGCGCGTCGGCCCGCAGCCGCGCGAGCTGCTGGTCGGCTTCGTCCAGGCGACGGCTGTCGTGGTAGATCCAGACGAGTTCCTCGCGCAGCGACCGGCTCCACGGCATCCGTTCCAGCGCCTCGGCGACCCCGCGCTCGGCCTCGTCGAACCGGCGCAGCGACCGCAACGCCGCCGACCGCCCGGTGATCGCCTCGACGACGAACGGATCGATCCGCAGCGCCCGCTCGAACCACCCGATGCTCTCGTCGTACCGCAGCTGCTCGTCGTACAGCCGGCCCAGCTCCACCAGCAGATCCGGTTCGTCCGGACGCCGCTCGACCGCTTCCTTCGCCGCCGCTTCGGCTTCCTCGAACCGCCGCAGCCGGCGCAGCGCGGTCACCCGCCATTCCAGCCCAAGCGCGTGAAGCGGGTCCTCGTCGAGAGCCTGCGCGAGGCTTTCCAGCGCCTCGTCGAAACGGTTCTCGTCGCCCAGCAGCAACGCCCGTTCCACCAGCAAGGAGGGTTCGCGCGGGCAGAGCGCGAGCGCTTCCTTCAGCGCGGCCCAGGCCTCGTCGAACCGCCGCGTCCGGCGCAGCTCGGTGACCCGCCATTCCAGCGCGCCGGCGTGCTTGGGGTCGAGCGCCAGCACCCGGTCGTACCACTCGGACGCTTGCCCGGGGCGGCCTTGGCCGCGGGAGAACAGCGCCATCTGCATCAGCGCGGGGATGTCGTCCGGCTGCCGGTCGAGGATCGCCTGGAGGCTGGCCTTCGCCTCGTCGAACCGGCGCAGCCGGTAGCAGGTCACCGACTTGGCCCGCAACGCCCACGAATGCCCCGGTTCGAGGTCCAGCGCACGGCGGAACCAGCCGAGCGCTTCCTCGAACCGGCATTGGTCGTAGTGCACCCAGCCCCGCTGCACCAAGAGGTCCGGCTCGTACGGCTGCAGCTCGATCGCTTCCTCCGCCGCCGCGTCGGCTTCCTCGAACCGCCGCAGCTGCCGCAGCGAAGCCACCCGCTCCCCCAGCGCCAACAGATGCACCGGGTCGGCGGCCAGCGCCCGGCCGCACCACTTCAGCGCGTCGTCGAACTGGAAGCGGGAGGCCGCCAGCCAGCCCCGCTGGGCCAGCAGGTCCGCGTCGTCCGGGCAGTTCCGGAGCGCTTCCTCGGAGACGGCCCCGGCCCGGTCGTACGCGCGCAGGGAGCTCAGCACCCAGATCCGCGAGCGCCAGGCCCAGGAATACCCCGGGTCGAGGTCCGCGGCCCGCTGGAACCAGTCCAGCGCCTTGCCGTACTCGTACTGGTCGCCGTCGACCCAGCCCCGCTGCACCAGCAGACCCGCGTCCTCCGGACGCCGTCCGATCGCCTCCTTCGCCGCCGCTTCGGCTTCGGGGAACCGGCGCAGCATCCGCAGCGCCTCGATCTTCGACCGCAGCGCGTTCGCCTGCTCCGGATCCAGCTCCAGCGCCCGGTCGTACCAGCGCAGCGCCTCCTCGTACCGGAGCCGGTCCCCGGCGACCCAGCCGCGGGTCACCCAGCGGTCGGCGTCGTCGGGATGCCGCTCGGTCGCCTCCCGCACGGCTTCCTCCGCCGCTTCGAACCGCCGCAGCCTCCGCAGCGCGAACACGCGGCTCTCCAACGCCTCGGCGTCGCCCGGATCGACGGCGAGCGCCCGCTCGTACCAGCTCAGCGCGTCCTCGAAGCGGAACCGGGCCGCGCTCGCGTCGCCCGCCCCCACCAAGCAGTCCACGTCGTCCGGATACCGGTCGACCAGGTCCTGCGCGGCGGCCTCCGCCTCGGCGAATTCCCGCTGTTTCCCCAGCAGGCCCACCTTCGCGAGCAAGGCGCTCTTGTCCCGCGGCCGGATCGCCAGCACCCGGTCGGCCCAGTCCTCCGCCTCCGCCAAGCGCGACCGGTCCTCGGCCAGCGCGCTGGCCTCTTTCATCAGGTCCAGATCGCCCGGCCGGATTTCGAGCGCCTTCCGCAGGGCCGTCTCCGCCTCGCCGAACCGCTTGAGCAGCCGCAGCTTCCGTGCTCGCCACCAGTGCGGCGCGCCATGGCGCGGAGCCATCTCCAGCGCCCGCTCGAAGCAGGCCAGCGCCTCGTCGTCCTGGTTTCGTTCCTCGGCCGCCCAGCCTTTCGCGAGCCACAGCCGCGGTTCGCGGGGAAGCAGCGCGATAGCCGCTTCGACCGCGGCCTCCGCCTCGTCCGTCCGGCCCAGCCGGCTGAGGCAGGCCACCCGCGACCGCGACGCCCACTCGTTCCGCGGATCGACCGCCAGCGCGCGTTCGTACCAGGCCAGCGCTTCGTCGTCGCGGTCGCGCTCGACCTCCATCCAGCCCATCGTCGTCAGCGGATCCGGTTCGCCGGGGCGCCGGTCGATCGCCCGCAGGCCGGCTTCCTCCGCCTCGTCGAACCGCTTCAGCGAAGCCAGCGTCATCACTTTCCAGCGCAACGCGCCGGCGTGCGCGGGATCGGTCGCCAGCGCTCGCTCGAACCACGGCAGCGCGGCGGCGAAATCCTCTTGGTCGCAGTGCACCCGCGCCCGGGCGTGCAGGATCTCCGTGTCGTCCGGGAACCGGGCCAGGCCCGTTTCGGCCGCCGCTTCCGCCTCTTCGAACCGGTAAAGCTGGCTCAGCGCGGCCACCTGCCACGCCACTGCCAGCGCAGGGGCGCCCGGGCAGTTCGCCGCGTGGTCGAAGGACTCCAGCGCCTCTTCCCGGCGGTACTGGATCAGCTGCACCTTCCCCAGCGCGATCCAGCGCGCCGGGTCGTCCGGGAAGTCCCGCACCGCCTGGCGGCCCAGTTCCTCGGCCTCGTCCAGCTTCCAGTCGTCGCTCAGCCGGTCGATCGCCTCGGCGGTGGCCGGTTCCGTCACGGGAGTTCCTTCCTCGCAAGCCCGCGCACAGCATGCCCGGTCCGGGCGGGTCGTGTCTCCCGATCCGCCGGTTACGGCCCGAGCGCGCGCCCGGCCGCCCTCGCGACCGCTTCCGCCACCGCCGCCAGCGGAGGCGAGTCGAGTTTCCACTGCTGCCAGTACAGCGCCACGTCCACCGCCCGGTCCGGCGCGAGATCGACCAGGTTCCGCCCGGGCAGCTGCAGCTCCGGCACCATCCCCCAGCCCAGCCCGGCCGCCACCGCGTCCGCGAAGGACACCGACGCCGGGATGTAATGCCGTACCCGGCTCGGCAGCTCGCGGCGGGTCAGCCGGTGCAGGAACCGGTCCTGCAGGTCGTCTTTCCGGTCGAACAGCAACGCGGGCGCGGCGGGCAGCCGTTCCGCGAGCGAGCCGCCGTCCAGCCAGCGGCGCACGAACTCCGCCGACGCCACCGCGCGGTACCGCATCGCGCCGAGGCGGCTGACCGTGCAGCCCTGCACCGGCTGCGGCGTCGCCGTGATCGCGGCCATCACCAGCCCCTCGCGCAGCAGAGCGGCGGTGTGGTCCTGGTCGTCGCTGCGGAGGTCGAACGAGACCGGCGGCTCGGCGGGGACTTCTTCGAGCGCGGACAGGAACCAGGTGGCCAGCGAGTCCGCGTTGACCGCGATGGGCAGAGTCGCCGCCCGGCCCGGACCGCCGAGACCGAGCTCCGCGCGCGTGTCCGCTTCGAGCCGGGTCAGCTGCCGCGCGAACCGCACCAGCACCTCGCCGGATTCGGTGAGCCGCACCGGTTTCGACCGCAGCACGAGCACCCGGCCGATCCGCTGTTCCAGCGCCTTCACCCGCTGGCTCACCGCGGGCGGCGTCACGTGCAGGACCGCCGCGGCGCGGTCGAACGACTGCTCGTCCACCACCGCGAGCAACGTGCGGACCTGGTCGAGCGGCAGATCGGACATCACGATCGCTTATCTTAGTTCAGAATCTTTACCTGGATTAAGGCCCGCACGGGCTTCTACCGTCGGCCGGGTGATCGCTGCGCTCGCCGCCGGATTCGGCACCGGACTGTCCCTCATCGTCGCCATCGGGGCGCAGAACGCTTTCGTGCTCCGCCAAGGATTGCGCGGCGGTCTAGTCGTGCCGGTGATCCTCGTGTGCACGTTCTCCGACGCGGTCCTCATCACCGCCGGAGTGAGCGGGATCGGGGCAGTGCTGCAGCGGTGGCCGTCGGCGATCAAAGCGATCGCGATCGTGGGCGGCCTCTTCCTCGTGGGCTACGGGATCCTCGCCGCGCGCCGCGCCCTCCGGCCAGGCACGTTGACCGTCTCGCCCGCAGACCTGGCCTCACCGAAACGCACGCTCCTCACCTGTCTCGCGCTCACCTGGCTCAATCCGCACGTCTATCTCGACACCGTTCTTCTCGTCGGTTCCGTCGCGGCCGGGCACGGCGACGGCCGCTGGCTCTTCGGCATCGGCGCGGTGGCCGCGAGCGCGGTCTGGTTCAGCGCGCTCGGGCTCGGCGCGCGAAGGCTGTCCGACGTCTTCGCCCGTCCCGCGGCCTGGCGAATCCTGGACGGCGTGATCGCGGCGACCATGCTCGCGCTCGGCGTCGCACTGCTCGCCGGCCGGGGATGAATCGGCAGACATCCGGCGAACGTGACATTTAGTGTTGCTAATAGCTCTGGGTCAGAGCTAACTTGGCGCTGTGCCCGCCTCCCGGATCGACCTCGCCGAACGCGTTCTCACCGCAGTGCTGGGCGTACGCCGCGTCGTGCGCCGCCGGGCGCGCACCGAACTGCCCGGGCCGCATCTGCCGGGCTCGCAGGTGGAACTGCTGCGCGTGGTCCACCGGAATCCGGGCATCGGCGTCGCCGCCGCGGCCAAAGAACTGAGCCTGGCCGGGAATTCGGTGAGCACGCTCGTGAACGTGCTGGCCGAAGCCGGCCTGCTGCGGCGCGAAGTCGATCCGGCCGACCGCCGGGCCGCGCGGCTGCAGCTCACCGACGCCGCCAAGGACCGGATGGCGACTTGGCGGCGCACCCGGATCGGGCTGGTTTCCGCCGCGCTCGGCCAACTGTCCGAAGAGGACACTTCGGCGATCGTCGCCGCGCTGCCCGCGCTTGAACGGCTGATCGAAGCTCTCCAGGAGGAAGCATGAGCGCGGCTCGCCAGCGAATCAAGGAGGCGACGGCATGAGCGAACCGGCGGTCCGCTGCACCGGATTGCGGCACTCCTTCGGCACCACCGTCGCGGTCGACGGCCTGGATCTCTCCATCGAATCCGGCGAGGTCTTCGGACTGCTCGGACCGAACGGAGCCGGGAAAACCACTACGATCCGGATGATCACGACCCTGCTGCCCGTCCCGGCGGAACGCATCGCCGTCTTCGGGCTCGACGTCGCGCGCCGCCGGATGGCTGTCCGCAGGCTGATCGGCTATGTGCCGCAACAGCTTTCCGCCGACGGCTCGCTCACCGGCCGCGAGAACGTGTCGCTGTTCGCCCGGCTCTTCGACGTGCCGCGGGCGCGACGCGCCGGGCAGGTGCGCGAGGCGCTGGAACTGGTCGGACTGGGCAACGACGCGGACCGCCCGGCGGGACGCTACTCCGGCGGCATGATCCGCCGGCTGGAACTGGCGCAGGCGCTGGTCAGCTCGCCCCGGCTGCTGATACTCGACGAGCCGACCATCGGGCTGGACCCGGTGGCGCGCGCGGCGGTCTGGGAACGGATCTCCGAAATCCGCGCCGCGACCGGCATGACCGTGCTCGTCACCACTCATTACATGGACGAAGCCGAGCAGTACTGCGACCGGGTAGCGCTGATGCACACCGGCAAGATCCGCGCGCTCGGCGCCCCGGCCGACCTCGAAGCCGGGCTCGGCCCGGAGTCCACTTTGGACGACGTGTTCCGGACCGTCACCGGGAACGCGCTCGACGCAGGAGGGATCCGCGATGTCCGTGCCGCTCGCCGCACCGCCCGCCGTCTCGGCTGACCCCGGCCCGCTGGGACGGCTGCGCGTGCTGTTGTCCCGGGTCGGCGCGATGTGCCTGGTGGAACTGCAGAAACTCCGCCGCGATCGCACCGAACTGCTCACCCGGGCGATCCAGCCCGCGCTGTGGCTGCTCATCTTCGGCGAGACCTTCACCCGGCTGCGCGCGATCCCGACCGGTCCGGTGCCGTATCTCGACTACCTCGCGCCCGGCATCCTCGCCCAGTCCGCGTTGTTCATCTCCATCTTCTACGGCATCCAGATCATCTGGGAACGCGACGCGGGCGTCCTCGCGAAGCTGCTCGTCACCCCCACGCCACGCGCGGCGCTGGTCGCGGGGAAGGCTTTCGCCGCCGGAGTGCGCGCGCTCGTGCAGGCGTTCATCGTCGTGCTTCTCGCCGCGCTGCTCGGCGTCGGGCTGACCGCGAACCCGGTGCGGCTGCTGGGCGCCGCGGTGGCCGTGGTGCTCGGTTCGGCCTTTTTCTGCTGTTTTTCCGTCATTATCGCCGGTTTGGTGCTTTCACGCGAACGACTGATGGGCATCGGCCAGGCGATCACGATGCCGCTGTTTTTCGGGTCCAACGCGCTCTATCCGGTGAACCTGATGCCGTCCTGGCTCAAGGTGCTGAGCCATGTGAATCCGCTCAGCTACCAAGTCGACGCCTTGCGCGGACTGCTGATCGGCACCCCGGAGAACCTGTGGGCCGACTTCGGCGTCTTGACGGGTGCGACCGCGCTGGCGATCGCGGTCGCTTCGGCTCTGCTGGGAAGGTTGGCTCGATGAAACACCCTCGTCCGCACACTCTTTTCTCACCGGCACAGGCATAGGTTGGGACCGTGTCTCGTCGCAAGGGGATAGCCCCGTTCCTCGGATTGTGCGTGCTGGCCGGGATTCTCGTCGCGGGCACGCTGGCCCCGGTCGCGATCGGGGCGGGCATGCTGTCCAACCAGGTCAGCGATTCGGTCGACGCCATCTCCGCCGATCTGGTGCACGCGGAGCCGCCGCTCGTCACCACGGTCACCGACCGCGCGGGCGGGACGATCGCGACTTTGTACTCGCAGTACCGCATTCCGGTCACCGCCGCGCAGATCTCCCCGGCGATGAAGGCCGCGATCGTCGACATCGAAGACCGCCGGTTCTACACCGAAGGCGGCGTCGACCCGCAGGGCATGCTGCGCGCCGCGGTGCACAACAGTTCCGGCGGGAATCTGCAAGGCGCGTCCACGCTCACGCAGCAATACGTGAAGAACTACCTCGTGAACGTCGTGGACCGCAATGACAAGGCCGCGCAGCAACGGGATCAGGAGGATTCGCTGGCGCGCAAGCTGCGCGAGGCGAAGATGGCCGTGCAGCTGAGCCAGACCGTGCCCAAGGACGAGATCCTGGCCGACTACCTGAACGTCGTCGAGTTCACTGGCACCGTGTACGGCGTCGGAGCCGCCGCGCAGGCGTATTTCGGGACGACAGCGGACAAACTGACCGTGCCGCAGGCCGCGCTGCTGGCCGGAATGGTGAACAACCCCAACATCTACAACCCGTACACGCATCCGGACAAGGCGCTCCAACGGCGCAATCTGGTGATCGATTCGATGGTGTCGGCACGCTCGATTCCGGCGTCCTATGGCGAAACCGCGAAGGCCACCCCGCTGGGCCTCAGCGGCCCGCGGCCGCAGGCACCGTCGAGCACGTGCCTCGGCGCGGCCCCGGACGCCGGGTTCTTCTGCGCGTACGCGGTGCGCTATCTCGTGCAGTCCGGGCTCACCGCCGACCAGATCGACACCGGCGGGTACACCGTGAAGACGACCATGGACCCGCACGTGAGCCAGGTGACGAAGGACGCGGTGAACGCGAACGTCCCGACCACGCAGGACGGCGTCGCCAACACCTTCGCGGTCGTGCAGCCCGGCAGCGACGGGCACCAAGTGCTCGCGATGGTCTCGAACCGCAACTACGGCACCGATCCCGACCAGGGCGAGACGTCCACGAACATCGTCGCCGACGCGAGCAACAAATTCGGCGCGGGCTCGTCGTTCAAGATCTTCACCTCGGCCGCGGCGATGGTCACCGGGAAAGCGGGCCTGAACACGCCGCTGCCGAACCCGTACAGCGACTGTTTCAACCCGCCCGACATGAACCGGTACACGCACTGCTATCCGGTGAGCAACGACGGCACGAGCTACCCCAACCCGATCTCGCTGGCCACCGGGCTCGCGACGTCGCCGAACGTCGCGTTCGTCGGCCTGGAGGCGCAGGTGGGCATGCCCGCGGTGCTGGACATGGCGCGAAAACTGGGCCTGCGCAACACCATGGCGACCAACGACGCGGGCACCAAGCCGATCACCGACCCGGCCGATCCCCGGTCGAAGAACCCGCAGTACAACGAACCGCAGTCGCAGTACTTCCAGAATCTGCTGTCCTTCACGCTGGGCAACAGCCCGGTCAGCCCGCTGGAGATGGCGAACGTCTCCGCCACCTTGATGAGCGGCGGCATGTGGTGCCCGCCCAACCCGATCCTGTCCGTCACCGACCGGCACGGCCAGCCCGTCTCGCTGCACCAGCAGGCGTGCGAACAGGTGATCCCGCCCGGCGTCGCGAACACGCTGGAGGCGGGACTGAGCCAGGACACCACCGTCGGCACGTCCGCCCGCGCGGCCCAGGCGGCCGGCTGGACCCATCCCGACATCGGCAAGACCGGAACCACGCAGGAGAGCGAATCCGTCGCGTTCGTCGGCGGAGTCGACCACTACGCCGTCTCGTCCATGGTCTTCGCCGACGGCCCGCACCCCCAGGAAATCTGCCCCGGCAACCCCGTCCACCTAGGCGACTGCGGCCACGGCGCGTTCGGCGGCACAGTCGCCGCGCCGCCGTACTTCACCGCGATGAACCAGCTGCTGGCCGGACAGCCGGACGTCCCGATCCCGCCCCCGGACCCGGCCTACCTGGACGCCCACGCCTGACCGCCGAGCCGTTTCGCGCGGCCGGAAAGGAGCCGACCGCCCATGTCTCGCCGAGCCGACCGGTCGTCCCAGTCGCTGCAACAGCTCGAAAACTCCGACTGGGGCGACCCGCCCGCCGACGCGACCCGCCTGATCGAGACCGCACATCGCTTGCGGCGCAAGCCACTCGCCCTGCTGACCGTCGAGGACGTCCGCCTGCTGCTCGGCCAGCGCATCGGCGTGCCCTTCCTCGTGCCGCGAGCGCTGGAAATGCTGGAACAAAACCCGCTCTGCGAGGGCGATTTCTACCCCGGCGACCTTCTCGCGTCGACACTGCGCGTCCCGCTCTCACGCTGGCAAGCCCACCCGGATCACCTGGACCGGCTCGAACGTGTCCTCGCATCGGTCGACACCACTGCCGAAGACTTCGACCTTCTGCTCCGCAAGCCCATCGCCGAGTTCCGCGAGCAGTTCCGCACCTAATCCGCTGATTCAGGCTGTCACGCATAATCCGCGCTCCGCGCCGTAAGGACTTTGCCTCGCCGAGCGTCACCGGCATCCAAGAACGTCCGGTGTCTGCTCGCGTCCAGCCGCACGAACCCTGTTCCGGCTCCGCGCTGAACTTCCGGTGCCAAGGACTTAGCCCGCGCCGCCGCATCCCAGGCGCCACCGAAAGCTCACTCCCCGGCCCCGAAGGCTCCGGCACACCAAGAAACTCGCTCGCACCGCCCATCTCCCAGTTTTGCGAGCCTGCCAGGCCGATTGGCCCCATGCCGCGACCCCGAAGCCCGCTCCAGCCCCACGCGCCCCGACTTCCCGCCACCGCATCGCCACCCGAACCCCGCCCCAGCCTTGCGCGTCCCATCTCCCCGCCACCACATCGCCACCCGAACCCCGCCCAGCCCCACGGGTTTCGGTTTCCCGCCACTACATCGGCACCCGAAACCTGCCCCAGCCCCGCGCGTCCCAGCTTCCCGCTACCGCGTCACCGCCCGGTCCCCAGCGTCCCAACTTCCCGCCACCACATTGCCACCCAAACCCGGCTCCACCCCCACGCATCCCGGCTTCCCGCCACCGCATCACCACCCGAACCCAACTCGGCCCCGACCGCCGCCGCACTCCTGCTCCGCCGCAGCCACACCAAGAACTCCAGCACCTCACCGCCCACGCACCGACTCCCCGAGCGCTCCCATCCGGCCGCCCGAAACCCCGCCACCACCCTCCCGACTGCGCTCCGTACCCCCGCGAGCGCCGTCCGATGTTGCGTCTTCCTGACGGTCGCAAAAAGTATTACAGTAACCGGACGCGTGAATGGCCGTCGTCCGAATTGGGGGCACGTGGTGCAGCTCCAGCCGAGTGCGCATGTCGACACGTTCTGCCGGGACCACCTCCCGCCGTTCGAGCAGTGGCCTCAGTTGTGGTTCGACCTGCCCGAACTGCACTACCCCGACCGGCTCAACGCGGCCACGCGCCTGCTCGACGACACCGTCTCCCGATGGGGAGCCGACCGCCCCGCACTGCTCTCCCCGACCGAATCCTGGTCCTACGGCGACCTGCTGGCCCGCGCCAACCAGATCGCCCACGAACTCACCGCGCAAGGCGTCGTGCCCGGGAACCGGGTATTACTGCGCGGGCCCAACACCCCGTGGCTCGCCGCGTGCTGGCTCGGCGTGCTGAAAGCGGGCGCGGTCGCCGTCGCTACCATGCCGATGCTGCGCGCGCACGAGCTGTCGAAAATCATCGAGGCCAGCACTCCGGTCATCGCCCTCTGCGACCACCGATACCCGGAAGAACTGCGCCCCTTCGACCTTCCTCTCCTCCCCTATGGCGGCGACAGCCCCGACGATCTGGCCGCCCGTTGCGCCATCCGCCCCGCGACGTTCGAGGACGTCGACACCGCCGCGGACGACGTAGCCCTCCTCGCCTTCACCTCCGGCACCACCGGCCGTCCGAAGGCGACCATGCATTTCCACCGCGACCTGCTCGCCATCGCCGACACGTTCTCCCGGCACCTGGTCAAACCCCGGGAAACCGACCTGTTCTGCGGCACTCCCCCGCTGGCGTTCACCTTCGGTCTCGGCGGCCTGCTGGTGTTCCCGCTGCACGCCGGCGCCGCGACGCTGCTCGTCGAGCGCGCCACCCCGGCAGAACTCGCCGACCTCGTCGCCGAACATCACGTGACCGTCTTGTTCACCGCACCCACCGCGTACCGGGCGATCCTGGCGTCCGACCGCCGTCCGCTGCTGTCCGGTCTGCGTCGCGCGGTGTCGGCGGGCGAGGCGCTGCCCGAGTCTGTCGCGCGCGACTTCCACGAGGCGACCGGCCACTGGCTCATCGACGGCATCGGCAGCACCGAAATGCTGCACGTCTTCATCTCCGCCGCCGACGAGGACGCCCGCCCGGGCGCGACCGGCCGCGTCGTGCCCGGCTACCGCGCACAGATCGTCGACGACAACGGCCGCCCCGTTCCCGACGGCACCCCGGGCCGCCTCGCCGTCCAAGGCCCGACCGGCTGCCGCTACCTGGCCGACGACCGGCAGACGGTTTTCGTCGAGGACGGCTGGAACCTCACCGGCGACACCTACGTCCGCGACCCCGACGGCTACTTCCACTACCGCGCCCGCAGCGACGACATGATCGTTTCGTCCGGCTACAACATCGCCGGCCCCGAGGTGGAAGAGGTGCTGCTGCGCCACCCGGACGTGCTGGAATGCGCGGTCGTCGCCGCCCCAGACGACGCGCGAGGCTCGATCGTCGCCGCTTACGTGGTGCTCAACGAGGGCGTCACCGGCGACGACGCGAAGGTGAAGGAACTGCAGGACTTCGCGAAATCCCTTGCCGCGCCTTATAAATACCCGCGCCGCGTGGAGTTCGTCCCAGGCCTGCCGCGCAACCCGAGCGGGAAGGTGCAGCGGTACCTGCTGCGTCGTCGCGCCGCCGAGACAGTGAGCTGAGTTTTTCAGCTGCCCTCCTGACCGGACAGCCTTCGCCACCACCGCGCCGACACACCAAACCGGACTGCCGTCCACCGGCTCGCCGCGCCCGCACGCCACCCCCGCCTGCCTCGGCCGCGACAAGCAGGTCTCGTCAGAGCTGCCAGCCCAGCGTGACCACGGTGCCGTCCGCGGTGGTCCGCACTTCCGCCCGATCCGCCGTCGCCTGCACCAGCAGCAATCCGCGCCCGCGCACCGAAACCGGATCGTCCTCGGCCTCGTCCGGCGGACGCCACTCGCCGTGGTCCGCGATCACGACCTCGACGCTGCCCGGACGGCACACCGCGTCCAGGTCCACCAGCCCGGGTTCCCCCGGATAGGCGTGATCCGCGACGTTCGCCAGCGCCTCGTACCCGGCCAGCACGATGTCGTGCGCGCGATCGTCCGGAATGCCGGACTCCAGCGCCCAGGCCAGCAAGCGGTGCCGCAGCGCGCGCAACGCCCCCGGTTCCGCGACGATCCCGTGGCAGCTCAGCGCGCGGGTGCCCTCCTGCACGTCCATCGTCAACCGCCCGCTCCGGCGACCCCGGCCAGCGCCTGGTCGACCGAGGGGAACAGCGAGATCCATTCGTCGAGCCCGGTGCTCGTGAACGGCCGCGACGTGATCGAGGACGTGCTCACCACTCGCAGCGCACCCGCGTCGAGCTTCCGATGCGCGCCGGCCAGCACTTGCAGCCCGGACGAACTGAGGAAGTCCACCGCGCGCAGGTCGACCACCAGCACGCCGGGTTCGCGTTCGAGCACCCCGCCCACGACCTCGCCGAGTTCCGGCGCGGTGACCAGGTCGATCTCCCCGCCCACAGTCACGACCGCGGCGGGTCCCCGCCACCGGACGGACACCTCGAGGTCGCCCGCGTCCTGCCCGTCTCCCGAAGCCACGATTACCGATCGTGCCCGATCGGCGGACGGATCGCCAGTGAACCGCCCGAACGGTGGCACGCGAGTACCCGCCCGGCCGCGCGTTCGTTCCACCGTCAGGGGAGGTCGGTCGCGGGGAAGGGCGCGGCGAGCTCGGGGGCGGGCCGGTTGCCGGAGCGCGCAGCGACCACCTTGCTTCAAGACTTCTCGCCCGAGCTTCCACGGAACAGAGGCACGCGACGTGGCGAGTCTGAAGGCAGGCAGCTGCCACCCGACCTGCCGCACCAAGATCCGGACTCCCCCACGAGCCGAGAGCCACGCGGCTCCGCACACCCGAGGGCGGACCGATTGCCGGAGCGTGCCGCGACCATCTTCCTGCACGAAGACTTCCCGGCCGGACTCCACCGAAGCCGAGAGCCACAGCCCCGCAAGCCAGCGGGCGGGCCGATCGCCTTACAGCAAAACTTCCCGGCCGAGCTTCCACCGCAACAGAGCCACGCGACGCGGCAAGTACGAGGGCGAGCCAGTTGCCGGAGCGCGCCGCAGCCACCCAACCTCGCCTCGCCAAAACTTCCCGCCCGGTTCTCCGCAGGAGCAGAAAGCCACCCGGCCCAGCCCGCACCCGGCGGTCCAGCCCGCCGCACCGTCGACCACCACCGGCCGCCCTCGGGTCAGGCGAACCGGTCCGGATCAGCCGCAGCCCAGTCCTTCGCCCACCCCTCAGGCGGTTCCGCCAGCAATTGCCCAGGCTCCAGCCAGTCGTACCACTCCGCGTACGACAGCACCGTCCGCGCGTCGACGCGTCTGCGCAGCATCCGCGGCGACAGATCCGCTGGGTCCGAAACCCCCATCGCCGCCATGATGCGCATGGCCGAGGCGACCGTCGCTTCCTGATACCGCCGCACCCGTTCGGTCTTGTCCGCCACGTCCAGCGCCCGTCCCCGGCGCGGGTCCTGCGTCGCCACGCCGACCGGGCATTTGTTCGTATGGCACCGTTGCGACTGGATGCAGCCCACCGCGAACATCATCGCCCGCGCGGCGTTGGTGTAGTCCGCGCCCTGGATCAGCCGCTTCACCACATCCGCACCGGTAGCGACCTTTCCGCTCGCTCCGAGGCGGATCCGGTCCCGCAGCCCGGTGCCGACCAGTGCGTTGTGGACAGTGTGCAGCCCCTCGGTGAGCGGCGTACCCAGGTGGTCCGCGAACTCCAGCGGCGCGGCCCCGGTACCGCCCTCGGCGCCGTCGACCACGATGAAGTCCGGCGTGACTCCTTCGGCCAGCATCGCCTTGCACACCGCCAGCACCTGCACGCGCGAGCCGACGCACAGTTTGAACCCGGTCGGCCTCCCACCGGCCAGTTCGCGCATCCGGGCGAGGAACCGCACCAGTTCGCGCGGCGTTGAGAAAACCCGGTGGTACGGCGGGGAAATCACCGTTTCCCCCGCCGGAACCTCGCGCACCCGGGCGATTTCCGCGTTCACCTTGCTGCCGGGAAGCACTCCGCCCATCCCGGGCTTCGCGCCTTGCGAAAGTTTGAGGGAAACGCATTTAACCGCGTCGTGCGCGGCTTTTTCGGCGAACTCGGAAGGATCGAAATCACCGTCCGAGGTCCGGCAGCCGAAGTAGCCGGTGCCGATTTCCCAGATCAGGTCGCCACCGCCGCGCAGGTGATACTCCGAAAGTCCGCCCTCGCCGGTGTCGTGGGCGAAACCACCGCGCGCGGATCCTTGGTTCAAAGCCAGGATCGCGTTGCTGGACAAGGAACCGAAGCTCATCGCGGACACATTCAGCAAAGCCATCTCATACGGCCGCGTGCAGTCCGGGCCACCGACCCGAACCCGCGGCACGTCATCCGGAACCGGCACCGGCGCGAGTGACGGGACGAGGAATTCGTACCCGTCGGCGTACACATCGCGCTCGGTGCCGAATGGTTCTTCCGCGGCAGTGCCCTTGGCCCGTTCGTACACAATGGACCGGACGTCGCGATCGTACGGGCGGCCGTCGAAGTTTCGCTCCACAAAGTACTGTTGCATTTCCGGCCGAATGCTTTCGAGCAAGAACCGCAGATGCCCGAGCACCGGATAGTTTCGCAACACCGAATGCCGCCGCTGGATCAGGTCGTACACCCCGGTCGCCGCCAGCACCAGCGACGGCGCCGCCAGGAACCACCACCACGCCGACACCGCCGCGCTGACGGCCGTCGCCCCGGCCGCAAGGACGACCAGCCCGGCGACGAGTCCTAATCGGACCACACTGAGTCTTGCCACGGCGTCGAAACTAACCCCAGCGGCCGGGGTGCGCAGGCTGATCAGACAAGCTCGGGCTGCTTGGCCGCGGCCAGCCGCCGCGAGCGGACCGCGAGGACGATCAGCACTGCCGGGAACAACAGGTCGCACACCAGGACGCCACCAGTGTTGCCCGGCGCGTGGTCGCCGGCCGCGAACCATTGGTAGACGTGGCCGATCAGCGCGCCCCACAGGAACATCCCGGCTCCGAGGCCGACGGTGATGCGCTCGCGGGCCGTGGCCGAGGACGAGGCGGCGCGGAAGCCCATCACCGCGAGCCCGAGATTGGCGAACGCGATCTCGAACTGGAACGCCGAGGGCGCGAACCCGATCGTCTCGGCCATCACGCCCGGCGCGCCCAGGAAGGCGAAGACCATCCACAGGCTGCCGCAGCCGAGCGCGGCGACGGCCCACCACCGCTGCCAGGTTTCGAGTCTCGCTTCCGGCGACGGGCTGTGCCGGGTGCGGACCAGCGCACCGGCGACCGCGATCAGCGGCCAGATCAGAGGGAAGGCGGTCTGGGCTGCGTAAGGGATCTCCATGCCGATGAGTGTTGCATGGTTAATATTAACCCGTCAACACTCTGCTAGGATCGTTCTCGTGGACGACGGACTCGGCGATGCCCTGCATCGAGTGGTGTACCTGCTGGGCGAGGCAGCGCGGCAGCGCGCGGACAGCTCAGGCGGGCTGACCTACAGCCAGCTCAGGCTGCTGGGCACAGTGGACGACATCGAACCGGCGACGCAGCATCAGCTGGCGCAGGCCATGTCGGTGTCCGATCCGGCGATCAGCCGCGCGCTGCGCCCGCTGGAATCGGCGGGGCTCGTCCAGGTGCGCCAGGACCCCGACCATGCCCGGCGCAGGCTCGTCACCCTCACCGACGCGGGGCGGGCCGCTTTCCACGACAGCGGGAAACCGCTGCAGGACGAACTGCGCGACAGCTTGCTGGCAGCGGGTTTCCCGTACGACCAGTACCTGCGCGACACGAAGCGGCTCGCCGACCTGCTGTCCTGAAAAAGGGGGAACGACCGCACCGGCATCGGGTGCGCCGGACTGGCCAGCGGGCTCCGCTCCCGCGAACGTCCGTGAGGGGAACCCTGAGGGAATCTGATTCCCTCAGGGTTCCCCTCACGGACCATCCACGCACCGCGGCGAGGAGAAAACCTCAGTAAGCCAGGTTGGGCCGCAGCCACCGCTCCACTTCGGACAGTTCCTCGCCGCGGCGGCGGGCGTAGTCCTCCGTCTGGTCCCGGCCCAGCCGGCCGACGGTGAAGTACCGCGAGTCCGGGTGCGCGAAGATCAGCCCGCTCACCGCGGCGGCCGGGGTCATCGCGTACGACTCGGTCAGCCCGATCCCCAGTTCCTTCGCGCCCAGCAGCTCGAACAGGTCCTTCTTCTCGCTGTGGTCCGGGCTGGCCGGATAGCCGAGCGCCGGGCGGATGCCGCGGAAGCGTTCCGCGTGCAGGTCCGCCAGGTCCGGCTGCGCGTCCGGCTCGAACCAGCGGCGGCGGGCTTCCAGGTGCAGGTGCTCGGCGAACGCCTCGGCCAGCCGGTCGGCCAGCGCCTTCACCATGATGGCCCGGTAGTCGTCGTGTTCGGCCTCGTAGTGCGCGGCCAGGTCCTCCGCGCCGTGGATGGCGACGGCGAACCCGCCCAGGTGGTCGCCGAAACCGGCGGGGGCGATGTAATCGGCGAGGCATCGGTTCGCGCGGCCGTCCGGCTTCTGCGTCTGCTGGCGCAGCATCGGGAACTTCCAGTCCGAGTACTCGCCGTCGAGCAGGATGTCGTCGCCCTCGGAATGCGCGGGCCAGAACGCGTACGCGCCGCGCGCGGTGAACGAGCCGTTCTCGATGATCTCGTCCAGCAGCTGGTTCGCGTCGTCGAAAAGCTCGCGCGCGACCGGCTGGTCGAGGATCGCCGGGTATTTGCCCTTGAGTTCCCAGGCCAGGAACAGGAACTGCCAGTCGATCATCTCGCGCAGCTGCGGAATCGACGGCTCGACCACGCGCACGCCGGTGAACTCCGGCGTCGGGATCTCGTCGAACGACACCTTCTCGGCGTTCGCCCTGGCCTGTTCGAGCGTGAGCATCGGCGTCGCGTGCCGGTTTTCGTGCTGGACGCGCAAGCGCTGCTGCTCCGCGCGGTTGGCGGTGTCCAGCGCGTCCGCACGGTCGGTGTCGAGCAGGTCGGACACCACGCCGACCACCCGCGAAGCGTCGAGCACGTGCACCGTCGTGTGGTCGTACGCCGGGGCGATCTTCACCGCGGTGTGCTGCTTCGACGTCGTCGCGCCGCCGATCAGCAGCGGCAATTTCAGCCCGCGCCGCTGCATTTCCTGCGCGACCGACACCATCTCGTCCAGCGACGGCGTGATCAGCCCGGACAGCCCGACGACGTCCGCGTGCTCGGCCACCGCGGTGTCGAGAATCTTCGCGGCGGGCACCATCACGCCGAGGTCGATCACCTCGTAGTTGTTGCAGCCCAGCACGACGCCGACGATGTTCTTGCCGATGTCGTGCACGTCGCCCTTCACCGTGGCGAGCACGACCTTGCCGTTTCCGCGCGAGGTGTCGATGCGACCTTCCGCCGCCATTTTCGCCTTCTCCGCCTCCATGTACGGCTCGAGATAGGCCACCGAACGCTTCATCACCCGCGCGCTCTTCACGACCTGCGGCAGGAACATCTTCCCAGAGCCGAAGAGGTCGCCGACGATCTTCATGCCGTCCATCAGCGGGCCCTCGATGACCTCGAGCGGCCGGGCGAACTGCTGCCGGGCCTCCTCGGTGTCCTCCTCGATGAAGTCCACGATGCCGTGCACCAGCGCGTGCGAAAGCCGTTCCGCCACCGGATTGTCGCGCCAGGACAGGTCGACGACGCGCTTGGTGCCGCTGCCCTTGACCGTCTCGGCGAACTCCACGAGCCGGTCGGTGGCGTCCGGGCGGCGGTCGAACAGGACGTCCTCGACCAGTTCCAGCAGATCCTTCGGGATGTCCTCGTACACCGCGAGCTGGCCGGCGTTGACGATGCCCATGTCGAGCCCGGCGCGCACGGCGTGGAACAAGAACGCCGAGTGCATCGCCTCGCGCACGACGTTGTTGCCGCGGAAGGAGAACGACAGGTTCGAGATGCCGCCGGAGGTGTGCGCGCCCGGGCAGCGCTCCTTGATCAGCGGCAGCGCTTCGATGAACGCCTTCGCGTACCCGTTGTGCTCGCTGATGCCGGTGGCGACGGCGAGCACGTTCGGGTCGAAAATGATGTCCTCGCCGGCGAAACCGGCCTCGCGGGTGAGCAGATCGTAGGCGCGGGCACAGATTTCGACCTTGCGCTCGACGGTGTCGGCCTGGCCCTTCTCGTCGAACGCCATCACCACGACCCCGGCGCCATAGTCGTGGATGCGCCGGGCCTGCTCCAGGAACGGGCCCTCGCCCTCCTTGAGGCTGATCGAGTTGACCACGCCCTTGCCCTGCACGCAGCGGAGCCCGGCTTCCAGCACGCTCCAGCGCGAACTGTCGATCATCACCGGGATGCGCGCGACCTCGGGCTCGGTGGCGATCAGGTTGAGGAAGGTCGTCATCTCCCGCTCGGATTCGAGCAGGTCGGCGTCGAAGTTGACGTCGAGCAGGTTCGCGCCGCCGCGGACCTGCTCCAGCGCGACGTCGACGGCCGCCTGGTGGTCGCCCGCCTCGATCAGCCTGCGGAACTTCGCCGAGCCGGTGACGTTGGTGCGCTCGCCGATCATCACGAACCCGGTGTCCGCGCCGATCTTGAACGGCTCGAGCCCGGAGAACCGCGTGCTCGGCTCGTGCGCGGGCACCGGCCGCGGCGGAAGCCCCTTGACCGCCTCGGCGATCTTCGCGATGTGCGCGGGCGAGGTGCCGCAGCAGCCGCCGACGATGTTGACCATCCCGGCCCCGGCGAACTCGCCGAGCATGCCGCCGGTCTCCTCGGGCGTCTGGTCGTAGCCGCCGAAGGCGTTGGGCAAGCCCGCGTTCGGGTGGCAGGCGGTGTAAGTGTCGGCGAGTTTCGCCAGTTCTTCCACGTGCGGGCGCATTTCAGCGGCACCGAGCGAACAGTTGACGCCGACGACCAGCGGGCGCGCGTGCGCGATCGACGTCCAGAACGCCTCGACGGTCTGCCCGGACAGGGTGCGTCCGGACAGGTCGACGATGGTCACCGAAATCCACAGCGGCAGGTGCGGCGCGACCTCGCGGGCCGCGGTGATGGCGGCCTTGCAGTTGAGGGTGTCGAAGATCGTCTCGATCAGCAGCAGGTCGACGCCGCCGTCGGCGAGCGCCTTGATCTGCTCGGCGTAGGCGGCTTTGACGTCTTCATAGGTGACCGCGCGGTACGCCGGGTCCTCGACGCGCGGCGACAGCGACAGCGTGACGTTGAGCGGGCCGATCGACCCGGCCACGAACCGGTCGCCGAACTCGTCCGCGGCCTGGCGCGCGAGTTCCGCTGCACGCAGGTTCATCTCGCGCACCCGGTCCTGCAGCCCGTAGTCGGCCTGGCCGATGCTGGTGGCGGTGAACGTGTTGGTGGTGGTGATGTCCGCGCCCGCGGCGAGGTACTGGCGGTGCACGTCGAGCACGACGTCCGGCCGCGTGAGGTTCAGCAGGTCCGGGTCGCCGGTGACGTCCTTCTCGTGCCCTTCGAGCCAGTCCGCCCGGTAGTCCTCGGGAGCGAGACCGGCGCCCTGCAGCATCGTGCCCCAGGCCCCGTCGAGCACGACGACGCGCTGGTCGAGCAGGTTCCGCAGGTTCTGGGTCATCGCCACCTCCGCATGAGTCCACGGAGGCGCCCTTGGATGGTGGTGCCGGCCGAGCGTGGCGGACCACCGGTCCGTTGCAGCGCCTCTCGACCTGGTGGTCAAGACTACCGGATGTGACCACCCCGCGGGCAGGCGTGTTCACTCCTCGGGAACCGCGAGGTCCCCGGCCGGGCTGCCTCGCCACTTCCAGCCGGTCCGCCGGGGCCGTCCGGGCAGGTCGATCCGGCCGGCGCACCAGCGCAGCGCGTCCCAAGCGTCGGGAATCGGCCCCTGCTCGGGGAAAAGCCGGGCGACGACGCGGGCGCAGACCTCGCGCGGCGGATCGATGGCGACGCCGAGGCCCCGGGCGATGTCGTCGCCGTGCAGCAGCAGTTCCACACAGCCCATCGCGGCGAAACCGGCCGGATCGGAGCGGCCGGTCGGGTGGTAAGCGCGTTCGTCCGGCCGGCTGTTCCGGACCGCGGCGGCGAGCAGGCGACCGCCGGTCAGCGCGAATTCGAGCAGTTCGGCCGGGGACGCGTCGGCGTCGGTTTTGGCGAAGAAGCGCACGTAACGGTCTGCCGGGCGGCTCACGACCTGGGCGGCGTAGGACAGGAGTGTGTCGCCGAGATGCTCCGCGGTGTAACGGCAATCCCAGTCGAGATCGCCCGCCGGACGCGTCCAGTCGCCGCCGGTGGCGGGTTCGAGAGCGGCGGATACGCGGGCAAGGGCTTCGTCGAGGTCTTCGGCGCGCACGGTCATCCGGTCAGCGTAGTGACGCCCAGAAGCCGCAGTGGTGATCTTTCGCGAATCCGGTCAACGGCTGTGCTCCACCCGGCCGGTACGCCACCGCCTGCCCGGCCGGACCGCCGCGGACGAACGCCGTCCAGTCGTCCACCATCCGGTCCGCCAGCCGTTGCTGCGCCAGGGTGAAAGCTGTTGGCTGCTCAGCGAAATCGAACAGGTACGGCAGTTCCGCGGTGTGCGTGGCCCCGAGCGGGAACGGTGCGCGCAGCTCGGCCGCCGCCGGGGAGGTCGGGTCGTTGAACTCGTAAGTGGACACGCTCGGCAGCGAGCTGGCGAGCCGCGCGGTCGGGCAGGCGAACGCCCAGTCCGTGACAGCGGCCGCGTACGCGAGGGAAGCGTTGCCGCTGAACGCATCCACCGGGTATTTGCGAGCGACTGCCGCCGCGTTCGGGAAGACGTTGGCCAGCGCTTGCGGATAACCGTGCCGCGTGACTTCGCGCCCGGCTGCCGCCTGCTCGGCGAGGAAATACGTGAACTCGTCGTGCGTCGTGCCCAACAGGACCGGCACCGGGGTCGCGGGAACCTTGCCGGGCAGCACCGAACCGCCGGTGACCGGCCCCGGCATCTCGATGCCCGCGATCGAACCGTAGGCAGGGGCGGCGAGGAGTTTCTTGACTGGCAACGCCCGCAGGCATTCCGCGGCGGTCGCGCGGTTCGTACAACCGCGTGCGGCGGCGTACTCGACGCTCTTGCGTTCGGCGGCGGGCAGCGTGGCCTGCGCCTGGCACGGTCCACTTTGGATGATCGCGGCCCGGAACAGCCCGCGCGAGCCGGGGGCGACGAGGTGGTCGCACACCGACATCCCGCCCGCGGACTCCCCCGCGATCGTCACCTGGTTCGGATCGCCGCCGAAGGCTTCGATGTTGTCGCGCACCCACCGCAGCGCCTGCTGCTGGTCGAGGAAGCCGTAGTTCCCCGGTTCCGGGCCCAGCGCCGGGTCGGCGAGGAAGCCGAGCGCGCCGAGCCGGTAGTTGAGCGTGACGACCACCGCGTCGCCGCGCTCGACGAGCCGTCCGGCTCCGTAGCGGTCGCCACCGCCGCTGAGGAACGCGCCGCCGTGCAGCCAGACCAGGACCGGCCGCCCGGTCTCGCCGGCCGGCGGGGTCCAGACGTTCAGGTAGAGGCAGTCCTCGCTGGTCAGGGCTCCACTGGCGGCCTGTGGACAGCGAGGTCCTGGCTTAGTGGCGTCGCGCTCCCCCGTCCAGGGCTCGGCCGGGGCGGGCGGCCGCCAGCGCCGCTCGCCGACAGGGGCGGCCGCGTACGGAATGCCCTGGAAGAGCCGGTGACCGGGAGCGACACTGCCGCGGACGGCACCGGCAGCGGTGTGCACGACGTCGCCTGCCCGGCTGATCGCCGCGACCGAAGACGCACAGGCCGACGCGGCCAGAACGGGGACGACGGACAGTGCCGCGAACCATCGTCGCCGAATCCCCCGAAAAGCCCCCACCGGCCGGACGATACCGGCCGGGCGTCCGGTCCCGGCCGCCGGATCACCCGGCGGAGCGCGAGAACCGCACCGCCGGGGAGCGTTGAGACGAGACCGAGCACGCCGTACCCGACCGCGACCGACACGCCCTGCTCCGCGCCCAGCCCGGCGGCGGCGAACGAGACCGCCGCGACGCCCTCGCGCGGACCGAACCCGCCGACGTTCAACGGCATGCCCATTGCCAGCAACGCGAGCACGAGCAGCGGCAGCAGGACGCTCAACGGCGCGGTCGCGCCAGCCGCGCGGGCGGCGACCACGAACAGCGTCAGATGCCCGGCCACCGCCACCAGCGACCACCCGGCGACGCCGGGCCACGCTTCGAGCACGCCGGTCCGGATGTCGGCCGCCCAGACGTGCCGCAGCCGTTGCCGCATCGCCGCTGCCACCACGATCAGCGTCACCACCACGATCCCCAGGCAGATCAGCACCTGACGCGGAAGCAGCTCCGGCCGGGAAACCACGACAGCCAGCCCGGCGGCCACCACCACGGTTTGCCCCGCGGCGCGTTCGAGGACGACCGCCCGAACGCCGCGACCGACGTCGCCCGACCGTCGTCCGTGCTGGATCGCGCGATGGACATCGCCGAGCACCCCCGCGGGCAGGACGCCGTTGAGGAACTGCGCGCCGTAGTAATCGCCGACGGCTTCGCGAAACGGCAGCCGCAGGCCGAGCCGCGCCGCGACCAGCCGCCAACGTGCGGCACTGGCGAGCGTGGTCACCACCCCGATGACCAGGGCTATCGCGATCGGTCCCGGCCCGAGTGCGCGCAGGCCACCGGCGAACGCCCCGGTGCCGAGCCGCCACCACAAGGCGGCGATGAGCACGGCCCCGGCCAGCAGTCGCAGCCACCGCATCACGACACCGCCAGGATTTCGCCCAGCCTCGCCGCCGCTGCAGGCCACCCCTCCAGGGTTCGCGTTCTCGCGACAGCCGCCTCCCGGAGTCGTTTCCGCAGGTCAGGGTCATCACGCCAGCTTCGGAGCGCGGCCGCCAGCGCAGCCGGGTCGCCAGGCGGGACGAGGAGGCCGGGTTGCTCGCCGCCCGGTGCGCGGCCGAGGGCGTCCGGTACGCCGCCGACGTCCGAGGCCACCACCGGGATCCCGCGTGCGAGCGCTTCGGTGACGACCATGCCGTAGGTCTCGGCGTGCGAGGGCAGGACCAGCAGATCAGCTCGGTGGTAGGCGGCTTTGAGCGCTGCCCCCTCAAGAGGACCAGTGAAGCGGGCTCGGGAGTGGCTCAAGGTGTTGGCGTAGGCCGGGTTTCGGGTGCGTGAGCCGACGAAGTCCACCCGCAGATCGTCCACTTCGGACAGTGCTTCGATGAGAACATGCTGCCCCTTGCGCGGGGTCACCGCGGCGACGCAGATCAGCTGGGACACCCCGTCGGTCCCGGCCGCCCGCGGCGCCGGATCGGTCCCGGGCGGTGCGATGTGGACGGTGGCGAGGCCGTGCCGCTTCTCGACGGCGCGGGCGGCGGCTGGGCTGGTGACGATGACCTGGCGCGCCAGCTGGAGTGCCTTCCGCTCGAGGGCGTCGAGGTCGGCCGCGCGGTGCGGGCTGTCGTCCGCCAACGGCAGATGGACGAGGACAGCCAGCTCGATCCGGTCCGCGTGCGGGGCGAGGACGTCGGGCACTCCGCAGGCGACCAGGCCGTCGAGCAGCACCTTCGCGCCCTCGGGAACCTCGGCCAAGGCCCGGTCCAGCTCGCGCTTCGCGGCCTCGTCCGGGTCTGGCCAGGCACCCTCGACCGGCCGCAACCGGACCGGCAGGTGCTCGGCGACGCGCCGGTCGTAGGTATTGCCGCCGCTGGGCACGCTGCGGTCGTCGACGTCGCCGGGCACCACGAAACAGGACAGTCGCACGCTGCCTCCCTCCTCACTGGAGACAACGGACGGCGGGGCGTTCTGGTTCAGCCTTCGAAGGTGTCCGGATCGAAGCCGGTCCGGCGGCCCTCGTCGAGGCCGCTGAGAACGTCCAGGTCGCTGTCGCTGAGAGAGAAGTCGAAGATGTCGATGTTCTCCCGCATCCGCTTCGGCGACGACGACTTCGGGAACACGACGTTGCCGAGCTGCACGTGCCAGCGCAGCACGATCTGAGCGGGCGTTTTGCCGTGTTTTTCGGCCAGTTCGGCCAGCAGCGGGTCTTCGAGCACCTCGCCCTGGGCGAGCGGGCTCCACGCCTCGGTCACGATGCCGTGCGCCTGGTGGTAGGCGCGCAGGTCCGGTTGCTGCAGCGCGGGATGCAGTTCGATCTGGTTGACGGCGGGCACCGTCGCCGACTCGGCGGCCAGCCGTTCCAGGTGCGCGATCTGGAAGTTCGACACCCCGATCGCGCGGGCTTTCCCGGCGCGCAGCAGTTCCTCGAAGCCGTGCCAGGTGGCGACGTACTTGTCCTGGTGCGGCAGCGGCCAGTGGATCAGGTACAGGTCGACGTAATCGAGGCCCAGCCGTTGCAGGCTGCCCTCCATCGCGTTGATCGCGTTGTCGTGGCCCTGCGCGTCGTTCGCCAGCTTCGTGGTGACGAAGATTTCTTCGCGCGGCACGCCGGAATCGCGGATGCCCTCGCCGACGCCTTCTTCGTTGCGGTACATCTGCGCCGTGTCCAGATGCCGGTACCCGGCCTCCAGCGCCTCGCGCACCGCCGAAGCCGTTTCCTCCGGCGGAATCTGGAAGACGCCCAGGCCGAACTGCGGAATCCGGACGCCGTTATTGAGTTCGAGCTGCGGAACGCGGTTCGTCTCGATCGTCATGTCGGCGGCCTACCCGGGGGTCGCGGCGGTGAAACTCGCACTCGCACGATCAGGCGGCGACCGTCTCGCGCACGCGCAGGATCGCGCCCGCGCCGGTCACCGACAGACAGCGCCGCACCGAATGCGCCTCGCCAGGCACGATCGCGAACGACGGAATCCGCTCGTGCGCGTCGAGCAGGGCGCGAACACCCGCGCAGCTCAAAAACCCGATCTCGGACAGGTCGACGACCACCGGCCCGCGCAACGGCGCGACCGCCGCGGCGAAAACGTGCGCGGTGGCGGCGTCGAGATCACCGGCCAGGGCGAGATGGATCGAGTCCGGCCGCCTCGCCGCGCGAATAGTCAAATCCATCGGCGCGGTGGCGCCGGAAAGAGGGACACCCATGGCTTTGCGCTCCTTTCGCAGAGACCTGCTGGGGGCGCTGACCGCAGTGGTTCTGGACAACAGCCAACACTGGCGACCGTACGCGTTCTGCCAGTGCGGTCAACCCGGGTTCACCCCCGGGGAGGCTGAGTCCGCCTGTTCGGGGCTTGGTCTCTCGAGGCGGTCGCCGGGGTGCGTGGCGATTGCGTCTGCCTGTTCGGGGGCTCGGTTTCTCGATGTGGTCGCCGGATTGCGCTGTGATTGAGTCTGCCTTGCGGACTATTGGCGTAGTGCCGATTTATGCGGCGGGTGCGGGGATTCGTTCATCGGCCGTTCACTCACGGGGACACCTGAGCGGGGGATGCCCGGCTCGTCCGCCTCGCCCGGGACGGTTAGCCGCTCGACTTTCGCGGCTTACTTGTGCGGCGTTCGGCTGCAGGGAGGTTTTCTCAGCAGCGGTCGCGCGTAGCTTCGCATCGGGATGCGGGGCGTTGTCCGGCTTGGTGGCATGGCTGCGTGGTCCGTGAGGGACGCCGGGCACCGCACCTGCTTGCTGAGAAAACTCCAGTGCATGCGGCCTGATGAAGCCTGCGCGCTCGGCGGTCATCGATTCGCACTTCGAGCGAGCACGGCACGGCAGGCGACTTGGACTATCGATTCGGGCAGAGCTGAACTGAACCGCCGACAGCGGCCGAGCGGCCTGACTCTCCGGCGAATGCACGCGGCTCGCACTCCAACCATTGAGTCGGACTGTGCCGAGCCGAACCGCCCACCAGTCGGAGCACACCCTCGTTCGCACTCCAACCACCGAGCCGGGCGGCGCTGAGCCGAACCACCCACCAACGGGGGCGCACCCTCGCTCGCACTCCAATCATCGAGCCGGGTGATGCTGAGCTGAACCGCTCACCAGCGGGAGCACACCCTCGCTCGGACCACTCACACTCCAACCACCGAGCCGGATGGTGCCGAGCCGAACCGCCCACCGGCGGGGGCCCAACCCTCGCTTGCGCGGCTCGCGCTCCACCCGCCGATCCGCGCGGCGACCGTGCCCCGGCCGCCCTTGCGGCAGATCAGTCCGCCTGCTCAAGAGCCGACCGCCCTTCGCTCACGCGGGCGTCCACTGTGGACTGTCAGTCGCGCAGGGCGAGCTTCGCCAGTTCCTCGTCGAAGTCGAAGCACCGGTCTTCGAAGCCGACCGGGACCTCGTCGTAGGTGCGGTCGAGGAAGTCGGCGAGCTCGCTGGCCGCCGCTTCCAGCACCGCGGAACCGTCCGGGGCGTTCAGCTCCACCAGCACCCGGCTGTCGTCGGCGGCGGGACGCACCTGGACGTCGCCGTCGCCCGCCGGGGCGAGCAGGCCGTCGGCCAGCAGGTCGCGCCCGAACAGCCAGCGCACGACACCGCCTCCGGCGTGATAGCCGACCGACACCGCGAACGGATCCGCCGGGTCGTATTCCACATCGGCGCGCACCGGCAGCGGGACGGACCCGAACGTGCGCAGCCCGAAGATGATCGTCGCGCGGACGACCTGCGGTTCGGTTTCCACGACGGCGCCTCCCTCGTTATCCGGTCGCGAACCTGTCCGGACCGAAGTGAATGTTTCTCAAGTAGTAACGCGCCGTAAGAGCCTAAGCTGCCCAACTGGGCAATTTTCACTCCAACGGTGGAGATCTACGTCTCAGTTGACTACGCAAGGGCAGCATTGACAGCAGGATCGGGCAGTGCCCGCGCCACGCCCCGAGCTGGACGGGACCGGCTGCTACCTGCGGAAACGAGCAGCCACGATCGTGGAGCCGACTATGCCCGAGTTCGACGGAGACGACGGAGAGTCCGGTTTTCGTCGTTGAAACGAGAGCGAAAATCGGCCGGGCCGAAACGGTTCAAGACCGCGCGGCGACTCGATTCGCGGATACAGGCCGGATGCCGTCACGCAAACTGCGACAGCACGATGCGCGCCGCCCCCTCGATAGATCAAGGCACCGTCGCCACGCCGATGAGCCGGGCCGCTCCGAGCGCAAGCGCCAGATACCCAGCCACAGGCCGGGGACGAACGGCCGCGACGTCCACCAGCAGCCGGTCCCGGTGCATTCCGAGGGTGCCGAAGACAATTGCGAACGATGGCAGAACCAACGACCCCCGAACAGTGACCGGCTGGCTGCGAACCGCATCAGCAGC
Source organism: Amycolatopsis sp. NPDC104775 (assembly GCF_055583325.1). Taxonomy (NCBI): domain Bacteria; kingdom Bacillati; phylum Actinomycetota; class Actinomycetes; order Pseudonocardiales; family Pseudonocardiaceae; genus Amycolatopsis; species Amycolatopsis sp. NPDC104775. The sequence goes on from NZ_JBVJOE010000001.1 coordinate 1,027,485, forward strand.
AACCAGCGAGGCGCGGACCACCTCACCAGCAACCCGCCAGGCACGAACGGCATCCGCAACGACCGGCCAGGCACGAACGGCCTCGCCGAAACCGCTGCCGAGGCCCCGGCGGGAGCAATGGCCCAGAACACCGACCGGCCGGACGCAAACAGCACCCCGCCAAGCACGGACCACGTCACCAGCAACCACCAGGCGCGAACGACATCACCAGGCCCCAGGCACACACCACCTCGCCGAAACTCCTGCCGAGGCCCAGCCAGAACAGGCCGCACCGAACCCGAGCCACCCGAGCCCGCTGACCCCCAACGCCCACAGCAGCCCTTGGCCGACAGCGGTTCACCTAAGCCGCGAAGCCAGAACGAGACCAGCCTCCCCGCGGCCGCCGGTCAACCGCTCACCGGCTCCACTCCTCCACCCGCACCCCCATCAACCGAGCCGCCGCCCGCAATTCCCTCCGCCGGTCCCCGGGCACCGCATGCACATGATTCGCCCCAAAACGCGACAAGAACGTCTCCGCCGCCACGTCCAGCCGCGCGAATGCGTGCGGCCATTCCCGCGTCGAGCGGGACACCAATTCTTCCGTAGTCCGCTCGTCGTAATTCTCGAATTCCCCCAGCACCAGCTGCATCCGGTAATCCCCGGACAACCGGCTCAACCGCGCCAACGTCATCCGCCCGGGAGCGGCGATGTGCTGCACCGAAGCACCGCCCGCCGGAAAGAAGAAGACCTCTGGATACAAATGCACCTTGGCCAGATTCTCGGCCGGGTCCTCGCTCCGCGCGGCGAACCACGTCGCGTGCTGGCCCGAATTGCACAGATCCCACACGTCCCGGTCCGGATGGTAATGCCGAACGTCGGCGAACAGCACCGGCGTGCCGGTGATCCGGTGCATCAACTGCATGGTCAGCGCGCCGTCCATGTCCGCTTCGGTCGCGGTGACGTGCACGGCCTTGGGGCCGTTCCAGTCGTAGGGATCGTTGAGCAGCGCCTCGGCGACATCAGCGGTCGCGAAATGCTCGGTCAATTCCGGTTGCGCTTTGATCCCGGAGAAGTCCAGGTGCCGTTCAGCCGCGACATCGCGCACGGCCAGGTAAAGGCGCAGCTGGCGTTCCAGCAATTCCGGGGTGAGCCGATCCCCGTCGTAATGCACGGTGGCATGCCGTTCCAGCCATTCCCGGCCGTGCGCGGCTTCGGCCGCACCACCGGATTCCGCGCGGCGGACCAATTCGTACTGGTCGATTTCCTCGACGTCCACGCCGAATTGACGCATCCACTGATCGGTATTGGCCACCGCCGTATTCATCCCCATCGGACGCCCGCCGAAGCGGCCGAACGTCGCACCGCGCAGCGATCCGACAGCCGCCGCGGCGCTCGCGTGGGCACCGACTTCGGAGATCAGCTCCGGGTCCGAAGGCGAGCCCCACAAGCGGGTGTGCGTACGGCCGATCTGGTCGAGCGCGCCCCCGGCGGCGAGCATCCCGACCAGGCCGGGCTCGGTCGGGTCGGTGCTCGCGACCAGCAACAGGGGGCCCGGTGTCGCGTCCGCGGCCAGCATGGTGAAGTGCGGGAACGCCCACACCGCGTAGTACAGCACTGTCACGTCCACAGAACTCGCGGCGACCGAGCGCGCGGCCGCCGTCGCCGTGGTGTTGGTGGCGACCAGTCCTCCGGTGACGACGTCGTGGCCCGCCGCGGTCAGGGCGGCGGTGAACTCGTCTGCTTTGGACCGGATGAAGCCGGTGTTCCGCCGGTGCACGTGGTCGCGTCCGTCGGAGACGGCGAGGACGCCGATTCGCGCCATAGGTCAGCTCCGGTTCAGTTCGGCGTAGACCTGGGCCGCGTTGTCGCGCGTCACCAGGCGGGTGGGCAGGGTCTGCGTCTTGGGCACCGGCTGGCAGTCGACGAGAAGTTTCTTCGCCGCCGCAACGGCTTCCTTGCCGCCGGTGGGATAAAGGAACGTCGCCGACAACCGGCCGGCTTCCACCGCCTTGATGCCGCCTTCGGGCACCGGCAGGCCGTCGATGCCGACGATCGGCAGGTCGCCGCGGCCCGCGTTCTGCGCGGCGATGCGCGCGCCCTCGGCCATCGGGTCGTTCTCGGAGAACATCGCCTGCGCGTCCGGATGCGCTTTCAGCAACGCGTCCGCCTGCTGCTGTCCCTTGTCCCGCAGCCAATCCGCGTCCGCGGTGCCCACCACGGTGATGTTGCGGTCGGTAATGCCCTGGTTGAATCCGTCGCTGCGTTCCTTGGCGGGCGTCGACCCGGCGAGCCCCTTCAATTCGACGACTTTCCCGCCGTGCGGCAGCAGCTTCTCGGCGAAGAACTTCCCCGCCTGACGGCCGATGTCCACGTTGTCCGCGCCGATGAAGGACGTGTACCCGTCGCCGTCGACCTTCCGGTCCAGCACGAGCACCGGAATCCCCTGGTCGTACGCTTTCTTGACCACGCCGGTCAGCGGCGTCGCCTCGTTCGGGCTGATGATCAGCAGGTCGATGCCCTGGGTCAGGAAGGTGTTGACCTGCTCGACCTGTTTCGCGTTGTCCTGCGCGGCGTCGGCGTAGCTGACGCTGAACTGCGGCACACCAGCAGCGGCCTTGCGGACGTCGTCGTCCATCCGGACCCGGTACGGTTCGGCGAGATTCGCCTGGCTCATCCCGATTTTGTATTTCCCGCTCGGGCCGCGGCATTGTTTCGCCGCCGGCGCGGTGCCGGACGACGCTCCCGGCGCGTTTTCGTGCGTGGTGCCGCAAGCAGCGACGAGGGCGAGCCCCGCCAGGACCGCCCCGCCGCGGAGGATGCCGGACATTGCGCCTCTCTCCCCGAACGTCTAGACCGTGGCCGGGCGCAGCCGCTGCAAGCCCGCGGCGAGCACGATCACCACGCCGACCACGATCAGCTGGACGTTCGCATCGATGTCGTTGAGCTGGAGAATGTTGTCGAGCACGCCGACCAGCAAGGCGCCCGCGACGGTGCCGGACACCGACCCGCGCCCGCCGGACAGGCTGGTCCCGCCGATCACGACGGCCGCGATGGCGTTCAGCTCGTAGCCGGTGCCGTCATTGGGGCCGCCGAAGTTGTACTGTCCCGCGTGCACGATCCCGGCCAGCGCGGCGAGCAGCCCGCACAGCCCGAAGACCAGCACTTTCACCCGGATCACCGGCACCCCGGACAGCACCGCCGCCTTCTCGTTGCCGCCGATCGCGTACACGTGCCGAGAGAACGCGCTCGCCCGCAGCACGAGCACCGCCAGCGCCGCGACGACCACGAAGAACAGCGCCGGGATCGGCACCACGCCGCCGAACGTCCGCTCGCCCAGCAGCGAAAACGGCACCGGAGCCTGCCCGGGACCGTCGCCGTAGGTGATCGAAACGCCCTCGCCGCCGGACCACATCCGCGCGATCCCGCGGGCGATCTGCATCCCGGCGAGCGTCACGATGAACGACTGGATCCGGAACCGCGCGCTGGCGATCCCTTGCAGCAGGCCGAAACCGAAGCCGAGCGCGAGAATCACCAGCACGCCCGGCACCAGCCCCCAGCCTCCGCTGGTGAGCAGCAGCGCGACGCCGACGCTGGCCAGCCCCATCACCGAGCCCACCGACAGGTCGATGCCGCCGACCAGGATCACCAGCGTCATGCCGACCGCGATGATGCCGATCTCCGAAATCGCGCGGACGACGTTGAACAAGTTGCCGCTGCCGAGAAACACCAGCTCCCCGTCGCGGTGCGGGGAAAACACGATCGCGGCGGCGAAGACGAGCACCAGCCCGAAGACGCTCTGGAACCGGAACACCGCGGCCAGCACGGAACGCCCGTTCACCGGACGTCTCCCATCGACGCGGCGAGCAGCTCCGCCTCGCCGGCACTGGCCGTGTCCAGTTCGTGCACGCTGCGCCCGCCCCGCAGCACCACCACGCGATCGCACACCCCGACCAGCTCCGCCGGTTCCGACGACGCCAGCAGCACCCCGACGCCGCTGCGCGCGGCCTCGCCGAGCAGCCGGTAGATCTCCGCCTTCGCCCCGACATCGACCCCGCGCGTCGGCTCGTCCAGCAACAGCAGCCCCGGTCCGGTGAGCAAAGCCCGCCCCAGCACCACTTTCTGCTGGTTCCCGCCGGACAGCGAGCCCACCGGATCGGCGAGCGACCCGAGTTTCACCCCGAGCCGCCCCGCTTCCTCCCCGGCCACCGCACGCTCGCGCCGTCCGGGCACGACCCCGAACCGGGCCAGCCGGTCCACAATGGACAGAACGGTGTTCGCCACGACGGAATGCTCCAGCGCGAGCCCGGCGATCCGCCGGTCCTCGGGCACGAACGCGATCCCCGACCGCAGCGACCGGCGCGGCGAGCGAGGACGGAACTCGTTGCCGCGCAGGAAAATCCGGCCGCTGACGATCTTGCCGCCGGACGCGCCGTACAGCGTCTCCAGCAGTTCGGTCCGCCCGGAACCGAGCAGCCCGGCGAGACCGACGATCTCCCCGGCCCGCACCGTGAGGCTGATCCCGTCCGGCTCCCGCCGTCCGGCCCGCGGCCGCACCACGAGATCCTCCACGCGCAGGACGTCGTCCTGCTCCGGCCCGGACACGCTGTCCGCGCGGAACATCAGGTGCACCGGACGGCCCACCATCGCCTCCGCGGCCCGGTCAGCGGTCAGCTCCGCCGCGCTGAACTCCGCCACGACCTCGCCGTTGCGCAGCACCGTCGCCCGGTCCGCGACCCGGCCGATCTCGTCCATTCGGTGCGACACGTAGACGATCGCCGCCCCGTCGGCGCGCAGCTGGTCGATGACCGTGAACAGCCGCTCGACCTCGCGCGGCGACAGCGCCGACGTGGGTTCGTCCATCAGCAGGATCCGCGCGTCCAGCGACAGCGCTTTCGCGATAGTGACGAGCTGCTGTTCGCCGGTGCGCAGCCGTTCGACCGGCGTGCGCGGATCCAGGTCGACGCCGGAGCGCTCCAGCACCTCGCGCGTCCGCTCGAGCATCCGCCGCCGGTCGACTGTGCCGGCGCGGGTGTGCGGTTCCCGGCCGAGAAAGACGTTCTCCGCCACGGAAAGCGCGGGCACGAGGTCGAGTTCCTGGTGGATCATCGCGACCCCGGCGCGGCGCGCGTCGGCCGGACGGGCGAACCGGACCGCCTCCCCCGCGATCCGGATCGCCCCTCCCCCCGCGGCGATCTCCCCGGACAAGATCTTGAGCAGCGTGGACTTGCCTGCCCCGTTCTCGCCGAGCAGCGCGTGCACCTCCCCCTTCGCCGCGGTGAAATCCACCGCGCCCAGGGCACGCACCCCGCCGTAGGTCTTGCTGACGCCGGCCAGCTCGGCCAGCGCGACGCCGCCGTCGCCCATGCCCCGCCCTCTCGGCCCCGCCCCATGTCGAGAAATCGATTACCCGCGACGGTAGGGGCACCCAACCGGAGTGTCAAGGCTCACATTTCCCCACCTCAGAGGAGCCTCAGCTCCGGTTTCCGCCCGGCGCCCTCCGCACCGCCGGCTGAACTCCGGGTGACCCCTGTCCGAACCCCTGGAAACCGCCGGCCGCCCCGGCGCTGCCACCCCTGGTCAGCCGGGCGTGATTTGTGGCATACCTCGCGATAAAGCAGTCCCGGACGACGTGACACGAGCCGTTTTTGGCGGGTTCCTACAAACCGGCAGGCGCGGCATGCGCCATCCGCGACATTGGTGTACCCGGCGGTAAGGGAGCAATGTGTACGACGAAGACAGGCGACGTTCCGGCGGGTCCGGCGTCGCCTGCTGTGCGTGGGTGCAGTCGGTTCACTGGGAGGCTTTGTCCGTGTTCAATCGCGTCGCCATCGTCAACCGCGGAGAGGCCGCGATGCGGTTGATCCACGCCGTCCGGGACTTGTCCGCCGAGACCGGGCGACGGATCGAGACGGTCGCGCTCTACACGGACGCGGACGCCACCGCGACTTTCGTCCGCGAAGCCGACGTCGCCTTTTCCCTCGGCCCCGCCTCCGCGCGGCCCTACCTCGACCTCGCCAAACTGGAGAAGGCGCTGGTCGAGACCAAGGCCGACGCCGCGTGGGTCGGCTGGGGCTTCGTCGCCGAAGACCCGGCATTCGCCGAACTGTGCGAGAAGATCGGCATCGCCTTCGTCGGCCCGAGCGCGGACGCGATGCGCAAGCTCGGCGACAAGATCGGCGCGAAGCTGATCGCCGAGGAGGTCGGCGTCCCGGTCGCCCCGTGGAGCGGCGGCGAGGTCGCGACGCTGGAAGAAGCGCTCGCCGCGGGCGACAAGATCGGCTACCCGCTGATGCTCAAGGCCACCGCGGGCGGCGGCGGGCGCGGCATCCGCAAGGTCGAGTCGGCGGGCGACCTCACCGAGGCGTACGAGCGCACCAGCCAGGAGGCGCTGCGCGCGTTCGGCAGCGGCGTCGTGTTCCTGGAGCGCCTGGTCACCGGCGCGCGGCACGTCGAGGTCCAGGTGATCTCCGACGGCGAGACCGCGTGGGCGCTCGGCGTCCGCGACTGCTCGGTGCAGCGGCGCAACCAGAAGATCATCGAGGAGTCCGCGTCGCCGGTCCTCGGGCCGGACCAGACCGCCGAGCTGAAAGCGTCGGCCGAGCGGCTCGCGGTCGCGGTCGGCTACCGCGGCGCGTGCACCGTCGAATTCCTCTACCACCCCGGCGACCGGATGTTCGCCTTCCTCGAGGTCAACACCCGGCTCCAGGTGGAACACCCGATCACCGAGATCACCACCGGCACCGACCTGGTGCGGCTGCAGCTGCACGTCGCGTCCGGCGGCAAGCTCGAAGGCGCGCAGCCGGAGGAATCCGGGCACGCCGTCGAAGCGCGGCTGAACGCCGAGGACCCGGACCGCGACTTCGCGCCGTCGCCGGGCCGCATCGCGCGGCTGCTGCTTCCCGCAGGCCCGGGCATCCGGGTCGACACCGGCGTCAGCGAGGGCGACACGATCCCCGCCGACTTCGACTCGATGATCGCCAAGATCATCGCCTACGGCCGCGACCGCGACCAGGCGCTCGCGCGGCTGCGCCGGGCGATGGCCGAGACGTCCGTGCTCATCGAGGGCGGCGCGACCAACAAGAGCTTCGTGCTCGACCTGCTCGACCAGCCCGAGGTGATCGACGCCAGCGCGGACACCGGCTGGATCGACCGCGTCCGCGCCGAAGGCCGGCTCGTCACCACGCGGCATTCCTCGGTCGCGCTCGCCGCGGCGGCGATCGAGGCCTACGAGGACGACGAAGAGGTCGGGCGGCAGCGCCTGCTGTCCACGGCGTTCGGCGGCCGTCCGCAGGTGCGCCACGAAATCCGCCCGCTGGACCTGAAACTGCGCGGCGCGTCGTACCGCGTCACGGTCGCGCGCACCGGGCCGAAGCGGTTCCGGGTCGGCGTCAGCGGCGGCGGCGACGTGCACCAGGCCGACGTCGAGCTCGAGCGGTTCGACGAGTACAGCGGCCAGATCACCGTCAACGGCACGCGGTTCCGGCTCGTCACCGGCACGCACGGGCCGATCCACCTGGTCGAGGTCGACGGCGTCACGCACCGGATCAGCCGCGACGAGGGCGGCGTCGTCCGCTCCCCCGCGCCCGCGCTGGTGGTCGCCACGCCGGTCGCGGTGGACGATGAGGTCGAATCCGGCGCGCCGGTGCTCGTGCTGGAAAGCATGAAGATGGAAACGGTGCTGCGCGCGCCGTTCCGGGCCCGGGTCAAGGAACTCCCGGTGTCGATCGGCAGCCAGGTGGAGACCGGTGCTCCGCTGCTGCGCCTCGAACCGCTGGCCGACGGTGCGCAGGACGAGGCCGCCGCGCAGACCGAGAGCGCCGAGATCGACCTGCCCGCCGAGCCGGACGGCACGAGCGCGGCCGACCGGGTCGAGCGCGGCAGGCAGGATCTGCGCAGCCTGCTGCTCGGCTTCGACGTCGACCCGCACGACCAGGGCCGCGTGCTCAGCAGCTACCTCGCCGCGCGCGCGGAACTGCCGGTGCGTCCGCTGGAGGGCGAACTCGAACTGCTGGACGTCTTCGCCGACCTGTCCGAGCTGAGCCGCAACAAGCCCGCCGCGGACGACCTCAGCGCGTCGAGCCCGGTGCACAGCGCCCGCGAGTACTTCCACACCTACCTGCAGAGCCTCGACGTCGAGCGGGCCGGGCTGCCGGAGAAGTTCCAGGGCAGGCTGCGCCGCGTGCTCAGCCACTACGGCGTCGGCGACCTGGAGCGCACGCCGGAGCTGGAAGAAGCGGTCTTCCGGATTTTCCTTGCCCAGCAACGGTCTTCGACCGACAGCGCGCTCGTTTCCGCGCTGCTGCGGCAGTGGCTCGCCGAGGCCCCGCCGTCGGCCGAGCTGCGCGAGACGGCCGGGCTCGCGCTGGAGCACCTGATCGCCGCCACGCAGCTGCGCTTCCCGGCGGTCAGCGACCTCGCCCGCGGCGTGGTGTTCCGCTGGTTCGCACAGCCGATGCTGCGCCGCGCCCGCGCCGAGGTGTACGCCGAGATCCGCGGCCACCTGCGCTATCTCGACCAGCATCCGGACGCAGCCGACCGCGCCGAGCGGATCTCCGGAATGGTGTCGAGCAACGAGCCGCTGGTGCGGCTGCTCGGCCAGCGGATCGGGCGGCCGGGCGCGGATCCGGCCCCGATGCTCGAGGTGCTGACCCGGCGCTACTACGGCAACAAGGCGCTCACCGACGTGCGCGTGCGCGAGGTCGCGGGCTGCTCCTTCGTCACCGCCTCGCACCCGGAACCGGCGCGCGTGGTCACCACGGCGGTCGACTTCCCGCGGCTGCCGGACGCGATGCGCGCGGTGGCCGAACTGTCCTCCGACGCCGGCGCGCCGGTCGCCGCGGACGTGTACGTGAAGTGGTCCGACCAGCCCGACAGCGACGCGATGGCCGCGAAGCTCGGCGAAATCGTGGCGGCACAACCGTTCCCGGCCGACGTCGACCGGGTCGTCACCACCGTCGCCGGTGGCGGCGGCGCGGTGATGCACCACCACTTCACCTTCCGCCGGACCGAATCCGGATTCGCCGAGGACCGGGTGATCCGCGGGCTGCACCCGCGCGTCGCCGAACGGCTGCAGCTGGAGCGGCTGCGGGAATTCGACCTCACGCGGCTGCCGTCGGCGGACGAAGAGGTGTACCTGTTCACCGGCACCGCCAAGGCGAACCCGGCCGACGAGCGGCTGATCGCGATGTCGCAGGTCCGCGACCTGACGCCGCTGCGCGAGGCGGACGGCAGGCTCGTGTCGCTGCCCTCGGCCGAGGACACCCTCGCCGCGTGCCTCGACGCGGTCCGCAACGCCCAGGCGCGGCGTCCGGCGAAGAACCGGTTCGACACCAACCGGATCGTCATCTACGTGTGGCCGCCGAGCGACCTGACCATGGACGAGCTGAACCTGCTCGCCCGCCGCGTGCTGCCCACCACCGCAGGCGCGGGCCTGGAGGAGATCCAGTTCCTCGCCCGGCAGCGCAACGCCGAAACCGGCGAGCTGACCGACATCGCGGTGACGATCCGCAACGAGGTCGGCGCGGGCACGCGGCTGACGGTCGAGGCCCCGAGCACCGAACCGGTGCAGCCGCTGGACGACTACCGGCAGAAGGTGCTGCGCGCGGCGCGGCGCGACACGGTGTACCCGTACGAGCTCACCGACCTGCTGGCCGGCGGCGGGTCCTTCGTGGAGCACGACCTCGACGACACCGGCGCGCTGGTCCCGGTCGACCGGCCGCGCGGGCAGAACAAGGCCGGGCTGGTGGCCGGAGTGGTCAGCACGCCGACCGACCTCGTGCCCGAGGGCGTCAAGCGCGTGGTGCTGCTGGGCGATCCGACGAAGTCGCTCGGCGCGCTCGCCGAACCGGAGTGCACGCGGGTGATCGCGGCGCTGAACCTGGCGCAGGAGCTGCGGGTTCCGGTGGAGTGGTTCGCGCTGTCGTCCGGCGCGCGGATCTCGATGGAGTCCGGCACCGAGAACATGGACTGGGTCGCGGCCGCGCTGAAGCGGATCGTGGAGTTCACCCAGGACGGTGGCGAGATCAACATCGTGGTCGCCGGGATCACCGTGGGCGCGCAGCCGTACTGGAACGCCGAGGCCACGATGCTCATGCACACCAAGGGCATCCTGGTGATGACGCCGGATTCGGCGATGGTGCTCACCGGCAAGCAGTCGCTGGACTTCTCCGGCGGCGTGTCGGCCGAGGACAACTTCGGCATCGGCGGCTACGACCGGGTGATGGGCCCGAACGGGCAGGCGCAGTACTGGGCGCCGAACCTCGCCGGGGCGCGCGACGTCCTGATGGCGCACTACGCGCACACCTACGTCGTGCCCGGCGAGACGGGCCCGCGCCAGGCGGTCACCACCGACCCGGCGAACCGCGACGTGTCGGACTACCCGCACGCCGTCGTCGGCAGCGACTTCGCCACGGTGGGCCAGATCTTCTCCGCCGAGCACAACCCGGACCGCAAGAAGCCGTTCGACATCCGCACGGTGATGCGCGCGCTGTCCGACCAGGACCACCCGGTGCTGGAACGCTGGGCGGGCATGGCGGACGCGGACACCGCCGCGGTGCAGGACGTGCACATCGGCGGCCACCCGGTGTGCCTGCTGGGCATCGAATCGCGTTCGGTGCCGCGCCGCGGCTTCCCGCCCACCGACGGCCCGGACACGTTCACCGCGGGCACGCTGTTCCCGAAGTCGTCGAAGAAGGCGGCCCGCGCGATCAACGCGGCGAGCGGCAACCGTCCGCTGGTGGTGCTGGCGAACCTGTCCGGCTTCGACGGCTCGCCGGAGTCGATGAAGAAACTCCAGCTGGAGTACGGGGCCGAGATCGGCCGCGCGATCGTGAACTTCGAGGGCCCGATCGTGTTCACGGTGATCTCGCGCTACCACGGCGGGGCGTTCGTGGTGTTCTCGAAGGCGCTGAACCCGAACATGACGGTGCTGGCGCTGGAGGGCTCGTTCGCCTCCGTCCTGGGCGGTGCCCCGGCGGCGGCGGTGGTGTTCGCGGGCGAGGTCAAGACCCGGACGGCGAACGACCCGCGGGTGGCTGAGCTGCAGAAGCGGCTCGGCGAGCTGAGCGGGGCTGAGCGGGCGGCGTGCGCGGCCGAGCTGGCCGAGGTGACGTCGTCGGTGCGGGCGGAGAAGCTCGGCGAGGTGGCGTCGGAGTTCGACCGGGTGCACAGCATCCAGCGTGCGGTCGAGGTCGGGTCGGTGGACGCGATCGTCAGCACGGCACAGCTTCGGCCGCGGATCATCGAAGCGATCGAGCACGGGTTGAAGCGCTGAGAGTGGCTTGGGGGGGGGGGGGGGGGGGGGGGGGGGGGGGGGGGGGGGGGGGGGGGGGGAGGGGGGGGTGGTGCGGTTCCTCCCCCCCCCCCCCCCCCCCCCCCCCCCCCCCCCCCCAAGCCCACGGTGATCCCCCGGATGGTTTTGACCTCGCCCAGCAGCGCCGGGGTCACCTTCACCGAGTACCCGTCCAGCGCGTACCGCTGCTCCCCCACATGCAGGTGCACCGGCGTGTTTCCCTGGTGCGCCAGCAAAGTCTGCTTGAGTTCCAGCACCACCGGGAGCGTCACCTTCTCCGCCCGCGTGTGCAGCACCAACGGCGTTTCCCCGAGTTCCGTCAGGTCCAGCGGCGCCAGATCCGCTCCGAAGACCGACATTTTGTCCTCCCGCCAGTTCACCCGGCCCTTCACCAGTACCGCGTTGTCTTCAACCAGATCGGCCGCGCACAAGGCGTACGACTTCGCGAAGAACAGCACCTCCAGCGACGCGTCCAAATCCTCGACCGTGCAAATCGCCCACGGTTCGCCTTTTTTGTTCACTCGCCGCTCCAGCGAAGTGATCAATCCGGCGACGACGAGTTCGCCTTCTTTCGGCGGGTTGTCGATGATCGCCGCGATCGTTCGCGGTGCGTGTTTGCGGAGGACACCCTCGGCGCCGTCCAAGGGATGGGCCGACACGTAAAGGCCGAGCATGTCCCGTTCATGCGCCAGCAATTGCTTGCGCGGCCATTCTTCGGCAGTGAATTTCACGTGCGCCAGCGGAGCTGCCGCTGGTTCCTTGTTTTCGCCGCCGAAGAGGTCGAACTGGCCCATCGCTTCCTGGCGCTTGAGCGGGACCACGGCTTCCACCGCGTCCTCGTGCACCTGGATCATCGACAGCCGCGTGTGCCCCATCGAATCGAACGCGCCCGCCTTGATCAGCGACTCGATCACCCGCTTGTTGCAGGCCACCAGCTCCGACTTGTCCAGGAAATCGGTGAACGAGGAGTACTTCCCCTTCTCCTCGCGCGTCTTGATGATCGACTCCACCACGTTCGCGCCCACGTTGCGCACCGCGCCCAGACCGAACCGGATGTCGTTCCCCACGGCCGCGAACCGCAACGCCGACTCGTTCACATCCGGCGGCAGCACCTTGATCCCCAGCCGGCGGCACTCCGACAGATAGATCGCCGACTTGTCCTTGTTGTCACCCACCGACGTCAACAACGCGGCCATGTACTCCGCGGTGTAGTTCGCCTTGAGATACGCCGTCCAGTAGCCGACCAGCGCGTACCCGGCGGCGTGCGACTTGTTGAAGGCATAGCCCGCGAACGGCAGAATCGTGTCCCACAGCGCTTGCACCGCTTCGCCGGAGAACCCGTTGCCGATCATCCCGGCCCGGAAGCCCTCGAATTCCTTTTCCAGGACTTCCTTTTTCTTCTTGCCCATCGCCCGGCGCAGCACGTCCGCTCGGCCCATCGAGTATCCGGCGACCTTCTGCGCGATCTGCATGATCTGTTCCTGATACACCACCAGACCGTGCGTTTCGGCGAGGATCTCGCGCAGCGGTTCCTCCAGTTCCGGATGGATCGGTTCGACGGCTTGCCGCTTGTTCTTGCGATCGGCGTAATTGTTGTGCGTGTTCATCGCCATCGGACCCGGCCGGTAAAGCGCGTTGACGGCCACGATGTCCTCGAAACCGGTGGGACGCATGCGGCGCAACAGATCCCGCATCGCACCGCCGTCCAATTGGAACACTCCGAGACTGTCTCCGCAGGCCAGCAGGGCAAAGGTTCCGGGATCGTCGGTGCCCAGCCGGTCGAGGTCGATGTCTTCCCCGCGGTTGGCTTGGATGTTGTCGATCGCGTCGCCGATGACGGTGAGGTTGCGCAGGCCCAGGAAGTCCATCTTGAGCAGGCCGATGGCCTCGCAGGAGGGATAGTCCCAGCCGGTGATCACCGACCCGTCGTCCCTGCGCCACAACGGAATCGCGTCCAGCAAGGGTTCGCTGGACATGATCACCGCACAGGCGTGGACCCCAGCGTTGCGGATCAGGCCTTCCAGCCCGCGGGCGGTCTCGAAGATCGTCTTGCATTCTTCGTCATTCTCGACCAGTGCGCGGACCTCGGCAGCCTCGGCGTAACGCTCGTGCTTCGCGTCCACGATTCCCGACAGCGGAATGTCCTTCGCGGCCACCGGCGGCGGCAAGGCTTTCGAAATCCTGTCAGCGATTGAATAGCCCGGCTGTCCGAAGTGGACTCGCGCGGAGTCTTTGATCGCCGCTTTCGTCTTGATGGTGCCGAAGGTGATGACCTGTGCGATGCGATCGGAACCGTACTTTTCGGTGGCGTAGCGGATCATCTCGCCGCGGCGGCGGTCGTCGAAGTCCATGTCGATGTCTGGCATAGACACTCGTTCCGGGTTCAGGAACCGTTCGAACAGCAGACCGTGCCGGATCGGGTCGAGGTTGGTGATCCGGAGTGCGTACGCGACCAGCGATCCCGCCGCCGACCCACGCCCCGGCCCTACCCGGATCCCGGCGTCGCGAGCGTGTCTCATCAGATCGGCCGTGATGAGGAAGTACCCGGGAAAGCCTTTCTCCACAATGACTTTGAGCTCGTACTCGGCTCGTTCCCGGTATTCAGCGGGCACTCCGTCCGGCAGCCGGTGTTCGAGCCCGGCCATCACTTCATGGTGCAGCCAGCTGGCTTCGGTGTGGCCTTCGGGGACGTCGAAGACCGGCATCCGGTCCTTGTGCGCGTACACGTCCTCATACGACTCCACCCGCTCGGCGATCAGCAGCGTGTTGTCCGCCGCCCCCGGAACCTCACGGTCCCAGTACTCCCGCATCTCCTGCGCCGACTTCAGGAAATAACCGTCCCCGTCGAACTTGAACCGCGTCGGATCGTTCAACGTCTTCCCGGCCTGCACGCACAGCAACGCCGAGTGCGTGTCCGCCTGGTCCTTCGTCACGTAATGCGAATCGTTCGTCGCCAGCGGCGGCAGGTCCAGCAGCTTCCCGATCTCCAGCAGACCCTCGCGCACCGACCGCTCGATCGGCAGCCCGTGGTCCATCAGCTCCAGGAAGAAGTTCCCCGCCCCGAAAATGTCCTTGTAATCCGAGGCCGCCTGGATCGCCGCCTCCCGCTGCCCCAGCCGCAACCGGGTCTGCACCTCGCCCGACGGGCACCCCGTCGTCGCGATGATCCCCGACGCGTTCTCCGCGATCAGCTCCCGATCCATCCGCGGCTTGCGGTAATACCCCTGGATCGACGCCAGCGACGACAGCTTGAACAGATTCCGCAACCCCGTCGCGTTCCCCGCCACCATCGTCATGTGCGTATACGCACCGCCGCCCGAGACGTCGCCGCCCTCGCCGAACTCGTCCGACCCCCGCTGCGACGCCTGCCCCCAGAACACCGGCTTCTTGTGAAACCGCGACTCCGGCGCGATGTACGCCTCAATACCGATGATCGGCTTGATCCCGTGCTTCTTCGACGTCTGATAAAACTCGTCCCCGCCGTACATGTTCCCGTGATCAGTCATCCCCACCGCGGGCATCCCCAGCCGAGCCGCCTCCGCGAACAAAGGACCGATCTTCGCCGCACCGTCCAGCATCGAATACTCGGTGTGAACGTGCAGGTGGACAAACGATGGCATGGCCGCATTGGACCCGCCGCACCGCATCGGCGTCCAACAACCGACACGCGCGCTCGGACCACCTCCGGTTGTGCCCCGAGGTGACCGCCGGTTGGAGAGTCCACAGTGGACTCTCCAACCGGCGGTTTTCATTCCTCGGAGTCGTCGTCCGCGAGCAACGCGTACAACCGGCGGCGGGCTTCTCGCAGCACCTTGCGGGCCTCCGCGCACTGCGCCTCACTGCCGGTGTGCGCGACCTGCGCCGCGGCCCCGGCCAACTCGCCGATCTGCTGATACAGCGCAGCGAACCGGTCCGCACCCGGTTCCTCGTCGCGCGCCGTCGGCTCCCAGAGCGCCGCGAACTCCTCCTCACGCCCCGCGACGTGCTCCCGCCCGGCCTCGGTGAGGTGCGCGACACGACGACCGCCCTCTTCCGCGGTGCGGACCAGGCCTTCGTCCTCAAGCTGCTGCAGAATCGGGTAGATGGAACCAGGGCTGGGCCGCCACTCGTCGTGCGTGCGGCGGCGGATTTCCTGCATCAGCTGATAACCGTGCCGGGGCTCCTCGGCCAGGAGGGCGAGGACGGCCGGACGCACTGGGCGTGCTGGGCCTCGGCTGCCCCGGCCGCCGCGCGGCGGGCCGCCGAAGAATCCGCCGGGGCCTCCCGGGCCGCCGGGAAATCCGGGGAAGCCAGGGAAGCCGGGAAACCCCGGCCGGTGCGGCGGTCCAGGCGGACCCGGCGGACCGGGAGGCACTGGAGGGAAGCCGCCTCGGGCTTCGAAGACGGAGCCGTCCCAAGCCCCTTCGCCCCAGGGGGTTTCGCCCGGACGGCCGGGATGCCCGTCGGGTTCTCCCGGTCCGCCCAGCCAGCCAAGGTGGTCGCCCAGATGACCGGGATGCGCGTGCCACTCGCCCGGTCCGCCTGCGCGGCCGGGATGGTCGCCTGGATGGCCGAAGTGTGCGTGCGAGGCCCCGGGTTCGCCCGGACGGCCGGGATGGTCGCCGGGACGCCCGGGATGTGCGTGCGCCTCGCCCGGTCCGCCCGGACGACCTAGGTGTGCGTGCGACTCCCCTGATTCGCCCGGACGGGCGGGATGCACGTGAGATTTTCCCGGTCCACCGGAGTGCACGTGAGATTCTCCCGGTCGGCCCAGTCCGCCGGAGTGCGCCTGAGACTCTCCCGATCCGCCCGGCCGGGAGGAGTGCGCCTGAGATCCTTCTGGGCCGCCAGGACGGCCGGGATGCGCCTCGGCCTCCCCCGGTTCGCCGAGCCAGCCGCAGGCATCGCCCGGACGGCCAGCCCAGCCGAAGCTGAGTCCCGGCCCGCCGAAGAGACCGGTCTGGCCGAACCTGGCACCGGGGCCGCCGAACACCGCGTGCTGGCCAAACCCCGGGCCTCGGCCGCCGAGCAAACCCGGCCAGCCGCGGCCGAACCACGCCGCCTGCGGGCCGAACAGCCCCGGCCAGTCGTCCTCCCCGGCCGCCCCAGGCCACCCGTGCCCTTCCCCCGGTCCGCCCGGATGTCGCCCTCTCCCCTCGCCCGGCACATCGCCACGCAACGGCACTCCCCGACCCCTGTCGCCAGGGCGAACCGGGCCAGGACGGCCGAATCCGAACGGCATCCCGCCGAAGCGTTCCGAGCCTCCGAAGCCCCGGAACAGGTGGTCTCCGCCTGCGGTGCTGGTCATGTGGTCCTCCTTCATCTTCGAACAATCGCCGATATGACCACGATATATCGGCGATTGTTCGACGGCAAGGTCACCTCGCGCCGCGAGCACCCGAATGGAACTGAGAAGGAGCTGTCCGCCATGGCGCTGCGGGTGCCCAGTACCACCCCGAACCGGCTCAACGGTGCGGCCGCACCACCCAGCTCCAGACCACCGAGCCTCGACGCGACCTGATGAGCGGCTCAGATCGCGACGCGGGACTGGACCCGGCGGCCGATGTCGCGCGCCCAGGCCCGGATCCGGTCCCAGTCGCGGAAATCCCCGGCCCGGTTGCCGCGTGCCAGCAGCTTTTCCAGCACACCGTCCGCGAGCGCCGGGTCGAGCCGTCCGCCGAAGGTCTCGGTGCGGGCCGCGTCGATGGCTGCTGCCAGCAGCGCTACCCGGGCGGGCAGGCTGACCCGCGTCAGGTTCGCGCCAGGGCCGCACGGTCCACTGTGGAATAACCAGACCGGACGCGCCCGCAGCGCTTCGGTGTTGCGCTCCAGCAGCCGTACCGCTTCGGGCCGCCACCGCGCGTAGTAGAGCGCGCTGCCGACCACCACTGCGGCGTACCCGGTGACGCTGTCGACTTCGCCCGCGTCGCGCACGTCCACCGCGAACTCGGCGGCGCGCAACTCCTCGCCGACGACTTCGGCGATTTCGCGGGTGCCGCCGTGCTTGCCCGCGTACGCGACGAGGACGTTGATCATGTCCATATTGTCCACCCCCGCGGCGAACCGCGCCCGCCCGAACGCTGTCCGGTCAGGTGATCGTCTTCGGCCGCGAAGCCAGCGCTCCGAAGACTGTCTGGATCAGCGCGAGCACGATTAGCACGCCGAGCGCGGGCGTCCAGGACGAAGTGGCGTCGTGGATCGCGCCGATGGCGATCGGGCCGAGCGCGGCGAGCGTGTAGCCCGCGGACTGGGCCATCCCGGACAGCGCGCCCGCATCGGAATAATCCTTGGTGCGCAAGCCGAAAAGGGACAACGCCAGCGCCAGCGTGATCCCGCCCGCCAACCCGGCGAGCACGGCCCACAGCACCGCCATCTCCGGCGCGGCCAGCAGCCCGGTCAGCGCGGTCGTCAGCAGCAGCGACCCGGTGATCGCGACCGCGCGCTGGTCGGGCAGCCGGTGGATGAGCGCGGAGCTGACGAGGCTGCCGGCGAGTCCGGAGAGGTTGAACAGCAGCTGGTGGAATCCGGCGGTCACCGAGCTGATGCCCGCGGCGTGCTCGATCGAGGACAGCCACGTCACCAGCACGTAGAAGGCGAGCGACTGCAGTCCCATGAAGAGGGTGACCTGCCAGGCCAGCGCGTTCGTCCAGGGCCGCGCCGCGCCGGTCGTCCGCGCGAGCGCCGGCGCGGCGGCGGAACGGCGCAGCTGCGGCAGGAAAACCCCGAGGGCGACGAGCGCGAGCCCGGCCCAGACGCCCAGCGCCAGCCGCCATCCCCCGGCCTGCTGCCCGGCCAGCGGGACCGCGACCCCGGCGGCGATCGCGGCGACGCCGGACTGGACCGCGGTGTACGTGCCGGTGATCGGGCCGATGCGGGTGGGGAAATCGCGTTTGACGAGCGCCGGGAGCAGGACGTTCAGGATCGCGATGGCGATCCCGAGCAGAACAGTGCCGGTCCACAGCAGCAATTGCGGCGGCGTCGAGCGCAGCAGGATCCCGACCGCGAGCAGCAACACCGCCGCGCCGAGCGCCCGCTCGAGCCCGAGTTTCGCGGCGACTTTGGGCGCGATCGGCGAGCACGCGGCGAACGCGATGAGCGGCACGCTGACCAGGACCGAGGCCGCTACCGAGGAAAGTCCCTGGTCGGCCTGGACGAGATTCAGGATGGGGCCGAGGGTGGTGATCGCGGCGCGCAGGTTCGTGGCGATCAGCAGGACGCCGACGAGGACGAGCGCGGGACGCAGCGGGGTCGCGCGTTCGGGGGCGACGGGTCGAGTGCTCATGCGACGGCCTCCACACCGAAGGGCCTCAGAGGGCTGGAAAAAGCTGGCAGGCCAGGCTGGGCGCGCTTCGGACCGGGGTGCAGTGGCAATCTCCGGACCGCCGTCTCCGGAATCGCCGACGCGGATCGAGCGACAACGGACAACCTTCCGCGCCCGAAAACCTCGGCACACCGGAAACGAGCGACAACGCCACCCCACCGGCCAAGCTCGGGAATCACCGGGCCTGATCGAGCGACAACGGACAGGCTTCCCCGCCGAAAAGCCTCGGCACACCGGAAACGACCGACAACACCGCCCCACCAGCCAAACCCGGGAATCACCGAGTCCGACCGAACGACAACGGGCAAGCTTCCCCGCCGGAAAACCTCGGCACACCGGAAACGAGCGACAACACCGCCCCACCAGCCAAGCCCAGGAACCACCGCGCCCGACCGAACGATGCCGGACAGTCTTCCCCGCCAGGCAACCCCGCGCCACCGGCCAAGGTCACCGGGCAACCCCACGCCCCCGCCCGCACGACCGCGACCGGAACACCCCATCCCCGCGCTCATGCCCGCACACCGGAAACGCCCAGCAGCACCGGGTCGTCGATCATCGGATCCTCTCCCCCGGCCGCCGCCGGACCGTCTCCGCCCCACCGCCCGCCCGGCGCCGGAAACGGGGCACGGGCGGAATCGCCGGTTCCGATCTTGCCCCGTCCGAAGCCGAATCGGCAACAGCCTTACCGGTACACCGATTCGTAGGCCGCGCTCAATTCCCGGTGCAATTCGGTCGAGTCGGGCAGTGCTTTGCCGTCCAGGGTGTGCACGCGGGTCAGTTTCCGTACCGACGAGGCGACGAAAACGCCGTCGCCGGAGAAGAGATCGTCCGCGGTCAGGGATTCGATTTTCGCGGTGAAACCGGCTCGTTCGGCTCCCCGGTACACCGCGGCCTGCGTCGTCCCGGGCAGGATGCCGATGATCGGCGGCGGCGTGTACAGCGTCCGGTCGCGCACCATGACCACCGAAACCGTCGGGCCTTCCAGCACCGAACCGTCGGTCGCGGTGAAGATGACGTCCGACGCGCCGCGGCGGTTCGCCTCGCGCAGCGCGGCCATGTTGACCGCATAGGACAACGTCTTCGCGCCCAGCAGGAGCCACGGCGCGCGTTCGGCGAGGCCCGGTTCGATGCCGCGTTCCAGGGTGATCGCGGCGATTCCCTCGGTGCGTTCGCGCATCATCTTGGGGCTGATTTCGAGCCCGAGCGCGAAGGCCGTCGGCGGGGAGTCGGGTTCGCTGTCCAAGCCCCGGGTGTAGATGAGCTTCATCGCGATTTCGCTGTCGTCCGGCCAGGCTTCGACGACGGCGCGGATCGCCCGTTCCCACTGCGCGTCGTCGGGTTCGGGCAGCTCCATCATCCGCGCCGAGCGGGCGAGCCGGTCCAGGTGCAGGTCGAGTTCCCTCGGTTCGCCGTCCTCGATCAGGACCGTCTCGAAGACGCCGTCGCCGCGGAGCAGGCCGAGGTCCGCGACCTTGATGTGAGGGTCGTCCGGGTCGGCTACGGAACCGTCCAGATAGCCAAGAACACGCACTTCGCACAATCCTTTCGTCAGGGTGGGCCGGACGGGAGGTCAGGCTCCGATCCGTTCGGCGAGAACGGTGGCGAACCGCAGCGCGCTGCCTTCTCCGAACGGCAGGTTGAGCGACGGTTCGCAGATGTCGAGTTCGAGCACCCTCGGCTGTCCCCGGTCGTCGCGGACCAGGTCGACCCGGCCGTACAGCAGCGGCCGGTCCAGGCCCAGATGGCTCGCGGCGGCGTCGAGGGCGGCCGAAGCGACCGCGCGCTCGTCCTGGTCGGCGACGCGCGGGGCGCGGAAATCGAGCGTCGGGACGTGCACGGTTCCGTCCGGCATCAGCATCGCGGCCTTGCGGATCGCGTGGCTGTACTGCCGGTCGAAATAGATCAGGTTCGTTTCGCCGTCCCGGTCGACCGACTCGAAATACGGCTGGACGAGCGCGTGCCCGCCTTCGCCGAAGAGCTTCTCCAGATGTTCGGCGGCCTCGGCCGCGGCCGTCCGGGTGAATCGGCGGACATTGCGCGAATACGCGCCGATTCCCGGTTTGACGACGATTTCCGTCGCGTCGCCATGCGTGTCCAGCACTTCCCGCACCACGAGGTCCGGGTCGTCTCCGGACGCGGCGAACCGGCTCGGGACGACCGGGACGCCGAGCGCGGCCAGATCCGCCAGATAGGACTTGTCGAGCGCCCACCGGGCGACCGCGAGCGGATTGAGCAGGAGCGTCGTCTCCTCGACCCGTTGGCACCACGCCAGGAAATCCGGCAGCTGGTCCACGTAGTTCCACGGCGAGCGCAGCACGACCGCGTCGAACCGGCCCCAGTCGACCCCGGCGTCCTCCCACGGGCAGACCTCGGTGTCCAGCCCGATTTTCGCGCAGGCCTCGCGCAGCAGCGGCATGTCGTAGTCGATGGGCAGGCTGACGCGGTCGGTCACGAGTGCGACAGTGGTCATCGAGCAGTTCCCCCGATCGGTCCGGTACGGGTCACCACGGCAGGGCCTTCCCGGCGTGCACGTAGCTGCCGCTCGGGCCGTTCTCGTCGAGCAGCGCGAGTTCGACGCTCGTCACCGCGCCGTCCGCCGGTTCCTGGTCGCCGGCTCCGTCGTTCATCCCGGTTCTGGTGTAGCCGGGGTGGGCGGAATTGACCTTGATCGGCGTGTCCCGCAGTTCGTACGCCAGGTGCACGGTCCACGAGTTCACCGCGCTTTTCGTGGCGCTGTAGGCCGGAAGCGCCTTGAAGGTGTCGCTGTAGGTGTAGGACTCGGGATCGCTGTGCAGGGTCAGCGAACCGAGCAGGCTGGAGACGTTGACGATCCGCCCGGCGGCCGACTTCCGGATCAGCGGCAGCATCGCCAGCGTCGTCTCGACCATGCCGAACAGGTTGGTGTCGAAGGTTTCCCGCCATTCGGCCAGCGTCTGCTGCGACGGCCGCTTGCCGTACTGCTCGATCCGCACGGCCGCGTTGTTGACCAGGATGTCGAGCCGGCCGTGCCGGGTTTCCAGCTCCGCCGCGGCGGCTTCGATGCTCTTCGAGTCCGTCACGTCGAGCCGGAGCCCTTCGACGGCCAGGCCCGCCTCGCGCAATCCCGTCGCCGCTGTCTCCACCGCGGCTTCGTCCCGCCCGCTGAGCACCACGCGGACGCCGCGTCCGGCGAGCTGGCGCACGATCTCGAACCCGATGCCGCGGTTGGCGCCGGTGACCAGGGCAATGCTGTTCTCCAAGTCGATCTCGCTCTCTTGTCGGTCCGGGACCGTCACAGGGTGGACAGGAATTTCGCCACCGGCGGCCCGAAACTGTCGAGGTCCGCCAGGAACGCGTCGTGGCCGAGATCGGACTCCAGCGCGAGGAATTCCACGTCCGCGCCGGCTGCCCGCAGCCCGTCGGCGATCTCCCGCTGCTGGTGCAGCGGGAACAGGATGTCGGTCTCCGTGCCGATCACGAGCGCCTGCTCGACCCGCAGCCGGGCCAGTGCCTCGGCGGCGCCGCCGCATGGTTCGCCGAGGTCGAACCAGTCCATGCTGCGGCTGAGGTAGAGGTAGCTGTTGGGATCGAACCGGCGGACGAACCGGCGCGCGTGATGGTCCAGGTAGAACTCGACGGCGAACTCGAGGCCGAACCCGGCGTCCCCGGGGCCGGATCTCTCGCGGCCGAACCGCCTTTCCCATTCCCGGGCCGACCGGTAGGTGGTCATGCCGATCTTGCGCGCGGTCAGCATGCCGCGTTCCGGATAGCGGTCCGGGACGTAGTTCCCGTCGTTCCACAGTGGATCCGATCGGATCGCTTCCCGTTGCAGGGAGCGAATCGCGATCGAGTACGGCAGCGAGTGCGCCGCCGCCGAGATGCTGATGTGGCCGCGCGCCAGCTCCGGATGCCGGGCCAGCAACGCCAGCGCGCTCATCCCGCCCATCGACGCGCCGACGACGCACGCCAGCCGCTCAAAGCCCAGCTGCCGCACCGTGTGCGCCGCGGCGTCCGCGATGTCCTCAATGGACAGTTCGGGAAAGCCGAGCCGGTACGGCTGCCCGGTCGCCGGGTCGGTCGAGGCCGGTCCGGTCGATCCTTGGCAGCCGCCGAGCGAGTTCACGCAGACCACGTGCCACTGCCCGGTGTCGATCGGCTTGCCCGGCCCCACCATCGGCTCCCACCAGCCGGGGGCCGGGTCCTCCGGGCTGGACGCGGCGTGCGCGTTCGGCGAGAGCCCGGTGAGCAGCAGCACGACGTTGTCCCCGGCCGGAGCGGGCGCGCCGAACGTTTCGTAGGCGACGCGCGCGCCGTGCAGCACGCCGCCGCGTTTCATCGCGAATCTCTCCGGCAGCGGGGCGAACCGCGTCGCCGGAGGAATGAACTCGTGCATCATGCGTCCCCAGTGGTCGTGCGGACGTGCGCGTCACTCGCCGAGCGAGGCCAGCCATTCGTCGTCCGAACCGTCGCTGATCCCTTCGAACCAGAAGCTGGACAGGTACCGTTCGCCGGTGTCGGGCAGCATCGCGAGCAGCACCGCGCCCTCGGGCGAGTTCTCCGCCTCGCGCAGCGCCGCGGCCAGCGTCGCGCCCGCGGACATGCCGGCGAAGATCCCTTCCTCGGCGGCGAGGCGGCGCGCGGTGTCCCTGGCCAGCTCGTCGTCGATGGTCACCAGTTCGTCGATCACGGTGCGGTCCAGCACCCCGGGGACGAAGTTCGGGGCCAGCCCCTGCAGCTGGTGCAGATTCCACGACTGCCCAGCCAGCACGGCCGCCTTTTCCGGTTCGAGCACGACGGTCCGGACGTCCGGGCGGGCGAGCTTGAGCATCTGCCCGACGCCGGTGATCGTGCCGCTGGTGCCGAATCCGGTGACGAAGGTGTCCAGCCGTTTCCCGGCGAAGTCGGAGAGGATTTCCGCGGCCGTGGTCTCCCGGTGATAGGCGGGATTGGCCGGGTTCTCGAACTGCCGGGCGCGGAACCAGCCGTGTTTCTCGGCGAGTTCGTCGGCGATCCGGTTGCCGCCGAGGCTGCCGAGGTGGCCGGGGAACAGCAGCACCTTGCCGCCGTACGCGCGGATCAGCTTGCGCCGCTCCACCGAGTACGTGTCGCCGAGGACCGCGACGAACTGGTACCCGCGCGCGGCCGCCACCATCGCCAGCGCGATGCCGACGTTGCCGGACGTGCACTCCACGATCGTGTCGCCGGGCTTGAGCTCTCCCCTCGCCTCCGCGTCCAAGACGATAGCCAGCGCCAGCCGGTCCTTCACCGAACCGCCCGGGTTGAACGACTCGACCTTGACGTACACCGAGACGTGCTCGGGCGCCATCCGGTTCAGCCGCACGATCGGCGTGCGGCCGATCGCGTCAAGAATGCTGGAGTACAGCGGCATGACGGAATCCTCCTTCGTACACAGTGGTGGCCGGTCCGGCCAGGACGATCGGCTCGTCGTCCGCGGGCCAGCCGATCCGGAGTTCCCCGCCGGGCACCTCGACCGCCACGTCCCGGTCGAGCCGCCCGGCCCGGATCAGCACCGCGGCGGCGGCGCACGCCCCGCTTCCGCACGCGAGCGTCTCGCCCGCGCCGAATTCGTGGACCCGCAACCGGATCCGGTCGCGTGCCACGACCTCCGCGAAGCCGACGTTGACCGTCGGCGGCAGGCCGGGCAGCGCCCGCACGGCGGGGCCGAGCCGCGCGACCGGGGCGCTGGCGGCGTCGTCGACCTCGAGCACCACGTGCGGATTGCCGGTGGAGGCCGCGGCGAAGCGGACGGGCGTACCGTCCGCCAGCACCGCCTCGTACCGGTCGTCCCGGCTCGCGAAACCGGACAGCAGGATTTGCTCGGGAGCGAATCGCGGAACAGTCAGGCCGACGCTGAACACATTGTCTCCCAGCACTTCCACCGGATGCGTGCCGCTCGGGCTGTCGATCTCGAACGACGGCGGACGTGCCAGCCCGGCCTCGACGAGCCAGGAGGCGACGCAGCGGGCGCCGTTGCCGCACTGTGGCGAACGCTCTCCGTCCGCGGTCCAAATCTCGAACGCGGCGACCGCCGAAGCGCTGCGCGGCGGCCGGATCCCGAGGATCAGGTCGCAGCCGACCCCGGTGTGCCGGTCGGCGAGCGCCCGGCACAGCTCCGGCGACGGCGCGGGCGCGTCCCGCAGATCGAGTACGACGAAATCGTTGCCGCACCCATGCATTTTAGTGAACAGAAGCGAAGGCGGGTTCATCGCACCGCCGCGGTCGCGAACACCGGCGCGATCATGTCCATAATGGACTCGGCCGCGCGCGCGTCGGTGCTTTCGTCGCCGGTCGCGGCGAATTCGGCCAGTTCGACGCCGAGCACGTCCGCGGCGGGGATCGCTGCGAGAATCTCGCGGATCTGGCGAGGCAGCAGGCCGTCCGGAACCCGGTAGTCGGCGGGGACGGTGCCCGGTTCGAGCACGTCCCAGTCGATGTGCACCCACACCCGCGCGCCGCCGGCCGCTGCCGCGACGCGCTGCCCGGTGACGTCGGCCGGGGCGAGGATCCGGACGCCCGCCTTCTCCAGCAGTTCGCGTTCGGGCGAATCGATGTCGCGCGCGCCGACGAGGACGACCCGGCTGGGGTCGACGCCCGCGCCGTGCCCGCTTTCCCACAGGCCGCATGCTCCGGCGAGCGCCATTCCGCCCAGGTAGCCCGATTCCGTGGTGTCCGGGGTGTTGAAATCGCCGTGCGCGTCGATCCACAGCACCACGCAGTCCGGGTGCGCCCGGACCGCGGCCGGCAGCGTCGCGAGGCTGGCCGAGCAGGTGTTGACCGCGAGCACCGGACGCTGTCCGGCCGCGACACTCGCCGAAACCGCTTGCGCCAGAGCGGAAAGCGTCTCTTCCGCCGCCGGGAGGCTGACCGTCCAGTCGTCGTCCGCCGGACCGGCGGGAGTGCCGATGAAACTCGCTTCGACGCCGTACCGCTCGTGCAGCGCACGCGCCGTGCGGGCCGCTCCTTCGATCATTCCCGCGCCGCGGTCGCCGATGCGGCCTTGGGAAACGATCACTTCCATCATCGCCTGTTCTCCGATCAGGTAGGGGCGACGGCCCCGTCCGGCTGCGCGGTTTCGTTCGCCCGGAAGGAAAACGGGCAGGTGTCGGTCTGGTCGGTGTCTTCCTCGGGCAGGCCGTACTGCCACCATTCGAGCCCGGCGACGCCGTAGGAGCCGAGCTGGCGGGCGCGCGGGACGCCGTCGTAGCGTTCGATCCTCGCCCGGATGTTGCTGCGGACCTTGCGGCCGCTCGGGGTGTCGCCCGCGACGACGTCGAACCGCTCGCGAGGATTGACCACGAGCACGAAATGCTCGCCGAGGTTGCGGCTGCGCCGGACCTCGTGCGCGGGGTTGCTCATGTTGAAGAACAACGGCATCCCGTTGAAGCACATGGACCACGAGCTTTCGCCGGGGTCGGTGCCGACGTTCTCCGGCCACGGCGCGGGGTCGGCGTGGTGCAGCTTCTGCAGCACCTCCCAGCCGAACGCCTGGTACTCGGCGACCGACCCGGCGGACACCGCCGCGGGCGAGAACACGATCAGCAACGGGTACGCGGTGTCGAGATGACCGTTCCAATCCCGGGAAAGCTCGACGTAATCCGCCAGCTCGGCCCCGAGTCTCGCGATGGCGGCCGGTCCGGCGTCCTCGGCGAAGGCGAACAGCAGCAGTCCCTTCCGGAACGCGTTTCTCGAGAAGACACAAGGGAAACCGCGGTCGGTGAGCCTGGACTCGACGTCGCGGAAGGCGCGGGCGCGCCAGTCGTCTCCGAGTTTTTCGGCCTCCTGCTGGGTGATCAAGGTCGTGCTGCGGGATTCGAGCAGTCGGTGCATTCCGGGCCTCCGGGAATGTTCTTCCTCGGGATACGCAGTCCTTTCCGCCGTCCGGCCGGGCCGCAGTCGCGCGGACGTCGGTCGAGCAGGAATTTCTCCGGCAGTCCCGCTGAACGGATTCCGGCTGGTCGACGGCCGCCCCGGCGCGGTGTCGATCGTCCGGGCAGTGCGAAGCGCCGCCGGCCGCTGCGGACGGTGGCGCGTGGTCGTGTCCGGCTGCCGCCGTTGGGGCGCGGCATGCCGGATACGGTGGTGTTTACCGGGTGTTCGCGCAGCCGATCGGCCCGGTGCCCGCCCGCGGCGCGTCCGGGGCTCACCCGCACCCGTCCGTCCCCAGCGCGGCGCTGTGCGAGCCGCGATCGGGAGCCGCTGGAGGTCATTCCCCCACTGGACCAGGGCTGCCTCTCAGACTCTATGGACCCCGGCAAACCCGCGCAGCGACCAACCGGGTGAACAACATTCTACGGGAAATCGAGGAATGATTGATCCTTTGTCGAGACAAGCCCCGGAATCGCCCAATCGGCCTGCGACATCCGGCGCAGTCCGCGGCCGAGGGGGTACGTTATCGCCCGTGATGACTGGTCTGTACCACTGAAACCCACTGGCACTACGGACAAATCGACTATGTCCACAGTGGACTATCAAGGGCCGGGGGATTTCGGTAAATGCCACGGGCACTCGCTGAGTACACCGTCGTCATCCTCCGGCAACAGCTGCCGAATCCGCCGGAAGTCAGCGAATTTAAACGATTTCAGGAGAATCGCCTTGCCTAGGCGTCAGGTGCGGCGCACGTGCTCAAACGTTCGGCGGTTCTTGGCTCACTGCTCATCGGCCCTTCACCCGCTAGGCGAACGCCGAGCCCTGCGCGATCCAAGCCTCCGGCGAAACGGCCGGTAGCAGCGCATGCGGCACTGGACGTTCGTTGTGCACCACGAAGGACGCCGTCACGATCACGTCCCAGCGGTCGGCTCGGTCGAAGGGCACCAGCCCGGCCAGCTCGTCCCAGGTGATCCGGTCGGCACCTTCGACAACTTCCCGCAACCGGGCGACCGCGGCGTCGCCTGCCACCGGCACCAGCCGCTCCAGCGTCGCCTCGATGTCCAGGTCGTGCGCCGGGCAGTCCGCTTCGATGGCGGCGATCTCGGCTCGCGCCTGCTCGGTGCGATCGTCGGTGAGATGCGCCCGCAGGTCCTCGAGAAACCGGAGCCGTTCCGGACGGTCCAGGAAAATCGCCAGCTCGCGCACGATGTCCGCGGGTTCGTCGCCGACATGCACGAAATTCAGGATCCGGTTGGGCGGGTTGAGCTTCGTGCGCAGATGCCGCGGCTCGCGCTGCGCCGGATCGCCGACGCCCTTCAGCTCGCAGAGCCGGGTCGTCGCGGGCAATCCGGCTTCGGGCCGGACATCGCGCGACAGGAACAGCAGCACGTCGCTGGTGAGATACCAGAACGTGCACAGCTGCAGCCGGTCGACGGTGTAGATGTGCCAGTCGTAGCGCCACACCTCGCGCATCGAATGCCGGGTGTAGCCGAACCGCGTGGTGGCGACCGGCACGAAACCGTTGTCCGCCAGGTACTCCATGATCGGGCCGAGCCTGCGGCCGACCACCGCGTCCGGTTTGACCACGAGCATCGCGAGGCCGCCGAGCACGGCGGCCGCGTCGTCGCCGAACACCGCGAGCAGGTCCGCCCAGCCTTCGCGGAAATACAGGTCGTAGCCGAATACCTCGCGTTTCTCCGGCACGACCGACAACTGCCGCCATTCCTCTTCGGTCGGCATGCCGTCGACCCGGTCCGGTCTGCCTGGCGTCCAGATCATCCGTCCATCCTGGCACATCGGAGCGGGCGGCCAATCTCTTTCGCGGAAGCGCAAATTCCCTCGGTGCCTGCCCACGGGTCGGCCGTCTGTCCGCTGTGGACCAGCGTCGCCGCTGCCGCCGTGACGGCTGGTCCGGAGTGCCGCCCGCCACACTGGGCGACCCCAGGTATCGTCGACGGCCCGGACGACAGGAAGGGTGGACGCGTGGCCAGGCAACGGGTTCCGGTAGTGCTCGTCGCGGGTTTCCTCGGCGCGGGGAAAACCACGATGCTCAACCATCTGCTCGCCAACCGCCAAGGCGTCCGGGTCGGCGTGGTGGTGAACGACTTCGGCCAGGTGAACATCGACGCGCTCGCGGTCGCCGGGCAGGTCGACACGATGGTGTCGCTGGGGAACGGGTGCCTGTGCTGCGCGGTCGACGCGAGCGGGCTGGACGCGATGCTGGGCAAGCTGTCGCGGCCGGAGGCGGGCATCGACGTGATCGTGGTGGAGGCCAGCGGGATCGCCGAGCCGCGCGACCTGCTGCGGCTGATGATTGCGAGCGAGAACCCGGACATCCGGTACGGCGGGCTGGTCGAGGTGGTCGACGCGGTGGAGTTCGAGGCCTCCCGGACTCGGCATCCGGAGCTGACCGAACATCTGCGGGTGGCCGATCTGGTGGTGCTCAACAAGGTCGACCGGGCCGGGGCGGAGGCGCTGGCCAAGGTCCGGGCCGTCGTGGAGGAGCACGCGCCGGGGGTGCCGGTGCTGGCGACGGAGCGGGGGCGGGTCGATCCGGGGTTGTTTTTCGATCCCCGGCCTCGGGAGAGTTACGGGCAGTTGTCGTTTGACGATCTGCGGGAACATGATCATTCCGAGCATTTGCACGCGCGGTACGAGAGCGTGTCGTTCACGGCTGACCGGGCGCTTTCGCCTCGGCGGTTTCTGGAGTTTCTGGAGAGCCGGCCGGCTGGGCTGTATCGGGTGAAGGGGCAGGTCGATCTGGGGGTGCCGGAGGCTCGGTCGCGGTTCGGAGTGCATACGGTGGGGGCGTTTGTGCAGGTCGAGCGGTCGGTGTGGCCGAGCGGGCCGCGGCGGACGGAGTTGGTGTTGATCGGGGCCGGGATTGATTCCGGGGCGATTGAGCGGCGGTTGGCGGAGTGTGTGGTCGGGGACGAAGGGGTGGATGAGCGGGGGCTTTTGCGGTTTCTCCGGTATTTGGACGAGCCGGATGAGGGGGCGCGGCACGCCGAAGAAGCGTAAACGCGCGGATTGGCGGCGGAGGGGTCGCAGTATGGCGTGGTAGCTCGAATCAGCCTCTTTTGGAGGACGAGTTCCCATGGTGAAGACTGTCACCGCTCGGTGGTACTTGGTGGGGGCGCTGCCGGAGGATGATCCGGTCGCGCATGTGATGACCCGGGCGGATGATCTGCGGTATCGGCGGACTGCTTGCGGGGAGCGGGAATCGCGGAGCTGGACGCCGGTGGATCTGGCTGAGCCTGGGGGGCGGGAGGTGACGCCTTGTGCTGGGTGTGCGGCGGCGTTGGCTGGGGAGCCGGGTGGGGTCGGGTTTGAGGAGCAGTTGGCGTTTGATTTGCCGTTGTGAGGGGGTCGGCTCGTCGCCCTGGGGGGCGACATTGCGCCCGGGGTGGGGCGTGGGGCACCCCGAAGGGTGATTGTGCTGACGGTTCTGGGGTGGTTGTCAAGGCGGGAAAGATGCCTTGACAACCACCCCAGAACCGCAGGGAAGGCTTCGTATCGGGGTGTGGGGGCGGGTGTGGGTGCCTCGATCGTTGGGTGCTTTCAGCGGCGGTTCTCGGGCGGGGCTAGCGCCCCGATGTGGCATTGGGTGCGTCGCGGCTAGCGGGGGCTAGGGCTTGGCCGTAAAGGGCCTCTTGCGGGAATCCAGGTACGTGAAGGTTCCCCTCACGTACGGCGGCGGGTCGTGAGGGGAACCCTGAGGGAATCAGAGTCCGTGAGGGTGGCCCTCACGGGCGTTCGCGGGGTGCGGGGGTCAGTCAGCTTCGGCGGCTGCTTTTTTCGCCCGGCTTGGGGCTACCCGGGGCGGTTCGTTCGGCATCTTCGGGTAGACGGGGGGCCAGGGGGCGTCCATCAGGCCGTTCGCCATGTCTTCCCGGGACATTTCCAGCAGTGCCTCGATCGACTGTGGACGGTCGTTCGCCGCGGCCCAGGGGTCGCCCCGTTCCGCGACCAGCGCTGGGACTGTCGACAGGGTCAAGGCGTCCGGCTCCACCGTCTCCAGTTCGTCCCACGCGATCGGGGTGGAAACCTGTCCGCCGACCCTCGGTCGCACGCACCAAGCCCCGAAAACGGTCTTGTGCGGGGCGTTCTGGTTGAAGTCCACGAAGACTCGCGAGCCGCGTTCTTCCTTCCACCACTGGGCGGTGATGAGGTCTGGATGGCGCCGTTCCAGGGCTCGCGCCAGTGCTACCGCGGCTGCTCGCACCTCGTAGCCGTCCCAGCGGGGTTCCAGCATCGAGTACAGGTGCAGGCCTCGCGAGCCCGAGGTCTTCACGTAGACCTCGATTCCCAGTTCGGCGAGGAATTCCCGCACCAGTACCGCGGCTTCGCGCAGTTGCGGGAAGCCGATGCCGGGCGATGGGTCCAGGTCGATGCGCAGTTCGTCCGCGATATCCAACGCTGCCGCGCGGTTCGGCCACACGTGGAAGCCCAGGCAGCCCTGGTTGACCGCCCACAGGACGTGCGCCAGGTTCGCGGCTACCAAGGCGTCGCTGGTGGTGCCGTTCGGGGTGGAGACGACGGCGGTGGTCAGCCAGGCAGGTGCGTTCTTGGGGGTGCGTTTTTGGAACCACGATTTGCCGCCCGCGCCGTCCGGATAGCGTTCGAGCAGCAAGGGCCGTCCACCCAACCGGGCCAGAAGTGGCCCGGCGACAGCCTGGTAGTAGCGGACTAGATCGAGCTTGGTCTCGCCCCGTTCCGGGAAGTACACCTTGTCGGGGCTGGAGATCGTCAGTTCCACACCGTCGAGTTCCAGCGTGACCCCGCTCATCGGGCCTCTCCGAACAGATCGGCCAGTTCGGCTGGCGGGGCCTCTTCCAGTTGCGCGTAGGTGCACGATTCCGGAGTCCGGTCCGGGCGGAAGCGCACCAATCGTCCGCCGTGGCGGAAGCGGCCGCCTTGGAGGTGTTCGTAGCGCACTTCGGCTACCTGTTCTGGGCGCAGCGGTTCCCACGACAGGTCTTTGTCCGGTGCCCATCGGCTGTTGGCGCCGGGTCGGCGCACCTCTTCGGACTGCCATTCCGCCCAGGTGCGCCACGGATGTCCGTCGAGCGCGTTTTCCCGCCACGGGGCCAGTTCCTCGACCAGCTCCCGCCGCCGCGCCGCGGTGAAGCTGCTTGCGACGCCGACGTGGTGCAGCGACCCTTCGTCGTCGTACAGCCCGAGTAGCAGCGATCCGACGCCGTTGCCGTCCTTATGCCATCGGAAACCGGCGACGACGCAGTCCGCGGTGCGCTCGTGCTTGACCTTCAACATCACGCGTTTGTCCTGCTCATACGGCAGGTCGGAGGGTTTCGCCATGACGCCGTCGAAGCCCGCGCCCTCGAATCGGGTGAACCAATCCTGTGCGGTGTCCGGATCCGTCGTGAGCGGGGTAAGGTGCACCCGCTGCAAACCGCTGGAAGGCGCGAAGATGCCCTCCAACGCGCGCCGTCGTTCGGCGAACGGTTCCTCCGTCAGGTCCCGCTCCCCCAGTGCGAGCAGGTCGAACGCGACGAAGCTCGCCGGAGTCTCCTCGGCGAGCTTCCGGACGCGGCTGGCCGCCGGATGCAGGCGCAGCTGCAACGCCCCGAAGTCCAGCCCGCGCGGCGTGACCAGCACGATCTCGCCGTCGACGACGCATTTGTCCGGCAACGCCTCGCGCAGCAGCTCGACCAGCTCCGGGAAGTACCGGGTGAGCGGCCGGTCGTTGCGCGAGCCGAGTTCGACCTCGTCGCCGTCGCGGAACACGACGCAGCGAAAGCCGTCCCACTTGGGCTCGTACCAGAACCCGCCCTCGCGCGGCACCTCGCGCACGGCTTTGGCGAGCATCGGCCGCACCGGCGGCATCAGGGGTAGCTCCACCTGCGCGATCCTAAATGGAACAGACGCTGACCTGCACCTTTTTACCAGCGCGCCAGCACCAGCCCCCCGCGCGGCTTGGGCGTGAAGTACGTGGCCTTACGCGGCATCCGCCGTCCCGCCTCGTGCACCGCCCGCACCGTGTCGAACGGCACCGGGGCCAGCTGCACCACCGCGTCCGCGTCCGGCGGGACCGGGCTGCCCGGCAGCAGCGGGCGCACGTGCGGGCCGTCCGGGTCGAGGCCGAGCATCGAGCCGAGCAGGGTCTGTTCCACCACCTCGTGGTCGATCACCAGCGGATCCACACTCGGCAGCCGCACCCGCAGCACGCGCGATCCGGCCAGCACCACTGCCGTGCCGGGGCAGGTCGGCGGGGTCGAGTCCGCCGCCCAGGCCACGTCGAGCCCGGCGTCATGCCAGGCCGCGAACAGGCTTTCCGCGGTGTGCCCGGTCCCGAGAAGAACGCGGTTGATCGCCCGGATCTCCAGCTGCGACCCCGCGGTGATCAACGCCAGCAGCTGCCCGCTTCCCGCCGCGGCCGCGACGCGGTGATTCCCGTCCGCCACCAGCAGATCGCTCGCCGACGCGGCGTCCAGCAGCCGCTCCTGCATTTCGCCCGCCCGCACCACCCACAGCTCGTGCGGCAGTCCCGCGCGGTCCACAGTGGACACATCGGGGTCCGCCGTGCTCGCCGCTTCCTTGACCGCCGCGGTCAGGTCCGCGCCGTCGCCGACCGGCACGAGCAGCGCGGCGCTCGTGGCGCAGCCGAGGCCGTCCAGCACGGCCGCGCGCTCGGCGACTACCTCCGGATAGACCTCCTCGGTGTGCTTCACGTGCGCTCCGGCCGACGTCAGCTCCCGGACGTCGACCAGGCACAGCACGCCCGCGATGGTTTCGCCCATCCGGTACGCCGCCACGAACCCGGTTTCCGGCCGGTAGTGCCCGGTCAGCAGTCGTTCCAGCGTCGCGCGCGCCTCCGGCAGCGCGGCCTCGACGTCCAGCCCGGCCGCCAGCGCCGCCGGCGTGCGCGCCGGATGCTGCGCGGCCAGCAGCGTGTCCCCCTCCGCCGCCGCGAGCGCCCTGGTCACCGCCTCCGGTTCGGCGAACTCGTCGACATCCGGTCCCGGCACCGCGCCCTGAACGACCCAGCCCCGGCCGATCGGCCGCACCCATCTGTCCATCCCTCCATGATGGCGGTCCGGCGGACGGCGGGGCACCGATCGTTCGGCTGGGGAATGCTTGCCGGGGCGAAGGAGTTTATTCCCGGCATGGGTAGCACGAGCAGTCCGCCCGCGGCGAAACGCGCCGCCGTAGGCCTTCGTTCCGAGCGCGGTCCCGTCCTCGCCGCAGTCATGCTGAGCACCGGCCTCGTGGCCCTCGACAGCACCATCATCGCCACCGCGGTCCCCTCGGTGGTCCGCGACCTCGGCGGGTTTTCCCAGTTCCCGTGGCTGTTCTCGATCTACCTGCTCACCCAGGCGGTCACCGTGCCGCTGTACGGCAAGTTCGCCGACGTCCTCGGCCGCCGCCCGGTGATGTTCTTCGGGATCGCCGCGTTCCTGCTCGGCTCGGTGTTGTGCGGCGTCGCGTGGAGCATGCCGGTGCTGATCGCGGCGCGCGCGGTCCAGGGCATCGGCGCGGGCGCGGTCCAGCCGATCAGCATGACGATGGTCGGCGACCTGTACACCGTCGAGGAACGCGCCCGGGTGCAGGGCTACCTCGCCGGCGTGTGGGCGGTCGCCTCGGTGATCGGGCCGACGCTCGGCGGCGTGTTCGCCGAATACCTCAGCTGGCGGTGGATCTTCTTCGTCAATCTGCCGCTCGGCGCGCTCGCCGCGTGGATGCTCTACCGCAAGTTCACCGAGCAGGTGAAACGCACGCGGCACAAGGTCGACTACACCGGCGCGACCTTGCTGACGCTCGGCTGCGCGCTGCTGATCCTGGCTTTGCTGGAGGGCGGGGTCGCGTGGAAATGGACGTCGGCGCCGAGCCTGGCGATCTTCTCCGTCGCGGTCCTGATGCTAGTCGCGTTCGTGCTGGTCGAACGGCGGGCGGAGGAACCCGTGCTGCCGCTGTGGGTGTTCACCCGCCGCACGCTGATCGGCGGGAACCTGGTCGCGCTCGTCACGGGCGCGGTGCTGCTGGGATTCAGCTCGTTCCTGCCCACCTACGCCGAGGGCGTGCTCGGCACGGACGCGCTCACCGCGGGCTTCGCGCTGGCCGCGCTGACGATCGGCTGGCCCATCGCGGCTTCGCTGTCCGGAAAGATCTATCTGCGGATCGGATTCCGCGACACCGCTTTGATCGGCAGCGGATTCCTGCTCGTCGGGACCATCATCGCGACCTTTCTCGGCTTGGACTCGGTGGTCTGGATGGCCGCGGCGGCCGTGTTCGTGGTGGGCATCGGGCTCGGGCTTTCCTCAAGCCCGACCGTGGTGGCCGTGCAATCGACCGTCGGCTGGGAGCGCCGGGGCGTGGTGACCGCGACCAACATGTTCAGCCGCTCGCTGGGCAGCGCGGTCGGCACGGCCATCTTCGGCGCGATCGCCAACGCCACCCTCGCGGGCCGGTTCGCGAACCCGCCCGCGGCGGTCGCCGGGCACCTTCCGGAGAGCGTCGACGCCACCAGCCGCATCCTCAGCGGCGCGCACGACAACTCGCCAGCGACGGCGTACGTGCGCGAATCGCTCGCCGGAGCCACGCACAACGTCTTCCTGGCGATCGTCGCCGTTTCGGTGGTCAGTGTCGTCGCGCTGCTGCTCATGCCCCGCAAGACCGAGCAGCTGACGTTCTAGTTCTGCAGCGGAACGAGTTCGCGCACGAAATCGTCGAGGAACTGCCGGTAGTCGCCGGAGTATCCGGGCCGGACCACGAATTTCGTGAGTCCGGCTTCGATGTGCTGCTCGATCATCCGGCGGGCCTCGGCCCAGCTGGTGGGCACGAGTTCGGTGGCCGCACGGCCTGGATTGCGCCGTTCGGCCACCTTCCGCAGCCGGTCCGGAATTCCGTGCGGCGCCAGGACCATGCTCAATCCGAAGTGGTCTGACTCGATCTCCCGGCCAGCTTCGGCAGCCGCCTCCTGGATCGCCAGCCTTGCCGCGCGGGACTGCTCCGGCGTGTGGAAACTGCCGAGCCATCCGTCGGACAGCCGACCCGCGCGTCGCAACGCGGCCGGGGCCGCCCCGCCGACCCAGACGTCGAGCCGCTTCGCCGGACGCGGCCCGATCGTCACGCCGTCGACCTGGAAAAACTCACCGTCGAAGGACACGTTGTCCTGTTCGAGCAGCAGGCGCAGCAACGCGAGCGACTCGTCGAACACCGCCGCGCGACGGCCGTCCGGCACCGGAAACAAAGCACGTTCCGCAGGCTGCGCGGGAGTCAGGCCGAACACCGGGAGCACGCGTTTCGGAGCCAGCCCGGCCAGCGTGACCAGCTGTTTCGCCATCAGCACCGGATTCCGTCCGGGCAGGATCGCGACGCCCGTGCCCAGTTTGAGCCGTTCGGTGCGGGCCAGCGCGTGCGTCATGCCGATCAGCGGATCGACATCCGGCGAATAGACCACTTCCGACAGCCACAGCGAGTCGACGCCCGCCGCCTCCGTCAGCTCGGCCAAACCGGTGAATTCCGCCGGCCCGGTCCCGAGCCCCGGAGCCACCCCCACCCGGATCTTGTCCACGCCCGCTCCGCTCTCCTCGACACATTCCCTTGAGCAGAACCGAATCCGGGCACCGGTTCTTCCCTCAGGCGGTCGCTTCGATCACCCGGCCCAGCGCGGCGTGCAGCGCCTCCAGCTCGGAGACCTCCATGCCGAGCCGTTCCACGACGCGATACGGGATCTTCTCCGCCTCAGCGCGCAGCTCCCGCCCCTTCGCGGTGAGTTCGACGGTCAGCTGGCGTTCGTCGGCCCGGCTGCGGCCGCGGGTCACATACCCAACCGCCTCCAGCCGTTTGAGCAGCGGCGACAGCGTCGCGGGCTCGTGCCGCAACGCCGTGCTGAGGTCCTTGACCGACCGCGGCGACTGCTCCCACAGCGCCAGCATCACCAGGTATTGCGGATGGGTCAGCCCGTACGGCTCAAGCAGCGGCCGGTAAATCGCGATCACGCTGCGCGAGGCGACCGACAGCGCGAAACACACCTGCCGGTCGAGCTTCAGCGGGTCCTCGCCAAGGTCGATCTCGGCCACTCGTCCTCCTCGTGCTCGGACCCACTCTAGCGCGGGCTGCACCACACTAATAGTTAGCGTACTAATCATTAGGGTACTATGGACGCAGACCCCCGAGGAGGCACGATGACCGACCGGCCCGGCGTTCTCCGCTGGTTCGTCTATGCGGTGAGCGGACGGCTCCCCGAGCGCTACCGCGAGTGGCTGCTGCACGACGCGACGTCCAAGCACTGGAAGGCCCGGCACGTCCTGCGCGCGACGGTGGGCATCGCGCCGCTGTGCCTGGTCTGGCTGCTGCTGCCGGCCCCGCTCGGGCTGCGGCTGGCGATCGTGCTGATGGCCGCGCTGGTGTCGTACTTCTACTCGTGCGCCTACATGGAGGAAAGCATCGACCACCGGTTGTCCCGCAACGGTTTCCCGCCCGGAACCGGCAAGCGGATCCGGCGCGAGAAGGCCGCCGAGGCCAACGCCGAGGCGACCGCCCGCTACATCGCCGCCTACCGGCAGGATCCGCCCGACTAGACTCGGGAGCCGATGAGACGCAAGCGCCCGGCCCCGATCCCGCCCCGGCACGGCCTTGACCCGGCCCGGCTGCGGCTGCCCGACGAGGGCCCGTGGACGACCCTGCTGGAGCACCTGGTCGAACGCCTGCCCCGGGTCGCCCCCGCGCGGATCGAGGAAATGCTGCACGAGCAGCGGATCCACGGCGAGAACGGTCCACTGGGGATCGACGCGGCGTACGTCCCCGGTTCGTTCATCTGGTTCCACCGCGATCTGCCGGACGAGGTCCCGGTCCCGTTCGACGTCACCGTCCTGCACCGCGACGACCACCTGCTGGTGGTCGACAAACCCCACTTCCTGGCGACCATCCCGCGCGGACGGCACGTCCTGGAAACCGCCTTGGTGCGGCTTCGCCGTTCACTGGACCTGCCCACGCTCTCCCCCGCCCACCGCCTGGACCGCGTGACGGCGGGGCTGGTGATGTTCGTGATCACTCCCTCCGCGCGCGGGGCGTACCAGACGATGTTCCGCGATCGGTTGGTGCACAAGGAATACGAGGCGATCGCGCCTTATGATCCCAACTTGGAGTTGCCCCTGACCGTGCGCAGCAGGATCGTGAAGGAACGCGGTGTGCTCGCCGCACAAGAGGTTCCCGGTCCGCCGAACGCAGAGTCCACAGTGGAACTTCTCGAACACCGCGGCGGGTTGGGCCGATATCGCCTCACACCTGCCACCGGACGGACGCACCAGCTTCGGGTGCACATGAGTTCCTTGGGTATCCCAATCCTGGGCGACGATTTCTATCCGGAGTTGCACGAGAAACCGCTCGACGACTTCGCGAAACCGTTGCAGCTGCTGGCGAAAGTGCTGGAATTCGACGATCCGCTGAGCGGCGAGCATCGCCGGTTCACCAGCCGCCGGACGCTGTCGGCATGGGATTCGCTCGAAGAATGGGCTAGTTGACGGCTACGGCCAGGAAATGCGCACTGGCGTTGATCAGGAGCGGATCTTGTTCGACGAGACGGGCGCAGCGTAGGGCCGCGTCCACGCGTGCGTCGAATTCCTCGATACCGGCCGCATCCAACGCGGGCCAGGCCGGGCCTTCCACTCCGTACACGGAAATCTCGGACAGGCCAGCGGTTTCCAGCTCGTCGCGCAGCTCGTCCGCGGTGTGGAAATGCGCGGGCACGAATCCGACGTGGCCGTCATAGCGCCCCGTTCCGATGACGGTTCGTACTGCCGTGCTCAATTGTTCCGTAAGCTGGCCATTGGTTCCGGTCTCCATGACCGAGAGATAGCGGCTGATCGCGGCGGCGAATACCAGGCCGCCAGGGCGAAGCACGCGCCGGGCTTCGCCAAGCGCCTGCGTCCGGTCACGGGATTCGATCAGGTGATAGAGCGGGCCCAGCAACAGCACGACATCCGCGCTGTTGTCCGGCCAAGTCAAAGCTCGGGCATCGCCGACTTCCGCCGTGACACCCTCGATCTCGGCCGCCTCCGCGACATGCGAGGACACCGGATCGACTACGTGCACCGAATGTCCGTCCGCGGCCAGCCATCGGGCGTGCACCCCGGTCGCCCCGCCGACATCGAGCACCGTTCGCCCGGGTGCCGGCATCGCTCGGCGCACGAGTTCTTGAGTGCGCCGGAATTCCAGTCTGCCGTGCGGCGATCTGACCAGCCGCGTGTTCTCAGTGGTCTCGGTGTCGTAGTGCTCTGCCAAAGCCATGGCCGCAACAGTGACCGGCTTCTCCCGCTGCCGCAACGGAATTCCCATCGGGCGGGTGCCAGGCGGCGGCAGGCACCCGCCCGGGCGAATCACCTGGTCCAGAACTTGATTCCGCTCCACTGCACGGTGATCGGCCCCGCCCCGCTGGCCGTCCGATACGACCCGAACTTGTCGTAATAACTACCCGATGGGCTGTCGTCCGTCTGCTTCAGCGAACCGTTGATGTACACCTTGTGCGAACTGCCGACCTGATTGATCGTGTTGACCCGCACCGAAGTCCCGACAGTCGCGCCGGTCGCCACTGTCTGGCCGTTCTCGACGGTGTACAGCCGCCCGCCCTTCTCCACCGCCAGGAGGAAATACGGCCCGGCGTCCGAACCGTCGCGGAAGGTCTGCTTCAGGCTGATCCGCGACCCGCCCATGCTGGTGATCTTGAAGGAACCTTCGAACTGGTGCGTGCCGCCGGTGTAGGTCTCGTAGCGGCGTTCGGCCCGCTGCTCGCCGCTGCCGTCGGAGCAGGTCAGCTTGAAGGTGAGGCCGCTGACCTGGCCGCAGCCCTTCTGCTGTTCCTTGTATCCCGGCGACCAGGGCTTCCAGGTGCCCCCGCCGACCTGGGCGTCCGCGACCGGGGCGAGAATCGCGATCCCGCACACCGCAGCCGCCAGGGCTCCGCCGATCCGGGTTCTCGTGCGCACGTGCCAACCTCCGTCGAACTCAGGGCGGCGGCAGCGGTACAGGTCCAGACCACTGGCTGTTCACTGTAAGTCCCCGCCCGGTCGCGGACAAGAGCCCGTCCCTTGACGACTTTGTTTGTCACTGCTTGGCTCAGGGAATGCAGGACGTCGAAGTGATCGAGGACCCCGCCGTCGCGGCGGCCGCGCTGGACCCGGTGCGCGCCCGTCTGCTGGCCGCGCTGACCGAACCGGCGTCCGCCGCGGCGCTGGCCGCCCGAGTGGGCCTGACCAGGCAAAAGGTCAATTACCACCTGCGCGCGCTCGAAGCGCACGGCCTGGTCGAACCCGCCGGAACCCGGCAGTGGGGCGGCCTCACCGAACGGCTTTTCGCCGCCACCGCCGGCGCCTACCTGGTCTCCCCCGCCGCCCTAGGCGCGGCCGGCTCCGCCCGGGTGGAGCCGGACCGCTTATCGGTCAGCTACCTGCTAGCTGTCGCTGGCCGGACCCTGCGCGAGGTCGCCGGACTGGCCCGACGCGCGGCCCGTGCGGGAAAACCGCTCTCGACTTTGACTTTGGACACGGAGATCGCCTTCGCCTCCGCCCGCGACCGGTCGGCGTTCACCGATGAACTGACCACCCTCGTGACTGACCTCGTGTCCCGCTACCACAACGAGTCCGCCCCCGACGCCCGCCTGCACCGGCTCGTCGTGACCGCGCATCCCAAGCCCGCGGAGTAGTTCATCCGAACAGGTGTTCGATTGTCGTGTAACGTGGAGGCATGAGTCAGGCATTTCAGGGCTCGCTGTTCGGTGCCAGCGGGCCGGCCACCCTGGGCCCGTCGTCCGGTGTGCAGCGCACCGAACTGGGGCAAGGCGCGTGGATCGACGTGCTGCCGGGATGGCTCGACGGCTCGGACGAGCTGTACGAACACCTGGCGGCCGAGGTCCCGTGGTACGCGGAGCGCAGGCAGATGTACGACCGGGTCGTCGCCGTGCCGCGGCTGCTGTGCTTCTACAGGGAGCACGCGCCACTGCCGCACCCTGTCCTCACTGAGGCGCGCGAGGCGCTGTCCGCGCATTACGCGGCTGAACTGGGCGAACCGTTCCGCACCGCCGGTCTCTGTTATTACCGCGACGGCCAGGACAGCGTCGCCTGGCACGGCGACGACCTCGGCCGCGGCCGCACCGAGGACACCATGGTGGCGATCCTGTCCGTCGGCGCGGCCCGGCATTTAGCGCTGCGCC
Source organism: Amycolatopsis sp. NPDC104775 (assembly GCF_055583325.1). Taxonomy (NCBI): domain Bacteria; kingdom Bacillati; phylum Actinomycetota; class Actinomycetes; order Pseudonocardiales; family Pseudonocardiaceae; genus Amycolatopsis; species Amycolatopsis sp. NPDC104775. The sequence continues at coordinate 1,068,090 of NZ_JBVJOE010000001.1, forward strand.
CGAGAGGCGGCGGGGAATCGGTGCGGTACCCGCTGGGACACGGGGACTTGATCGTGATGGGCGGGTCGTGCCAGCGGACCTGGGAACACGCGATCCCGAAGACCGCCCGGGCGGTGGGGCCGCGGATCAGCGTGCAGTTCCGGCCGAGAGGGGTGCGATGAGGTGAGAGGGGCGGGCCGGAAGGCGCCGTGAGAAGGCCGCGGTGACGGGTTTCGATCACCCGCCCGTCGGCAGCTCCGCCACCTCGTGCCCCGCTGGAATTTCTCGGCTGCGCTACTCCCTGTCACCAGGATGCTGTCGGTTCAGCCGGGTCGCCTAGGTGCTCATGAGCGCACCGCTGGTTCGCTCGCGCCACCGTGCTCGTGATGCTCCGCGTGCGAGAGCATCACGAGCACGTCGTCGGTGCATGCTTTGCGTGCGAGAGCAAGCGCGCTGCCAGTGTAAGCACGCCGCCGCCGGTGCAAACACGGCATCGGGGCACGCTTCGCGTCCGAGAGCGAGCGCTGCCAGTGCAAACACGCCGCCGCCAGTGCAAACACGCCGTCGGTGCACGCTCCGAGCGCGAGAGCAAGCGCACTGTCGGCGCAAACGCGCGGTCGTCGGCGTACTCGGCGCCTGAGCCGCCTCTGGGATCCGCATACGGCAGTCGGCGGAGGCGGCGGTCGATCGCGCCGACCCGTCGCCACAGCGCGGCAGCGCAGCAAACCCTGCGCATCGGCCGCCTTGAGCCAGCCAACCACCTCGGCCAACCCGCCCAAAGCCATGCGCGAATCCACGCACCGGCAGACCACTCACCGGCGCGGCCACGGCAGCCACCCCGGCTCCTGGAGATCCGGCGTCAGTCCACCAGCACCGGCAGCGAATCGAGCCCGTACACGATCGACACCTTCCGGAACGCCAGTTCCTCCGGCTGCACCGCCAGCCGCAGGTTCGGGAACCGCCGGACCAGTGCCGGATACGCCGCCCGCAGCTCCATCCGGCCCAGTTCCGCGCCGATGCACCGGTGGATGCCGTACCCGAAGGCCAGGTGCGAGGACGGCTCCCGGGTCGGGTCGAACTTGTCCATGTCGCCCGCGCCGAGCACCGGGTCGCGGTCCGCGACCGACAGCGACACCAGCACGATGTCGCCCTCGCTGATGTGCACGCCCGCGATGTCCATGTCCTGCTTCGCGAACCGCGGGAACGCCATCTGCACCACCGTCAGGTAGCGCAGCAGTTCCTCGACGAAGCGGTGCACCGAATCGTCGTCGCCCCGGACCGCCTCGAACGCGGCCGGGTCGCGCAGCACCACCAGTGCGCCCAGCGCCAGCATGCTCGCCGTCGTCTCGAGGCCGCCGGTCAGGATGCCGTCCGCGAGACCGGCCAGTTCGCGGTCGTCGATCTCGTCGCCGTGCTCCTTGATCAGCATGCCGAGCAGGCCGTCGCCGGGCTGCTCGCGCTGCTTGCGCACGATCTCCAGCAGGTACCCCAGCGACTCCGAGATCGCGCCCAGCGACGCGCCCGCGCCGCTGAACAGGTCGAACCGCGCGGTGCTCAGCCGCTGGAAGTCCGCCCGGTCCTCATAGGACACGCCGAGCAGCTCGCAGATCGTGAGCGACGGGATCGGCAGCGCGAACTGCTCCCACAGGTCCACCGGGCCGTCGGCGGCGGCCATCGCGTCGAGCTGGTCCGCCACGATCTCGTCGATCCGCGGCGTGAGCCGGGAAAGCCGGCGCATCGTGAACTCGGGCGTCAGCAGCTTCCGCAGCCGCGTGTGGACCGGCGGGTCGGCGAAGCCGAGGCCGCCCGGGTTCTGGTCCTCGGTGACGCCCGCGTTGCCGACGAGGTTCGTGAAGTCGTTGCTGAACTCGGTGCCCTTCCCGAGGACGGCCTTGGCCTCCTCGTACCCGGTCACGAGCCACGCGTTCATCCCGAACGGCAGGTCCAGCTTGCTGATCGGCGCCTCGCCGCGCAGCCGGCCGAGGTCCGGAACCGGGTCGAGGCCCTGGCGGCGCAACGGCTCCAGCGCCGAATCCGGCAGCAACGCCATCTTCTCGAGATCGAAACCGCGCTTCTGCTGGCGGGCGATGTAGCGGCGGCCGGCCCAAGCGAGGATGCGCGAACGGAGACTCCCCATGGCGGCGACAGTACCGCAACCACCCCTTCCGCCGGTCCCGGCCGGAGACGCCCGTCACGCCGCGACCAGCGCGGGTCCACAGTGGACTCCCGTCACCCGGCCAGGTGACGGGCTCCCGGAATTGTCAGACCCCCCGGACAGAATGGCCCGCATCGGCGGCGAACTGCGTGACCAGCCGGTCGCAGCCGGTGAAAGCACGCGACGACACCGCGAGTCCCGTGAGAGGCTCGCGGAGAAAGGGAGGAACCGGACATGACTGCGGCGCTGATCGGGCGGGCCCACCCCGCCGCGACCTTGCGTGCGCAGCTCTCGCGCGCCACAGCCGGCCACGGCGGCTTAGCCCTGGTCGCCGGCGAGGCCGGGATCGGCAAGACCACGCTGGTCAGCGCACTGGCCGAAGACGCGCGCGAGGCAGGCGCGCTCGTCCTCGGCGGCACCTGCTGGGAGTCTGGAGCCGCGCCGGGCTATTGGCCGTGGGTCCAGGTCCTTCGCTCGCTGCGCCGGGAAGCCGCGCCGCACGAATGGGCCGCCGCCAGTTCGCCGGCGCTGTCCGCGCTGCTCGGAGAAACTCCCGAACCGCCGGCCGACGACGGGTTCCAGCTGCCCGACGCGGTCACCCGGGCGTTGGTCACCGTCGCGCAAGCACGACCAGTGGTCGTCATCCTCGACGACTTGCACTGGGCAGACCCGGCCTCGCTGCGACTGCTCGAGTTCACGGCCCGGCACACCTGGTTCGAACGGTTGCTGCTCATCGGCACGTACCGGGATGTCGAAGTGGACGCGCCCAGCCATCCACTGCACGAGCTGATGCTGCCGCTGGTCGCGAAAGCAACCACGATCACGCTCACCGGCCTGGACGAAACCGGGGTCGCCGAGCTGATGAACCGCACCGCGGGCGCGGACCCGGGCGCTGAACTGGCCACCGTCGTGCACCAGCGCACCGGCGGCAACCCGTTCTTCGTGGAGCAGACAGCGCGGTTGTGGCGCAGCGGGAGCACAGTGTCCGCAGTCGCGCCCGGAGTAGCCGACGCCCTCCAGCGCCGGTTGTCCCTTCTCCCCCGCCCAGTCACCGATCTGCTCACCAACGCCGCGGTGCTCGGCCGGGAATTCTCGCTCCACCTGCTCGCCGCCACCGCCGGGGCCCCCGCCGCCCAGGTCGACCATCTCCTCACCCGCGCCGTAGCCGCCAGGCTGGTCCTCGCGCTCGGTGAAGGCCGTTTCTCCTTCGCACACGACCTGGTGCGGGAATCGAGATACGCCGAACTGACGCCCGGCGAAGCACAACGCCAGCACGCAGCGGTCGTACGCGCCAGCGAACACACGCCAGCTCTGGTCGGCGTCGCTGAGCGCGCCCGGCACGCCTACCTCGCCGCTGCCGAGCTTGAACCGGAACAAGTCGTCCGCCTGCTGCTCGCCGCGGCCAAGGACGCAGGTGCCCGGATGGCCTTCGAGGAATCCGTCACACACCTGCGCCGAGCCCAGGAACGAGCGGCGGACGACCGGAGCCAAGCGGTCGTCGCCCTGGAATTGGCCACCACGCTGTGGCGCTTCGAAGAAAAAGACGAAGCCTGGCTTCTCTGCGAAGAGGCCGTCGCCCTGGCTCGCCGCCAGGACAACGCGAACCTCCTCGCCCGCGCTGCCCTCACCCTGTCGAAATTCGGCACCGGTGGCGCACGGCAAGAGTTCACCGCTCAAGTTCTCCGCGAGGCACACGAAAAACTGTGCGGCGGCACCGCGGCCGAACCCCTCTCGCAGGACCGCATCCAGCTCGAACTCACCGCCCGCGCCACGATCCTCGCCCGCGACGACGAGGACGACGACGCGCTGGCGTTCACCTTGTGGGCTCGGCACGACGCGATCTGGGGCCTGGGCAGCGGCGCCGAACGCGAGCGGCTCACCGACGAACTGACCGCCATCGCGCGCCGCACCGGCGACCGGGAAAACGAGTTCTTCGCGGCGTCGCTGAAATGGGTCGCGATGCTGGAACAGGGAGATCCGCGGTACCTCGACCAATTCCACGTGTTCCAAGGGATCGCCGACGAAGGCGTCCGAGCCGCGAAGCTGGCGGAAGCGATCGACCGCAGCATCATCTGCACCTTCCGCGGCCGCTTCGCCGAGGCCGACGCGGCACTCGCGGAAGCTCTGGCCGCCCCGGAAACCTTCGGCAGCAACGATTACGGATACATGCCCGATCAAGTGCGCTGGAGCGCGCTGCTCGTCCAAGGCCGATTCGCCGAAGCCGCCGAACTCGCCCCCACAGTGGCCGACGCCGGTTTCCCACACCCAGCTCTGCTGCGCACCCTCACCGCGGCACTCGCCGGCGACGCGGCCACCACCCGGCACGAACTGTCGGAAGCGCTCGCCGACGGGCCGTACGCGCGCGTCTTCACCCCGTTGTGGCTGCGCTGCCAAGCCCAAGCCGCCTTTGTACTGAAAGACCGCACCGCGGCAGAACGCTTGCTGCGCGAACTATCCCCGCACTCCGGCGAATGGCTGGTCTCCCTGTACGGCTGCGAATTGAGCGGGCCGGTAGACCTGTGGACCGGCCTGCTGCACAAAACCCTGGGCGATCACGAAACAGCCGCCGCCCACTTCACCGCCGCCGCCCGCTCCGCAGACCGGCTGCGCGCCCGCCCCTGGGCCATCGAAGCCCGCCACCACCTGGCAACCACCCTGCTGGACCTAGGCGACACCGACCGCGCGACCACCCTGGCCGATGCCGTCGTGGCGGAAGCAACCGAACTAGGCCTGCACCACCTCACCGCCCGCTCCCGCTCCTCGACGCCGCCACCCGCCCCCGCCAACGAATTCCACCGAACCGACGCCGTCTGGACGCTGCGCTTCGCCGACCGCGAGGTACGCATGCCGGACGCGAAAGGCCTGCGAGACCTGAACTTCCTGTTGAGCAGACCAGGAACCGAAATCCCCGCCGCACAACTGCTTTCCCCCGACGGCGGCCACGAATCGGAAGCCACCCGCACCTTCAGCGGCGACCCTGTCCTGGACGACACCGCGAAAGCCGCCTACCGCCGCCGCCTAGACCAGCTTGACGAAGCCATCGACGCCGCCACCCTACGCGGCGACGATTCCAAAGCCGCCGCCTTGGACTCCGAACGCGCAGCCCTGCTCGACGAACTCCGAACGTCCACCGGCCTGTCCGGCCGGACCCGCCGTCTCGGCGACGAAACGGAACGCGCGCGCAAAGCCGTGACCGCCCGCATCCGCGACACCCTCCGCAAACTGGGCGACCTGCACCCGGAACTGGCCGACCACCTCCGCCGCACCATCACGACCGGCGCGTCCTGCAGCTACCAACCGGAGACCCCGATGACCTGGCGCTTGTAACTACTAGCACGCCCGGGTCTGCCCCAGCCGCCCGCGCCCGGACACGGCAGCAGGCGCGGCGGAGGGGGAAGAGGGAAAAGAAGAGAAAGGAGACAGGCGAGAAGAACGAAACCGCACCGCCGCACCGCCGCACCGCCGCACCGCCGCACCGCCGCACCGCCGCACCGCCGCACCGCCGCACCGCCGCACCGCCGCACCGCCGCACCGAATGAGGGTGACCGGGCGGGGTCGGATCGTGCAAGCGGGCTCTGGTGGCCGGGCGGCCGGCGGGAGGATCGGACTGTCGGTGCTGCAAGCTCGCGCGACGCCAAGCGCGGGCAGGTCGGCGAGGTTCGAGGAGATAGCGGTGCCCGCGGAACCGACGGGAGCCCGGCGAGACTTCGGAGGACACCAGTGTCCTCGGAATCGACGGCAGCCTGACGAAACTTCCGGAGACAACAGTGCTCGGAATCGACGGCCGCTCGGCGATGCCTGGGGTATCGGCAAGGCTCCGGAAACGGCGAGGCCCGGAAGCACAGCAATGCCCTCCGAACCGACGGCAGCCTGGCGAGACTTCGGGAGACAGCGGAGCCCCCGGAACCGACGGCAACCCGGCGAAACTTCCGAAGACAACAGCGCCCGGAACCGACGGCCGCTCAGCAATGCCAGGGAATCGGCGAGGCTTCGGAAACGGCGAGGCTTCGGGAACCGCGTCCTGGCCAAAATCAGGTTGATCGCGCGGCGGAGCCGCGTTGTTGGCTAGGCTGGCCGTCCGCGTCGACGTCGAGGTCGTGGAGGCCGCAGGCTGATATGGCAGGCACACCAACGCTCAACGACTCCGGTTATCTCGGTTCGGCAGGCGGGACGTCGTGCCATGTGGTGCGCACGAACCGGCCGTGGGAATCCGGGATCGACGCTATCGCGGTTTCCGTCGGCGGCACTCTCGGCGGTCTCGGCCGCGCTGTCCGGGAGCAGTTTCCGGAGGCGGGCTGGGACGCGATCGACTTCGACGCGATCGTCCCGGAGCGGCCGTCCGTGCTGGACCTTCGCGGCACCGGGCGGGCCTCGCTGAAGTTCGCCGTGCTCGTGACGCCGCATGAAGACGGTGCCTTCGGCATGCCGTCGTTGCCCGCGATCGCCGCGGCCACCGAAGCCGGGATCCGGATAGCGGCGAGCGCGAACTCGGTCGCGTTCGGCTTGCCGCTGCTGGGCACCGGTGACATCGGGCTCGGGGAGGTGGAGGTCGCCGCGGTCGCGATTCCGGCGGCGGTCAAGGCTCTCCAGACGTTCAGCGGTCCGCGCAGTCTTGTCTTCGTCTGCAATTCCGAACAGACGGAGAACGCGATCCGCGCGGCCTGGGAACAAACCGGGGCCACGAGGTTTTCCGCGGTCGAGCTCGCCGGCGGCATTTCGAACGACCTGGTCGATCCGACGCTGGGCATCCCGCTCGAACGCGACCGGCTCGGGGTCGCGCCCTACGTGTCGATGCTCGCGACAGTGATCGCCGACCGGAGCACTCTGCCGCCGCTGTCGGTCGGGGTGTTCGGGGAGTGGGGGTCCGGCAAGAGCTACTTCATGGGGTTGATGCGGGACGAGGTGGACCGGCTCGCGGGGTCGGGCAATCCGGCCTACTGCGGCGAGATCGTCCAGATCGGGTTCAACGCCTGGCATTACGCGGACCGCAACCTGTGGGCCAGTCTCGGCGACGAGATCTTCCGGCAGCTCGCCGGCCCCGGCCCGAACGCGCAGCAGCGGCGCGAACAACTGCGGGAGGAACTCGCCAAACGGCTTGACCAGGTCACTGAACTCGAGGACGCGAAGCGCCAGGCGCAGGCGAGCGCCGCGAAGCTCCAGGCGGACGTCGACAAAGCCGCGCTGAATCGCAAAGACGCGGCGCGAGTCCTGATCCGCGCGCTGGCCGGGAGCCGGGAAGTGTGGCGTCGCCTCGGGATCCAGGACGAGGCGGAGCAGGGTGCGCTGCTCGTCGAGCAACTGCGCGGCACGTTGTCCGAGGCGGAGGCGTTGCGCAGGTCGCCGAGAGGGCGCTGGGGCAAGGCAGCACTGATCGTGGCCGCGGCCATCCTGCTCGCCGGGTTCTTCGTCGCCGCGATCGTGCCGGTGGCGCGGGAGTGGCTGGCCGGGGTCGGCGTCGGGTTCGCCGCGGTGGCGGGCACCGGGATCGCGTTGCTGAGCGGGGCCAGGTCGGGGTTCCGGGAGTTGCGCGAACTCAGCGAAGACCTCCGTCGCGGGATCGACCGGGGTGCGAGCCGGACGCTCGCGCCCGAGGTCGCCCGGCTGCTCGAGGAGCTTCGGAGGGCGGAGACCGATCAGCGGATCGCCGAGGCGCAGCTGGACGAAGTGGTGGCCAGGGTCGGCGAGCTCGGCCGGGAGCTGACCGAGCTGACGCCGGGCCGCAATCTTTACGCTTTCCTGGCCGATCGCGCGCACGGCGATTCCTACCGGCGCGACCTCGGGCTGATCTCGACCATCCGCAAGGATTTCGAGCACTTGGTCGAGCTGATGGAGGACTGGCGCGCGCATCCCGGTTCGGGCGGCACTCCGATCGACCGGATCGTGCTGTACATCGACGATCTCGACCGGTGCAGCGCACGCCAGGTGGTCGAGGTGCTGGAGGCGGTGCACCTGCTGCTCGCCCTGGAGTTGTTCGTGGTGGTGGTCGGCGTCGACCCGCGGTGGCTGACCCGGTCGTTGCACAGCCGCTACGACGGGATGCTCGACGATTCCCCCGACGCGGCCAGGATCCCTTCGCCGGAGGATTATCTCGGGAAGATCATCAACCTCCCGTTCGTGCTGCCCACCATGTCCGAGGGGAGCCTGCGCCGGCTGCTGCGGTCGCTGACCGACGACCGCCTGCTGGAGCCCGCGGGAGAAGAGCGGCCGCGGACCCAGCGGGTTCCTTCCCCGGTCAGGACGCTTCCCGACCTGGCTCCCGACATCGAAGCAGGGTCCGAAGTAGACAGTCAGAGCCGGCCGGAGCGGGCCGCCGATCCGCCGCGCCCGCTCACGCCCGCGGAGATCGACCTGCTGTCCGAACTGGACTTGCTGATCAGCACGCCGCGCGAGGCGAAACGGCTGTTCAACCTGTACCGGATGCTTCGCGCGACCCGGGACCTGTCCGAAGCCTCGCGTTTCCTCGGCAATGACACCGAACCCGGCGACTATCAGGCTGTCGTGGCGTTGCTCGGACTGCTCACCGCGCCGGGGCTGGTGCTCGAAAAGGCATTGGACACCCTGCCGGACCCGGAACGGTCGATCACCGGCGGCCTCGTTCACCGTCCGCCGGAAAGCACCTGGGCCGGGTTCGTGGCCGACTGCGCACCGCGGCGCCACGGTGACGTCTGGCGCAACCCGGTCGCCGGGACGCTCTGCGACAAGGAAGTGCGGGACTGGCGGCAGCTGCATCGCGGTCTCGCTCACGTGTCCACCGCGCTGCGCGTCGACGCTCTTTCCCTTTTCCAGCAATGGGTTCCGGCGGTCCGCCGCTTCTCCTACGTCTTCTCCCCCATGAGCTGAAACCGCCGCTGACCGGAGGCCGTCCGGTTCGGGACCGGACGGCCTCCGCGCAGTGCACGGGTCACTTTCGGTTGTACAGCCGCATGGTCAGCGTTCCGAACACCGCGGTCAGCGCGGCCGCCGCGATCAGCGTCCAGACGATGGCACCGCCGTCCCACGCCCCGGACATCATCGAGCGCACCGCGGTCACCAGGTGGCTGATCGGGTTGGCCGAGACGCCTGCCTGGAGCCATCCGGGCATGGTGGACGGGTCGACGTAGATGTTGCTGAGGAACGTCAGCGGCATGATCACCATCATGCTGACGCCCATCACCGATTTCTCTGACCTCAGCAGCAGCCCGAACATCGTCCACACCCACGACAGCCCGAACGAGAACACGAGCAGCAGCAGGACTCCCGCGGCCACGCCGCCGATCCCGCCGTCCGGGCGGAAGCCCAGCACCAGGCCGACGGCCATGATCACCACGGACGCGATCAGGTACCTCAGCACGTCGCCGAGGAGGTAGCCGACCATCGGGGCGGGCCGCCAGATCGGCAGGGTGCGGAAGCGGTCGAACACGCCCTTCGCGATGTCGGTGTTCACCGCGACGCCGGTGTACATCGTGATCATCACGACGCTCGACGCGAGGATGCCCGGCAGGAAGAACTGCAGGTACTGCGTCGGCGAACCGGCCAGCGCGCCGCCGAAGAGGTAGGTGAACATCAACGTCATCATGATCGGGAACGCGGTGACGTCGAACAGCTGCTCCGGCACGTGCTTGATCTTCAGCACCGCCCGCCAGCCGAAGGAGAACGACGCGGACAGCGCGCTCGGCCGCGGCGGCCGTTCGGTGGCGAGCAGGACCGCGGCCAGTGCGTCCGGCTTCGGGGCCGCGAGGTCGAGATCGGGTTCCTTGACGGTGGTCACGCCGCCTCCCCAGTGGCTGTGCGGTCGGTGAGGGCCAGGAAAACCTCGTCGAGGCTGGGCTGGCCGAGCGAGAACGTGTCGACGGTGATCCCGGCCTTCGCGAGTTCCGCGAGAGCACGCGACGCACGATCGGCCGCGGCCTCGTGCGCGTCCGACGACAGCCGCGCGGTGATCGCGACTGGGTCGGGATCCAGCTGCACGACGGCGGACAGCGCGCGCTCCAGCACTTCGGCGGCGGTCGCGCGCTGGTCGGCGTCCCGCAACCGCATATGTACGGCACCGACGCCGACCGAGGCTTTCAGCTCGCCCTTGGTGCCCTCGGCGATGACCCGGCCGTGGTCGATCACCGCGATCCGCGACGCCAGCTGGTCCGCCTCGTCGAGGTACTGCGTGGTGAGCAGGACGGTGGTGCCCTGCGCGACGATCGCGCGGACGATTTCCCACACCTGGTTGCGGCTGCGCGGGTCGAGTCCGGTGGTCGGCTCGTCAAGGAACAGCAGGTCCGGCGTGTTGAGGATGCTCGCGGCGATGTCGAGCCGACGGCGCATGCCGCCGGAGTAGTTCTTCACCTGCCGGCGCGCGGCTTCGGTGAGCCCGAACGCCGCGAGCAGCTGAGCCGCCCGATCGCGCGCGGCCGCGCTGCGGTGTCCCAGCAACCTGCCCAGCAGCACCAAATTTTCTTGCCCGGTCAGGTCTTCGTCGACCGAGGCGTACTGTCCGGTGAGACTGACCCGGCCGCGCACGGCGTCGGCCTCGCGCACCACGTCGTGGCCGAACACCCGTGCTTCGCCGCCGTCCGGGCGGGACAGCGTGGCGAGCATCCGGACGGTGGTGGTTTTGCCCGCGCCGTTGGGCCCGAGGACGCCGTACACGGTTCCGGCGGGCACCACGAGGTCGACCCCGTCGACCGCCCGGGTCTCGCCGAACACTTTGACGAGCCCGGAGGTCTCGATCGCCGGTTCCCCGGCAGCGTTGATCATGTCTTTCCTTCCCCTCAGTTCTTCATCCGCGATACGGCCGTGTGCGCCGGCCCTCGCGCAGTGCGAGGCCCCACCAGATCAGTTCGTCCAGTAGAGCAGAGGCCGCGTGGCCTGCGGATTCGCCGTGCGGACCCGCTCCCGGGTCGCCGCATTCGTGCTCGAGCAGGTCGAGGCACACCGAATCGCGCACCGTCGCCGTGTGCAGTTCGGTGAAAACGTCCCGGAGGTGCTCCACCGCATAGCGGCCTCCCGCGCGGTAGCCGTAGGAGACAAAGCCGACCGGTTTGGCCCGCCATTCCTCGTACGCGCAGTCGATCGCCTGCTTCAGCGACGCCGGGAAGCTGCGGTTGTACTCGGGCGTGACCACGACAAACGCCTCGGCCGCCGCGATCCGCTTCGCGAACCCGGCCATGGCTGCCGTCGGCGCGGCGGGCAGCCGGGCCGGGATCGCGAACGTCGCGAGGTCGAGCACGTCGAGCGCCACCCCGCCGTGCCCGGCGGCCCGCTCGACGAACCATCGGCCGACCTCGCCGCCGACCCGGCCTTCCCGGGTGCTGGCGACGAGCACGGCTACCCGCAGCTCCTCGTCCACACTTCTTGGGCGCCAGATCGGTGCGCGGTGTCGCCAGATCGGATCTAGCAGGTGTTTTTGCTGGTCAGAGGGGTTATCGGAGAGAAGAGAACCTGGCGGTGGATGCGGAGGGAGACAGTGGCGGGGCGTGCGAGACGAGATCTGGCGCGGCTATCGGCTGGACGGCGCGGCGAACAGAACGACCCCGTGACCGCCACCGCCGAAGACCCAAGAACCACGACCGGTTTCGGGACGAAGAGGGCCAACGGAAACACACCGGAGAGGCGGGAGTCGACAGCGATGTTCTGGCTGGAGAGACACGCTGGCCGGAATGGGCAGCGCGCGTGACGGACGGCAGCGGAGAAAGGTGCGAGATCGGATCTGGCGCCCGGGCACGTGAAACACCGGAAGGGCGAGAGGGCTGCGGGTGCGAACGTCGGGCACCGGAAGGGCGAGAGGCCCCGCGCACATCGGGCACCAGAAAGACAAGAAGGCCGCGCGCACGTCAGGCACCAGAAAGACAAGAGAGCCGCACCCACGTCAGGCACCAGAAAGACAAGAGAGCCGCACCCACGTCAGGCACCAGAAAGACAAGAGAGCCGCACCCACGTCAGGCACTGGGAAGGAACAACAGACGTGAGGACATATCTGGCGGGCAGGCAAAGGAAAAGCACAGAGCAATTCGATCCGGCCCAGCACGGGACCGTGAACGGCCGACGCAGAAACCCCGCGACGTAAAAGAACACGTCAGCTCCGCGGCAAAGCAGCGGCAACCACACCAGGATTGGTACCCGTGACCGGCGAAGCGTCAGCACAACCCCGCCGGTCACGGAAATCTCACTCTCGCAACGCCAACGCCACCGCGCCCAGCAGCGCCGCGTCCTGGTCGAAGCGCGCCGGGACCAGCTCCGGCGGGAACGGCACGGCGGCCGCCAGGCGTTCCTGGAGGGCGGGCAGCAGCACGTCCGCCGACCGGACCAGCCCGCCGCCGACCGCGATTCTCGAAGGGTCGAAGGCGATCGCCAGGTTGGCCACGTGCATGGAAAGCTCGTCCAGCGCCGAAGCGACCAGTTCCTTGGCCTCGGTGTTTTCCCGTGCCAGCGCGAAAAGCTCCCCCGCGGTGACCGGGCGGCCGAGCAGCGCGGTTGCCCGCGTGCCCAGCCACCGGCCTCCGACGGCTTCCTCCAGCGGCGCCGCTCCGCTGGCGAATCCGTCGGTGTCTTGGGGGGTGCGCAGGTTGTACCCGATCTCCCCGGCCGCCCCGTTCGCTCCGGTCAGCAGGCGGCCGCCGACCAGGACCGCGGCGGCGATGCCGGTGCCCAGGGACAGGAAGACCGCGGGGTCGGCTCCCTTCAAGGTGCCCCAGGTCCATTCGGCCAGCGCGGCGGCTTTCGCGTCGGTGCCCACGGCGACGGGCGCATCGGGGAACGCGGCCGACACCAGTTCGGCCAGGTGGAGTTCTTCCCAGCCGGGCACGTTCGGGGCCAGCAGGATACGGTCCGGCAGGACGATTCCCGGGCTCACCACCCCGATCGCGCGGAGCTGGGCACCGGAGACCAGTTCGGCCGCGGCGGCCAGCGCCCGGGTGACCACCTGTTCGGCGCCCGCTTCGGCGTCGGTGTCCAGGCGGCGCGTCGCCAGCAGCGTGCCGGTCCGGTCGGACAGACCCAGCGCCACTTTCGTGCCGCCGAAGTCGATGCCCAGGATCAGGTCGTCCGATGTCACTCGCGGGTCCCCTCGATGACCGGCGGGACAGCCTCCTGGCCGTCCCGGTGCGGACCGGCCGGGACCACGACCCGGCCGGTGTTGAACCCGTCGACGCTGACGGTCGGGGCCGCGCCGTGAAGGTCGGCGGCCCGGTAGCGGACGGTCAGCGTTTGCGACTGGCCCGGCCACAGGGTGATGTCGTTCTCGTCCCAGGTCGCGGCTGGCAGCTGAGACCCGTCGGTGGAGCGGCGCAGGTCCGCGCGCAGGAAGAAACTGACCGCGGAGGTCTTGGACGGGTTGGTGACCGTGACCGTGGTCGCGGTGTCCGTGCCGTCCGGGCCGCGCGACGGGCGGGTCGACGCGGTCACGGTGACCTGCGACTTCGGCAGGTTCCGCAGCGCGGTGAGGTCGCCGTACTGGCTCATCGTCGCCTGCGGTTGCTGCAGCGTCTTCGCCCAGTCGACGACGTCCTTCTGCGTGGACAGCCAGTAGACGTTGCGGTCCACGACCTTCCCGGCCTGCCGCACCTGCAGTTCCACGAAATACACCTGCGCCTTAGCCGGCGCCTTCGTCTCCGCCGGGACCTTCGGCTTCAGCAAGCCGGTCGCGACGCCCTGGCTGTCCAGCGAAACCGCCGGAGCGGTCTGGTCGTCCAGGACCTTGCCCGCGGTGTCGTACACCTTGGCCTGCACGGAAATCCCGTTCTGCCGGGAAGCGCCCAGATTGGACAGTGCGACAGTGCCGTTGTCGTAGGTGTACAGCGCGTGCAGCGGTTTGTTCGCCTTCTGCGCGCCGAAGTACGCGCCCGGCTGGTCGCCGTCGTTGTTGTACAGCGCCCACAACAGCGTCGGCCAGCCCTTGTTCAGCTGCCAGTACACCACGCCGGTCGAAGGGTTCTTCTTGTCGTTGGCGTGCGCGAGGAACGCTTCGAACTGGGAGCGCGTGTTCTCGTAGTTCGCGATCTGCGCGGACTCTACATAGGACTCCAGCGAATCCCATTTCCCGTACCGGCGGGCGATCGACTCGTCCAAGGTGTACAGCGTGCCGAACTTGTAGCCGCCGTGCCCGGACTCGTAATTCGCGTGATACTGGTTGTACGCCGGGTCCTGCCACAGCTTCGCCTGTTCCTCCGGAGACAGGAACCGCCGGAGCGAATCCAGCGTCGGCACGGTGTGCCCGGCGCTCTGCTCACTCGCGAAACCCCAGGCTCCGCCCGCGTTCGTGCGGCTCGAATCGGCCTTGTCGAAGGTCGACGAGTCGTACCAATAGGCCGGCGGGACCCAGTCGTACGGGCCTTCCTTCTCTCCCGACGGGCCGAGGGTCTTGGTGCTCTTGTACTCCGCCGACGCGATGACCGGCACGTCCCAATCAGCGGCCTTGAACGCGCTCAGCGTCTCGGTTTCCTGCCGCGGGATCGGTTCGTTGTCGCTCCAGCCGTAGGTGATCACGCTGGGGTGGCCGCGTTCGGCCCGCGCGATCGAGTACGCGGAATCGTGCATGATCCGGTAGTCGCGCTCGGTCAGTTTCTCCGGATGTTCCGGCTGCCAGGCGTCGCAGCACATGAATCCGCCGAGCACCAGCAGCCCGGCGCGGTCGGCCTGCTCGTAGAAGTCCGCAGGCATGTCGTGGCCTTCGAGCCGGACGCCGGACAGGCCCAGGTTCTTGATCAGCGCGAGCTGATGCGCGATGTCGGCCTTGTCGTAGCGCAGGAACAGATCCGGCGCGAACCCGCCGCCGCGGAACACGAAGTCGCGGCCGTTGATCGCGAACTTCCGCGCGCCGTCCGGCAGCGCCGGGGACTTGCCGATCAGCTTCGACGTCACGGTGCGGATCCCGAAGGTCTCCGATGACGTCGTGGACACCACGCCGCCCTGCGAAACTGTCGTACCCAAGGTGTACAACGGCTGTGCACCCATCGAGTACGGCCACCACACCTGAGGCTTGACGATCTTCAACTGCGGGAACTTCGCCGGCGTGAACGCCACGGTTTGCTTGGTGTGCGCGGGAATCGTGACGGTCTGCTTGGCCACGATCGGCGCGCCGCGGCCCGGCGGCGTGACGGTCGCGGTGACCTCGCCGGTCTGCGGCGTACCCGCGTCGTTGGTGACGTCGACCTTCGCGGTCAGCGAAGACGTCGACAGATCCGCCGCGTTGTCCTGCACGACGTGCGCGTTGTCGCCGCTCAGCGCGTCCGACAGCTGCAGCGTCGGCGGGAACTGCAGGCCGGTGTTGTTGTCCGGCACGATCTGCGCCCAGTCGGCCTGGTCGAGCGTGTACATCGAATTCGGGTCGTTCGGGTACATCTTGACCGCGAGCGTGTTCTTGCCCGGCCGCAGGAGTTTCGTGACGTCGAAGGTGTGGCCCGCGTACGCGCCGCTCACCACGTCCTTGCCCGCGACGAGCGTGCCGTTCAGCCACACGTCGCCTTCGCCGACCACGCCCGGGATGGTCAGCTTCGCGTTCTTGCCCGGATGGAAACCGGGGTCGAAATCGGTGCGGAACCACCATGGGTCCATGAACTGCTTCGTGACGACCGGCCCGCGCTTCGACTGGTAGCCGAAGCATTTGCGCATGTTGTCCGAGTAGAAGACGTTGGGGCACTTACCGTTTTGCACCAGCGCGTTGATCTCGGTGCCCGGCGCGCCCGCGTCGTCCGGCTTCACCTTCAGCCAGCCGCGCGTCGGGTAGCCAGGCTTCGACACCGCCGTGCCGTCGTCCTTGACCTGCGCGGTCGTCAGCACCTGCCAGCCGCCGAGGCCGATCGTCGACGGGCCCTGCGGACGCGACGCCGCCGCTTCCGGCTGCTGCGCGGAAGCAGTGGCCGTGACTACGCCGGGGACGAGGACCAGCGCGGCGATCCCGGCGATCAGCGGTTTCCTCATGATTCCACCCCCGTCGGCTGGGACGCGAACGCCTCGCGGATTTCCTTGGGACCGAACGGCCACACCTTTTCCTTCGAGGCATAGAGCAGGAAGGCGGCGACCCCGAGCACGATCCAGCCGATCGAGAGCCAGATCGAAAGCCAACTGGCGGAGACATACACGTAAACCCACCCGACGAGCGCGATGATCGTCGGCACCGGATACAGCACCTGCCGGTAGGGCCGCTTGAGGTGCGGCTGACGGCGGCGCAGCACGATGATCGCCGCGACCTGCGCGAGCGACTGGATGATCACCAGCACGGTGACCGCCGCGTTGATCACGTCGGTCAAGGTGAACAGCGAACCGATCGCGGTGATGACGCCCATCGCGAGCACGCCCGCGGTCGGCAGGTTCAGCTTCGGGTGCAGTTTGCCGAACACCGGCAGGAAAACCTTGTCGCGCGCGGCTTCGAACGGCACCCGCGATCCGCCGAGCAGACCGGCGAACACCGAGCCGACCGCGGCGATCACGATGAAGACGGTGACGATCTTGGCGGCCACCGAGCCCCACGCCTGCTCCAGCACCGACGACGCCACCGACGTCGCGCTCTTGATCGACTCCAGCGGTTGCGAGCCGAGAACGCCGATCTGCAGCAGGAAGTAGAGCGTCATGATGCCGAGGATGGAGAAGATGATCGAGCGCGGGAGCGTGCGGCCCGGGTCGCGGACCTCGCCGCCGAGATACGCGCTCGTGTTGTAGCCGAGATAGTCGTAGACGGCGATGACCAGGCCGGCACCGAGACCGGACCAGAACGCTCCGCCCCAGCCGAAGGCGCCCGGCGTGAAGGCGAACGCCTGGTGCGCGTCGAAATGCGTGAAGGCCGCGATGATCACCGCGAGCACCGCGAACAGCATGATCACGAACAGCGCGGTGGTGAGCTTGCTGATCTGGCCGATCCGGCGGAACAGCGCGAGCACGATCAGCACGACGAGGCCGATGCCGATGACCTTGCCCAGCGGGGTGACGCCGCCCGCGTCGGTCACGCCCGGCACCAGATAGCCCAGGTACTGGACCAGCCCGATGATGCCGGTGGACATGATGAGCGGGATGAACAGCACCGCGCTCCAGGCGAAGAGGAACGGCATCAGCCTGCCCGAACGATACTGGAACGCTTCGCGCAGGTAGATGTAGGTGCCGCCGGCCCCGGGCAGCGCCGCGCCCAGTTCGGCCCACACCAGCCCGTCGGCGAGCGCGATGATCGCGCCGATGATCCAGCCGAACATCGCCTGCGGGCCGCCCATGGTCGCGACCATCGCGGGAATGGTGACGAACGGGCCGATCCCGCACATCTGCGTCATGTTGATCGCGGTCGCCTGCAGCGGCCCGATCCGGCGTTCGAGACCGGTCCCCGGAAGGGTCGCGGAGTCCCCCGGGCGGGTGGGTGAGCTCACGTCGTGCCTCCATCCAATAGTTAGTAAAGCTTCTTAACATAAGATGAACGCGGTGCGGAAGAGCTGCGTCCGGAAAGTTGCCGAAACCGGTGCGGGAGTGGGAGAAGGGGACGATGGGGCGCGGGTCCGGCCGTTGGGACGGGCCCCGGCGGGAACCGGCGTCCCGGACCGGATGCGCCGCTGACCGGCAGGCGCCGGAGGGCCGGGGAAAACCGGCTGACGGGCGGGCCGCGCGGCTGCCAGACTGGTTCCGTTCGTCCGACGAGGGAGCGTTCACGTGATGTCCCAGCCGACCTTGCACACCGCGCGAATCCGGCTGGTCCCGTTGTCCGCCGGACATCTCGAGCACCTCGTCGAGATGTCCGCCGACCCCGAGGTGATGCGCTACCTGACCGGCGTGCTCACCCGGGAGCAGGCGACGGAGGAGCTCCGGAAGAACCTGGCCTTCGCCGCCCGCGGCCTCGGCTGCTGGGCCGGGTTCGTCGACGCCGGGTTCGCCGGATGCTGGACGCTGCGGCCGGGAGAAGCCGAAGGACAGGCCGAACTGGGATACCGGCTGGTTCGCCGCCATTGGCGTAAAGGACTCGCCAAGGAGGGTGCGCGGGAGATGCTCCGGCACGGATTCCTCGACGCCGGGCTCGACCGCGTCTTCGCCAGGACGGCAGCGCTCAACGAAGCCTCCCAGGCGACGATGGTCTCCATCGGCCTCCAGCACGTCCGGGACTTCGTCGCCGACCCCGAGTACTTCGCGCCGGGCGCCGACCTGCACGCCGTCGAGTACGCCGCCGACCGCGACGAGTGGCTGGCCCGGAACTAGCGGAAACGACGTTCACCCCGGCGCGCCGCGGAGGCGGATGGCGGCGCGGCGCGGCGACCCCATATCGTTGCGCGGCAGCCGTCCGGAGGTGGAACCCGAACCGTGCCCGACTACTACGCGGTACTCGGCGTGGGGAAAACCGCGTCCCCCACGGAGATCAAGGCCGCCTACCGTCGGCTGGCCAAGACGCTGCACCCGGACGCGGGCGGCACGGTCGGCACCTTCCAGCTGTTGCGCGAGGCCTACGACACCCTCGCCGACCCCAACGCCCGCGCGCGCTACGACGCCGGCGTTCCGGCCGCCTCGGTGCCCAAACCCCGGCCGCGGCGGCGGTTCGGCGAGCAGCCCGGCTATCGCCCGGAAGCGCCGGACATCGATCCGGAAAGCCTGGAGTGGTGGTCGTTCGCCGCGGCTGACCCGCGGATGCGGCACGGGCGGCGGCGCGGACCTGGGCACACGCCGGTCGTCGCGGCGCTGGCCGGTGCGGTGCTGGTGCTGTTGCCGCTCATCGCCGGGATCGACTTCACGCCGCCGGTGCTGATCGTCTGGCTCGCGCTCACCGCGGGCACCGCACTGCTCGTGCACCGGCTCGCCCGCGGCTTCCTGGCCGCTCGCCGCGCGCGGGCAGAGTTCGCCGAGGAATTCGGCGGCAGCGCGGTGTTCGGCTCCCCCGGCTCCGAAGCCGACGAGCTGGCCGAGCGGCTGACGGCCGACCTGCTGGAGCGGTATCTGACCCGGCTGCCCGGCGCGCGCATCTTCCACGGCCTGGCGTGGCCGGGTTCGGTGTTCGCCGACGTCGACCACGCGGTGCTGTGCGGGAAACGCCTGGTGCTGGTGGAGTCGAAGCTGTGGCTGCCCGGGCATTACGAAACCGCCGAGGACGGCCGCCTGCTGCGCAACGGCCGCCCGTTCCGCGGCGGCGGCAGCCAGCTGGAAGAAAGCCTGGAGCGCTACCGCGAACTGCTGCCCGGCGTCGCGCTGCGCGGCGCGATGATCGTGTATCCCAGCCGCGACGGCGAGGTCACCACCGCCGAACCGGACGGCGAACCCGGTCCGCCGATGACGCCGGAGCAGTTCCTGCACGAGATCGGCGGCTGGCTGTCCGCCGAACCGTCCACTGTGGACCACAACGCGCTGCGCACGGTGCGCGCGCAGGTCACCGGGTCCGGCCGGGCGGCCTGATTCACCGGGGACATATCCGGCCCGTGTCACGCTGAGTGCATGACGACCTTGTCGGCGGGCCGCCGCCCCGCGCTGGCCGGGATCGCCGCGCTCGCTCTCGGCGCCGTGCTGATGCTGCTGTTGCAGGTGGTGCCGCCCACCGACGAGATCAGCGCGACCCGGCGGACCATCAGCGAATACGGGCTGTCGGAACACAAATGGGTGTTCGACCTGGCTGTCGGGCTCGTCGCGGCCGGTTCGGCGGTCGCGTTCGCGGCGCTGCGGCGGCAAGGACGGCTGCCCGGCCTCGCGGCAGTGCTCGGCGCGTTCTGGACAGCCGGGTTGCTGGTGATCGTCGCGTTCCCGAAGACCGACTGGGCCAACGCGGCGGCGACCGGCGCGGGCGGCACGCTGCACCGGATCGCCAGTGTCGTCGCCTTCGTCTGCCTTCCGCTCGCCGTCCTCCTCTCGGCGCGCACAGCCTTTCCGGACTCGCCGCGTCGCCGGTTCCTCGCCCGCGCGCTCGCCGTGGCGTCGCTCGCGTGGTTCGCGGTGATCCTCGGCGCGGTCGCGGTCGCCGCGCTGACGGACCAGCGCTGGTGGCTGCTCATCCCGCTCGGCCTCGTCGAACGCGGGATGGCGCTCACCGAACTTGTCGCGCTGGCCGCGCTGGCCGCTCCGGGAGGAACCGGACGGGCGGCCGGGGCAGCATCCGGACAGTGAGGACCGCTCCGGCGGCCAGCGCGCTCAGCACATAGGCGTTGCCGAACACTGTTTCGACCGGGTTCCAGGACAGTTCGCGGTGTCCGCCCTCGGGAACCATCACCAGCGCGACCCCGCTGAAAACCGCTCCGGCACAGACCAGCGCGGCCCGCTTGCCCGCGAGAAGGCCGACCAGCGGCACCGCCCAAATCCAGTGGTGCGTCCACGAAAGTGGGCTCACCAGCAGCCCGCAGCCCGCCGTCACGAGCAGCGCGGCCCGCGGTTCACCGCGCCGGTGGAACTCGCGGACCAGCACCGCACCCGTCAGCAGGCACAGCGCGGCCACCGCCGCATACCAGCCGAGCGACGTGACGCCGAACCGCGTGAGCATCCCGTGCAAAGACTGGTCGAGCACCCAGTCGAGGGTTTCCGCGTTGCGGTTGTCCAGCACGGCCGAAGTCCAGTACCGGATCGAATCCCCCGGCAGGATCAGCGCCCCGGCCGCGCTCACCCCGAAGAAAGTCGCCAGTGCGCGCCACGCGTCGGCGCGGCGGCCGGTGAGGAACAGATGCGGGACGAAAATCAGCGGGGTCAGCTTGACCGCCGCGGCCAGCCCGATCAGCACCCCGCCGGACCGGCGAGCGCGGGCGGGCAGCACGTCCAGCACCGCCATGGCCATCAGCACGCCGTTGATCTGGCCCAGCGAAATCGTCCGCCACACGGGTTCCAGCAGCGGCAGGAGGCAGAGCGTCCGCAGCGGCCGTTCGCGGGCGAACCGGCGCGAAACCGACCACAGCGCGAGCACCGAGCCGATCGCGAGCGGTAGCCAAGCGAGTTGCGCCGGGAGCACGGCCAGCGGCAGGAACAGCAACGCCGCGCTCGGCGGGTACGTGAACGGCAACTCCAGCGCGGACTTCGGATCCAGCTCGAGCAAGGGCTCGTAGAGCGGCTGTTCGTGCAGCACGGCCAGCGCACCGGCGCGGTAGACCGCGCTGTCCACTCCGAGCGACGCGCCGCCGAGCCAGCGGACCACGGCGATCCCGGTCAGCGCGGCGATTGCCACTGCCAGCCCGAGGACAATCTTTTTCTGTTGGCACACAAGGGGAAGCTAGGAAGGTCAGCCTCCCGGAATCGTCCGTCCGCAGAGCCGTCTTCGGCTGCTTCCCCGGTAGCGTTGTCGCGAGCTAGGTGCTACCGGGGTATCACTGGCCCGGCACCACGAACTTCGCTTCGTAGGCCAGCACTACCGCTTGGGCGCGGTCGCGGACCCCGAGCTTGCCGAGCACCCGGCTGACGTGTGTCTTGGCGGTCTGCTCCGCGATCACCAGCTGTGCGGCGATGTCCGCGTTGGACAATCCGCGCGCAATCAGCCGCAGCACCTCGAGTTCGCGCGCAGTCAGCTCGGACAGCCTGCCGACGTCCTGCGTCGGCGGCCGCGTTCCGGCGAACCCCTCGATCACCCGGCGAGTGATCGAGGGCGCGAACAGCGCGTTGCCCGCGGCGACCATCCGGACCGCGACGACCAGGTCGTCCAGCGGGGAGTCCTTCAGCAGGAATCCGCTGGCCCCGGCGCTGAGCGCGCCGTAGACGTACTCGTCGGCGTCAAACGTGGTCAGCACGAGCACTCGCGGCCCGGCCTCTCCGCCGCCGAGGATGAGCCGGGTGGCGGCCAGCCCGTCGAGATCCGGCATCCGGATGTCCATCAGCACCAGGTCCGGGCGCAGCGCGCGGCACGCGGCCACCGCCTCGGTCCCGGTGGCCGCCTCGCCGGTCACCTCGATGTCCGGCTGAGCGTCCAGCACCGCGCGAAAGCTCTGCCGGACCATGGTCTGGTCGTCGGCGATCACCACCGTCACCGCCATGCGGTCCCTCTCAGTCCAGCGGAACGGTCACGACAACCGCGAACCCGCCGCCGTCCCGTCGTCCCGCGGAGAACGTACCGCCGAGCGCCGCCGCCCGTTCCCGCATCCCGAGCAGCCCGTGCTTCTCCCGCCCCGACGCGTCCTCCGGAACGCTAGCGCCGGTGTCCTGCACGACGAGTCGCAACTGCCCCGGATCGACGTGCACGAACACCTCGACCGGCGCGCCGGGAGCGTGCCGCACCGCGTTGCTGAGCCCTTCCTGGACGATCCGGTAGGCCGACAGCCCGACGCCTTCGGGCAGATCGCGGCAATCACCGCGCTGGTCGAACCGCACCTCGGTGCCGGTCGCGCGGATCCGTTCCACCAGCTGACCGATCTGCTCGGCTCCGGGCTGGGGTTCGGTTTCCTGGCCGGACTGCCCGGAGCGCAGCACGCCGAGCAGCCTGCGCATTTCTGTCATGCCGTTGCGCGCGGTGTCCTGGATCGACTGGAATTCCTCGCGCAGCCCGTCGTCGAGGCCGGGAAACCGGTAGCGGGCGGAGTCCGCGCGCATGGCCAGCACCGACATGTGGTGCGCGACCACGTCGTGCAGTTCGCGGGCGATCCGGGCCCGCTCCTCCAGCACCGCCCGGCGGGTCGACTCCGCCGCCAGGTCGCGTTCGGCCCCGCGCAGCCGCGAAACCAGCCAGCCGAACGCCAGCGGCACCGCGAGCAGCACGCCGATCACGACTAGTTCGCCGCGCACGTTCGCCAGCAGGGCGCTGACCCCGGCGGAGATCAGCCAGACCCACCCCAGCACGGCCGGGCGATGGGTGCGGCCGACCGCGGCGAGCACGGGGACCGCCGCGAAGGCGAGGCCGCCGGTCCACGGCCAGCCGAACCGTTCGTGGATCCCGTAAAACTGGTTCGCGAACGCCACGACCACGATCAGCACCCGCCAGGCCCACAGCGGCCGCACCAGGGTGAGCCCCACCGAAAACATGACCAGCGCGGCCGCTGGCACCAAGGTGCCCGCGGGAGCACGGTCGGCGGGAAAGTAAGCGAGCACTCCGGCGACGACCGCGGCGAATCCGGTCAGCGCCTGGTGCGTCCGGCTCGGAGAGACAGCCGGACCGCCGCCTCCGGCGACCGTCTCCCCCAGCGCGCGACCCGCCGCGGCAAGAGGCGCGCTCGTGATCCTCATCGGCGGCGACCCTACCCGTCCCGACCGCAATCCCGGCTGGGCGCGCTCGCGGGGTCTCGCGAAAATCTCGTACTAAGCGTACGCTTAGCCGCCAGCGACGGGTGCCGCGCCATGGCATCCTGCGCAGGCAGTCCGAGCTTGCCCGTGCCTGTTCCGGACGTGCCGCCCGAGCAGGCTTTCCCCGACGATGAGGAGAACCCCCGTGACCGCTTCCCGCGTTGCCATCGTGACCGGCGCCGGCCGTGGCATCGGCGCCGCCGTAGCCCGCCGCCTCGCCTCCGACGGGTTCGCCGTCGGCCTGCTGGACCTCGACGAGGCCGGGGTCAAGCAAGGGGCCGAGGCGATCGTCGCCGACGGCGGCCGCGCGGTCGGCGTCGCGCTGGACGTCAGCGACGCCGAGCAGGTCGAGGCCGCGGTGACCCGGGTGGCCGAGGAGCTCGGCGCGCCGACCGTGCTGATCAACAACGCCGGCATCACCCGCGACAACCTGCTGTTCAAGATGACCGAACAGGACTGGGACTCGGTGCTGAACGTGCACCTGCGCGGTTCGTTCCTGATGACCCGCGCCGTGCAGAAGTACCAGACGCAGGAGAAGTGGGGCCGGATCGTCAACCTGTCCAGCACCTCGGCGCTGGGCAACCGCGGGCAGGTCAACTACTCCGCGGCCAAGGCGGGCATGCAGGGCTTCACCAAGACGCTGGCGATCGAACTGGGCAAGTTCGGCGTCACCGCCAACGCGATCGCGCCCGGGTTCATCGCCACCGACATGACCGCGGCGACCGCCGAGCGCGTCGGCATGAGCTTCGAGGACTTCAAGGCCGCGGCCGCCTCGCAGATCCCGGTGCAGCGCGTCGGCACGCCCGAGGACATCGCGAACGTGGCGTCGTTCCTGGTCAGCGAGGGCGCGGGCTTCGTGTCCGGCCAGGTCATCTACGTCGCCGGCGGACCGAAGGACTGATCGCGATGCGCGTGTTCTCCGATGTCGCCGAACTCGCCGAAGAGGTCGGCAAGCCTTTGGGCACGAGCGAATGGCACACCGTCTCCCAGGAGCAGGTGCAGCTGTTCGCCGACGCCACCGGCGACCACCAGTGGATCCACCTCGACGCCGAAAAGGCCGCCGCCGGCCCGTTCGGCACGACGATCGCGCACGGATTCCTGACGCTGTCGCTGATCCCGGCGTTCCTCCCGGAGATCTACCGGGTGGAGGGCTTGAAGATGGGCATCAACTACGGCCTCAACAAGGTGCGCTTCCCGCAGCCGGTGAAGGTCGGCTCGCGGGTGCGCGGGACCGCCGAGCTGGTGGAGTTGACCGACGTGCCCGGCGGCAAGCAGGCCGTGGTGCGCTGGACCGTCGAAATCGAGGGCGAGGACAAACCCGCCTGCGTCGCCGAGATGGTTTCCCGGCTCATCCTCTGACCGCCCGCGCCCCACTGTGGCATGGGGCGATCGCTGACCTCGTACGAAGGGGAGTTTCTCCGATGACCGACACCGACCCGCCCGGCCTCGATCTGGCGAGGCTGCGCGCCTACCTCGACCGCGAGCGGCCCGGGCTCGTCTCCGGCGCCCTCTCCGCGGAAGTGGTGCAGGGCGGGCGGTCCAACCTCACCTATCTCGTCTCCGACGGCACGCAGCGGTGGGTCGTGCGCCGTCCGCCGCTCGGCCACGTGCTGCCGACCGCGCACGACATGGGCCGCGAGTTCCGCGTGATGAGCGGGCTCGCCGGAACTCCGGTCCCGGTGCCGGAGACCATTCTGCTGTGCGAGGACGCGGATGTGCTCGGCGCGCAGTTCTACGTGATGCAGTACGTCGAGGGCACGCCGTACCGCACCGCCGCGGAACTGGAGCAGCTCGGCCCGGAGCGGACGCGGGCGATCGCCGATTCGCTGGTGGACACGCTCGTCGACCTGCACTCGGTCGATCCGGAAGCGGTCGGGCTCGGCGATTTCGGCCGTCCGGAAGGGTTTCTGGAACGCCAGCTGCGCCGGTGGAAGAAGCAGCTCGACGGTTCGCGCAGCCGCGACCTGCCGGGTGCGGACCGGTTGCACGACCGGCTCGCCGCGGCGACCCCGGCGTCCGGCCCGCCCGCCATCGTGCACGGCGACTACCGGCTGGACAACGTGCTCGTCGACGGCGACGACCGGATCACCGCGGTGCTGGACTGGGAGATGTCCACGCTCGGCGACCCGCTCACCGACCTCGGCCTGATGATCACCTACGCGCAGCGCGACCAGCTCTCGCTGCCGATGGTGTCCAACGCCAGCAGCGCGCCCGGTTACCCGGACACGGACGAGACGATCGCCCGCTACGCGCAGCGGTCCGGCCGCGATCTGTCGGCGCTGGACTGGTACGTGAGCTTCGCGTACTTCAAGCTCGCGGTGATCGTCGAGGGCATCTACTTCCGCTTCCAGCAAGGAAAAACCGTCGGCGAGGGCTTCGACCAGATCGGCGCCGCCGTCGCCCCCCTGATCGAGCAGGGCAGCAAGACGCTCACCAAGGAGAACTGATGGACTTCGCGTTCGACGCCCGCACCGAGGAACTGCGCGGGCAGCTGCTCGAATTCATGGATTCCCACGTCTACCCCGCCGAAGCCGTCTTCCACGACCAGTTGGCCGCGCGCACCGATCCGTGGTCGCCGCCGCCGATCGTCGACGAGCTGAAGGCGGAGGCGCGCAAACGCGGGCTCTGGAACTTCTTCCTGCCCGGCGACCACGGCGCGGGGCTCACCAACCTGCAGTACGCGCCGCTGGCGGAGATCACCGGCCGCAGCCCGCATCTCGCGCCCGCCGCGGTGAACTGCGCCGCGCCGGACACCGGGAACATGGAAGTGCTGACCATGTTCGGCAGCGAGCAGCAGAAGAAGCAGTGGCTGGAACCGTTGCTGGCCGGGGAAATCCGCTCCGCGTTCGCGATGACCGAACCCGACGTGGCATCCTCGGACGCGCGCAACATCGCCACCAGCATCCGGCGCGAGGGCGACGAGTACGTCATCAACGGGCGCAAGTGGTACATCACCGGCGCGATGAACCCGAACTGCAAGATCTTCATCGTGATGGGCAAGACCGATCCGGACGCGCCCGCGCACAAGCAGCAGAGCATGATCCTGGTCCCGCGCGACACGCCGGGACTGACCGTCGTGCGCGGCATGCAGGTGTTCGGCTACACCGACGGCGACCACGGCGGGCACGCCGAGGTGCTGTTCGAGAACGTGCGGGTGCCCGCGGAAAATCTGATCGCCGACGAGGGTTCGGGGTTCGCCATCGCGCAGGCCCGCCTCGGGCCCGGCCGGATCCACCACTGCATGCGCGCGATCGGCATGGCGGAGCGGGCGCTGGAGGCGATGTGCCGCCGCACGCTGTCGCGCGAGACGTTCGGGCGTCCGATCGCCGATTCCGGCGTCGTGCAGGACTGGATCGCCGAGGCGCGCGTACGGATCGAACAGCAACGGCTGCTGGTGCTCAAGACCGCGTGGCTGATGGACACTGTGGGCAACCAGGGCGCGCACACCGAGATCCAGGCGATCAAGATCTCCACCCCGCTGGCCGTCGAGTGGATTCTGGACAAGGCGATCCAGGCGCACGGCGCGGGCGGCGTTTCGCAGGACTTCCCGCTGGCCGAGATCTGGGCCGGGGTCCGCACGCTGCGGCTCGCCGACGGTCCGGACGAGGTGCACAAGCGGTCGCTGGCGCGGCGCGAGCTGAAGAAGTACCGGACGGAGGCGGGCAAATGACCGCCGAGGACCTGCGCGCGCAGGTCGCTTCGTTCCTCGCGGAGCACGACCCGGCTTCGATGTCCACTGTGGACTTTCTGCGCGCTCGCTTCGACGCCGGGCTCGCCTGGGTGCACTTCCCCGAAGGTCTTGGCGGCCAGGGCGCCCCGCGTGCGCTGCAGGGTGAGGTCGAAGCTGCGTTCGCCGCGGCTGGCGCGCCGGACAACAACCCGCGCCGGATCCTGATCGGGCTCGGCATGGCCGCGCCGACCATCCTCGCCTTCGGCACCGAAGGGCAGAAAAAGCGCTACCTCCGTCCACTGTGGACCGGCGAGGAGGTGTGGTGCCAGCTGTTCAGCGAACCCGGAGCCGGCTCCGACCTCGCCGCGCTGGCCACGCGCGCGGTCCGCGACGGCGACGACTGGGTCGTGACCGGGCAGAAGGTGTGGACGTCCAGCGCGCATCTCGCGCAGTGGGCCATCCTCGTCACGCGCACCGACCCGGACGT
This sequence comes from Amycolatopsis sp. NPDC104775, assembly GCF_055583325.1. Classification (NCBI taxonomy): domain Bacteria; kingdom Bacillati; phylum Actinomycetota; class Actinomycetes; order Pseudonocardiales; family Pseudonocardiaceae; genus Amycolatopsis; species Amycolatopsis sp. NPDC104775. The sequence goes on from NZ_JBVJOE010000001.1 coordinate 1,095,480, forward strand.
GCCGAAACACCAGGGCATGACGTACTTCCTGTGCGATATGACCGCCCCCGGCGTCGAGGTCCGGCCACTGCGGCAGATCACCGGCGAGGCGGAGTTCAACGAGGTCTTCCTGACCGAGGTGCGGATTCCGGACTCGCAGCGGATCGGCGCGGTCGGCGAGGGCTGGAAGGTCGCGCAGACCACGCTGATGAACGAACGCGTCGCGATCGGCGGCACCGCGATGCCGCGCGAGGGCGGCATGATCGGGCTCGTCGCGAAGACCTGGCGGGACCGTCCGGAACTGCGCACGCCGGAACTGCGCGACCGGCTCGTGCAGCACTGGGTGGAAGCCGAATCGCTGCGGCTGGCCGGGGAACGGCAGCGGCAGCAGCTCGCGGTGGGCGCGCCCGGGCCGGAGGGTTCGGCGATGAAGGTGGCGTTCGCCGAGCTGAACCAGCAGCTGTCCGGGCTGGAGCTGGAACTGCTCGGCGAAGAGGGCCTGCGCTACGAGGACTGGACGATGCGCCGTCCGGAACAGGTCGACTTCTTCGGCCGCGACGCCGGGTACCGGTACTTGCGCGCCAAGGGGAACTCGATCGAGGGCGGCACCTCGGAGGTGCTGCGGAACATCATCTCCGAACGCGTGCTGGGGCTGCCGTCCGAGCCGCGGGTGGACAAGGACGTCGCCTGGAAGGACCTGCCGCGATGAGCACGCCGGACCTGCTGTACTCGGACGTGGAAGAGGACCTGCGGTCGTCGGTGCGGGCACTGCTGGCCGACCGCGCCGGGCCGGCCGCGCTGCTGGCGCGGGTCGAAACGGACACGCCGTACGACCTTTCCCTGTGGAAGACCTTGGCCGCCGACCTCGGCGCGGCGGGCCTCATGGTGCCGGAATCCCTTGGCGGGCACGGGGCTTCGCCGCGCGAGGTCGCGGTCGTCATGGAGGAACTGGGCCGGAGCGTCGCGCCGGTGCCTTACCTGGGCAGCGCGGTGCTCGCGACGGCGGCGCTGCTGTCCGCGGGCTCGGACCTGCTCCCCCGGCTCGCTTCCGGCTCGGCGATCGGCGCGCTGGCGGTGCCGTTGTCGACCGCTCCGGGTTCGCCTTTCCCTGCCACGGTGGACTTTCTTGACGGAACTTTGACCGGACGAGTGTCCACAGTGGTCGATGCATCGGTCGCTGAGCTGCTGATCGTCCCGGCTGTCGGCCCGGACGGCCCTGGTCTTTACGCGGTGGACGCTTCCGCGGCGACCGTGACCGAGGCGGTGTCGCTGGACCTGACCCGGCGGATCGCCGACGTGACCCTGGAATCCGCTGCCGGACAGGTGATCTGCACCGGTGCCGCCGCCGCGGAGGCGGTGGACCACGCCCTGACCACCGCGGCCGGGTTGCTGGCTTCGGAGCAGACCGGGATCACCGAGTGGGCGCTGACGGAGACCGTGACGTATTTGAAGGGGCGGTACCAGTTCGGCCGTCCGGTGGGTGGTTTCCAGTCGTTGAAGCACCGGCTGGCGAACCTCTACACGGAACTGGTCAACGCACGGGCGACGGCCCGGTACGCGGCGGACGCGCTGACGACCGGGAACGACGTGCCGATCGCGGTGGCGGTCGCGCAGGCGCGGGTGTCGCCGGTCGCGGTGCACGCGGCCGAGGAAGCGATCCAGCTGCACGGCGGGATCGGGATGACGTGGGAGCATCCGGCGCATCTTTATCTCAAGCGGGCCAAGAGCGATCAGCTCGCCTTCGGCACGCCCGGGCGGCATCGGGCTCGGCTGGCTGAGCTGGTGGATCTGCCTGCCTGAGGTTTTTTGTCGGTGGCCGGGGTTAGCGTGGTGGCATGTGCGAGATCCCGGCTTCACCGATGTTCCCGGAGCCTCCGCGTGGCTGACCGGTCCGATGCTCCGGCCTGGGCCTATGAACGGCCGGAAATTTGTCCTGCGGATCCGGCGTGGGCGTCGCGGGGTTCTGCGCTGTGCGCGGACGTTGCGCGGCTGCTCGCGCCGTGGCTCGCCGATGGGCGGGTAGAGCACGTCGGCTCGACAGCGGTGCCCGGGCTGGCGGCCAAACCGGTGCTCGACGTGATGGCGGCGCTGCGGGATCTGTCCCCGGAGACGGTGTCAGCGGTGGTGCCGGTGCTTTCCTCGGCCGGGTGGTGTTTTGTGCCGCCGGAACTGGACGTTGCTGCGCCTTGGCGACGGTTTTTCGTGCTGCCGGACCCGACGGGACGGCATCGGGTGGCGCATCTGCATGTGCTGCCCGAGGGACATCCGAGGTGGCGGGCGCAGCTGGAATTCCGGGACGCACTTCGCGGTGATCCCAGGCTGGCGGTGGAGTATGCCGAGCTGAAGCGGCGGCTGGCCGGGGAGGTGACGGATCGGGAGGAGTACACGGCGGGGAAGACGGAGTTCGTGCGAGGGGTGCTAGGCGGCTGAGGCTCCGTGCCTGACGGGCCCGTGGTGGAGGTCCGGCGGGTGGAACTTCTCCGGGTTTCGGCCGTCGGGTGGGTGGCTGAGCTGAGCACTCTGGTTAGGAGCGCGCATCGGACGCCAAGGTGAGTGCTGGACGGCGATCTCCGTCATTCGGGAGTGTGGGGGGCGTTCTGGCGTCCAGGAGTGTGGGGGCGTTCTTGGTGTGCCAGGTCCCGGAGCGAGGCGGGTCTCGTCGCGCTCAGCCGCTGCCGCCGTGCCCCCTTTCGGCACGGCCGCTCCCTCTCGACGCGGTTAAGCCGCACGCCACCCAGGTCTCGGCTCCGACCCCCGCCGCTACCGCGTGTTCCCGGTTCCTGGCAGCCCCGGCCCGAGTGGCGCTCTCGGCTCGCCAACCCACCGCTGCCCACTCCCGCGAAGCCGCTGCCCTCACCGCGGATGCGGACCAGGCTGCACCTCGAAACGCCAGCCCCGGCCGGATCAGCCGAGATCCGCCAGTCTCGACCCGAGCGACTCCCACCCCGCGAACCCGCCGCCCCAAACCACCGCTGGCCACTCCCCTGCACCCACACTTCACCCCGCCCCACCGCAAGTGGCGACGAGGCCGCACCCCTCGAAACGGCGGCCTCGTCGCCAAGCTCATCCAGCCCGGGTCAGATCAAAACGGGCCAGAACCAGCCCAGGCCGGATCAGCCGTGATACCCGGCCACGATCTTCGTGAACGCGTACTTCGGCTGCGAGATTCCGCTGCACTCGCCGCCGCCCGAGCAGTCGCGGTTCGTGGCCCAGAAGGTGAAGCGGCCGAGGTGGTGGCTGGCGGCGTAGTCGCGGATCGCGGTGAAGTCCGAAACCGACACGACCTCGCCGGCGTTGTCGGTCTTGCCGTTCATCGACGACAGGCCCGCGTGCCGGTACGCCGTGGCGCTGTCCCAGCCGAACGTCGACTTGAGCTGGGAAACCAGGCCGTCCACCGCGGACTTGGTCTTGCCCGCCATGTCGCCGCCGCTGGAGAAGTCGAACGGCATCACCGACCACACGTCCACCGGCGCGCCGATCGCCTTCGCCTGCTTGATCAGCCGCTTGCCCCAGTCGTTCGGGCCGGACGTTTCCGTTCCCATCGTGATCACGACGCGCAGGCCTGGGTTTTTCTGCTTGGCGATCTTGACCGCGTTGAGGATCCGGTCCTGCACGGTCGCGTTCTCGAATTCGTCGGTGTTCTCGATGTCGAGGTCGATCGCCTTCAGGCCGTAGGCGTCGATCACCTTCTGGTACGCCCCCGCCAGCGCGGAGGCCGACGAGCATTTCGCGCCGAGCTTCGTGCCGGACCAGCCGCCGAAGGACGGGATGACGTCGCCGCCCGCGTCGCGGATGCTGGTGATCAGGGTTTTGTCCGAACCGGTCAGCGAGCGGTCGCCGTCCCACTTCGGGTTGCACGAGCCGTCCGACAGCATGAACGCGAGCGTGAACGTCTTGATCCCGGTGGCGGACATCGCCGCCGACGCACTCGTCTGTCCCGCCCACTGGTACAGGTACGGCGAAGCGAGGACCGGGTCCGGAGCGGCCGCGAGCTGCGGAGCGGGCGCGGCCGTGGCCACCCCGGCCGCCGTCGCGAGGGCCGCCCCTGCCGCCGCCGCGAGCGCGGCCAGCCGACGCACAGATTTCATTGTGTTCCTCCCACGAGCACCACGGAACACCTCCGGTTTGAGGCGGCGGGATCAACCCGGGAGGAGTGCACCCGGAAGGGTGCCGTCACACACTGGACTAGACCAAATCGGCGTGTCAAGAGCCGCAGCCCGAACGGCGCACCGGCGGCGGAAACAGTGCGTGCGGCCCGGTTTCCGCCCGGCCTCCCCCGGCCGGGCGAGGCCGGAAGTCAGGCGAGCCCGTCGGAGAAGTCGTGGTCCCGGGTTTCCGGCAGGGCCAGCACGCACAGGAAACTGAGCACCCCGAGCGCGACCAGCACCAGCGAAACGGGCACCGTCGAACCGGTGGACGCCCACAGGTCGGTCGAGATCAGCGGCACGATCCCGCCTCCGATCACCCCGGCGGCGCTGTACGCGATCGACGCGCCGGAATACCGGTACCGCACCCGGAACAGCTCCGGCAGGAACGCGCCCATCGGCCCGTACAGCATCGCGAAACACGTCAGGCCGCCGACGAACCCGAGCGTCAGCAACACCGGATTTCCCGTCCGCAGCAACGCGAACAGCGGAAACGCCCACACCACAACGGACACCGCGGCCGCCGCGCTCAGCCGTCGGCGGCCCCATTGGTCGGATTTCGCCGCGAACACCAGTGTCGCCACGCCCATCACGGTGGCCGCGATGAGCAGGCTGATCAGGACAGTCGTGCGCGGAATGCCGAGGGTGGTCGTCGCCATCGAAAGGCAGAATGTCGTGACGGTATAGAAAAGCGCGTGCGCGAGCACAAAGGAAAATGTCGACAGCACCAGCACTCGCGGCTGTTTCCGCAGCAGTTCGAACAGCGGAACTTTAGCTCGTTCGGCTTTGTCCAAAGCGGCCTGGAAAACCGGCGTCTCGGCGATGGTGATCCGGATGTAGAACCCGACCACCAGCAGCACCGCGGAGAACAGGAACGGCAGCCGCCAGCCCCAGGACAGGAATTCGGCCGGCGGGAGCACCGCGTCCAGCATCAGGAACAGCAGATTGCCCAGCACGAACCCGATCGCCGGGCCGAGCTGCGGGAACGCCGAGTACAGCCCGCGTTTGCCCGGCGGCGCGTACTCGGTGGACATCAGCACCGCGCCGCCCCATTCGCCGCCGAGGCCGATGCCTTGCACGAAACGCAGCACTACCAGCAGGATCGGCGACCAGAGGCCGAGCGTGCGGTAATCCGGCACCAGCCCGACGGCCACTGTGGACAGTCCCATCACCAGCAGGGAGGTGACCAGCATGGCCTTGCGGCCGATCCGGTCGCCCCAGTGTCCGAAAAGGATCGCTCCGACCGGGCGCGCGACGAATCCGACCGCGAAGGTGCCGAGCGAGGCCAGCACCCCGGCGGTCGAGGAAAACGTCGGGAAGAAGACCTTCCCGAACACCAGCGCCGCCGCGGTTCCGTAGATGTAGAAATCGTAGAACTCGATGGCGGTGCCAATGAAGCTGGCGGTGGCGATGCGCGACAGGTCAGTACGCGCGGGTGCGGTCATTCCGGCTCCCTGTTCTCCCTGCGGCTCCGTGCCGCCCCGGGAGAATAGCGGGTCACGCGTCGCCGGGAAGTTCCTCCATTTTCCGCTGCAGCTTGTTCATCCCGCCGAGCCAGCGGTCGGTTTCGGTGGCGCGCAAGGCATAGAAGTCGGCGACCTCGGGATGCGGCAGCACGAGGAACCGGTTCTCGGCCATCGCGGCGAACAGCGCGTCGGCCACCTGCGGCGGGTCGATCGCGCTCGCGCCCATCAGCAGTTTGCCGCGTTCGCCGGTCTCTTCCAGCATCGCGGTGCGCACGCCCTGCGGGCAGATCGCCTGCACGCTGATCCCGCGGTGCCGATAGGTGGCCGACAGCCATTCCGCGAACGCCAGCGCGCCGTGCTTGGTCACCGAATACGGAGCCGAGCCAAGGCTGGTGAGCACTCCGGCCGCGGACACCGTCGCGACGAACCGGCCCTCGCCGCGCTCCAGCCACGCGGGCAGCAGCAACCGGGCCGCGCGGACGTGCGCCATGACGTTCACGTCCCACGCCAGCGACCACGCGTCCTCGCCGGCGTCGGCGTCACCGAACGGCGCGACCCCGGCGTTGGCACAGAAAACGTCGATCTCACCGAGCGTTTCGCGGGCGGTCTCGATCAGGGTGGCCGCACCGGATTCGCTGGCTACGTCTCCGGCGAACGACGTACCGCCCACCTCCGCCGCGACCTCGGCCGCCCGGTCGCCGTCGAGGTCCGCGACGACGACGCGCGCACCGTCCGCCGCGAACCGACGTGCCAGCGCAGCCCCGATTCCGCCACCGCCTCCGGTGATGACGACCCCGGCGCTCACAGACCGCCGCCGAGCGTCACGCCGCCGTCGAGAACGACCGTCTGCCCGGTGACCCAGCCCGCTTCGCCGGACAGCAGGAACGCGACCGCGCCAGCGATGTCCTCCGGCACGCCGAGCCGTTTCATCGGGTACGCCGCCGCGACTTCTTCCTCGCGCCCCTCGTACAGCGCGGTCGCGAACTGCGTCTTGACCACCGCCGGAGCAACCGCGTTCACCCGGATCTTCGGCCCGAGTTCGGCGCCGAGTTCCTGGGTGAGCCGGATCAGCGCGGCCTTGCTGACGCCGTACATGCCGATGCCCGGCGAGGTGCGGATGCCCGCGATCGAAGCGACGTTCACGACCGCCCCGCCGTGCTCGCCCATCCACGCGTCCCGCGCGGCGCGGATCCACGACAGCGGCGCGACCACGTTCACCGCGAAGATCTTGCTCGCCGCGGCCGGGTCGATGTCCAGCATCGGACCGTAAACCGGGTTGATGCCGGTGTTGTTGACCAGCAGGTCGAGACTGCCGAACTTCTCGACCGCGGCGGCGACCGCCTCCTGCTGGTGCGCGGCGTCGTCGGCCTTGCCGGGCACCGCGATCGCGACGTCCGGACCGCCGAGTTGCTCCACGGCCTCGGCGAGCGGCTCCGGCTTGCGCGCCGTGATGCACACCTTCGCCCCGCGCTCGACGAGCCCCTTCGCGATGGCCAGCCCGATCCCCCGGCTGGCCCCGGTGACCAGGGCAACCCGATCCTTGAACGACTCCACCACACCGTCTCCTTGTCCGCCGCTGGACAGCCACCGCTAAGCGGTCGCTTACCAGAGGATATCGGTGATACATCCCCACGCAACCTCACGCTGCTACAGCGACCGTCACAACACAGTGGGTTACCTCGCTGCAAACCCTGCGTATCCACTGAGGGATCTCAGCCTTCACCTGACCCGCTCGGCATGGACCTCTGGCGAGGCTCGCAGGTGGTCGGATGCCTGAGCCGCGACTCATGCCGCTGATCCCGCCCGCAGGCGCACGTCCGATCACGGCCAGCAGCACCCCCTCGCCGCCGGTGCCGTTGCCTGCGATCCGCCGACGTCTCCCCGAAGCTGCGTGGAGCTACGCGATCGCCAGGATTGACCGGTCCGGGCGCGTCGCCGAGCGGAGTCTCCTCCACAGCCTCGACTGGACAGCGGGCACCAGACTGTCCGTCGCGTCGTGCGACGAGTCGGCGGTGATGATCCGCCGAGACCCCGAAGGGGCCTTCGCCGTAGTCGGCGGCCCGCGGGTGAAGGTGCCCGCCGGTTTGCGGGCGCGATGCGAAATACGCACCGGCGACCCCCTGCTGCTGGCTGCCAGCCGTTCCGTAGATCTGCTCCTGATCTACCCCATGCCGCTCGTCGAGCAGCTTCTGGCCGCAACTCATCAGCGCTTCTCTCCTGAGGGACTGACATGAATACTCCCCACCGCTCCGCGGACATCGTCACAGCCGCTAAAGCACTCCTGGAGACCATGGGCGTTTCCCCGAAGGGTCTCGCCGGTCTTGACGCCAGGGCGGAGGCGATGCCGACTTTCGCTCAATACGTGCCGAAGGCACTCAAAGCCGCATCGTCCAGTTCCCGGGAGATGTGGGCTGTCTACCTGACTGTCGTGAAAGACGAGTGGCCGACGCGGCGCATCGACGAACCGACAGCCTCGGAAATCATGAACCTTTCGATCAAGGTCCAGGAACGATCGGTGCTTCGCCACAATTCGCGGAACGGCCTTGGCGCTCGCGCGAACTTCATCGATGCGATCAAGTTGCTCTACCGGTGCGCCGTCGCAGACCGCCTGATCACCCAAGACGAAAATCCTGCACGCGACCTGCGAAAGCCGGTAAGACAGAAAAGCACTCGACGCCCGCTCACGACAGCGCAACTCGCTGAGATCAACGAAGTCGCCGCGACCACCGGCGTCGACCCGGCGTTGAACTCACTGATCATCCGGCTGCATATCGAAACGGCATGTCGGCGAGGTGGCTCGAAGGCCTTGCGTCCCTGCGATCTCGACACCACGCAGCTCACTGTCCGGCTGAGAGAGAAGGGAAACACTGTGCGGGATCAGCCGGTATCGCCAAGTCTCATGGAGGCACTCGTAGCCCACACTCACTACAGAGCTCCTGACTACGACAAGACCACCCAATTGCTCCGTCATCGCAACGGAAAGCCGATCCCGGTCACCTACTACGACCAGCTCTGGAATCGAATAGGCCGAATCCTTCCCTGGGTTTCGACCTTGGGAGTCACCTCGCACTGGCTCCGCTATACGACACTCACGTGGGTCGAACGCAACTTCGGCTACGCCGTGGCAGCTGCTTACGCAGGCCACGTCCAAGCAAGTGGTCGATCCGGCAATACGCTGACCTACGTCAGCGCGACCATCGAGGAAGTCGCAACGGCACTCGTTGCATTGACAGGCGAACCACATCCTCTAGCGGCGACGGAACCTCGCTGACGCCTGCAGAGCGCAGACGGCGCGTGTCAAGCCTGGGGTCCTCCGCTCGCGAGCGGCGGACCCCAGGCAGGCAAATAGGTCAGTCGCGCAGGGCGTCCTGCACGAAGGCGGCGACCTGGCTGGCTCGGAGGTCGCGGCCTCGTCGGCACGTTCGGCGGGCGTGTCCACGCATCGCGCCATAGCTGCAAATCCGGCTTCGAGACCGGTCGCCGGACCCCGCCGGCGAACACCTCGCCCGGTCGCCCTGACCCGACAGTCGGACAACACTTGTCGGCAGAGACAGGGCAGTGCCTGTCAGTGAGCTTTTTTCGGGGGCCGGCCCCTCTTTTTTGCTACCGGGCCGCGATCGTGCTCCTCTTGGCCGTCGTGGCCGGACGTGCGGGACGGCCGGCCACGACGACGCACGGCCGAAGGCTGATCGTCGTCCTCATGCTCATGGTGTGTCGTCGCGTCCGGCTCTTCCTCGTCGCTCACGATGTCTCGCTCTCCGGGTCGGTCAAGACCGCAGCGCCGCGCTGCGCGGGGCTGAGTCCTGGGTGAACAGTTTGTGGCTCAACAAAGTTCGGGTCAGGCGTCGCTCCCACGCGGTCTGGGGGGCATGCCGTCAGCGCTGCGCCCAGCCGCTGGTCGTTGCCGTTCTCGGCGGTGATCTGTTACGGCAGTCCAATTTTGCCCGGCGTCGGGCAGACGACCGCGGCGATGCGCGTGGGCAACCTCGCCGCGCGGACATCGCCGTGCAGACCGGAAAGGACGTTGCCGCATCGTGTGTATCGGGCTCGACGTCATCAGGAAGCACTAGGCGCATTTCGTCCTCTCCCGATGTGCGTCCTGTCCGGCGGGGGGGGCGGGTCAGTCCTCGGGTGGGTCGGCCGCGTCGGGGGTGAACACCTGCCGGCGTTCCCCGCCCGCGCGAACGAACCCGAACAGCACCACCAGGTAAGCAATGGTGCACACCACCACCAGCCCTAGCACCAACCCCATCCGTGATTTCCTCGCCACCACGGCGGTGCTGCCCGGCGGGTTTTCCTCCGCTGCGTCCTGATCGCCCACGATGCGACTCGTCCCCCGTTTCTCCCCGGCCCCGACCGGGGCGGCGGCCTTCCGTCGACGGCCACGAAACCAGGAAGCGGGGCCACGCGGCGTAAGCACTACCCGAACGTGCAAGGACGCCACCAGCTCGACCTCCACCCCGGGTAACCCAGACGGGCAACGACGATCCGGATCGCTCCAGCAGCAGATCGACGGACCGGGTGCCGTTCGGCGTGCCGCCAGCTCGCTGCGCGCATGGTCAGCGAGGGTGTTCTCCGCTGGGCGGGCAGATGGGATCCCGGTCGCCCGGCCCGGTAATCCTCCCGCTGGAATAGGTGCTGTCGTTGACTTTTCGCGCCGAGGGGAACTGGACGCGGAACTGCTCGGCGATGCCCGCGGTGTCCGTCTGGTCCCTCGGCACCACAGTCACCGAGGCCGGCATGGCGTCCGCCGACGTCAGCTCCAGCAGCACTGGCTGGTTCGCGAACATCTTCCGGAACCTCGCGTAGCTGTCCTGCTTGGTCTCGGTGCAAGACCGCAGGACTCGAGGATCACCGCGCAACGCCCGGGCGACGGCAGCCATCTCAGCATCTGTGCCGACCATGACGGCCACGGTGTTGGCGCAGACCTCGCGGTCGCCGATCGGTACCGCACCCTCCGGCAGCGAATACCCGTCGACGTAGCGTCCATCGGACAACCACCAGCCCGAACCGCCCAGCACCGCGACGGCGGCCAGCACGACCGCCGCCGTCGCCAACCGGCACCGGCGAGCCCGGGACAGCGACGCGAACACCAGTGACGAGGCCGTCCTCCTGATTCCCTCGGGCTCCTGTCCCGCACCGGGGTCTCGGTCGTTCATCACGTTTGCTTGTTCTCTGAACGCGTCACCTCACCCTAATCGGAGTGGCTGGTCGCGGTCCTCGCGCGCGATGGAAGCAAAGTCGCCGAACACCGGGTACGGCTCCCAGTTCGCATCGATCGGCACGTCCCGATAGTCCTCGGCATGCACGGTGTTTCCTTGACGCAGCTCGCGGCGCACGACGCCATCGGGCTTCTCCCAGAAGATGTCCTCGATAAGAGACGCTTCATTCATCAAGTGAAATTTCCCGTCGTCCGGATACTCCCACCGCATCATGTGCCGCAGAAACAGGGTGTCCGGTTCCACGAGCCAGAACCCGTAGGATAAACGCGTGCTGCCATGGCCGTCGAAGAATTTGACCGTGATCCGGCAGTCCGCTTGCGGATTGATCTCCAGCACACAGTCCGGCTCGGACACGTCCCCGATGACCGCGCTGAACCACTTTCCCATGTTTTCGTAGCGGCGCTTCGCAGTCTTCTCCGTGATCGACTGCCACATGGCGCGATCATCACCGCCCCATGCGCGGCAGGATTGATCTCCACAGAGCGGGCGAGGCGGGGCTTGTCGTCGACGAGGTGAACTTCGTCTGGACTAACGCGTGAAAACACGCTCGGCCCATCGCTCAGTTCCAGCAGAAACTGTCGTGCGCCGGGCGGCGGCCGGTGGCGAGGTAAGCGCTCACGGCGTTGTTGCCGCACTGGTTCGCCCCGTTGAGGTATGCCACGTGACCGCCCTGGTCAGCCGTGACCAATCGGGCGCGGTCGCCGAGCGCCGCGCGCAGGCGAAGAGCGCCTGGCAGCGGCGTGGCGGGGTCACGCAGGTTCTGCAGCATCAGCACGTTCGCCGGGCCGCGATCGGTGATCCGCACCCGCGGTTCCACCGGCGACGGCCAAAACGCGCACGGCCGGATGTTGGCCGCGTACGGACCGTACATCGGAAACCGGACGCGATCGACAGCCACGTTGCGCTGGTAGGTCGCTACCTCCTCCGGCCACCGCGAATCACCGCAGACGACTGCGAGGTAGCCGGCCGCGAAGTTGTCGCCAGAGCCGGTGGCCGCCGCGTCCACCGGCTCGTTCACGTCGAGGTGGTGCCACAACTTCGCCAGAGCAGGCAGGGCTGCGTCCGCGCGCAGGAAGGCTGCGGTGATGGTGCGGAACGTCGTGCCGTCGTACCCCTGCACCGGCGCCCGGTCCAGGCGCTCCGCCAGCTCGAAGTACTTCGCCCGCACCGCTGCCTGGGTCGTGCCCAAGCCGTACTGCGCTGGATCAGCCGCGGCCACCTTCGCGAAGTCCGGGAACCGGGTTTCGAAGCCCTGCCCCTGGCTCCGCAGCGCCTCGACGTCGTAGCCGTCCGGGCCGAGGCTGCTGTCCAGAACGATCCGGTCGCTGCGGTCGGGAAACAGCGTCGTGTACACCGCGCCGAGGTACGTCCCGTAGGAGTCGCCGTAGTACGACAGCTTCGGTTCGCCCAGCGCCGTCCGGATGCGGTCCATGTCGCGCGCGGTGTTCGCGGTAGTCACGAAGGGCAGCGTCGACGCGGTCTTCGAGGTCAGGCACTGCCGGGCAACGGTCTTCGCAGCGCCGGCCGCCTTGGTCACGTCCGCCGGCCGGTACGGAAAAGGTGGGTTCACACTGGTCACCCGCTGGGCTGGGGTCATGTCGCAGGTCACCGGGGTGCTGTGACCGATCCCGCGCGGGTCGAACCCGATGATGTCGTAGGCGTCGCGAACCTGCTGCGGCAGCCCCGCGGCTGCGAGCGCGTCCGGGAAAGCCAGTCCGTCCAGGCCCGGGCCACCCTGGTTGACCAGCAGGACACCGCGGCGCTGAGCGGGTTTCGCGCTCGCCAGGCGCGAGATCGCCACGCTGATCTTCTGCTCGTCCGGGTGACGGTAGTCCAGAGGTACGTCGAGGGTCGCGCACTGCAGGCCGGGCTTGGCGACGTCGGCCGGACACGCTCCCCAGGACACCGATGTCCGCGGCGGCCCGGCCGCCGCGGACATCCCCGACACGACTGCGGTGACGGCGAAAGCCGTCGGCAGGAGCTTCCTCATGATGTTGTTCGCCATGGCTCTACCGCACCACCGCGCGGCCGGGACGCCCCGTGCCATCTGTCATGGGGCGTCCCCGGTGGTCAATGCCTAGGGTGTCGGGGTGGGCGATTCCGGCAGGTTTTCCGTGCGGCAGTGGCCGGACTGGAGCTTCTGGGGCGACCGGCGGCGCCGGGTCGCCCCCGTCATGGTGAACGGCCTCGCGCTGCTGGTACTGATCCCCCGGTGCGTCATGATCGTCCACGAGCCGCACGGCACTGCGCTTGTGGTGCTCGCGCTCGCCGCGATCACCTGCTACGGAATGAGCTACCTCTTCGCGCTGTGGCACGGGCCGTCGGCACCCCGGCGGGAGCGGGCGCTCATGGCGGCGGTGGTGTTCATCTTCGGCCTCGCCCCCGCCCTGATCTTCGGCTCCCCCGAATACCTGACCGATCTGACCTTCGCCGTCGCGCTTGGCCTGATGCTGCTGCCGCTGTGCTATTCGATTCCGCTCGGCTTCGCGACGGCGGCCGCCCAGCTCGTCTGGATGCGCGCCGGATCAGGGCACGTGAACTGGAACCAGGTCGCCACGCTCGGCGGTGTCACCGCGGCGCTCGCGATCGTCTTCGCGCTGACCTTCGCCGTCGGTCACCTGCGGGTCGCTCAGGCGCGGATCCGGCGGATGGCCGTGGACTCCGAACGCGAACGCCTCGCCCGCGAGCTGCACGACATTCTCGGCCACAACCTCTCGACGATGGCCGTCAAGCTGGGGCTCGCCCGGCGAGCCCTGGAATCGGGCGTCCACAGCGCGCTCGCGCTGAACGAGGTCCGCGATCTCGAAACGCTGTGCCACCAGTCGCTCGCCGATGTCCGCGCCACCGTCTCCGGATACCGGGAGATATCGCTGGCCGCCGAGCTTTCCGGCGCCCGGCTGGCCTTGCGCGCCGCGGGGGTCCAGGCCGAACTGCCGGCGTCGGTCGACGACGTCCAGCCCGAGCTCCGCGGCGTCTTCGGCTACGTCGTGCGGGAAGCGGTCACCAACGTCCTCCGGCACTCCAACGCGGGGCGCTGCCGGATCCGCGTCGGTCCCGGCTGGGTGGAGGTGACCGACGACGGGACGGTCAGCGGAGAACCGGAGCCCGGGCACGGCCTCACCGGCCTGGCCGAACGCATGGCCGCGGTCTCCGGCCGCCTCGAGCACGGCTGCGGCCCGCGCGGCTACCGGGTATTCGCCCGCGTAGAGGCGGCCCCGGCATGATCCGCGTCCTGCTGGCCGACGACCAGGCACTCGTCCGCGGCGCGCTGGCGTCGATGCTCAGCTTCGAACCGGACATCGAAGTCGTGGCCGAAGTCGGCTCGGGCGCCCAAGTCGTCCCGGCCGCCCGGCGCACGAACCCGGATCTCGCGCTTCTCGACGTGCAGATGCCCGGCCGCGACGGGCTGGCGGTCACCGCCGAGCTGCGGCGCGCGCTGCCTGCCTGCCGCGTGGTGATCTGCACGACGTTCAGCCGCCCCGGTTACCTCGCCCGCGCGATGTCCGCAGGCGCGGCCGGGTTCGTGGTCAAGGACTCCCGGCCCGAGCAGCTGCTCAACGCGATCCGCAGGGTCCACGCGGGACTCCGGTTCATCGACCCGGCTCTGGCGGCGGAATCTCTCGCCACGGGCACCAGCCCGCTCACCGACCGTGAAGCCGACGTACTGCGCGCCGCAGCCGAAGGCGGCACAGTCGCCGACATCGCACGTACGCTCGGCCTTACGCCAGGAACGGTCCGCAATCACCTGTCATCGGCTATCGGCAAGACCGAAGCCCGCACCCGCGCCGAAGCCGCCCGCCTCGCCGAAGCCAACGGCTGGCTGTAGGCCTTACCGCTTGAATTCGCGCTTTCAGGCTCCACGGCACCGCCGATAAACGTCGAGCAGCGCCGAAGATGCCGCACGTCGGCGTCGACGACCTCGCGGATTCTCCCCTATTCCAGAAAGAATGACGCGCATGGCTTGGCGCATCCGCGGAAAGCATCGCGGCAGATTCCGCGGCTCGCGCAAATAAGTGAAAAGCTCGTCGGCGGGCAACTCGATCGCGGCGGTGTGCTGGTAGTCAGTCGTGTTCACGCCGCCTCGGTCACCGGGAGACCCGAAGTGTCCGGATTACTCACCGCGGAGCGCGACCGCGGTTTGCCCGGCCACGGAACGGATGCGCGCGGTCTGACTCAAATTCTCGCCTTCAAGCCATTTCACACTGTGCTGTCCCGGGCACGCCATCACCATGGCCGATCCAGGAATTACCGAAATCTCGGGGCAAGCGGGAACTGTTGCGGGCCTGCGACGCGTATTGCTCGCATTCGGAGTCGGCGGCACGCTCGCGTGCATCGCCTGGATGGCAATGTCTCTCGCAGCGCTCATGCAGATGCCAGCTTGCAGCAGAACCAAGAATTCGCCGACGGCCCCGGTACGGACGCCGGAGAAGCGTGGTGACTCGTCCACAAAACTGTCCTCGCAACAGCAAACTCGTGAACACCCGATGATCCTTCTCGCGGGCCTTGCTCGACCGTCGGTTGTCGCGCGCGGCGGAGAACTGGCCGGTACTCTCGAGGTCGCCCGGCCCCTTCGGCACCGCGACCGGTGGCGGCACGCCAACGATGCAGTTCGGAGGACGCTCGTGACCGGTTCCGGCAAGTCGGTTGCCCCGCCGCTGAGCATCAGCACCGTCGCGGGCGACGGCTCGACCGCGGTCGCTGTCGAAGGAAATCTGGACCTGCGCACCACGCCCGTGCTGCACCGGCGATTGGATGCGCTGATGCGGAAACCTGGCACGAACGTCATCCTCGATCTGGAGAATGTGGAGTTTGTTTCCTCCGCCGCACTCAGCGAGCTCGTCGCCTCGCGCCACCGGGCACCAGCGCGACCGGACCGGTTTCGTCGTCGTGGCCACGCGTCGTGCCGTCCTGCGCGCGCCGCAGGCCACCTATCTGGATGAAATGCTGCACACCGCCGCTACCGTCGCGGACGCTTGAGCACTGCTCAAAACCGCCGCGACGGGGCGATCGCCGGGGCGCAGGCGAGGCGTGTGGCGGCGCACAACGCACTCTCCGCGTTCGAAGACGTGAAGGGACGGCTAGTGGATTCCTCGGGAAGGGACGAACGGGGCACCGAGGCGGCCGCAACAGCGAACGTCTTCGCCGCGGATGAGGAAATCGGCACGGACCTGGCCGAGGTGGAGTGGGCGGCGACGCCGCTGGGCGAACCGCGGTCGTGGCCGCAGAGCCTGCGGACCGCGGTCAGCATCCTGCTGTCGTCGCGGTTCTCGATGTGGATGGCGTGGGGCCCGGAGCTGACGTTCTTCTGCAACGCCGCCTATCGCCGCAACACGCTGGCGCGCAAGTACCCGTGGGCGCTGGGGCGCCCGGCCAGCGAGGTGTGGGCGGAGATCTGGGACGACATCGGACCGCGGATCGACAGTGTGCTCGCCACCGGCAAGGCGACCTGGGACGAGGCTTTGCTGCTGTTTCTGGAGCGCTCGGGCTATCCGGAGGAGACCTACCACACCTTCTCCTACAGCCCGCTGCGCGACGATGCCGGCGCGGTGGTCGGCATGCTGTGCGTAGTCAGCGAAGAAACCGAACGAGTCATCGGCGAGCGGCGCATGGTCACTCTGCGCGAGCTGGGCTCCGATCCCACCGTCGCACGCACCGAAGAGGAAACGCTCGGCTTCGCGGCCCGGCAGCTGGGGCACAACCGCTTCGATCTTCCCTTCACCCTCACTTACCTGTTCACCGACGAGGGCGGAGCCCGGCTGGCGGCCACGACCGGGATCGACACCGGCCACCCCGCCGCCCCGGCCAGCCTGCCGCTGGACGCCGGGGACGCGACGTGGCCGACAACGGCTGTGCGGCGCGGCGAGTCCGTGCTGGTCGCGCTGGCCAGGCCCGCGTTCGCCGGTCTGCCCGCCGGCCCGTGGGAACGACCGCCGACGCAGGCGATGGCGGTGCCGCTGTCGCAGCAGGGCGGCGCCCCGTACGGCTTCCTGGTCGTCGGGCTGAACCGCTACCGGCCCGCGGACGCGGACTACCGCGGATTCGTGGAGCTGGTCGCGGGGCATCTGGCCGCCGGGATCGCGAGCGCGCGCAGCTTTCGGGCCGAGCAGCAGCGGGCCGAAGAGCTGGCGGCCCTGGACAAGGCCAAGACGACGTTTTTCTCGAACATCAGCCACGAGTTCCGCACCCCGCTCACGCTGATCATGGGGCCGGTCCAGGAACTGGAGCAACGGCTGGCCGACGCCGACCCGGACACGGTCGAGGACCTCGCCGTGATCAAGCGCAACGGGCTACGGCTGGGCAAGCTGGTCAACACGCTGCTGGACTTCTCCCGGATCGAGGCAGGCCGGACGCAGGCCCGGTTCGTCCCGGTCGATCTCGCCGCGGCCACCGCGGAGCTGGCCAGCCTGTTCCGCTCGGCGGTGGAGAGAGCCGGGCTGGTCCTCGCCGTGGACTGCCCGCCGCTGCCCCAACCGGTGTACCTGGACCGCGGCATGTGGGAAAAGGTGCTGCTCAACCTGCTCAGCAACGCGCTCAAATTCACTTTCGACGGCACCGTCACGGTGAGCGTCCGCGCCGACAACACCGAAGCCGGCGCCGGTGCGGTGGTCACCGTGGCCGACACCGGCGTCGGAGTACCGGCTGGGGAAATACCCCGCCTGTTCGACCGGTTCCACCGGATCGAGAACACCAGAGCGAGATCCAACGAGGGCAGCGGCATCGGACTGGCCCTGGTGCGGGAGCTGGTCAGCCTGCACGGCGGCACCATCACCGCGGAGAGCAGCGACTCCGCCGACAATCACGGCACCCGGTTCACCATCCGGCTGCCTTTCGGCACCGGGCACCTGCCAGCCGACGCCGTCGGCCCGGAGGAGCCGCCGTCGGCGACTGATCCCCTAGTTTCGAGCTCCGTCGAGCCCTTCGTGCAGGAAGCCCTGCGCTGGCTGCCCGCCGAACAGCCCGGCGCGGCTCCCTCCTCGATCTTCGCCGGGGCGAACGAGACGGTGTCGCCGGCGGCCGATCGGGCAGCGTCGGCGACGGTGGTGGTCGCCGACGACAACTCCGACATGCGCGACTACCTCACCCGGCTGCTGGGCGCCGCCGGTTACCGGGTGCGCGCCGCTGTGGACGGGGCGCACGCCTTGGACGTCGTTCGCGAGGACTGCCCGGACCTGGTGATCAGTGATGTCATGATGCCCCGTCTCGACGGACTTGCGCTGCTCGCACGGCTGCGCGCCGACCCCCGGACCACCGCGGTCCCGGTGCTGCTGCTGTCGGCCCGCGCCGGGCAAGAAGCCTCCATCGAAGGCCTGCGGGCCGGCGCGGACGACTACCTGTTCAAACCGTTCTCCGCCGCGGAACTGCTCGCCCGGGCCAGGGCGACGATCGAGCTGGCCCGGCTGCGCAGCCATCAGGCCCGCTGGCGCACCGCGCTGATCGACTCGCTGCAGGAAGCGTTCTTCGTCTGCGACCAGTCCGGCACGGTCGTCGAAATCAACAGCGCGTTCACCGACATTCTCGGCTACGGCCCCGAGGGCCTGCCCTACTCTCCCCGGCAGCCGTGGTGGCCCGACCCCGGCACCGATCCCGACGGCTTCCGGCGCGCAGCCGACAGCTTCGCCAGCCTGCTCGCCGACGTGCGCGGGCACCACACCGTCCCGGTCCTTCACCGCGACGGCCGCCGGTTGTGGATCAGCATCGAGTTCAACCACGCCATCGACCCCGACACCGGTGCCAAAGTAATCGTCGGCACGTTCCGCGACGTCACCGTCGAACACCACGCGCAGGCACGCGAGACCGCCGTAGCCGCGCTGACCGTGCGACTGGCCGCCGCGACCAGCGTGCCCGACGCCATCGCGGGCGCACTGTCCGAACTGCGGACCCTGTGGACGGCCCGATCCGTGACCGCCGCCGTCATGACCCTGGACGCGCCGCCCGCAGTCAGCAGCACGGACCCGTCGGTCACGTCCTGGGACACGCTCAGCGAACCGCAGCGCGCGACGCTGCACGCGCTGGCCGAACGTCCCACGCTCAACCCGACTGCCGACCTCGGAACCGGCGACGGCAGCGCCGGAGCCGGGATCACCCTCCACCATCCCGACGGGCGCCTGGCCCTGTGGCTGCACCTGGACCGGCACCAGCCCTTCGGCGAACCGGACCTGCAGCTGCTCGCCACGCTCGCCGGCCACCTCGCCCAAGCACTGGCCCGCACCCACCAGGTCGAGCAGCAACGGGAAACGGCGCTCGCACTGCAACGCGCCATCCTCGGCCCGGCCCAGCTGCCCGCCGGATTCGCCGTCCGTTACGAACCCGCGGCCCGGCCGCTGGAAGTCGGCGGCGACTGGTACGACACCATCGCCCTTCCCGACGGCCGGACCGGCATCGTCGTCGGCGACTGCGTCGGACACGGACTGGCCGCGGCCGCGGTCATGGGCCAGCTGCGCAGCGCCTGCCGCGCCTTGCTCCTGCAACACGGCGCCCCCGCCCGCACCCTCATCGCGCTGGACCAGTTCGCCGCGGGCATCCCCGGCGCGTTCTGCACCACCGTCTTCTGCGCCACACTCGACTCCGCCAGCGGCCGCCTGACCTACAGCAGCGCCGGACATCCGCCCGCGATCCTCGCCCACCCCGACGGCACCGCACGACTGCTCGACCAGGCCGGAGCGTTTCCGCTCGCCGTGCGCCTCGGCGCGGCCCGGAACGAGGCCACCTGCACGATGCCGGCCGGAGCAAGCCTGCTGATGTACACCGACGGCCTCGTCGAACGCCGCCACCGTCCCCTCGACCAGGGCATCGAGGCCGCCGCCAGCGCAGTCCAGCACGGCCTCGATTTGCCCGTCGACGACCTCGCCACCCGGATCATGACGCAGCTCGCCCCGCCCGGCGGCTACGAAGACGACGTCGCGCTGCTGCTCTACCGCCACCCCGCGCCGCTCGAACTCGCCTTCACCGCCGACGTCGCCGAGCTCGCTCCCGTCCGCGACACCCTGCGCGCGTGGCTCGGACAAGCCGACCTGCCTGCCAGCACAGTCCAGAGCGTGCTCGTCGCAGCCGGCGAAGCGGTCGCCAACTCCATCGAACACGCTTCCCGCGACACCGTCTCCGCCCAAGTGCGCTTGAAGGCCGAACTATTCGGACCTGACCTGCACCTCACCGTCTCCGACACCGGCCGATGGAAAACCCCGCAACGACACCTCGACACCCACCGCGGCCGCGGCATCACAGTGATGCACGCGATGATGCAGCACGTCACCATCACGTCCGACGACACCGGAACCACCGCCCACCTGCAGACGAGGATCGCCCGATGACCCCGCTCGCCCTCACCCCCGGCCGACACTCCGACGGCGCCATGCTGGTCACCGCCGTCGGCGAAATCGACACCAGCAACGCCTCACAACTCGCCAATGCCCTCGACGCCACTTCCGAACGGATCGTCGTGGACCTCACCAGCGTCCCCTACCTCGACAGCGCCGGCCTGAACGTGCTCTTCACCCATACCGAACACATCGAACTCATCCTCAACCCGCTCCTGCTCCCCCTCGTCACCCTCACCGGACTGGCCGACCTCGTCACCGTCCACATCTCCCCCGCCACAACACCCGAACCGCCCGACAACGACGAACAGAGCACACCGGCGTGATCGATTCGGGTCCGTCTCACCGACACCGAGCGCGGAAAATCCTTTCACCACCGCGATTGCCGCAGAAGAAAGCCATCGCTACCTTCGTCAGCCGGCTCGCGGCATTGGGCCGCCCGGGTCAAGCCAGTCGACCCACGAGGCGCCTTTCGGGGTGAAGCCGAACCGGACGTTCGGATGCGCTTCCCGCCATGCCCGGACGGCGGGGTGGTGTGGGTGGACAGCTTGTCCAGCACTACGTGGACCTCCTTGCCCCATGAGGTTTCACCGCATTCTTCAGGAAAGCCAGAAAGTTCGCGGCGTCTCGAACGAGGTAGCACTCTCCGATGACCTCCTCGGTGCCGACGTTCAACTCGGCGAACAGGATGGGCACGCCGTGCCGCGCGGCGGCCCGCTCGGCTAGCGCAATCGAGCACGCTGCCCTGCGACGCGAGCAGGCCGCGATCGGGAAGGTCCGGGCGTGAACACGCGCCGCGACGATGGTGTGGTCACGCTGCTACGTCGCTCGCAGACGGTCGAACGCAACGTCTGCCACGACCTCCGCGCAATCGCGCTCCGGGCGCATCCGGCGAAGCACGACTCGCGTCACCTGCTCCAGGCTCGCCGCACGCGGGAAAGGCGAGGTGTAGCGAAACGCGCGCGCTGTACGACTTCATTACTATGAGCTCGGTCCACGGCGAGGTTTTCGCGTTGCTGCGGCGATAGCGCGACGAGATCGACAGCGAACCACTGTCGGTGCCGATCGACCTGCCCGCGCTGCAGGCCCGCCGGCCAGCTGAAAGGCGAACTCCTCCGCCATCAACTTGTCTGCTTCGCAGCGGCGCGCAACCGTAACTGGCAAGCATGGACCGGCTACCTCAGCGTCCTCGAGAAAGACGTGGCCGAGTTCGTGGAAGTGGATGTGCCGGGCATGTCCGCGCTCGACGTCGCGGATCACGACGATGTAGTCCGCAGCCTCGGTTCTCAGCGGCATGCCGGTGGGCATGGTTCCCGCCATGTCGCCGCGCATCAACCGGATGGGCTTGTCACGGAGCCTGTTCAACCGGTCGACCAAGGCGTTCATGCTGAACGGCCGCGGGAGCGGAATCTCGCTGACAATTCTCACGACCTCGGCGACCCTGCTCGGCTCCAGGCTGGGCTCTTCCGTTCGCTTCGCGCGCATTCCCCGTCCTTCTGAACTCGGCCCGACGGCCGATTTCCCTCTCGGCGTGGCCCGGGTCGGCGGCCTGCTCCTGGCCTCCGGCCCAAGCCACGCCTTGTGCGGCGCCAGGCGGTCAGTCCCGGCTGCGGCCTGCCTACCAGGCAATCCGCCGACTCACGCAAGTGACGGGTGCCGACTCACGCAGGGATGTTCCGGGCTGCTTTCACTCGTTAGGCGCAGCAGGAAGCGAGTTTGCGGCTCAGCGAGACACCGCCGCGCGGATCGTGTTAGCTGAGAACGTGTCGAGGCAGAACATGTCGTACCAGAAGACCTTCGAGTCGACGGTCGAGATGCTCCGAGGCCGGTGGATGATCGTAGTGCTGGCCGCCCTCTCCACCGAGGACAAGCTCCAATACCGCGACATTCGCGACCGGGTGAACGAAGGCGAAGTGCGGCAGGACAACGGTGACGACGTCAGCCCTCTGTCGGACCAAAGCCTCACCAAGACGCTGAAACGAGCTCAAGACAACGGGCTCGTGCGCCTGCACGCCGACGAAGGCCACTTCAAGCCGACCTGGTACGAACTGACCCGGAAAGGCGCGGAAGCCTTGCGGGCCGTCCGCCCGCTGATCGAGTGGATGCACCGGTACGAAACGACACCGAGCCGCTAGCCGACGACCGCAGGTCAGCGAGCCTGCCTGGTGTAGCCCGCGTTGATCCGGTCGCGCCCCTGGCCTTTGGCGAAAAACAGCCGATTGTCCGCCGCGAGCAGCAGCTGGTTCAAGCCCTCTTCCCGTTCACCCAGATCGCGACCTGGGTCCGGTTCACGAAATCCAGTTTGTTCATGATGTGCTGCAGATGCGTCTCGGCGGTGCGTTGCGCGATGACCAGCCGCGCGGCGATTTCGCGGTTGCTCAGGCCCGCGGCGACCAGGTCGGCGATCTCCGTTTCCCGGCGGGTCAGCGGGGCCAGCGACGAAGGGCGTCCGGCAGGTGCCGGGCGGGACGGGTCGGAAAGGGTCAGCAGGTCTCGCGGGTTTCGCTGTTTCCCCGCGGCGAAAGCGTTTTCGAACTCGGCGTCGCTGAGTGCGTCGCGGGTGGCTTTGATCATTTCCCGGTGCGGCATGGCCACCGCGACGTCCGGTTCGCTGCCGCAGCGTTCCCAGAGGGCGGCGGCGGTGCCGAACAAGCCAGCAGCGCGCGCCGCGTCGCCGCGTTTCGCTGCGACCCAGGCGAGGCCGTCGACGCGGTAGGCGGCCGACAGCACGTCGGGGCCATCCAGATCGATGTGCAGTGCCTCGCGCAACGCGCGTTCTCCGGCGTCGAGGTCGCCGCCCAGCCAGACCTCGACGACGCCCAGCCCGAACAGCGCCATCGAGCGGTACCGCTTGTCGCCCGCCTCCGCGCATTTCTGCCGCATCTGCCCCAGCAGGTTCCTGGCCCCGGCCAGATCTCCGCGGTAGGCCATGGCGATGCCCTGCAGGAACATCGGGTGCATTTGCCGGCGCGGGTCGTTTCGCTCGCCGAAGATCCGCACCGCCTCGGCGGCGTTTTCCAGGACGTGCGGTTCGACCACGAGCATCGCCACGAAAGCCTCGGCGTGGGCGACGAACGGGGCGGCGTCCTCGTCCTCGGCGGCGGCCGCCAGGTCGAGCCGCTGCCGTGCCCGCGGAACGTCAGCGTGCAGTGCCGCGCACAGGGCCGCGATGGCTTGTCCTCTCGCCCGGCCCGGGGCGTCGGGCGCGAGCGCCGCCAGCGAGCGGTCGATCCATTCCCGCAGTTCCCGGGCGGCTCCGCGCGCTGCCCAGTATTCGACGAGGCAGGTGGACATGCGCAACGCGACGAGTGCGTCCTCGGGGGTGCGCAGCGACCACGACAGGGCGGCCCGGATGTCGGCGTGCGACTCCGAAAGCCGGGCCAGCCAGTCGTCCTGCCGCGGGCCGAACCATTCGGCGTCCGCTTGGGCGAGCAACCGGTCGTGGTGGTCGCGGTGCCGGCGCGCGAACAGTTCGGCCGTTCCGGCGGCGGCCAGGCGTTCCTGCCCGAATTCGCGCAGGACGTGCAGCATCCGGTAGCGCACCCGGGTCTCGCCGTCGACGCGCATCAGGACCGACTTGCCGACCAGGCCGTCGACGGCGTCCAGCACCGCCGACTGGTCCAGGGCGGTGCCTTCGCTGCCGCGGGTCTCGGCGAGTTCCTCGGCAGCGGATAGGTCGAAGGGACCCGCGAACACCGAACAGCGTTCCCACACCGCGCGTTCGGCGCTGTCGCACAGGGAATAACTCCACTCGACGGCGGCGCGCAGGGTGCGATGCCGGTCCGGAAGGGTCCTGGCGCCGCTGGTCAGCAGCGTCAGGCTTTCCCCGACCCGTTCCGCGATCTGCCGCGGCGACAACGTGCGCAGCCGGGCCGCGGCGAGTTCGACGGCGAGCGGAAGTCCGTCCAGCTGACGGCACACGCGCACCACGTCCCGGGTGTTGCTCGCGGTGAGCCGGAAGGACGGCACTACCGCCGACGCCCGGTCCGCGAACAGCCGGACGGCGTCCGAAGCGAGCGCTTCGTCCGGGTCGGCCACCTCGGCCGCGGGAACGGCGAGCGGGGCGATCGGCAGCACGCACTCCCCCGCGATGTCGAGCGAGCGACGGCTGGTCGCGAGGATCGCCAGGTGCGAGCAGCGGCGCAACAGCATCGCGGCGAACTCGGCGCACCCCTCGACGAGGTGTTCGCAGTTGTCCAGCAGGAGAAGCAGCTTCCGTTCGCGCAGATACGCCAGCACCGCGTCCTGCGCACTGCGGTCGGCCGTGTCGTGCAGGCCAAGGCAGTCGGCGACGACCTGCGCAAGCAGGCTGGCGTCCTGCAGCTCGGCGAGCGGGACGATCGCGACCCCGTCCGGGAACGCCCGGGTGAACGCGCTGGCGGCCCGCCCGGCCAGCCGGGTCTTCCCCACCCCGCCCGGCCCGGTCAGGGTGACCAGCCGGTACTGGCCGAGCAGCCGCCGCACCTCGTCGTCGGCGCCGGCTCGGCCGACGTAACTCGTCAGCTCCGCCGGCGCGGCCGCGCCGTCCGCCATCGCTCCCACCCCCGCCGCTGTCCGGGACCGGCCCATTCGACCCGAACCCGGGGCCATTGTCCATGCGGGAGGACCGGGACGACCGGGACGACCGGGTCGGGCGAGGCGGGTGGGACGGCGAACCGGAGGCGGGAGCGGCGAGGTCAGGCAGTGGCCGCTTCGAGCGCGGGATAGTAGCCCTTGGCCTGTCCCCGCGCGCTGGGGTGGAACGACTCGACCAGGTTGAGCCACTGCACGTTGTTGATCCACGGGTTCGGCGCGCAGACGCCGTGGTCGGCGAAGTTCTCCCGGACGTCGCGGTACCGCAGGCCGTTGGCCGCGGCCCGGTCGGAGACGACGGCCGCCAGCTCGTCCGCGCCCTGGTTGAGAGCCGTCCGTTTGGTCTGGCTCATCGAACAGCGGACGGTTCCCGGCGCGAACAGGTGCGGATACCCCATGACGATGATTTTCGCCTGGGGTGCACGGCTTTTGATCGCTTGATAGGTCTTGTCCAGTTTTCCGGGCAGGGTCGCACGGGCGTCGGCAGCGCTTTTGTCCACGGCATTCGCGCACGCCTGGTCCGAGCCAGTGACGCAGGTGACCATCAATCCGGCGAAACCGACGTCGTTGCCGCCGATGGAAATCGTGACCAGCGCGGTGCTCGCGTCGAGGGCGCCGAGTTGTTTGTCCAGCACGTCGGCAGTGGTCGCCCCGCCGCAGGCGGCGAAGGTGAAAGAACTCGGCGAATGCGCGTTCGCCCACAATTGCGGATAGGCGTTGGCGCTGCGGTAGCACTGCCCGCTGGAACCGTAGTCGCCGGCTCCGGTTCCGGCCGCGTAGGAATCTCCCAGCGCGACGTACTTTCCCATGTCCGCCCAGGCCGGAGCGGCGAGGGCGGTGCACACGGCGGAAACCGCCGCGATCGTGAACGACGCTGTCCGAACGAATCGCACCAGATGCCTCCAAAGCGTCAAGGCCAGCATTCGCTGTCCTGATCGAAAACCGGGGCCAGCATGCCCGGCCCGCGCGGCGATCGCGTCCGGGAAACTACGTACGTCCCCCTTTTATCCGGCCGGGCGAAGCTTGCGCGCCCGCAGCGAAATCTCGAGGCCGAACCGTTCCTCCGGATCGTGCAGCCGGTCGCCGAAAAGCGTGGTCAGAGTCCGCAGGCGGTTCCGGACCGTTTGCGGGTGCACGCCGAGGATCGCGGCGATCTCCGGGGCGCTGCCGCTCGTGGTGAGGAAGGCGAGCAACGTCTCCGCGGCCCGTTCCCGCGCCTTGCGCGTCAGCACGTCGAGCGGGGCGAGGCTGCTCGTTTCCAGCGCCGAGCGCAGGACGTCGTCGGCGAGCAGCCAGTGCGTGGTGAGGTGGTCGTCCCAGCGGACCGGGCGCGCGTCCGGGAGCACTCCGCGGCGAAGCAGGCTCAGCGTGCGGCGAGCCCAGCGCAACGACCTCGCGGTGTCCTGCGGCGCGACCTCAGGCCCGATCGCGGCGCGGACCCCGAAATCCGGCACCGGCGCCGAGGCGGGCAGGACCGCCCACGGCTCCGGTGCGCGAAGGTCGCACAGCACGTCCTCCGTGTTTCTCGGGGCACCGGTGTCGAGGGCCACCGCGACGACGGTGTCGGGGAGCGGCCAATCCGCCTCGCGGGCAAGTGCGTCGAGCACCGTCGGCCGGGGTTTGCCGAGTTCGGCCAGCAGCCGGGCCCGGGCACGCCCGCGATCGCCCGCGGCCGCGACCCGGGAGCCTTCGGCCGCCAGCCGGGCGATCGCGTCGACCCCGGTCAGCAAACGTTCGACAGCACCGGCGAAATCCGGCGAACGGGCGAGCACCGGAAGCACCCGGCGCGCGCCCGCGGTGAGCGCGCGATGCAGGCGGTCGAGATCGCCCGTCGCGCGCAGTTCAGCGGCCCCGAGGGCGCGGAACGCTTCGGCCCCCAGTGGTGCGGCAGCGGGGACGCTGGCCGAGGCGCGGCCGAGGACGAACGCGAGAAACCGCGTCGCACCGCGGTCGAGCAGCGGTGCGGATCCGGGCAACCGCCGGCGGACCTCGTCGAGCACTGCCGCCGCGACTGGCTCTTCGGTGAGCATGTCCGGATCGTGGCCGCCGGGGCTGCCCGGAGGCGTCGTCGAAATTACGCATTTTTCGCGCGTACGCAGAATCGCCGATGCGGACCGGGCGCCGGCGCCGCCAGACTCCGTTCGTTCGCACCGTCGCGATCTTGAGAAAAGGTGATCCGGATGCGCTTTGCCCGTCCCGCCGGCCTCGTCGCCGCCCTTCTCGCGAGCACCGGGATCCCCGTGCTCGCCAGTCCCCCCGCCGGGGCCGCCGCCTGCACCGACGTCGACGTCGTCGTCGCGCGGGGCACCGGCGAATTCGGCACTCTCGGGGTGATCGTCGGCGACCCGGTCTTCGCCGCGCTGCGAGCCGGCCTTCCCGGGAAATCGGTGAGCTCCTACGCCGTCGAGTATCCGGCCAGCCTGCAGCCCGATTCCGCTTCCCGGGGAAACCAGGACCTCGTCGACCACGTCACCAGCCAGGCCGCGGCGTGCGGGAACCAGCGGTTCGTGCTCGTCGGCTACTCGCAGGGCGCGAACGTCGTCGCGAACTCCGTGGGCGTCAGCAGCGAAGGCGCTCTCGTCGGCGGCCCCATCGTCGCGACCATCCCGCCGGAGGTCGCGCCGCGGGTGGCCGCGCTGCTGATCTTCGGACCGCCGATCGCCAAGCTCGGCAAGCACATCACCGGCGAGTACCAGGACCGGACCAAGGAATTCTGCGCGGCAGGCGACCCGGTCTGCCGTCCGGACGGGACGAACATCCTCGCCCACCTCAGCTACGGGCGCAAGGCGGGCGAAGCGGCGGCGTTCGCGGCCGACCGGGTCAACGGCGGGGAGTAGCTCCGCGAAGGACCGCGGAAGGCCAGCTGGCCTTCCGCGGTTCTTGTGGTCCTTTGTGGACAGTACACTTGCGACGATCGCGACCACGCGCGACGGGGCACGATGCCAGCCAGGATCACCAGCTGGCACCGTGCCCCGTCTCCGAGCCCCCGGGTCTGAGCGAACCTCGATCAGCGCGCGGTCAGCGCGACGGTGAACGTGTTGCCTTCTCCTTGAAACAGCGAGCTGAGGTAAGCGGTGAACGCCCCGCAGCCGGTCAACGGCGGGATCGCGTACGTCCCGCTCACCGGCCCGCCGGTCGCCAGCGCGAATCCCCCTCCGGTGCGCAGGTCGACCGGGATCGAAGCGCTCGCCCGGCAGCCCGCGTCCGCGACCGGCACCCCGAACAGCGACACCTGAGGCAGCGCGAGAGCGAGCTTCGCGTGCGTGACGAACCCGCCGTCGCCGAGTTCGCCGGTTTGCGGACCGTCCGGCGTGAAGCGCAGATCAGCGGTGCCCGGCACGAACCCGAAGAGCTTGAACTCCGCGCGGGCCGGGTCGAACGCCGGAGTACTGCTGAACGACGGCTGCGTGACGACAGCGAAAGTCCCGGAGAGGGGTGCCGTCGTCCCCAATGCCTTCAACGTCGTCGTTCCGGCGAAGCCGAAGTTGTACGCACTCTGCGCGGTGCCGACGTCGAAGCTCAGCAGCACCGGATCCTGGCCTGGATCGAGCGTGCAGTCCGAGGTGAACGAGCCGAGGCCGGTGAACGAACCGTCGGCCTTCTTCGGCGTGAGCCGCGTGCTGAACCCGCCGAGGGTGACCGTCGCTTTGCCCGCGTTCGGCACCACGATCTGCGGCACCGAGCCGGTCGCCCGCACGGTGGCCGGACCGGAGGGCGGCAGCGCCGCTTTCGGCACGGTCAGCGGCACGTCGACCGGTGTGGTCAGCGGACCGTTGGCCAGCGTCACCCCTGCGGACGCCGTCCCTTCGATGCTCGCCGCGCCGACCAGCGCCAGGCCGCGCACGGCCTTGTCCGGCACGGTCACCGCGACGGCGAGATCCGAGGTCGTGAGCGGGCCGCCCGGCGCGGACGGAAGGTCGAACGACGCCTTCACCTCGACATTCAGCTTCTGCAGCCCGATCAAGGGAAACGGGCAGGTATAGCTCAGCACCTTGTCGACCTGCGTCGCCGCGGACGCGGGAGGGGCGACCGCGGAAACGGCCAGGCAGGCCAGGCCCGCCGCGAGCAGCGACCGGGTTTTCGGCACGGGTTCCCCCTTTCCGGGGCATGGAGCCGGTCCCCGCCGCGACGCGACGGGGACCGGCGGGTCGGGCTACTGCTGCCGCGCGAGGTTCAGGTCGAGCGTGTTGCCGTCGCTCTTGGCGAACGCGCTGATCCAGTCGTTGAACGAGCCGCAGTTCTGGAACGCCGACAGCGAGTAGGTCCCCGACAGCTTGCCGCCCTTGAGCAGGTCGAAGCCGTCGCCGGTGGTCATCTCGCTGGTCGAGGGGCTGACCGTGCCGCACTTCGGGTCGGTGCTGATCGGGAAGCCGAACAGGTTGACCGTCGGCAGGAAGACGTCGAACTTGATGTGCGCCTTGAACCCGGTGCCCACCAGTTCACCGCTCTGGGTGCCGTTCTGCACGACCTTGACGTCCGCGCTGCCCGGCAGGAACCCGAGCAGCTTGAAGTCGGTCTTGGTCGGGTTGAGCTTCAGGTCTCCGGTGAACTTCTTGGCCGCGATGTCCACGTCGGCGTCGAACCCGCCCTTGATCGGCGCGGTGCTGCCGAGCGCCTTGAGCGAGGTCTTCCCGTCGATGCCGAACACGAACTTGGTCCCGCCGGGAGGCGGGGTCGCCGAGGTCGGCGGCGGAGTGTCCGAGGTCGGCGGCGGCGTCGCGGAGGTCGGCGGCGGGGTCTCCGACGACGAGGACGGAGGCGGCGTGGCCGTCCCGCCGTTGATGGTGATCGTGGCGAGGGTGTTGTTCTGGCCCGGGTCCTGGGTGCACGGCGCGTTGATGGTGCCGTCCGGGGTGATCCCGGTGACCGAGCCGTCCGCCTTGCGCGGGGTGACCTTGAGCGCCAGGTCGCCCACGGTGATCTTCGCCTGGCCGGGCTGGGTGAACGTCAGCGACGGCGTCTTGCCGGTCGCGTTGATGTTCATCTCGCCCGAGGGCGGGATGTTCGTCTTGTCCAGCGCGATCGGGACGCTGACCGGCAGGTCGAGGCCCGGGGCGGCCACCTTCGCGCTCGCGGTCGCGCTGCCCTCCAGGGTCGTGGCCCCGATCAGGCCGAGGCCGCTGACCGTGTCGGCGTTGATGGTCGACACGGCCTTGATGTCGAAGGCCCCGGTCGCCTGCCCGGCGTTCACGTTCGTGGGCAGATCGGTGTTGATCACCACCTTCAGCGACTGCGAACCCACGAGCGGGAAAGTGCAGTGGTAGTTCAGCGTCAGCGAGATCGGGTCGGCGGCACTGGCCTGCGCCCCGACGACCAGCGCGGCGGCGACGAGCCCCACCGCACCCGAGGCCGCCGCGGCGGCCATCTTCTTCTTGCCTCTTGGGTGACTCACGATGGTCCTTCCGAGTATCAACAGTGATACGAAAAGGCGGAGCGTTTTAAACCGGAAATCGCTACCGTTCAGCAAGCTAGCGAGCACCGGCGGCGCCGATCAAGAGCTTTTCCGGAAAACCCGGAGCCAGCTCCGCAAATTGTCACCTCGGCACGCCGCGCGGCCTGGTTTCCTAGCAGGCTCAGGCGACTTTCCGCTGGTGCGGACCGCAACCGCGGCGCTGACGCAGGTGACAAACACCGGTCCGGAAATGTTGACGCGCGTGCCAATACGGCATTCCGTTCTTGCCCGCCCGCGACCGTGCTGCGTAGCCTCGAAAACCATGAAAAGAATGCACAGCGCGGTGCTCGCGACGGCGGCGGCCGTGCTCCTGTCGTGCACCGCCTGCTCCTCGGACGCACCCGCCGGTTCGGGCAAGCACGCCGATCCCGCCGCGCTGGCCTGGGTCGACAAGGTGTGCACCAGCGTGGCCGCGGGCTCGGCGAAGCTCTCCCAGCCGCCCGCCGCCGACAGCACCGCTCCCGGCAAGACCCGGGACGCGATGGTCGCCTTCCTCGACCGGCTCGGTTCGGCACTCGGCGACATGGCGGGCGGCATCCGCGCGGCCGGGGTGCCGCCGGTGCCGGACGGGCAGTCCGCGGTGGACAAAGCCACCGCCACCCTCGCCGAGACCACGAACAAGATCGCCGCGACGAAGTCCAAAATGGCCCAGGCGAAGGTGGACGACCAGGCCGGCCTGCGCCAGGCGATCGCCGACGCCGACGCGACCATGGGCCAGCTCGCCGATCCGGAGGGCCCGATCAAGGACCTCAAGGCGAACCCCGAGCTGAACCTGGCGTTCAGCGAATCCCCGACGTGCCAGCGCGTTTACGGGACGAGTTCATGACGGCCCGGCGCGCGCTCGCCGTACTCGTCGCCCTGGTCCTCGTCCCGGTCTTCGCCCCGGCGGCCGTCGCGGCTCCGGACCCCGGCCCGGCCGACGACTCGTTCTACACCCCGCCCTCGCCGCTGCCCGCGGGCAAGCCCGGCGACGTCATCCGCTGGCGGCCGTCGAACGCCGGGCCGCGCAAGGCGACCGTCGACGCGTGGCAGGTGATGTACTTGTCCACCAACGCACTCGGACAGCCGGACGCGGTCACCGGCACCGTGCTGGTGCCGAAGCAGGCGAATCGGGCCAGCGCGCCGATCGTCGCCTTCGCCCCCGGCACGCACGGCCCGGCGTTCGGCTGCACCCCGTCGAAGATGATCGACATCGGAGCCTTCTACGAGCAACCCGGCCTCGACGACCTGCTCGACGCCGGTTACGCCGTCACGGTCCCGGATTACGAGGGCTACCAAAGCTCCCCCAAGACGACGTATGTCGTGGGACGCTCCGAAGGCCCGGCCGTGATCGACGCGGTCCGCGCGGCCCAGCGGCTCGCCCCGGCCGGGTTGTCCAGCACCTCGAAGGTCGTCTTCCGCGGCTACTCGCAGGGCGGCGGCGCGGCGGCGTGGGCGGGCGAACTGCAACCGTCGTACGCCCCGGAGCTGAACCTCGCCGGGATCGCCGCCGGCGGCGTGCCCGCCGATCTCGTCCAGGTGACGCTGCAACTCGACGGCAAATTCGGTTTCGGCGTCTTCGCCTACGCCCTGCTCGGGCTCGACCAGGCGTACCCGGAGCTGAAGCTGGACTCGTTCCTCAGCGACAACGGCCGCGCGAAGTTCGCCGAGATGAAGCAGAGCGCGTGCACGTTCGAACTGCTGACGACGTACGCGAACGAGAAGATCTCCGGCTACACCACGAGCCCGGGCTACATCAAGCCCGCGTGGGTCACGCGGCTGAACGAGAACAAACTCGGCGGCACTCCGCCGAAGGCGCCGCTTTTCCTGTACCACGCCACTGGAGACCAGCTGGTGCAGTTCGCGCAGGCGGACACCTTGCACAAGGCTTATTGCGCGGCCGGTGTCCAGGAGACGTGGAAGACCTACGACACCGACCACATCACGCTGGTCTACACCGGCAACGCCGACGTACTGGCCTTCATCAAGGACCGGATCGCGGGCAAACCGGCCACGTCGAACTGCTGACCCGCGGGTTTGGCGGCACGGGCGCTTTCCCGGCGTCCGTGCCGCGATCGTCCGTCTCCGCGCCCCGCAGGCCGGAGTCATCTGGAGGAATCATGCCGCGGGAACTGCTGCGCTTCGCCGTTGTCGGCGCGGCCGCCTACGTGGTCACCGTGGCGGTCGACTACAGCCTCAAACTGACTGTGTTGCACGAAAAGCCGGTGACCGCCCTGGCCATCGCGACGGTCGCGTCGACGGCCTTCGCGTACCTGCTGTCCCGGCAATGGTCCTTTGTGGACCGAGGTGGCCATGGCCGGTTGCGCGAGGCGACGTTGTTCTTCGCTGTCAACGCCGGAGCGGTGGCGGCGAATCTCCTGCCGTTGCTGGTGTCGCGGTACGTCTTGCGCCTCGAGGAGCCGCATGTCGGCTATCTGGCACAGGAAATCGCGGACTTCGTCGCGGGGATGGTGCTCGGCACGTTGGCGGGGACGGGGTTTCGCTGGTTCGGTTATCGACGGTGGGTTTTCCCGCGGTCGGTGCGAGAGGTCGTCAGCGACAGCGGGCTCGGCGCGGAGCCGCTTCCCGGGGCGCGCGGCGAGCAGGTCGCTGAAGTTCCTTAGGCGGTAGGGGTTCTGGAGCGCGTTACGCCAGCAGCCGACCACCGTCCCACGCGCACATCGCCGAAGGCCCTCAGCACGCACGCATTTCACTCCTGGTCCCGCAGCGCCCGTTCCGCCAGCAACGCCAGCTCCAGCCGCAGGCGCTCGCCAGGATCGGTCAGCCGCTCCCCGAACAACTCGGCGAGCGTTTTGAGCCGCGCGCGGACCGTCTGCGGGTGCAGGTCCAGCATCCGCGCGAGTTCGGGGGCGCTTCCTCTGGTCTGGACCACTGCCAGCAGGGTTTCCGCCAGCTGCCCTCGGCGCCGTTCGGGCAGCCCGGCGAGCGGAGCCAGCGTCGTCTCGGCTAACTGTGCGGCCAGGAACTCGTCCGCGAGCAGCAGCAGCGCGGGCACGTGGTCGCGGCACCAGACGACCGGGCCCGGCGCGTCCAGCAGTCCCCGGGCCGCCAGGTCGGCCGCGCGGCGGGCGAGCCGGAACGATTCGGGTGCCGATCCGGCCGGCACCAGCGGGCCGACCGCCGCGGTCCAGCCCGCGGGCAGCTCGGCGAGTCGGGCCAGATCGGTGTCCGGGGCGGCGGACAGCGCGGCGGGCGGATCGCCCGCCGGGTCCGCGAGGACGTGGTCCGGAAGCAGTCCCGGCGGGAACGCGGGCGCGCCCGGCAGCGCCCGGAACGCCACCGCCGCGACGCGTTCGGGCAGCGGCGGCCCGGACCCCGGGACGAGGCTGTCCGCTTCCCCGCTCAGCAGTGCGCGAAGCACGCGGCGGCTCCGCTCGCCGTCGCCGGACGCCTCCGACTCGGCCTCGCTGTAGCCCTCCGCGACCGCCGCCATCGCCGTCTCGACATCGCCGAGCATCCCCTCGGCCATGCCGTAGACGACGTCGCCGGAAAGGCCGGTTTCCTGTGCTATGTCGGAGATCCAGCGCCACATGACCCGGCTCGCGACGCGCACCGCCGCCTGCACGGACTCGCGGCTGAGTCCTTCGTGGAACGCCGCCCGCCCGTGGACGCGGAAATCCGCGAGCCGATCGCTCTGCCACATCGCGGGGGCGCCCACGCGGTCGATGTCCCGTTCGATCCCCTGCCGGGTTCGCTCGATCGCGGTCGCGCGGCCGGGGTCGCGGCTGAAGCACGAGTAATATTCCGGCACCTCGGCCGCGATCGCGTCGACGCAGGCGCGGGCGATCTCCGGGATCCGCGGCCGCACCGCGTCGCCAAGCCGGCGCGGAAGACGGGCCCAGATCGAGGAGTCGGGGGCGGCGGAACTGTGCACGACGATTTAATCCCTTACTCGGAAATCGACGGTTCAGGAATAACCGGCACCAGCTGGCACGGAGCGTAGGACGATCACTCGTCCGATGTCAAAAGCGCGCGTTCCCGTCCCTCATTCCGGGGCTGTTCGTTGATTTTTAGTGACGCCCGCTTTCCGCTACGCTCGCCTCCCGCACCAGCGCCTCGAAAGGGGGATTCGTGGTCGAGTACCGCAGCTTCGACCTGCTGGCCTCGCTGCCGCGCTCGCTCGGCGCGTGCCTGCGCCCGCACGCCGCGCACGCCGCGGCCGCGATGATCCGGGAAACCCAGCGCACCGTCCCGGCCTACGGCCAGCCGCTCACCGGAGTTTTCGGGAAAGTCCTGGTCAAAAGCGTCGAGTACGCGGTGCTGCACTGCGTCGACTCGATGGGGGCCCCGGACCTGCCGCACGACGAGTGGATCGAGTTCTACCGCGACCGCGGCCGCGTCGAGTTCGCCGAGGGCCGCAACCTCGACGCACTGCAGGACACCGCCACGACCGGGGCCAGGGTCGCCTGGCGAGCGATGCACCCCGCCGTGGTCGCCGCGGGCGTCGACCCGGCCGTCATCTCGGTCGGCGCGGAGGCCATCTTCGCCTACGTCGACGAGCTGTGCGCCACCGCGATCGCCGGCTACCAGGAGGCACAGGCCGTCGCCGAGGGCGCCGTGCCGGGCCGGCGGCGAAGACTGCTGGAGCTGATCGTCCAAGCTCCGGAAGGCTCCGCGAGCAGCATCGCCGAACTGGCGAACGGGGCGGGATGGCCGCTGCCCGAGACGGCCGCGCTGGTCGCGCTGGAGCGCGGTCCCGGCTCCGCCGACTTCCCGGCCGATGCGCTCGGCGACGGCGTCCTGGCCGACCTCGACAGCCCGGAGCCGCACCTGCTCGCCAGCGACCCGGACACCGATCTGGCCGCACTGGCGGCTATGCCCGCAGGCTGGCGAGCGGCCGTGTCGCCGACCGTGCCGCTGGCCGACGCGCCGGCCGCGCTGCGCACCGCGCGCCGGGCGCTGCAGCTGTCCGGTCCGGACACGCCCGGCCCGGTGATCTGGTGCCGCGACTACCTGGCCACGCTCTGGCTGCTCGCCGAGGATTTCCTCGCCGCCGAACTGGCGCGGCAGAGCCTCGACCCGTTCGCCTCGCTCAGCGCCAAACAACGCGAACGGCTCAGCGAAACCCTGCTGGCGTGGCTCGAAACCCGCGGCGGCGCACCGGAAATCGCGCAACGGCTCGGCGTGCACCCGCAGACGGTGCGCAACCGGCTGCGCCAGCTGGAAGACCTCTTCGGCGACCGGCTCAAAGACGCCGACGACCGGCTCGGCATGCAGCTGGCCCTGCGCGCCCAGCGCCTCATGCGCGCACATCGCCCGCCGGAGAACTGACCCGGGGCACGTGGCCGGGCCGTGCGCCTGGCAGGCGAAGTGAACCGTGGTCCGGCACGACAGCAGCGCACGGCAGAACCGCCGACAATCCGTCACGGCCGACCGGTGCCCGCGACTGAGCCGATACCGGCGGACGAACGCACGACCTCGGCGGCAGCCTCCGCACGATCGGGGAGCGACGACGGCGAAGGTGGAGGGCGGGTGAACATCAGCGCACCGGAGAACCGACCTCAGGCAACCCCGACCGGCACCCGCGATCGAGGCAGTATCAGCGGAACGAAAGCACGAACACAGTCCTGTCCTCCGGCACACCCGGTCACGACGAAGACCGAACGCGCCCTGGCAGGCGAAATGGACCGCGGCCCGGCACGGCATCAGAAGCGACCATAAGCAACCCCCGTGCGCGCCACCGAGCCGAGCCCGGTCGAACGAGCGCACGAACGCGACCCGAGCCACCCGGCGCTCAGCCCGGCACGGCAACCTGCCCACCGGCACAAACCGCCGACCGGCCGCGGCGCGCGGCCTTGGCGAGCGGGACCGGCGCGACCTCAGCGCACGACAGAACCGGCCACAGGCAACCCCGACGCGGCCAACCGGCGCTCGCGACCGAACCAATGCCGACGGAACGAACGCGCGAACACCGTCCGGGACTCCCGGCGTTCCATCCCGCACGGCACCCTGCCCACCGGCACCGGCAAAACCCTCCGCCACGAGCCGCGGACCGGCCGCGGCGAAGGCGGCGGGTGCTCCTGGCGGGCGAAATGAATCGTGGCGCGGCACGACATCAGCGCGCCCGGTGCGTCGTTGCGACCATCCGCCGAGGATGACCCGGGCAGCGCCGCGATGTCGACAACCCGTGCCGCAGCACCGGAAAACTCGCACGCGCGAACGCTTTTTTCTTTTCTTTCCTGTCACTCCCGTCGCGAATTCCCGCACAGTGGCGTTTGCCACAGCGCGCGAGCAAGCCGGCGCCCTAATTTCGGATTCCCGAGAAAGGCTTCCGATGACACTCGACACCTACCACCTCACCCTGCACGGCCGCCGCGTCCGGGTGCGCGAATACCGGCGCGCCGCCGGCACCGGCGACGAAGCGATCGTGCTGCTGCACGGGATCGCGGGCAGCATCGAAACCTGGACGCCGGTGTTCGACCGCGCCGCCGCGCTCGACCGGCGCGTGCTGGCGCTGGACCTGCCCGGGCACGGCGGTTCGGACGCGCCCCGCACGGATTACGGCCTCGGCGCGATGGCGAGCATCGTGCGCGACGTGCTCGCGGTGTCCGGAATCCGGCACGCCACCGTCGTGGGCCATTCGCTCGGCGGCGGCATAGCGATGCAGTTCGCCTACCAATTCCCGGAAATGTGCGAACGGCTGGTGCTGGTCAGCAGCGCCGGGCTCGGCCCGGAAGTGAGCTGGGTGCTCCGTGCCGCCGCGTTGCCCGGCGCGGCCGTCGTGCTCGCGCTGACGGTCAACCGGCCGACGCTCTCGCTCGCTCGCGAGGCGGCCCGGCTCGGCCGCCGGCTCGGCGGGTCGTTGAAAACTGAAACACAGGAATTGGCGCGGCATTTCGGGTCGCTGGCCGATCCCGCGCGGCGGCGGGCGTTCCTGGCCATCGCGGGCAGCCTGCTCGACCTGCGCGGCCAGCGCGCGAGCGCCGCGGACAAGCTGTACCTGGCCGAATCGGTGCCGATGCTGCTGGTCTGGGGCGCCCGCGACCCGCTCATCCCGGTCGCGCACGGGCGCCGGACCGCCGAACTGCTGCCGGACAGCAGGCTGGTCGTGCGGGAAAACGCGAAACACTTTCCGCATGTGTCCGATCCGGACGGTTTTTGCCTGCTGCTGAAAGAGTTCGTCGCGGACACCGAACCCGCCCGCCTCACGGTGGACGAAGTGGCCGCCCGTCTCGCGGAGTCGGTCGCGGGCACGAAAACGACTGCGGCAAAATTGTCATCCGCATAGCATTCGGCGGCCGCCGGGGTATCACCTCCGCCCACCCGTTTCCACCCGTTCGGGTGTAGTCCTGTCGGGGGACGGATACGGCGGCCTCCGGCCCGTTGACACTGCCGTTCTCGTGAAATTATGTTGCCTGTGCCACAAAATCTGGATCGGCTCCGAGGACGAAGAGGCCGGTTTTGTTGCCAGCAAGGATAAAAACATGACCGAAGTGGACTCCGGATTCGCCCGTCCCGCACTGCGGGACTACCGGCCGCGGGCCGGCGAACGCCCGCTCGGGCCTGCCGTCCGGCCGCAGTCCGGGCCGGCCGAACCAGTCCGCCCTCCCGCCCCGCGGGTCTCCGCGGAGACCCGGCCCGTCCGCGCTTCGAGCGCGCTCGGGCTGTGGGCGTCGCTCCCCCGGGAGCTGGCGACCCGGTTCACGCCGCGGGTCGATCCGCTGGCGAAGGCCATCCTGCGCGAGGTGCAGCTGGCGGTGCCGGAATACCGCCAGCCGATCGAAGGCGCGTTCGGGCAGGTCATCACGCAGGGGGTCCGGCACGCGATCATCCAGTGCCTCGACAGCGTCGGCAAGCCCGCCGCCGCGCCCTCGGCCGGCTGGACCGCGATCTTCCGCAACCTCGGCAAGATCGAGTTCGCGGAGGGCCGCAGCCTCGATTGTCTGCAAACCGCTTACCGCGTCGGCGGGCGGGTCGCGTGGCGGCACATCGCGGAGTTCGGGCAGACCGTCGGGCTCCCCGCGGAGACGCTGTGCACCGGAGCCGAGGCCATTTTCGCCTACGTGGACGAAATTTCCGCGCTGTCGATCGAGGGTTACACCGCGGCCCAGACCCGGGCGGCCGGGAACCTGGCGCGCCGCCGGCGCCGGTTGCTCGACCTGTTGCTCGCCGATCCGCCGTCCGCGCCGCAGGCGATCGCCGCACAGGCCACCGCCGCGCAGTGGTCGCTGCCGGACGAGGTCACCGTCGTCGCTCTCGAACCGCGCTCCGGCCAGCACCGCCTCGCCACGCCGGACCTGCACCCCGACGTCCTCGTCGACCTCGAAGGCAGCGAACCGTGCCTGGTCGCCGGTGCTCCGGACGAGCAACTGGCGGACCTCGCCGAGCGGCTGCCCGGCTGGCGGGCGGTGGTCGGCCCCGCCGTGCGGCTCACCGACGCGCCCCGGTCGCTGCTCTGGGCACGCCGGACGCTGCGGCTCATTCAGCGCGGCGTGCTGCCGGACGTTCCGGTGACGCACTGCGCGGACCACCTCTCGACGCTCTGGCTGCTCGCCGACGAATTCCTGGTCCGGGAACTGTGCGAGCGCAGCCTGGCTCCGTTCAACGACCTCACGCCCAAACAGCGCGCCCGGCTCGGCGAAACGCTGCTGATCTGGCTGCAGTCGCGCGGCAGCGCGCCCGAGATCGCGAAAATCCTCAAGGTGCACCCGCAGACCGTCCGGTACCGCATGCACCAGCTCACCGAACTGTTCGGGGACCGGCTCGACAACGCTGACGACCGGCTCGACCTGGAGATCGCCCTGCGCGCGGAAGCGCTGCTCGGCTCCTGACCCCCGCCGCCATCCCAGCGAAGTGGTGAGGCCTGTGACAGGACTGTCCGGCGAGACAGCCTTCGGACCGATGCTGCACGGAGACGGACGGCCGGGGCGGCTGTGGGCGATGCTCCCCCGCGAGCTGGCCGCGGTGTTCCGGCCGCGGCTGCTGGACGTCGCCGACGACGTGCTGCGCGAAATCCAGCGCACCGTCCCGGGTTACGCGCAACCGCTCGACGGGCCGTTCGGCCGCGCGTTGCGGGGCGGTGTGCAGACGGCGATCCTGCAATTCGTCGAGCGGATCGCCGCCGGAGGCGCGGTTTCGGACGAGCGCCGGAAGGTGTTCGTCGAACTGGGAGTGCACGAGTTCGAGCAGGGCCGCAATCTCGACGTTCTCCAAGCGGCGTACCGGATCGGCGCGCGCGTGACCTGGCGGCGGATGGCCGAAGTGGGCACGCGCGCCGGGGTGCCGTCGGCGACGCTGTGCCTGCTGGCCGAAGCGATCTTCGCCTACATCGACGAGCTGTCGGCGCTCTCGGTGGAAGGACACGCGGCCGCGCGGACCCGGGCGACGGGTGCGCGGGAACGCCGCCGCCGACGTCTGCTGGACCTGCTGCTCTCCGACCCGCCGACCCCCATCCAAACCCTCGAGGAAGCCGCCGCCGACGCCGCGTGGCCATTGCCGCACCGCCTGGTGGCGGTCGCCCTCGACGGACCGGCGGACATCTCGGGCCTCGACGCGCTCGAAGACCTCGACGACGCCGCACCCCGGCTGTTGCTGGCGATGCCCGAGGAACGGGACACGCTCGCCGCCGCGCTGTCGGGCCACCGGGCGGCGGTCGGGCCCCCGGTGCCGCCGCCGCGCGCGGGCCGCTCGCTGACCGCGGCCCGCGAGGCGTTGCAGCTCGTCGCGGCCCACGCGCTGCCGGACGAGCCGCTGACCTGGTGCACCGACCATCTCGCGACGCTGCTGCTGCACAAGGACCCACTGCTCCCGGCGAACGTCTCCCGCCGCAGGCTGGCTCCGCTGGCCGAACTGACCTCGAAGCAGTACAGCCGCCTGGCCGCGACGCTGCTCGCCTGGCTCGAAACGCGCGGCAACGTGCGGGAAGTGGCGGAGCGGCTGGCGATCCATCCGCAGACGGTCCGCGCTCGCGCCCAAGAGCTGGAGGCGATGTTCGAGGGGCGGCTGTGGGATCCGGACGACCGGTTCGAGCTGATTCTCGCCCTTCGCGCGACCCTGACCTAGGCGTGGCGCTCAGCCGTCCGGTCCTGGCGCGGGAAGGTCCGTGAGGCGGCAAAGGGGCTGGCGATCCATCCCGCAACCGCCCGCGCGCCCGGCAGCTGAAAGCGGGCTCTGGGATCCGGACGACCGGTTCGAGTTGATTCTCGCCCGCCGCGCGACCCTTACGTGAATTGACCTGCCCGGAACGGATCCGGCCGCAGTGCCAAGACTGCGGCCCAGTTCGAAGGTGTCCCCTGGCCTGGACCGCGGGACGCAGGTCAGCGAGACTGAGGCGGCGGGATCACACCGCGGACATCCCGGTGATCCGCCACTTCCCGCCGACCCGCTCCGCCGTGACGCTCAGCTGTGCGGCCCCGGTGCTGTGCTGCCCGTCGCCCCTGGTGCCGGTCTGGTCGAGGAACACCAGCAACGCCGCGCGGTCGCCGTCGAGCAGTTTCACGCCGGACGCGACCGCGGTCGAGGCCACGACGAGTTTCTGGTCGGCGGCGAGTTTGCGGACCTGGCCGAAGAGCTGGCTGTACTGGGCGAGCGCGGGTCCGGTGAGCAGATCCTTGGCCGCCTGCTCGTTTTTGGCCGGATCGTCGTAGCGGTAGGAGAAAAGGGTGCCGAGCGCGGCGCTGATCTGTTTCGTCGCGTCCGCCGTGCCCGCCGCGTCGGACAACGCGGTGTTGTGGGCGACGACCGCGTTCGTGGTGCGGGCTTCGAAGGTGAACCACACCGCCAGTGCGGCCATCATCACCGCGGCGAGCGCGAATGCCAGCCGTGTCCGGCGTTTCCTCGCGTCCGGCTTTTCGGCTTCCACGTCCGGTTCCTCGAGCGTTTCGGCTTCCACGCTCGCTTCTGGGTCCAACGCATCGGCCTCCGCGTCAGGTTCCTGGCCCGGCGCGTCAGGCTTTTCGGCCTCAGCAAACGGTTCCCGGACCGAGTCCTCCGATGCCCCCACCGGTTCACGGCGGCGTCCGGCGACCTTGACTACCCGCTTCTTCGTCCGCGTCGTCACGGTGCCTCCCCTGCCGGAACCTGGCCCAGTGCGGTGACCCGCCAGCCGTCCGGGCCGCGGGTCAGGCCCGCCTGGAACCGGGAGCGCTTGGTCACGGCTTCCTGTCCGTCCGGGGCGACGACCAGTTCGACGGCCGCGATGAGTTTCGCGGTGCCCGCTCCGGTGTCCACTTCGGTCACCGCGGCGTCGGTCACCTTGCCGGTGGTGACGGTTTTCGCCTGCGCGATCCGGTCGAGGCTGCCCTGGCGGTCCTGCGCGAGTTCGTCGTGCAGCGCTCCGGCGGAGGCGTCCAGCCAGCGCTGGTACCCGGCCGCTGCCTGCCGGTAGTCCAAAGTGGTCAGTCCGGTGATCGCGGAACGCCCTGCCCGCAACGCGTCTTCCCGGACGACGGCACGGGCGACGCCGTCGTCGTGCGCCGCTTGCCACCAGGTGTACCCGGCCCATCCGGCCGCTGCGGTCGCGAGGACCGCGGCGGTCTGGGCCAGCCACGCGGAGATCTTCACGGCTGTCCTCCCGGTGCGTTCTGCGAACCCCGCACGTTCGTCGGGTCGCCCTTCGGCAGCGCGCAGCGCGCGGCCGTGTTCAGCGGTCTGGTCGAGGTGTCGAGGCCGTCGTGGTACGGCGTCGAGTATCCGCTCGTGCACGGCGGCGGATCGAAAAACGTCAGTGACAGCCCGAAATGCGCGCCGTCCGGCCCGACGACCGCACCGGCCGCGGCGACCGCCCGGGGCGCGGTGATCAGCAGTTGCCGCAGCCCGCTCTGCCGGGATTCGAGGACGTCCGCGGTGCTGAGCAGGTTCGCCAGCAGCACGCCCAGCTGCGGGCCGGAGTCGCGGATCAGCGAGCCGATTTCGTCCGCGGCGGCGGGCACCGCGGGGATGAGCGTGCGGAGGTCCCCGTCGGATTGCTTGAGCATGGCCGCGAGCAGTTTGGCGTTGGCGCCGAAACTGCGGATCGCGTCCGCCTGCTGCACTTGGGTGTCGAGGACCGTGTGCGCGTCGGTGACCAGCTGAGTCAGCGGAGCGACGTGCGTGCTCGCCGCCTGCACGAACTCGATGCCGCGACCGATCAGCTGGTCCAGCGCGGGACCCGCGTCGGAAGTCGCGTTGTACAGCTCGTCGACGACCGTGCGCAGCGCCGGTTTGGGCACCGATGCGGCGAAGGAGTCCACAGTAGACAGAACAGTGTCGACTGGCAGCGGGATTTTCGTGTCGGTTTGGGTGATCACCGAACCGTCGTGCAGGGCTGGCCCGCCGTCGGTGCGCGGGCGCAGGTCGACGTATTGCTCGCCGACAGCTGACCGGTCGGCGACGACGGCCTCGGTGTCGGCGGGGACCGGCGCGGTGCCGGAGTCGATGACGAGATCCGCTTCCATCCCAGCGGAGGTGAGCCGGAGCTCGCCGACCCGGCCGATCGGCACCCCGCGGTAGGTGACCTCGGCGTTGGAGAAAATGCCGCCACCGGTCGGGAATTGAGCCTTCACCGTGTAGCCGCGGTTGAAGAATACTTTGTCGAGACCGGCGTAAACCGCTCCGACGTACGCGACACCGACGACGGCGATGACGACGAACACCGTCACCTGGACGCGCACGAGCCGGGTCAGCATCAGTGCCCCGTCTTCAGGAAGCCGTTGAGGTAGTCGCCGCGGATCGCGTCCAGCCCGGCGTCCGGGAACGGAAAAGTGAAGATCATCTCCATCGCCTTCGGCAGTTTGTCGCCGGACTCGGCCAGCCGGCGCAGCAAGGGCGCGAGAGCGGTGAGATCGGCGACCAGGTCGTCCTTGCTGCGGTTGACCGTGCCGACCGCGACCGAAGTCAGGCCGTCGAGCGACTTGAGCATGCCGACCAGGGCGTCCCGTTGCTGGTTGAGGACGCTGATGCCGGGAGTCAGGCCGTTGAGCGTCGTGGTGATCTGCTCGGTGTGCGCGTTCAGCGTCTCGGCGAGCTTGTTGACGCTGTCGATGGCCCGCGTGATCTCGCCGCGCTGTTCGTCGAGGCCCTTAACCAGAGTGTCCAAACTGGACAGCAAGCTGCGGGCCGCGGTCTCCTTGCCGCCGAGTGCCTCGTTGAGCTGGTGGCTGATGTTCTGGACTTGCGCGACCCCGCCGCCGTTGAGCAGCAGGGAAAGCGCGCCGAAGACCTCTTCGATCTGCGGGGTCAGCGTTGACCGGTCGAGCGGGATAACCGCCCCGTCGACGAGTTTGCCCGAGGGCGTGGCTTCCGGCGGCGGGGCCAGTTCGACGAATTTCTCGCCGAGGATGCTGGCCTGCCGCAGCCGCGCCACGGCGTTGGCGGGCAGGTCGACGTCGCCGTTGACCACCAGGTCCGCGATCGCGCTGCGCCCGTCCGGGGCGAGTGCGATCCGGGCGACCCGGCCGACCGGCACGTCGTTGACCTTGACCCCGGACTGCGGGACCAGGTCCAGCGCGTCGGCGAAGCTCGCGGTGATGTGCATCGGGTGGTCGCCGAGCGCGGCGCCGCCGGGCAGCGGGAGGTCGTAGACGCTCACCCCGGTCCCGCAGCCGGTGGTGACCAGCACCAGCGTCAGCACCGCGGCATTCTTGGCCAGGGATTTCATTTCGTCTCCGGGAATTCGAGGAGGTTGCCGCGGCCGTCGATGACGCCGGCGTCCGCGTCGTAGGCTCCCAGCAGGTTCGTCAGCGCGTTCGGAGCCGCGCTCAGCGCTTCGGCGAGGGAGTTCTTTTGGTCCACGAGGACTTTCGTGACTCCGGCTAGCTTGTCCACATTGGACTGCACTTTGCCGCGGTTGTCCTTGATGAACCCCTGCACGACGCCGAGCGCCTTCGTCAGTTCGGTCAGCGCGCCGGAGAATTGGTCGCGCTGGTCGGCGAGGACCTTGCTGAGCGAGGCGATCTGGGCGATGGCCTGCTTCACCTGCCCGTCGTTGGCGGCGAGCATCGCGGTGAACTTGCTGATGTTGTCGACCGAGCTGAACAGGTCGTCCTTGGAATCGCTGGCGGCACGGGCGAATTCGCCGAGGTTCTTGATCGCCTGCCCGATCGTCTGGCCGTTGCCGTTCAGGTAGGCGGCCGATTTGGTCAGGACGTCGCTGACCGCGCCGTCCTTGTTGGCCCCCTGCGGGCCAAGCGCCGACATCAGCTGGTTGAGGCTGCGCAGCAGGTCGTCGACCTCGACCGGCGTCGCGGTGCGCTCACGCGGGATCGACGCGCCGTCGGCCAGCTCGGGTCCGCCGGTGTACACCGGGGTGAGCTGCACGTACCGGTCGGCGACCAGGCTGGGCGTGATGACGACCGCGCCGGCGCCGGCGGGCAACTGCACGTCCGGTTTGAGCTTCATGGTGACTTTGACGTCGGTGCCGTGCGGCTCGACCTCGGTCACCGAGCCGACGGCGACCCCGAGGACGCGGACGTCGGAATTCGGGTAGATGCCGACCGCGGCGGTGAAGTACGCGGTCACGGTCCGGTCGTGCGGTGCCGCCGCCACCTGCCACCCGGCCGTGATCAGCAGCGCGCACACCACGCCGAGCGCCAGCGCGCGCAGTCTCGCCCGCTGGCGCGCCCGGGCACCGAGGTCGATGAGGTGGTGCGCCATCAGCGTCCCCCGTTCTTCGGCGGCTGGCAGCTGCCCGGCGCGGGGCCGGACGGGACGAGCCCGCAGAGGTAGGTGTCGATCCAGCGGCCGTTGCCGACGGCGTTGCCGAGCAGCCG
Source organism: Amycolatopsis sp. NPDC104775 (assembly GCF_055583325.1). Taxonomy (NCBI): domain Bacteria; kingdom Bacillati; phylum Actinomycetota; class Actinomycetes; order Pseudonocardiales; family Pseudonocardiaceae; genus Amycolatopsis; species Amycolatopsis sp. NPDC104775. The sequence continues at coordinate 1,140,317 of NZ_JBVJOE010000001.1, forward strand.
GTAGAAGGGACCGGCCAGGCGGAGGCTGTCTTCGAGATGTCCCTGGTTGCGTTGGAGCACAGTCGCGACGCGGTCGAGCTGGTCGAGCGCGGGCCCCAGAGTTTTCTGATTTTCCGCGACCAGCCCGCGAAGCTGGATCGAAAGGTTCTTGACGCCGCTGAACAGCTTCGCGATCGCGTCCTTGCGGTTGTTCAGTTCGGTGAGCAGCGTGTTGCCGTCGCGGATCAATGCCTGGATCTGGCCGGAGCGCTCGCCGAGGGTCTTCGACACCTTGTTGGTGTTCTGGAACAGCTTGACCAGCTCGTCGTCGCGGGAGGCGAGCGTCTGCGAAAGGGCGGCGACCCCGCTGAACGCGGCCCGGACATCGCTGGGAGCCGACGCGCCGAGTGTGTCCGAAAGCGTGCGGAACGCCTGCGCGAGCTGATTCGTGTCGATCGCGCCGACGGTCCCGGCGAGGTCGTTGAACACGGCGGTGACGTCGTAGGGCGAGCTCGTCCGCTCGACCGGGATCGGCTGGTCCGGGTTCAGTTCGCCGTCGCCGACCGGGTCGAGCACGAGGTTCTTCTGGCCGAGCAGCGTCTTGATCTTGATCGCCGCGGTCGTCCGGTTGCCCACCCAGGCGTCCTTGACGCGGAACGCCACCTCGACGTGCCCGCCGGTCAGCCCGACGCCGGTGACCTCGCCGACCTTCACCCCGGCGATCCGGACCTCGTCGTTCGGCTTGAGCCCGGCGGCCTCGCGGAACTCCGCCTTGTACGTGGTGCCGCCGCCGAGGACCGGCAGGTCGTCGGAAAAGAAGGTCGCGGTGCCGACGAGTGCCATCACCAGCGCGGTCACCGCGCCCACGGCGATCGGGTTGCGGAGGCGGAACGGCTTGATCCTGGGCGGTTTCACCGGCACCTCGCAGCGGTCACCGGAATGCCCGGCAGCGGGCCGCCGGGCGCGGGCTTCGCGTCGGTCCGCACGGAGCAGAGGTAGATGTTCGCCCACGAGCCGTAGGAGAAGATCGTGCCGATGCGGTCGAGTTTCTTCGGCAGATTGGCGATGAACTGCTCGAACACCGGGGTGTTGTCGGCGAGGTTCTTGGACAGGTCGCCGAGCGCGGCGATGCTGTCCTTGAGCGGCTGACGGCCGTCCTGCAGCAACGCGGCGGTGGACGTGGTCAGCTCGCCGAGCCCGCCGATGGCCTGCCCGATCGGTTTCGCGTCCGCGGCCAGGCCGGTGACCAGTTGTGCCGTCGTGTCCACGAGCGCGTCGAATTGGTCGCCCTGTGCGTTCACGGTGTCGAGGAGCGTGTTGAGGTTGCCGATCACCTTGCCGATGACCGCGTCCTTGCCCGCCAAGGTGGACGTCAGCGACGCGGTGTGCTGGAGCAGGCTTTCGATCGTGCTGCCTTCGCCTTGCAGGACCTGGATGATCTCGAAGGACAGCTGGTTGACGTCCTTCGGCGACAGCGCTTGGAAGAGCGGTTTGAAGCCGTTGAACAAGGTGGTCAGGTCGAGCGCCGGTTTTGTTTTGTCCGGCGGGATCAGCGCGCCGTCGGCGAGTGTCGGCGAAGCGCCGGAGGGACCGGGGTCGACCGACAGGTAGCGTTGCCCGACCAGATTGCGGTAGCGGATGACGACCGAGGCCGCGGCGGTGAGCCGGTGGGTGCGGTCGACGGAGAACGTGACGTCGGCGAGCCGGTGCTCCACGACGCGCACCTCGTCGACCTGGCCGATCCGCACGCCCGCCATGCGGACCTCGTCGCCGGGGTTGACCGACGTCGCGTCAGTGAAGCGGGCGGTGTAGCCGACCGTCGTGCCGACGGTGGAATTGGCGATCGTGATCGCCAGCACCGCGGTCGCGCACACCGTGACGGCGAAGAAGACCAGGCCCTTGAACGCGGGGCCCGCGATGCTCCTCATCGGACAGTCACCTCCGTTCCGCGCAGCGCAGGTCCAATGAGGACACTGCTCCAGTCGGGCACGTCGCCCAGGGTGGGTTTCAGGAGTTCGGTGATGAGCCGGCGCTCTCCCAGCGAGTTCGCCGGACCGAGATCACCCTCAGCGGCACCCGCGGCCGCCGCGCCACCGCCGTAGCATTTCGGCCCGCCGACGGCGTCGTAGCGCGGACTGTCGCGGCCGGGCACGTACTTGTCACGCGGGTCCTGGACAGTCAGCGTCACGTGCAGGCCCGGTTCGTTCGTTCCCTTGCCGAGCGCTTTCTCCATCAGCGGCTTGAGCCGGTTGACCGCGTCGAACAGGCACGGGAATTCGGGCGAGTACCGCGACAGCAGCTCCAGCGACGGCCGGCTCGCGGCGGAGACGCCGATGATGTTGTCCGCGTTCTTCCGCAGGAAGTCGTTCAGGTTCCCGGCGGCTCCGGTGACGCTCGAGTAGAGCTTCCCGAGGTCGCCGCGAGTGTCCACAATGGTCTTCGCGGTGGTCGACAAATCGCTCAGCGCCTGGAGGATGTCCGGTGCCGCTCCGGTGTAGACGTCGGCCGCGTTGGCGAGCCCGGTGATGTCCGCCTTGAACTGCGGCAGCAAGGGATTCAGCTGGGCCAGCAAATCCCGCAGTTTCACGATGCTGTCGCCGAGCGGTTTCCCGCGGTTGTCCAGCGCCAGCGAGATCGCGCCGAGCGAGCTGTTCAGCTTCTCCGGCTGGACCGCGCGCAGCAGCGGCAGCAAGTCGCCGAGCACGCGCTCCAGTTCGATCGCGTTGCTCGACCGGTCCTGCCCGATGACGTCGCCCGCGCGCAACGCGCCGACCGGACGGGCGGGCAGCACGAGGTTGACGTACCGCTCGCCGAACACCGTCTTCGGCAGCAGCCGCGCGGAAACGTTGCGCGGCAGCTGCCCGATCTTCGCCGGGTCGAGCGCCAGGTCGATCTCGGCGCCGGCCGGCGTGGCGCGCACCGCCCGGACCTCGCCGAAGGGCACCCCCTTGACCTTCACCTCGGCGGTCGGCGCGAGCTGGCTGCCGACCCGGTCGGACTCCAGCGTCACCAGCGCCGAGTCGTCGAAGTCCTTGTCGTAGACCGCGACCGCGAGATAGCCGAGCAGGGCGAGCACGCCGAGGAACGCGACCCCGGCGAGCTGGGTGGCCATCCGGTTCATCCGGACACCTTGACCGTGGTCGTCGCGCCCCAGATCGCCAGCGACAGGAACAAATCGAGCACGCTGATCAGCACGATGGACGTCCGCACCGCCCGGCCCACCGCGACGCCGACCCCGGCCGGGCCGCCGCTCGCGCGGTAACCGTAGAAACAGTGCGTGAGGATCACGCCGACGCTGAAAACGAGCACCTTCCCGAACGACCACAGCACGTCGCCGGGCGGAAGGAACAGCGTGAAGTAGTGATCGTAAGTGCCGCCGGACTGTCCGAAGAAGACAACCGTGGTCAGCCGGGAGCCGAGGTAGGAGATCAGCAGCCCGATGACGTACAGCGGGATGATCGCGACGAACCCGGCGACGATCCGCGTCGTCACCAGGTACGGCATGCTCCGCACCGCCATCACCTCCAGCGCGTCGATCTCCTCGGAGATCCGCATCGCGCCGAGCTGGGCGGTGAACCCGCTGCCCACAGTGGACGAAAGCGCGAGCCCCGCGACGAGCGGCGCGATCTCGCGGGTGTTGAAGTACGCGGTCAGGAATCCCGTCATCGCCGAGATGTTGATCTGATTCAGCGCGCTGAACCCCTGCAACCCCACGGTGACGCCGGTGAACACGCACAGCCCGACCATGACGCCGATCGTGCCGCCGATCACCGCGAGCGCGCCGCTGCCGAACGTCACCTCGGCCAGCAAGCGCACGACTTCGCGGAAGTAGCGGGTCACGGCGAGCGGAACCGCCGCGAGGGCCCGGACGTAGAACACCAGCTGATCGCCGAGATCGAACAGCTTGTCGCCGGGTTTGCTGAGGTTGGCCACTCAGGTCCCCTTCGCCGGAACGAGTTGCAGGTACAGGGCGGTGAGCACGGTGTTGACGAAGAACAGCAACAGGAACGTGATGACGACCGACTGGTTGACCACGTCGCCGACGCCTTTCGGGCCGCCCTTGGGATTCAGGCCGCGGTAGGACGCCACGACTCCGGCGAGGAAGCCGAAGATGACCGCTTTCACCGAGCTGGCCACGAGATCGGACAGCTGCGCGAGGGCGTTGAAGCTGGCCAGGTAGGCGCCGGGCGTGCCGCCCTGGACGATGACGTTGAAGAAATACCCGCCGAGCACCCCGACCACGCTGACCAGGCCGTTGAGCAGCACGCTGGCCAGCACCGCCGCTTGCACGCGCGGCACCACCAAGCGCTGGATCACCGAAACGCCGAGCACCTCCATCGCGTCGATCTCCTCGCGGATGGTGCGCGCGCCGAGGTCGGCGCAGATCGCGCTGCCGCCCGCGCCGGAAATGATCAGCGTCGTCACGATCGGGCTCGCCTGCTGCACGACGGCCAGCACGCTCGCCGCACCGTTGAACTGCTGGGCGCCGATCTGGCTGGTGAGCGAACCGAGCTGCAGCGAGATCACCGCGCCGAACGGGATCGAGACGAGGATCGCCGGCGAGATGGACACGCTCGCGATGAACCAGAATTGCTGGACGAATTCCCGCACCTGGTACGGGCGGCGGAACATGGCGAGGATGACGTCGAGGCCCAGCGCGCACATGCGGCCGAACTCGCGCAGGCCATTGGCGGCTTTCTGCGCGATCTGGGCGAGCAGGGTAGTCACGACGCAGTCCCGCATCCGTTCGGGGAATGCACGACGGCGGCCGGCGCGGGTGCCGGTGCGTTTCCGGCGGGCGTGACTCCCGCCGGAAACGCTACCAGCGCCCGCGAGAGCGAGAACCGGGTCAGCGCAGACATTCGGCCTTCCTCATCGAAGACGATCCTTTCCGAAGCTACTGACGATTCTCGTTGCGGCACAGGCCTTTCCGCGTTCTTGTCACGCGGGTCGGCGTTTTCCCGGACGGGATTCACTTCCTGGTGAGCGTCACGTCCAGTTTGTTGCCGGGACCGGAGGCGAGATCGGTGATCAGGCCGGTCAGCCAACCGCAGCCGGTGAACGCCGGAATGGTGTAGGTCGCGGTCAGCTTGCCACCGCTGGCGGGATCGAATCCGGGCGCGGAGACGAGCGGGACCGCGGCGGGTTGCGCGGTGCGGCACGAATGCGACGTCAGGATCGGGAAACCGAGCAGCCGGACCTTGGCGAGCCGGACGTCCACCTTCGCGTTCGCCTTGACGGAGCCGCCGGAGAAGGTGCCGCCGATCGCGCCGTCCTGGCTGAGCTTGACGGTCGCGGAGGCCGGGAGGAAGCCGAACAAGCGGAAGTAGACCTCGGATTGCGGCAGGGCGAACCGGGCGTCGAAGGTGCTGGCCGCGGCGTCGAACTTCGCTTCGAGGCGCCCGGGGCCGAGCGGGAGGGCGGCACGCAGCTGCTTGATCGTCGTCTTGCCGCGGACGGAGTACCTGAGGTCATGGGTGCCCGGCGGCGTGGTGGTCGGCTGGGTGGACGAGGTCGTCGGTTCGGTGGATTGGGTGGGGGAAGTCGGCTGGGTCGAGGAGGTGGGCTCGGTCGGTTGCGTCGGGGAGGTGGGTTGCGTCGGCTCGGTCGAGGACGTGGGCGAGGTGGGTTGCGTCGGGGACGTCGGCTCGGTCGGCGAGGTCGGCTGGGTCGGCTCGGTGGAGGAAGTCGGTTGGGTCGGCTCGGTTGAAGAAGTCGGCTGGGTCGGGGAAGTGGGTTGGGTTGGCTCGGTCGAAGAAGTCGGCTGTGTCGGCGACGTCGGCTGAGTGGGGGACGTTGGCTCGGTCGATTGCGTCGGCGAGGTGGGTTGGGTGGAGGACGTCGGCTCCGTCGGAGAGGTCGGAGAGGTGGGCTGGGTCGGCTCAGTCGACGAGGTGGGTGAGGTCGGCGTGGTGGGGGTGGTCGGCGTCGTGGAGCTGGTCGGGGTGGTGGGGGTCGTGCTGGTGCCGCCGCCCGGTTTGATCTCGAAGGTGCCGAGCAGCTGGTTCTGGCCGGGGACCGCGACGCAGTCCGAGGTGAACGTGCCGAGGTCGGTCGGCTGGCCGGAAGCGGTGCGCGGCGTCATCGTCGTGCTGAAGTTCCCGACGGTCACCGACGCGGTGCCCGCGCTGGGGAACGTCACCGCGGGGGCCTGGCCGCTGGTCTTGACGTGGAACGCGCCCGAGGGCGGCACCGGCGTCGACGGGATGGCCAGCGGGAGGCCGAGGTTCAGCGTTTTGTCGACGGGATATTTGAGCTGCGCCGCCGCTTTGGCGGAACCGTCCAGCGTCGTCGCGCCGACCAGGGCGAGGCCTTCCGTCGCGGTCTCCGGCACGGTGACGTCGACGTTGAAGGCGATCGGGGTGGACGGCGCACCCGCGACGGCGTTGTCCGGCAGATTGGTGTCGATCTTGACCACGAGCACCTGGTCGCCGATGAGCGGGAACGGGCAGGTGTAGTTCAGCGTCAGGCTGGCCGGCGCCGCCTGGGTCGGGCCGGCTCCGGCCACCGCGAGCGTCGCCGCGACGCCCGCGACGGTCGCGGCGGCCAGCACACCGGCCGGTTTTCTGGACTTCCACGAAAACTTCACGGCTCGTCACCTCGGGGAATCGGGATAAATGTGTGCGAAAAATACCTCCGCGATTACCGCCCGAACAACCGGGAGTAAATTCTTTGTCACGCCGGATGGAGCGCCCGCGAGGAAAAGAAGCACCTCGGTCAGGAGTTGTCACCCGCGTGCTATTCGGAGCCCGCGAAACTGTCACGCCCCAGACAGCGCCCGGCGAGTTTCTTGCTTCCCCGCCTGCGCCTCGTTACCTTGCCGGGAAAGGGAAGGAGCGGCTATGCGCCCGCCGGTCATCGCCGTGACGGACCTGGTGAAGAAGTACGGCGAAATCACCGCGCTCGCCGGGATCAGCCTCACCGTCGCCCCCGGGACCGTGCTCGCCGTTCTCGGGCACAACGGGGCCGGGAAAACCACGCTGATCGACATTCTCAGCACGCGCGTCCGGCCGAGCGCGGGCACCGTCCGGGTCTGCGGGCACGACGTGGTGCGGCGCGGCCGGGCGATCCGGCGGCGGATCGGGGTGACCGGGCAGTTCGCCGCGGTCGACGACGCCTTGTCCGGACGCGGGAACCTGGTGCTGATCGCGCGGCTGCTGGGCGCGCGGCCGGCGCAGGCCCGGGCGCGCGCGGCGGAGCTGATCGCGTCGTTCGGGCTCGAAGACGCGGCGGACCGGCGGGCAGGCACGTACTCCGGCGGAATGCGCAGGCGCCTGGACCTGGCCGCGGGACTGGTCGGCGCACCGGAAGTGCTGTTCCTCGACGAGCCGACCACCGGACTCGACCCGGTCAGCCGGTCGAGCCTGTGGACCGTCGTCGAGGACCTCGCCGCGCGCGGCACCACGGTCGTGCTGACCACTCAATATCTCGAAGAGGCCGACCGACTGGCCGACCACGTCGTCGTCCTCGGCCTAGGGCACATCACGGTTTCCGGCACGCCCGCCCAGCTCAAAGCGCGCCTCGGCAGCCGCACGGCGACGCTGACCCTCGGCAGCGAACTGACCCTGCGCCGCGCCGCGGACGCGGTCTCCCGCCTCGGCCTCGCAGCGGGCCGGGCCGGGCTGACGCTGAGCGTCCCGCTGCGCGGCCCCGCCGACATCACGGTGCTGGTACGAGCCCTCGACGCGGCCGAGGCGCCGCTGCGCGACCTGACGGTGACCGAGCCGACCCTCGACGACGTTTACCTTTCCCTGCACCGAACGGCGGCTGGCTCATGACCCGGTGTCGTCGACGTCCGGCCATTCATCGACTCACGGCTGGGGTTTTCGAGGTGCGGCAGGACGTCGAGTCCTCCCCGCGCGAGCTGACGGTGCCAACCCCCGACTGCGCCTGCCTTTCCCCACACCGAACGACGACCCGACCTCGCCGCTACCCCGCCCCCGCTGCACCGATCCACCCGCGATCGGGGTTCTTCCAGGCACCACAACCCGCCGAAACTCCCCCACGCAGCCCACACGTCACCAAACCGCCCACCGACGAGACCCGCACCCCCCTTCCCCGAACGGCGGCCACCCCATGACCCAACTCCGCCACCGCACAGCCCCCACCACCCCCACCTCCCTCGCCACCCCGGCAGCCTGGCCCGAAGCCACCTTCTGGACGCAGGTCCGGGTGCTCGCCGCCCGCTCGCTGCGGACCGCGTTCGGGGACTGGCGGCTGGTGTTTTTCGGGCTGCTGCAACCGGTCGTGCTGCTGTTGCTGTTCAGTCAGGTGTTCAGCGGCGTCGGGGCGCTGCCGAGCGTCGCCGCCTACCAGGGCTACGTGAATTTCCTCGTGCCCGCCACGCTGGTCACCATCTCGATGACGACCGCGATGAGTTCGGGTGCGGGGCTGCTCGCGGAGATCTACAGCGGGTTCACCGGGCGGCTGCGCTGCCTGCCGATCTCGTTGTTCTCCGTGCTGGTGGCCCGCACTCTCGCCGACTCCGCGCGGCTGGGCGTGCAGCTGGTCGTGACGTCGGCCGCGAGCGTGCTGTTCCTCGGCTTCCGTCCGGCGGGCGGCATACTCGGGCTCGGCCTGGCTTTGGTGCTGACGCTGGTCGTGGGCTGGTGCTTGAGCTGGGTTTTCGTCGCGATCACGACGTGGCTGCGCAAGGCCGAGACGCTCCAGGCCGCGTCGTTCGTGGTGATGTTTCCGCTGATGTTCTCCTCGAGCGCGTACATGCCGCTGGACGCGATGCCGAAATGGGTCCGCGCGGTGTCGGCGGTCAACCCGCTGACGTACGCGATCGACGCGACGCGGGCGCTGGCACTGGCGCGTCCGGTCGGCTGGTCGGTCGCGGCGGCGCTGACGATCGCAGCAGTGGCCGCGGCGGCGGGCAGTGCGCTCGCTGCCCGCACGTTCCGCAATCGCGAGTAGTCAGGCCAGTGCTTCCAGCCGGGAGGCGGCTTCCGTCGCCCCACCGGCCGCGGCGAAGGAGTCGCGGATGCGGGCCGCTCCTGCGCGATACCGCGGTGCCGCCTCGATCGCGTCGCGGATCTCCGGGGCTTTGGCGCGGTCGAAGCGCAGCCGGACCCCGGCCTGAGCGGCGACTACTTGCTGCGCCAGGATCGACTGGTCGTCGCGGATTGGCGCGACCGCCAGCGGGAGCCCGGCCGCGAGCGCTTCGCATACCGTGTTGTGCCCGCCGTGGCAGACCACCGCCGACGCCCGCGCGAACACATCGACCTGCGGGATTCGCCGGGCCAGCACGACGTTCTCGCTGACCAGCGTGCCCGCCGGATCGACGACCAACCCCTGTACGTGCGGCATTCCGGACAGCGCGGCGACGCTCTCGGCGAGGAACCGCTCGCCCGCCTGCGCGTTGGCAGTGCCGAGAGTCACGACCACCAGCGGCCGTGAGTCCACAAAGGACCTTTCGAATTCCCTTGGTGCGTCGGGAAGAACCGGCCCGACATAGCAGACCGGTGCCGTGATCCGCGACTGCCCGGCCAGCGCGCGGGTGGTGAACGCCACCACCAGATGCGGCGAGAAGCGCAAGTCCGTACTGAGAACTCCGTGTCGCGCGCACAGTCGCGTTTGGAGCCCGGCCACCCAGGAAGCGATCCTCGGCATCGACGCGAGCGGATCGGCCAGTTCCGCGGACGTCGACGCCGAGGTCGCCCACGGCAGCCCGCACCGCGCGGCGACCAGCGCGCCCGCCAGCGCCTGCTGGTCGGCTACGACGACGTCGGGGCGGAAGTCCTCGACCGCTCGCTGCACGCCCGGCGCCATCGCGTCCGCGAGCGGGACCAGATAGGACTCCCAGAGGTATTTCAACGCGGCGAATCCGCGCAGTTCCGGCGGCCGGAGCGCCACCGAGAACGGCCGCGAGTCCCCGGCCCGGAACACCTGTCCGGTGACCAAAATGGACACTTCCGGCGCGGGTCCGCACCATGCCACCTCGTGGCCGCGCGAGGAAAGCGCCTCGGCCACCCCGCGCAACGGCGCGATGTGCCCGGCCAGCGGCGGGACGACCAGCAGGAACCTCATACCGAATGCCGTCCGATCCACTCCAGCACGAGTTTGCGCACCTCGCGGTGCTGCTCCACGAGCACCGAATGGCCTTGTCCTTCGAACACGTGCAGCTCGCCGCGCGGGAGCAGCGAGGTCAGCGCTTCGAGATCGTCGGCCTGGTAGCCGTGGCTGCCCAGGACGGACAGCACCGGGCAGCCGATCGCCGCCACCTGCTCCCACGTGAGCAACGGCCCGAGCGGCACCTCCTCGGCCATCTTCGTGGACATGATCCGCTCGGCCGCCAGCCGCGCCAGGCGCCGGTGGTGCGCGCTGAAGTTCGCTTCGATCCAGGCGAAGCTTTCCTCCGCCTGGAGGAATCGCACGGTGTGCGCGAGGATTTCGCTCATTTTCCCGGCCCAGGCTTCGGTCGCGGGCTCCGATTCGATGCACACGATGCTGCGCACGCGCTCGGGGTTGGCGACCGCGTAGCTGTAGGCGAGCGTGCCGCCGAAGCTGTTGCCGACGAGGTGCACCGGCCGGTCGACATCGAGCTGGCGCAGCAGGTCGTCGAGGTCGGCGACGAAATCGGCCAGGGTGTAGCCGCGGACCGGCCGCTCGGTCTTGCCGTGGCCGCGCAGGTCGTAGCTGATCACGTCGATGCCGGCGGCCGCGACCGGGGGCGCCAGCGTCAGGTAGAAGCTCGCGAGGCTGTCGGTGCCCATGCCGTGCAGGAACACCACGGTCTCGGTGCCGCCGGCGGGCACGAGCTGCACGTTGGTGCGCAGCCCGTTGACGGTCATCGTGGGCACGTGCGCTCCCCCACGAAGCGGGCGATGTCGCCGACGGTCAGCCCGATGACGTCGTCGAGGTCCTTCTCCGCCAGGTATTCGGCGAGGTTGACCTCCGGGCCGAAATGCTCGGCGAGGATGCTCGCGAAGGTCACCAGATCGATGCTCTCCAGCTGCAGGTCCTCGTGGAACGTCGTGTCGGGCGTGATCTCGACGCCGAGGACATCGGCGTCGCCGACGAGTTCGCCGAGCAGTTCCGCGACGACGTCGAAAACTGCTGAGGCGTGGTCGATAGTCATGTCGTGCTCCTGAGTCGTGCGGTTGCGGTGTCACCGTTGAGTTCGACGTCGACAGCGAGGCTTGGCAGCACCCGGCCGCGACCGGACACCCGGCCGTCCTCGTGCACCCGGATCTCCGCCGGATAAACCGGTTCGGCCAGCTCCGCGCGCACGGCGTCCTTCGCCGCGATCCGGGCCAGCAGCCAGCCACGCTGCTGACGCGGCGGCACCGCGGCGAACTCCGCCCGTTCCTCGGCGGCGAGGTAAACCCCGGCGTAGATTTCGCGTGCCGCGACGGTCGGCCAGCGGTCGGTGACGCAAACCCGGCCGTCGGCGAGGCGTTCGGAAAGCAGGTGCCGGTCCGGGAAGGCGTAGACGCGATGGGCCGCGCGGTCGCACGGGAAACGCACGTCCCGCCAGCCTTCGACGGTCGCGAGCACCCGGCCGTCGAGGACCAGTTCGGCATCCATCTCCAGCACGTCCGGTCTGGGCAGCCGGGTCCGGACCAGGCACTCGACCCGCGTTCCGGGCGCGGGTTCCGCCTCGTGCCAGGTGATCCGGCCGATCGACCTCGGGAACGCGAGCAGGCCGTCGGACCGGGTCGCCATCAGCCAGCAGCCGAGCAGCTGGCCCACGTTGTCGAGCAACCCGCCGGGTGCGGACGGAACCACCAGCTCCCCTCGGATGTGCTGCTCGCCGAGACCGGTCAACTGGGCCAGGCCTTGGTACGCCGGGCCGTGGAACATCTCGCGCCGCGCGTAGATCTCGGCCGCGCTCAACGACGGCGGGGTCTCGGGCGCGGGCGTTCCGGTGCGCTCGGGCGGCGGCGCGACGGTCCCCAGTTCGATGGTCAGCAGCGCGTACGGTCCAATCTCGACAGTCACGTGGTCGCCCTGACGGCTGAGCGACAACGGCACCTGCTGGGCTGGCGAAGCGATCAGCCACCTCGAGAACACGGCGTCGCGAATCGTGACCGCCGTGGTGCCCGGCCACGTTCGTTCGACTGCCCGGCAGGCGAGGTCCACCAGCGTCGTGGCGGGCACTACCGGCCGGAAGTCGGTCTCGTCCGGCCAGTCGTCGCGTTGCCGGAAGAACCGGTGGTCGCGCAGGTACGGCATCGCGTCCAGCGAAACGTCCACTGTGGACTCGATGCGGCGCTGGGCGACCGCGGCGACGACGTCCGCCGCGGTCCGGCGGGTCTGGTCGAGCAGCGCGGCGAACTCCGAGGCGACTGCTTCGGGCACCCCCGCGGGCAGCTCCGGCAGGCTTCGGTCGTCGATCAGCCCGCGCGCCCGGTTTCCCAGCGACAGCAAGGGTTTCCCGGTTTCGAGCCGGATCCGCCGAGGCTCCGCGGCGGCGAAATCGGGGTCGCCGCCTTCGGTCCACACTGCCGTCGCGACGCGGCGGAGCTGAGCGAGCCCGGAACGTGTGGTGGACCCGGCGGCGACGACCAGATGCGGCCGGTCGCCGAGCGTGTCGGAAACGAACGAGCCCAGCTGACCGGCGCCGACCTGGACGAAGACGCGGAACCCATTGCCGTGCAAGGTCTCGGTCAGCTCGCGGAAGCGGACCGGGCGCACGAGATGGTCCAGGTACAGCTCGCGGATCGCGTCCGGCTCGGCGGGATAGGGCCGAGCGGTGGTGGCCGACCACACCGGCACCGCGGGTTCCCGCAGTTCCAGCTCCGCGGCGAGCCGGGCGAACGGCGCCAGGCGCGGCCGCATCAACGGGGTGTGGAAGCCCGACCGGAACGGCAGGGTCCGCGCGACGATCCCGTTGCCGCGGCACGTCTTCGCGAACGCCGCGACCGCGTCCGGCGGGCCGCACACGATCGTCTGCCGCGCGGCGTTCTCGTGGGAGATCACGAGGTCGTCCGGGAGCATCCCGGCCACCTGCTCAGCGGGGCTGCCCAGCACCAGGTAGTCCGCGTCGGGCAGCTCGAAGCCATCGGGCCAGTACCGGTCGAGAAGATCCGGCTCGGGCCGGTACATCCCGGCGGCCTGCATCGCGGTCCACTCGCCCGCGCTGTGCCCGGCGAGCGCGTCCGGACGGATGGCCAGCCGCCGCAGCGCGTGGTCGAACAGGAGCCCGGCGGCCGACACGCTCGCCGCCCGGGCGGGCACGCTCGCTGTCGACCAGCGCGGGCAGTCGAGCCGGAAGTGCCGGGCGACGTCGGACAGGCGCGGCTCGGCGTCCGCCTCCAGGCCCGGATACAGGAACGCGATCTTCCCCGACGGCAGCAGCGGGTCGGCGGTGCACCAGATGTCGCCGCTGTGCCATGCCTGGCCAGTCGCCGCGACCTTGGCGATCACCTTGCGGGCCGCGGCCAGCTTGCGCTCGTCCGGACCGGCGATCCCGATCCGGCACCGTCCGTGCCCCGGCTCCCCCGGCCGCTCCAGCCGTTCCAGCAGTTCCGCCGGGGAGTCCGCGGCCAGCCGCAGCACGCGTTCCGGCTCGTCGACGCGCACCCTGCGCTTCGGCGAGGTGTCCCCGGCCTCGACCACGACGTGGGCGTTCACCCCGCCGAACCCGAACGCGCTGACCGCGGCCACGCGCGGCAGCGCACCCCAGGGCTCGGCCTCGGCCAGCACCCGGAACCGCGTCTTGTCCAGTAACGGGTTCGGATCGGTGCAGTGCAGTGTTGGCGGGAGCACTTCGTGGTACAGCGCGAGGGCCGCCTTGACCAGCCCGGCGGCACCGGCCGTCGCCAGCGTGTGGCCGATCATCGATTTGACCGAGCCGATCACCGCCCGCCGCCCGGAAGTCCGGCCGAAGACCTCGGCGACGGTCGTCAGTTCGGCCGCGTCCCCGGCGGGCGTGGCCGTGCCGTGCGCCTCCAGCAGGCCGATTTCCGCCGGGTCGTACCCGTCCCAGGCCCGGCGCAGCGCGAGAGTCTGCCCGGCGACGGACGGGCTGAGCAGGCTCGCGCCCCGCCCGTCGCTCGACGTGCCGCTGGCCCGGAGCACGGCGTACACGCGGTCGCCGTCGCGGCGGGCGTCGGCCAGCCGCTTGAGCACGACGACCGCCGTGCCCTCCCCGATCAGCATGCCGTCGGCGGCGCGCGAGAGCGGGCTGATCCGCTGGCTCGGCGAAAGCGCGCCGAGCTGGGTGAACAGCGACCAGAGCGTGTCGTCGTGCGTCTGGTGCGTTCCACCGGCGAGGACGGCGTCGCAGCGGTGCCGGGCCAGTTCCCCGATCGCCTGGTCGACGGCGACCAGCGAGGACGCGCACGCGGCGTCGACGGTGTAGGCCGGGCCGCCGAGGTCGAGGCGGTTGGCCACGCGGGCCGCGGCGAGGTTGGGCACCAGCCCGGCGGCGGTCTCCGGGCGGAACTCGCCCAGGTTTTCGTGCAACGCCGTGCGCAGCCGGTCGAGCACGTCCGGCCCGGCGGACGGCATCAGCTCGCCGACCGTGCGGGTGATCTGCCGGACGGTGCGGACGCGCTGGTCGAAGCCCCGCAGCCCGGGGGAAAGGTAGCCGCCGCGGCCGAGCACGACGCCGATCCGCTCGGGGTCGCCGAGGCGGTCCAGCCCACCGGCGTCCTCGACCGCGGCCACCGCGACCGCCAGCGCGGTCAGCTGGTCCGGCTCGATCCCGGCCAGGGAAGCTGGCGGCAGGCCGTGGGAGGCCGGGTCGAATTCGAGGGTGTCCGGGGCGAATCCGCCGCGGCGGCCGTGGGTCCGGTCCGGCCCGTCGCCGTCGCGGCCGTGGAACGCCGGATCGCGGCGGTCCGGCGGGACCTCAGTGACCGCGTCCGCGCCCTCGACGAGGTTCCGCCAGTATTGGTCCACAGTGGACGCTCCAGGGAGGAACACGCCCATCCCGACGAGCGCGACTGGCTCCTGCTTCACCACAGCGACGCCGTGTACAGGACCGCGCGATCGGTTCCGTAGGCGAGTTCGCGCAGCAGGGCCGCGACGCTTTCGTCGGCGTCGAGCAGTTCGACACCCCGGCGTTCGTACTCGCGCGCCAGTTCCGGCGACACCATCCCGCTGTGGTCGCCACCGGGGGCCCACGGTCCCCAGTGGACAGTCACCGCACGGCCGGGCCAGGTCGTGCTCAACGCTTCCAGCGCGTCGTTCGCCGCGGCGTAGTCGGTTTGCCCGCGATTGCCGAGCACCGCGGCGATGCTGCCGAAGAAGGTGACGAACCCTGGCTCGGCCCCGAATTCCGTCAGCGCGGAAAGCAACGCGCGGGCACCGTCCACTTTGGTGCCGAAGACGGTGCGGAACGACTGCTCGTCCTTGTCCGCCATGAGCTTGTCGTCAATGACTCCGGCGGCGAAGACGACGCCGTCGATCCGGCCGTGGCGGGCCAGGAGGTCTTTGACGAGCTGATGCACGGCGTCCGCGTCGCGCACGTCGAGCGGCTGATACGCCGGGTCGCCGCCAGCGGCGCGGATCTCGTCCAGCGTGCGGCTGATCTCGCGTTGTGCCAGCAAAGTCCGCACCCGCTGTTCGATGTCGGCCACCGAACCGCCGCGCCCGGCGAGCACGGCCCGCATCGCGGCGGGATCGGCGGGAAGGTCGTCGGTTTCGCCGGGCCACGGGGTGCGTCCGGCGAGCTCGACGTGGCAGCCGGACGCGGCAAGCGCGACCGCCGCGCGGGCGGTGATCCCGCGCGCCCCGCCGACGAGCAGGACCACGGACTCCGGCCCGAGGTTCAACGCGGCGAGTTCGCCGCCGCCCGGCCCGGCGCCGGAGTAGGCGATCGACCCGAGATCCTGCGGCTGCGGCTCGATGGTGAAGCGGCCGTCGTTGTCGTGCGAGACGACGGATGGGCCGTCGCTGCAGGCCTCGTCGACCAGCACCTTCGCGACGTCTTGGGCGACTTCCACGAGCCGGGTCGCACCGTCGCGCTCCAGCGCGGCCGAGCGGACCAGGCCGCGAAGCCCGGCCGAGCCCGGCTCAGCCGCGATCAGGACGGTTCCGCGCAGCGGCTTGAGCCTGCTGAACAACTCCGGAGCCGTGGCGTTTTCGGCCAACAGCACCGTGACGTCGGCGTCTCCGGGGACGATTTGCGCTCCCGCGCAAGCGAAAGCGTCTCGCACGGCCTCGTCTCCGCCCAGCACCGCCACGGACTTTCCGCGCAGCCGCGCGGGATCCGGGTCGAGCGGGACCGGCACTCTGGCGAGCCGGTAGCGGCGCGGCGCGGCGGCCGCCGGACCGGGCGACAGCCAGCTCTCCAGGTGCGCGGCGAGGGCGTGCGCGGTGCGGTCGCGGCTGAGCTGGTCGGTGCGGTCGTCGGCGGGCAGGCCCAGCCTGCCGAGCAGGGTTCCGGCGATCTCGGTCCGTTTGATCGAGTCGATCGACAGGTCGGCTTCCAGGTCGAGGTCGCCGTCGATCATTTCCTCCGGGTAGCCGGTGCGTTCGCTGATCACGCCGATGACCGTGGTCAGCACGTCGGCGGGCACGACCTCGGCTGCCGCCGGTTCCGGTTCGGCCACCGGTGCTTCGAGCACTACCGGCGCCGCTGGCGCCACCGGCACGGCCGCGGGGGCGACGGCCGGGGCGGGTGCGGTGCCGAGGTAGCCGAGCATCACGTCGCGCTGCGCGGCGACCAGTTCCCGGGCGGTGCGCAGGAAATCGACGACCGCCTGGTCGCGGCTGGGGGCGGGCTCGGTCATCGCGGTGCTCCGTATCCGTCGGGCCGGGGGAAGGGCGGGAATTTCGGAACCGGGCGCGCGGACGGAGCGCCCGTCGACCGCCCAAGCGGCGGCGGCCGGTGCGGGACGCGCCGGACGGGCCAGCCGCTCGGTGCGCACGGCGACGCCCGCTTGCGCCAGGCGGGACAACGCGGTCAGGAAAGCCTGGAGATCGGGCCCACACGCGACAACGGTGTGCGGCCGGTCGCCGAGGATCTCCCCCACCAGCCGGGTCAGCACCCGGCCAGGCCCGACTTCGACGAACGTCCGCGCGCCGGCCGCGTACATCGCTTCGATCTGGTCGAGAAACCGTACGGATGCGCCGATCTGCGCCGCGAGTTCGCCGCGGACGTCATCCTCGTACGGCCGCGCTGTCCGGTTGGACCACACCGGCAACCGAGGCTCCGCGATGGTTTCCTCAGCCAGTACCGCGGCGAAGGCGTCGCCCGCTCCGGCGACCAGCGGGCTGTGAAACGCGCACGCCACCGGGATGCGTTTCGCCGCGATGCCGGTCTCTCGCAGCCGCCGGATGGCGCGCTCCACCGCGGGGATCGGTCCGGAAAGGACGGTCTGCTCGGGCGCGTTGTGGTTGGCCACCACGACATCCGGGCCGATCAGCGTCGAAGTGAGGACATCCCGCGATGCCTTCACCGCGGCCATCGTGCCCGGCGCGGTGACGTCGGCGATGGCGTTCGCCCGGGCTCGGCTGAGTCGCACCAGCGTTTCGGTGTCGAACGCGCCCGCGACTGACAGCGCGACCAGTTCGCCGTAGCTGTGCCCGGCGAGGAAATCCGGCCGTACGCCGACTTGGTCCAGCAGCCGGGCCACAGCCGTTTCGACCAAGCCCAAGGCGGGCTGTGCGACGCGGGTGTCGGTCAGCGCGTCTTCTTGGGCCTGTACTGCCTCGGGACCGAAGGCGGTCGGCGGGAAGGCTGTCGCCGCGACGTCGGGAGCGAGCCGCAGGACGTCGGCCAGTTCGGGGAAGTACACGAACAGCTCGGCGAGCATGCCGGTCCGCTGGCTGCCCTGGCCGGGGAAGAGGAAGGCGAGCTTGCCCGGATCGGCTCCGGCACCGGTGGTTCCGGTGATTCCGGCGCGGATTTCCTCGGCTCCGGCGGGCCAGTCGCGGAGTCCGTGCCGCCGGTCCGGAGCGACCGGGCCCGCGCCGAGCACGGCGTGGAAGTTGGTGCCCCCGAAGCCGAACGCGCTCACGCCCGCCAGCCGTGCCGGATCCGCCCACGGCCGCGCCGAGGTGGTGAACGTGAACGGGCTCCCGGCCGCGTCCCAGGCGGCGTTGGGCTTGGCCAGGTGCAGCGTCGGCGGGACGACCTCGTGCCACAGCGCGAGAGCGGCCTTGATCAGCCCGGCCAGCCCGGCTGCGCATTTCGTGTGGCCGATCTGGCTTTTGACGGAGCCGAGCGCGCACGAGCCGGGCTCAGCTCCCGCGTCGGCGAAGAAACTCGTCAAAGCTCGCAGCTCGGTCGCGTCGCCGACGACCGTACCGGTGCCGTGCGCCTCGACCAGGCCGACGTCCGCCGGAGACACCCCGGCGTCGCGGTAGGCCCGGTCCAGAGCGCGATGCTGCCCTTCCGGACGCGGCGCGGTGAGGCCGAGCGCTTTGCCGTCGCTGGCCGCACCAACGCCTTTGACCACGGCGTAGATCCGGTCGCCGTCGTGCTGGGCGTCGTCGAGCCGCTTGAGCACCAGGCAGGCGACGCCTTCCCCGAGCGCGATGCCGTCGGCGGAGGTGTCGAACGGACGGCACCGCCCAGTCGGCGACAGCGCGCCCGCGGCGGTGAACATCAGGTAGTCGTGGATGCCGTTGTGCAGGTCGACCGCGCCGCAGAGGACGAGCGAGCTGGTTCCGGTGCGCAGCTCCTTCACCGCGAGATCCAGTGCGGCCAGGGAGGATCCGCAGGCGGCGTCGACGGTGTAGTTCGCGCCGCCGAGGTCGAGCCGGTTGGCGATCCGGCCCGAGATGACGTTGGCGAGCGTGCCGGGGAAGGTGTCCTCGGTCGGTTCGGGCAGCTGCTCGCGGAGCCCGGGCGGGAGCTCCTCGAAGTAGCCGTCGAGCAGCGAGCGCAGCGTGCCCGCGTTGGCGAGGTCGCCGCCGGCCTCCGCGCCGAAGACGACGCTCGTGCGCTCCCGGTCGAACTCCCGGTGCGCGTACCCGGCGTCCGCGAGCGCCCGGCGCGCGGTCTCCAGCGAGACGAGCTGGGCCGGGTCGATGCTGCCCATCGCGGACGGCGGGATGCCGTAGTCCAGCGGGTCGACCGGAAGCGGAGGAAGGAATCCGCCCCATTTCGACGTCGACTGTCCGAAGTAGACATCCGGATCCCAGCGCTCGCGCGGCACCTCGGTGACGGAGTCCTCGCCGCGCAGGATGTTCGACCAGAACGCCTCGACATCGGGCGCGCCCGGGAAGGTGCATGCCATGCCGACGACGGCGATGTCCCGGCTTCCCGTCTCCGCCGGTACGGTCTCGCGGGCGAACGTCCGGCCCGACGTGACCTCCGCGTGCAGCTCGGCGATGGTCGTCCGGCGGTCGCGCAGCACCGCGACCTCCCCCGCCAGGTACATCCCTTCGGCGAGCTGGACGTCCGCGCTCAGCCGCGTGCCGTCCCGGCGGACGCCCTTGCTGGCAATGCGAAGACGGCCGGTGTTCAGCTCTTCGAGGCGCTGCCAGGCTTCCTGCGCGGGAACGTCGTGCAGGCTCGCTTTGAGCTGTTCGAACTCCGTCGCGTACGGGCTGAGCAAGCACCGCGTGCGGTGGCCCGGCGCGGTTTCGAGGGTGACGGTGGTGTCGGCGGCGAGGGCGCATTCCTGGAACAGGCGGGTGATCGCGCCATGCTTCACCGCTTCTTCGGTGAAAAGGTAGGCGGTCCCCATCAAAATACCGGCCGCGTCGAGTGGCGCCGCCATCGCGGCAACCATCGCTGCCGAGCGCGCGTCGTGGATCCCGCCCGCGAAGAGCACCTCGACGTCCTTCTCCCCTTCGAGGACGGCCAGTTGCTCTTCCCAGAGGTCAAAACTCGACCGCGGCCCGATGTGCCCGCCGCATTCGGCCCCCTCGAAGACGAACCGGCGCACTCCGGCGTCAAGGTACTGCCGGAGCAGAATCGGCGAGGGCACGTGCAGGAAGGTCGCGATGCCCTCGGCTTCCAAAGCCTTGGCCTGCCCCGGTTTCCCGCCCGCAATCAGCACGCACCGCGGCCGGACCGCCCGGATCGCGGCGAGCTGTCCGGCGCGCAGGTCGTCCGGCACGAAGCCGAGAATGCCCGCGCCCCAAGGCCGCTCGCCCAGCCGCTCGGCCGTTTTGGTCAGCAGCTCCGTGGTGCGCACGCCGCTCGCGGTGGCGACCGCGACGAAAGGGAAACCGCCCGCGTCCGCGACCGCCGCCGCGAACCCCGGCTGGTCGCTGACGCGCGTCATCGGGCCTTGGACGACCGGCAGCGCGCTGCCCAGCGTCCGGCACAACCGGCCGGACAGGGTCGTGGCGGGCAGCTCCGCGCCGACGATCCGGCGGACGCCTTCTTCCGTCGCCGAGGGCAGGACCACGCCCGCCGCGCCGCCAGCGAGCGCGCCCACCGCGGTCCGCGGCCCGGCGACGCGGCCCCACACCGGGACGTCGAAGCTGTCCAGAAGCTGTTGCAGCAGAACGAAATCACTCAATTCACCGACGCCCGCGACGAGCCCCAGCGCGCCGCCGCGGACCGCCTCGGCCGCTGTCGCCTCGTCCACGACCTCGGCGAGCGCACCCGTCCACGGCGCTTTCGTGCGGATCGCGAAGGCCGCGCCCTCGGGCACCGGCCCGTCCGTGCGCACGCCGTAGGGCACGCGGACCCGGGCCGCGACCAGCCGCAGCTGCACCGGGTCCGTTCCGTCCAGCACACCCAGTCCCCCGCCGCGCGCGACGGCTGTCACCACGTCGGGGTCGCCGAAGCCCAGGCACCGCAGCCGTCGAACCTGCGACGGCGGGACGAGCTCGACCATCGGCGGACCTCCTGCGCTCGGATCGGCGGTCTCCGGGGAGATGATCGCCGCGGAACCGGTCCTAGGAATAACGCACCGGCCGCGGAAAACGCAATACCGGACCCGGTTAATTATCGCCGACCATACCGCCACGGCTGCCGGACTGCTAATGTCGGAAACCGTGGAACAAAGCCATCTCAAGCCGCCTACCAGGGCTTTTATCACGCCGGTCACAGTCCGGAAATACAATTTGCTCACGCCGGTGACAATGCCCGAGAAAATAGTGGAGCGCCCGTGGAACTGACCGGACGGGTAGTCGTGCTGACCGGCGCGGCCCGCGGTATCGGCGCGGCCATGGCCCGCCGTTTCGCCGCCGAGGGCGCGGCGGGGGTCGTCGTGTCCGACGTGGACGAGGCCGGGGCCGAGCGCGTGGCGGCGGAGATCCAGGCCGCGGGCGGGCGGGCCGTCGCGGCGGCGACCGACGCGACGTCCAAAAAGGACTTGAAGGCACTGGTCGCCGGGGCACGGGCCGAATTCGGGCCGGTGGATCTGTTCTGCGCCAACGCGGGCGCCGCGTTCGGCACTGGAGTGCACGCGGCGGACGAGCAGTGGACGAGATCGTGGGAGATCAACGTCATGCAGCACGTCCACGCCGCGCAGGCAGTGCTGCCCTCGATGCTCGCCCGCGGCGAGGGCTATCTCCTGCTCACCGCGTCGGCCGCGGGCCTGCTCGGCACGCCGGGCGACGCGCCGTACTCGGTCACCAAGCACGCGGCCGTCGGGCTGGCCGAATGGCTGGCGATCACCTACCGCCCGCGCGGAATCCGGGTCAGCGCGCTGTGCCCGCTCGGCGTCCGCACGGCGCTGCTGGAGCCGGGTCTCGCCGCCGGGCACCCGGCCGCGCTGGCCATCGCGGCCGCCGCGCCGCTGCTCGAACCCGAGGACGTCGCCGACGCGGTCGTGCGCGGGCTCGCCGACGAAGAATTCCTGATCCTGCCGCACGAATCGGTGCGGGAGACGTTCGCCCGCAAGGCCCGCGCGGTCGACGCGTGGATCGCCGAAACCGCCGTCCGGGGAGGCTGAAAGTGGAGTACCGCAAACTCGGCGCGAGCGGCCTCGCGGTGAGCGAGATCGCTTACGGCAACTGGCTCACCCACGAAGCGGAGGGCTGCGTCGCCGCGGCGCTGGACGCGGGCATCACGACCTTCCACACCTCGGCGGCCTGGGACGGCGGCGCGGCGGAAGCCGCCTTCGGCGCGGCGTTCGCCGGCACGCGCCGCGAGGACGTGGTCCTGTGCAACGGAGTCTTCTGGCCCGAAGGCCCCGGACCCAACGACTCGGGCCTGAGCCGCAAGCACGTGATCGCCTCGCTGGAAGCCTCGCTGCGGCGGCTGCGCACCGACTACGTCGACGTCTACCAACTGCTGCGCTTCGACTACAAGACCCCGGTCGACGAGACGTTCCTGGCGCTGTCCGACCTGGTGCGGCAAGGGAAAGTGCGCTACGTCGGCACCGCGGAGTGGACCGCGGAACAGCTGATGCAGGGGGCGGACGCGGCGGCCCGGCACCACGTGCCGCTGATCGCCAACCAGCCGCACTACTCGATGCTGTGGCGAGTGGCCGAGGCGCAGGTGATGCCGGTGTCCGAACGCCTCGGCATCGGCCAGTTCGCGTCGGTCCCGCTGGCCCAAGGCGTCCTGACGGGCAAATACCGCGGCGGTGCCATCCCGCCGGGCTCCCGCGCGACCGGACCGGCCTACGCCCGCCCCCTGCTGTACCCGGAACTGCTGGACCGCGTGGAATTGCTGCGCGGCGTCGCGGACGACGCCGGTCTGACCATGGCTCAGCTCGCCCTCGCCTGGACACTGCAGAACGAGACGGTGGCCGCGACGGTCATGGGAGCGAGCACTCCGGAGCAGGTGACCGAAAACGCGAAGGCGGCGGGCGTCCGGCTCGACCTGAACGTGCTGATGCGGGTGGACCAGCTGCTCGGCAGCTTCGTGCAGACCGACCCGCGGCTCGTGTGGTCGCCTCCGCCTCAGCTGAGGTAGCCGGATTCGCGTCCAGTCAGGGCTGGGTCAAGACGATGCGTTTGCCGCTGTCGGCCGGTTTCGCCCAGGCGCGTTCGACCTCGGACAGCGGGATCGGGTCGGCCTCCACGGCGAAGGCGCCGCGCGCGATCTCGGTCAGGACGGCCGCGGCCTCGGCGGCCATTTCCGCGCCGGTCAACGAACCCTGTCCGCTGCCGAGCACTTCGAGCCGGGTCGACCGCAGTGCCCCGGCGGGCAGCGCTGCCCGGGCTCCGGCCATTTCGCCGAGGTTGATCCAGGTCAGCGGACGTTCCGGGGTCGCACGGGCGAAGACCAGTGCCTCCATCGTCACGGTGGCCGGTTCGCCCCAGAGGAAATCGAGGACTACGTCGACGTCCGACGGCAGCGGGTCGCCGATCAGAGCGGTCGCGGTAGCGCCGGGAATCGCGGCCAGCCGTTCCGGGTCGCGCCCGACCGCGATGACCTGTGCGGCGCCGGAAAGCCGGGCCACTTCCACGGCCATCCGCCCGGTACCGCCGGTCGCGCCGAGGACCAGGAAGTTCTGTCCCGGCCGGACGGAGATCCGCCGTTTCACCGCGAGCCAGGACGCGATCACGCAGTTCGCCGTCGCCGCCACCGTCACCGGATCGGCCCCGTCGGGGAGGACGAAACTGCGCCGGGTGTCGATGACCGCCTGTTCGGCCATCGAGCCGCGCTTGCCGTCGAAGGACACGAAGAACCAGAGCCGGCCGTCCGGGCCTCGGCCCACCCCGTCGAAGCCCGGCACCAGCGGCAACTCGCCGGGGGAACTCGTGTAGTGCGAACCGTCTACTTGCATGCGGACTCGCGGGTGGAGCCCGGCGGCCAGGACGTCGACCACGATCTCGTGCTCGTTGGCCGCCCGCGGCGAGGGCCAGTCGAGGTACCGCGCCGCGGTACCGTAGGCGGTAACTACTGCAGCTTTCATTTCCGGAGTCCTTCTCAGTCGAAGCGAGCGAGGTTCTGGGCAAAACGCTAAGCGCACCCGGACGTACCGCCTATGCTTGAAAACGCTGGTTTTGTTCGCGATCGTCCGGAGAGCCGATGGATCCGCTGAGCGAGGTGCTGTCGCTGCTCAAACCCCGGAGTTTCAGCACCGCCGAAGTCGACGCGGGCGGAGCGTGGGCGATCAAGCTCGACGACCTGGCCGGGCAGATCAAGTGCTACGCCGTCGTCAAGGGCGCTTGCTGGCTGACGATCAAGGGTGACGGTGAGCCCCTGCGGCTCGCTGAGGGCTCCTGTTTCGTCATGCCGACCGGCCGCGAGGCGGTCCTCGGCAGCGCACCCGGCGTCGCACCGGCGCTGGCCTCGGAGGTGCTCGGCCCGGCTCGCGGCGGCCGGGTCTTCACTTACCAGGGCGGCGGTGACGCGCATCTGGTCGGCACCCGGTTCGAGTTCGCCAGCCCGAACGCCCCGGCGCTGCTGCGGTCCATGCCCGCCGTCATGCCGGTGGAGACGTCCGGCGACCGCGCCCGGCTGCGCGGCTCGATCGAGCTCATGCTGGAAGAGTTCCGCGAGGCTCGCCCGGGCTCCGATCTGATGGCGCAGCAATTGGCGCACCTGATGCTGGTCCAAGCGCTGCGGCTCTATCTGTCCACCCGCTCCGGCAACGACATCGGCTGGTTCGCCGCACTGGCCGACCCGCAGTTGAGCGCTGCGCTCGGAGCCGTGCACGCCGACCCCGCTCATCCGTGGACGGTGCGGAAACTCGCCGCGCTCAGCGGCATGTCCCGCACGACGTTCGCCGAGCGGTTCCGCGCCCGCGCGGGCGAAACCCCGATCGCCTACCTGACTCGCTGGCGGATGATCCTGGCCAGCGAGAAGCTCCGCTCCGGCGAGGACACGGTCGGCCGGATCGCCCGCTCCGTGGGGTACGAATCCGAGCACGCCTTCAACACGGCCTTCAAACGGCACATGGGGACCTCGCCCGGCCGTTACGCCCGCTCGGGCAACTCCGATGCGAATAGATCAGATGTAAGGCTCGCCTCCGTCGAGTGATCACTCCACGCCGGGAGTCCTCGCCAACAGTTCACTCGGCGCGAAATTCCCAGAGTTTCAAGGTAATCAGCGCTCCAGTGAAGACGGAAAGCTCTCCTTGACGGCTGATACATGCTCGTGCATAGTCTCCTAGGCATCGGATGTCCTGGCTGCCCCGGGCACCGATGCCTGGTCAAGGAGGACCTGAATGGCCAACCGCCGCCTTCTGCGCATCGTCCTGTCCGTCGTCGCCGGGGTTGGCGGAACATTCGCCCTCGGCCACCCCGCCGCCGCGAGCGGGCCGCCGCCGATGACGGTGTACGCCGCTCCTTCCGCCGACGCGCCGCCCGGCACTCCGTGCACCCAGCCGCGACCGTGTTCGCTTTCGCAGGCGCAGCAACGGGTCCGGCATCTTCTCGGCACCGGCGTCGGCGACCATCGCGACATCGTCGTGAAACTCGCCGGCGGCACCTACTATCTTTCCGCTCCGCTGGCGCTCGGCCCGCAGGATTCCGGACGCAACGGCCACACCGTGACCTGGCAACCGGCGACCAGCGCCGCGGTGACGATCAGCGGCGGACGGCCGTTGCGGCCGAACTGGCAGCCCGCCGCGCCCGGCAGCAAGGTCATGGCCGCGACCGTCCCTGCCGGACTGGGCTTCGACGGCCTGTTCGTCAACGGACAGCGCCAGATCCTGGCCCGCTACCCAAACTACGATCCGGACGCGGCCCGGCTGCAGGGCTCGACCTCGCTGGCCGATCTCCAGCGGGAATCGGCGAAATGGTCGAACCCGTCGACCGCGCTGGTGCGCGCGATGCACTGCGGCGACTGGGGTTCCGTCTCGTTCACGGTCAGCGGCCGCACCGGGGGCAGTCTCGATCTGCACTACGTCGGCGACAACAACCGGCCGCAGGATTGCGGGCTGACCAAGGGGAACGGGCCCGGCCGGGTCGGCCCGGCGATGGCCGAGAACGTCAAGGAGGAACTGGACGCGCCCGGCGAGTGGTACTACGACCGGACGAGCGGCCAGCTGCTCTACTACCCGCCCGCGGGAACCGATCTTTCCGCCGCCACGGTCGAAACCGCCGAACAGGACCAGCTGATCACCCTCGCCGGAACCTCGGCGGCCGACCCCGTCCACGACATCGCGCTGCGCGGGCTGCACTTCACCGCGACGCACCGCACGCTCTTCACCGGTCCGTTCGAAGCCGACGCCAAGGGCGACTGGGCGGTGGTCCGCAAAGCCGCGGTATATCTGAAAAACGCCACTGACATCTCAGTCTCCGGCTCATCCTTCGACCAGCTCGGCGGCAACGGCGTCTTCCTCGACGGCTACAACGCGCACACCACGATCAGCGACAGCAAGTTCTCCTCCGACGGGGCCACCGACATCCAGATCGTCGGCTCGCCCGCCGCGGTGCGCGACTACTCCGGCAATTACTACGACAACGTAGCCGTCTCCGACACCGCGCCCGGGCCGAAAACCGGCGACTATCCCCGCGACATCCTCGTGCGCAACAACGTCATGCAGGACATGGGCCGGTTCGAGAAGCAGTCTTCCGGCGTCAACATCTCCATGAGCGCGGACGTGACAGTCGACGGCAACACCATCTCCGACAGTCCGCGCGCCTGCCTCAACATCGAGGACGGCACCTGGGGCGGACACGACATCAAGAACAACGATCTCTTCAACTGCGTCGAGGAAACCGGCGACAACGGGTCGATCAACGTATGGGGTCGCGGCCGGTTCTGGGCCAGCTCCGGTAACAACACCCTCGCGCCGGGCACGAGTTACGAAGGATCGACCGGCATCGCGCTCACCGACGCCCAGGCCCGGAGCCTGATGAAGCTGGACGTCGTCCGGCCGATCACCATTCAGCACAACCGGTTCTGGCACGCCGGCGACTGGGCCATCGATCTCGACGACGGCTCGTCCAACTTCCGCTTGCTGGACAACCTCATCCTCAAGGGCGGCATCAAACTGCGCGACGGCTACGAGCGCACCGTGCGGAACAACCTGCTCGTGGACGGCTCGATCTACGAACAGGTCAGCCACTCCGACTGCGGCGACGTCATCGAGCACAACATCACCCTGGGGCCGCAGGCCTACAACAACGTGCTGAACAATCCGTCCACCGCGAAGTACGGCGTCGACCGCAACCTCTTCTGGAACGACCACTACCCGGTCTACGTCAATCCCGACGGCAGCGGCAACGAAGCGCTCTCCGCGGACGGCACCACGATCAACACCCAGTCGGCCTGGGTTCGCGCCGGCATGGACCCGCATTCGCTCGTCGCCGACCCGAAGTTCGCCGCGGCCGACCCAACCGCGAGCTACGACTTCGCCGTCTCCCCCGATTCTCCGGCAGCAAGCCTCGGCTACCAGAACTTCCCGATGACCGGCTTCGGCGCCCGCGGCGGACCGCTCCCGCCGAAGGCGGTTTTCGCCTATGGCCCCGGCTCCGGCACGCCCGCCAACGGAATGATCGTCCAACCCGAAATGCTGATGGGCGCCACCGCCACGAACATTCCGTCCCTGGCGGTCCAGTCGTCCCTCGGCCTGACCAAGCCGTACGGCCTCTACCTGCCGTCGGTGCCGCAAGGCAGTTACGCGGCGCAGAACGGGCTGCGGACCGGCGACGACATCACCGCGATCAACGGCGCCTCAGTGACCGACGACCGCAACACTTTCTGGCTCAGCTACAACAAACTCGCCCCCGGCGCGCCGATCACGCTGACCGTGCGGCGCGGGCAGGCCGACGTCACCGTCCGCCTCGCCAAAACGCAGGAAGCCGAACTGCTCAACGACACCTCCGGCGTCGTCTACACCGGTACCGGAGCCCCCTCGACCGGATGGCTCTGGCGCGGCAGTTCGGCCGGCGGCGCGAACTCCTATCTCGACGACATCTGGGCGACCCAGAACGTCGGCGACTCGTGGAGTTTCACGTTCTACGGCACCGGGATCGACATCATCTCCGAGACGAACACCGACGAGGGCGACGTCGACCTGACCTTGGACGGCGCTCCTTACCGGACCGTCAGTTTCGTCACGCCAACCCGGCAGTACCAATCGACGGTGGCGGCTATTTCCGGACTGCCGCGCGGGGTGCACACCGTGACGGGCACGATGAAGAACGGCAGTTATCTGATCGTGGACGCGTTCCGGACCCATCCGTAACCGTCTTCCGATGTCAACGCAACTGCGCCAAGGTGTGCTCGACGTTCCGGCGAGTAGCCAGCGCGGCGGCCTCCGGGTCCCCGGCTTCGATCGCGGCGACGAGATCGCGGTGGGCCCGGTGATGATCGTCCGTGTTCGCTCCGGTGGCGTCCAGCGTGGTGACGCTGTCCGCCACCGCGCGCATGGCGTCGAGGAAGGAATCGAACACGTCGAGCAGCACCGGGTTGTGCGCGGCGACCACGACCGCCCGGTGAAAGGCGAGGTCGGCGTCGAGCAGTTCAGGCAGCGACCCGGCGTGGTCGCGCGCCGCGAGCGCCTTGCGGAGCGCTTTGAGGTCGGCGGCGGTGCGGCGGGTCGCGGCCAGCCCGCCCGCCTCCACCTCCAGCGCGACGCGGACCTCGTACACGTGGACCACCGCGGCCGTGCGCAGCTTGCGGTCCAAATCGGACAGTGGGGTCGCGGAGGCGACGTAGGTGCCCGAACCCTGCTGGGAATACAGCTGGCCCGCGGAGATCAGGGCACGGACGGCCTCCCGCGCGGTGGACCGCCCGACTCCGAGCAGCTTGCTCAGTTCGACCTCGTTGGGCAGCTTGGCCCCGACCGGCCATTCTCCCTCGCCGATCAGCCGGCGCAGTTCCGCCGTCGCCGCGTCGACCAGCGAAGTCCGCCGTACCGCCCGGACCGTCACGTCGCGCTCCCCTCCTCGCCGGATGCCCGCAATGTATCAGGTCACCAGCTCCTCAGATGAGTTCGCGGACGACGGAACGGGCAGGACGCGATCGCGCAGCCGGGTGCCGAACACCACCGCGACGCCGAACACCGCGAGCACCGCGCCGAGCGTGAACCGCAAGCCCTCCGCGTCGGCCAGCCAGCCGAACAGCGGCGAGGTGAGCCCGCCGACCGACATGGCCAGGCCGAGCGTCAGCCCGCTGGCGGTGCCGGGCCGGGTGGGCAGGTAGTCCTGGGCGAGGGTCACCTGGTTCGCGAACGGCAGGAACATGGCCAGGCCGAACAGCACGGTGCTGAGTTCCAGGACGAGGGGGTCCGGGCTGAGCACGATCCCCGCCAGCGCGGGAATGCCCAGCAGGTACCCGGTCCGGATCGGGACCAAGCGGCCCAGCCGGTCCCCCAGCCAGCCGCCGAGGACGGTGCCCGCGGCTCCGGCGAGGGTGAAGGAGGTGAGCGTGACCGCCGCGGTCGTGGCCGAGGCGTGCAGCTCGCGGATCGCGTACAACGACAGCAGCGAACTCACTGTCACGTAAGGGATCGACCAGCCGACGGTCGCCGCGACCAGCCTGCCGAAGGAGCGCCAGTCGTCTCGCAGGTCCGAAGTGGACTCCGCGGCCGCGCTCGGGCCGTCCGCCAGCGCGGGGCTGATCCGGCGATTCACCAGCCACAGCAACGCCATCACCACCGCTGGGACCGCCAGCAAATACGCGCCCGAGAGACCGAGCGAGCCGACGACCGCGGTGACGAGCGCGGGGGCGAGCGAACTGCCCAGCGTGCCGCCGACGGAGAACAGACTCATCGCCTGCTGCGATTTTCCGCCCGCCGCACGGGCCTGATTGGTGGCGGGCGGGTGGTAGGCCGCCACGCCGATTCCCGCCACGGCGACGCAGATCCACGTGAGCGCGTAGCTGTCCGCGAAACCGGCGCCGGCGATCCCGGCGGCAGCCACGAGGAAGCCCAGCGGTGCCAGCCAGTCGCGCCGGGACCGGTCCACGATCATCCCGAACACCGGCTGCACCACACTGGACAGACCCGTTGCGGCCAAAGCGATTCCGGACACCGCCGCGTAGCTGTAGTGGCGCTCGCTCATCAGGAACGGCAGCAGCGCGGGCACCGAGCCCTGGTACAGGTCGTTGACGACATGGGTCCCGGTCAGGAAACCCAGTTGTGCTTTTCTCATCGCAGAGCACGCTCCAGTTGTGCCGCAACGGAAATCAGGGTGGCTTCGGCTCCGTAGCGTCCGGTGAGCAGCACGCCGACGGGCAGCCCTTCCGGAGTCCGGCGCGCCGGGAGGGTCAGCGACGGCTGACCGGTGATGTTGGCCAGCGGCGTGAGCGGGTGGAACCGCAGCATGTTTTCGAAGGTCTGCGCGGGGTCGGCGGCGACGAGGCCGCCCACCGGCGGCGGCAGCGTGGCCAGGGCGGAGCTGAGGACCACGTCGAACCGGTCGTAGCGGCGGGCGATCCGGCGAGCGGTGGCCTGCATCGAGAACAGCGCGGACATCAAGGTCACCGCGTCGCAGACCCGGGCCTTGTCCCGCAGCCACCGGGTCAGCGGCAGCAGGTCCGGCTCGCGCTCGGCGGGCACCGGCACCGAGCCGGCGAGCGCCGACCACACGACGGTGAACTCCGCGCGATAGTCGTCCGGACCCGCCGGTTCGGCCTCGGCCACGTCGTGGCCCAGGTCCGCGAGCAGGTCAGCGGCGTCGTCGCACGCCTGCCGGCACCACGGGTCGTCGCTCGCGGCCCCGCGGATCACCCCGATCCGCAGCCGGCCGGGTTCGCGCCGGGCGCTCTCCGCGAAATGCCCGGCAGGCACCGGCGGCAACTGGTGGGTGTCGCCAGGGCACGAGACGCTCATCGCCTCCAACAGCAGTGCGGCGTCCACGACCGTGCGAGCGATCGGTCCGGCAGTGGCCAGTCCGGCCGAATCCGGGCCGGGCGCCGGGCTCACCCGGCCCCGGGTCGGTTTGATGCCCACCAGTCCACAGCACGCGGCCGGAATCCGCACCGAACCGCCGCCGTCGCTGCCCTGCGCCGCCGGGGCCAGGCCCGCCGCGAC
Organism: Amycolatopsis sp. NPDC104775; assembly: GCF_055583325.1. Classification (NCBI taxonomy): domain Bacteria; kingdom Bacillati; phylum Actinomycetota; class Actinomycetes; order Pseudonocardiales; family Pseudonocardiaceae; genus Amycolatopsis; species Amycolatopsis sp. NPDC104775. The sequence continues at coordinate 1,170,988 of NZ_JBVJOE010000001.1, forward strand.
CGAGGCGGCGGCCCCTCCGCTGGACCCGCCCGCGGTGCGGGAGAGGTCGTGCGGGTTGCGGGCCGGGCCGAACGCGGTCTCGGTGTAGGACGAACACCCGAACTCGGCCGCGTTGGTCTTGCCCAGCACGATCATGCCCGCCCGGCGCAGCCCCGTCACGACCGCCGCGTCCTCCCCGGCCACCCGGTCGGCGAACGCCTTCGAGCCCGAGGTGTACCGCAGTCCCTTGACCGGCCAGGTGTCCTTCACCGAAACCGGCACTCCGCACAGCATCGGCAAATCTCGCGCGCCGGACCGGACCAGCGCCTCCGCCTCTCGCGCGGCCGCGAGCGCACCTTCGTGGTCGACGGTGAGGTAGGCCCCCACCTCGCCGTTGTCGCGATCGATCCGGCGGAGGTACTCCCCGGTCAGCTCCACCGGGGAAACGTCGCGCGCCCGCACCGCGGCGGCCAGCTCCGCCAGCGTCAGGTCGGTCATCTCAACTCCTCATGTCCTCTGAGGACTTGGACGGTAGCCGAGCGGTCGGCGTTAGGCAACCCTTACTCAGCGCACCATGCTCGCGGACGGCAGGACGCGCGACCCTCCCGGGATCGCGCGTCCTCATCAGTCCACAAAGGACAGATCAGCGCACCCGAAGCCGTTTCCGCGCGAAAGCCAGCGCTCCCAGGCTCAGCACCGCCAGCGCCATCACGTAATAACTCGGCGCCAGATTGCTCCCCGTCGCCTGGATCAGCCAGATCACCACCAGCGGCGTGAACCCGCCGAAGAGCGACGCCGTGAGGTTGTAGCTGACCGACAGCCCGGTCGCGCGGGTCCGGGTCGGGAAGACGTCGGCCATCATCGTGCCCAGCGGGCCGACGTACCAGACCTTGACCAGGCCGATCGCGGCCATCACCGCGGTCATCACGGCGAACGTCGGCTGGCTGTTCAAAGCGAGGAACAGCGGGAAGATGGCCAGCAGCATCACCGAGCAGGCGGCCGCCATCAGCGGGATCCGGCCGGTCCGGTCGGACAGCCGCCCGGCGATCGGAGCGAGGACGGTCAGCACTATCTGGGTGACGATCGTCGTGGTGAAGGCCAGCGACTTGGGCAGGCCGAGGTTCCGGATGGCGAAGGTCGGCATGTAGATGATCAGGTAGCTGATCGCGGTGGACACCGCCATCGCGCCCATCGCGACCAGGATCCGGGTTTTCTGCGAGCGCAGGACTTCCCGCAGCGGGGCCTGCGCGGCGTCTTCCTCGAAAGCCGGGGATTCCTCCACGTGCCGCCGGATGTAGTAGCCGATCGGCGCGATCAGCAGGCCGAAGGCGAACGGGATCCGCCAGCCCCACGACCCGAGCTGCGCTTCGGTGAGCACGGCGCTCAGCACGGCGGCGAACACGATGCCCAGCAGCGTGCTCAGCCCCTGGCTCGCCGCGCCCCAGCTGCCCATGAAGCCGCGGCGTTTCCGGTTGCTCTCCACGAGATACGCGGTCGCGCTGCCGAATTCGCCGCCCGCCGAGAAGCCCTGCAGCAGATTGGCGAACACCAGTCCGAGCGGCGCCGCGATCCCGATCGTCGCGTAGTTCGGCATGATCGCGATCAGCAGCGACGCCACCGCCATGATCCGGATCGACCACACCAGCGCGGCTTTGCGGCCCGCGCGGTCGGCGTAGGAGCCGAGAATCATCCCGCCGAACGGGCGGATCAAATACGCGACAGCGACGCTCGCGAAGGCGAGCATCAGCGAGACCGCCGGATCCGCGGTGGGAAAGAATTGTTTCGCCAGCACGTCGGCGAACAACGTGTAGGCCCCGAGGCTGAACCATTCCAGGGTGTTGCCGATCGTGGCCGCGACCACGATCCGGGATGAACGCGGCGAAGGGCTGTTCTCGGTTCTCAGTGCAGGGGAATCGGGTGCGGGAATCGACATGGTCGCCTCCGGGGGCGGTAAGCGGTTCGGCGTCGTTGGTGAATCGCGGCTCCGGGCACAGCGGCCCGGAACAACCATGTGCGGAAGATCAGCGCTGCTTGCCCAGTTCGATCAGGACGTTCGCGGCGGCGGCGATTCCGGAGTGGAAACGAGCGAGTTCGAAATTCTCGTTAGGGCCGTGGTTGTGCTCGTCGACGTTCGCCAGCGGGATCCCGTAGCACGGGAGCCCGAGCCCGTCGGACAACGCCGCGATCGGCAGGCTGCCGCCCATCGCGGGCACCAGCACTGCCGGGCGTCCGGCGGCCGCGCTGACCGCGTCGGTGATCACCTTGGTGTAAGGCGATTCCGGCAACGTCCGGGACGCTTCCATCAGCCCGCCCGGGACGTGCAGTTCGGCGTGCGGAAGGTGTTCGGCGAGGTGGGCGCGCAGGGCTTCGAGGACCGTCGAGGCGCGCTGGCCGCCGACCGTCCGGATGTCGCAGCGGGCGACCGCGACGGCCGGGATGACCGTCCGGTGGTCGCCTTCGTCCAAACAGGACAGTGAGTTGATGCTGAACGTCGGCGAGGCGAGCCGGTCGGTGAAACCGGCGCCTTCGGGCACGTCCATCCGGTCCAGCCCGACCTCGGCGAGCGCGACGGGCACGTCGACCGGAAGCGCGTCCAGCGCGGCGCGTTCCGAAGGGCTCAGCGGGACCATGCCGTCGGCGAATCCCTTGACCAGGATCTCGCCTTCCGGCGAGCGCATCGTCGACAGCAGCCACACCAGCTCCCACGCCGGATTCGGCGCGACCCCGCCCCAGTTGCCCGAATGCAGCGCCGCCGGAGCGCCCGGCACCCGGATCTCGAACCGGACCGCGCCGCGCACGCCGAGGCTGACCGTCGGCTCGCCGCTGTCGTGCACCGGGCCGTCGCTCCACAGCACCAGGTCCGCGTCCCACTCGTCGCGCAGATCGGCGAGCGCGGATTCCAGGTTCGGACTGCCGATTTCCTCCTCGCCGTCGAGCAGCACCGTCACGCTGCACGGCAGTCCGCCGGTCTCGGCGAGCGCGCGCAAGGCAAGCAGCTGCGCGAGATGCTGGCCCTTGTTGTCCCCCGTGCCGCGTCCGTACATCCGGCCGTCGCGGATGCTGGCCTCGAACGGCGGGCTGTCCCACGCCGACAGCGGTCCGGCCGGCTGGACGTCGTAATGGCCGTAGATCACCACGTGCGGAGCGCCCGCCGAGCCTTCGGCGTGCCCCACCACCAAGGGCCAGCCGCCGGTTTCGACCTGCCGCGCGTCGAGCCCGCTGCGCCGCAGCAGCCCGCACGCGAACTCGGCCGCGCCGGCCATCCCCTCGCCGGTGGCGCTCACGCTGGGCACGCCGATCCACTCGGCCAGCTCCGCCTCGTGCCGCTCCCGGTTCTGCTCGACGTACGACTCGATGCGGCGCACCCGGACCTCCAGTGATTTCATTTTCTGATATCGATACCATCGAAGCAAATCGGTTAAGCTGCTGTCAATGGACGACTGCCTCCCGCGCCGGGCGACCGCCGACGACCTCCGCGCGCTCGCGCACCCGCTGAGCTGGCGGATTCTGCGGCTGTGCCTGGATTCCGCGTGGACGAACCAGCAGCTGGCGAAACGGCTCGAGGAGTCGCCGGCCACCGTGCTGCGCCGGGTGCACGCGCTCGCCGAAGCCGGTTTCCTCGTCGCCGAACCGGCCCGCCGGAGCGACCTCGGCGCCTGGGAACGCCCCTACCGGACGACGCGGCGGACCTGGCACCTCGACCTCGACCAGGCGGGCGACCCCGCGCTGACCGCGCGCGTCGAACTGGCGACCCTGGACGCACACCGCGCCGAAATGCTCGAAGGCGACCCTGAGTCGATCCGGCAGACCCGCCGCGGCGTGGTCCGGCTGAGCGACGAGGCCGCGGCTGAGCTGCACAAGCGGATGGACGCGCTGCTGGACGAATTCGTCGCGCGCGAGGAACCCGCCGGGCGCAGGTACTCGTTTCTGTGGAGCGTGGTCGAACGTCCCGGCGAACCGGGCGCCGCGGACGGCTGACCTGGTGTGTTCGGGCAGCCGTCCGAGACGTTGAGGCATCGCGGCTGTGCTGTTGCCGCAAGGCCGCGAGGGGAGCGATAACCTCGGCGCATGGCGGAGCGACTCCGTCACGTTGTCCTGCCCGTGCACAGCCAGGAGTACCACGCCCGATGACCAATCCCTTGATCGCGCCGGTGAAAGATTCGACGACGGCGTTGTCGGGTGTGCCGTTGCTGGAGGACGCGGAGACGCTCAAGCAGGGGATCGAGAGCAAGAACTGGGCGTCGGTCGCGATCGGGGCGGTGGGCACCGCGCTGGACGTGCTCACCGCGGTGATGGACCCGTTCGGCGCGATCCTGGCCGCGGGCGTGGGCTGGCTGATGGAGCACGTCGGCCCGTTGAAGGAAGCGCTCAACGCGCTGACCGGCAACGCGGACGAGATCAAATCCCAGGCGGAGACCTGGACGAACGTCGCCAAGGAGCTCGAAGGGGTTTCGACCGAGCTGGGCGAGCTGGTCAAGAAGGACCTGGAGAGCTGGCAGGGCGAAGCGGCCGACGCTTACCGGAAGCGGGCCGAGGACACCTCGGCGCTGATCGCGAGCGCGCAGAAGGGCAGCGAGGGCGCGGCCAGCGGGGTCAAGACCGCGGGCGAGGTGGTCGCGGCGGTCCGGACGCTGGTGCGGGACACGATCGCGGATCTGGTCGGGCACTTGATCTCGTGGGCGTTGCAGGTGGTGTTCACGCTCGGGATCGGGATGGCGTGGGTGGTCCCGCAGGTCGTGACCGCGGTCGCGAAGACCGCCTCGACGATCGCGAAGGTGACCGCGAAGCTGGTCAAGGCGCTCAAAGCGCTGGTCCCGCTGCTGAAGAAGGCCGGCACCCTGTTCGAGGACGCCGGGAAGGCGTTGAAGGGTCTCAAGAGCGGCAAGGGCGGCGCCACGCACACGCCCAAGGACATCAACGTCAAATCCGAGAAGCCCAAGGGCGGCTCCAAGGACAACGAGAGCACCACGACCTCGGGCGACCACAGCGGCGGCGGCCACGACGGCAACACCCACACTTCCGGCGACCACAACGCCCCGAAAGACCACAAGAACGACAACCAGCCCTCCCCCGGCGGATCCGATCGCGGCGGCGAGCCCGGCGGCAACGGCAGCACCGGCGGCCACAGCGAAAAACGCCCCGGCGAGAACGGGAACGACCCGAAGAACAACAACGCCAACAAAAACGACGAAACCCGGTCCGAGGACAAGGAGGGCTGCGGCGACCCGGTCGACGTGGTCAGCGGCGAGGTCATGATGACCGTCGCCGACCTGCTCCTGCCCGGCGCGCCGGAACAGGCGCTGGAACGCACGCACGTGTCGTCCTACCGGTCCGGCCGGTGGTTCGGTCCCACGTGGACGTCCACTGTGGACCAGCGGCTCGAGTTCGACGGCGCCGAGGTCCGCTTCTACTCCGCCGACGGCATGGTCCTGACCTACCCGGCCTCCGCCGCGGAAGACGCCGTTTTCCCCGTCTCCGGCCCGCGGCTGCCGCTGCGCCGGGAGGGCGAGACCTACGTGCTGGAAGACGCCGCGCACCGCCAGACGCTGGAATTCGCTCCGGTGGAAGGCGAACGCGCGGGCGTGCTGCCGCTCGTCGCGATCGACGTCGAGCGGGGACCGCGGATCGGTTTCGAGCACGGCCCGGGCGGCGCGCCCGCGCTGCTGCGGCATTCGGACGGCCCGGTCGTGCGGCTGACCGCGACCGCGAACCGGATCACCGGCATCGAAGTCGTCGACCCGGACGGCGGCCCGGCGGTCAAGGTGGCTTCGTTCGGCTACAACCCGCAAGGCCACCTCGCGCGAGTGGTGAACTCCTCCGGCCTGCCCCAGACCTACGACTACGACCTCGAAGGCAGGCTCGTCGGCTGGCAGGACCGCACCGGCACCTGGTACCGCTACGGCTACGACCGCTCCGGCCGCTGCGTGCGCACCGCCGGGCCGCGGGGCTTTTTCAGCGGGTCGTTCGCCTACGACCTCGAACGCCGGGTCACCACGTACACCGATTCGCTCGGCGCGAAGAGCGAATACCACTACAACGCGAACAAGCAGGTCGTGCGGATCGTCGACCAGACCGGCGGCGAGCTGACGTCGGTCTGGGACGGCCAGGGCCAGCTGCTGAGCCGGACCTTCCCGGACGGCACCACCGCGGAGTTCACCCACGACGAGAACGGCGTCCTCACGGCCGTCACCCGCGGCGACGGCTCGGTGGTCCACGTGCGCGACGACGGCGTCGAGCTGACCCTGCGGACGCGGGGCGCGGACGGCTCCTGGGTGACCCGCGTGCACCGCGGCGAGGACCGGCCGAATCCCTATCGCGAACCGATCGGCGTGTCGGGATCCCTGACCTATCGGGGAGAAACCGTCCGCGAGGCCGGGACGGACGCCCCCGGCGGGCAGTCCGTCCGGATCGAGCGGGACCTCTTCGGCCGCCCGCGCACGATGCCGAACCGTTCGGGCGAGCGGATCCGGCTCGGGTGGACCGTCGAGGGCGCCGAAGCCCTCCGGATCCTTCCTTCCGGGGCAAGGGAAACGCGCCGCTACGACGCCGACGGCCACGAGATCGGCCGCACCGACCGGGCCGGGTTCAGCTCGGCCGCGGAATACGGCGTGTTCGGCCTCCGCACCGCGACGACCGACACCACCGGCGCGCGCACCGAGTACGCCTACGACACCGAACTGCGGCTGACCGAAGTCACCAACGCGGCCGGTCTGAAATGGACCTACCGGCGCGACGCCGCGGGCCGGGTCGTCGAGGAGACCGACTTCGACGGGCGCGTGCTGCGGTACGGCTACGACCGCGGCGGCCGGCTCGTCAGCACGGTCGACGGCAACGGCGAGGAAACCCGTTACGAGTACGACGAACTGGGCAATCTGAAACTCCAGGCTTCGCCGTCGCTGATCACCACCTACCGGCACGACGAACTCGGCAACCTCGTCTACGCCGAGGCCGACGGCGTCGAACTGCACGTCGTCTACGACGAATACGGCACCGTGGTCAGCGAAACGACGGACGGGCGCACCGTCACCCGCACCCGCGGCGGAGGCGTCGTGACCCGCCGGACGCCCGCCGGGGTCGAAAGCCGCTGGGAGTTCGACCGGTTCGGACGGCCGGAAAGCCTCCGCATCGGCGGCCACTCCGTGGAGTTCGCCCACGACAGCGGCGGCCGGGAGATCCGCCGGGTCGTCGACGGCCAGGTCGCGGTGTCCCAGGTCTTCGACGCGGACGACAACCTGGTCGAGCAGAGCGCGGGCGAGGCCCGCCGCCGGTTCTCCTACCGGCTCGACGGCCTCCTGACCGGCGTGGCCGACGAGACCGGGACGACCCGGATCGAACTCGACGCCGCCGGCCGCGTGGTCCAGCTGCACCGGCCGGGCAGGGGCGAGCTGTACCGGTACGACGTCGCGGGCAACCTGGTCGCGTCCGCCGCCGGACCGCACACCTACCGCGGCAACACCGTCCGGTCCGCCGGCCCCGCCGTGTTCGAGCACGACCGCCAGGGCCGGATGGTCTCGCGCCGCGAGGGCGACCGGATCTGGCGCTACGTCTGGGGCGGCCAGGACCGGCTGCTCTCGCTGACGACACCGGACGGCGACGTCTGGCAGTACCGGTACGACCCGCTGGGCCGCCGCGTGGGCAAGAAGCGGGTCGTCGGCGGGAACCAGGTCGCCGAATCCTGGGAGTTCACCTGGAGCGGCACGAAACTCGTGGAGCAGAGCCACGTCGACGCCGCGGGCAACCGCCGCGTCACCACGTGGGAGCACCACCCCGACGGCGACCGGCCGATCCTGCAGATCGACCAGCCCGCGACGGTCGACGAGGTGTTCCGGACCATCGTCACCGACCTCGTCGGCACCCCCGCGGCGCTGCTCGACGCCGCCGGGCGCACGGTGTGGCGCGCGGGCGGCGCGGGCCTGTGGCACTCCGGCGCCGCGGACGCCCCGACGCCGCTGCGCTTCCCCGGCCAGTACGCCGACGCGGAATCCGGCCTGTACTACAACGTCTACCGCTACTACGACCCGGCCACCGGCCGCTACCTCAGCCAGGACCCGCTGGGTCTCGCGCCCTCCCCGAACCCGGCCGCCTACGTCGGCAACCCGCTGGCCGCCTGCGATCCGCTCGGGCTGGCCCCGAAGGGTTCGGGCACCGGCACGTGCGGCAAGAACAGCGGCGGCGTCGGCGATCGCGCGGGCGGCGGGAACCAGGCGGGACGGCAGCCGGGCGACCGCACCCAGCCCGCGCATTACGACGAGAACGGCCTGTCGTTCCCCGGCGAGAAGTACGGCGACAACATGAAGGTCTACGTCGACTCGCACCAGAACAAGCACCAGACGGACCGGATCAACCTCCCCTTCGACGGGCAGATGGGCACCAAGTACCCGGGCCGGATCCACGAGGAATGGCACCGGGACGTCTTCTCGCACAAGGCGGCGGAAATCGCCAAGACGAAGACCGGCCCGATCGACAAGAAGGTCAACGACGCCAAGGCCGACTACGACGTCAAAAAGGAAGCGCACGACGACGCGAAGTGGGAGCACGACGGCCGGAAGGCGGACTGGGACGCCAAGACCGACAACGCTTTCGAGAAGCAGAAGGCCAAGAACAAGGACGCCTGGGACAGGCTTTCCCCGGAGCAGCAGGCCGCGCAGGAGAAGAAGTTCCGCGACAACGCCGAGAAGAAGTTCGAGGAGCAGCCGGAAACCAAGGCGTTCCGCGACAAAGAGCGCGAGATGCGCGAAGCCGAGCAGAAATGGCACGACGCCGGACGGGAACGGGACAACACCCCCAACCTGCAGTACGGCAAGACCGACAAAGACCCGGACATCAAGAACATCGACACCGAGGGCTCGACCTACGACGTCACCACGACGTGGAAGCCCAAGCCGGGCCGGGAGAACACGAGCGACCCGTACGCGGGCGAATGGCAGGTCACCTACCACTCGAACCCGAAGGCCAAGGACTGGTGGGAGACCAACGGGTCCGCCATCAGGAACCAGAACCCCGCGCTCGACCTTCCGGCGGCCAGGAGGTAACCCCGCCCGGAAGTGACGCACTTCGCGTCCGATTTGCCTGATTACCGGGTCCCCCGGACAGCCATGCTGCGAACTCAGGCACACCGACGTGAGGAGTTCGCATGAGCGGCGAGGACATCTTTCCCATGGCACGGGCGGCGGGATGCCCCTTCGATCCCGCGCCCGGGCTGACGAAACGGCCGCCGGTGTCGCGGGTGCGGCTGTGGGACGGCAGCGAGCCCTGGCTGATCACCCGGTACGCCGATGTCCGTGCGGTGCTGGCGGATCCGCGCGTCGGCGTCGACGTCGCGCGGCCCGGCTTTCCGCACACCAACGCGGTCAGCAAGGCTCGCGACGCGTTGCGGCCGCGCGTTCAGGAACTGGTCGACGATCTTCTCGATCAGCTCCTCGCCGGGCCGGATCCGGCCGATCTGGTCGGCGCGTTCGCCCTGCCGCTCCCTTCGCTGGTGATCTGCGAACTGCCCGGCGTTCCTTACGCGGACCGCGATTTCTTCCAGGGCGTGGCCCGCACCCTCGTCATGGACGACCCTGATCCGGCGCGCGCCGTGGCGGCCAGCGAAGAGCTGAACGCGTATCTGGAAGACCTCGTCGCCGCGAAAACCGCCGAACCGGGCTTGCTCGGCAAACTGGCCGCCGAGCAACGCGGGGTGCTGACGCCGCGCGAGATCGCCGTGCTGGGGCAGCTTCTTCTGGTCGCCGGGCACGACACCACCGCCGCCATGCACACCGAGTCGCCGCGTTGCCTTGGCGGACCTGGAAATCGGTGGGCAACTGATTCGCGCGGGCGAGGGCATCATCGCGGTGAAGAGCACCGCGAACCGGGATCCGCTGGCCCGGATGGAGCTGGAGGTCGCGTACTCCACCTTGCGCCGACGAGTGCCGACGCTGGCGCTGGCCGCGCCGCTGGATCGCTTGGAGTTCAACGAGAACGCGATCTTCTACTCGGTGCGCGAACTGCCCGTCACCTGGACGAGCACCGTGCCGCCCGGATCGTCGGCGAACGGATGAACCGCCCGCAGCCCCCCAAGGAAACGCGACCCGCTACCCGCTGCCCGGCAGATGGGCGAGCACATTAACGACATTGCCGCCCGGGTCCGTCACGAAAAACCGCCGCACGCCCCACGGCTCGTCGGTGAGCGGATAAACCACCCGCAGCCCCCGCCGCACCGCCTCCGCGTGGGCCGCGTCCACCGCTTCCGGTGCGCCGAGGTCGATCCCCCACCGCGGAACGGGATCGGTGCTCCCGGGCGGAAGCACGAGCACCTGGGCGGCGGGCTGGTCGCGGCTGCGGAAGCCGAGAACGGGATCGTCCATGGCGACGTCGAGCCCGAGCACGTGGACGTGGAAATCGCGGGTCGCGGCGTCGCCGGGGCCTTCGGAGTAGGCGATGATGCGCTCGATCACCCGGCCAGCGTCGCAGACCGGCGCGCTGGAGGGCTTGGAGAAATGGGAGCTAGCCGCCGGTGGAGTAGGCGACGCGGCGGTGCCGTCCGGGACGCTGCACCCGCCAGTGCCGCCCGCGCGACGAGGACCGGCCGGAACCGCGGGCCGTCAGGGCCAGGTAGCGCTCGGCGAACTGCTCGGCGGTGATGCTCATCAGCACCGGGTACTTGACCTCCCCGCGCAGCACCTCGGCGTCGCGGAGCCGGGCCGCTTCCCGGAAACCCAGTTCGCCGTGCAGCGCCAGCGAAGCGAAATTGCTGCCGTTGACGCTCACCTCGCACGCCCGGTACCGGCACCGCCCGAACATGAACGCCAGCAGCAGCGCGACCGCGTCGGCGGCGTATCCGCACCGGCGGTGCTGCGGGCCGATCCCGATGCCGTAGCTGAACCGGCCGGAGAACGGATCCGTTTCGACCCAGACGGAACCGACCAGCGTCCGGTTGTGCAGCGTCTCGATCGCGAAGTGGAACCCGTCCGGGGACGAGTGCGCGCGATGCGTGGCCCAATGCCGGTAGCCGCCGACCCGCGGATCCCGCACGCGGACCGAGTCCCGGTCGAATCCGGCCAGGGTGCGCTGGTCGCCGGGGCGGACCTCGCGCAGCCGCACCTTCCGTCCGACCTCGTCGACCCGCCACGGGGCGACGGCGCCGGACCCCGCCCGCCGAGACGCATTCGTGATCATCGGGAGTGATGGTACCGGGCCGCGCCCCGGCGTCGGTCAGCCGAATGCCCGATCGGCGCTCCGCCCGGTGCCGGGCGGCCCGGGACCTCGGCTATTCGCGGCAGTTCCCCTTGGCCGGAACCGGTTTGTCCGGATCGAACTGCCCTGGTTCGGGGGTCAGCGAGGGGCCGGTGAAGTTCGGGTCGGCGAACTCGGGACCGAGCTGGCGGTTCTTGAGCGCGTCGCACGAGACCCGGGTGAAGAACCCTTCGAACTTGCCCATCCACAGGCCGCGGCTGCCCTGCTCCCAGGACGAACCGCCGCGCACGACGTAGTCGGTGTCGACCCGCACGAACGGCTCCATGTCGCCAGGGCCCTCGAGCACATGATTGCCCGGATCGAAGGCGTAGGCGACCACGTAGGAGACGTGCAGGTACAGCTCCCCCGCCTTGCCCGGCCGCACGGTCATCTTCCCGGTCATCCTCGGCCGCACGGGCAGCAGGCGGTAGCCGTCCGCCAGGTAGACCACGTAGTCCTGGGTGTTGATTTGGAGGTCCGCCCTGCTGCCCGGAGCGAAAAGCCCGATGTACCCGTCGGCGTGATGCCCCTCCAGGACGTCCTTGTCGAACTGCGCGACCTCGACCGCGTGCTTGACCTGTTCCTGCGCGTCCCCGACCTGTTTGGCGGAGAACGAGCCGACCTTGGCCGGTGCCGGGATCGTCAGGCCCGCGATGCCCTCGGGCCAGTTCTGCGCCGGGGTGTTGAGGAACGGCCGGGCCAGGTCCACGTGCCCGGATTCGGGGAGTTCGGTCGGCGCGGACGCGGTGGTGGTCGCCGCGGGCGCGGCCGGGCTGCTTCCGGCGACCTCCTCCGGGGCCGTCCCCTGCTTCCACAGGTAAAACCCGGCCGCGGCCACGACGACGACTGCCGCCGCGCCGATGCCGACCAGCTTGCGCCGCCGCGCCCGTCCGCGCTGGCGGCGCAGGCCGGTCCAGGCTTCTTTCTCGGCGTGCCGCCGCCAGTCCGGATCCATCAGGTCCGGATGGCTCTCGATGTCGTGCTCGTCCACTCGCTCCGCCTGTCTCGTCGATCTCGCAACGAAAGATCGACAACCGCGGACAGGCGTTACGACCAGCCGGTCTTCGCAATCAATTCGGAATGCCCGCGGCGGTCAAATCAATTTGCACGGAATGTCGGCATTTTCGTCGAGGTGATACGAAGCGCACACGCGGTGGTAACCGTCCGCGATGACGAGGTCGTCGGCCGTCTCGAGGCCGGGGTGGCCATGCCCGCGGACGAGCAGCACCGGCGAGAGCGCCTTGCCGTCCTTGACCTTCCCGAGGTCCTTCGCCACGTGCGCGTTGTCCTCGGGCAGGAGCTTGAGCTTGCTGGCCCGCAGGATGTCCTTCGCCTTGCGGTGCGTCAGGTCCGCTTCCTTCAGCTGGCCGACCAGGCCGGTCGCGGTCTCCTCGGCCGCGACGAGGGTGAGGTAGTCGAAGGCCGCCGGGTAATCGTGGTCGTCGGGTTCGTCTTTCCAGTGTTCTTTCATGACGCCTCCCTCGATTCGTTCTCTTTGCCGTCGTGGACGGCGCGGGACGCGGCCCACGCCGTTACCGCGACGCTGATCAGCGCCGCGGCGAGAATCGCTCCGCCCTCGCCCGGAGCGAGCAGCCGTTCGCGGGCGCCGAGCGTGACCGCCGCGACCGGCACCCCCAGTTGCGCACCGGCGAGCACAGCCAGCGGCAACGGCTGTCCCAGCAGCCGCGTCGCGCCGTGGACCACGACCGAACCGGCCGCGAGCAATGCCGCCAGCACGAGCATCACCGGATGCTGGCCGAGCGCGCGCAGATCGAGCGAAGCGCCCAGCCACACGAAAAACACCGGCCCGAGGAAGCCGTCGGTCACCGCGAACAACTGCCGGGCGAGCCGCCTCGGCTCCCCCACCGCGGCCAGCGCGAGCCCCGCGGCGAATCCCGCCAGCAGCACCGACACCCCGGCCAGCTGGGCGAGCCCGGCGAGTCCGAAAAGGACGATCAACGCGATCCGGAGTTCGAGGCCGAAATGCCGGGACTTGCTGAGGTCGTGCGCTTTGTCGACGAGACCGCGGGAATGCAGCCACCGCAGGACCGCGAACCACACCGCACCGGCCGCGACGACCGCCAGCGCGCCCAGCGCCGCCGGCCCCGCCCGCTCCGGCGCGGCCGCCAGCGGAAGCGCCACGACGCACGCCGTGTCCGCGATCGCGACCTGCACGATCAACGCGATCGCGGGCGGCGTGGCCAGTTTCGCCTCGTTCACCACCGGCATCACCAAGGCCGCCGAACTGGAGGCGATGAGGACCGCGTAAAGCAGCCCGTGCCCGGTGCCGACGAGCGCCGCCACCCCGAATCCGGCCGGCACGGACAACACGCCCACCGTCGCGGCCAGCAATGTCCCCCGAGCCGCCGCGATTCGCAGCGCCGAGTCTCGCAACGGGACGTGGCTGCCCGCGACGAGCATCACGAGCGCGAAGCCCGCGGAGGCGATGTAGGAGAGAATCGGATCATCGGCGTGCACCCAGCCGAATCCGGTCCGGCCGACCACGACGCCGAGCAGGATTTCTCCCACGACGATCGGGATCCGGGCGCGTTTCGGGGTGGCGAGCAGCGGTCCGGCCAGGCCCGCGAAGAGGACTACGGCCATCGCGAACAGCGTCATCGGCGCGCCTCCTCCCGCTGGGTATTGTCGCCCGGTCCGGAGGGAGGGGCTACTACGGTCACCCGCCTGCGGGCTGGGGCGTTCCGTCCGGACGTCGGCTCATCGCCGGTGGCGCAGCAGTTTTTCGATCCCGGCGGCGTCGGTCGGCGGCAAGGCCTCCATTCCGTCGGTTCCCGGATACGGGACGCCCAGGACGGACCGCACCCCGGAGCCGAGCCGCACGGACCGCACCGCGACGCCGCCTCGGTACTCGAAGCGGCGCAGCAGAGCGTAGGTCTCGAAATCCCGCAGTTCGCCGAGCACCAGATGGACACTGGGTCCGCTTTTCCGCTGCGGGAGGTGCTTTCTCCAGTCGCTCGCGCGCAAATCCTCGGCGGTGACGTCGAACTCCAGGTCCGGCACGTACGCCAGGCTCTCGTCGGCTTCCCACTGGCGCAGCTGATCGACCGCACCGCCGAAAACCTCGGGCGAAATCGCGTTCATCACCCGGAGCCGGGTGATCTTCCGGAACTCGTCGACCATCGGCTGGCACCGCAGCGGCTCGCGAGGGCGTGGCTCCGTCTCGGGAAAACACGGGTCCGCCACGGTCCAAAGCCGGTCGCCCCGGACGGCCTCCGCCCAGCGGGCCGAGGTTTCCACCTGCCACAGCAGCTCTTCCGGCGAGTTTTTCCGGAACGCGAAGGGAGCCACGGCCGCTTCGAAGGACACCTTTCCGGAATTTTCGAACAACCGGCGCACGTCCTGGATGATGTCCGGCAAGTTCGTCACCCGGCCGTCGAAGACCAGAAGGTAAGCATCCTCCCCGAGGCTCACCACCACCCGCCCCGTGGAGACCAAGCGGAAGATCATCCGGTAATTCTCGGTCTCCAGCTCCTCGTCCGGGCAGTTGATCTCGAAACGGATCCGCAACGCGCCGATCTTTTCCGAATCAAATCCTCCGACGCTGGTGAACCAGAAGTTCAGCCACGCCAGCGAACGTGCCCCGAATTGTTCCGAATCGTACAGTTCATGAACCAACGCGACCTGAAAACCGGATACCGGCCACCGATCCACCTTGCAGTTGAGCAGCTCCTTGTTCCCGCACAGCAGCATGTGGTCATCCCGATCGGTCCAGCCTCGCACGACGTCCGTCCATCGCATCGAGGCCAGTTCTTCGCTGGAGTACTTGACCAGTTCCGGGAAAAGCCGGTTCGTCCACAAAAAGGCGTCGTCGGCGTCGAGGATCGCCACCGCCATCGGGGCATCGACGTACTGCGCTCGCAGCCGGGCGGCCGCGTCCGCGGCCGATACCCCGCCTTCCCAGCGGCTCAGCTGCGCGTCCTGCTCGTCCAAGAACTGCTGGACATTCGTCAGCCCGGCCGTGACGTCGACCAGCACGCCGTCGGGGGTGATGATCGGCTCCGCAGGAGGCATCTCCGGAGCGGCGAACCGCTCGCCCAGCGCGTCGAGCACCTCCTGTGCCCGCTCCGCCAAGCGTTCCGCGCGGTCTCGTTCCGCCTTCGCCTGCTCCAGGCAGTTGCGGGCCCACTCGCGTTCGCTGGCGGCCGGGCCGCCGATGCCGATCAAGCGCACCAGCACCTTGCGCAGAGCCGTGATGACGTGCGCGGCCTGGAATTCCAGCCGGATGCCCGCGAGCAGCTGGTCCTTGGTGCGGCTCAGCTCGTCCAGCACCCGGATCGTCTGCGCCTGCGCCTGGGCCGTCTCCGCCTGAGCGTCCAGGACGCGGGTTCGGGCGTCCGGTACCACCAGCGTCGGCGCGGGGGCACGGGGCCGGTTCAGCAGCTTCCGGAATTCCGCCTTCTTCGCAGGCCACGTCGCCCGCGGCGCACACGCCTCGATCACCTGGTCGCCGAATTCCAGCGAAGGCGGCTTGCTCCCGTTCAGCCGCGTCGACACCGTCGTGGAATTGCAGCCGCACGCCGCCGCGACGTCCCGGACTGTCTTGCCCGAACGCTCGATCAGGCCCCGCAGCCACAGCACCGCGTCCCGGGTGGCCGGGTCGCCGGACTTGACCGGACCCCACGGACGTCCTGCCATCCGCTCCCCCTTGTTCGCGAACAAGTCCCCATTGTTCACCCGGGACCCGCATTGTTCACCCGAACAACTCCGCCAGCTGCCGGAACCCGCGACTCTCGGGGCACACCGCCGGAGAGAGGACCCCATGGTCGCCGAACTGAACAAGACAATCCGGGCAGCGATGAAATCCTGGCCCGCGACCTTCCGCCTGTGCCTGATCGTGCTGGTGCTCGGCTACGTCAGCGCCGGATCAAGCCCTGTGCCTTCCCCGCCGCCACCGCCGCGGTCCGGGAATCCACTCCCAGTTTCGTGTAGATGTGCACCAGGTGCGATTTCACCGTCGCCTGGCTCAAAAACAGCCTCTTGCTGATCTCCAGGTTCGACAATCCGTCGGCGACCAGCCCGAGCACCTCGATCTCCCGGGGCGACAACGCGGCCGCCGGGGCGCGCATGCGGTTCATCAGCCGGTGGGCGACGGCGGGGGCCAGCACGGTCTGCCCGGCGGCGGCGTTCCGCACCGCGGCGGCGAGGTCCTCCGGCGGGGCGTCCTTGAGCAGATACCCGGTCGCGCCCGCCTCGATCGCGGCCAGGATGTCGCCGTCCGTGTCGTACGTGGTCAGGACCAGCACTTTCGGCGCGTCCGCCGCCGCGGTGATCTCCGCGGTCGCTTCGGAGCCGTGCTTCCCGGAGCCGAACTGGAGGTCCATCAGCACGACGTCCACCCCCGCCGCCAGCCGCACGGCTTCCTCGGCGGACGAGGCCTCGGCGACGACCTCCAGGTCCGGCTCGGTCTCCAGGACCGCACGCAGTCCGGCGCGGACGACCGGGTGGTCGTCGGCCAGCAGCAGGCGGATCATCGCGGCTCCACGGGGAAGCTTACGGCCAGCGCGGTGCCGTTTCCGGGCGAGGATTCCACGGTCCACGAGCCGCCCAGCGACCGGGCGCGGGCACGCATCGCGGGCAGGCCGAATCCACTGCCGCCGCGGACGGCTTGCGGGTCGAAGCCGATGCCGTCGTCCACGGCGTCCAGGGTGACGCTCGTGTCCATATAGCTCAAGGTCAGTTCGGCTCGGCTGGCCGCGGCGTGCCGGACGGTGTTGGCCAGCGCCGACTGGGCGATGCGCAGCAAAGCGACCTCGTACGCAGTCGGCACGTCGAATGCGGTGCCGCTGAGGTGAAAGTGGACAGTCAGGCCGGACCGCTGCTGCGTGGTCGCGCACAGGCGTTCCAGTGCCGCTGGCAACGAAGCGCCTTCCAGCTCCACCGGAGCCAGGGCGTAGACGAGGCGGCGGGCCTCGGTGAGGTTGTCCTGGGCGGCTTGCCGGGCCTGCGTGACATGCGGGACCGCCGCCTCGGGACGGTCTGGCAGGGCGCGTTCGGCGGCGCGGAGCAGCAGGTGGATGCTCGACAGGCCTTGGGCGAGGGTGTCGTGGATTTCCCGGGCGAGGCGTTCCCGTTCGGCGAGGACGCCCGCGGAGTGTTCCATCGCGGCGAGGTCGTTGCGGGTTTCGCGCAGTTCCTCGATGAGCTGCCGCCGATGTTCGCTTTCGCGGTAGAGCGCCTGGTAGCCGAGCACGGTGGCGACCGCGACCGCCGCCCCGAGCGCCGGGCCGATGATCACCCCGACGCTGAATCCGCCTTGGTGGCGCGTGAAACCGGCGATCGCCAGCACCGTGGTCAGCGCGACGACGGCCAGGCCCCAGCGGGTCGGCAGCAGGTGCATTTGCAGGAAATACAGGGGGAAGGCCAGCCACACTCCGTCGGGAGTGAGCCACAGCAGAACGAGCCACGCTATACCCAGCACGGCCAGCCATCCGGCCGTCGCTCCCGGCAACCGGCCGACGCGGGACAGCAGCGGACCCGCGGTGTAGACGCCGCCCAGAACCAGCGCGCCGGCCAGTACGGCGGGGGCGTGCGGGAGGCCGTCGGCGAACGCGCGCGCGACGGCGAGCACCAGCAGCCCGGCCAGCAGGAGGTGCAGGCAGACGCGCAGCACGCGCAGCGGCCGGTCCAGGGTGTGCGGGTTCACGAAAAAGCCTCCTGCCTCGATTGTCCGTGCTCCGTCCGTACTTCGCATCAATCGAAAGGTTGAGCGGCGAGTGCGTCCATCGATTCCGCGGAGGCCATCCGCGGCGCGATGTCGCCTCGGCCCGCCCGGACGAGGCTGGAAGGCACACCGAGAAGGAAGGCATGCCCATGTTCGTCGCGTGGCGGGATCTGCGCTTCGCCAAAGGGCGGTTCGCGTTGATGGGGACCGTCGTCGTGCTGATGACGTTGCTGGTCGGGCTGTTGTCCGGGCTCACTGCCGGGCTGGCCGCGCAAAGCACGTCCGCGATCACCAGGTTGAAGGCCGACCACCTGGTCTTCGCCGAACCCGGCAGCGGATCCCTCTCCTTTGGACAGTCCACAGTGACCCGGGAACAGGCCGAGCAGTACGCCAAGGTTCCGGGAGTGACCAGCGTGGAGCCGATCGCGATCAGCACGGCCAGCGCGGCGGCCGGCGAACGCACCGCCACGGTGGCGTCGTTCGCGGTCCGGAACCCGAGTCCCGGGACGGTCGTGCTGTCCACGGGCGCGGCGGACGCGTTGAAGGCCAGCAAAGGCGACCAGCTCACGCTGCAAGGTCACCA
The DNA here is from genome assembly GCF_055583325.1 of Amycolatopsis sp. NPDC104775. NCBI lineage: Bacteria > Bacillati > Actinomycetota > Actinomycetes > Pseudonocardiales > Pseudonocardiaceae > Amycolatopsis > Amycolatopsis sp. NPDC104775. The sequence goes on from NZ_JBVJOE010000001.1 coordinate 1,189,446, forward strand.
GGTCACTGTGTCCGCCATCGACGGAGACGCGTCATACAGCCATCTTCCGGTGGTGTGGACACACCTCGACGGTCCAAACGCGACAGTGCTCGGCCTGACCACCGATCCGTCCACCGATTTCACCGCGGCGGACGCGCGCCTAGGCACTCGCACCGTCGCGAAGGACGACGCGTTGTCCGCGATCGGCTCGTACTCGGCGGAAAACAGCTCGCTCCAGCTCATGCGCGGCTTCCTGTTCGTGATCTCCGCGCTGGTGATCGGTGCGTTCTTCACGGTGTGGACGATCCAGCGCAGCCGCGACATCGCGGTGCTGAAAGCCCTCGGCGCGACCACGAAGTACCTGCTGCGGGACGCCCTCGGCCAAGCCGTCGTGCTGCTCGTCGGCGGGACCGTGCTCGGAACGGGACTCGCTGCCGCGCTCGGAGCCGTCGCGTCGGGAACGGTGCCGTTCGTGCTCAGCGCGGGCACCTTGCTCGGCCCGGCCGCGGTGCTGGTCGTGCTCGGCGTGCTCGGCGCCGCGCTGGCGATCCGCCGCATCACTTCCGTCGACCCGTTGACCGCCCTCACTTCCGGAGCGCATTGATGAGCCTGCACCTGTCCGGCATCACCCTCACCTACCCCGACGGCGATTCCCGCCTCACCGCCCTCGACCAGGTCGACCTGCACGTGCCCGCCGGAAGCGTCGCCGCGGTGGTCGGACCGTCCGGGTCCGGCAAGTCGAGCCTGCTGGCGGTCGCCGCGACGCTCATCCGGCCCGATCGCGGACGCGTGGTCGCCGGCGGCGTCGACACGACCGGCCTGGACCGGGCCGCGCTGGCGGAACTGCGCCGCACCAAGATCGGGATCGTGTTCCAGCAGCCGAATCTTCTCGCGTCGCTCACCGCGGTGGAGCAACTGGAGGTCATGGCGCACCTGAGCGGAACGCCGCGCCGCGAGGCGGCGAAACGAGCGAAGGAGCTGCTCGACGCGGTCGGGCTCGCCGATCGCGCGGCGCACCGGCCAGGACAGCTGTCCGGCGGACAGCAGCAGCGCGTGAACATCGCGCGCGCCTTGATGAACGAGCCCGCCGTGCTGCTGGTCGACGAACCGACGAGCGCGCTGGACCGGGACCGCGGCGCGGCGGTGCTCGATCTGCTCACTACCATCACGCACCAACAGGCGACGGCGACCGTGCTGGTCACCCACGACCGCTCCCACCTCGAAGGGGTCGACTCGGTGCACGAGGTCGTCGACGGACGGATCCACCAGCCGGCCACCGCCGGCGCCGAGGAGAACCGATGACGAAGAAGATCTACTGGGCCGCCGCGATCTACACGATCCTGGGTCTGCTCGCCGGGCTGTATTACCGCGAGCTGACCAAGGCGAAGCACTTCACCGGCGACACCCAGCTGTCCATTGTGCACACTCACCTGCTCGCGCTCGGGACACTGGTGTTCCTGATCGTCCTGGTGCTGGACAAGGTGTTCACGCTCTCGGCGACGAGGTCGTTCGCGCCGTTCTTCTGGATCTACCACGCCGGGATGCTCGTCACGGTCGGCGGGATGGTCGCGCACGGCACGCTCACCGTGCTGGGCAAGGAATCCGGCGCGGCGATCGCCGGGATCGCCGGGCTGGGGCACATTCTCCTGACCGTCGCGTTCCTTTTGCTGTTCGTCGGCCTGCACGGCCAGATCTGGGACAAGAAGCCCGCCGAGGACGCGCCCGCGTCCTGACGGTCGCGCGACCGCCGGGGGAACACGGATGAATTGGACGATAGTGATCGCCGCCGTCGGCGCGGTGACCGGCGCGGCCAGCCTGTCCTGGCAATTCCTCAGCTACCGGCTCACCGGCGGCCGCGTGCAGATCTTCGGGTACTACCTGGGGAATCGCGAGCGGATGCGGGTGTGGGCCAGCGTCGTCAACTCGGGCAGGCTGGACGTGACGATCATCGGATACACCGTCTGGGCCGACATTCCGGGGCATCGGTTCCGCAAGCTGCGCTGGCGGCTCAAGGCCGCCCGGCGGATCGGGCTCGGGCGCACCCGCTCCAGCGTCACGCTGATGACTTTCGCGCCGAGCATCCACTTCCAGGGGCCGGTCGAGTTCGGCGACGACGAACTGTCGGTCGAACTGCCCGCCGTGCTCAAACCCGGTGCGGCGGTGAAACTGCCCGCGGTCTGGATCGGCTGGTCCGGGGAAACCCGGCGCAAGCTCCGGATCGCGGTCCACCTCGGCTCCGGGCGGATCGTGCGGTCCCGCCCGGTCGACTGGAACGCGTTCACGCCCTTGCAACTGACGCACGACGGCGGGTTCACCGAGGTCAAGACGGTACGCGTGCTCGAACCGCCCGGTTCCCGTTCCGGCGAAGAGGACGACTGACCCACTGACTCGCGAAAAAGGGCCTTCAGGAAATCCTGAAGGCCCCTTTTCGCATCCAGTTCACTTCCGGCGGAAGGTCACCGCCGCGAGGCCAGCACCCGCGAGCGCGATCACCGCCGAGCCGAGGAACGCCACCGAGTAGCCGTTCGTCAACGCCGCCGGGTCGCCGAGCGCGTCCGCGCCCGAAGCCGCCGCCAGCGCGGTGATCACGGCCAGCCCCAGCGCCGATCCCACCTGGTAGCCGGTGTTCACGATCCCCGACGCGAGCCCGCCTTCCTCCGGCCGGGCCGCGGAAATCGCCGTGCTGAGCGACGGGATGAACGCCAGCGACATCCCCAGCGCCGCGACGAGCGACGCGGGCAGGACGTCCGCCCAGAAGGTGCCGTCCGCGCGCACCAGCGCGAGCCAGCCGAGTCCGGCCGCCAGCAGCGCCAGCCCGGCGACGATCGGCGGCTTCGGCCCGAACCGGCCGATCACCCTCGGGGCCAGCGCGATCATCCCCAGCATGATCAGCGCGGTCATCGGCAGCAGCGCGGCGCCGGCCGGGAAGGCTCGGAAGCCGAGCACCTGCTGCAGGTAGAGGTTCAGGAAGAACCACATCGGAATCCACGCCGCGCCAAGGAAAACCTGCGCCAGGTTCGCCGCACCGAGCCGCGGAGCGCGGAAGATCGACAGCCGCATCAGCGGAGTACGCGCTTTCGCTTGCCGGACAACGAAACCGGCGAGCAGCACGAGACCGGCGCCAAGCGCGATCCAGGTTTCCGCGGCCGCCCAGCCCGCTTCCGGCGCACGGACGATCCCGTACACCAATGCGCCCAGGCCGAGGGTGACAGTCAGCGCGCCGAAAACATCCACAGTGCCCCGGGTTCCGGCCGCTCCCCCAGGCAGGACCGCGCGGGTGGCGAACAGCGCGAGCACCGCGATCGGCACGTTGAGGTAGAACACCCACGGCCACGACAGGTACTCAGTGAGCACTCCGCCCAGGAACACTCCCGCGGTGCCACCCGCCGGAGCTGCCGCGCCGTACAGCGCAAGGGCTTTCGTAAGTTCCTTCGGGTTGCTGCCGAAGAGCATCATCAGCAGCGTCAGCGCGGACGGGGCGATAAGCGCGGCCCCCGCACCCTGCACGATCCGGCCGGCGAGTTCGACCGGCACGTTCCCGGCGGCTCCGGCGAGCACCGAACCAGCTAGGAGAATCGCCCAGCCGGTGGCGAAAAGCCTTCTGGCGCCGAACAAATCCGATAGTCGTCCGCCGAGCAGCAGCAGGCCGCCGAAGGCGATCACGTAAGCGTTGAAGACCCAGGACAGGGTGCTGGGCGTGAAGCCGAGGGCGTCGCGCATCTGCGGCAAAGCGACGCCGATGATCGAGGTGTCCATGATCACCATGAACTGGGCCAGGGCGATCAGTCCGAGCGCCCACCAGCGGAGAGTGCTCGGCCGGGTTTCTTGTGCGGTGGTCATCGTTTTTCGCTTTCTCTTCAAGGGGAACGGCAGCAGGGCATCCGGCTGCTCAGGCGGCGTCGAGGACGAAAGCCGCGGTGCGCACGACGCCCTCGGCTTGGAAGTCCAGGTACAGCAGGTAGCGGCCGGTTGTCGGGGCCTCGGCGTGGAAGCGGATCTCCGGCCCGGGTTTTCCGTCGTCGAGCGCGTGGATGTGCAGGTAGGCGAGGTCGCCCTGGCGCAACGCGACCAGGTGGCCGAACGAACCGAGATACGGCTCCAGGTCGGTGACCGGCTGTCCGTCGCGGGTCACCCGGGCGGTCAGCATCGTTCCGGCGCCGGTTGCCAGCGTGCCATTGAGCGTCACTTCGTAGCCGTCAACCACGCTCGTAGCGACCGGTTCCGCGGCCTGCGGCTGGTAGTCACCGGCGACCTCGACCGTCCGCGACAGCGTCACGCTCTCGCCGCCCGCCGGGGTCAGGTCGGCGAAGACCCGGTAGGTGCCCGCCGCTTCCCACGTCCACGGAATCGTCCAGACGCCGGTTTCCGGGTCCAGCACCGGATGGCGGTGCCGGAAGTACGCGCCGTCGGTGCGCACCACGATCAGGTGCAACTGCTTCCCGTGCGCCTCCTCGTATTTGGTTACCGGCTGACCGTCGGCGGTGGCGACGGTGAACGAAAGCTCCCCGTCCTCCCCCGCCCTGGCCGGGGCATGCACCACGCCGAGCTGGACCTCGCCGGTCGAAAGTGCGGTGCCGTTGACGTTCATCGGTCTCTCCTTCGTCCGCTGGTGACGGCAGCGACTTTATACCCCCTAGGGGTATAGGGAAGTGTGTCCTGGGTCTCCTTCCGGGCGACGGCGGGCCTTGTCTGCTCCCGCGGCCGGGGTTACGCTTCGTCAACGGCGATGCGCCCGCACCGCCCGTTTCGTTCGCTCTCGAGGAGGTGCGCGTGCTGATGACTTCCGGACAGCTCGCCGACCTCCGGCAGCGCACGCGCCAGTCCGCCTGGAACAAGGGGCGCGTCGCGCACGGCTGGCCAACGCGGCGCTGAGCGGTCTCTCCGCTCGGCCGCGCCGCGGGCACGGGCCCGAGCCCCGCTGCCCGGCTTCTTCTCCACGGTTCCCCTGACCTGCGTCGATGCGGCGCGTCGGCGGCCGTGGACCCAGCCGAGAAAGACGAGAGGAACCCCCGATGGCCGACCCCGAGGTGACCGTCAACGGGAAACGCACCGCGATCGGCGACGTCCCCGTGCACACCACGGCACTGGACTGGCTCCGCGGACAGGGCTTGACCAGCTGCAAGGAGGGCTGCGCCGAAGGCGAATGCGGCGCGTGCGCGATCCTGGTCGCGCGGCCCGGCGTCGAATCCCCGACCGATCTGGTCGCGATCAACGCCTGCCTCGCCCCGGTCGGTTCGCTGGACGGGCAGGAGGTGTGGACGGCCGAGGGTCTCGGGTCCACTGAGGACTTGCACCCGGTCCAGCACGAAATGGCCGTGCGCGGCGGATCCCAGTGCGGCTACTGCACTCCCGGGTTCGTCTGCAGCATGGCCGCCGAGTACTACCGCGGCGACCGCGCCGCGACCGGCGACGACCACGCGCCGAACGGCTTCGACATCCACGCGCTGAGCGGAAATCTCTGCCGCTGCACCGGATACCGGCCGATCCGCGACGCCGCGCACGCGCTCGGCGCTCCCCCGGCCGAGGACCCGCTGGCCCAGCGGCGGACCTGCCCGGCACCGGAACCCGTTGCGACACAACTGCATGGCGACGGTCGGGACTATCTTCGCCCGGCGAGCTGGGCCGAAGCACTGCAGCTGCGCCACGACCGTCCGGACGCGACTTTCGTGGCCGGGTCGACGGACTGGGGCGTCGAGGTGAACATCCGCGGCGTCCGGGCGGACTGCGTAGTCGCCATCGACCGGGTGCCGGAACTGCAGGGGTTGACCGTCGGCGCCGACGCGATCGAAATCGGGGCCGGGCTGAGCCTCACCGAAATAGACCGCCGCCTCGACGGCCGGGTGCCGCTGCTGAGCCAGCTGATCCCGCAGTTCGCCTCGCGGCTGATCCGGAACGCCGCGACGCTCGGCGGAAACCTCGGCACCGGTTCGCCGATCGGCGACTCCGCACCGGTGCTGCTCGCCCTCGGCGCGAGCGTCGTCCTGTCCTCTGTGGACGGAGAGCGGGAGGTGCCGCTCGCCGAGTACTTCACCGGGTACCGGCAGAGCGTCCGGCGGCCCGACGAACTGATCCGGTCAGTGCGGATTCCGTTGCCGCTGACCGGAACCACCGCGTTCCACAAGGTCGCCAAACGGCGGTTCGACGATATCTCCAGCGTCGCCGTCGCGTTCGCGCTCGATATCGAAGACGGTCTCGTGCGCACCGCGCGCATCGGCCTTGGCGGGGTCGCCGCGACGCCGATCCGCGCTCAAGACACCGAAGCCGCGCTGGTCGGTCAGCCCTGGAACGAGGAAACCGTCCGCGCCGCCGCGGAAGTCCTGCGCGGCGAGGGCACGCCGATGGACGACCACCGCGCGAGCGCCGCGTATCGCGCCGCGACTTTGGGGCGCAGCCTGCTGAAACTCCACGCCGACTCCCTGGAGGGGGCACGAGCATGAGTGCACTGTCCGACCGCCCGGAAAGCCCGTCCATCGGGATCGCCCGGCCGCACGAAGCCGCCGCGGCGCACGTCCGGGGTACCGCGTTGTACACCGACGATCTCGTCGCCCGCACCAAAGACGTCCTGCACGCATACCCCGTACAGGTAAGCGAGGCGCACGCGAAGGTGCTCGCGATCCGCACCGAAGCGGCCGAAGCGGTGCCGGGCGTGGTCCGGGTGCTCACCGCGGCGGATGTCCCTGGCGTCAACGATTCCGGCGTGCACCACGACGAACCGCTGTTTCCGTCCGAGGTGATGTTCTTCGGCCACGCGGTGTGCTGGGTCCTCGGCGAAACACTGGAAGCGGCCCGGCTGGGCGCGGCGGCCGTCGAGGTGGACACCGAACCCCTGCCGTCGCTGGTGACCGTCCGCGAGGCGATCGCCGCGGCCAGTTTCCAAGGCGAGCCGCGAGTGGTGGCGCGCGGGGACGTCGACCCGGCGATGGCCGGTGCGGCGCACGTTTTCCGGGGCGAGTTCGACTTCGCCGGCCAGGAGCACTTCTATCTGGAGACCCAGTGCGCGCTGGCGCACGTGGACGAGTCCGACCAGGTTTTCGTGCAGAGCAGCACGCAGCATCCGTCGGAAACGCAGGACATCGTGGCGCACGTGCTGGGCAAGCACAGCCACGAGGTCACCGTGCAGAGCCTCCGGATGGGCGGCGGGTTCGGCGGCAAGGAATGGCAGCCGCACGGGTACGCCGCCGTCGCCGCGCTCGGCGCGACGCTCACCGGACGTCCGGTGCGGCTGCGGCTCACCCGCACCCAGGACATGACGATGACGGGGAAACGGCACGGTTTCCACGCCGAATGGAGCGTCGGCTTCGACGCCGACGGCAAGCTGCAGGCACTGGACGTCGTGCTGACCGCGGACGGCGGCTGGAGCCTCGACCTGTCCGAACCGGTGCTGGCCCGCGCGTTGTGCCACGTCGACAACGCGTACTGGATTCCGCACGTCCGCGCGATGGGGCGGATCGCGAAGACGAACAAGACGTCGCAAACCGCGTTCCGGGGCTTCGGCGGACCGCAGGGAATGCTGGTGATCGAGGACATCCTCGGCCGCTGCGCCCCGCTGCTCGGCATCGACCCGGCCGAACTGCGGCGGCGCAACTTCTACTCCGAAGGCCAGGAAACGCCGTACGGGATGCCGGTGCGGCACCCGGAACGCATCCACCGGATCTGGCAGCAACTCCTGGAGTCGGGCGACGCCGAGCGTCGGCAGGCGGAAATCGCGGCTTACAACGCGAAACACGCGCATTCCAAGCGCGGGCTCGCGATCACGCCAGTGAAGTTCGGGATTTCCTTCAACCTCACCGCGTTCAACCAGGCGGGCGCGCTGGTGCACGTCTACAAGGACGGCTCGGTGCTGATCAACCACGGCGGCACCGAGATGGGCCAAGGCCTGCACACGAAGATGCTGCAGGTGGCCGCGACCGCGCTGGGCGTGCCGCCGGAGAAGGTGCGGCTGGCCCCGACCCGGACGGACAAGGTGCCCAACACCTCGGCCACCGCGGCGAGTTCGGGCGCGGACCTCAACGGCGGCGCGGTCAAGAACGCCTGCGAGCAGATCCGGGACCGGCTTCTCACCGTCGCGGCGGGCAAGCTCGGCGTGCCCGAGAGCGACGTCCGGATCGTCCGCGGCGCCGCGCGCACGCCGTCCGGCGAGGAGATCGGCTGGGACGAGCTCGTGCACGCGGCCTACTTCGACCGGGTGCACCTGTCCGCCGCCGGGTACTACCGGACCGAGGGGCTGAGCTGGGATTCCGCCACGATGAGCGGGTCGCCGTTCAAGTACTTCGCCTACGGCGCGGCGCTGGCCGAGGTCGAGGTGGACGATTTCACCGGCGCGTACCGGACACGGCGGGTCGACATCGTGCACGACGTCGGCGACAGCCTGTCCCCGCTGATCGACATCGGCCAGATCGAGGGCGGATTCGTGCAGGGCATGGGCTGGCTGACGCTGGAAGACCTGCGCTGGGACGAGTCCGACCGGCCCTCCCGCGGACGGCTGGCGACCCAGGCGGCGAGCACGTACAAGCTGCCGAGCTTCTCGGAGATGCCCGAGGTCTTCAACGTCACGCTGCTGACCGATGCCACCGAAGAAGGCGCGGTCTACGGCTCGAAGGCGGTCGGCGAACCACCGTTGATGCTGGCCTTCGCGGTGCGGGAAGCGCTGCGGCAGGCGGTCGCCGCGTTCGGCGAGCCCGGGCACAGCGTCGACCTCGCTTCCCCGGCGACGCCGGAGGCCGTGTTCTGGGCGATCGAGCGCGCCGTCACCGCCGCTCCGGTGGTGGAGGCGCAGGTACCGGATCTGGTGGGCCAGCCATGAACTGGCTCAGCGCGGTACAGCACCTGCGGGACGCGGGGCTGCCGGGCGTGCTCGTCACGGTGACGTCCTCGCGCGGGCACACCCCGCGCGAGGGCGGCGCGAAAATGGTCGTCGGCGAGACGGAATGCCACGGCACGGTCGGCGGCGGCAACGCCGAGGCCGTCGCGATCGAGCATGCCCGGGAGTTGTTGCGGGACAACGCGACCGCGCCGGTGCTGCAAACGCTTTCGTTGTCCGACAAGGCTCCTTACCAGCACGGCGTGCAATGCTGCGGAGGGACGATGACGCTGTTGTTCGAGCCGCTTCCGGTGCGCCCGGCGGTGGCGATCTTCGGGGTCGGCCACGTCGGCCTGGAGCTGGCTCGGGTGCTCGCCCGGCACGAGATTTCGCTGCACCTGATCGACAGCCGCCCCGAACAGCTGACCGCGGAACGGCTGGCCGTGCTCGACGACGCCGTGGCGAGCGTGCACGTCCACCAGGTCCCGTTGCTGCCGGAGACGGTGCTGTCGGAACTGCCCGCGGGCACGCACGTGCTGATCATGACGCACGACCACGCCGAGGACATCGCCCTGTGCGACGCGGCTCTGCGCAACGGCGCGTGCGGGTCGATCGGGCTGATCGGATCGGCCGGGAAATGGTCGCGGTTCCGGAAGCGGCTGACCGGCCTCGGCCACGACGAGGCGGCGCTGTCCCGGATCACGACTCCGATCGGGCTTCCGGACCTGACGGGGAAGGAACCGGCGGTGATCGCGGTGAGCGTCGCGGCGGCATTGCTGCAGAAATTCCAGGCACGCGTCCGGCCGGAGGCTCTCCGGCAGTAAATCGCTTGCCCGCCCCCGGGAGCACGACTGGGATACGGTGAGATCACCGTCTGCTCCTGGGGGCCTCCTGCGATGGAAATCCGGCACGACAACGACTACGACCTGTATTTCCGCACCGTCCAAGCCGCGTTCGGCCGTTACTGGCCGGAGTCACCGGGCAGCGGCATCCTCGGCGCTTTCGAGAGCGAACTGAGCCTCATCGCCTTCGCGCCGGACGGGAAACCCGTCGGCACGGCCGGCGCGTACTCCTTCGACCTCACTCTGCCGGGCGACGTGCTCGCCCCCGCCGCCGGGGTGACCGCCGTCGGCGTGCTGCCGACGCACCGGCGGCAAGGCGTGCTCCGCGCGCTGATGCAGGAACAGCTCGCCGACGTCCGCGCCCGCGGCGAGTTCCTCTCCGTCCTGCTCTGCTCCGAAGCGACGATCTACCGGCGCTTCGGCTACGGACCGGCGACTTCCACCGAGCGCCTGACCGTCGAACGGCAGCGCTCCGCCTTCGCCGCCCCACGCGGAGGTGCGCCGGTCGCGACCGGCTCGGTCGAATTGCTGCGCCGGGCCGACTGCGCTGAACTGCTGGAAGAGGTCTACGACCGCTACCGCCGCACCCAGCCCGGCGCGCTGTCGCGGCCGCACCGCTGGTGGGCGCTGGGCGCGGGACATCCGCCGACCGGTCCGGAGCCGCGCTACATCGTCGTGCACCGGGACGCCGACGGCGCCGCGGACGGGTACGCGAGCTACCTGGTCAACGGCGACACCCTGACGGTCGACGAGGTCATCGCGGCCGACGACGCGGCCTTCGCCTCGCTCACCCAGTTCCTGCTCGGGCACGACCTGGTCAAGAAGATCGAGTTCAAGCACCTCCCGCCAGGGAACCCGCTGCGCTGGCAGCTGGCCGATCTCCGCGCGGCCGAGGCCACGGAAACGGACTGGCTGTGGGTGCGGATCCTGGACGTCCCGCGCGCCCTGACCTCGCGCGGCTGGTTCGCCGACGGTTCGCTGGTCCTGGAGGTGACCGACCCGTTCCTGGACGAGCACGACCGGTGGCAGCTGACCGTGCGCGACGGAAAGGCCGAATGCGTGCGGACGGACCTCGCGCCGGAGCTGTCCTTGGACGTGAGCGACCTCGGCTCGATCTACCTCGGCGGGACGTCGCCGGGCACGCTCGTCCGGGCCGGGCACGTCCGGGCGCACCACGAAAAGGCAGCACAGCAAGCGGATCTGCTGTTCCGGCCGGACCGGATCCCGCACTGCGTGCAGTGGTTCTAAGCCAGCGCCTCAGCCGCCAGCCGGCGGGCATAGGCGGCGTCGAGCCCGTCCGGGCGGAACAGGATCCGGTACATGATCGGAGCCACCACCCGGTCCATCACGGTCTCGGCCGCCGGTGCCCGCTCGCCCCGGGCGACCGCCCTGGCCAGGACGACTTCCACCTGGTCAGCGGCGTACGCCGAGCACTGTCCGGCGTTGCTGCCGTCCGGACCGCCGAGCAGCGCGTCGCGGATGTAGGCGCGGCCCGCGGGCGAGGACATCTCGTCCAGGAACAGCTCGGTCCACGCCGTCAGATCCGCCGCCAGCGAACCGTGGTCCTCCGGCGGTGCTTCCGGGCGCAGCCGCTCGACCGCGACGTCCGACAGGAGTTCCTGCAGATCGCCCCACCGCCGGTAGATCGTCGACGGCGTGACGCCCGCGCGTGCCGCGACCTGGGGCACGGTCAGCGCGTCCCGGCCCGATTCGGCGATCAGGTCGCGGACGGCGGCGTGCACCGATTCCTGGACTCGCGCACTGCGCCCGCCCGGACGCACCATCCGCTTCTGGCTCACCGTGCCACTCTAAGCCGCGTCCGTTCCAGGGCATGTCCGGTCCGCAGCAGCACCGGCTCGTCGTGCGGCCGGGCGAGCAGTTGCAGGCCGATCGGCATCCCGTCGAGGTCCTCGCCGACGGGCAGGGTCAAGGCTGGCACACCGGTGATGTTCGCCGGAGCGGAGAGGCGTACGTAGGCGTCCGAGACCGCCTCGACGCTTCCGTCCGGCCAGGTGACCGTCTCCTGTCCGGCCGGGACGGCGGTCATCGGGACCGCCGGGGCGGCGAGGATGTCGGCCTTTTCGAACAGTCGGGTCCATTCCCGCCGCATGAGCGTGCGGGCGCGTTGGGCGCGCAGGTAGTCCCCCGCGCTCATCAGCTCGCCGGCCTCCAGCAGCACGCGGACGTCGGCGGCGTACTGGTCGGGCACGGTGCGCAGGCTTCGCTCGTGATACGCCGTGGCCTCGGGGACCATCAGGCCCCACTGCGTTGCCTGGAGGTAGCGGGTCATCGGGATTTCGACGTCGACCAGCTCGGCCCCCAGCTCGGCGAGGTGCGCGACGCTCTCGCGCACGGCGGCCTCCACCGCCGGATCGATGCGGTCGAAGTAGTAATTGCCCGGGACTCCGACGCGGAGCCCAGCCAGGTCCGGAAGCCCGAGCGGGATTGCCTGTCCACTGAGGACGGACAGCACCAGTGCGGCGTCCTCGACGGTGCGGGTGATCGGGCCGACGTGGTCCAGCGACCAGGACAGCGACGTCACACCGTTGCGCGGGATGAGGCCGTAGGTCGGTTTCAGGCCGACGACTCCGTTCAGCGCGGCGGGCACCCGGATCGAACCGCCGGTGTCGGTGCCGAGCGCGAACGTCGCCGCGCCCGCCGCGACCGCCACCGCCGAACCGCCGCTGGATCCTCCGGCGACGCGGGACGGGTTGCGGGCGTTGTGTGTCTGCGGAGTCGTGAGCCCGTAAGCGAATTCGTGCGTGTGGGTTTTGCCGAGGAGGACCGCACCGGCGGACTTGAGCTGGGCGGCGACGGTGCTGTCGTGCTCGGCGCGATGCCCGGCGCGGACCTGGGAACTGGCGGTGGTCGCGGTTCCGGCGACGTCGATCAGGTCCTTCAACCCCATCGGAATGCCGTGCAGCGGGCCGCGATGCGGCCCGAGTTCCGCTGCTTCGGCGCGGGCTCTTTCCGGATCCACCGTGACGTACGCGTGCAGCCGGGGTTCCACCTCGTCGATCCGGGTCAGGACATCCTCGACCAGCTCCGACGGCGACACGCGCCGGTCCCGGATCGCGGCGGAGGCTTCGGCGAGGGTGAGGTCAGCCAGCGACATGACGGACGCCCTCCTCCGCACGGTAGGTGGACGCCGGTGGGGTGTCGCCGAAATCCAGGTCGCGCAGGACGGTCACCACGGAGTGGATGTGGTTGGCGACGGCGGCCACGCTGGTGTGCCGCGCGGCAGCCAGCGGCAGCCCGGCCCGGGCGGCCAGGCTGGCCGCCTGCTCGGGGGTCAGATCGGACACGAGGTACTCCTAAAAGCTAAGCGTTTGCTTTAAGTGACACTAACCGCTACCGTCGCTTAAAGCAAACTTGTTGCGTTAAGGAGGCCCTCCTGATGACCTGGACCGTCGGCGAGATCACTGTCCACCGGATCGACGAGATCGAACTCCCCGCCGCGACCGGCCCGTGGCTGCTGCCCGGCGCGACCGCCGAGGTCGTTTCGGGCGAGGACTGGCTGCGCCCGGACTTCGCCGACGACGGCGCGATCCGCTTGCACAGCCACAGTTTCGCGTTCGAGAAGGACGGGATGAAGATCCTCGTGGACACCGGGATCGGCAACGGGAAAACCCGCGCCAACCCGGCGTGGCACAACCTGGACACCGGATACTTCGACTCGCTGGCCGCCGCCGGATTCGCCCCGGACGAGGTGGACCTGGCGCTGCTCACCCACCTGCACGCCGACCACGTCGGCTGGAACACGCGCGAGCAGGACGGCGAATGGGTGCCGACGTTCGCCTCCGCCCGGCACGTCACCACGCGGACCGAACGGGAGTTCTGGGCGAGCTACCCCATGGACGCGCCGCGGCGGCAGATGTTCGAGGATTCCGTGCTGCCAATGGAACGCGCGGGCCTGCTGGACCTGGTCGACGTCCCCGCGGACGGCGTGGAAATCGTGTCCGGCGTGCGGTTGCTGCCGACGCCCGGCCACACTCCCGGGCACGTCTCGATCGAACTGACCAGCTCCGGCGAAACCGCGCTCATCACCGGGGACGCGGTGCACCATCCGGTGCAGTTCGCGCGCCCGGAGATCGGTGCCTCGGTGGACATCGACCCGGCGGAAGCCGAGAAGACCCGCCGCCGCCTTCTCGCCGGGCTGGCCGATTCGGGCACGCTCGTGCTGGGCACGCACTTCGCCCCGCCGACTGGTGGCCGCCTGGTCTCCCACGGGTCCGGCTACCGGCTCGCGGAACGGCCGTGAAGGACTCCTCGGGGGAATCTGATTTTCCCCAGGAGTCCTTCACGGAGCTCAGGACAGGCGGGTTGTCCAGATGCTCAGTCAACGGGTGCGGGAACTTCCTCCTTCCCCGCCACCGCGCCGAGATCGACCGACTTCGTCTCCTTCGCGATCAGCGAGGCGACGAGCGAAATCAGGCCCATCACCGCCAGGTAAGCCCCGATCGCATACCCGGTGCCGAATTTCGCGTACAACCCGATCGCGATGATCGGCGCGAGCGAGCCCGCCAGCACCGATGCCAGGTTGTACGCCAGGGAAACCCCGGAATACCGCACCTCAGTCGGGAACAGCTCCGCGAAGAACGCACCGATCACCGAGCTGTACGCGGCGAAAATCAGCAACCCGCCAGCCACCGCGACCATGATCAGTCCAGGACTGCGCGTGTCGACCAACGCGAAGAACGCGAACGCCCACCCGATCGTCGCCACCGAAGCGACAACGTAGATCGGCCGCCGTCCGATCCGGTCCGCCAGCAGGGCGAACAACGGAATCGTCACCACCGCGCACGCCTGACCGACCAGCACTGCCGTCAGCCCGACGGAACTGTCCATTTTGAGCACAGTCGTGACATACGTGATCACGAACAACGAGAACAAATAGAACCCGGCGTTCTCCCCGAAACGCGTCGCAGCGGCGAGCAGCACACTGCGCCAATGCTTGCGCACCACCACTCCGGCGGGCAGGCCCTCGGGTTTCGGCGCGTCCTTGAACAACGGCGTCTCCGCGACATAAAGCCGCAGCCACAACCCGATCAATACCAGCACCGCGGACAACCCGAACGCGATCCGCCAGCCCCACGACAGGAATTGCGCTGGCGGCAGCACTCCGCCGAGCACCGCCAGCACACCGGCGGCGAGCAGATTTCCCAGCGGCGGCCCGACATTCGGCCACGAAGACCAGAACGCCCGGCGCGCGCTGCCGCCGTGCTCGGACACCAGCAGCACCGCCCCGCCCCATTCTCCGCCGAGCGCGAATCCTTGCACCAGGCGGCACACCACGAGCAGCAACGGCGCGAGCACGCCGACCGCCTCGTAAGTGGGCAGCAGAGCGATCAAAAACGTCGAAGCGCCCATCAGCACCAGACTGGCGATGAGCGTCGATCGCCGTCCTTTGCGGTCGCCGAGATGGCCGAGCACCACCGCACCCAGCGGCCGCGCGAGAAACCCGACGGCGTACGTGGCGAAGGCGAGAACCGTGCCGACCAACGGATCGTGCGACGGGAAATACAGCTTGTTGAAGACCAAAGTGGACGCGGTGCCGTACAGGAAGAAGTCGTACCATTCGACGGCGGTGCCGGCGAGACTCGACGCCGCCACCACCCCCAGCCGCGTATGCGGGCGTTTTCTGTTACGTTCGCGAGAGGTATCGGCCATTTCGGCTCCTCTGGTCGGAGGGACGCAGTGCTGGTACCGGAAGCCTCGGTGGCTGTTGGCGCAGCCACCGAGGCGTATTCCCCCCTTGGGAACTACCTCAGAAGAACCAGTGCACCGGCTCGTTGGCGCGGTCGGCGAGATCCGCGAACCGTCCGCCGTGGAACGCCAGCGGTTCGCCGTCGCGCTCGCACACGCTGCGCACGTGCCCGAACACGACCACGTGGTCGCCGGCGACGAGATGCCGTTCGACGTCGCATTCGAGGTGAGCGAAGGCGTCCGGGATCACCGGTACGCGGTGGCGGCCCTCGGTCACCTCCAGCCCGGCGAAGTGGTCCTCGCCGCGGCGAGCGAAGCGGAGCGCGAGCTGTTCCTGCCGCGCGGACAGGATGTTGACCGCGAACCGGCCTGCCTCGACGACGGCATCGGTGCTGCGCGCGCCGGTCGTCAGGCACACCAGCAGCAGCGGCGGGTCCAGCGAAACCGACGTCAGCGAGTTGACGGTCATCCCGTGCGGCACCCCCGCCGCACGGGTGGTGACCACCGCGACGCCAGTGGCGAACCGCCCCATCGTGCGGCGCATCGTCATCGGGTCGACCTCGGCCTCGGCGCTGGACGAAGTGGTGATCATGGGGTTCTCCCTTGTGGAGGGTCAAGCGGGGTAGCGGACCTCGAACGTGACGACCCCCTCGTCGGTCCGCCACGGGCCGTGCGGCATGCCCGGCGGACGGCAGGCGTACATTCCCGCGGTGAACGTCCGGCCGAGCGTGAGGTCGGTGAACGAGCCCTCGAGAATGTAGACCTCCTCCCAGAAATCATGTTTCTGCACGCCCATCGGCGTCGAATCGGCACCCGGCTCGTAGCGCAGGATCCGCGTCGCGACCCCGGTTTCCGGGTCCTTGGCGAGAATCCGTTCGGTGATCTTCGGGTCGTCGCCGGGGCACACCGTGAAAGCGACGTCGGTCACCGGGAAGAATTCGTGTTCCGGTTTGGTCATCGGGAAACTGCTCCGTCGAGGTCGTAGCTGGAGAGGAAGGCGTCGATGTCGCCGAGTGCGCCGTCGAAGCCGTAATTGCGGAAGGCGTAACCCTTCACGACGAACGGCGCGCCGGCGTAGAACATCTCGTACTGGTGGTGGCGTCCGGCGAATTCGCTGCCGACGACGTCCCAGGCGAGCTTGAACAGCTTCACCCGTTCCTCCGCGGGGGCGGACGGGCTGTGGACGTATTTGTCGATATCGGCGCGGGTCTCCGGATTGGTCAGGTCCGCGACGCTGGAGGGCACCTGCAGCACCCCGCCGCCGACCAGGTCGCGCAGGATCGCCAGCAGCCGCGGGTACAGCTCGGCCTGCAGCCCCATCGCGCCGTACACCGCGCGAGAGCCGGGCCGCCACATGCCGTTCTCGTCCGGCTCGGCGGTGTACTCGGCGGCCAGCACCGCGGATTCCACAATGGACGCGAGACTCGCCAGCTCGCCGAGTTTCTCGACCACGCCGGGGAATTTGTCGACGCCGTTGACCGCGGCGACCTTGCGGGCGAGCCCGGCGATGAACTGCGTTTTCACCATGAACCGGATCTGCGCCTGCCAGTTGCCGAATACGTGCGCACCAGTGTCGAAGAACTGCCGCCGCAGTCCCGCGACGTCACGGTAGACGAAGACTCGGTCCCACGGAATGAAGACGTCGTCGAAGACCACCAGCGCGTCGGTTTCGTCGTAGCGCGAGGTGAGCGGATAGTCGTATTCGCTCGTAGCCGCTGGTGCGTACGGACGGCGGCAATAGAGCTTAAGTCCTTCTGCGTCAACGGGAACCGCGAAGCCGAGCGCGAAATCAGCGTCCTCCGGCCCGAGCGGCTTGATGCAGGACACGAAGATCTCGTCGGCCACCGCACCGCCGGTCGCGAGCATCTGCGCACCGCGGATCACGATGCCGTCCTCGCGTTCCTCCGCGACGCCCGCCTGGATCAAGTCGCCTTCCCAAGCGTGCGCCGTGGTCGCGCGTGAGACTTGCGGCGGGATGATCGCGTACGAGACGTACAGGTTCTCTTCCAGCACACGCTTGTGGTAGGCGGCGATGTTGGCGGAAAAGTCCCGCTCTCCTTGGGAGAACGCCTCCGGATGCGCGGAGAAGGCCGCGACGAACGCACCGACGTGGTCCGGACTGCGGCCGACCCAGCCGTGCGTGTGGCGCGCCCAGATGGTCGCCGCTTCCCGGTAGGCCTTGAGGTCTTCTCGGCTGCGCGGCGGCGTGAACAGGCGGTTCACTGTGGACCCGGTCGCCGGGTCGGTGACCGCGATGCCGGACTCCGGGGCGGCCGCGAGGTCGAACAGTTCCGCGATGGTCTTCGCGATCGGCGCGAACGCCGGGTGGTGGGCGACGTCCTCGACCGGCGCACCGTCGAGGTAGATCCGCCGGGGGCCTTTCAGTGCGGCCAGATAATCGGCTCCGCTGCGCATCACTCGCTCCTCTGTTTCGTTTCGTACGCGTGGGTCAGGGTCGGGCCGCCGGGCAGCTCGAGATGGACGCGCCAGTACGCGCCGTAGGTGAATTCGCCGCCGAGCAACGGCAAAGTGCCGCAGTACAGCGCGAAATCACCCTCGATCGGACCGAGCCGGTCGAGCAGCTCCGCCGGATGCCGCAGCGCGGCCAGCTCCCCCTTCTGATACGGACATCCGTCCACACTGGAGTCCGCGACCACGTGCTCCCAGTCCGGAATGGACACTGCGGTCCCGAGCTCGGCGACCACCTCGCCGAGCGGTTTCGGACAGGCCGCTTTGGACAGTGCCACGCCGTCCCGTTCCAGGTCGCGGTCGGTGTGATCGGAACCGACCCCGAGGAAATACCGCCCCTGGTGCCGGATCAGCACCGGCTCGACCTCGCCGGAGGTCCCTGGCGAGTCCACCCCGACCACCGGCTCCGTCGTCAGCAATCCCGGGTCCAGCCGGTAGAACGCGGGCACCGATTCCGGCCTCGGCACGCCGATCGCCGCCAGTTCGGCGATGTGCTCTTCGACCGCGGCCTCGTCGCTTCCGGTGTACCCGGCCACCACCAGCCGCTCCGGGGCGAACGCCAGCTCCTCCCCGGTTCCCGCGACGTGCAGGGCAATCGTGCTCATACTCCCGCTCCCGTGAAGTCTGCCGTGGACACCGGCCACCGCCGATCGGCCAGCACCGGGAATTCCGCCCGCACCGTGTCCACAATGGATTGGTCTATTTCGCAGCGCAGCACTTCCTCGCCGGAGCCCGCCTCAGCCAGCACCGTCCCCCACGGATCGACGATCCGGCTGGTACCGGCCAGCTCGACTCCGCCATGCTGCGTGCCGGCCGCGTTGACCGCGATCACCACGACCTGCTCTTCCACCGCACGGCACGAGGTGAACATCCGCCAGTGCTCGCGCCGCGCCGCGGGCCACGCGGCCGGGACCACGACCGTCTTCGCGCCGCGATCCACCAGCCCGCGCCACAACTCGGGAAACCTCAGGTCGTAACAGGTCGTCGCCCCGATCGGGCCGAGCTTCGTGTCCGCGACGCTGAGCGAATCCCCCGGCGTCAGCAATTCCGCCTCCCGCGAGGCGTATCCGAAGACGTGCACCTTGCGATAGGTATGCGCGATCGTGCCGTCCGGCGCGAGCAACACCGCGGTGTTGAACAACCGGCCAGCCTCGTCACGCTCGACCAGGCTGCCCAGATGCACATACGCACCAAGGCTTCGCGCCCATTCGCGCCCCGCCGCGACCGTCGGCCCGGTCAGCGTTTCCGCCTCGTCCGGATACTTGTCGAACGAGAAGTACCCAGCCGCCCACAACTCCGGAAGCACGACCAGCTCGGCTCCGCGCGCCGACTCCACCAGCTGCCCGGCCCGCACCCGGCGGTCCGCGGCGGTCTCGTCGGGTGGGCTGGCCAGCTGCACGAGCGCGACCTTCACAGCCGCTCCCCGACCCGCAACGCCGTCATCGTGCTGGACAAGTGCTTCGCCAGCGCTTCTCCCGCCGCTTCCGGTTCGCCGCCCCGCAGCGCGTCGACGATCGCCGCGTGCTCCGCGAGCACCGTCTCCGCACGGGTTTCGCTGCCCGCGACCGCGCGCAGCCCCATCCGGACCTGCCGCTCCCGCAACGATTCGTAGAACTCGGCCAGCACCGGATTCCCCGCCCGCCGCACGATCGCCCGGTGAAACGCGCGGTCGAACTCGATGAACCGCACCGGCTCGCCGACCACGTCGCGCTGTTTCGCGAGCAGGCCGTCCAGCTCGGCGAGGAAGGCCTCGTCCACGCGCTCGGCGAGCTTGCGGACACACCAGTCCTCGACCAGTTCGCGCGCCTCCATCACCGCCCGCACCTCCGCGTCGGAGATCGGCGGCACGAACGCGCCCTTCTTCGGCACGATCTCGAGGAAACCCTCGGCCTCGAGCCGCAACAAAGCCTCCCGCACCGGGGTCCGCGACGTCCCCGCCGCCTCGGCGACCTCCGATTCGGTGAGGAACGTCCCGCCGTCGCGCGGCAGCTCGGCGATGCGCTGCTTGAGGAACCGATAGGTGACGTCCTGCGCGGACCCGGCCCGCCCAGCCTGTCGTACACTGCTCATGAACAAGATGTATACATCACGCATGGCACGCGGGCAAGAGGTGTTTGCCGAGGTTGAGCGGCTGTGCTGAGACCGTGCGAAGGGGCACGACCCTGCGCGGACGAGCGTCAGCCGCGACTGGGCGGACGGACCCGGCTCGGCATCTCCGCCACAGAACGCCCGGCCAGCACCGCCCCGACGCTCGATCGCGCGCCGCGATATCGCCGCATTGACACGCGGCCGAGGAGGCACCCCGCTGGCGTGCGGCTCCCGCATCCCCCGGGCTGATCCCCACCCCGCCCCGTGCCCCGGAAATGCCGAACCGGCTGCCCCGCACGACAGAAACCAGTCAAGCGACCGCGTGGTTCCGCCGCGCAGAACTGGCAGATCCGCGGTGACGGCACCCAGGACGGCGCTAGTGCCGAAGGCGCCCGCCTAGCTGACCGTCCCGCCCGCGCGGGCAGGGCAACCTGGTCACCTCGGCCTCACCAGCTATCCGAAAAGTGCCTTCTTGGCACCAAAATCGCCCTCGCTTACGGTTCCGGAGTCACCACCGCACGCTCTGCCGGGAGTCCTTCGTGAACCACTTCGTCATCACCGGCGCGCGCGTCTTCGACGGCGAGAACTCGCTCGGGATCGCGGACGTCGAAGTCACCGAGGGCAGGATCGCCAGCGTCGGAGGCGACCGTCCCGAAGGGGCCGACCTCATCGACGGCTCCGGGGCGACCTTGGTGCCTGGGCTCATCGACGCGCACACCCACACCGACGCGGAGTCGCTCCGCCAGGCATTGACGTTCGGAGTCACCACCGAATTCGACATGCTCTCGATGCCGCGCCAGATGATTCCGTTGCGCCACAAGGCCGCCACCTCGAATGACCTCGCCGACGTGCGTTCTCCGTCCATCGGGCTCACCCCCGCGGGCGGGCACCCGCACCAGCTGAGGAAGACCGAAGGCGACCCGCCCTGGCCGACTGCCACCCGGCCGGAGGAAGTACCGGAATTCGTCGAGGCCAGGATCGCCGAGGGCGCCGACTACCTCAAAGTGCTGGTAGAGGACGGCCACCTGTTCGGAAGCGACACCCTGCCCCGCCTCGCCCCCGAACTGGTCGCCGCGACGGTTCGCGAAAGCCACCGGCGCGGGAAAATGGTGCTGGCACACGCGATGACCGCCGAAACCGTCGAAGAGGTCGTCGACGCTGGGGTGGACGGCCTCACTCACTTATTCTTCGATCGGCCGCACACCGCGGAGTTGGTCGAGAGAATCGCTGCTGCTGGCGTTTTCGTCATTCCCACACTGACGGTGATCGCGTCGATCACTGGCGAGCCCACCGGCCGTCGACTCGCCGAGGACCGGCGCGTCTCTCCGAAGCTGACCCCGGAATGGCGGGACAACCTCTCCGGAGCGATGGCCACCAGTCCCCGCGAGCACTTCGACTACGCGCTGGACACGTTGGCCGCACTCAAGAACGCCGGGGTCAGCATTCTCGCGGGCACGGACGCCGCGCACCTCGGCGCACCTGGCATGGCCCACGGGGCAAGCCTGCACGACGAACTTCGCCTCCTGACCACGGCGGGATTCACTCCGGCCGAAGCCCTGCGAGCAGCGACCTCCGCCCCTGCGCACCACTTCGGACTGCCCGACCGCGGCCGCATCAAGCCGGGTCTCCGCGCGGACCTGGTGCTGGTCGACGGCGACCCGACGGTCACCATCGGCGACACCCTCTCCATCCGGCGGGTGTGGCGCAACGGGTCGTGAACCTGGTCGTCCGGACGGGGCAGCGCATCCATTCCGGCCCTCTCCGGCGGCCGCGGACCCATGCTGGTCACCAGCAACCCGGCACCCTCGAGCCAACTCGCCTTGCTAACGCAGCCTCGTCCGCCGGGGCCGCAGGACGCAACCGCCGGATCAGCGGCGGCAGGAGCCAGCGCGGCATCACGCACGTCCCATACCCGGCACCCACGCAGCATTCCGGCCGCCCCTACTGCGCGGCGGCAGCGATCAACGCTTCCAGTCCAGACGCCTGAGTCCGCCAATCCACCGCGTTCGGGGTCCCTCCAGCCCATCGCTCGCCGATCCGGTTCAGCGAGTCCCGGTCTCGCAGCCAGATCGAATCCGCCTGCTGCCGCACGAAATCCCGGTATTTCTGGTCACCGGAAGCCGCCGCGAGATCACCGAAATAACGCAGAAAAATTCCTTTGAATTGTTTCTGATTGTCATCACACGAGCCGCTGTCACAGGATTCAGCCAGAATGCCGTCGGACGTGAGTCCGGTCATTGCCACGTCCGCCAGCCGCCTGGCAGCGTCCAGATAGGACTGATCGCCGGTCGCCCGCCAGAGTTCGGTGAAACCGCCGATGGCTAGCCCCTGGTTGTAAGTCCAGACGGTCTGGCCGTTGTTCGCACAGCCTGAGGTGAGACCGTCGTTGACCAGACCGGCCGAATTGATCAGGCCGCTCCGCAGGTACCAATCCCCTGCTGTACGAGCGCGAGCCAGCCATTCGGTGTCATCAGCGAGGCGGAGGTGCAACGCGGCAGCGAGGCGTAGATACAGACCGCTGGTGACGGCGTTTTTGTAGGTCCGCTCACGATCCCACCAGACTCCCCCGCCGCAAGTGCTGGGGTCCCAGAAACCGTGCACGTAATCGCCGATTTTCGTGGCCTCGGCGAGATAGCGGGCCTCGTGCGTGCGGTCGTATGCCGCGAGCCAGGCCAGCCCCCACCAAGCGGAGTCGTCGATCGCCCGGCTGAGGAAATCGCCGTCGATCGGGTCAGAACTGCGTTCTCCAGCGGGGAACGCGGACCGGTTCACGTCGAAGACCCGGGCCAGTACCGGCTCCACGCCGGACACTCCGGAATCCGCCAACGCGGTCACCGCGACAGCCGAATTCCACCAGCTCGACGGCCACCAAGCGCGGTAAATATCTTGTGACCACAGCAATGCGTCGACACTAGCGGCGACCCGCGAGGGCCCGGGACGTGCCCACTCGGTGCAGGCACCCTCCTGGTGCGCGGCCTCCCGGCCGCACGCCCGCACGGCACCGCCGTTCATCCGTCCGCGTGGATCTTTCGCGGCGAAGGTCGCGGTCTGTGTCGCGGTCGCACCGGCGGGGACGCTCGTGCGGCCGAGAGAGGAACCGTCGGGCCAGGTCGCGCCCTCGTCCCATGAGCGGTCCAGCCAGATTTCGTCGCCGGGGCCGCCGGAATCGATGCTGGCCCAGGCCATCGCCCGATCGTCGAAGTGGAGCCGGACGGACCGGCCGAAAATCGTCGCGCCCGGCACCGGCTGGTTGTCGCCGGCGCCGGGCGCGGAGCCGTCGCAGGCGGCATCGCAGACGGTCGGGTAGATCCAGGCCGTGCACGCGACCGCTTGCGCGTCCCCGCAGGCGCGGAGCAGGCCGCGGCGGTGGCCGACCGGGTCGGTGCGGTTGTACATGAGCGTGCGGGTGCCGGTCCACGTGTCTGGGATGCTCGCCTTGCCCAGCAGGCCGTCCCAGGTGCGGCCGCCGTCCCAGGACCGGTCGAGCCATACGGCGTCGCCGGTGCGGCCGTTGTCGATGCTGGCCCAAGCCATCCCGTCCTGGTCGGAGACGTGCAGCCGCAGCACCCGGCCGTTGATGTCCTTGTCCGGCAAGGGAAAACTCTCCTGCGCTGCCCGCGACGGGTCGAGGGTGTCGCACGAAAGCGCGCAGACGGCAGTCACCGCGCGCGGGACGGTCAACGAGGCGAACACGAGCAGCACTACGAGCACGGTCCGCATGGACTCGTCCCCTCGGCAGGGTGAATTTCCGCCCAGAATAGGAACCCGCGCGGTCGCCGGTGAAGCCCCGCGCGAGGTTCTGTCCCGTTCCGGACAGGCGGGTTAACCCGATCAGCCGCCGCTGCCCTGGCGCCGGCCCACCGAACGGCCGATGAAGTAGCCGAGAATGAGCCCGACGATCAGGCCGATCGCGATGAAGAAGATGATGGTCGCCGCGGCGATTTTGCCGACCGTGCCGAGGAACCCCTTGGCCTCGAGATCGGTCGCGACGGCCACGGCGTGGGTCAATGCGTAGTGGGTCATGCCACCCAGGATGGCATCGGGCGCGGGCGGGCGCTCGGGAACGCGCCGGGCGGGAGGACCGGTGTGCGCGGGAACGCACTCTGGACGGGTGGCTTCCGACGTCAGCGGCGGTTCGCGGGCCTGCCGGGGTGAGCTGCTAGCGGTGGGCTTGGGGGACGCAGGCGGACTTGACGACATGCCTAGCCGGGATGCGCCAAGGTGCGCTGCGAACAGGGCTCGGAGATGCACCCGCGGCAGAGCGCATGCCTACCGGCGAGCTCGGAGAGATGTCCAGGCGGAATACGCCGCGCTGCCAGCGGCGCGCGAGGTCCGGTGCTGACAACGCCACGCCGCGACGTACTGCCGCAGCGCGCAGGCCCGCGACCCTCGCGGATGGTTCAGTCCTTGACCGGTTTGAGCACGAACCCTTCCTCCTCGTCGTCGACCGGAGCCGGGCGGCGCGAAACCGGTGCTGGGGCAGGCTCGCGTGGCGCTTCCTGCGCGGGTTTCGGTGCTGCGGGCGGTTCCGTCTCCGGGACGTCGTCCAGGGACAACACGTCTTCGACAGCCGCCGCGACTGCGGGGACGCATCCTGCGCGGACGGCTCGCATTCCCTGGAGCAAGGCCTTCGTCCCGGCCTCGGTGCTGAGTCTCGAGATCTCCGCGGCGAGTGCGGCCGGGCCCAGTTCGAGGGCGGCTTCGCCGATGTCCAGGTGGACGAGCATGCCGTGCACGTCCACCGTGACGCTCAGGTTCTCGCCGCTGGCGGTCGCGCGGATCGCCGCGAGGCCCGCGGACAAGCCTAGCTGCTCCGGGATTTCCTCGGCGATCTCGATCAGCTCGTCGATGCCTCGCTCGTCCCCGGCGGAATCGGCTGGAATGGCGGAATCGGCTGCCTCGCGATCCTCGTCCGAAGCTTTGGGCTCTTCGGTCGCGAACTGCCCGGACGGGTCCGGGTGCCCGGCTGAGGGTCGCTTCTCGGACGCCGGGCCAGGTGGGTTCCTGTCGGGCGCACGCCACGGCTCTGGCCTGCCGTCGCTGCTGAACTCGTCACTTCCGCCGCCGTCCGCATGCCACTTGCCGGACGCATCCGAAACCCCGGATCCACCGACACCGCCGGACTCGCCGCTCGCGCTGCTGTCCGCGTGCCCACCACCGGACGCATCCCACGGCTCTGGTCCGCCGTTGCCGCCGGACTCGCCACTGGCGGCACCGCCAGCACGCCACGTATCGGACGCATCCGAAACCCCGGATCCGCCAACGCGGCCAAACTCACCACGCGCGCCGCTGTCCGCGCGCCCACTACCGGGCGTATGCCACGCCCCTGATCCGCCGTCGTTACCGGGCTCACCACTCGCGCCGCTGTCCGCGCGCCGACCGGCGGGCGCATGCCACGCCCCCGACCCACCGACGCCGCCGGACTCGCCGCTCGCGCTGCTGTCCGCGTGCCAGTTACCGGACGCATCCCACGCCCCTGGCCCGCCGACGCCGCCGAACTCACCACTCCCACCGCCGTCCGCACGCCAGCCGTCGAGCGGGCCAGATCCCCACTGCGCCTCCACCATCACACCCTCCACGTGTCCGGTGTGGTGTCCTCGGCGCGCTCGGCCAGGTCCTTCTCCGACCCCAGGCCGAGACGGCTCAGCTCGGAGCCACCGAGATCGCCCAGTTCGGTTTCCAGGGCGTGGCGGGCTCGTTCGTTCGCCTCGGCGGCCGCCTCGCGGACTGCGCGCAGGATCGAGTCCGCCAGTCGGGGGCCGCCGCTGCGCAGGGCTTCTGCGGTGAGTTCCAGGGTGCGCAGGGCTCCGCCGGGGGCGACCTCCACTGTCACTCCGGCGTGTCGTGCGGTGCCGGTGATGGTCACTTCGGGTGCACCCCGCCGTAGAACTTGTGCAGGTCTCGCGGCAGCGTGTAGGTCAGGCGCTCGACCTGGTCGTTCGCATTGCCTTCGATCGTGGTGATCTTGTTGCCCTCGACCTTTTCGATGATTCCGATGTGGTGGCTGTGCCCCCACGACGGGCCGTCGCCGAACAGGATGGTGTCGCCGGGGCGGGCGTCGTGGGCGAGGGCGGCGCGGTCGTAGGCGAGGTGGTGGCGCTCGCCCCATTTGTAGACGTCGCCGGTGAAGCCGTACTTCGGGATGTCCACCCCGGCCGAACGCCACATAGACGTCGCGAAGTACGCGCACCACGGCTGTCCGGTCGGGCCCCATTTGTTCCGGTTGTTCGGGCCCTCGTGGTAGCCGAGGTTGTGCCGCGCGTGGTCGAGGATCTGGTCGACCTTCTTGCTGTGGCTCGGGTGTGTGCCGCCGTGGTGCTGCACGTGCTTTTTGTGTGCTTCGTGCTTCTTGTGCTGTTCTTGCTTGCTGTGATCGCCGGGCTTGGCGGGGTGCGTTCCGCCCGGGTCGGCGACGCCGTCGTGATTCAGGTCCTTCTGCAGCGCGCGCAGCTTGCGGGCCGCCTCTTCCATTTCCGCGCGGGCGTTCTTCAAGTGCCCGCCGGATTCCTTGAGGTATTTGCCCGCCAGGTCGGCCACGTCGCCGATCGCCATCAGCAGGGCGGCCGGGCTTCCGTTGCGAGCCAGGACGTATCCGGCGTCGATGATCTTGCGCGCCTTCGCGACGAACTCGTCGATCAGCTTGCCGGTGGCCTGGTGCCGCCCGGCGAGCGCGTCGGTGACCTCGCTGACCACTTTGGCCCCGTGCGTGCTCGCCTGCGCGGTGATCTTGAGATCGCGGCCGAACTTGTCGGTGTCGTGTTCGAAGGCTGGATTCGCCTTGCTGTGCCAGGTGTTCAGCAGCGCGTGCGCGGCTTTGCGCTGCGCCTCGTACTGCGCGGTGATCTCGTGCGCGGCCTGCTGCAGCGCGTGTTGCGCGGCCTGCGAATCCGCGGCCTTGCCTTGAAGCTTGCCGTGGTGCGTTTTCATCTCGTCCGCGAACAGCGTCGCGACCCCTGCGGTGTCCAGCACGGATTCCCCCTCAGCCCAGAATGCCCTTGATGTCGTGTGCGCTGATCGCCGCGCGGGCGTCGGAATCGGCGCCCGCGTACGCCTGCCGCGCCCGGAACACCGAGGCGCTCAGCGTGCGCGCGTGCGCTCCGGTGGCCCGCACCTGCGATTCCAGCGAACGGCTGAAATCCCCCAGCGCGTCGGAGAATCCGGTTTCCTGGCCGACCTTCCCGAAGCTGTCCTTGGCGATCCCGGTGACCCGGTGCACCGTTTTCCGGCCGACCGACACCAGTTCGTTCGCGACGTGCTCGGTGGTGCGCTCGTAGGCGAGGAACTGTTCGAGATCGGCCTTGAACCCGCCGTCCTTGCCGCCCTTGCTGTGGTGCGGTTTGTGCGGGTGGTGCTCGGGTTCGTGCGGATGGCCCCCGCCCTTGCCGTGGTGGCGCGTGACGTCCTCGGCGGCCTTGCGCGCGGCGGCGAGGTGGCTCTTGTACGCGCCGTTGGTATAGGTGGACCACGGCTGGAAGCTCTTGCCGTGCCCCGAAATCGCCCAGGCCGCCTTGGCGTTTTCGTCCGCGTTGAACAGTTCGTCGTTGGAGTGCAGGTGGAACTCGTGGCGGCGGGCGGGCCCGAGCGAGCCGAGCATGTTGACCTGCCACAGCCCGTACGAGTTGTCCGGCGGCGTGCCGTTGTGCGCCCGGGTGTTCCCGCCCGATTCCGCCAGCGCCACCGCGACCGCCGTGGTCAGCGCCTGCCCGCGGAACCCGGCCCGGTACGCGTGCTGGGCGATCTCCTCGGCCGACAACTTGCTCATTTCCTGCCCCCATCCAGCAGGGCGCTTCGCCGCTGCCCTAAGTGAGACGGAACCCTTCGCGTTCCGGTTCCCGAGTCCCCCGATCGGACGACACCCCGCGTCCGAGTTCCTGCATCCGGTCGGCGAGCCACGCGTGGTCAGCGGGTGCGAGCGTGACCCATTTCGTGCCCGCGGACTCACGCACGATCGCGCCGTACCGGCCGGCTTCCGTGTCGTACCAAGCGACTACCGGCGAACGGCCGCCCGGGCCGTTGACCGCGAACTGGCCGTACGCGACGCGCGGCGTGGTGACCAGCGTCGAAATCGCGCGCAGGTCGCGTCCGGCGAGACCGGCCCGGCCGAGCACCCGCTCGAACGCCCCGTGCCCGTTGTCCGCAAACGCTTGCATCGCCTCGGAAAACGTCTCACGCGGCAAGCGCACCGCATTGCCTGGCCCGGGTTCGGCAGGGCCCACGACGCTCGCGGCCAGCTGCGGGACGTCGTCGGGCAGGCACGGCCGCAACGCGAGTTCGCCCGCGTCGAGAACGGCCAGCACGCCCAGTTTGCGCCCGGCCGCGGCCAGCGCGCGCAGCGGCGGATCCCGGAACACCAGCAGGTCGACCGAAAACACCGGCTCGGCCAGCACCGCGAACGCCTGGCCGAGCCGCGGGTGCGGTTCGTCCTCGTCGTCGAGCAACCCGGCCGCGGCGAGGCTTTCCGCGACCTGGGCGCCGAGCTGGTCGCGGTCGTCCATCGTGGCGCCGTGCGACGGGACGTCCAGCGGATACGGCATCGGGCCGAGGTCGAAATCCGACCACAGCAGATCGAATTCGAGATGCGAGAGCGCTACCCCGTCGACCTGCGGGAGGTGTCTGGCCATCCCGCCTCACTCGCCCAGCACGGGCGGGTACGCGTCCGGCAAATCCTCGAGGAAATCGAAGGCGCTGCCTTTGGTGTAGCGGTTCTGGTGGTCTTCGGAGCCTTCGCCGCGCTGCCCCGCCATCGGCGGGAAAAATCCACCGGACATCGGACTGCCGCCGCGCGCACCCGCCGCGGCCCCGGCCGCACCAGCCGCACCGGCCACCGCGCCGCCGGACCCGGTCGAACCGCCGCCCAGCAGCCCGCCCGGCAGCGAGCTTCCGCTGCCGCCGCCCGTTCCGGAGCCGAGCGCACTGCCCAGTCCGCCGCCGGGCGCTCCCGGCATTCCGGCGGTTCCACCCGCCCCTGGCAGCAGCCCGCTCTCCAGCGCGGACGCGGCCGTGGTGGCGGAACTGCCCGAACGATCGAAACCCCCGAAGCTCCCAGAACCCCCAGAACCTTCAGAACCCCCAGAACCCCCGCCGGACCGGGAGTCGCGCGCCCGCCTGTCCGGATCGATGTTCGTCACCGCTGGCGCGTCAGTGAAATGCGGCAGCTTGTCGTGCACGCCCTTGCTCGACGTCTCGTAGCTTTCCATGACGCGCACAGCCTCGGCCTTCGCGTGCGACGCGGCGCGTTTGGCGGGCAGATGGTCGTCGAGAAGCTGATCAACCATCACCGCTCCGCTGGGACCGCTGGCCGCGTTGAGGTCGTAGCCTTCGCGGAACTGGTTTTCCGCCGCGTAGAACACCGGTTCCGGCATCTTGTGCTTCGCCGTTTCGACCGCGCTCGTGTAGTGGTCGAGCTTGTCGCCGACCGCGCGCATCGTCTCGCTCGCGCCCGCGCCCCAGGACGTCAGCTTCGACGCCGACTGCGCCGCGTTCCCGGCCGCGCCGCCGCGCCAGGACAGCAGCAGCTTCTGCACGGTTTTGTGCACCGCGGCGGTCGCCGAGTCGACGTCGTAGGCGAGCTTCCCCCACTGGTGCGCGGACGCTCCCATGGCGACCGGATCCGCGGTCATGATCATGTCGTAGAGCGTGGTGTGCGCCCAGGCGTTCCAGTTGATCTTGCCGAAGGACGCGTCCGTCAGATTGGCCCGCTGAGCGAGTTTCGTGCGCCGCAGGACCCGGCGCTGCGCGGCGGTGGGCGGGTGGTCCTCGCTCCACAACCGGTGCTTGCGGTGCTTCTCGTACGGCAGCCGTTCGTAGCCCGGTGTCCGGCTCATGCCGGTGCCCCTCCCCCGTCGCCCGCGCGGCGGTTCAGCGCGTCGAGCGAATCCTTCGCGTCGCTTTCCTGCTGGACGTGGCCCGCGCTCGCCTGGCGGATGGCCTCGCGCAAGGACGACAGCTCATCGAGGTACTGCTGCAGGATCGCCTGCGCACCGCCGTCGGCGGATCCGCGCACGCCGAACGCCTTCCTCAGGTGCGCGGAGACCGGGCTGGTGCCGTCCTTGAGCGGATGCGTGAGCTGTTTGGCCTGTTCGAGACAGGCGGCCAGCTCCTGCTCGCGCTTCTCCAGCTCCGCGTCGGCCGCCGCGATCTCGGCCGGATCCAGCTCGATGACGCCGGTGTCGGCGACGATCTCGGCGGTGCCCGCCCCGGACGGGCCCCGCACGGAATCCGCCGTCTCCGGCCGTCCGGACCGATGCGTCTGCATGGCCTGTTTCCGGTGCAGCGCACGGACGTCTGCCCAGTCCGAAACCCGGTGCGAACTCACCCCAGTCCACCTCCCAGCGGGCGTCCTCAACGGACGCGCGCACCAGTATGTCAGCCGTCCGGACCGCAGGCATCCGATCCGGGAAAGTCGGCGATGAGACGGCTCCGGGCGGGCCGCGGTTCCGGCCGTCACCCGGACGGCGGACCCGCTGCGCGGGGTCAGTCCCGCGGTGGATTCACGCCTCGGACAAGCAGTTCCGCTACCGCGCGGGCGGCCGCCTGCACGTCTTCGCCGAGGGCCGCCGGCAGCGCCCGCTGCAGCCACAGCGTCGCGAATCCGTGCACGAGCGACCAGGCCGCCGCGCCGGCGACCACCGGGTCGGCGCTTCCGTCGCGGAACCCGGCGATCGCCGCGTCCAAGGCCTGGCGGCTGCGCTCCTGCGCGGCCCGCAGGTCCGGGGCGTCGCCGTGGAGCAGGTCCGCGCGGAACATCACCTCGAAATGCGCCCGGTGCGTGACCGCGAACGAAACGTAGGCGACTCCGGCCTCGGTCAGGTCCGCCGTGGGCGACATTTCCTCGAGCGTGTCCGCGAGCAGGTCGAACCCCTGCGCGGCCACAGCGGTGAGCAGCCCGGTGCGATCGCCGAAGTGGTGCGCGGGGGCCGCGTGCGAGACGCCGACCCGGCGGGCCAGGTCGCGCAGGTTGACCGCGGCCGGGCCGGATTCGCCGAGCACCTCGACGGCCGCGGTCAGCACCGCCTGCCGCAGATCGCCGTGGTGATAACGCCGTGCCATGCCCCGAGTATGCCATGAACTTGTCAGCGACTAGATAGACCGGCTAGCCTCGATCTAGTCACTGGAAAGATTCACGGAGGAACCATGGAACCGCTTGTCACGCTCGTCGCGGTCAGCGTCGTCGCGTTCGTCGTCTTTCTCGTCCGGGGCAGGGCCGCCGCCCCGCTGCTGCCCGCGGTGCGCCTCGGCCTCGCGGCGATGTTCCTGCTGACCGGGTTGGCGCATTTCGCGTTCCGGCGCACGGACTTGGTGGCGATGGTGCCGCCGTGGCTGCCCGCCCCCGCGCTGCTCGTCACGCTCACCGGGCTGGCCGAATGGGCCGGCGCGATCGGACTGCTGATCCCGCGCACGAGACCGGTCGCCGCGGGCGGGCTCGCCTTGCTGCTCGCGGCGATGTTCCCGGCCAACGTCCACTGGGCGCTGACCGGCGCAAACCTTCCGTGGTGGGACCACCTGCTCTGGCGCACTGCCATGCAGGCGGTCTACCTCGCCGCGGCCGTGACCGTGCTGGTCGGCGAACTGCGCCGCCGCTCCGTTCAGCGGACGAATTCGAAGATCTGCTTCTGAATCCCGTTCGAATAGGCTTCGCTCTCGATCAGCTTCAGCGGCTGCTTCTCCTTGTCGGTTTCGCTGAACAGCCGCTTCCCGGCGCCGAGCAGGACCGGGAAGACCAGCAGGTGCAGCCGGTCGACCAGCCCGGCGTCGGTGAGATCGCGGACCAGCGTCGCGCTGCCGTTGACGATGATCGGGCCGCCTTCGGTCTCCTTCAACGCCGCCACGTCGTCGAGCGAGCGGAGAATGGTCGTCTCGCCCCAGTTCGTCACGAGGTCCTCGTCGCGCAGCGTGGTCGACACGACGTATTTCGGCATCACCTTGTAGTGCGGGAATTCCTCGGTCATGTCCGGCCACACCGGCGAGAACGCCTCGTAGCTGACGCGCCCGAGCAGCAGCGCGGTCGCTTCCTCCTGCTCGGCCCCCTTGAGCGCGTAGGCGGCGGGGTCGAACTCGATGTCCTTGAACGTCCAGCCGGCGTTGCGGTAGCCAGGCTCGCCGCCGGGGGCTTCGACGACGCCGTCGAGGGACACGAACGCGGTGGCGATGAGGGTGCGCATGGGGATCAACTCCTGGTTCGGGATGGTGCCTGTTCACCTACGCGTCGAACGGCACCGTCCCGATCAGACACGCCACCCGCACCTCTGGATATGACCTGGATCACACCGGAGTGTGCCAGGCATCGTACCCGTAGATCGCGTCCGCGGCGGCCGAACTCGTCCCGCTCTGCTTGAGCCAGCTGTTGCCCCGCGACGCCAGCTGCACCTCGCGCGTCCGGTCCAGCCTCGCTGCCTGGTACGCCTTCAGCGCGACCTCAGTGTTCGGGTACGCCGCCAGCGCCCGTGCCAGGACCACACTGTCCTCAATGGCCATTCCCGCGCCTTGCGCCATGAACGGCATCATCGGGTGGCACGCGTCGCCCAGCAGCGTCACCGGGCCGGACGACCAGTTCGGCAGCGGATCGCGCACGTACAGCGCCGATTGCAGCACCGAATCGCACGCCTCCAGCAAGGCCCGGGCTTCGGGGTGAAAACCGCGGTACGCCTCGCGCAGTTCGTCGACATCGCCCGGCGTGGTCCAGGATTCGTGCCGCCATTGGCTTTGCCGGGTCGTGGCGAAGACGAAGACGTCCTCGCCGCGGTTGAGCGGGAACGTCACCAGTTGCGTGTCCGGATCCGGACCCCACCATTTGGTGAAACAGTCCAGGTTCGGCACGTCCACCGAGCCCGCGGGCAGCACGGCACGGTAGGCGACGACGCCGGTGAACTCCGGGTGTTCCGCGCCGAACAACGCGGTGCGGACAGCGGAGTGGATGCCGTCGGCTCCGATCACCGCGTCCGCCGGAACGCTCGAAGAACCGAATTCCAGTTCGACCCGGTCCGTTGTGGACAGTCCGGTCAGCTTGTGTCCCAAGCGGACTACACCCTCGGGCAGCGCGCGTTCCAAGGCGGACAGCAGATCCGCGCGGTGCATCGTGAGCTGCGGCGAGCCGTAGCGGCGTTCGGCCTCGTCGCCCATCGGCAGCCGAGAGGTCTCCTCGCCGGTGTCCCAGGTGCGGCTGATCCGGTACTTCGGCCGTGCCGCGGTTTCACGCAGTTCGTCGCCGACGCCGAGGCCGTCGAGGGCGCGGACGGCGTTGGGAGTGAGGTTGATGTCCGCGCCGACGCGGCCGAATCCGGCCGCCTGTTCGTGCACGATCGGCGAGAATCCGGCCTTCCGCAGGGCGACGGCAGCGGCGAGGCCGCCGATTCCGCCGCCGACGATCCCGATTTCGGGCACAGCGAAGCTCCTTCAGACAGTGAGGTCGAGCAGATCGTGGCCCACGACGACCGGGCCGGAGTAGTGCGGACGGACCCGCTTGAGCCAGCCCTCGTCGTCGAGCCGGGCGGGGTCGGCCGGGCCGAGGTGCGACAGCGCGACCCGCCGCGCCCCGGCCGCCGTGGCGACCCGGCCGACGTCCGCCGGCGAGGTGTGCGAGGCGGCGAGGAAATCCAGCAGCTGCGGCGAATAGCCGATGCTGCGGTAGAAATCGGGCTCCATCGCTTCGTGAACCAGCAAGTCGGCGCCTGCCGCCAGCTCGCCGACAGCGTCGCTGCGAGCGGTGTCACCGGAGAAGGCGACCACACCGTGCTCAGTCTCGAACCGGTAGCCCAGTGCCAGGTGCAGCGGCGGATGCGGGACAGCCCGGGCGGTCACGCGCACTCGATCGTCTTCGTGCACCACGATTTCCGCACCGGCCGCCACTGAGATATCAGTCGCGCGGATGAGTCCGGCCAGCGATGGGCGGTTGCTGGTCCGCTGCCGGACCGCGACGTCTTGGCCGAACGCCGCGAGATTGCCCGCCACCAGGCCCTCGGTGCCAGCGGCGGGAGGACCGGGATCAGTCGGGTCCGGGCCGGGGCCGTAGACCCGCACCGGGTCGACGACGCCCTGGTTGGCCGGGCCCCAGCCGAGCAGGAAGAGCGTGAACAGCTCGGCGACGTGGTCGGAATGCAGGTGCGTCACGAACACTCCGGCCAGATCGCGCAGCGACAGTCCGGCGGAGACGTACTTGCCGAGCGTCCCGTAGCCCGCGTCGACCAGGTAAACGCGTCCGCCGACTACCACCGCGTTCGCGCAGCCCTGCCTGCCCGGTGCCGGGTACGGCCCGGCCGCCGTGCCGAGCAGGACCACGCGCAGCGCGTCCGTCACGGCGAAACCTCTTCCAGCGTCCGGCCTTTGGTCTCCTCGGCGAAGAACCCGGCGACCAGCGCGCCAACGAAGCAGATCCCGCCGAGCACCAGGAACACCGACGCGAGCCCGCTGCCGCCCGCGTACAGCGCGCCGACCAGGATCGGGCCGAGGATCAGGCCGAACCGGTTCAGCACGCCACCGAGGCTGACGCCCAGCGCGCGGCTGCGGGTCGGGTACAGCTCCGGCGTGTACAGGTACAGGCAGACGTTCACCGCGAAGTTGAACATCGCCGCGAGCGACGACCACACCAGCAGCTGCAACGGAGTACCGGCACCGAGCGCTCCCAGCACGACCAGCATCGCGGTCGTCCCGCCCAGCCCCGCGGCCAGCACGAACCGGCGGCCGAGCTTGTCCACCACCAGGGCGGCGATCAGGCAGCCGACGAGACCCGCCACCGACGTAGCGGTGCTGTACCAGAGGGCTTGGCCGATCGAGAGGTGGAACGAACCCTTGTACAGCGTCGGCAGCCACGAGGTGATGCCGTAGTTGGCGAGGTAGCCGACGAACCAGACCGTCCACACCATCAGCGTGCGCCGCCGGTAGCGTCCGGCGAACAGGTCGCGGAGAGAACCGCGCTTGGCGGGTGACGTTTCCGGGACCGCGGTGGCCGGGGCGGGTGGAGGCAGCGGACGGCCAAGGGATTGCTCGACCCGGCGCTCGATCAACGCCATCGTCGCTTCGGCCTTCTCGGTGTGCCCGTGCGCGGCGAGCCAGCGCGGCGATTCCGGGATCCGCAGCTGCAGCAGCACCGCGGCGAGACCGGGAACGGCGGCCAGCGCGAACAGCGGACGCCAGCCCCAGTGCGGGATGACCCAGGCCGCGACCAGCGCGCCGACCGCGAGCCCGGCCGGGAAGACGATCTCGTACATCAGAACGAAGCGGCCTCGACGACGAGCCCGGCTGATCTCCGCGATGTACGCGGCGGCGGTCGGCACTTCACCGCCGATCGCGAGACCCTGGATGAACCGCAAGATCAGGAACGGCAGCAAGGCCGTGCACAACGTCATCGCCAGGCTGCACAACGCGGTGAGAGCGACGCACAGCGTGATCACCTTGACGCGGCCGATCCGGTCGGCGGCCCAGCCGGACGCGAGCGCGCCGAGCAGCATGCCGATCGAGCCGATGGTCAGCGTCGCGGTGCTGGACGCGGTGGTCAGGTGCCATTCGCGGCCGATGACCGGGAGCGTGTAGGCGATCAGCAGCTGGTCGAACGCCTCGAAGAACGTGACGATGCCGATGATCAGGCGAATCGACACCTGCCAGCGCGACATCGGGAGCCGTTCCAGCCGGGCGGCGATGTCCCGCTGGGTCACCTCGGGGGTGGCGGCGATACTCATGGGCCCTCCTCGGAGCCGGAGCGTGCAGTCGATCGTAAGGGGTTTCGGGCGCGGTGCGAGGAACTCGACGCGGCGCTGTCCGTGGTCCGTGAGGGGAATCCTGCGGGACTCTTACTCCCGCGGGTTTCCCCTCACCGACTTAAAGCGGCGTCCAGGAACCGGACCAGGTCGTCCGCGGCGGACGGTCCGGCGGGCAGCACGAGCCGATCGGGCGCGTGCGGGCCGAATTCGGGCGTACCGGGCCACGGTGGCGGCTCGGGTCCGATGGCGGCGGCGAGGTCCACTGCCGCCAGTTCGGCGAGGTGGGCGGCGGAGCCGAAACCGGCGGCGGCCACGCGGTGGCGGGGCAGGCCCAACCGGGTCCCGAGGTGGTCGAGCGCGCCGGCCAGGTCGGCTTCGAGGTCGGCAAGCGCGAGTGCGGCGAAGGCGGCGTCCGCTTTGTCCGGACCATAAGTGTGGCCGCCGTTCTCGTAGTAGAACAGCGGCGCGACCGTGACGTAGCCACAGCTCGCGAGCGTGCGGCAGCAGTTTTCGACGGGTTCGTCGAGTCCGGCGGCGCCGTGCAGCACGAGCACCGCGCCACGTAGCCGGCCAGGCGGATGCCGGACCAGCAGCGGCGCGGACGTCCGCACCACCCGGCGACGGCGGTTCGCGGGTCCGTGCCCGTGATGGTGGACTTCGGCAGCTTCGATGGGGCCTCCCACGTCTGGTCTCCCTCAGCTCTCCGGCACGGGCACCGGCGGCACGAACGGCCGCGGCGTCGCGGGCAAGGCGGTCACGTCCACCTCGATCACGAACGGCCCTTGCTGGGCCACCGCTTTCGCCAGCGCGTCGGCGAACTGACCTGGCTTCGACACCAGTGCGTGCGGCAGGTCCAGCGACTGCGCGAGGCGCGCGAAGTCCGGCGTGTACAGGTCGACACCGGCGCGCTGGCCGCGGTGGTAGTCCTGCATGTTGCGAAGGACGCCGTATCCGCCGTCGTTGAACACGACCAGCGCGAGCCACGGCCGTTCCTGCGCCAGCGTGCACAGCTCGCCGAGGTGTACCGCGAGGCCGCCGTCGCCGACCAGCACCACGGTCGGCGCGTCGGGCGTCGCGAGCGCGGCGCCGATGCCGGTGGCGAGACCTTGGCCGATGCCGCCGCCGACCGGGAACACGTTGGTGCGCGGGTCGTAAATGTCCAGCAGCCGGTTTCCCCACTGGCTGGACGGGATCGTCACGTCGCGGGCGATCACCGACTCGGCCGGGAGTCCTTCGCGCAGCGCGGCGCAGATCTCCGCGTACGGGCCGATTGCCTCGTTCAGCTTGTCCCGCACGGCTTTCCGGGTCTCGACAACCCGTTCGCGCCAGCCTGGTTCGGTATTAGACTCCACAGTGGACAGAGCGGTGAGCACCACCGCCGCATCGCCTCGCACGCCGACGGTGGCCGGGTAGACGCGACCGAGCGCCTCGGCGTCGGCGTCGATCTGCAGGTGTCGTTCGGGCAACGCGAGGTGGTAGTGCTTGGTTTCGTTCGAGCGGAAGTGCGTGCCGACCGAGACGAGCAGGTCGGCGTCGGCAAGAAGGGACGCAGCTGCCTCGTGCGCGGCGAAGTTCCCGACGACCAGTTCGTGGTTCTCCGGCACGGTGCCGCGGCCGGAGTTGCTGGTGAACACCGCCGCGCCGAGCCGTTCCGCCAGCGCGCGAACCTCGTCCCGGGCACCGGTCGCGCCCCCGCCGAGCCAGAACACCGGACGGCGGGCGGCAGCGAGCAGTTCAGCGGCTTCCGCTAGTACGGCAGCATCCGGCGGTGGGATCTCAACCGGCTGCTCTGCGACGCCAGGACGGAACTCGTGCCGCGAGTACTGCAGGTCGATCGGCCATTCGACACTGGCCGGACCGCTCGGCACCGACAGCGCGTGCCGGATCGCCGTGCGCAAGGTGTCCTCGGCGGTCTCCACCGACGTGACCGTGGCCGCGTGCTTAGAAATCGCCTCCAGCATGCCGATTTGGTCGCGCGTCTCGTGGATGACGCCGCGGCCGCCGCCAAGGAATTCGGAGTCGATCTGACCGGTCACGTGCAGCACGCGACTGCCCGCGGTGAGCGCCTCGACCAGCGCGCCCGCCGCGTTGCCCGCACCGGTGCCGGTGCTGGTGATCGCGACGCCGAGGCCGCCGCTGGCCCGGGAGTAGCCGTCGGCGGCGTTCACCGCGGCCGCCTCGTGCCGCACCGGCACGAACCGCAAATGCTGCGAAACCGCTTCCACCAGCGGCAGGTTGTGCACACTCACCACGCCGAAGGCGGTGTCCACTCCGGCTTCGGACAGCAGGCGAACGAGGAGTTCGCCTCCGTGACCGTGATTCATGGGTCCGTCCCTTCTAGACGTAACGAGCGATGCCGCCGCCGACGTCGATCGTCGCGCCGGTCACGTAGGAGGCACGCGGCGAAAGCAGCGTGACGATGGGGAAAGCGACCTCTTCGGCAGTACCTAGTCGTCCCAGCGGGATACCGCGATCGGCGGCCAGCTCCGCCGACCAGTCCATAAAGGACAGCTCGCTGCCGGAAGCCTCGTACCGGCGCCGCCACTGTCCGGTGTCGACCAAGCCGAGGCACACAGAGTTGACCCGCACTCCGTCCTCGGCCAGTTCCGTCGCCAAAGTCGTGGAGAGGTTGAGCAGCGCCGCCCTCGCCGCCGACGTGGCCGCCAACCGAGGCTCAGGCTGCCGAGCGAGGATCGCGTTCACGTTCACCACCGCCGGAGCCGAAGCCGCACGCAGCCACGGCAACGCGGCCCGGACGACGTGCAGCACCGAGAAGATCTTGAGCTGCAGCTCTTCCCGCCACTGCTCGTCGGTGGTCTCGGCCAGCCGCGCCATCAACGACCGGCCCGCGTTGTTCACGACCCCGGCCAGTCCGCCCAGCTCGCGGGCGGCTTCGGCAACGAAGGCTTCCACCTGCGGCTGGTCGAGCACGTCGCAGGACGCGGTGTACAGCCGGGCTCCCTCGGCGCGGGGCAGATCGGCGAGGGCCTTCTCCAGCCGGACGCCGTCCCGGGCGCAGGCGGCGACGTGCGCGCCCTCGGCCAGCAGCGCGGCCGCGGTCGCGAGCCCGACCCCGGAGCTGGCCCCGGTCACGAGCACCGCCCGGCCCTTCAATCCCAAATCCACGGGTTTTCCCTTCAGCTGCAGACGAATCCGCCGTCGACCACGAGGGTCTGGCCAGTGATGTAGGAGGCCGCGTCGGACAGCAGGAACGCCACCGAACCGACGACGTCCTCCGGCTGTTGCGGCCGGGTCAGCGCGCGGTTCAGTGCGTACAGGTCGTGCCGTTCCTGCGGAATGCCCGCGGTGGCTTCGACCTCGGTCAGCCCCGGCGCGACCGCATTGACCGTCACTCCGTCCGGGCCGCCGTCGCGAGCCATCGCGCGGGTCATCGCGATCACCGCGCCCTTGGACGCCACGTACTGGACCAGCCGGGGCGATCCATACAGCGCGGCGTCGGACGCGAGGTTCACGATGCGTCCGCCGGTCTGTGCAAGCTGCGGATACAGTGCGCGGGAGACCAGCCACGGACCGCGAGCGTTGACGGTCATCAACGTGTCCCACGCTTCGATGTCCAGCTCAGCGAAGTGCTTGCCGCCCACGCCGTCCGCCATCGCCGCGTTGTTCACCAAACCGTGCAGCGGGCCGATTTTCGCGACCGCGTCCGCCAAAGCCGCGACAGACTCCGGATCTGCGACGTCCGTGTCGATCCGGTGTGCCTCAACGCCTTCCGCCCGCAAGCGATCGACGCCGTCCGCGGCCCGCTCCGGAGATCGTTCGGCGACCACGACGCGACCGCCTTGCCGCCCGATCTCGCGGGCGATCGCCCAGCCGAGCCCGCGCCCGGCGCCGGTGACCACGTACAGCCGGTCCTTCATCGCGTCACCACCGAGTCCACTTCGGACAGAAAATCCAGCACCTCGGCGGAGAACCGGCGCGGGGCTTCCTGGTTCGCCGCGTGCCCGCCAGGCAGCACTCCGAGCCGGGCGCCCGGGATCGAGGCGGCGAGCCGTCGCGACTCGGCGACCCCGGTCACCTGGTCGTGCTCGCCGACGAGCACCAGCGTCGGCACCGAAATCCGGGACAGCCGCGGACCGTGATCCGTCTCGGCCATCGATTCCGCGGCGGACGTGTACCCGGGCGAGCGGATTCCGGCCATGATGTCCTCAACCCGTTGCGCCACAGCGGGATCCGCGCCCGGCGCGAGCAGCCGAGGCGCACGGCGGCGGGCGAATTCCGCCGCACCCACGCGGTTCAGCTCGCTCGGCCGGGCTCGCATCACGGCGGCCCGCTCGGAGTCGACGCCAGAGCCGCGCGTCGAATCGGCCAGCACCAGCGACCGGACGACTTCCGGGTATTCCAGCGCGACCCGGGTCGCGATCACCCCGCCCCACGACACGCCCACGAGATGCGCGGGAGCCGCGTCCAGCGAGGTCAGCAGACGGCCGACCAGCGCCGCGTATCCCGCCATGCCCAACGGTTTTTCCGGATCGGCCGAACCACCGTAACCCGGAGCGTCCCACGCCAGCACGCGGTGTTTCGCTGCCAGGCCCGCGAACTGGGCGTCAAACGACGCACTCGACCCGCCGATGCCGTGCAGCAACAGCACCGGACTGCCGTCGCCAGCGGTCCGTACGCGAACACCGTCCACAATGGTCACCGGAACACCGCCCTCGGCGAGGCCAGCGCTTCCAGCGCGGAAAGCACCGCGTACGGCACGACCTGGCTCGACGTCGGCGTCTGCGGCGAAGGCCGGTTTTTGATTTCGAACCGGTACTCACCCGCTGGTCCGGCCGCGGTGATCACGTGCGAGGTCAACGGCGCGGCCGGATCGGCGATCACCGCCGCCTCCACGACGTCCCAATCCCGCACCGCCAACGCCACCGAGGCAGCCACGTTCGCCGACTTCGGGAACGCCGCGGTGATCTCCCGCGCAGGCCCGCGCCGCAGCTCGACCGGCGAAGTCGCCTGCCGCAGCGCGTCTGCCTCTTCCTCGGACATCCACGGCTGGACCAGCGAAGACGCCTTCTTCGTCGTCTCGATGACCACCCGCTCGAACGGTCCCAGCAGGGCCGCCGAGCGCAGCAGGTCGAGCCCGCCGATCGCGCCTGTCGACAAATGGACCGCACCCGGTCCGGCCGCGAGCAGCTTCTCCAGCAACCCGTCGGCCGCCAGTGCGCCGACCGAAACCACCAGCAGATCGCACCCCGCCGACAACACCTGCGGGCCAGCGTCCGTCAACGCCCGCTGTCCGGCGGCCTCGACCACCAAGTCCGAAGTGGACAGCAGCTCCGGCAGCGCGCACATCGGCAGCCCGGCAGGCGAAAGCGCCGGATCGACGACCCCGGCCAGCTCCGCGCCCGGCACCAGCCCGTCGCGCACAGCTTCCGCGACGACGGAACCGATCGACCCCGCGCCCAGCACTCCTACCTTCACGACTGCCACCACGCGGAGTAGCCGGGATCCGGCACGCCGCGCATATGCGTGCGGACGTCCTTCGACGGCGGGCCCGCGGTGCCCCACAGGTCGGACAGCTCCGGCGTGCGCCGCCACACCCGGCACAGCCACGCGTCTTCCTCGACCTGCGCGACTTCGGAGGTGTACTCGCAGACGAGCCCGGCGGGGTCGGCGAAGTAGCTGAAGGTGTTGCTGCCCGGGCCGTGCCGGCCGGGACCCCACAGCGGCGTGACGCCGTTGTGCTTGAGCCGCCCGATGCCGCGCATGAAGTGGTCGATCGAGTTCATCTCGTACGCGATGTGGTTCACCGACGCGAATTCGGCCTGGTTGAACGCGATCACGTGGTGGTCGGCGTTGCAGCGCAGGAACGCCATCTGGTGCTCGGACCAGTCGGAGATCCGCATGCCCAGCACCCGCGTGTAGAACTCGCAGGCCGCGTCGATGTCGACGGTGTTGAGCACGACGTGCGCCAGTTTCCGCGGCACCGCGGCGCGGCCGTCCGGATCGCCCGGGACGACCGCGTCGACCTCGGCGGACAGCTCCACCAGACGGCCTTCCGGATCGGCGAAGCGCAG
The DNA here is from genome assembly GCF_055583325.1 of Amycolatopsis sp. NPDC104775. NCBI lineage: Bacteria > Bacillati > Actinomycetota > Actinomycetes > Pseudonocardiales > Pseudonocardiaceae > Amycolatopsis > Amycolatopsis sp. NPDC104775. Next base: position 1,231,054 of record NZ_JBVJOE010000001.1, read on the forward strand.
GCCGTACCCGCCGCCGACCTGGTCGAGCTTGCCGGGTTCGGTGACGAGCGGGACGCCGTGCGCGGCCAGCCGGGCGGCAGCCGCGTCTACCTCGCGCGGCGTGCCGACGGCGAACGCGATCTTGCCGAGAGCGTTCTGCTCAGCCTGTTCGAGCTGGAGCACGTGGTGCTCGTCGCCGGAACCGCGCAGCCACACGGCATCGCGGTCGGCTTCGACCTGCTGCAGCCCCCAGACTTCGCGGTAGAACTCGCCGGAATCGGCGCACTGCGTCGAACGCAGTGTCACCGCGCGCAGGGCGCGGAGCCGCGCGATGGGTTCGGCGGACATGATGCCTCCTGAAACGTCAGCGGGTCGGGGCTGGCACGGGCGCGGCGGGGGCCGGCGCGGCGGCGGGAGTGGCGAGCGCGGCGGCCTGGCGGCGGGCTTCCGACCGCAGCAGCCGCCGCATCCGGACGAGCGCGATGTCGTGCTGATACAGGTTTTCCCGGTCCCACGCGTCGAGCGGCATCGCCTCGGCCATCTCGCGGTCCTGTTCCAGCACCGCCCAGTGCCGGGCTTCGAGCCGGTTGCGGTAGAGGACGCGCCAGCTGTCGCGTTCCCAGCCGGAAACCTTGCGGCAGCGCCAGAAGAAGGCCGCGTGCTGGGTCTCGTTGATCGCGCACAGCGCCGCGACGATCGTGAACGCGCCGCCAGGACCAGCGGTGTCCGGGTACGGGATATCGAGCGTGACCCACTGCGCGCCCGCGTCGGTGAGCTGCACCCAGTCGAAGTTCACGCCGCGCTGGTCGGTCTTCTCGAAGACGAACCCGTCATCGATCGCGCGGATCTGGAAGACGGCCTCGCGCTTGCCGCCGAACATGGTGTGACTGTTGCGGTGCAGGAACGCACCGTGCATCGGGTCGAGCAGGTTGTCCAGGGAGTAGCCGTAGGGCGCGTCCCATTCGACGTAGCAGAGGAAGTTGTCCCATTCGCCGCCCGCGATCGGGTCCGGCACCTGCAGCGGCGTCGGCTCGGCGGTCTCGTCCAGGCCGAACCACGCGAAAACCGCACCGGCGTGTTCCTCGGCGGGGAACGTCCGCAGCGCGCGGCGGCCTTCCAGCGCGCACCCCGGGCTACCGGGGACCGACACGACGACGCCGTCGCCGTCCACCTGCACGCCGTGATAGTTGCAAGCGACCCGGTCACCCATGTGCACGCCCAGCGAAAGCCGCGCGCCACGGTGTGGACAGCGGTCTTCCTGGACGTGCACGACCCCGGCGGAATCGCGCCACAGCAGCAGTTGCTCGCCGGCCCGCTCGATGCGGGTCAGCTCGCCGCGTTTGACAGTGCCGGACGGGCACAGCGGGTACCAGCGGTCGCGCAAGCCCAGCGCCAGCAGCTCTTCGGCGGTTTTGGTCGCCATCACGCCTCTCCTGCCAGCCGAGCGAGTTCGGCGGTGAACGTCTCTTCGGTCCAGTCGGAGCCGTCCGCCGGGCGCAGGCCGCCCGCGTTGAGCGCGGAGACCACGCCGGGCAGGTCGTGCACGCCCCGGCCGTAGACGGCTTCCAGCTCGTCGGCCAGCGCGTTCTCGTAACTCGTGGGCGGGGCGGTGCGGCTCTGCACCGGCCGCGGCTGCAGCGGCATCGGGCGGTTCCCTTCGGTTCGTGGCGGGTCAGGCGGACGGGGCGAGCACGGCCTGCCCGGCGGCGGTGAGCACCGCGGGCACCCGCAGCCCCGGTCCGCGCGGGGCGGCCGGTTCGGGGGCGAGCAGCCCGGCCAGCTGGTGCCCGAGCGTCGGGTCGCAGCAGGCGAGGCCGTCGACGTAAAGGTGCGGTTCGCGGCTGCACGTCATTTCCACGTGCCCCGCGGCGGCGGCGCGCAGCACGGCGAGCTGCCGGTGGGTGTGCCCGGCCATGGCCGGCTCCTAAAGATCAAGAACGAGTTCGGCCGACCGGCACCGCGACACGCAGAGCATCATGGTCCCGGCGGCCGCTTTTTCGTCGTCGTCGAGCACGAAATCGCGGTGGTCCGGTTCGCCGGAGAGCACCTTTGTCTCACAGGTCCCGCACACGCCCTCGCGGCACGAGGTCGGCACGGAGATCCCGGCGCGGCCGAGAGCGTCCACAATGGACTCCTCGGCGGCCACCGCGACCCGGGCGCCGGATCCGGCGCACACGACGTCGAATCCCGTTCCCGGCGCGGCGGCCGGAACCTCGGGGGCACGGAAACGTTCGACCCGCAGGGTCGCCGTTTCCGGCAGCGCCGCTTCGACCGCTTGGAGCAGGGGTTCGGGACCGCAGCAGTGCACGACCGTGCCCGGGGCGAGCCCGGCCAGCTTCGCGGCCAGATCGGGCGGACCGCCGTGCTCGTCGTCGGCGTGCACTTCCAGCCGATCCCCGGCGAGGCCGGAAAGCACGTCCAGGAAAGCCATTCCGCCGCGCGACCGTCCACAGTAGAGCATGGACCACGGCGCGGAGCCAACGGCGAGTTTCCGGGCCATCGCGAGGATCGGGGTCACGCCGATGCCGCCGGCGATGAGCAGGTGCTCCGGAGCGTCGTGCAGTTCGAAGGTGTTGCGCGGGCCCTCAACGGGAATGACGCTCCCGGCGGTGAGCCGCTCGTGCACCCACGCACTGCCGCCGCGCGAGGATTCCTCCCGCAGCACCGCGACAGTCCACGTGTGCGTGTCGGCCGGGTCGCCGCAGAGGGAGTACTCGCGCACCAGTCCGTTCGGCAGGTGCAGGGAAAGGTGCGCTCCCGGCTCCCAGCCGGGGAGCGGCTTTCCGTCCGGGTCGCGCAGTTCCACCTGCGTGACCTTCTCGGCCAGCCACGTCGTCCGGTGCACCCGCAGCATCGTCGGCATCGCGATCACTGCTCAGCGAGTGACGCCGTGCATCGGCGAGGTCGGCGGGTAGGTGGGCAGCTGTGGCTTCTGCGCGCCGATGATGACGCAGAACAGCGCGTCGGTGTCGCCGGCGTTGCGCAGGCTGCGCGGCACCCCGGCGGGCACCCGGATCAGGTCGCGGTAGCCGAGCACGCGGGTGGCGGTCTTGGTGCCGTCCTCGACGTCGTGCACGGTCACCTCCAGGGTGCCCTCGAGGACGAAGAACGCCTCTTCCACGTCGTGGTGGGTGTGCTCCGGGCCGATCGCGCCGACCGGCAGCCGCATGTTGGAGAAGGTGAAGTGCTCCGAGGGCAGCTGGCGCGCGTCGCCCTCGTGGTTGCCGGTCGCGCCGGAGCCGATGTAGCGGATCTGCGCGCGGCGGAACTCGTCGCCCTTCGCGGCGGCCTGGAAGCCGAGGGTGTCCCAGTCCTCGTACCGCGTCTCGCGAGCGGCGATGCACGAGTCGATGAGCTCATCGAGGTGCTGGTGCTTGCTTTCGGTGGTGGTCATCGCGGGGCAACTCCTCCGGTGGTCCTCGGCGGGCTCGCCGCCGAATGCCTTAGGTCTAAGAGACTTACTGATAAGCGTTGTACCCCGGACGCTGTGATCCGCACAACCCCTTAGCCCTAAAATTCTTTCCGGCGCCCTCCCGGCGGACCGGGCCTTGACGAAATCTTAGTCCTAAGGTTTCCTCGGTCGCGCCCCCGTCATCCGCGCCGAAAGGACGTCCGCCATGCAGCCCTTCCCCGTCCCGCCCGACGAGATCCCGGCCGGCGGCGACTGGCAGCGCGGCGGCGGCCCGGCGTCCGCGTGCGTGGACCCCGCCGACGGTTCGACGATCGCCTCCATCCACGCCGCCGACACCGCCCAGGTCGACGCCGCAGCCCGGGCCGGTGCCGCGGCCGCCGCGGACCCGGCGTGGCGAGACCTGTTGCCGCACCAGCGCGCCCGCCTGCTCAGCCGCGTCGCCGACGCGATCGAAGACCACGCCGAACACCTCGCCCTGCTGCAAACCCGCAACACCGGCAAGGCACTCGGCGAAACCCGCGCGCTGGTCGCGAGCGCGGCCGGAACGTTCCGCTACTACGCGGCCGCGCTCGAAACCCTCGAAGGCGAACTCCCGCCGAGCCGCGGCGCGCACCTGACGATGAGCGTGCACGAACCGATCGGCGTCGTCGGCGCGATCACGCCGTGGAATTCGCCGATCGCCAGCGACGCCCAGAAAATCGCCCCAGCGCTGGCCGCCGGGAACGCCGTCCTGCTCAAACCGGCCGAAGCCACTCCCCTGGTCTCGCTGGCGCTGGCCCGCCTCGCGCACGACGCCGGTGTCCCGCCCGCACTGCTGTCCGTCCTGCCCGGCCCGGGCTCGGTCGTCGGCGACGCGATCGCCCGCCACCCGCTGGTCGGCAAACTCGCCTTCACCGGCGGCACCGCCACCGGACGCGTGCTGGGCCGGATCGCCGCGGACCGGATCATCCCGGTCACCATGGAACTGGGCGGCAAATCCCCGACGATCGTCTGCGAGGACGCCGACGTCGAGGAGACGGTCGCCGGAATCCTGTATGGAATTTTCTCTTCGACCGGGCAAAGCTGCATCGCCGGATCGCGGATCTTCCTGCCGCGCAAGCAGTACGACGAATGGGCTGGCCGCCTGATCGCCGCCGCTTCGGCCCTGCGACTCGGCCCCGGAGTCGATCCGGCCACCCAGGTCGGACCGCTGGCGACGTTCGCGCACCGCGACAAGGTGGCCGCGATGGTCGACCGCGCCCGCGAAGAAGGCGCAGTCGTTCGTTGTGGCGGGCAGATCCCTTCCGACGAACGCCTGTCACGCGGTGCTTACTACCCGCCCACCCTGCTGGACGGCCTCACCCCGGACGCGAAGACGTGCCAGGAGGAAATCTTCGGCCCGGTCGGGGTTCTGCTGCCCTACGACGACGAGGACGACCTGGTCGCCCAGGCCAACTCGACCGTCTACGGTTTGGCGTGCGGCATCTGGACCGCCGACTACCGCCGCGCGCTCCGCCTGGCGCGCCGCGTGGAGGCCGGGACGGTGTGGATCAACACGTACAAGCAGTTCAGCATCTCGACCCCGTTCAGCGGCACGAAGGAAAGCGGACTCGGCACGGACAAGGGCCGCACCGCAATCCGGAGTTATCAGCGGCAGAAGAGCCTGTATGTGAGCTTGGCGGACGAGCCGATTCCGTGGGCGCGGGGCTGACCGGGTGCGGCTCGGTCTTGAGTCGGCCGAGCGTCCTCGCGCCGTTGACCTCCACGGCAGGCGCGAGGAATCCCCTCTCCGCGAAACGCGGGAATCGCCCCTCGGTCAGTCGCCGAACTCGGCCTGGTCCAGCGACCGCTCCAGCTTCGCCAGCAATTTCGCCAGCTGGGCCCGTTCCGTCGCGGTCAGCCCGGCCAGCATGCGGTTCTCGTTGGGAAAATGCTCGTGCATCACCTTGTCGGTGGCCGCGAGCCCGTCCTCGGTGAGGCCGATGAACACGACCCGCCGGTCGTCCTCGTCGCGTTCGCGGCGGACGAGCCCGGCCTGGACCAGTTTGTCGACCCGCTGCGTGATGCCGCCGGTGGTGAGCAGGTTGGTGTCGGCGAGGTCGCCCGCCGTGCGCCGGTAAGGCGCGCCGCCCCGGCGGAGCGCGGCGAGGATCCCGAAATCCGCCACCGTGATCCCGTGCCGGGCGAACACGCGCGTCAGCTGGCGCTGGTAGCGATCGAACGAACGGTGCAACCGGCCGAACACCGCGAGCGGCGACGCGTCGACCTCCGGCACCTCGGCGCGCCACTGCGCCAGCATCTCGTCGACCTCGTCCGGCTCGGTCCGCTTCGCCATCCGGCACCCCCCGTGAATAGCTTTGCACTAAGAATAGCATCACTAAGGTTTCGGGAGCGGCCGCGCGCGAGGGCTAGGGTGACGCGCATGGCGGTCAAACGGATGGACAACGTCCTCATCGTGGTCGAGGATCTCGACGCGGTCATCGCGTTCTTCGTGGAACTGGGCCTGGAACTGGAAGGCAGGGGCCCGCTCGACTGGCGCGGCGCGGAACGGGTGGTCGGATTGCGGGACGTCCGGCAGGACGTCGCGATGCTGCGCGTCCCGGACGGCCCCGGCCGGATCGAACTGGCGAAATTCCACCAGCCGAAGGCGGTCGCCCCCGAGCCGTGGAACGCCCCGGCGAACACGCTCGGCCTCCGCCGGATGATGTTCGCGGTGGACGACCTCGAAGAGACCCTTTCCCGGCTGCGCGCGCACGGGGCCGAACTGGTCGACGAGGTGGTGCAGTACGAGAATATGTTCCTGCTGTGCTACGTCCGGGGGCCGGAGAATATCGTCGTGGGGCTCGCGCAGGAACTCGGCTGAGCGAGCCGGAAGCGGTGCCGCAGCACCGCTTCCGGCTGTCAGTAGCCCAGCGCTTTCCAGGCCACGTCGGCGATCAAGCCCTGGCCCTTCACACTCGGGTGAAAGTAATCCACAGTGGACACGTCACTCGGGTCGAACCGGGTGGCGAAACCGGCGCCTCCGTCGTATTCGCACTGCGCGTACTCGGCGCACACCGCGGCGAGCTGGGCGTTGTAATCGATGATCCGCTGCCGGAAAGCGTCGCGCCGTTGCTGGTCGGCCGGGGCGGTCGAGGTCGGGTTCGCCAGCAGCGCGTCGCATTCGTGGAAGAGTCCCCACTTGGCGACGGCGGACTTGTCGGTGTGCAGGAGTGCCCAGAGCTGGTAGATGTCCGGGATGGACACGACCTTGACCTGAGAGTCGGGCAGCCCCTGCCGCAGGGTCGTCATCGCCTCCTTGAACTGGTTCGCGAACGTATCCACGGCGGTGCCGCCGCTGCAGGCGTCGTTGTTGCCCATCAGCACGGTGACCAAACCGGCGTGGCTGCCCACCGCGGCCTTCGCCTGCCTGGGCAGGTCGCTCATCCGGGCGCCGCTCACCGCGAGGTTGTAGTTCGCGACGTCCGAGCCGAGCTTCCGCAGCCGCTGGGAGTAACTGTCGACCGTGGTGCCGGTGGCCCACGAGTTGCGGACGCAGTCCGTCCACGGCAGCGCACAGGTGTTGAACGCGCGCGTCATGGAGTCGCCCAGCGCGGCCATCGACGTGGGGTACGCCGCGGCACCGGCCGGTTGGCACCCGAGCACCGCGGTCACCGCCGCCACGCCGGCCGCCGCGGCCCAGCGAGCGACTGATTTACCGCTCATTCCGTTGTCTCCTCAAATCGTTCTACACACTGTCGGCGCGGCTGTTCCGGGCGAACTCCGACCAGGCCGCGGTGTCTTGGCGCAAGTCGGGGCCCGGACCGTAGAACACGCTCTTCGCGGCCTGGTCGCCCGCCAGGTGGTACTGCAGCCAGGCGGTGATCGCGCCGATGAGCCGGTACCGCGTGTCGCCCTGCAGGAAATGCGTGGCGCCGCGCAGCTGCCCGTAGACGGCCGGGACCTGGTCGCACGCGGCGAAGCGCGCGCGGACATAGGGCGCCGGGACGATGATGTCCGCCTGCCCGGACACGAAGAACGCCGGACCGTGCAACGCACTCACGCTGCCCTGCGGCCCCGGCATGACCGGAATGGTGGTCTTGACCAGCGGGTCGGCCCCGGCCGCGATCGCACCGCCGCCACCCTGGGAGTGGCCCGCGGCAGCGATCGCCGCGGTGTCGATGCGGTCGTGGAAAATGCTGCCTTGGCGGGCGTTCTCCGCGATCAGGTACTTCGCTCCGTCGAGCATCTCGATGCCGGTGCCGGACTGCCCGGTGTTCGCCGCGGCGACGACGTAGCCCCAGCTGGCGAGATGGGTGAACAAAAGTTCGTACTGGTCGACGGTGGCACCGGTTCCGTTGCCCCAGATCAGCACCGGGTGTTTGCCGGTGCTCGACGCGAGGTCGGCGGGGTAATAAAGGGTGTGCGCGCTGTCGCCGGCAGCTTTGACGGGCTGGTGCGGACCGTCCTTTTCATAGTCACGGGCGGTGGTCGCGACGCTGGACGGAGCCGCCGCGGCTGCTTGCGGCAGCAGCGCGACAGCGACCGCCGCCGTTGTCGTCCCGAGGAAGGATCTCCGGCTGAAGGACCGCATGTCGGGCTCCGCGTCAGTTGTAGAAATGGATGTAGCGGAACGACGACGCGTTGACATCGTGGACGAGGTAATGCCCGTCGCCGGTCCAGTTGTAATCCTCGACGGTCACCGTTCCGCCGTGCACGCTGTCGACGATCGCGACGTGGCCGTAGGTGCCGTTGTCGGTCTGGGCGATCGAACCCGCGGTCGGGTTGTTGTCGACGCGGTAGCCGTGGTTGCGGGCGTTGTCGTCCCAGTATTTCGCGTCGCCGTAGTTGTTCGCGCTTTCGCCGTGGCGGGCGATGTTGAAGGCCGCCCACGAGACGCACTCGCGGTTGTACATGTTCCAGTCGTCGACGACGGAGTCCTGCGGGACGTTGCGCCACTTCGCGGGGTAGATGTCGCCGATGGTGCCCGCCGTTGACGAGGCCGGGACGGTTCCGAAGTGCGCGGCCATCGACGTCGCCTGGGCAGAAGCAGCGGGAGCAGCGGTGGTCGCGGTAGCGGTGGCCGTTCCGCTGGCGACGAAAGCGGCGACGGCGGCGAGGGTCAGAATGGCGCGGGAGGGTCGGCGCATGGGGAGAGCCTTTCGGTATTCGGGGAGTAAGTGCGCCGTGACGGTAAGTCGTTGATCACTTGCGAACCAGACCTTTGTGGACAACTGGTCCGCCGGGGAGAGTTTTGCCTGGTCGACGCCGGTTGTTCACAGAATTGGCGTCACCATTCCCAGCCGGTGCCGTAAATGCCGGGGCGGACGTCGCGCAGCGCCAGCGTCGTGGTGTGCGTGGCTCCGGCCGACAGCGGGCTGCCGGGGTGTTCGGGACCGCCGAGGCCGCGCTGTTCGAAGGACCGGACGCGGCGCGGGACCCGCGAACCGAAGCTCACCTGGCACACGTACTCCGGGACCGGCCGGGTGAACCGCCGGTGATAGTGGTCGATCGGCGAGCCCGGCGGGAACCGGATCTCGTACTCCACGATCACCACCTCGCCCAGCGCCAGGGCGTGTTCCAGGCGCAGCTCGCCCGCGATCATGCCGGTTTCGCGGTCGACGCAGACCCGGCCGGTCCGGGCCGAGCGCACGTAGCGGTAAACCGGGTCGGCGGTCAGGAACGAGTCGGCCTGGTAGTAGGCCATCAGCCGGTCCACGCCGTCGACGGCCGCCTCGGCGACCATCCGGACCTGCAGCGCGCGCTCGCCGCCGTGCTCGTCGAGCAGCATCCGGTCGTGGATCGACCAGAACGACAGCTGCCCGTCCGGCGGCGGTTTCAGTTCTTCGGCGAACGCCCGCAGCCGCGGCCACAGCCGGCGGCGTTCGATCCGGCAGGCGGGTTCGCCGAGCCAGCGTCCGCGCGGCGCTTTCGGGCCGAGCCGCGACGTCAGCGTCCCGGGTTCGAGGCTCAGCACGGATTCCAGCTGCGCGACGGCGGCCATCGACGTCTCGCGTTCCGGTTGCGACCGGCCGCGCCGCCAGTAGGACAGCGCCGAGCGCGAGAGCCGGACCCCGCGCGCGGCGAGGTGGTGCTGGAGCCGGTCGAGCGACAGCCCGGATTCCTCGATCGCGGTGTCCAGCGTGACCGCGAACGAGCCTGCGGAAGGCCGAGTCACGATTCCAGCATGATCTTCCGGACAGCGGTCGCGGAACCCACGAAAGTCCGCTCTTCCCGTGCGGGATCCGACGAACGACGCTGGTCCGCCGCGCGGCCGCGCGCCACAGTGGACGGCGTGCAGTCGTTCGCCAGCGCGCTGGACGCCGCGATCAGCGGAGCCGGGCTGACCTTGGACCGGTTGCGCGAGCACCTGGCCGCCCGAGGGGTGACGGTGTCGCGCAGCGCCTTGGCGTACTGGCGGTCCGGGCGGTCGTTGCCCGGCCGGGAGACGTCGCTGCACGCGGTCGTCGAGCTCGAGCAGGTGCTCGGGCTGGGCGCGGGCAGCCTCACGGCGCTGCTCGGGCCGCAAGACCGGCAGTGCTCCCGCGCGCAGCGCGCTCCCCTGCTCGAACGGCGGCGGCTCTGGCCCTCGGTGCGCCCGGCCTCGCTGGAGTTCGAGCTGCCTCCGGAGGACCAGGTCCGGCTGTGGTCAGTGCACGACGAGCTGGTCGTGGACGACGACTGCCAGGAACGGCTGCTACGGGTGCGCGTGGTGGCCGAAGCCGCCGTTGACGGCGTCGTCCGGATGGCGACCTACTACCAGACCGAAGACCGCGCGCGGCAGCCTCCGCGCTTCGCCGCCGGGCACTGCTGCCGCGCGGGCCGGGTCCGGGTCGACGCGGACAGCGGGCAACTGGTCGCCGAATTGATCTTCGATCGGGTACTGCGAGCCGGGGAGGTGGCCGCGGTGGAATACGAATTGGCGTTTCCCACCGGCCTCCCGGTGCGGGGATACCACCGCAGGCTCACCCGGCCCGCGCCGTTGTACACGTGCCGGGTGCAATTCGGTTCCCAGGTCCCGGAAAGCATTCGCCGTTTCGAACAACGCGATCTCGCCGCGCCTCGCCGCAAGGTGGAAGAACTGCGGGCGACCGGCAGCGGCGCGGTGACCTTGGCCGCGCGAGAGGTCCGCGCGGGCATCATCGGCATCGATTGGACCTGGTAGCAATTCTGTGAACGCGGCCCGTTGAACAGGGGAAATCCGGGCCGCTCGGCGTGGTTTCCACTTTTCGTGGCCGAGCCGGGAACACGGTTCTTACGGTGCCCAGTGCTGTATTCCTCCTCACAACTCCGGAGCAGCGCATGCGAAGTCCAGCTCTCCTTGTGGCCGCTTTCCTGACGACTGCGGCACTTTCCCCGCCCGCGGCCTTGGCGGCACCCCCGCCGCTGGTCCCACTGAACACCGCCCCCGCTGTCCCCGCGGGCGCCACCGCGGACAGCTCCGCCCTGCCCGGCCAGGTGACCGTGTCCGTCGCGCTCAAGCCTCGCGACGCGGCGGGAGCCGAGCGATACGTCGCCGACACCGCCAATCCGAACTCGCCGCTGTTCCACCATTACCTGAGCGCCGCCGAGTACACCGAGCAGTTCGGGCCCACCGCGGGCGCGGTCGAGCAGGTGCGGAAGTACCTGTCCGGCAAGGGTTTGCGCATCGACGACGTCACCGGCAACCGGCAGGTCGTCACCGCCTCGGGCACGCCAGGCGCGGTGGAAAACGCGTTCAGCACCTCGCTTTCCGGCTTCCGTTCCGCCAAGGGCGAGCGGTTTTACAACGCCACCAAGGCAACCGCGGTCCCGGCGGACGTCGCCGCCGTCGTCCGTGGGGTCACCGGCCTGACGAACCGGCCCGCCGCGCACCGGGCGAGCGCGCCCGCCGGCCCGGCCGGACCGGGCGGCGGCTACACCCCGGCGCAGCTGCGCACCGCCTACAGCATGACCGGCACCTCCGCCAGCTACGACGGTTCGGGTGAAACGGTCGGGTTGATCGAATTCGACACCTTCAAACAGTCGGACATCGACGCCTGGACGCAGTACTTCAAGCAGCCCGCGGTGACGCCGCAGCTGGTGAAGGTCGACGGCGGCGTGTCCAGCCCCGGCAACAACCAGATGGAGGTCACCCTCGACATCCAGGCCGTCGCCGCGACCGCGCCCAAGGCCAAGCAGGTCGTCTACTCCGCGCCCAACACCGACCAGTCGTGGGTGCACGAAATGGCGCAGATCGCTTCGGACAACAAGATCACGATCCTGTCCGGCTCGTGGCTGAACGGCGAGATCTGCGAAGCCGACCCGATCGCCGCCTCGCACGACTCTTACACCCAGCTCGCCGCCCAGGGCGTCACGATGTTCTCGGCCTCGGGCGACTGGGGCGCCACCGGCTGCGGTTACAACCAGGACAACTCGACCATCCAGGCCGACTACCCGGCGAGCGACCCGCTGTTCACCGGCGTCGGCGGCACCCAGCTGCGGACATCCGACAGCGCGGGCACCTGGCAGTCGGAAAGCTGCTGGAACCAGGGCGGCACCGGCAACACCCGGTCCGGCGGCGGCTACTCGAAGATCTACGACCGGCCGGACTGGCAGCCCGGCACGAACAAATACCGCTCGGTGCCGGACGTCTCGCTGCTCGCCGACTACGGCGCCGGCGCGCTCTCGGTGTACATGAACGGCGGCTGGCTCGACGTCGGCGGCACCAGCCTGTCCTCCCCGCTGTGGGCGGGTTACGCGGCGATGCTGAACCAGAAATCCCTCAGCGGCGGCAAATCCCGGCTCGGCCAGCTCAACCCGAGCATCTACAAGATCGCCGGTTCGGCCGATTACGCCTCGACGTTCCACGACGTCACCTCGGGCGGCAACGGCACCTACAACGCGGGCACCGGCTACGACCTGTGCACCGGCTGGGGTTCCCCGAAGGCCGACGCCTTGGCCGCGAAGCTGACCGGCGGCGACACCCCGCCGCCTCCGGCTCAGGACTTCACGCTGTCCGCCTCGCCTACCTCCGGCAGCGTCGCCGCGGGCAGCTCAGCCAGCACGACGGTCACCGCCAACGCGGTCAAAGCTGCCTCGCCTGCTTCTTCGCCGAGCGTCGTGGGCGGCACTCCGACCACCACGGCGGAACACCCGTTCATCATCTCGATGCGCCGCGAAGGTTCGGCCTTCCCCGGGCAGCAATCCTGCACCGGCACGCTTTTCGGACCGCACACCGTATTGCTGGCCGCGCACTGTCTCCTGGAGAAGCCAGGTCACAAGTGGTTCGTCTATGGCGACGACGACCTCACCCAGAACACCGGCACCACCGCGGAAATCGCGTCGCAGTGGGTCCACCCGGACTACACGGACTGGGGTATCGGCGCGGACGTCGCGGTCGTGACGCTCGACAAGGACATGCCGGTTCCCGCCGGGATGACGTACCCGAAGCTCGCCACTGACACCAGCCTCGACGCCCCCGGCACGAAGGGGATGTCGATCGGCTGGGGCGAAACCGGCGCGAACACCTACAGCAACGTGCTGCGCCAGGCCGACGTCCCGGTCGCCGAGGACAGCGCCTGCAAGGGCAAGTACACCGATTCCCACGGACAGGAGGAGTACAAGACTCCGGCGATGCTGTGCACCGGGTACGCCGACCACCACGCGGGCGCGTGCATCGGCGACAGCGGCGGCCCATACCTGGTCGGCAACACTGTCGTCGGGGTGTTCTCGTGGATGTCGACCTCGTGCGACTGGTACGCCGTCTACGCCCGGGTTTCCACCTACGCCGCGGCCATCTCCCCGCACCTGCCCGGCGGTGACAACCCGCCGCCGCCGACCGGAGCGATCAGCCTGACCGCCTCCGGGCTGCCCTCGGGCGCGACGGCAGCGTTCAGCCCGGCGAGCGTGGACCTCGGCGGCCACTCGACGCTCACCATTTCCACGAGCGCCACCACTCCCGCCGGTACGTACGACGTCACGATCTCCGGCAAGAGCGCGAAATCGACGCAGACGACGCACTACCAGCTGACCGTCACCGGCGGCCAGCCCTCGGCTCTGTCGCTGGCCAACCCCGGCAATCAGAGCAGCTGGACCGGCAAAGCGGTGAACCTGCCGCTCCAGGCCTCCGGCGGCACCACCCCGTACCGGTGGTCGTCGACCGCACTCCCGCCAGGTTTGACGCTCGACGCGGCGTCCGGAGTCGTGTCCGGAACGCCGACGCGAGCTGACAGCAGGCAGGTGACGGTCACGGTCGCCGACGCCTCCGGCAAGACAGCCGCGGCGACGTTCTTCTGGTTCGTCTTCGGCTGATTTCCTTGCCCTGCGACGAGGTGCCGTCCTTACCCCCGGGGCGGCACCTCGTCGCGATTCAGGCGTTCACGCTTTTCGCGAGGTCAACAGCAGCAGGCACCCGATGGCGACCGCGGTGACCAGACGAGACAGCCGGTTGGCTCGGCGGGGCGGGACTGGCCATTGTGGACGATGACGACAGCGCGGCAACGACCGGCGCCGCCGCGACAGTGCGGCTCGGAGCGGGAGCGAGGCGGGAAACAGGGGCGACAGCGGAAATGCGCGTCGTCGGTGGCGACGGTGGTGCTGGTGCGACGGGGCAGGCCGGACGATGATCGGGGCGCGCATCTCCGGATGCACGGAGCGGTAAGAGGCTGGACAGCGGATTCACCGAGTCGGCCGTGCTCGGCCCGGACGGCGCGACGCATGGGGAGGCCGCCGCCCCGACGGTCGCCGGAGCCGTTCTTTCCGCGCCGGTGAAACCGCTTGGCCCGGCCGGAAAGTACACTGTGGACTATCGGATCGGGTCCGCCGACGGGCATCCGGTGCCCGGTTACTCTTCCTTTACCCTGACCCAGCCCGGGCGCCGCGGCATCGGCGCCAACGAGAACGACGTGCCGCCGTGGGTCTGGGTGGCCGCGGCCGCGGTGCTGCTGATCGCGGGCGGAATCGTCGCGGCCCGCCTCTCGCGCGGCCCGGCGCGGGACTGAACGCATGCCCGCTCCGTCCGGTTACGCACCGGACGGGGCAATTCACCACCGCCGCCTCCGGCTGTGCGCAGTTGGACACCAGATGCTGATCACCGCGCTACCGGGACGCAGAGTCCGCGGGATCGAATGCCAGCGACACCCGCCCCCTCGTCCGGAAAGGCTTGCCCCATGCCGATTCCCGTACCCCAAGCCCTCGACCTGCAGGCGGACGTCGCCGACGGGAAAAACGAGGAACTGCGCCGCCCCGGCCGCTACCTGGTGAGCGCGATGCTCGCCGGGGCGTTCATCGGCGTGGCGGTCGTGCTGCTGCTCACCGCGACCGGTCTCCTCACCGCGGCGAGTTCGCCGTGGACGAAAACGGTGCAGGGCCTGGTGTTCGGGATCGCGCTGACCACCGTGGTGTTCGCCGGCGCGGAACTGTCCACCGGAAACATGATGACCATGGTGCAGGGCGTCCTCGTCCGGCGTCGCGGAGCCGCCGCGGCCGCGGCGGTGATCGTGGTGTCGTTCGTGGGCAACCTGCTCGGTTCGGCCGTCTTCGCCTGGCTCGTGCACGAAAGCGGAGTGCTGTCTGTCGGCGCCGCCGCCGGGCACCCCGGCCCCGGCGCGGCTCTGCTCGCGAGCCTGGTCAAGGCGAAGACCGCGGAATCGGCGAGCGCGCTGTTCTTCCGCGGAGTGCTGTGCAATTTCCTGGTGTGCCTCGCCGTGTGGATGGCCGCGCGCACGAAGTCGGATGGTGCGAAGCTGGCGCTGATCTTCTGGTGCCTGCTCGCGTTCGTCAGCTCCGGGTTCGAGCACGTGGTCGCCAACATGACGACCTTCTCCCTCGGGCTGATGGACGACGTGCCCGGCGCGACGATCGGCGCGTTCGGCCGCAACCTCCTGTTCGTCGGCCTGGGCAACCTCGTCGGCGGCGGGCTTCTCGTCGGGGCCGCGTACTCCCTGCTGGGCAGCCGGTCCCGCGCGAGCCAGCCTTCTCCGTCGCCCGCGCCGGAAGAACTCGCCACTACCGGCGGCTGACCCTGGCTTCGCCAGCCGAGGCGGGCCTCCGCGCCCGCCTCGGCTTCGTCGCGCCCGGTCCGGTTTTGTCGTCACAAGTACCGAGGTGCGCGGGAAATCCCCTCAGTAGCGTGTGGCCCGACCCATCCCGGAGAGGACCGCGCCCCCAGTGGACACCACCGCCGAACTCGGCCCGTTGACCAGTACGCATCGCGTCGACAACCGCGCCCGGCGGCGCGTCGGGCTCGGCATGAGCGCGATCGGCGTGGGCGCGGGGGTGCTGGGGCTGCTGGTTTCGCAGCTCCCGATCGACCGGGCGGTCGCCCGCATCCTCGGCATCATCCTGGGGCTCGGGATCGCGTTGCTGATCGTCGGGATCCACGCCGTCGTCACCGCGGTCCGCGGCGGGCCGGGCGAACGCGTCGACGTCCACGAGAACGGCATCGCCTACCGGACCAAGCGCGGCGTCCGGCAGTGGAGCTGGGACCGGATCACCGCGATCCACCTCCGCCAGACCGACTCCTCGAACCCGCTCGCGCTGAAACTGCGCACGGACTACTGGTGCGACGTGAAAATCGACGGCAAGCGGCAGCTCGTCATCACCGGAATGACCGACGAGCCCGAGGAGCTGGTGCGCGGGCTGAAGCGGCAGCGGCCCGACGTCTACGACGGGAACCCGCCGCACCCGGTGGTCCGGCTGCGCTGGTGGTGGCTCGGCGCGGGCGTCGTGTTCTTCGCCGGGCTCGCCGCCGCGGTCATTTTCCTGATCACGCATCCGGACACCGAGGTCCAGGTCACGCACGGCAACTTCACCGAGATCACCAACGTGCCCGCGGTCAGCAAGGACGCGCAGCCGTATTTCTACGGAGCCATGCTCGCCTGCTTGATTCTCGGGATCACGGGCATCCGGCTGTTCCTTTACGCCACTCGCGAACGCCGTTGAGACTCCGCGGCAGGCGGACGGGTCAGGCCTGGTGATGGACCAAGGTGGCGCCGGTCCGGAAGTCCTCGAGAACCGCGGTGATCGACCGGTGGCGCAACACGCACGTATAACCCGGGTCGGGCGTCACCTTCGCCTCGATGGGGAACTTGGCGATCCCGGCGACGACGCCGTCCTTCACCGGGTAGTCCTTGGCGGCTGAGCCGGTCGCGGACGCGTGGATGTCGAGCGTCGACTCGCCGTTGGTGCAGAAAACCGTTACGTCGCCGGTCACTTTGACTGAAATCGTGGTCGTGCGGCTTCCCACGGCGACATCCACCTCGCGGAACGAGACCGTCGCGACGACGCCGTCCCAGCCGACTTTGGTGGCCTCCGGCACGAAGTGCGCCGTGGCGGCCGACGCGCCGTTGGCTCCGGCGGCCAGGAGCGCCGCGGTCGCCGCGGCGGTCGCGGCGAACCTCGCCGGAATCCGCCACGCCGATCCCGGCGATCCGCGCCCGTCCGGGCGGCGCTTGGCGAGCAGAGCACGATTTTTCCCGAAAAACATGCCGACCCCTTGTCCGGTGCCCGAGCGGGGAGAAAACGAGAACCCGGCGGCGACTGGCCCGGCAGAGCCCGCACCACTCGCCGCCGTCGCTGACGCGTTTCCGGTCAGACTTGCTGGAAGTCCACCGGCACGTCGTTGTTGTTCTGGTCCTTGGCCCCGCCGGAGGCTCCGTTGACGACCGTGAAGTCCTTAGTCGTCCCGTCGAGCTGCAGCCGCAACGTCTCGAAACCAATCCGCAGACTGGAAACGCCCCGCAGGTTGGCGGCCGAAACCCGGAATTTGACGTCGATGGCGACGTCGATCAGCTGCTCGCTGTGGAAGACCTCTTTGAGCACGCTCCGGCTGCTGTCGTGCTTGAAGTGGACGACCCACACCTTCCAGCTGTCCGACGACGGAAGGTTGTAGACCTGCCACAGGCTCTTGAAGTTGAAGGTCCGGAGCCGGCCGTGGATCTCCCCTTCGAGATCGAAACCGTGCGACTGGACCACGAGGTTCTGCAAGGAGCTGAACCCGTGGAACGCCGTGACATCCCCGGTCAGCGCACTGCGTCCGCTCGGGACGACGTCGAACTGGCTGGAAGACGCCTCGATCGCGGGCAAGCTCACTACGCCGCGCGGAGCGGCCGAAGCCGCCGTCGCCCCGGTGGCCAACGCCACCACGCTGACCGCGACGGCCACCACCGCCCGCGTGCATGCTCTCCAGGCACGATTATCCATTTCTGCCTCTTTTCCTGTCCGGGATAAGACACGTTTCCGAAAGGGGGCTTTCGACGGCTCGCGCCGCCGCCGAGCCACGCTGGTCCCGAGTTCGGCAGAAAGAATGCTGGCGGAGTTGTCCCTCGCTGGCAACGGAAATCGTGACGATTGGCCACGATGGCCGACCGTCCGCGACCGTACGGACCACGAATTCGATAAGGGCGGCGAATATTACGCCGGACCCGCTGCGCCGTTCAGCGCGAAAATCAAGTATGGATTATTAAATAACGCACTGGCCGCGAATCCGGCCAAAGTCCGCCGGGTCGCCTCGCGCACCATGAGTTGCCCGCTGGGCGAGCGCCCAGCGGGCAACGACCGCGATCAGCGAACGGTTTTGGCTTCGGCGATATAGCGGCTCGACTCGGGCAGGAACGACAGCACGACGCCGACGACACCGCACACGGCGGAGACGTAGCCGATCACCGTGCCCTGCCCGAAGAGCAAGGAAAGCACCTGCAAGGCGGTCAGGATCGTCAGCACGATCCGGGCCCAGTTGCGGCCCGCGCGCAGTTTGAACGCGAACAGCAAGTGCAGCAACGCGACCACGAGCGCGATCACCACGCCGATCGAGATGCCGATCGTGGCCGCCTGGTCGATTTGCGCGTCCGTGAGCTGCTGGCCGTTCTGCCCGTTCGCTCTGTGCATCGCGTCGATCAGCGCGTCTCTCGAAAAGAACAGCAGCACCGCGCCGACCGCCCCGACCACCGTCGCGGCGACGAATGCCCAGAACGCACCGGTCACCGTTCCGGGCCGTTCCAGGACTCCCGCGCGCTCCGCGGGCCGGTCGGAGGAAGAGGAAGGGTAAGCAGGCATATCAGTCATGCGACGAAGGTGGCACAACGCAGGCGCCCACGCAGCATGAAACGCGAAACTCTCTCCGCAAGTCGCATTTCCGGGAAAATTCTTCATCGTCGCGCACAATTCTGGTTTAACGCGCCGACTCAGCGGGTACTAACTGGCGTTCTCTTCGGCCATCTACGAAATCAATGTTGTGCGCACCGAAAAGACAAGAATCCGCGGCGGCGACGCTGTCGATGCCGGGCGAGGGACCCCCGGCGGGGTCGTGCCACTCTCCTCATCGTGCAAGCACCGGGCTGCCGCGGTTACGGTCCGATCATGCAGTCAGGTGTGCCGATCACCGCGCGCGGGCTCGGCGTGCGCGGACCGAGGGGACCAGTATTCGAGAACGTCGACCTGGACGTGCCCGCGGGCGGGATCCTGGTCGCGCACGGGGCGGCCGGGACCGGCCGGACCTGCCTGCTGCTGGCCCTGGCGGGCCGGATGCGCCTCAACTCGGGCGCGGTGCGGGTGGGTGCGCACGTCCTGCCCGGCGGCCACCGGGCAGTCCGGCGCACCGTGGCGGTGGCCGCGGCGGGCCCGGCGCTCGAGCTCGAACCCCGGTTGCGGGTCGACGAGCTGATCGCCGAACGCACCTGGCTGGCGCCCGGCGTGACGGCCGCCGCCGTGCGGGACGCGCTGGAGGTGGTCGGCCTCGACGTCCCGGGAACGATGACGGCGGAGGAACTCGGTCCGGCCGGTTCGACACGGCTGGCGATGGCGCTCTCCCTCGCCGAACGGCCGGGCGCGATCGTCGTCGACGACCTCGACCGGGACTGCACCCCGGACCAGCGCCGGGAAGCCTGGGCGGCGGCCGGGCGGGTCGCCCGCACCGGCGTCACCCTGCTCGCCGGCGCCGCCGGCCCCGCGCCCGCGGCCCTGGACACGATCCCGCTCGCCCTCCCGGTGCTCAGCGCGGACCGGTTGCCCGGCGACTCGGCACAGGAGGAAGCCCGATGAAGGCGGTACGGCTCGCGGCCGGCGAACTCCGGCGGTTCCGCGGCAGCCCGCTGCGCCGACTCGTCCCGGTGGTGCTGTGCCTGGTCCCGCTTCTCTACGGAGCAATGTACCTGTGGGCGAACTGGGACCCCTACGGCAAGCTGAGCAGCATCCCGGTCGCGGTCGTCAACGAGGACCGGCCCGCGCAGGGTCCCCAGGGCGAGCCGATCGACGCCGGTTCCCAGCTCGTCCAGCAGCTCAAGGCGGCAGGCACTTTCGACTGGCATTTCACCGACAGCGGCGAAGCCCGTGCCGGGCTGACCGAGGGCCGCTACTACTTCACGATCACCGTCCCGCCCGACTTCAGCGGCAAACTCGCCACGGCCGCGAACACCCGCCCCGAACAGGCGGGAATCGGCATCGAACTCAACGACGCCAACAACTACGTGGTCGGCATCATGACCGAGGTAGTGCAGCCGGAGCTGCAGGACCAGATCAACGCCGCCGCCCACGCGGCGTACGTCCGCAGCATTTACGGCGAGCTTTCCGACGTCCGGGACAAGCTCACCACCGCCGCTGACGGCGCGCACCGGCTGGTCGACGCCACCTCGGTCGGGCAGCAGGCCGCCACCGCCCTCGTCTCGGGCACGGACACCCTCCGCCAGGGCACCGCACAGATCTCCGGCGGCGCGGACCGCGTCTCCCAGGCCGTGCACACGCTCGGCGCGCAAGCCCGAAAGCTTGGCCAGACCGTCTCCGATCAGCTGCCCGCCGCCGCGGCCACCCTGAACGGAGTCACCAGCGTCACCGCGCGGGGCCTCGCCACCGCGCACGCGGGCACGTCGCGGGTCAGCCAGTACACCCAGCGCGGCACCGCCGACCTCACCCAGCTCGGCGACACCTTCCCCCAGCTGCGCGGCGATCCGGTCTACCAGCGCGCACTCGCGAATTCCCACCAGCTCGCCGACGCCGCCGCGCGAGTCGACGGGGATACCGCGGCGGCCGACCACACCGCGCAACAAGCGTCCCAGCAAGCACAGTCCCTCCAGTCGAACGTCGGAACGGCGCAGCAGAACATCACCGCGCTCAACGGGTCGACCACGCTGCTCGACAACGGCGCACAGGACATCAGCGCCGGCACGCACACGCTCACCTCGGGGCTGACCACGCTGACCAAGGGCGCGACCACCGCGCAAACCGCCGCCGACCAGGCGCACAGCGGCGCGGCCGACCTCTCCGGCGTCGTCGACGACAGTCTCAAGCGCATCCCGCAGACCAACCCCGCCCAGATCGCGCACGCCGCCGAAGTACTGGGCAACCCCGTGCACGTGGACCGGCACAACCTCAACCCGGCCGGCGTGTACGGCCGCGGCTTCGCGCCGTTCTTCTTCGGAATCGCGTTGTGGGTGTTCGGCCTGTTCGCCTACCTGCTCCTGCGCCCGCTGAACAAACGCGCGCTCGCCTCCCGGGTCTCCGCCGCCACCATCGCGACGGCCGGCTGGCTCCCCGGCGCCGCGCTCGGCTGCGCCGGCGCACTGATCCTGTACGCCGTCGTCGACTTCGGCCTCGGCCTCGATCCGGTCCACCCGCTGCTGACCGTGCTCCTGCTGCTCGTCGGCGCGGCCTCGTTCGTCGCGATCGACCACTTCCTGCGCACCGCGCTCGGCGCTCCCGGAGACGTGCTGTCCCTGGTCCTGCTCATCCTGCAGCTGACCTCGTCCGGCGGCCTGTATCCGATGCCGACGACCCCCGGGTTCTTCCAGTTCCTCAATCCCCTCCTGCCGATGACCTACCTCGTCGACGGTTTGCGCGTCACCGTGTCCGGAGGTCTGGGCAGCCACCTCGCCCGCGATTTCGCGGTCCTGGCAGGCTTCGCGATCCTGGCGCTCGTGGGCACCAGCCTCGCCGTCAACCGGCAACGAAGGTGGACGGTTTCCCGGCTTCACCCAGAAATCGAACTCTGACGCGCTTTTCGCGGTCTCGACCACGGTGAGCACACGGCCGCTGCCTCCGAGCCCTGATCCCCGCTCCACCGCCCTGGTCGAAGGCTCGTGCCGCAAGCCGACCGACGAGAATCACCGCGCTCGCCCGATGTCCCTGTAACCCTGCCGCGTATCTGCGAGTGCAGACAACAAATGGGCGAGAACAGGGAGGATCCCTTGCGGTACAAGCACATTGCGGCGACCACGGTCGTCGCCGGATTGCTCAGTCTTGTCGTCACCGGCAACGCCGAGGCCAGCCGGCGGTGCGGTCCCACATCGGAGGCCGACGGTGTCGGGAACATGGGAACGTCCTGGACGCTAAAATCCAAACACGACGACGACGGGCCCGGCGGAAGCTTCGTTGTCGGCGAGGAATTCGAGATTCACACCAACGTCCCCAACCAGGTGTGGACGATCACGTTCGCCGACAACGGGCAGATCTTCTTCACCGGAGACGACGTCTCGACAGCCACCGGAATCCGGGAGCAGCACGCGACCGCCAACCACCCGGGCACCAACCAGCACATGACCGCGCACGCGCTCAACCACACCACCGGCGAGATCATCGACGCCGCCGTGGACGTCGCCCCAGTCCCCGCCTGCGGCGGCTGACCACGGGTCCCGCCACCATCGTCCCCTCAGCGGCAATCCGCTCCGAGGACGATGGTGGCCGAACCTCCGCGTGCCACGCGACACCGTCGAGGCGAGCGGCCATCCCTCCGGTGACGAATTCCGCCGCCTTACCCACAGGCTGATGACACCGTCCTGCTCGCGCTGCGCCGTTCTCCGGCGAATGGCCGTCCTTGATCGGAGAATCGCTGCGGGGCGACGGCATCCGGCAGCGCGTCGCCGACCGCCTTCACCGGAGCGACGCGGCTGAGATCGGCGAACTGTCGTGCGGTCCCCCGCTCCCGCTCCGGGTCCGGATCAGGGAACAGCGCGGCACACTTCTCCTGCGGCAGGCGGCTGCCGCGCTCGGATGAAGTGCACAGTCACGCCAGTCAGGTCCGTTTCGCCGCAGCGGCCGCTCGGAACGCGCGCAGTTCGGTTTCGAGCGTGCCTCGCTCCTCGTCGCTCAACCTGGCGATGACCGAGTGCGGGCTTGCCCGCCGCCGCGCGCAGATCTTGCACGTAAGCCCGTCCGGCGTCACTGAGCCGGAGCGTCAATTCCGGCGATTCTGTGCGTTCGGCAACCGCACCAGAAACCAGACAGCCTCCAACTGATCGAACAGGCGACTGGTCAAAGGCGTCGTCGAGCCCAGAAGGTCAGCCAGAGACCGCGGGTTGCGCCCGTCGTAACGGTCCAGCGCGACCACAGCGCGCACCTGCGACAGCGCCTCACGCGCATGGTCGAAAAACCTCAAGCAGTCCGGCAGTGTCCGACACCGCGGCCCCAGCTCGTTTCGCGGAGCTAGGCCTGTGGGTTCGGTTCGCTACGTTTACAGTGGCATCCCCGGTCGAGCCGTCGCCCAAGCCTGCCGCCGCTTCTCCGAGCCCCGATCGAAACTGATCCCGCTTTCCCTTGCAGGGGCAGACCTGCTGCGAGACTGCAAACGGCGCGGGATACGCGCCCCGGTGCTCGCGGCCGGCGATGGTGCGCTCGGGTTCTGGAGGGCGTTACGTGAGGTGTTCCCGAGGCCCGGGAGCAGCGGTGTTGGTTTCACAAAATTGCGAATGTTCTTGCCGCACTACCGAAATCCGCGCACCCCGCGGCGAAGAACGCCCTGGCCGAGATCTGGAACGCCGAGGATCGCCAGCACGCCCTGGAGGCCGTCAGTCGGTTCACGGGGCCAAGTTCCCCAAAGCGGCCGAGAAGATCGCCGACGACGTCGACGAACTGCTGGCCTTCTACGACGATCCGGCGGAGCACTGGATTCACCTTCGCACGACAAATCCCGTTGAATCAACGTTCTCGACTGTGCGGCACCGGACCAAGGTCACCAAGGG
Source organism: Amycolatopsis sp. NPDC104775 (assembly GCF_055583325.1). NCBI lineage: Bacteria > Bacillati > Actinomycetota > Actinomycetes > Pseudonocardiales > Pseudonocardiaceae > Amycolatopsis > Amycolatopsis sp. NPDC104775. Next base: position 1,254,310 of record NZ_JBVJOE010000001.1, read on the forward strand.
GCCTGGTTCCCGGGCGGCCGGGCTGGCCATGACATTCAAGCTGATCGAGTCGGCCCAGACTCGCTGGCGGGCGGTGATCGCACGCCAGCTCGTAGCGCTGGTCCGCGCCGGTGCCACGTTCGTCAACGGCAAGCACGTCGAACGACCCGACGGCCAGACCTCACCCACAGCAGCCTAAAGGTCTACTGCTGGGCGTTCCACCCTGAAACGAACCATCGGGCTGCTCCAGTCACCGGGTCGTAAAACCGCCGTTCGATGGTGCCGATGTTGGCTCCATAGACGTGAATGCCGATGGTGGGCACGTTCCCGACGGCCGCGACGGCGTGGACGTCGTCGTCGGTCGTGCAGCACACGGTGACTTGTCCGCGCTCCCACACCTGTTCCCCGGCTGGTGTGAGGGGTCTGCCCGTCTCGGCCGCCGTGGGTTTGACGTAGCGGAACTCGCGTTCGGCACCCGAGTAGATGCCGACGACGCCCCAGGTCTCGTGTCCGTGCACGGGTGTGCGTTGACCGACGCTCCACACGACGGAGGCCACGCACCACCTGTCGTCGGGATCGATGTAGAGCGGGTAGTTGACGTGGTGCTCCTCCGACGCCCGGGTGAACTCAGGAGGAAGCTGGTAGTCGCTGGCCAGCAGAGCGGACAACCGCTCCGCGACTCGCTTGGTGATCTCGTACTGGTCGTCGGTCGTGCGGACTACGAGATCCACGTCGTCGATGAAGTTCCGCATAGTGTTCATGATTGTCTCCGTCAAGGCCTGTATGTCACGACAGCACTCGGTAGGTCACGTGCGTGACCAGGCTCGTCGTCCGCGCCGTCACCTGTTCCAGCTTCAGCGGCGGGACGCCATCGAAGACCCGGGTCCCGGCGCCGAGCGTGAGGGGCGCGATGTGCAGGCGCAGTTCGTCAATCAGACCGGCGGCGAGGTACTGATTGATGGTGGTCGCGCCGCCCAGGATGCTGACAATGCCGTCGCCGGCCGCCGCGCGTGCCTGGGCCAGTGCGGACTCGATGCCGTCGGTCACGAAGTGGTAGGTGGTGCCGCCCTCCATCGGCTGTGGCTCGCGTGTGTGGTGGGTGAGGACGAAGACCGGGACGTGAAACGGCGGGTTGTCGCCCCACCAGCCGTTCCACTGCCGGTCCCACTCGCCACGCACCGGGCCGAACATGTTGCGGCCCATGATGACCGCCGAGTAGGCGCCTAGCTGGTCGATCTCGGCCCGGTTCTCGTCAGGAGCCTCGGCGAACCAGGCGTGCAGCCGGTCGCCCCAGCCATCACCGCCGTCGTCGCCGAACGGCCGTTCCTCGGTCTGGTTGAGCCCGGCCGAGTACCCGTCCGCCGAGATCGTGATTTCGCCAATCACTCGCATTGCCGTCTTCCTTGTCCTGCCCTGTTTCCTGTCTGCCATCAGCATGAAACAGCCATCGCATGACGTCCAATGCCAACTCGGCTCGCAACACATTGATATCTTTGATGCATGCTGAACCTGGTTCATCTGAAGGTCCTGGCCGCAGTGGCCCGGCACGGGTCAGTGACCGGAGCGGCAAAAGAGCTGCACTACTCCCAGCCCTCGGTGAGCCATCACCTGTCCCGCCTGGAGGCGGCCACCGGTGTCCGGCTCCTGCAGCGGATCGGCCGTGGCGTCCGGTTGACGCCGGAAGGGCAGTTGCTGGCCCAGCGGGCCGCCGAGATCGTGGGCCGGGTCGACGCCGCGGCCAACGAACTCGCAGCACAGGTCGGCCTGCAGGCCGGGCGGGTCCGGCTGGCCGCCAACGCCTCGGCGCTGAGCACCATCGTGCCCACGGCGGTCGCCACGCTGGCGCGGGAACACCCGGGAATCGAGCTGAGCCTGATCGAGCGGCACCCGGTCGAGGCGCTCCAGCTGTTGCGCCACGGCGAGATCGACGTCGCCCTCGTCTTCCGGCACGCCGACACCCAGGTGGAGGACGAGGAGTTCCGCCTGGTCCACATCGCCGACGACCCGATCTACCTGATCAGCCAGCGGCCGGGCGACAGTCTCACGAACCATCGCCACTCCGCCTGGATCGGCGGTTGCGAACGGTGCCAGAACGAGCTGAACGCGGTGTGCCGGCACGAGGGCTTCACGCCCCGCATCACCTCGCACAGCGACGACATGGTTGTCGTACAAGCCCTCGTCGCCGCAGGCATAGGCGTGACCACGCTGCCGGGGCTCGCGCTGCGCGCCCACCGCCGGCCCGACATCCACGCCACTGAACTCACCGGCTTTCAGCGCCGAATCCACGCCGCCACCTACGGCGACCCACCCGACCCGCCCGCCGTCACCGCCGTACTAGCCGCACTCACCGAAGCAACCACGCCGACAACCTCGACCGCAACGCCGACAACCACATCCCGCCGAAAAACCCGACGAGACAAGGAGATGACCAGCGAGCAGCGGTACAAGCCCACCCACAAGCCTTGACAATTCCTCCAAGCCGGATCGACTCAGCGCTGTCGCAGAACGTCGAGGGCGCTGCCTCGCCTTACCGTGACGCCGCTTCGAGGCGTGGCTGAGGCGACTGCTCGCGCACCCTAATCGCGCAGCTTCGCGGCGAGTTCGTCGCCGACGGCCTTCGCCGCGATCCGGAGGTCCGACTCGTCCGCCCCGCGCAGTTCCAGGACGTGGAGCCGGTCGGCCAGCGGTCGCAGCCGGGCCAGGTCGTCGAGCGGGTACGGATCGCGCAGCACCAGCCGGCTCAGCGCGGGCAGCTCGCCCAAGGCCTCGACCTCGTCCGGCAGCAGCACTCCGTTCACCGTCACCTTCTCCAGCGAGCGCAACCGCTCGATGCCCAGCAGCGACCGGCTGTCCGGGCGGTTGTGGATCGCCAGTTCGGTCAGGGCCAGCCCGGCCGGAATGGCGTGCAGGCCGTCGGAAAGGGCGGGGTGCCGAAGCGACAGGGAACGCAGCGGAGTCCCGGCCAGCGTGTCGAGGGCCGGGTAGGTCCGCACCGTTTTGCCGATCGTGAGCAGGCGCAGCTTCTCGACCGAGGAGCCGGCCAGGCCGGACAAATCCCGCAGCGAGCTGTAGGCGGAGATGGTCAGCACTTTCAGCGCGGCACAGTCCGCCAGCGGACTCAGGTCCCGGACTACCTCGTTGGACGCGATTTCCAACCGCCGCAACCGCGGCACGGCGGCGAGCGGGCGGAGGCCGTCCCGGTCGCTGACCAGCGCGATGTCGCCGATCATCTTCACCGCGCGCAGCGTCACCAGATGCCGCAGCCGGGGCAGCATCCCCCACCGGTGCACGTTCAGCACCAGGTCTCCGAAGTCCACTTTGGACAGCAGCTCGGCGGCGTAGTCCTCGGAGAAGTCGAACGCCCGCCATCCGCGCAGCAACTCGTTGACGACCGTGGACTGGTGCATCGCGGTGAACGGCCGGATCTTCTGCCAGGCTTCCTCGCCGCCCACCAGAGCGAGGGTGCGCAGCACCGCCGCGGCGGCGGTGTCCCGGTTCGGCCCGGTCAGCTCGTCCGGTCCGGGCAGCAGGCCGACGACGAACCGGCCGGCCTTCGCCAGCATCTCCGCCTGCTGGACGTCGACCGGCGGCACCAGCTGGCGCGCTGCCTCCTCGACCTCGACGCGCCGGCTGTGCGGATCCACCACGTCGGCGTACTCCAAGCACGCCGCGGCGACCAGTTTCAGCCGGTCCGCGACGGCCTTGTCGGTGCTGCGCCCGGCCCGCCGCAAGAGACTGCCGAGCAGCTCGGCGACCTCGCCTTCCCGCGCTCGCGCCGCGGCCATGAAGACGACCTCGTACCAATAGTCCTCGTGCGCGTGGCTGGCCAGTTCGTCGAGCTGCCCCCGCTTCACGAGGTCGGCGGCGGCCAGATAGTCGCGGAACGTGCGGTGGATGAACTGGATCTGATGGTCGGCAGCGCTCTCCCGCAGCACGGACCGCTCCAGCAAGTGCTGCAGCAGCGGTCCGGCGGGGAGATCCTGCGCACGCAACCCCTTCTTCGCCTCATCCAGCCGGTCGAGCGCCTCCGGCCGGGGCACCAGCAGTTCGTTGCGCCGCACCATCGACGAGGCGAACCGCTCCAGCAGAATCTGCTTCTCCGCCTTGCCCAGGTCGACTCCGTCGACGGCCGTCATCCCGCGGTGCGCCGTGTCGTCCCAGCGCGTGAGCAACAGGTCGATCGCCTGGTCGAGCAGTTCCCGGCGGGTCCGGGGCAGGTACTGGTCCTCGCGGTACAGGGCGCACAGCAGCCCGGCCATCAAGGGGCTGGACACCAGGCCGCGCAGGTTCGGGCGGGTCTCCAGCTCCGTTCGAAGCCGCTCCGGATACGTCTTCAGCAGTTCCCGCTGTTCGGCGCCCGGCTCCTGGTCGGCAGCGGCGGCGAACCAGCGGTCGATGACCCGGCCGAGGCCGAGCCGGCTCAGTTCCGGCAGCTCGAACCGCTCCAGGCCGATCCCGGTTTCGGTCTCGACGAACCATTGATCGTCCACCGCGGACGGCCGGGTGCTCACCACGCACCGAGCGTCCGGGTAGGCGAGCACCAGCGTCTCGATCCACTGACGAGCGCTCGCGCGCCGATCCGCCACCAGTTCGTCGAGCCCGTCGACCAGCAGCATCGCCCGGCCGGACGCGAACAATTCGGTGGCCCAGCCCCGCGGTTTCTCCTCGGCGAGCGGGGGCGCGACGGCGGCCAGCAGCAACTCCGGGTCCTTCGGCAGGTCGGTTTCCGAGAACAGGCGCAACGAGATCGGGAAGGGCACGACCCCGCACCACGGACCCTCTTCGTCGTGCCGGCGCGCGACATCGTTGGCCAGCCAGGCCAGGAACGTCGTCTTGCCGGCGCCCGCGCCTCCGAGCAGCAGAACCCGGCGCGCGTCGGCGATGGCGCTGGCGGAGTCCGTGCCCGCACCGGTCAGCTCCGGGTCAGGCGCCGCCGGCCGCCGCCGCGTGACGGGCGGGACGACGTAGTACTTGTCGAACGAGCAATCGGCCGGGCCGCGCCGCCGGGCGACTTTGAACAGCTCGAAACCCGCGTTGTCCTCCCGGACGAAATCGACGTAGCGTTTTTCGAAGTTCCGATCCGGAATGGGATCGGTGTCGGATGTCCGGTCCGGATAGGAATCGTCCGGGCGGCTGATCCACGCGTCGCTTCGGGTTTCCTTGTTCTCCACGCGAACGCGGCGGTAGGACTTCGGCCGGGCGGCCGCGATGTGCTGGACCACCTCGTCGTAGAACCACGCCGACACCGCGAGCGCCACCGCTCCGGACGACTTGTCCAGCGCCCCGCGCAACGGCGCCGAGTTGACCAGCCGGAAGGCGAGGTTGATGGCGGTGCCGGTGTAGCCGTGGCTGTCCGCGGCGACCTCGCCGGCGTGAAACGCCACCCTCAGCTGGATCCGCTCGCGCTCGGGCAGCCGGTCGTTGCGCTCGCCGAGGGCGCGCGCCAGCTCGTCCGGCAGGACCGCCGCGAGCGGATTCTTGGAGAACCGGCCCGGAACCAGAATCAGCACGCCGTCGCCGCGATCCTCGTGCGGGCACTCGTCCCAGGGGATCCCGGACCGGCCGAACGCCGTCTCCAGCGCGCGGTAAACGCCTGCCCTTGCCTCGATCTGCGCCGGCCGGGTCAGGAAACGGCTGAATTCCTTGCTGTCGACGACGACAATCGCATAGTGGCCGTCGGCGGGCCCGCTCCTGGTCACGAATTCCAAGCTACACCGAGGACCCGGGAACGGTCCCGGGCTCGTTTCATGCCCGCGAGCGGCTCAAGAAGCCGACCGCGAAAGCCCGGAACCGGTGGTGGCCGCCAGCCGGTGCAGCAGAGGGATGCGGCCGCGGTTGGGCACGGAAGTCAGGGGGTGGCCAGTGATGCCCCAATGTTCGAGCAGCCTGTTGGCTGCCGCCCAGCCGGTCGTCGCCGCTCGTTCCATCAGCGCGACGGGGAGATCGATCCGGACGCTGTCGCCGGCGAGCACCAGCGCCGGATCAGGAGTAACCACGGACGGCCGGTTTGCGAAGGCCCCGGGGGCGAACAGGGGACAGTCCTGTCGGCGAATGGTCTTCTCGGCGACGACGCGTGCGTCCGCGGTTTCGGGGTAGAGCTGGTGCAGCCTGGCATCCATCGTGCGCGTCAGGTCCGCGGTGTCTCCGGTCGCCGCGTAGGCGTGCAGTTCCACGACTGCCCCGCCGGTCCGGGCGGCCCAGCTTCGGGCTTGGCCTTCGAAACGGTCGAGCAGACTGATGTTGTCCAGCGGCGGAAGACCTCCGGTGCCGAGGAACGGCGGCCGGTGCGCGGCAGCGGGGCGGTCGAGCCACAGCCGCCGTACGACGAACGGCGGCGCGGTGTGCAGCGTGCCGATCGAGGCGTGCCATGCGGGCGTGCCGATCTCCAGCGAATTGGCTAGGACATTGCGCAGGCCGGGCAGATCGCAGGCCAGGACGACGGCGTCGACAGCCTGCTCGCCGTCGCTGTGCGTCACGATGAAGCCGTCGGCGGAACGTTCCAGCGCGAGCACCTCGGTGGCGGTGCGGACGGCGACCCCGCGGGCGGAGAGGTACTCGGCGAGAGGGTCCCAGAGTGCCTGCGGGAAAGGTTCGGCGGGCACGTCGAAGACGAGTCCTTCGCTGGAACCGAGGAAATAGAGATGGAACATGGTCGCCAGTTCGGCGGCGGACAGCTCGGAGGGGGCGGCGAAGAAGCTGCGGGAGAACACTTCGAGCGCCAGGTGCCGGGCGGCGGGCGGGAAGCGCATTGACTGGAGGAACGCCTCCGCGTCTACGTGATCGAGCCGGGTATAGGTCTCCGGCACGCTTACTGTCGCCAGGGGCAATGCCTCGCGGGCGTTGAGCCGCAGCAGGTCGCGAAGCCGGAACGTGGGGCTGCGCAAGGCGAAGGCGAGTGCGTTCCACGGTGGCGTACGCGGCAGGCCGGCGAACGTGTCGGTGCGGCCGTGCGCGTCGACGAGCGGGTAGTCGGCGAGCGGGACGAGACGTTCCAGGCCGGGATCAGTGCGGGTCAGCAGGGCGCGGAGGTTGTAGTACTGGCGGAAGAACGCGTGGAAACCCCGGCTCATGGTGACCGGTGTTCCGTCGGGGAGGTGTTCGGGCCAGCCGCCGACCCTTCCGCCCAGATACGTCTCCCGCTCGAACACGGTCACGGTGACGCCGCGTTCGACCAGCCCGGTCGCGGCGGTCAGCCCGGCGACTCCGGCGCCTACCACGGCGACCGCGGGGCGGCGGCCCAGCAGACCCGCGTCCGCCAGCCCGGGGCGCGCGGGCCGGGTGACGCGCCGGGGATCCGGTTTGCGGTGCGCCGTCACGGCTTTTCCGGTGCGACGGTGCCGGTGATCGTGTGCACTATGCCTTGTTGCCAGCCGGGGACCGAGGCGCTGCGGACGTCGCGGAAGCCCGCGCGGGCGAGGCGCGCGGCCAGCGCGGACGCGCCGTCGAAGCGCAGCACGCTCCGGTGCAGATGGCGGTAGAGGGCGGCGTCCCCGGTGGTCGCCGCGCCCAGCGGGATGATCACGGCCGTGCAGACCGCGTTCCACATCAGCAGCGCGCGGCGGGAGTCGCGGACCGAGTACTCGTGCAGGGCGATCCGGCCGCCGGGCCGCAGAAGGCTGCCCAGCCTGCGCAGCTGGGTGTCCGGATCGGCCAGATTGCGGACCAGGTAGGCGGCGAAAACCGCGTCGAACGGTCCGGCCACGCCGGCCAGGTCCTCGGCGGAGGTGTGCACGAACTCGACGTTGCCCGGCCACGATTTGGCGCGGGCCTGGGCCAGCATCGCGGACGAAGCGTCGAAGGCGATGATCCGGGCGGCGGGGGCGACCGACAGCAGCGCCGCGGTGGACGCGCCAGTGCCGCATCCGGCGTCGAGCAGCCGCAAACCGCGGCCGTCCCCGGGCAGGCCGAGCCGTTGCGCCGAGAGCCGCAGATGGCGGTGATACCCGGGACTGGCTCCGGTGAGCCGGTCGTACCAGGGGGCGTGGGCGTCGAAGGCCGCGGGCACCTCGGCCCGCGGCAGCCCGTCGCCGGGCATGGCGCTCATGAGGTCTCCTGTTCGTCGCGGTGCGGTCTCCGGCGTTCCCACAGCAGCAAGACAGCGGTCACCAGCGCGAAGCCGAAAAGGAAGTCCTCGACCGGGATGTCCCAGGGGAATCGCCAGCCGGTGACGGCCTCCGGCGCGTAGCGCACGATCGGCGCGGACAGTTTCGTGAGCCAGCCGTCCACGGGAATCTGGAACCCGGTGACGATCACGACGGTGACCCAGTAGGCGGCGCTCCGGAACAGCCCGGTCCGCAGCACCAGGAGTTCGGCCGCGACCACGGCGGCGACCGCGAGCACCGCGGGAACCGTGTAGCCCCAAGGCATCATCGCGGCGCTCGCCGTCGCAGCCAGGCCATGGTCAGCTGGACGCTCTCGTAGGTGAGCACTCCGCAGATCGGAACGACCGCGAAGAACAGCACTTCTTCCAGGGGAACCGAGAACGGCAGCCGGACGCCGGTGACGAACTCGGGCGTGAAGTCCCAGATCCCGGCGGCGATCGCGATCGCGTCCCACAGCAGGAACACCGCGCTCACGGGCAGGATCGCGCGGGCGAGCCGGCGGGGCTGGCGGTAGACGCGCGCGCCGGCTAACTCCAGCGGCAGCGTCACCAGCACACAGGCCGCCAGCACCAGCAGGTATTCGGTCTTGCCCATGTCAGGCCTCCGCCGCCGGAGCGAGGACTGGCTCGTGGCGCCACCGCGCCCACAGCGCGCGAGACCACGCGCGACCGGCCACCGTGAGCCGCCGGCCGCGGGACACGGCCGCGCGGCCGCCGAACACGTCGCACCCGGCGTCCTCGATGCGGTCGAGGATCCGGCCGTACAGCTCCGCCGCGGTGGCGACGCAGGGCCGCGAGGCGGGATGCAGCATGGCGACGCCGGGCGCGGCTTCCCGGTAGACCCGGCGGGTGATCGCGATCTGCTCCCGGATCGCGGTGCGGACCGCGGCGTCGGCCCGCCGCCGCTCGGCGCACCAGGCGAGACGGGCGCGATCCACGCCGTGGACGGCCAGTTCGTCGGCGGGCAGGTAGACCCGGCCGCGCTCGAGGTCCTCGGCGACGTCGCGCAGGAAGTTGGTGAGCTGGAAGGCGGTGCCGAGCGCGGCCGCGCGGGGTTCGGCCTCCTCGCGGGTCGCGACAGTGCCCAGCACGGGCAGCATCTGCAAGCCGATCACCTCGGCCGATCCGTGCACGTACCGGGCCAGCTCCGCCCGTGACGGGTAGTCGGCGACGGTGAGGTCCATGCGCATCGAGGTGACGAACGCGGTGAAGTACGCGGCCGGCAGCGCGTACCGGGTCGCGGTGTCGACCAGCGCCGCGAGCAGCGGATCGTCGCTGGTCCCCTTGTCGAGATCGGCGAGCAGCCGGGCGTGCGCTTCGGCCAGGCGCCGATCCAGCGATGCCGGTGTGTCGGCGGGACCGGGCGAGTCCACCACGTCGTCGAGGGCGCGGGCGAATCCGTACAGCGCGTGGACGGCGGGCCGCTGGGCGGGAGAAAGCAGCCGGGTGGCCAGGAAGTAGGTGCGGCCGTGCCGGGCGTTGACCGCGCGGCACCAGGCATACGCCGCCCGCAGCCGGGGCGCTCGGATGCCGGCGGCGTCGAGTTCGCGGCGGGTCATCGCGGGCCTCCGGTGATCCGGTCCGCGGCCAGCCTGCCGGAGATCAGCACGGTCGGCACGCCCACGCCCGGCACGGTGCCGCCTCCGGCCAGCACGGCGTTGACCGTGCCGGCGGGCAGGTTCCGCGGCCGGAACGGGCCGGTCTGCGGGAACGAATGCGCGTAGCTGAACGGGGTCCCGGCCACGAGGCCCCGGCGTGCCCAGTCGGCCGGGCTGACGACGTGGGAGAACTCGGGTTCGAACCCGGGCAGGTGCCGCTCGCGCACGACCTCGAGGATTTCTTCGGCGTAGGAACCGGCTTTCCGGGCCCAGTCGATCGGGCCTCGCTCGAGGTTGGGGACCGGGGCGAGGACGGAGAACAGGTGCCGGCCGGCGGGCGCGAGCCGCGGCGCGGACACGGTCGGCCGGGTGATCAGCAGCGACGGGTCGCTCATCGGCCGGCCCGCGGCGATCAGGTCGTCGAAGGTCGTTTTCCAGCCGTGGCCGAAGGAAATCGTGTGATGCCCGACCTGCGGCCAGTTTCCGGTACCGCCGGTGTGCACGATCAGGGCCGAGGGCGCCGCGCGCAGCGGTGCCAAGCGGCGCGGCGTCCGTCCGAGCAACCGGTAGCTTTCCGGAGGCTCCGTGGTGAGGACCACCGCGTCGCAAGGAAAACGTTCCCCCGCCGCCGTCCGGACCGCAGTGACTCTGGCTCCGTGCCGTTCCAGCTCGGTCGCCTCGTCGCCGTAGCGGAAGTCGACGCCTGCCGCCGCGGCGGCACGTGCCAGAGCTTTCGGGAGCGCGGCCATGCCGCCCTCCGGGAAGAACACTCCCGCCACCGTGTCCATGTACGCGATAACCGCGTACAGCGCGAGGGCGCGCATCGGCGATTCGCCCGCGTAGAGCGCCTGAAACGTGAACACCCGCCGCAACCGCTCGTCGCGGAGGAACGTGCCGACCTTGGCGTCCCAGCGCCGGAAACCGCCCAGTGCCGCCAGCCTCGCGAGTTCGGGCCTCAGCATGCCCAGCGGCGAGTCGATGTTCGCGTCGACGAAACGGCTGAACTCCGCACGGTAGAGCCGGGTCAGCCAGTCCCGCAGCTTCAGGTAGCCCTCCGCGTCGGCCGGACCCGCGAATTCGCGGATCGCGGCGGCCATCTGCTCGCCGGAGGAGTGCACCGGCAGCACGCTGCCGTCGGCGAACCGCGCGGAATACGCGGGATCCAGGCGCGTCAACGGCAATTCCCGGTCCAGGTCGGCGCCGACCGCGGCGAAGGTGTCGCGCAGAATCGAAGGCATCGTCAGGACAGTCGGCCCGGTGTCGAGCAGATACCCGTCCCGCTCGGCGAATCCAGCGCGGCCGCCAGGTCCGGCATCGCGCTCCACGACGGTCACCGACCGTCCCCTGCCCGCCAGGTGCAGCGCCGCGGCCAGACCGGACAGGCCCGCTCCCACCACGACGACTCGATCCGTGCGCCCGGGAACCGTTTTCACCGGGTTCGCTCCGTGCAGCGCAGGGCGAGTTCGGAGAGCAGGCCGAGCGCGTGGCGCGGGATCACCGCCGCTTCCGCCGCGGCGATCGCCTTCTCCGTGCGTTCGCGGATGAGTTCCTCCATCCGCTCGCGCGCGCCAGTGGCGACGATCAGCCCGCGCCATCGCTCGACGAGGCCGTCGTCAACGTCCTCGACCACGGCTACCTCCGCGAGGGCCGCCCGCTGGCCCCGGTCGGCCATCCGAGCGGCCAGGACCACCACGCTGGAAGCCTTGCGCTCGCGCAGATCCTGGCCGTCCGGCTTGCCGGTGGCCGCGGCTTCGCCGAACACGCCGAGCAGATCGTCGCGCAGCTGGAACGCCTCCCCCACCAGTCCGCCGAACTCGCCGAGCCGGTCGAGACCGGCCGCGGAGCACCCGGCCAGCGCCGCGCCGAATTCCAGCGGGCGCCGCACGGTGTAGTTCCCGGATTTGCGGCGCAGGACGTCCAGCGCCGTTTCCCAGCTGGGCAGCGCGCGGGCGTCGGCCGCCAAGTCCGCGAGCTGGCCGACCGCCAGCTCGGAGCGCATGCGGTCGTAGTGCGGCCATCCCCGGGCGAGCGCGGCGGAATCGAGGCCGCTGCCGCGCAGCATCTGCTCGGACCAGACCAGGAAGAGGTCGCCGGCCAGGATCGCCGCCGCGTCGCCGAACCGCCGGGCGGATCCGCGCCACCCCTGGTCCGCGTGCCAGCGTGCGAAACGCGCGTGCAGCGCGGGCCGTCCCCGCCGCACCGGCGACTGGTCCATGACGTCGTCCTGGGCCAGCGCGAAGCAGTGCAGCAGTTCCAGGCTCGCCGCGGCACGCAGCGCGGCGTCGGATTCCGCTTTCCCGCAGCACCAGCCGACATAGGCGAACAGGGGGCGCAGGCATTTCCCGCCCGCCACGAACTCGGGCAGCGCGGTCTCGGCGAGGCGGCCTTCGGCCCGGCCGGCGAAATGCTCGGCGACCCGCGCTTCGGCGAACTTCCGGGCCTCGTCGAGACACCTCCGGCCGACGACGTCGAGCCATGCGGAAGACGTCTGCGCGACCGTGGTCGCTTCTCCCGCCGCGGACTCCGCCACACGCTCTCCCCACTGCCGACCCAATCGATTCACAACCGTTTCATAATTGCCGGAGGTTGTCCACCGCAGCCGCCGGAGGGGCCGCGGCCCGTCCCGCTGGCGGCCGAGGGTGCACAGCACCGGCTTGGCTAAGCTGTCGGGGCAGTTCACCGGTCTGCGCGGACAGGCGGCCAGGGCTGTCATCAGATGCCGCACCGGACGCCGGGGCGTCCTTCATCCGCTGGGTGGAGCCGACCTGGCGGGCCGCGCGCCGGTCGGCGGTAGCTGCGACGGGAACGTGGTGTCGATGAACGCGGAAACAGGTGCGGCCTCTCGCGCCGGAAGGTCGTGGGCGGCGGGGAAGGTCGCCGACGTCCTGGGGGTTTCCCCCGTGACGCTGCGGACGTGGAACGCGCGCTACAGGGTCGGCCCGTCCCTGCCGGGAGACGGGCGGCACCGGCGCTACTCCGACGCCGATGTCCGCCGCCTGCAGCACATGCAACGGCTCATCGCGAGCGGCATGCGCGCCCGCGAAGCCGCCGCGGCCGTTTTCGGCGAAGCAGAAGCCCCTCTCGAAGCGAAGCCCGGGCGCACGGCCGAGCTGACCCGTGCCGCCGAAGCTCTCGAGTTCGCCTCGATAGCCGCGCTGCTGGACCACTCGCTCCGCAGCATCGGGTCGGCCGCGACCTGGACCGACTTGCTCGCCCCCGCCCTGCGGGAACTCGGGCGGCGCTGGCAGCGCGGCGAAACGTGCTTCGCTTCCGAATGGGCGCTCACCAGCGAAACCTCGCTGGCACTGGAACGCCAGAGCGCCCGGTTCGCCGACCCCGCGCCCGGACGTCCGGTTCTGCTGTCCTGCTGCCCCGGCGAAGCACACACGCTGCCGATGGAGGTCCTGCGCGCCGAGTTGGCCGAGCGAGGCGTCCCGGCGGTCTTCCTCGGTCCGACGGCCTCGTCCGAAACCATCGCGGCCATGACCTCGGCTCTCGACCCGGCGCTGGTGATGCTCTGGGCGGCCGCGCCGTCCACCGCGGACGAGCCGGTGCGGCTGCGCCTGGAACAGCAAGGGGCCGCGGTCGTCCTGGCCGGTCCGGGATGGACGCACCTCGCCGAGCGGGGCCTGGCCGGGGTCGACAGCCTTTCCGATGCCCTCGACCTGGTCGCCGCGCACCTGGACTCGCCGCAGAGCGCCAACCGTTGCAACATCGCTCCACATGCGTGAGGATTCCGGTGATCGGCCAACCCGGCCGGCAGCGGAAGACGGGAGCGGTGCGCAGTGGATCTCGGCCGGCGGTGGATCGGGCGATGGCCGGCTCGCTGGCCAGTCCAGCCCTTTCGCGAACCGCGATGGGCGCGACAGGAACCCACTTTCGGCGACTGCAGCCCCGCCGTCATCGATGCCGCCCTCGAACGCGCCGAAGCCCGTCCGTCCGGCAACTGGTTCGTGATCGCGGCCGCCCGCGACGTCGGGGCGAGCCGCCCGTTCGGAGTCGCCGTCGGCGGACGCGAACTCGTGGCCTGGCGCGGCGAGGACGGCGCGGTTTCCGTCGGCCCGGGCGCGTGCCCGCATCTGGGCGCACCGCTCGAGCAGGCGCGGGTGGACTGCGGCGAACTGGTGTGCCGATGGCACGGCCTGCGGATCGGCCCTGGTCGCGCCGGGTGGTCCCCGGTGCCCTGCCACGACGACGGGGTCCTGGTGTGGGCGCGGCTCGACGAACTGGGCGGGGAGCCGCCGACCGAGCGCCCGGTGGTTCCGGCACGGCCTTCCGGCGTCACCGTCGACGCGGTGGCGACGCTGGTCGGAACCTGCGAGCCGGGCGACATCGTGGCCAACCGGCTCGACCCGTGGCACGGAGCCTGGTTCCACCCGTACTCCTTCACCCGGCTGCGGGTGCTGTCCGCACCGCGCGAGCGCGACGTGCCGCAGCCGCAGAACCGGTTCGTCGTCGAAGTCACCTTCCGGCTGGCCGGTTCCTGGGGCGTTCCGGTGATCGCCGAATTCACCTGTCCGGAACCGCGGACCGTCTTGATGACCATCGTGGAGGGCGAAGGCGAAGGCAGTGTGGTCGAAACCCACGCCACCCCGCTCGGCCCCGGGCCGGACGGACTCCCGCGCACCGCGGTGATCGAGGCGACCATAGCCACGTCCGCACGGCCGGGTTTCGCGCGGGCCAGCCGGGTCTCTCCGGTATTGCGCCCGTTGATGCGCCGAGCGGCCGCACGGCTGTGGCGGGACGACCTCGCCTACGCCGAACGACGGTTTTTCCTTCGTACACAACGGAAAACCTAATCGCGTCCGCGCGGACGTCCGGCGGAATACCGGTCCGGCAGACGCGCGGCGGGGAATCGGTGCGGCAGCGTCGCTCCGGCCAAGCCACTGGATGACTTACGGAGTCTCGATGGGATTGAGGTTCACCAGCGTCGTGCCCGCCGACCTGGCGGAGGTCTTCGCTTGGCACACCCGGCCCGGCGCGCTGTCCCGGCTGATTCCGCCGTGGCAGCCGCTGCGGCCGGTGGCCGAGGCGACCGACGTCCGGGACGGCACCGCGGTGCTCGGACTGCCCGGCGGATTGCGCTGGGCAGCCGCGCACCAGGCCGACGGCTACGACGCACCGCATCAGTTCGTGGACCAGGTGGTGAGCCAGCCGTTCGCGACCGCCGTGCCGTGGCGGCACACGCACCGCTTCGACGGCGAAGCCGACGGCTCGACCCGCGTCACCGACACCGTCGACACGCCGGTGCCGGGTTTCCTGCTGCAGTCGATGTTCCGCTACCGGCACAACCAGCTGGCCGAGGACCTGGCCTCGGCCGCGCGCGCCAAGGCATGGCACCGCGGCCCGGTCACGGTCGCCGTCACCGGGTCGAGCGGACTAGTCGGCACGGCGGTGTGCGCGCTGCTGAGCACCACCGGGCATCGGGTCGTCCGACTGGTGCGCCGACCGCCGCGCACCCGCGACGAGCGCCAGTGGAATCCGTCCGCGCCGGCGGGCGACCTCCTGCAAGGCGTCGACGCGCTGGTGCATCTGGCCGGCGCGTCGATCGCGGGCCGTTTCACCGAGCGCCACAAGGAAAATCTGCGCGCCTCGCGAATCGGTCCCACCCGTCTGCTGGCCGAACTCGCGGCGCGGTCCGGAGCGGAGACGGTCGTGTGCGCGTCCGCGATCGGCTATTACGGCAACGACCGGGGAGAGCAGGTTCTGACCGAGGACAGCGAGCGCGGCGACGGGTTCATCGCCGACCTGGTCGCCGACTGGGAAGACGCCGCCCGGGCCGCCGCCGGAGCCGGGGTCCGCACGGTTTCGGTGCGGACCGGCATCGTGCAGTCGCCGCGCGGCGGCACGCTGCGGATGCTGCTCCCGCTGTTCGCCGCCGGTCTGGGCGGGCGCATCGGATCCGGCCGGCAGTGGCTGTCCTGGATCGGCATCGACGATCTCGCCGACATCTATCTGCGCGCTGTGCTCGACGAGACGCTGTCCGGCCCGGTGAACGCGGTCGCGCCCAATCCGGTGCGCAACGGCGAGTACGCCGAGGTCCTCGCCTCGGTGCTGCGCCGGCCGGCGCTGCTGCCGGTCCCGGCGCTGGGACCCCGGCTGCTGCTCGGCGGCCAGGGCGCGGACGAGCTCGCGCTGGCCAGCCAGCAGGTGCTGCCCGCCCGGCTCACCGCGCTCGAGCACCGGTTCCGCCATCCCGGGCTGGAGGTCGCGTTGCGGCACCTCACGGGCCACCGCGACCTCGAAGCGGCCGGCCGATGAGCCGGGAGACGCCGCTGCTGCTGTTCGGCGACCAGCTCGGGCCGCACTTCCGGGCCGGGCACGCGGACCGGCAGGTGGTGCTGGTCGAATCGCTCGCCGCGCTGCGGCGACGGCCCTTCCACCGGCAGAAACTGCACCTGGTGCTGTCCGGCCTGCGCCACCTGGGCGCCGAACTGGGCGATCAGGCGGTGGTCCTGCGCAGCGAGACCTATCGGGAGGCCCTCCAGGAATTCGGGCGGCCGGTGCTCGTGCACGAGCCGAGTTCGCACGGGGCGGCGCGCCTGGTCGAGCAACTGCGCGCGGACGGTCTGGTCGCCGACGTCCTGCCCACTCCGGCGTTCGCCCTGTCCCGCGCCGAGTTCGCCGAGTGGGCCGGGGCACGAAAGCGCTTCCTCATGGAGGACTTCTACCGCGACCAGCGACGGCGCTTCGACGTGCTGATGGACGGCGACGAGCCGGTCGGCGGCCGGTGGAACTTCGACGCCGACAACCGCGAACCTCCCCCTTCCGGTGCCGCGAGGCTCGGCATCGCACGACCGTGGCTGCCGGACGAGGACGGCATCGACGCGCAGGTGCGGCGAGATCTCGACGACTGGGCGTTTCCCACGGTCGGTTCGGACGGCCCGCGCCGGTTCGCGATCACCGGGGCCGAGGCCCTGACTGCGGTGCGGCATTTCGTCGACGAACGGCTCGCGTCATTCGGTCCGTACGAAGACGCGGTGCTGGCCAAGGATTGGGCGATGGCGCATTCGCTGCTGTCGGTGCCGCTCAACCACGGGCTGCTGCACCCGCTGGAAGTGGTGCGGGCGGCCGAGTCCGCACACCGGGACGGCAGGCTGCCGCTCGCCAGTGTCGAAGGGTTCGTGCGGCAGGTGCTGGGCTGGCGGGAGTACGTCTGGCAGCTCTACTGGCATCTGGGACCGGACTACCTGGACCGCAACGCGTTCGGCGCCACCGAACCGCTGCCCGGCTGGTGGACGGCGCTGCGGCCGGGGCAGATCCGCGCGGCTTGCGTGCGCACCGCCCTGGAGTCGGTGCGCGATCGCGGCTGGGTGCACCACATCCAGCGCCTGATGGTGCTGGGCAACCACGCGCTGCAACGCGGCTACGACCCGCGCGCCCTCAACGACTGGTTCGCCACCGCGTTCGTGGACGGGACGCCGTGGGTGATGCCGGTGAACGTGATCGGGATGAGCCAGCACGCCGACGGCGGCGTCGTCGCGACGAAGCCGTATCTCAGCGGCGGCGCCTACCTCAACAAGATGACCGACCACTGCCGCGATTGCTGGTTCGACCCCCGGCGGCGCCGGGGCGAGCGGGCCTGCCCGTTCACCGCTGGCTACTGGGCTTGGCTGAGCAGAAACGAAGAACCGATGCGCGCCAACCACCGGATGGCACGACCGCTGCATTCCCTGCGCAATCTCGACGACCTCGCCGAGGTCGTAAAGCAGGAAGACGACCGCCGGGCTTTCTGACCGCGCTATCGCGTTCGGACCCTCGGACGCTTTCCGGCATGTCAGTCCGTCGGCAGCCCATTCGATCCGGACGAACTCGCCCGGACTTCGAAGGCCGACCGTGCGAACGCCGTCCTGCTCGCCGAGTCCGGACTGGCGCGCAGCACCCGTGTTCCAGGCCCTCCGGAATCGCGCCCGAACCGATGCGGGACCGGCTGACCGGCACCCTCGCCGTGTGGCTGGCCCGTCCCGGACAGCCGCTCCGAACTGCACGTCCACGTCCGAATAGCCGAGACCGGTACCGAAACCCAGTTCGTTCAGCAGCCGCATCGCAAACGACCGCCGCCGACAGCATGTGCCCTCCCTCGCGGCCCAACCGAGCCGCTCCCTCGACGAACTCGTGAGTCCCCGAAGCTGCCCGAGCCCGGCGCGGGCGGGCGCGGGACTGGTAAATCTGGATGCATGGCAGTGCAGATTTCCGCGTCGACGCGGTTGGACGGCGAGGCCGCCCGGTTCTTTCAGGCCCCCTACTTCTCGGCACTCACCACCGTGGGCAGGGACGGGGCCCCGCATTCGAGCATGATCTGGGTCCGCCGCGACGGTGGCGACCTGCTCATGGTGACCGTGCGCGGCAGGCAGAAATGGCGCGACATGACCCACGACCCCCGGGTGACGCTGCTCGCGCATGACCCGCAAAACCCTTATCACTACGTCGAAATCCGCGGCACCGTCACGATGACGGAAGAGGGCGGAGCCGAACTCATGGACGAGCTCTGCCGAGCCTATACGGGGAAGCCGTGGGAGCCCGACCCCGGTCAGCAGGCCCGGGTCGTGGTGCGGCTGACCCCGTCGAAGGTCGTAGAGGCGAACGTGCCTCGATGAGCGGCGGGCGGAAACCTTCGTAGCGACCAGGACGGCAGCGAAGAAGGTCCGGCTGCGCGGTGGGATTCTCGAACGGATGCGCGGAGTTCGCATTGCGGACGCCGCCGTAGCCCGCTAATCGCCGGTGCAGCAGGACGTGCGGGCACTCTCCACGTAGTGCGGGTCGTGCCACCAGAACGCCGCGTTGTCCGGATGTTCCGGAACCGGCATCAGCCGCGCGCTGGCCGGCGCGGCTGAACTGGCCGACGCGAACGGGGCGAGCAGCTCGTCCACTGTGTGCACGCGTCCGCTCGCGAGGACCTGGCGGACGTCGGCGGCGGCCTTGATATCGGTGAGCGGGTCGCTGCCGAGAACCACCAGGTCCGCATGACAACCCCGGGCGACGCGGCCCAGCGGTTCGCCCAAGACGTCACCCGGGATGCTCGTCGCGGTGATCAGCGCTTCGTACGGGGTGAAGCCGTAGGCGACCATCGCGCGCAGGTTCATGTGCGTGCTGACCGCGGTGTGGTCGATCGGCGAATCGGTGCCGGTGACGATCCGGCCGCCGCCGCGCAGGATCGCCGCCGCCTCTTTCACTTGGCGGGCCAGGCTGTTCAGCGCCGCGGTCTGATCGGTGGTCTTCGAGGTCTCGGCGGTCTTCCGCAAGGACTTGTACTCCCACGCCGGATACAGCGTCCGCACCCGCCGGTCGGTGACCAGGCTTTCGTCGTCGCGGAACAGCGCGGAGGCGGCGAACAGCGTGGGCGTGCGCGCTGCGCCGCGGCGCAGGAACAGGGCCACTGCGTCGTCGTATCCGGCGCCGAGCGCGGAGTATGTGCGGGAGTAGCCGAACCGGCTGGTGGCGCCCATGTGCTCCATGCCGTCGCCGCCGAAGGCGAGCGCCGGGTAGTGGTAGTGCGAGGTCGTCGGCAGCCGCCGCTGGTGGCCCCATTCGATCACCCGGCGCTGCATTTCCGGGCTGATCCGCACGTAGGCCTTGAGCAGGTCGTAATCCAGTTTCTCGGCCCGTTCCAGCTCGAGGTCGAGCTGCCGCTCGTCGAAGGTGGGCCGCATGAAGTTGTAGAAGACGCGCGAGCCGTCGATGGCCTCGCCGGTGGCGAAGTACCGCGGCCCGAGCCGGGCGCCGGACTGGATCGACTCCCGCTCCTCCACCATGTGATACGCCGGGCTGCCCGGCGATCGGGTCGTGGTGAACCCGAGCGACAGCCACAGCCTGCCCTGCCGGTCGCCGTAGCCGTACCCCTGCATCTGGCGGTGGTTGTGCATGTCGACGAGCCCGGGGATCACCACGCCGTCGCGCGCGTCGACGATCTCGCCGTCCAGCCCGCTGCCCACCGGCTCCACCGCGGAGATCCGGCCGCCGTCCACCACGATGTCCACGTCCGCGCGCGAAGTGTGCGAAGTGCCGTCCCACATCCGCCCGGCACGCACGATCACCCGGCCGCGGTTGCGGGCGTTGGTCCAGGTCAGGTGTGTCGGCACGGTGCGCGGCGCGCCACCGGCCGCCGCGATCAGCCGCAACCGGCCGTTGTTCAGGTACAGCAGGGTCTTCGAGTCGCCGCTCCAGCTCGGCGCGTCGGTGACCTCGTCGGTGACCTGCCGCGGCGGGCCGGCGGGCGCGCCGTCCGGGTGCACGTCGACCACCCACAGCACGCTGGCCGCCACGAACGCCATCCGCCGCCCGTCCGGCGACCACACCGGGCCGTCGTCGCCGCGGGTCTGGATGGACCGCCCCGGCATCGGGTCCACGTACCGGCCGGCACCGGTTTCGGTGTCCACCAGCAGGATCTTGTTCAGCCCCTCGCGGAAGCGGGCCGAGTACGGTTTCACCGCGGCGAGTGCGATGACCTTGCCGTCCGGCGACCAGGCCGGACGGCCTGGCTCGAAGATCGCCGTGAATACCTGCCGCACGGCACCGGTCGCGACCTCGACGGTGTGCAGCGCGCCGTTCTGGTCGAGGAACGCGATCCGGGAGCCGTCCGGAGACCAGGCGCTCGACGTCGCGGCCAGGTCGGGCAGGTTCGTCAGCTGCCGGTCCTGTCCGGTCTTCAGATCGCGGATCCACAGGTCGAGCGTGCCGCCGCGATCGGTGGAATAGACCAGCCTGCCTCCGTCGGGGGAGAACGCCGGGTCGCTTTTCCACCACGCGTCACGGGTCAGCGGGCGCGGCAACCGGCCCAGCTCCATCACGTACAGGTCGTTCAGCGCGCGGAACACGACCCGGCCGCCGTCCGGCGACAGCACCGGGCTGCCGATCCCGACCACCGGTTTCGGGGTGGTGGAGGTGAAATCCCGCGGACGCGCGTGCAGCGGCCCCTCGGCGACGGTGACCGGCGCGCAGAACGGGATGTCCGTCGCCGTACCTCCGCTGAGTTTCCGCCGCCGCAGCGCACCGTCGGCGGTGTAGAGGTATTCGTCGTCGCTGAACCAGGAAACCCGGAACGGGAACACGTCCTCCCCGGTGAACAACGGTTTCCCGGCGCGCGCCAGCTCCGCCGCCGCGGGCGGCGCCGGCATCGGGCCGCCGACGAGCCGGGTGTAGACGACGTCCTTCCCGTCCGGAGTCCACATCGGACTGTGCAGCACCGCGTCGGGTTCGCTGACCAGCGTGGAACGGGCGCCGTCGGCGACGGAGACGACGTCGACGCGTTTCGCGCCCGCGACGAACGCGAGCTTCGACCCGTCCGGCGACCAGGCCGGTTCGTACTCCTCCTCCGGGCGGTCGGTGATCGCCCGGCTGGTCCCGGAGGCGACGTCCAGCACCCGGATGCCGTAACTGCCGCCTTCGTCGGAGGAGTAGGCGATGGCGCGGCCGTCCGGGGAAAAGACCGGTTCGCGGTGATCGAACGGCCCGCTCGTCAGCCGCCGCAGGCCGCTGCCGTCCGCCCGGATCGTCCACAGGTCGAAGGCGCCTTCGCGGTAGGACTGGAACACCAGCGTCGTGCTGTCCGGAGACCAGGACGGCAATCCAACGTCGAAAAGGTCCTCGGTGAGCCGTTTCGCCGTTCCGCCCCGCGCCGGCAGCAGCCACAGCACGCCGAGGAGGTCGATCGCGACGGTCCGGCCATCCGGCGACAGCTGGGCCGCCACGTTCGTACCCTGCCTGATCGAAAGAGGTTGCCTGGCAGAGGTTTCCGCCTGCGCGCCGGATGCCGCACCGGTCGCGCCGAGCCCCACCGTACCGGCCGCTCCCGCTACTCCGGCCAGGAAACCGCGCCTGTTCACCGTCATCTGCACCCCCAGTGCACTGCCGTTCGTTGATCAGGCACACCTTAACGGCGATTGCGGGCAAACCAGTCGTGATCATCCTTTCGGCTGCACACCCAGCTGCCGCACAGCAACGGACATCGCCTCGGCGGACGGGGCTGTCGCCGAATTCGGAGTAGCCGCGCCAGGGCACCTTTTCTCGCCGTCGCCGACCCGCCGCACCTCAGCCGATCCTATGCCGGTGTTTGCTCGGTCCAAGCCTGCTGTTCTCATCGCTCTGGGGCATGACCGGTCGCCCCATGGTGGCGGTTTTTCCACGTGGTCGCGGGTCTCCGTGCTGGTCGAGCATGCCGTGCCCGACTGGCCGGTTTGTCCAGCGCCGGGTCGGGCCTGGATCCTGGCGCGACGTCCGTTCTCCATCGGATGGCGTCGTCGGCTGCTCCGTGCGCATGTCTCTCGTGCCTGCGCCGGGGCGGTGCCGCCGTCAGGTCAGCCGAGTCTGAGGCGTCTCCGCGACCAGACGCCGCCCAGGGCGGGGCGGCGTCTGGTGCTTCGCGACACCGGCGATTCCGCGGGTTCGATGGACGACACCGGTTCGCGAAGTGCGCGGTCAGGCCTCCGGAATTCGAGGCAGCAGCAGCTGAGGACGCTGGTTTTCGTTGCTATGCAAAGCAGTCCGCCCGTCGTACACTGCCCGGTCGCGGTCTCCGGGGAGTTCGTGCCAGCACGCCCCGCTGCCCCGCACTTCGCGGCCGTAGGTCAGCTCGTGTGGACCGGGCAGATGGTGCTCATAATCCTGGCCGCGTACGGACACCCCGAGCACATACCCGGCCGGGACCACGATCGAGAAGGGCCAGATCTCCACATCGACGGCGTGCTGGGCGCGCCGCGCTCCCGGCTCCGCCGCGAACTCGCGGTGCTGTCCGCCGCGGTCCGGCAGCCACCTTCGACACGCCTGCTCGCCGAAGGCGATCGCCGGACCATGAGCGAACTCGGCGCCGCCCTGCGCGGCTACCACGACCACGCGATCGCGCCGTACTGGCCGGAGATCGAAGAACGTCTTTCCGTGGAGCGGAAAATCCGCACGCGTCGCCTCGACGATCCCGGCCTCCTGTTCGAGAACCTGAACCCGCACTTGACCTGGCGAGCACCGGTCCTCGAACTGTCCGGCGGCCACGTCGCACGTCATCAGAGTCGAGATCAGCTGACCCGGCAGGCCACAGCCTGTCCGCTCGGCCTTCTCCGAACTCCGCGCCTGGATTACGAACTCCAGGCGCCGGCAAGATCGGATGAGTGAGCCGGCGGTGGCACCTCCTTCCGACGCACGCGACAGGGAAGCGGTGCCACCGCCGGCTCACCTGAAGCTGCGCGCTGGACCGCGTCCGAAGATGACATCAGCGCTACAGAGGAGGCCTTGCGGCCCATTTCAAGTTCTTCCTCGTCGAGTTCGAGTTCCACGACCTCCATGGCCTGCGTTGGCGTCGGTTCGCGAACCAGCCACCGACTAAGGTCCAGGTCGCGGAGCGCATTCGTTCAGCGAAGGGACACGCAACCTGCCGTTTTGGCGGGCCGCCCTCGTCAAGCGGCTCTCGACTTTCCGGATGTTGCGATCCTCGTTGTGGATACGCGCCGGATCGGGACACGTAAATTGGAACCAGGTCGCCGCGCTCGGCGATGTCGCCGTGGCGCTGGGGATTGTCTTCGCGCTGACCTTCACCGTCGGCCACCTGCGGGTCGCTCAGGCGCGGATCCGGCGAATGGCCATGGACTTCGAACGCGTGCGCCTCGCCCGCGAGCCACACGACATTCTCGGCCACAATCTCTCGACGATGGCCGTCAAGCTGAGGCTCGCCCGACGAGCCCGGGAATCGAGCGTCCACAGCGCGCTCGCGCTGGACAAGGTCCGCGATCTCGAAACGCTGTGCCACTAGTCGCTCGCCGATATCCGCGCCACCGTCTCGGGATACCCGGAGATATCGCTGGCCGCCGAGCTTTCCAGCACCCGGCTGGCCTTGCGCACCGCGGCACGCGGGGCTCTCGCGTTGAGGTAGCCCCGGCATGATCCGTATCCTGCTGGCCGACGACCAGACACTCGTCCGCGGCGCGCTGGCGTCGATGTTGAGCCTCAAACCGGACACCGACATCGTGGCCGAAGTCGGCTCGGGCACACTACTCGTCCCGGCCGCCCGAATACGCGACCGGCCGTTCACGAGGCTGACCACTTGGTCCGCATCGCATGCTCAAGCGGTTCAACCCGGTAGATCCGACCGCTGGAGAGAACCTGGATATTGCTTTTCATACAATGCAGACAGGGCCCAGAAACATCGGAAGCATGTCGAGCACTCCCGGGTCAGCGTCCTCATCTGCCTCGCTGGATCACTTGTGCGACAGACAAAACCAGGGTGGCACTACCCAGCTTCTTCGCGGGAGTCGGACCAGGGTCAAGACCCTGATGCCTGGCAGATACCAAAGGCGATACGGCAAGCAATCCAGACAGAGCCCACCGCTCGCAATGAAGGAAAAGGCTTGCCCTCCCACGCGGCGAGGACGGTATCGACGCTCAGGCCTTGCCTCGCCCCAACGCTTCGCGTTTCACAAAACCGATCACCGCGGTGACGACGAACAGGATCGCGCCGATGATCAGCAGCCAGAACAATCCCTTCACGGCGATCCCGACGACGATGCACGCCACCCAGATCACCAACAGCAAACCCAGCAACGCTAGCATGACTTTCTCCTCATCGGTTCGGCTTCACGACACAGCGACGGCACGGCGGACAGCGGCGGGGCCGCACCCTGCGGAGCGGCCCCGGCAAACCCCTGCGCGCGTTTACAGCTGTGGCAGCGTCACTTGTCGCCAACGCCCTTGATCGCGTCCTTGACCTTCTCGCCCGCTTGTTTCAGATTTCCTTTGCCCTGCTCGGCTTTGCCTTCGGCTTCCCACTGCTCGTTGCCGGTCGCCTTGCCGACCGATTCCTTGGCACGGCCCTTCATCTCTTCGGCCTTGTTCTCCATCTTGTCGGCAGCGCTCATCGCAAAAGTCCTTTCCTCGCTGAACCTCGCCGGCTCGGGCATCCGGGGAATCCCCCGCCGCCGCGGTTCCGAAACCTTGATTTCGCGAACGTTCTCAGGGTTCTCACAGCGAATCTCATGGAGGGTGCGCCATTGGCCCCCTTCGTCGTGAACGGGTCGGTCCTGCGATAGGTTGGGAGCTGCTGACGTGCTGGTTGCCGCGAGATTCCCCCGTGCCGTCCCGGGTTACCTGGCATTCTCGTTCTGAGCGGAGGGTTGGTCATGGCACGCACGCGGGTGTATCGCGACGGAGTCCTCGCGGCAGAAGGGATCCCGGTCGCGGAGGTGTCCGACTACCTCGCCGATCCCGAAACGACAGTGTGGCTGGACTTCTGCGGTCCGACCGAGGAGGACCTGGCAGCCATCAGCGAAGAGCTCGGCCTGCATCCTCTCGCGGTCGAGGACGCCGTGCACGAACATCAACGCGCGAAACTGGACCGGTATGACTCCCACGCTTTCCTGACCGCGTACTCGGCCGTGCTCGACGACGCGGACGGGGTCGTGGTCGTGTCGGAGCTCGCGGCTTTCATTACCCGCCAGGCGCTGGTCACCGTGCGCAAGGACGAGAATTTCCCGATCGACGCGGTCGTCGCCCGCTGGGACGCGGCGGCGGATCTGGCCAAGAACGGGGTCGGATTCCTGGTGCACGGGCTGCTCGACCACATCGTCGACGGTCATTTCGAGGTCGTGCAATCGCTCGACGAGCAGATCGAAGCGCTCGAAGACCTGGTGTTCGACGAACGCCCGCGCGATGCCGACATGCAGCGGCGCTCATTCGCTCTGCGCAAGAGCCTCGTGCGCATCCGACGCGTCGTGCTCCCGATGCGCGAAGTCGTCAACACCGTCATGCGCCGCGACCTGCATATCGTCGACAGCGAACTACAGCCCTACTTCCAGGACATCTACGACCACGTGCTGCGCGCCTCGGAGTGGACCGAGTCGCTGCGCGACCTGGTGACGACGATCCGGGAGACGCAACTCAACATCCAAGGCAACCGCCTCAACACGATCATGAAAAAGGTCACCAGCTGGGCGGCCATCATCGCCATCCCGACCGCCGTCACCGGCTTCTACGGCCAAAACGTGCCCTACCCAGGTTTCCAGACCAGCGCGGGATTCTGGACGTCCACGCTGGTGATCGTCGTGCTTTCCGTCGGCCTGTACGCGTCCTTCAAGAAGCGGGACTGGCTGTAGGCCGGTCGACGCCCGGGAATGACAGATCGACCGTCGGCTCCTGTGCCCACGCAAAGAAAGAGCGGCCTCTCCCCAGCCTCGTGCCATCGCCGAGAATCACGGCGGCGACTGCCTCCGGTCCCACCGGCGAGGCGCAACGGCACTCTTGCTGCAGCTCTCGTCCGGCCACGTGCCAGAATTCCCGGCCTGCCAGGTACATGCCGACGAGACCGATAAGGCACGCGGACACGTCCACGCTGCGGCGGCCGCCCTTCGCCCAGCAGACTCGCGCGAGATCGAGCTCGTCCACGATCAGCGCGACGCCGCCGTAAGCCGCCGCTGTCCCCGGATGCCGCCGCCAGCGCACAGCACGCCTGACGCCTATCCCGCGTCCTCCCTCAGAACCGGCGACAAGGAGCCTCTGTCCGCCGATCGGCCAGAGCGCGAGTTGGGAGGCTGTGGTGGAACATGACGTGCTCTTAAGGCCGAGGTTCAGACGTGGTACAGATTCGGACGAGCACGTCAAGCGCCGTGTCGGCCAACTCCGACAGATGGGCGCTGACCAGACTGGGAAGAGCTGCGTCGAGCGAGGTGTCGACTGAGGGACAGATGGCGGCGCTCGGGAGATCCTCAGTCATGGCGTTGCTGCCCTTCACCTGAGAGGACCGATAAGGAGGACGCCGGGTGTATCGATGGACGCGGCTCGGTGTTTCACCACCGCATCGTGATTGTCGGATTCACTCGAATGCCCATCGGGTGGCTGGGCTGCCTCGGCAAGACTCAGGCCGCGTGGCCGGGGCAGGCACCGCGAGTTCCCCTCATGTGCGGGCGTTCGGAACTGCCGACGTCCGGCAGCTAACCGGCCGACCGACGGGTCAAACCGGCGCTTTCCGGTTTCACGTCGGGGAATCGGCGGACAGGGTCAGTCGTCAGGAAAGCTTTGCGGACCGGATGAGGTGTCTTCCGGGAGCTGTCCGGCGGGGCTGCCCTGCGGGTACTGGCCGCGGGCGCGTTCGACGGCGGTGCCCGCGACGCCGAGGACGATCAGTCCGGCCCCTAGGCCGAGGTGCAGCCAGTCGTCGGCGTGGTTGAGGGGGACGAAGTTCGCGGCGCTGTGCTTGTCGATCGCGGCGCCGTAGATCCAGAGCACCAGGTAGACGAGGCCGCCGATCATCAGGAACATGCGGGCCGCGGTGGGCGTGCGGGCGGAGGCGAACCCGACGACGCCGAAGAGCAGGTGCACCAGATTGTGCAGCACGGAAACGCCGAAGACGCCGAACAGCGCGGCACCGGAATGCGGGCCGGCGAACCGGAGTTCGCTGTAGTGGACGGTCACGCCCGGGATGAAGCCGAGCACGCCGACGACGAGGAAGGCCGCCGCCGCGAGCAGGGCCGCTACCTGAACCGGCCGCCGGGAGGCGGTGGCCTCGTGCTGGTTCATGGGTCTGTCCTTTCCTCGGAGACGGTGGCCGGGCTACCCGAGGACGAGAGCAGCAAACGGCCATCGGACGGCAGAGGTCGGGTCGGCCGCGAAGATCTCTCCGAAATCGCGGGGAAGCGACGATTCCGCTGCGCCACGCGGATCGCCAGCGGCCGAGCCGCCCGCGGAGGCGCTCGCGTCTGTCCTGGTCAGCTCCGGGCGAAGGCCTCTTCGCCAGCCCGCACCCGGGCGGGTTCCAGCAGCGAACGCTGCCGCTCGGCGCGGAGGAGGAGAGCGTCGAAATCCACGTCGGCCAGACGTTTTCCGAGGTTCGCCGGGTCGCGCAGCGTGGTCCAGAGAATTTTCTTGCCCTCGATTCCCATGGCCAGCGCCTCGAGTTCCCAGAACCGGCTCAGCGGCGAGTACGACGCGATCCGGCCGTTCGGCTTGAACCGTCCCAGCCGTTCGGCCACCACGGCGAACCCGGCCTTGACCGGGTTCGCCCGCACCGGCACCGCCGCCATGACGCCGCGGAAAGTGTCCACGTCCTCCGCGATCGCCGCCGCCACCTCCCGCAGCGGCGTCTCGAATTCGGTACCGCGGTTGTTGCGGGCGGCCCGGCGCGCCAGTTCGCGCCAGACCAGCCCCATGGCCAGCTGGTCGTTGAGATAGATCCCGAGCAACGTTTCCATGCGAGCGGAATTACCCGGCACGGTCGCGGGTAACCGGCAGCGTCTCGAGGGATTCGCACAGCTGCCGGTGGACGTCTTCGGTCGGCCCGGTGCCGTCGTCGCCGAGGAACGACAGCTGCGGCTCGTCGCGAGGATCAAGAGGCGGTCAGCGCCCGGTCCAGCCGCCCTCCTGCTCGGCGTTCTCCACGTCGGAGTCCGCCACCGCCGTGTGCGCGATCGCGGCGACGGTCTCTTCCAACCCCCGCTGGACCTCCTCGTCGGTCCCCTCGCGAACGCTGTGGAGAGTGACCGTCAGCCGCGAGCTGCCGCCCGCCTGACCTTCGACGGCCAGCTCTCCGTGGTAGTCGTGCGGGCCCTGCGCACCCCACGAAAGCCGCCGGGCACCTTCGTCGACGTTGAGCCACGCTTCGCCCTCGACGTGCTCGCCGTGGACGTCTGCCTCGACATGTACCGCGTCTCCGCCTTCCGGCACGGCTTGGCGCATCTGCGGAAAATACCGCGGCAGATTCCGCGGCTCGCGCAAATAAGCGAAAAGCTCGTCGGCGGGCAACTCGATCGTGGCGGTGTGCTGGTAGTCAGTCATGTTCACGCCTCCTCGGGCACCGGGATACCCCACACGTCCCGGATTACCCGTAGACGGAGTGCTTTGCGTGTGCGGCCGCGGTTGGTCCGGGCACCGGTGCGCGCAGCCTGAGTCGAAATTCTCGCCCCCAAAGCGTTTCACGCTGTGCTGTCGCAGGCAAGCCATCACCATGGCCGATCCAGGAATTACCGAAATCTCGGGGCAGGCGGGAACTGTTGCGGGCCTGCGACGCGTATTGCTCGCATTCGGAGTCGGCGGCACGCTCGCGTGCATCGCCTGGATGGCAATGTCTCTCGCAGCGCTCGTGTAGCTGTCGGCTTGCAGCGAAACTAAGCGTTCGCCACCTTTTGCTCGTGGCGGCAGGCAGCGTGATGACTCGTCCACGAAACTGTCCACATGACAGCAAACTCCGCGTACAGATGGGTCGAAAACCAAGTGTTAGCAGCGCCGCAGGCATCTATCACGGCGCGCCGGACGCATGTGCAGGGTCAGTCTTGATCAGTGCCCGCGGAGCGGTCTTGCTCGCGGCGTTGCATCTCGGCCTCCAGCAAATGCCGACCAGCCGCGACCCCAGGCGGGCCGAGCACCATCCGGCGGGCGTGGACCTCGGCGTCGCGAAACACCGACCAGTAACCGTCGTCATAGGATTCGACGAGCTGGTAACTCCACCTGCCAGCGATCACATCGCGCCCGACCAGCGTCTGCTCCAGATCCTCCGCCAGCTCCGGGAAACCGGCCTCGCGGATCTGCCGCACCGCATCCTGCAAGGCGAGATCCGCCGATCCGCACAACTGATGGAAGCTATAGAGCAGTCCTCGGGCGCGTTCGACGATTTCCAGGGCCTCGGACAGTTTGCCCAGCGCGGCCACCGAAGCGTCTGTGGTCCCTGGCGGCCGGGTGCGCTCCGGTGCCGTGCGCGGTTTCTTCGCTGAGCCATGACGGCGAAGCAAACTCATCTTGCCGCTATCCGAACCGCTGACCTCATGGTCCCCGCCGCTCACCACGCGGACTCCGAACCGGAGAACGGATTCGGCATCGGCAGTTCACCAGTGCCGGACTCGCACGGTCGGCGTCCGTGGAGCGCGCGCCTGCCCCCGACCTCGCACGCGCGCTCGACACCGTTCACGAGCTGCAAAACACCGACATCCACCGATTCAGTCACCGAAGCCATCACTACCTCCGTCAGCCGGTTCGCGGCACCGGGCCGCCCGGGTCAAGCCAGTCGTGCGTCGGCGTCTTGTTTCGCAATGGTTCTGCGCCGATTTGTCTAGCAGCGGCTACCCCCACAACTTCGTTTCACACCTGTGACGCACAATTTCTTCTGCGCCCGCGCGACGCAGGCGGTGCGACAGCGACGAATCATCACAGACATGCTTCACTTCCCCGGTCAGGCGGCCCGCCACGGTCAAGCTCTCCAGGCCGAGTGCTCAGCATCGTCTACCTGCCCAGCAAGCCGCCACTTCCGGAGGATTCTTCCCGAAGGGGCGTCAACACCAGCACCGGCCGCTGACCTACCGTTTCGAGAGCCAGGGCCGAGATCACGCAGTCCCGGCTCTTCGGGCTGTAGAACTGTCCGGAGTGGACACAGCACTTCGCGGTGAGGATTCTTCTGGTTTCGCGCGGCAGTCACGAGCACGAGCACCCGGTCTCCGCGAAGAATCGGGACACCGGACCGGCACGGGTGCTGGCCGTCGCCGCCATCGCAGGGTGTATCGGCGGCGACGGCCAGCTGGACGCCGCCGCGCTTCGGCGTCCCCGGCGGGGGATCCCGTGCTTCCTGCCGCCGGAACGGGATCGCCACCCGAACCCGGTGTTCCGGCCGGGCGGCGAAGCGCGGAACCAGGCCGCCTGTCGGCGGCCCGGTCGCGATTTACTTGTTGGTGCCGGGGGTGAGGACCTTGTCGATCACGAAGACGGTGGCGTTCTTGGTGGGAATGTTGCCGCACAGGATCTTCGCGCCGTTGACCGTCATGTTGTCGCCGGAGCCCTCGATTTTGATCGGTCCGCCCGCAGTGTTCAGCGAGGTGACATTGGCCGCGGCGGCGAGGCCCTTGGCGTCGTAGCGCTTGCCGAGCACGTGGTACTGCAGAATCGGAGCCAGCTGGTTGGGATTTTTGGCCAGCTCGTTGAATTTCGCGTCTCCGAGCGCGGCGAACGCGGAGTCGGCGGGCGCGAACACGGTGATCGCGGACTGGGAGTTGAGGGTGTCGACCAGGTTGGTCGCCTTGACCGCGGCGACCAGCTTGGTCAGCAGCGGGTTGGTCGAAGCCGCGCTGGCGACCGGCTGCGGGCCCATCGAGTCCAGCGAGCCGGGGGCGTTGCCTTGGGGCAGCTGGGAACAAGCCGGCCCGAACACGTCGGCATTCGTGGTGATCCCGTCGCCCGAGGACCCGCTGCTGGACATCGGCGCCGACATCGAACTCGACATCGGCGCGGGCGCGCTGCTCGAACTGCCATTGCCGGAGGAGGCCTGGTCGTTGCCGCTGCACGCGGTCAGTGCGAGTGCGGCGGCGGCGGTGAGACCGATTCCGGCGACACGGATTTTGTTCACGTGTGTTCACTTCCTCTAGAGCGGCGGTCGCAGTTCGCGGCGGAACTGCCAGGAGGCCTGGTCCGGCGCGGACGCCGGATCGGTAGTACGCCGGGCATTCGGAACCCCTTCGATCCCGGATGGGTCCTTGTTTCAGGAACCCCCGACCGGGTGAACGACCGCAGGTCCGCGGGTCGTCGCCAATACCCACGCCACCGGACACTGGCGACCATTCGTCCGGCGAAGGACATCGCATGACCGTCATCCGCACCGCACCGCCCGCACGGGAAAGCTGCTCGCGGGGAGAAAAACCTCAGTTCGCGATGAACGTGGTGGAGTGCCAGCCGGTCGCGCCGTTCGGGACGGTGCCGGCGCGCTGGTCGGTCTGGGTGTACCCGGTTTTGTCGGTGGCGCGGACGAACACCTGGTGAGTACCGGGTTTCACGGTGATCTGGGTCCACCACATCCGCCAGGTGTTCAGATTGACCTCGGCCGAGAGCGTGACCGGCTGCCAGTCCCCGTTGTCGACCCGGATCTCGACCTTCGCGATGCCGTTGTGCTGTGACCACGCGATCCCCGCCAGCCGCACCGCGCCGGCCGGAACCGTGGCGAAACCCTTCGGGGTGTCGATACGCGACTCGGTCTTGATCGGAGCCTGCTCGCTCCATCCGCGTTTGAGCCAGTACGCCTGCCGCGCCCGCCACGTGGTCACTTCGATGTCCACGACCCATTTCGTGGCCGACACGTAGCCGTAGAGCCCGGGCGTGACGAGCCGCGCGGGGAAGCCGTGCTCCAGCGGCAGCGGCTCGCGGTTCATCCCGATCGCCAGCATCGCGCCCCGGCCGCGGTCGAGCGCGGCCTCCACCGGCGTGCCCGACGTCCATCCGTCCACGCTGGTGCAGAACAGCTGCTCAGCGCCCGGCCGCACCCTGGCTTCGCCGAGCAGGTCCGCCAGGTCGACCCCGATGAAGTTGGAGGTGGACACATAATCGCCGCCGACCTCGTTGGACACGCAGGTCATGGTGATCGTGCGCTCGACGAGCGGCCGGTTGCGGATGTCGCCGAAAGTGTAGGTCCGCTCCCGCTCGACCATGCCGTGGATGCGCAGGCTCCAGTCCTCGGTGCGGACCTGCGGCACGGACAACGCGGTGTCCACGCGGTAGAACTCCGGGTTCGGCGTGAGAAACGCTGGAGTGCCCAGTTTGGCGAAGTCGGCGTCGGCCGGGATCGCGGGCGCGGTCGTGGCGGGTACGAGCTTTCCCACCGCCGCGCGGGACGCGGTCGCGTCACGGGCCCCGCTGATCAGCTGACCGCCGCCGCCGAGCGCACCGGCCCCGACAACGACCCCGGCCCCGCCGAGCAGGAATGAGCGGCGGGAAGCGCCGCCGGAACCGTCCTGCGCGGCCTCCACCTTCCGCGGGCAGATCCGGTGCAGCAGCAGGAAAACCGCCACCCCGGCCACCAGACTGGCCAACGGGGCCAGCAACGCGGCCGCGGAAAGGTCTGGCCGTTCGTAGACCGCGAAACCGCCGACCAAGCCGAACAACGCGATGATCACCGCCCCGACGACCGGCGAGCGGGCCGACAGCATTCCGGCGAGTGCCGCGACGGCCACCATGACCACCGCCATCCCGCTCAGCAGCACCAGCTTGTCGAGCGTGCCGAACGTCCGCACCGCGAAATCCTTGAGCTGCACCGGGGTGAGATCGATCGCCCCGTTGCCGACCGCGAGGTAGGGCGAAGCGTTGACGCTGATGAACGACGCCACCAGGTGCCCCGCGGCCAGCGCCGCGAGCAGCGCGAGCACACCGCACAGCGCCGCGGACGGCAGCCGCAGTCTCGCCGCGCCGGTCTCGGGAACTTTCGCTGTGGTCATATCGGTACTTCGACGCCAGAGCGTCCCTGGATTGGCGCGCACCCGGTGAAATCCCCGCCTGAGCGAACACCTACCCTCGATCACTTCGGCCGGGATCACCGCGCACTGGCTCCGCTACACCACGCTCACCGATGTCGCCGCGACGATCAAGGAGATCGCCACAGCACTGGCTGCGCTCACCGGCGAGCCGCTTCCGTTCAAGCCGCCTGAATCGCGCTCAAACGGCTTGAGCGAACTTCTCGAGCCCGCTGAGGCGAGCCGACCTGGGCGGATACATCAGATCAATGCCAGTGACGCGGGCTCTGACGCCAGCAGATCGCAGTGCGGGCACCAGAGCGCCGCCTCCACCAGTCAAGTCATTCTCGGTGCTCAGGGTGCGTCCAGCTGGTTACATTCGCCGGTATGCCATCCCCGATCGCGGACGCGGCACCGGGCCCCGCACTGAGCGACCGCTTACACTCTATGGACGACGGGCGGACTCACCGGCCGGCGCGGGACTAGAGGAGGATCGCCGGATGACCACGCTCTCGGCCGACCTGTGGCCCGACGTGCAGCCCGAGACCGCGCGGCGGCTGATGCTCGCCGGGGTGGAGTCGTTCGCCGAGCGCGGCTACCACGCGACCACCACGCGGGACATCGCCGGTGCGGCGGGGATGAGCCCGGCCGCGTTGTACGTGCACTTCCCTTCGAAAGCCGCGCTGCTTTTCGCGATCAGCCGCAACGGGCACGAGCAGACGCTCGCCCTCGTCGAGGACGTGCTCGGGCGCGTCACCGGGCCGGTGGAGCGGATGCGGCTGCTCGTCGAGGATTTCGTCGCCTGGCACGCGCGCCGGCACACGGTCGCGCGGGTCGTGCAGTACGAGCTGAATGCGTTGCCGGAGAAGGAATATCAGGTCGTCGCGCAGCTTCGGCGGCAGATCGAGCAGCGCGTGCGGGAGGTGATCGCCGAAGGGGTCGAGTCCGGTGCGTTCACCGTCGGCGACGTCGGGGTCGCGGCGCGGGCCGTGCTGTCGCTGGGCGTCGACGTCGCGCGCTGGTACAGCGAACGGACCCGGCAGACGCCCACCGAACTCGGCAAGGAGTACGGCGAGCTGGTCCTCCGCATGCTCGGCGCGGGTTAGAGCGCCAGCACCAGTTTGCCCCGCGCCTGCCGTGACTGGCTCAGTTCGAGCGCGGTTCGCCAGTCGTCCAGCCGGAAAATCCGGGACACCGGAATCGAAAACCGTCCTTCCGCCGCGAGCGACGCGAACTCGCCGAGCACGTCGTAGCGCGGCTGGGCGGCCGAGCTGACAATGGTCTGGACCCCTGGCACCGGCGAAGCGAGATCGAGAGTCAGCACGTGTCCGGGGTCCTTGACCGTGCGCACGAGTTCGGGCACCGCGCCGCTGAACGGGGCCGCGTCCAGCACGAGGTCGACCGGTCCTCCGGCCAGCGTCGTCACGCGGTCGGCGATTCCGTCTTGGTAGCCGGTCACTTCCGCGCCCGCCGCGCGAAGCGCCGGTGCGTGCGTTTCGCCCGCGGTGACGATCACGCGCGTCCCGCGCAGGCGCGCGATCTGGGCCGCGGCGAACCCGGTGGTGGTGCCCGCGCCGTGCACGAGCAGGGTGCTGCCGGAGCCGAGCGCGTCGAGCGCTGCGTAAGCCATTCCGACGGCCATCGGCAAGGCCGCGGCGCGGACCGCGTCGAGCTCGTCCGGCCGGGGGAACCACACGTCGAGCAACGCCTGCTCGGACGCGCCGGCGGCCGGGCCGCTGAACGGCGCTGGACGAAGACCGGGTCGCCGATTTCGACGCCAGTCACGCCTTCGCCGAGCGCGTCGACCGTTCCGGACACTTCCAGCCCTATCCCGCGCGGCAGGTCACCGGCGAACAGGCCTTCGCACAACGCCCAGTCCGCCGGGTTGAGGCCGCACGCCTGGACCGCGACTCGGATCTGGCCAGGGCCGGGTTCCGGGGCCGGCGCGTCCTCGACCCGCAAGACCTCGGCGGCGGGACCGTGTTCACGAAAACGAAGGGTGCGCATCAGGCTGTCTCCTCGTGAGTGATGACAGAGGCTGTCGTCACTCACGCTACCAGAGTGATGACAGCATCTGCTGTCGCTACACTGGCCGCATGGCGCGATGGGAGGGCAACACCCGGAACCGGCTCGAACAGGCCGCGCTGGCGTTGTTCGAGGAGCAGGGCTACGACCGCACGACGGTCGCGCAGATCGCGCAGCGCGCGAACCTCACCGAGCGGTCGTTCTACC
Source organism: Amycolatopsis sp. NPDC104775 (assembly GCF_055583325.1). Lineage (NCBI taxonomy): Bacteria > Bacillati > Actinomycetota > Actinomycetes > Pseudonocardiales > Pseudonocardiaceae > Amycolatopsis > Amycolatopsis sp. NPDC104775. The sequence goes on from NZ_JBVJOE010000001.1 coordinate 1,289,385, forward strand.
GCTGGTTCACCGACAAACGGGAAGTGCTGTTCGGCGGCAGCCAAGAGCTGGAAGCCGAATTCCTCGCCGCGATCGCCGCCGTTCCGCCGGGCACCCCCGCGCTGCCGACACTGCTGGCCGGATTCGCCACCGCGCCGCGAGTGTTCCGGCCGCGCGAATTCCTGCTGCGCCGGGCGGCAGTGATCGCAGCCAATCCCCCGCTGCGCGAACGGGAATTGATCAAACTGGTCACCATTTCGGAAGCGCTCACACAAGCGTTGTCAGACCGGGGCATCGACCCGGAAACCGCGCGGCTGGCCACCGATCTCGGCCTGTCCGTCCTGCGGCTGGCCACCGAGCGCTGGATGGCCGAGGACCACCGTGACGGCAACGGTTTTCCCGAGGCGTTGTCAGCCGCCGCCGCGGATCTGCTCGCCGTCGCCGCCGACGGAATTCCGGGCTGACGCGGCCCGCGCGAATCGCTCCGCGATCTGAGCGAGGCGGTCCAGCAATTCCGGCGGCGCGTCCTCCACCACGAAGTCGAATTCCCACTGTGCGAGGTAAAACGGAATGTAGTCGAAGGTTTTCGCGCCGGTGCGCAAGCGGCACGTTTCGTCGTCGATCGGCTCGACCACCGCGGTGGTCGGCGAAACCCGGGCCGCCAGCACCTCCGCCGGAGCCGCCACTCGCAGCGTCACGATGTGCGGATACGGCGCGGTCGCGATCCGGCTCGACACGTACGCGGCGAGGTCCTCGGCCGGTGGTTCCCTTGGCGTGAAACGGAAACTGGGCACCGGGAGGCCGTCGATGCGATCCAGCCGGAAGGTGCGCCAGCCGGCGCGGCCGAGATCCCACGCGACGAGGTACCAGCGCCAGCCAGTGTGCACGAGCCGCAACGGTTCCACGTCGCGTTCGGCCACGTCGCCCGCCTGGGTCCCGTAGGTGAACCGCAGCCGTTCGTTGTCCCGGCAGGCCGCCGCGACCACGGTCAGCAGTTCCGCGTCGATCGTCGGCGCGCCGCCCGGCATCCGGACCAGCGCCGAATCCATCGCCCGCACCCGGTGCCGCAGCCGCGCGGGCAGCACCTGCTCGAGCTTCGCCAGCGCCCGCACGGACGTCTCCTCGATCCCCGACACGGTGCCGTTCGCCGCGGTCCGCAGGCCCACCGCCACCGCGACCGCCTCGTCGTCGTCCAGCAGCAATGGCGGCAGCGCCGCACCGGACCCCAGCCGGTACCCGCCCGCGACCCCAGGCGTCGCGTGCACCGGGTAACCCAGCTGCCGCAGCCGTTCGACGTCGCGGCGAATGGTCCGGACGTCGACGCCCAGCCGGCCCGCGAGGTCCGGGCCAGGCCAGTCCCGGCGTGCCTGCAGCAGCGAGAGCAGGCGCAACAGGCGTTCGGAGGTTCCGTACATGCCGAGCACTCTGCCACGCTTCGCGGACAGCTTCGGTCCTCGATCGGCAGGGACTTGCCGGGCCGTGCGAAAGTGACGCATGCTCGACGACCTGCTCGCTGTCGCCCGCGAAGAGGCGGAAGCCGGAAAAGCCGAGGGTGGCGTGCCGATCGGCGCCGCCCTGTTCGACCGCGACGGAAAGCTGCTCGGCCGCGGCCACAACCGCCGGGTCCAGGACGGCGACCCGTCGCTGCACGCCGAAACCGCCGCGTTCCGCGCCGCCGGCCGCCGTCCGCACTACCGCGACACGATCATGGTCACCACGCTGTCGCCGTGCTGGTATTGCAGCGGGCTGGTCCGGCAATTCGGCATCCCGCACGTGGTGATCGGCGAATCGCGCACCTTCACCGGCGGCCACGGCTGGCTGGCCGAGCACGGTGTCCGCGTCGATCTGCTCGACGATCCGGCGTGCGTCGCGCTGATGACGGACTTCATCGAGCGGGAACCGGCGCTGTGGTTCGAGGACATCGGCGAACCGATCTGACTCAAGCCAGCGGCGAAAACTCCGTCGGCAGCGCGATGATCGAGTCCGCGTCGAGGATCTCCTCCGGCGCGCCCGGCGGCGGCCACATCCCCTTCGCGTAGAGATCGCGGCGGATCGCGAGCCGTTCGTCCAGGCTGGCGAACGGCCAGATCTGAATGATCCGGTCCGGGCCGTCGAGCGCGTACATCACCACGGTCAGCGGATCGACCAGATGCCGCGCGGGCAACGCTTCGCGCCAGCCGTCGATCGTCGCGGTCAGCCCGCCCGGCCGGAGGTGATAGTCGCGGATCTCGTACACCGAGCCGTACTTCCCCGGCCGCACCGGCGGCACGAACGGGAACGGTGCGAAACTCCGCAGCGACAAATCGGTCAGAAAATCGCCGCCGAACGGCTTGCGGCTGTGCCGGGCGCGCAGCCGTTCCTCGTCCAGCGCTTGCTGATTCTCGAAGCCGCGCAGCACAACCAGCCTGCCGAGCGGGCCGTTTTCCGTCTGCCAGCAGCCGAGCAGCTCGCCGTGCCCCTCGACCCACGGCAGCACGCCTTCGACGGCTTTCGGGCCGTCGAGCAGATGGAAAGACAGAATCGCCAGCTCGTACCGGACAGCCTGCTGCTCCGGGGCGACGTCGGCCCCGCTGATCCGGACCGGTTCGGTCATGACGCTCCAGTTCGTCCGAAACTCGCGCTGCCTCCAGCGTGACACACCGCCGCGGCGACGCAGGCCGGGCAGTTCCGCCCGCGCCTGGTGTGCCCGCCCGGCCACGTTCGGCTTCCCGATAGTCCCGCTCACCGGCGCCCCGGAAATCTCGCGGCGACCTCGGTGCCTTCGGTGAGGTTTTTTCCCACCCCGGCCGATGTCTTGACACTTCTCAATGGTCTAGTCCATTGTGACTGCGCACACACTCCCCCGAGTGCCTGCGGGGCGCCGCCGCCACGTCCGGCTTCGCCAGGTGCTCCGATGCCGCGTGCCGCCCGGCGCGCGTTCCCCCGTTGGAGGACCCGATGAAATCCTTGCGCCGCACCAGTTCCCGCCGGAAACTCGCCGGCCGGATCGGCGTACTGGCGCTCGCCGCCGGCGCCGCCCTGTCCACCGCGACCGGCACCGCCTCAGCCGCGGGCGATCCCGTTCTCGCGGCCCCGTACCTGTACCAATGGGGCGGGCAGAGCGACCCGTCCGCCGCGATGGACGCGACCGGCGTCAGCGCGTTCACCCTGGCGTTCATGCTTTCCGGCGGCGGCTGCACGCCGGCCTGGGACGGCAACCGGCCGCTCGACGGCACCGACGCCGCGATGATCCAGAAGATCCGCGCCGCGGGGGGCGACGTGATCCCGTCCTTCGGCGGCTGGCAGGGGAACAAACTCGGTCCGAACTGCGGGTCGCCGGACGAATTGGCCGGTGCGTACCAGCAGGTGATCGACGCCTACGACCTCAAGGCGATCGACCTCGACATCGAGAACACCGACGAGTTCGAGAACGCCGCCGTGCAGGACCGGATCCTCGGCGCGGTCAAGATCGTCAAGGAGAAGAACCCGAGCCTGCGGGTCGTGATCACCATGGGCACCACGCCGCAGGGCCCGAACGACTGGGGCAAGCGGCTGATCTCGCAGGCGAAGGCGCTGGGCGCGGACGTCGACGTCTGGTCGCTGATGCCGTTCGACTTCTCCGACGGCGGCGACATGGTCGCGATGACGAAATCCGCGGTGGACGGCCTGGTCGGCGAGCTGAAGTCGACGTTCGGCTGGGACGACGCCACCGCATATCACCGAGCCGGGCTGTCGTCGATGAACGGCAAGACCGACCGCGCCGGGGAGGTCGTGTCCGTCGCGGACTTCACCGCGATCCGCGACTGGGCGGCCGAACATCACCTGGGCCGGGTCACGTTCTGGGCGACGAACCGGGACTGCGGCGGCTGCAGCGGGATCGACCAGGAGAACTACGCGTTCACGAAGGTCGTGGCCGGATACAACGGCTGACCTCGGGGCTGGCGGGGCGGGCCGGCGGCGGTTCCGGCCGTCGCGGTTTCGCGGACTGGACCACCGCCTCGCACCCACCCGGACTGGCGACGGGGGCCTTCCCGCCCGGGAGGTCCCCGTTTCGCTGCCCGTCACGCACTGTGCGCGGGTACGGCCAAACGAGTGAAGATCAAGCGGCGGCGGTAACCGACAGCGCGGCCGCGCCGGCCTCGGTCAGCTCGGCGGGAACGCGGCCCGCGGCGGCGACGCCCTTGCCCGGACGGACGTAGCCGCCCTTGGCGAGCGCGTGCGCGGTCATCTGGTCGCAGCAAGCGAAACCGTCGACGAACAGGTCGGGCTCGCAGCTGGTCGACATCTCCGCGCGCTGCTGCGCGACCGCTTTGAGCATGGCCATCGCGCGATGGGTCAGCTCGACGGTCACCCCTTCTGCACCGGACACCGGGATCGCCTTCTTCCTCGTGAGCTACTTACTCAACGTTATCGCCCGTTGGGCTGAATGTGTTAACAGCCACACTGTAGCAATTCGGGAATGGGACGAGGACTAGACCTGTTCGGTTCCCGCCAGGCGAGACTCGAGCGTCCGGGCCCACTCGCGCACGATCTGCTCGCGGCGGCGCGTGTCGTCGGTGAGCAGGTTGGCGAGGCCGAGCCCGCGCCCGAGGTCGAGAGTGGCCTGGACCAGTTCGCGCACCCCCGGCCGTGTCTCGTCGACCCCGAGCAGCTCGACCGCGACCCGGTGCGCCTCCCGGCCGACCCGCGCCTCCAGTGGCACGAGCACGTCGCGCAACTGGTCGTCCGTCGACGCGACGGCCCACAGCTGCAGCGCGGCGCGGAACATCGGCCCGGTGTAAAGGGTCAGCAGCATTTCGACGACCCATTCGATGCGCGAGGACCCGCCCGGCGACCCGGCCGCGCGGGTGCGCAGTTCGTCCAGCTGAGCCTCGCCGAGCAACTCGACGGCCGCCGCGACCAGCGATTCCCGCGTCGGGAAGTGGTGCTGTGCCGCGCCCCGGGAGACTCCGGCGCGTTCCGCGATGACCGCGACGGTGACCCCGTGCCACCCGCGCTCGCCAATGCAGTCCATCGCGGCTTCGATCAACCGCCGCCGCGTGGTGCGGCTGCGTTCCTGCTGCGGTTCGCGGAGCATCAGGCTTCACCCGCCTGACCGACGTGCCTGCCGAGACGGTTCGCTGCCGCACAAGCCCGGCCGGGCGCGCGCCGGACGCCCGGCCGCATCTCGCCGCCAGACCCGACGCGCCTGCCCAGTCCATCCACTCCCGCACAAACCCGGCCACACGCGCCCCGCGCACCCGGCCGCGTCCCGCGGCCAAGCGCCCGATCGCCGACGCACCTCATGACTTCACCACTGCTCAGTACGACTTCGGCAGCCCAAGGCTGTGCTGCCCCACGAAATTCAGCACCATCTCCCGGCTCACCGGCGCGATCCGGCCCAGGCGCACGGCCGTCACGAGGCTTCCCAGGCCGTACTCGGTCGCCAGGCCGTTGCCGCCGTGGGTCTGCACCGCCTGGTCGACCGCGCGGATCGCCACCTCCGCCGCCGCGTACTTCGCCATGTTCGCGGACTCGCCGGAGGCGAAATCGTCGCCCGCGTCGTACAGCGAAGCCGCCTTCTGCGTCATCAGTTTCGCCAGCTCAAGCTCAATCTTCACCTGCGCGAGCGGATGCGCCAGCCCTTGGTGCGACCCGATCGGCGCGCCCCACACCTGCCGTTCGTTCGCGTACCCGACCGCCTTGTCCAGTGCGTACCTCGCGGTGCCCAGCGAGAACGCGGCACCCATGATCCGTTCCGGGTTCAGGCCCGCGAACAGCTGCGCGATCGCCGCGTCCTCCTCGCCCACCAGCGCTTCGGCGGGCAGCCGCACGTCGTCCAGGAACAGCGAGAACTGGTTCTCCGGCGCGACGATGTCCATGTCGATCTTCGTGAACTCGAACCCGGGCGAGTCCGTCGGCACGACGAACAGCGCGGGCTTCAAGCGGCCGGTCTTCGCGTCCTCGGTGCGGCCCACGACGAGCACCGCGTCCGCCTCGTCGACGCCCGAGATGTACACCTTGCGGCCGGAGAGCACCCAGTCGCCGCCGTCGCGGCGGGCGGTCGTCGTGATTTTGTGCGAGTTGGACCCGGCGTCCGGTTCGGTGATCGCGAAGACGATTTTCTTGCTGCCGTCCGCCATTCCGGGCAGCCATTGCTTTTTCTGGTCCGGCGTGCCGAACCGCGACAGCACCGTCCCGACGATCGCCGGCGACACCACCATCAGCAGCAGCGGCGAGCCCGCGGCGGCGAATTCCTCCAGCACCGCGGCGAGATCCGCGATCCCCGCTCCCCCGCCGCCGTATTCCTCGGGCAGGTTCACGCCCAGATAGCCGAGCCGCCCGGCTTCGTTCCACAGCTCGTCGGTCTTCTCGCCCGCCCGGGCTTTCTTCGCGTAATACTCGTGCCCGTATTTGCCCGCCAGGTCGGCCGCGGCCTTGCGCAGCGCCACCCGCTCCTCGGGCTCGACGAAGTTCATCGCGTTCATTCCGCTTCTCCCACCACAGCCAGCACCGCGCCTACCTCGACCTGTTGCCCGACCTCGACCGGCAGTTCGGCGACCACGCCGTCCGCCGGGGCCGAGATCCGGTGTTCCATCTTCATCGCTTCCAGCCACAGCAACGGATCGCCCGTCCGCACACTGTCCCCTTCGGACACCGCGAGCCGCACGACCGTGCCCGGCATCGGCGCGAGCAGCGACCCCGCGGCCAGTGCCGCATCGGGATCGGCGAACCGCGGCTCGGCGGTCAGTGCCACCGAACCCAGTGGCGAGTCCACATAGGACACGCCGTCGTGCCGGGCGACCGCGAAGGTCCGGCGAACTCCGGCGATGTCGAGGACCACCTGGCCAGGTGTCGCGGAGATCAGAGTGACATCGTCGTAACCCTCGGCGCGCAAACCGTCTCGGGTAAGCGAGTACACGACCTCGTAGCGGTTGTCGCCCTTGGCAAACACCTTGCGCTGACCGGCGGAGCGGACGTTGCGCCAACCGCTGGGCAGCCGTCCCAGCGTGGTGGCGGAAGCCCGGTTCGCGGCGGCATCGGCCAGCGCGGCAGCCAGGGCGGACCAGCGCTCGGTGTCCACAGTGGCCAACGGAGCGGCCAGAGTGTCCAGACCGTGCCGGTCGAAGAACGCAGTATCCGTTTCCCCGGCAAGGAAAGCCTCGTGGCGCAGGATTCGGACCAGCAGGTCGCGGTTGGTCACCACGCCGTGGATTTTCGCGCCCGCCAAGGCACTGGCGAGCCGACGCGCGGCTTCCGCCCGAGTGGGCGCCCACGTGATGACCTTCGCCAGCATCGGGTCGTAATGGACGCCGATCACCGAGCCGGATTCCACCCCGGAATCCAGGCGCAGCCCGGCCCCGTGCTCGAATTCCCGGTCCACTCCGGACACTTCGAAGGCGTGCAGTGTCCCGCTCTGCGGTTGCCATCCGGCCGACGGGTCTTCCGCGTACAGCCGGACTTCGATCGAATGGCCATGAGCAGCAGGCGGCTCGGCAGGCAACCGAGCGCCCTCGGCCACCGAGAGCTGCAGCGCGACCAGATCCAGCCCGGTGACGTTCTCCGTCACCGGATGCTCGACCTGCAGCCGCGTGTTCATCTCCAGGAAGTAGAACCGGCCGTCCGGACCGGCCAGGAATTCGACGGTCCCCGCGCCGACGTAGTCGATCGCCTGTGCCGCCTTGCGCGCCGCGTCGAACAACTCGGCCCGCATGGCATCGTCCACAAAGGGCGATGGCGCTTCTTCGACCACCTTCTGGTGCCGACGCTGGATTGAGCACTCCCGCTCCCCCACCGCCCACACCGTGCCGTGCGAGTCGGCGAGCACCTGGACCTCGATGTGCCGTCCGGTTTCGAGGTACCGCTCGCAGAACACCGTCGGGTCGCCGAATGCCGATCCCGCCTCGGCTCGGGCGCTTTCCACGGCTTCCGACAGCTCGTCGAGCGACCTGACCACGCGCATGCCGCGACCGCCGCCGCCAGCGGAAGCCTTGACCAGCAAGGGGAGATCCGCCTCAGTCACCGACGACGGGTCCAATTCGGACAGCACCGGCACTCCGGCGGCGGCCATCAGCCGTTTCGACTCCACTTTGGAGCCCATGGTCTCGATCGCCGCCGGAGGCGGGCCGACCCAGGTCAACCCGGCGTCGAGCACCGCACGGGCGAAACCGGCGTTCTCGGAAAGGAAGCCGTACCCGGGATGGATCGCGTCGGCCCCGGCGTCCGCCGCGGCTTTGACGATCAGCTCGCCGCGCAGATACGTCTCGCCCGGCGCGTTGCCCGGCAGCCGGACAGCGACGTCGGCCTCCCGCGTGTGCGGAGCGCCGGCGTCCGCGTCGGAGAACACCGCGACCGTGCCGATTCCGGCGTCCCGGCAGCTGCGGAACACCCGGCGGGCGATTTCGCCCCGGTTGGCGACCAGCAGATTCTGGATCATGGCCCTCACATCCGGAAGACGCCGAAGCCGCCTTCGACGCCTTTCACTGGTCCGTTGTGGATCGCCGACAGGCTCAGCCCGAGCACCGTGCGAGTGTCGCGCGGGTCGATGATGCCGTCGTCGTAAAGCATGCCGGAGAGGAACATCGGCATCGATTCCGCCTCGATCTGGTTCTCCACCATGGCGCGCATCGCGGCGTCGTTTTCCTCGCTGTACTCCTGGCCCCGGCTCGCTGCCGCGGCACGGGCCACAATGGACAGCACCCCGGCCAGCTGCGCCGGCCCCATCACCGCGGACTTCGCGCTCGGCCAGGCGAACAGGAACCGCGGATCGTAGGCGCGGCCGCACATCCCGTAATGCCCGGCCCCGTAGGACGCTCCCATGAGGACGGACAGATGCGGCACCTTCGAGTTCGACACCGCGTTGATCATCAGCGCGCCGTGCTTGATGATGCCGCTCTGCTCGTATTCCTTGCCGACCATGTAGCCGGTCGTGTTGTGCAGGAACACCAGCGGCGTGTCGATCTGGTTGGCCAGCTGGATGAACTGCGCGGCCTTCTGCGATTCCTCGCCGAACAGCACGCCCTGCGCGTTGGCCAGGATGCCCACCGGATAGCCGTGGATGCTCGCCCATCCGGTGACCAGGCTCGGCCCGTACAGCGGCTTGAACTCGTCGAAGTCCGAACCGTCCACGACGCGCGCGATCACCTCGCGCGGATCGAACGGGACCTTCAAGTCGGTCGGCACGATGCCGAGCAGGTCTTCGGCGTCGAACAGCGGCTCGGCGTAGTCCGGCTTGGGGGCCGGACCCTGTTTGGTCCAATTGAGCCGTTTGATGATGCTGCGGCCGAGCCGGATCGCGTCCTGTTCGTCCACCGCGAGGTAGTCGGCGAGCCCGGACGTGCGGGCGTGCATTTCCGCGCCGCCGAGGGATTCGTCGTCGGATTCCTCGCCGGTCGCCATCTTGACCAGCGGCGGTCCGCCGAGGAACACCTTCGCGCGTTCCTTCACCATCACCACGTAATCGGACATTCCGGGCAGATACGCGCCACCCGCCGTGGAGTTGCCGAACACCAGCGCGACGGTCGGCACCTTCGCCGCCGACGACCGGGTCAGATCGCGGAAGACCCGGCCGCCGGGAATGAAGATTTCCTTCTGCGTCGGCAGATCCGCCCCGCCGGACTCGACCAGGTTGATCACCGGCAGCCGGTTCTGCGCCGCGATGTCCGCCGCCCGAAACGACTTCTTCGTCGTCCACGGGTTGCTCGCGCCGCCCTTGACCGTCGGGTCACTGGCCGAGATCAGGCATTCGACGCCTTCGACGACGCCGATCCCGGTGATCACGCTCGCGCCGACCTTATAGTCCGAGCCCCACGCGGCCAGCGGCGACAGCTCCAGGAACGGCGAATCCTCGTCCAGCAGGAGTTCGATCCGCTCCCGCGCCAGCAGCTTGCCCCGCTTGCGGTGGCGTTCGACGTACTTTTCGCCGCCGCCGGCCACCGCTTTGGCCTGTTCGGCGTCGATTTCCGCGAGCTTCTCCAGCATCGCCTCCCGGTTCGCGGCGAACTCGCCGGCCCGGGTGTCCACTGTGGACCTGATAGTGGTCATGCGGTGTATCCCAATCGCTTCGCGGCCAGTCCGGTCAGGATTTCGGTGGTGCCGCCGCCGATGCCGAGAATGCGGACGTCGCGGTAGTGCCGCTCCACTTCGGACTCGCGCATGTAGCCGAGCCCGCCGTGCAGCTGCACCGCCTCGTTCACGACCCATTCGGCGGTCTGCACCGCGGTGTTCTTCGCGAAACACGCCTCGGCGATCACTTCCTCGCCGGAAACGTGCCGGATCGCGACCTGCCGGGCGTACGTCCGGGCGACGTCGACCTTGCAGGCCATCTCGGTGAGCTTGTGCTGCACCAGCTGCCGCGAGATCAGCGGACGCCCGAACGTCTCGCGCATCCGGCACCAGTCCAGTGTCAGGTCCAGTGCCCGCTGCGCGTGCGCATACGCTTGCACCGCCAGCGAAAGCCGCTCGGTGACGAACTGCGTGGCCACCTGAGCGAACCCGCTGTTCTCCGCGCCGACCAAGTTCTCCGCGGGCACCCGTACGTCCACATAAGACAGCTCGGCGGTGTCCGAAGCCGCCCAGCCCATCTTCTCCAGCTTGCGCGACACCGTGAATCCGGGCGTCCCGCGCTCGACCACGATCAGCGAAAGCCCATGCGCGCCTGCCTCCCCGGTTCGGACCACAGTGGTCACGAAGTCCGCGCGACAGCCGGAGGTGATGAAAGTCTTGGCCCCGTTGATCACATACTCGTCGCCCTCGCGCACCGCCGTGGTGCGAATCCCGGCGACGTCGGAACCGCCGTCTGGCTCGGTGACCGCCAGCGAGCCGATTTTCTCGCCTTCGAGGGTTGGCCGCACCCAGCGTTCGATCTGCACCGGGTCGCCGGCCTCGACGATGTGCGGCACCGAGATCCCGCAGGTGAACAGCGACGCGAACAGCCCGCCGGACCCGCCCGCGTAGTGCATTTCCTCGGCGACCACGAGCGCGTCGAGGTAGTTGCCGTCGCCACCGCCCGCGGATTCGGGGAACGCGACCCCGAGCAGACCCAGTTGTCCCGCCTTGCGATGCAGCTCGCGCGGCAGTTCCCCAGCCCGCTCCCAGTCGTCCAGGTGCGGCAGCACGTCCTTCTCCACGAACCGGCGCACCGTCGCGCGCAGTTCGGTGCGTTCCGGCGTGCGGAACGGATCCACGGTCACAGCAGCGCCTCCGGGACGTCGAGTTCGCGCGCCCGCAGCCATTCGCCGAGCGCCTTCGCCTGAGGATCGAACCTGGCCTGCGAAGCGACACCGTCGCCGAGAATGCCCTCGACCACGAAGTTCATCGCCCACAGGTTCGGCAGCAGATGCCGGGTGACCGGCAGGTTTTCGGTTTCCGGCAACAACCGGCGGAATTCTCCGACCGTCAGCCGGTGCACGAGCCAGCGCCAAGCTTCCTCGGATCGCACCCAGACACCGAGATTCGCGTTGCCGCCCTTGTCGCCGCTGCGCGCACCGGCCACCAAGCCGAGCGGTACCCGCCGCACCTTGTCCGCCTGCAACGGTTCCGGTAGCGCGGGTTCGTCCACTTCGGACAACTCGAGCGTCTCGGAAGCAGGCGCGATGTCCACCTTGGACCCGTCGGGCAGCACCGCGACGTGCGGAACCGCGGCAGCGTCCACATAGGCCGCCGAGTAGACCCCGAACGGAGCCGCGTCCGAAGGCGGTGCGGTCACGTGGAAACCCGGATAGCTCGCGAGTGCAAGCTCGATCGCCGCCCCGCTGAACGCGCGCCCGGCGATTTTCGGGTCGTTGTCCTTCACCGCGACGTGCAGCAGCGCGCTCGCGCGTTCCTCGGTGTCGGCGTCCGCGTGGTCGGTGCGAGCGAGCGTCCACCGCACCTCGGCCGGCGGGCGTTTCGCCAACGCGCCTTCCAGCTGTTCCCGTACCAGCGCGGCTTTTTCCTCGATATCCAGTCCGGTGAGGACGAACGTGGTCTCGTTCCGGAACCCGCCGAGCCGGTTGAGGCACACCTTCAACGTCGGCGGCGGCGCTTCCCCGCGAACCCCGCTGATCCGCACGCGGTCCGGCCCGTCGTCCGACAGCGAGAGCGTGTCAAACCGTGCCGTCACATCGGGATTTGCATACCGCGCACCGGTGATCTCGTACAGCAGTTGCGCGGTGACAGTTCCGACATTGACCACACCGCCGGTGCCCGGATGCTTCGTGATCACGCTGGACCCGTCCGCGTGGATTTCCGCGAGCGGAAAGCCCGGCACGCCGATCGGCTGCTCCCGGAAGAACGAGTAGTTGCCGCCCGTCGCCTGCGCACCGCATTCAATGACGTGACCCGCCGCGACCGCCCCGGCGAGCGCGTCGTAGTCGTCGCGGGCCCAGCCGAAATGCGCCGCCGCCGGTCCGACGATCACCGACGCGTCCGTGACCCGTCCGGTCACCACGACGTCGGCACCGGCCTTGAGGCACTCCGCGATTCCCCACGCGCCGAGATAAGCGTTGGCCGTCAACGGTTTCTCGAAGCCGAACTCATCCGCTCGCGCGATCAGGTCGTCGCCCTCGACGTGCGCGACCTTCACGTCGACACCGAGTTTCCCGGCTAGTTCGCGCACCGCGTCGGCCAGCCCGGCCGGGTTGAGCCCGCCCGCGTTCGCGACGATCCGGACGCCCTTGTCCTTCGCCAGCCCGAGATTTTCCTCCAACTGCCGGAGGAACGTCTTGGCATAGCCGCGGGACGGGTCCTTCATCCGGTCGCGGCCGAGGATGAGCATGGTCAGCTCGGCAAGATAGTCCCCGGTGAGGACGTCGAGCGGGCCGCCGGTCAGCATTTCCCGCACCGCGGAGAACCGGTCGCCGTAAAACCCGGACGCGTTCCCGACGCGCAACGGCGCGCTCACGCGAACTGCCCCGGTTCGCGCCCCGCCCCGGGCGGCCCGGCGAACGCCTGCGCGATGCCCAGCCATTCCTCGACATCCGCGCCGGTCGCGACGAGGTCAGTGTCCGCCGGATGCCGTCGTTGCGTTACTACCAGGCAGAAGTCGAGCGCGCTGCCGGTCAGTCGCTGCTCCGCGTCGTCGGGCCCGAATGCCCACGTGCTGCCGTCCGGAGCCGTCAGCTCGACCCGGAATTCCTCAGTCGGCGGCGCGAGCGAATGAAGTTTGTACGCGAAATCGCGCGTGCGCGTGCCGAACCGGCTGATGTGCCAGAGCCGTTCGGTGGGCTCGCGCGTGACGCCGAGCGCGTCGGCGATGTCCTGGCCGTGCGCCCACGTCTCCATCATCCGCGCGGTCGCCATGGAAGCCGCGCTCATCGGCGGTCCGTACCACGGCAGCTTCTGCCCGTCCGGCACCGCGGCGAGCGCCTCGGCGAGTGCGGCCCTTCCGGCACGCCACTGCGCCAGCACCTCGTCCGGAGGCAGCTTGGCTCCGTCTTCGGCACCCTGGTCGACGTAGTTTTCGCCGATGCTCAACAGGTTTTCGACCTCGGACTGCCAGTCCTCCGGCCGGCTCGCGGCGATCAGCGCTTTGCCGTCGGTCCACGCCAGATGCGCGATCTGATGCGCGATGCTCCAGCCGGGCGCGGGCGTCGGGGTCGCCCACCCGTCCGCGGGCAACCCGGCGACCAGGTCGTCGACCGCCTGCGATTCGGCCGCGAGATCCCGGAGGATCCCCGCGAGATCAGCCATTCCTGCGCCTCCCTGCGTCCGCCGCACCACCTCGTGCGGACCCAGCGTGGCCCCTGGCGGCAGAAAAATCAAGCGCGCCTGATTGTTTTGTCCTCGGCCCCCAGTCCGTGAGGGGATCAGGGTTCCCCTCACGGACAGCGGATCAGCCTCGCGAGGTGTCGATCACGCAGAACCGGTTGCCTTCCGGATCGGCCAGCACCACGAAATCCGGGTCGTCGGGATAGTGCGGCCAGTCCACCCGCCGCGCCCCCAGCCCCACCAGCCGCGCGACCTCCGCCTCCTGGTCCGCGGCGTCCCCGGCGTACAAGTCCAGGTGCACCCGGGGCACCTCCTGCACCGGCACCGAACTCCGCTGGAACGCCACCCCCGGCCCCGCGCCGTCAGGAGGCAGCAGCACCACGAAATCCTTGGCGTCGTCCCGCCGCGCGTACCCCAGCGCGTCGCTCCAGAACGAGACCGCGCGTTCCATGTCCTCGACTCCCAGCACCACCGTGCCCAGCTTCAGCATGACCCGAGCATGCCCAGCCCGCGCCCGGCCAAGCGTTATTGACGCAACGAAAACAAGGTCCTACCGTCCTCCCATGGACTCCTACGCGGAGATCGCCTACGAGGTCGCCGCCAAGGTCGCGACCGTCCTGCTCGACCGCCCCGAGGCCCGCAACGGCTACACGATCCGGATGGCCGACGAACTCGCCCACGCCCTCGACCGGGCCGACCGCGACGAGGACGTCCGCGCCGTCGTGCTCGGAACCACCGGCAAGGACTTCTCCGTCGGGGCCGACCTGTCCTCCGGTGGCTTCGACTTCGGCGACCGTCCGCCGGACGACTGGCAGGAACCGGCGGGCCGGGTGTCGAAGCGGATCTTCACCATGAACAAACCGGTGCTCGCCGCGTTGCGCGGGGCGTCGGTCGGTGCGGGCATCACCATCACGCTGTCCTGCGACTACCGGTTCGCCTCCACCGACTCCAAGTTCGGCTTCGTCTTCACCCGCCGCGGGATCTACCCCGAAGGCGCGTCCGCGTGGTTCCTCCCCCGGCTCGTCGGAATGGGCGCGGCCGTCGACTGGATGGTCAGCGGGCGGCTCTTCGGGCCCGACGAAGCGCTCCGGGCCGGGCTCGTGCACCAGATCCACGACCCCGGCAACGTCCTGAGCCAGGCCCAAACGAAAGCCCGGGAAATCGCCGAGACCACCGCACCCGTCGCGGTGGCGGTCACCCGGCAGCTGCTCTACCGGATGGCCTCGGCCCCCTCGCCGTTCGACGTCCATCAGGTGGACTCGAAGCTCATCTCCCAGCTGGGCTCGAACCCCGACGCCGTCGAAGGCATCGCCTCCTTCTTCCAGAAACGCCCGCCGGAGTTCCCCTTGCGCATCGACCGCGATCTCCCGCCGTACCTGCCGTGGATCAGCGAATGACCGAATACCCGCCCGAACCGTGGCACCTCGCCGCCGACGCGTGTATCTCGATGTGGCGAGTCCCCGTCGACGAGCTGCCCGCGTTGCCCGCGGAACCCCTCGTCCTCAACCGCCAGGCCGCTGTCTTCACCGCCTGGATCGACTACCTGCCGTCCGGTCAGCTGAGCTACCACGAGCTTCTCTCCTGCGTCGCCGTGCGCGGCCGCGGGCTCGCCGCGTCGATCACCGACATCTGGGTCGACAGCGAGGTCTCGCGCGCGGGCGGGCGCGAGCTGTGGGGCATCCCGAAGGAACTCGCCTCCTTCACCTTCACCGGCGGGCGCACCTTCACCGCGGCGACCTCCGACGACTGGATCGCCACCGCCGCCTTCACCCCGCGCGCCGGGCTCCCGATCACCCTCCCGGTACGCTTCGAGATCGCCCAGGACCGCGGCGGCAGCCCGCTGCGTACCCCGGTCGAGTGGCGTGCGAAGCCCCGCGCGGCGGCCGCGGACTGGTCGGTCAACCCGGCCGGGCCGCTGGGCTTCCTGGCCGGGAAACGGCCCGTGGCCAGCGGGGCACTGGCCGCGACGAGACTCCGTTTCGGATCTTGCCCTGGGTGATCGGATAACCCGGCAGGGTGAGACCGACACGCCATACCTTGGGTCCCGTGCGGGCCTTCACCCCAACATGTAGTCTCTGGGAACCGGCAGCCCCCAGCGACGGGGAGACCGCTTGAAGAGGGCGGCCGGGCTGTTTCGCCGAAACCGCAGCGCATGGCCTTGACCGGCCGTGTGCCGCTGCAACGCGCCCATTTCGAGGAACTGTTGGAGACACGCATGTCAGTGGAAACCGGTCAGCGGCCGCCGTCGTCGGCGGAGGGGGCCCCGAGCGCGGTCCGCGTCATCCGGCGGGACGGAAGCGTCTCGCCCTTCGACGCGGGCAAGATCTCGGTGGCGCTGACCAAGGCCTTCCTCGCGGTCGAGGGCGGCGACGCCGCCGCGTCCTCCCGCGTGCACCACGTGGTCGCGGAGCTGACCGAGCAGGTGGAGGCGGCGCTGCTGCGCCACACCGGCCCGGAGACCCCGCTGCACATCGAGCAGATCCAGGACCAGGTCGAACTCGCCCTGATGCGCGGCGAGCACCACAAGGTCGCCCGCGCCTACGTGCTTTACCGCGACGAGCGCGCGAAGGCCCGCGAGGCCGCCGCTCCGGCGTCGGCCGAGGTCGCGCTGAGCGTCAAGGGCGCCGACGGGACGCTGCGCCCGCTCGACTGGGCGCGCGTTTCGCACGTCGTCGGCGAGGCCGTCGCCGGGCTCGAGGACGTCTCCGCCGAGCCGGTGCTGGCCGAGGCCAAGCGCAACCTCTACGACGGCATCACCGCCGACGAACTGGCGCTCGCGCAGATCATGGCCGCGCGCGTGCTCGTCGAGCAGGAGCCGAACTACTCCTACGTCTCCGCCCGGCTGCTGCTGGACAAACTGCGCGGCGAAGCGCTGAGCTACCTCGCCGGCGCCCCGCGCCAGGCCAGCCAGGACGAGATGGCGACCGAGTACGCGCCGTACTTCCGCGCCTACCTGCGCCGCGCCGTCGAACTCGAACTGGTCGACGCCGAGCTGACCACGTTCGACCTGGACAAGATCACCGCCGCGATCCGCCCCGAGCGCGACCTCGACTTCGGCTTCCTCGGCCTGCAGACCCTGTACGACCGGTACTTCCAGCACCACAACGGCGTGCGGTTCGAGCTGCCGCAGGCGTTCTTCATGCGCGTCGCGATGGGCCTGGCGATCCGCGAGGACAACCGCGAAGCCCGCGCCATCGAGTTCTACGAGCTGCTGTCGACGTTCCACTTCATGGCGTCCACCCCGACGCTGTTCAACAGCGGCACCAACCGCGCGCAGCTGTCGTCCTGCTTCCTGACCACGGTGGACGACGACCTGGACTCGATCTTCCAGGCGTACAAGAACAACGCGCTGCTGGCCAAGTACTCCGGCGGCCTCGGCAACGACTGGACCCCGGTCCGCGGCCTCGGCGCGCACATCAAGGGCACCAACGGCCAGTCCCAGGGCGTCGTGCCGTTCCTGAAGATCGCCAACGACACCGCGGTCGCGGTCAACCAGGGCGGCAAGCGCAAGGGCGCGGCGTGCGCGTACCTGGAGACCTGGCACGTCGACATCGAGGAATTCCTCGACCTGCGCAAGAACACCGGCGACGACCGGCGGCGCACGCACGACATGAACACCGCCAACTGGGTCCCGGACGAGTTCCTGCGCCGCGTCGAGGCGAACGCCGAGTGGACGCTGTTCTCCCCGAACGAGACGCCGGACCTGCACGACCTCTACGGCAACGCGTTCGCGCAGCGCTACCGCGAGTACGAGGCGGCCGCCGCGCGCGGCGAGATCAAGGTGTTCCGCAAGGTCCGCGCGGTCGAGCTGTGGCGGCGGATGCTGACCATGCTGTTCGAGACCGGCCACCCGTGGATCACCTTCAAGGACCCGTGCAACCTGCGTTCGCCGCAGCAGCACGTCGGCGTCGTGCACTCGTCCAACCTGTGCACCGAGATCACGCTGAACACCAACACCGAAGAGGTCGCGGTCTGCAACCTCGGCTCGGTGAACCTGCTCAAGCACGTCACCCCGTCCGGTTTGGACACCAAGCGGCTCGAGAAGACCGTGCGCACCGCGGTCCGGATGCTCGACAACGTGATCGACATCAACTTCTACACGATCCCGGAAGCGCGCCGTTCCAACCTGCGCCACCGCCCGGTCGGCCTCGGCATCATGGGCTTCCAGGACGCGCTGTTCGAGCTCGGCGTGCCGTTCGCGTCCGAAGAAGCGGTGAAGTTCGCCGACGTCTCGATGGAGCACCTCTCCTACTACGCGATCTCGGCGTCGACCGACCTCGCCGAGGAGCGCGGCCAGTACCAGACGTTCGAAGGTTCCTTGTGGAGCAAGGGAATCCTGCCGATCGACTCGATGCAGCTGCTCATCGACGCCCGCCAGGGCGACGGCCTCGACGTCGACACCTCCACGACGCTGGACTGGGCCCCGCTGCGCGAGCGCGTCAAGACCGTCGGCATGCGCAACTCGAACGTGATGGCGATCGCGCCGACCGCGACGATCTCCAACATCTCCGGCGTCGGCCAGTCGATCGAGCCGCTGTTCCAGAACCTGTACGTCAAGTCGAACATGTCCGGCGACTTCACCGTCGTCAACCCGCACCTGGTCAAGAGCCTCAAGGCGCGCGGCCTGTGGGACGAGGTCATGGTCAGCGACCTCAAGTACTTCGACGGCAGCCTCGGCCAGATCGACCGCGTGCCGGACGACCTCAAGGCGCTGTACGCGACCGCCTTCGAGATCGAGTCCAAGTGGATCGTGGACGCCGGTTCGGTGCGGCAGAAGTGGATCGACCAGGCGCAGTCGCTGAACCTGTACATCGCGGCTCCGAGCGGGCGCAAGCTCGACGAGCTGTACCGCTACGCCTGGCACAAGGGCCTCAAGACCACGTACTACCTGCGGGCGCAGTCCGCGACGCACGTGGAGAAGAGCACCCTGCGCGGCACCGACGGCAAGCTGAACGCCGTCTCCGCCACCCCGGCCCCGGCCGCCCCGGCCGCCGCCCCGGCCGCCGCGCCTTCCCCGTCGCCGTCGCCGTCCGCCACGGTTCCGGCCGCCTCCCCCGCGCCGTCGCCGTCGCCCGCCGCGGCCGTCCCGGCGGAGCCGAAGGAGATGCCGAAGACCGACGTCGACTTCGTCGCCACCGAGGGCGCCGCCTGCCGGATCGACGACCCCGACTGCGAAGCCTGCCAGTAACGCCTCGGGGGGGGGGGGGGGGGGGGGGGCAGGACCCCCCCCCCCCCCCCCCCCCCCCCACACCCAAGCCACACGCCAAGCCCTCCGGGGTTGGCCCACCCCTCCCCCCCCTTCTCTCCCCCCCCCCCCCCTCCCCTCCCCCCCC